>NZ_SDGV01000018.1:0-68568 GCF_004795745.1 Vagococcus silagei | reverse complement strand
ACAACAGATACAAAAACAACAAGTACAAAAACAACAGGTACAAAAACAACAAGTACAAAAACAACAGGTACAAAAACAACTGGTTCTAAAGTAGTTAAGAAAACTAACGGTAAAACATTACCACAAACTGGTGAAGTTGCAACTGGTGGATTAGTAGCTGGTGGATTATTATCTATGTTAGCAGGAGCATTCGTGTTCTTCAAAAAAGGTAAATAATTACTGAAAGGTGCAGACAAAATTGAGAGCAGATCAACACAAAAGTAAATCATCAAAAAGTAAATTAGTATTTTTTCTTATTTTAGTTATTTTGATTGTTATTGGATTCATTGGATATCAAACTATTAATAGTGGTAGTCTTGGTAAAAGTAAATCTAAAACAGAAGATACAACAAAAGCTAAAACTGTAATTAAGGATGAAGATCTTAAATTACTTTCTGAGGCTGTTGATAGTGTGACTTCTTTATATGAAAAAACAGACTTAGAAGTTTTAAGACCTGATTTAACTAATAAAGATGTTGAAGAAGCAAAAAAGAAAGTTGAAGCTGTTGATGATAGTTCAAAAGCGAAAAAAGAATTAGTTGATCGTATAAAAGCTGCTCAAGAATTTGTTAAAACCAAAGAGTCGAAATAAGAAGAAGTATTTATTAATAGTAAACATCTCTTCAACGATTATACTAAGTAGAAAAACTTCATAAAGTTTTAACAGGAGAATTTATTTCTCCTGTTTTTTTGCTTTCCATCAAGTTGAATGTATGGATAAATATTTTTGTGCATGAAAATAAATATAAATATATACACGTTTCTGTGATAAAAGTACATACAAATGAGGATATAATAACTTGTTGTTCATTTTTTATGTGTTTTGTAGACTTAGCTGATATATAATTGTATAATATAATTGCTGGATATTAGTTTTTTTATTTGATAAAAAGACTACATATTATACATTAGTTATAATTTTGGCAATAATGTATTTTAAAATTAAAATAAGCGTTAATTTTAAAAAACAGATATATATAATTAAAGTACGGATTGTTTAGTGATGGATGGAGATGTTGAAATGAAAAACAACTGGAAGAATCAAATTAAGTGGTTTATTGCTATATTAATAGGAGTATTATGTCTTTTTGTTGTGCCATTTCAATCTGAGGCAGCAGTTCCACCCCCACCAGTTGAAGCACAAAATGCACTTGGTTTCGAGAGAGATGATTTTGTTATTCCTAGACCGACAAATTATGATGTTACCAATAATGCACAATTGAGTCGTACTTATAAAAATGTAGTTGAAATAACTCAAGATCAATCATATCAGTATGGCGTAATGTGGTATAAAGAAAAAATTGATTTAACTAAGAATTTTGAATTTGAAGCCTATGTGTATTTGGGTAGTAAAAGCCATCGTGAAGGCGGTGCAGATGGTATTACGGTAACCTTTCATAATGATCCACTTGGTTTAGACGCGACGGGTGGTACAGGGCAAGGTATTGGTGCATATCCAGGACCAACTGTTGATTCGTGGCAAACTGGAGGAGTTGTAAGGAATGGAATTGCTTTTGAAGCAGATACCTATTTTAATGGCACTACATATGATTACGATCGTGGCTTGCCAGAATATTCAATAAATGAAGGACATATTGGCGTTGTCAATTTAAAACCAACATTTAGAGAATTGCTGGTAAAACCGCATGAACAAGTAGGCTTTATTAGGGGAAATAATCGTTTAACCGATAATTCGTGGCGTAAAATGTCAGTAAAGTGGGACAGCTATCTACAAATCTTGACTTTCGATATAGAAGATTTTAATACGATTACATATAGAGTGAATAATGTAAATGCAACGTTTGGAGGGACAACTGCTTATTGGGGAATGACAGGAAGTACTGGTGCAAATTATAACTCTCAACATGTCGCTTTAACTTTGTTACCAAATAAACCAAATCCAGTTATAGATAAAAAAGTCAGAAATTTATCAGCAAAAGAGACAACTTTTAAAAAAGAAACGGCAGCAAAACCTGGTGATCAAGTTGAATTTGAAATTAATGTTTCTAATATTGATCGAAATAATAATATCGGACATTTAAAAGAAGCAAAACTATTTGATGATTTACCACGTCAACTTACGTGGAATTCTGGAACTAGAACTGTCGATGGCGGAGCCGAGTATGTCATGAGACCTTCGGAATGGCAGGAAGTAATTTCAAATAGAGGTTTTATGTACGGTTATGGTGGTGGCTCAATGCATTATGTTAATGAGACATATCGATTTACACTGAAAGCAACCGTTAATAAGGGGACACCAGCTGGTCGTTATACAAATACAGCAAAGGTAACAAGTCGAACTTCGAGTGCCGGTAAAAAATACGAGAGTAGTGCTTCAGTAATCATTGACGAAGAAAAACCTAAGAACCCGAATCCGAGTATTGATAAAAAAGTTCGTAATGTTTCAAAAAAAGAACAATCTTTTGTAAAAAAAACAGTTGCGAAACCTGGAGAAGAAGTCGAATTTGAAATGAAAATTAACAATCTCAACGCAGCTAATTTCGGTGGAGCAATTACAAATGCGCGCTTTAGAGATGTCTTACCTTCTCAACTAGAATACGGTGCATGGAGTCTTACTACGCCTGGTGGTTCGAGAAACTTATCAGATAATCAATGGCTAAGTATGTTGGGGTCGGCATTTCAATATGCATCTGGTTCAAATTCTGAACACAAGGTGGGCGAAGAATATACCGTAAAAGTTAAAGCTACTGTTAAAAAGGGGACACCAAAAGGAATTTATACGAACCGTGGCTTAATTACCGGCGATAATATCAGTTCTTTTACAAAAGTTGAAAGTACGGCAGATGTTCAAGTAGAGGAAGAAGGTAAACAAATTCGAATTAACAAGAAGGATAAGGGAAAGAATTTCTTGCCGGGTGCTACTTTTGATATTACAAATAATAGCGGTGTGAAAATTGCAACTGGTGTAAAAACTGATAGTTCGGGTAAGTATTTAAGCGAGACGTTACCACTTGGCACATATAAAGTGACAGAAACTAAGGCTCCTGATGGTTATGTGTTATCTACTAGCCCAAGTCAAACGGTGACTTTATCTGCCACAAGTCCGGATATTGTCGATGTTACTTTTGTAAATGACAAAGCAGGAAGTCTTAAAATCGTTAAAAAGGATAAAAATTCGCAACAAGTATTATCTGGCGCAAGATATGAAGTGAAAAATTCGAGTGGTACTGTCATTAAAAATAGTCAAGAGGCAGTTACGAATAACAATGGTGAATATACAATTGCTAATCTTGCCAACGGTACATATACAGTCCGTGAAGTAACCCCTCCGAATGGGTATGCTCTTGCTGATGAAGATACTCAGAAAGTAACAGTGACAGTTGGCTCACAAAGTCTTGTTACATTTATGAATGAAAAAGCTGGGAGCCTGAAAATTATTAAAAAAGATAAAGAGACGGGTGAATTGTTACAGGGCGCAGCTTATGAAGTGAAAGATTCAAGTGGTAAAATAATAGTAGATAGTCAAACGGCAATTACAAATAAAAATGGTGAATACAGCATAAATAATTTACCTAAAGGAACTTATAAAGTTCGTGAAATTACCCCACCTAGTGGCTATAAGTTAGCGAAGGAAGAAACACAAAATATTACAGTTCAAAATGATCATGAATCTGAAGCGATTTTTTATAACGAAAAAGCAGTTGGTAAAATTAAAATTATTAAAGTTGATGAAGCAACGCCAACGAAACGTTTATCAGGGGCTGTTTTTAGAATATTAAAAACACCTACGTCGGGTATTGCTTTAACTGATTTAGTTACCGATATTAATGGTGAAATTAATACATCTTTACCACCAGGAACTTATTATGTTCAGGAGGTAAAACCGCCTGTAGGATACACAAAAGATGCAAGTATTAAAGAAATAAAAGTTGTTGATAATGAGGTTTTGGAAGTGACTTTTTCAAATAAACCTCGACCGGGAAAATTAGAGGTTACTAAAGTTGATAAGGATAATCCAAATATCAAGTTATCAAAAGCTGAATTCTCAGTTGTACGAGATGATAATGGTGTTCCAAGTCCAGTCGTCCCGAATAAAGTAACGAATACTTCGGGAACGGCAGTTTTTTCTAATTTGATACCCGGAATCTATACAGTGACGGAAGTTAAACCGCCAGCTGGTTATGATTTATCCGAACCAAACAGTCAGAGCATTGAAGTACTCCCATTAGAGACGGCTTACTTACAGTTTGAAAACAAAAAAACTGTTGGTCAAATAAAAATAGTAAAAGTCGATCAAAAAAATCACGCAATTCTTTTGCCGGACGCCAAGTTTGACATTGATAAGAAGCAAGGTAAGAACTATATTAATCTTGATAAGGGTGTGACAGACGAGAATGGTGTGTTCTTATCGAAAAAATTAGAACCTGGCACCTATTATGTAAGAGAAACTGAATCACCTAAAGGTTATCAAATTATAGATTCTGAGTATCGAGAAGTGGTAATTTCTGAAAGTGGCGTACAAATCGTTACATTTGAAAATGCAAAAGATGAAAAAGATAATATAATTCATATTCGTCAAACCGTCTTAAATGCTCATGATGAAGTTGTGATACCTAAAAAAGGTTATGCTGATTTTAGTTCAATGAAAGATAAAGAAAAATTTTCGATTATTGCGAATTCAAGTCCAATTGATAAAGTAGCTGATATCAAGCAAGAATTGTTTACATCGAGGATTGTGAATCCAGTGACAAATAAAGTTCAAGTTGATTACCGTATTCCAGAATACTATGATTTGGTAGGATCTATTGTTACCGAAACAGACAATAATTTAGGCAATGAGCACTTCTCAGGTAATCAAGAAAAACTAAAAAATGGTAATGTTATTTTAGATTTTGATAAATCAAATCAGTATTGGATTACCTACTTTATCAAACCATCAGTTCCAGCGAAAGAAAGCCCTGCTTTTTATAGTTGGCATAATATTCTAAATGATTTAGGTTCAGTGACAATTAAAAAATAAAGAATGCCACCTCTTTTCTATATTTTAATAATAAATATAAATTGAGGTGTGGATCTTTTAAATTTGATACTAGAACTAATATATTTATAAAAAAATGTAATATATTGTGATGAAATATAATAATGTATATTTTTTTAACGTTAAATGGACTTAATAGAGAAGGCATAGTATAATGTATAATATCTTTATCTGTATAATAAAATAGACGTGTAATCGTTTTATGAACTTAACTTTATGAAACGTTAATTATTTTGTTAGGGGGGAAATGGAAAAATGCAACAAAAAAAAAGTGGGAAAAAAAAACGTAAGAGTTCTAGTCGCGACCATGCATATCAACGTGATGAGAGCCGTGCTCGGAAAAGTAATAAAACAAAAGGTAAAAAATCTCAAGCAACGTTAAAAAACAAAAAATCCGAGAAGAAAACACTTGTTTCTATTATTTTAAATATTCTATTTTATGTTATTACAATTAGCATAATTTTTGGAGCCGTTTTATTTACGGTAAGTAAAGATTCAAATAAATCATTTTTTGGTTATCGTTTCTATACGGTTTTAACGAATTCGATGATGCCTAAAGATCCGAAAACACAAAAAGGTGGTTTTGCTGCAGGTGATATGATTATCATCAAAAAAGTTGACCCAAAATCATTGGAAGTTGGCGATATAATAACCTATGATTTAATGGTTTCTAAAGGTCAGAATGACGCTGTGTTAACACATAGAATTATTAAAAAACTTGAAAATTTTGAAAATAGTGGCGATACCTATTTTGAAACGCAAGGGGATTTTAATACAGGTAAAGATGGTAGACCTGTAAGTCCAGATCAGATTAATGGTAAGAAAGTCTTCGTAATTCCTAAAGTTGGGAAATTGATGACTTTCTTAAGAGAGAATTGGTTCGTTAGTATCGGATTGATACTTGCAACTTTTGCATTAATTCAAAGTCTGAAGTTCTATTTTTCAAAATCAAAAATTGAGAAAAGAAAACCTAAAAGACGTAAAGTTTAAACCTTATCTTGGGGGAGAGTAGGGTGTTAATATGGTATTTGATCTATGAATACAAAATTTATAGATTTTAAATATAAAATATAAATAAAGGAGGAAAATGAACAATGTTCAAAAATGTAAGTAAGAAAAAAAGGTTTATGGTTTTAATGTCAACAATCGCTGTTTTTGCAATTTTATTGTTAACTTTTGCATGGGATGTCTATAAATCATCAAAAGAAAACAAGTTTGGTAATGCGATTGCTGCTGGTAGTATTGTAGTAGAAGAGTACTTCCCGGATGGTAAAATTCCTGAAGGCGGAAAAGTTGAGAAACAAGTTTGGGGTGTAAATACCAGTCAAACAGCAGTCTTAATGAGAATGACGTTTGAAGAACGTCTTCGTACTTTAATTGCAGAAGGTAATACTAATTCTGCTAAAGTTGTGAAAGTAGCAGATGCAGCAGCAAAACCTGATAAGGCTATTCCTTTCCCAATTGATGCGGTTTACTATGCAACTGAAGCGAAGTTAGGTGATGCAGCTCAAGTTACTGATTCAGTTGGTAAATGGGCGAATATCACTAGCCAAGTTAAAGTTGGAGGCGCTAATATTCCAACTGATGTTGTTGTTTTAGGTAAATCAACTAAAGAAAAAATTACCGCTGTTGGTAATACCGTGACCTATAAAGTGTCAACAGAATATGCAGCATTTAAAAAAGTAAAACTTGAAGATACTAACATGGGTGATGTTTCAAAACAAGCAGTTGTTAAATATCCAGGCGCAACAGATTCAATTGCACAACGTGTGGATTTAGAAGGATTTAAACCTAAATTTGATGTTTCAACAGGTGATATTACTGGCTTTGAAGCAACAAATATAAATTATGTATACTATGAAGGTTTATCAGCTCCTGTTTTGGCTAACTGGGGTAACGCACCAAAAGATATTAACTTAGGTGGAACTGAAAGTCCTATCTTACCAGCAGATGCTAAAACAAGTGCTAAAGATAAGAACTTAACTTACGATTACAAACACTTAAGCGATACAATTGAAAAAGGTAAATGGATTTATAACCCAGAAGATGGTTACTTCTACTATCTTGGTGTTGTCGGTTCAGGTGCTAAAACAAGTAATGTCTTAGATAAAGTTGGCTTGAAAAATGGTTCAGGTACTATCTATGATTACTTCGATTACTCATTATTTGTTGACTTAGAAGGTATTTTACCAGAAGAAGAAGCTGTAACTGCTGAATTCTTTAAAGGTACAAAACCAACAGCAGGTAAGAGTAAAGATATCTATGATGCTTTAGTTACATATATTACTGATTTCAAGACAAATCAAACAACTCAAACACCATTACCATAAAAAAATTAACAAAATAGTCGAGGAGGAAGATTTATGAAACGATATATATTTTTAATGTGTCAATCGTTAGTCTTGATTGCATTATTTTTTCAAATGAATATGATTGTTTCTGCTGAAGATCTTCCTCCTGGCATGTTAATTGGTGATGAAGAAGGGATAACGGTTGATGGTACTGGTGCTTATTACATTCAAAAAGGTGATTTGAAGCCAGGTGATCATTTTGTGAAGGTTATCAAGTTGATGAATACAGAAAAAAATGATCGTCCTTATCTTTTAGAAATGGACGTGGCACCAAAAGTGAAGACAGGTAAAATTGATTTTTACCAAGCTATTCAAGTGACTGTTAAATTAAATGATCGACAAATTTATAAAGGAAACTTGATTGGTGAAGGTGAACCAAATATTAAGAAAAATCGTCTTAAATTAGGAACTTATGCCTTTGGAGAGATGGCCGTTCTTGAGGTCACATTTGATGTCACAGATAAATTGCCTGTAGAAGTGTGGCAAACTAAAAGTGAAGCTATTATCAAATGGAATTTTTATGCCACTAAGATGTCACCTATTACACCAGAATCAACTAAATTCGGAGAAAAACCAAAGAAGGTTTTGGGATTTTTAAGATTACCGCAAACTGGTGAAGAATGGCGAGGCTTATTTTATAAAATAATTACTGGTGTCTTAATCATTTGTGTGACTTTAATTTTTTCAAGACGTTACCAAGATAAACAACGGCAAATAGGAAAGAGATAACTCTTTTCTTTTGCTTGTTATCTTTTTTCCTGAGTGAAAATATTTTTATTGATGAAAGAAGATAATTATTAAAACGTATAGGAGGTGTTGAAGTGGGTAAAAAAAGAAAAAGAAGTCAGTCAAAAAGGAGAATGGCTTTGAAAGATTTCAAACCAAGTAAAGGCATGATCATGATCTTTTCAATTGTTTTTGCAGTCATGATTATTATTCGTGGAACATTTGCATGGGAAACGTATACATCCTCAAAAGAAAATAAGCTTGGAAATATTCACTTTGATGTTGTCTTGCGTGAAAAATTCACTCCAAATAATGAGTGGTACCCAGGTTCGGAGACATTAAAAAAAGTATATGTTATGAATGAAGGAAATTATAAAGCATTTGTTCGTATCTCAGTGGAAGAATATTTATTACTTTTCGATATAGATATTGAAGGAATGAATCAAGCTGAAGGCACTGCAAATGTTAAATTTGTAAAAGATAGCAAAGGTAAGGAAACAATTAAACAAGATAGTCTTAGTACTTGGAAAAAAGATGCTGTTTACCCAGTGAAAGTGAATAATGAAGCGGGATTTTATCAATCTAAACTGACAGTTCCCGACATAATTTCAAAAGATAGTCCAGGGTTAAATTATCCTAGAGATGAAGCGAAACGAAAGACAACTGATTTGAATTATTTTAAAATTAATTTTGGCGATGTTAAGGATTACAATAATTCATTAACTAAAAATTATTGGAAATATGGAAATGATGGCTATTTTTATTATTCTGAAATTTTAAATCCAGGTGAGAAAACCACCTTGTTTATGAAGAGTATCTCACTTTTTCCGACCGCGCCTAATCGTATGAAAAACGGGTTATATAAAGCAAATATATCCATGGACGGTAGCTATTCAACACGTGAAACCTTAGGAAAGTGGAATCATGAAACTGAAAATGATGAAATTTATAAAATGTTAAAAAGTAAAATCACGTCTCAACCAGAATAATTAGGAGGAATCAAACATGAAGAGTATCTTAAAAAAAATAGACAGTCACAAATCACTAGTCTTTTCAAGTGTGTTAATTTTTTCAACTTTTCTTGTATTGATGAGTATCTTAAAAGTAACACTAGCTGATGAAACATCGCATCAAACTAAGAGTAATGATTTTACTGTTGGAAATTTAGAAACAAAAATTTATGAAGAATTTGAAAAACCAATCGGATTAAGCTTCGATAAAAACTATAAAAAAGTAGTTAAAGTAAAGAATGATGGAAATGTAACCCAATTTATACGTGTGATGATTTTACCTGAGTTAACTGGGACAACAAGCAAGCTTGAACATCCTCAGACGTTGTCTTCAAAAATTGGTAGTGATTTGTTTTTACTTGATCAAAAAGGACAATCAATTCAAGATACGAGTAATTGGATTGATGGAAAAGATGGTTATTTCTACTACACAAAGGCATTGGATAAAGGAAAAGAAACAGTGCCACTTTTTGAAATGGTTAAATTAAACAATAGTATTAAGCAACAATTTCCAGAAGGAACAATTAAACTTCAAATTGCAGTTAAAGTCGAAGGAATCATTACTTTGGAAGATGCTTATCAAAAAGCCTGGTGGCAAGGTAAAAAACCTCAAGCAACACCATTATCAACGATTGACGGTTTATTAGTAGACCAAATCAATATGAAAAAACCTTAAACTGAATAAAAAGTTAAAAAATGGTAAGTATTTTATTAAAGTAGTAGGGAGATAAAAACATGGTAAATAGAATTCTCGGAAATTTAAAATATCTTATTATTTGTTTAATAGGTATTTTTTTTCTGTTTATAAGTATGAATAACGTCGAGGCAGCAGTTCCACCGCCACCAAAAGAAGCGCAAAATGCATTAGGATTTGAAATTTCAGATTTTACAATCCCGGATCCAAAAAATCATGTTGTGACAAATAATGCAAGATTGAGTAGGGCATACAGTAACGTTGTAGAAATTACACAAGATGTAAAGTATCAATATGGTGTGATGTGGTACAAAGATACAATTGATATTACAAAGAATTTTGCTTTTGAATGTTATGTATATTTAGGAGATAAACCTCATTCTAAGGGGGGAGCAGATGGGATTACGGTAACTTTTCATAATGATCCATTAAAATTGAATGCCACAGGTGGATCAGGTCAAGGAATGGGTGCCTATCCTGGGCCAGGACCAACTAATTGGCAAGATTATGGTGTTATTACTAAGGGAGTATCGTTTGAAGCCGACACATATTTTAATGGTGGGAATGATAATTATGATGTAACGTTGCAGGCTGATACAAGAAATCAAGGACATATTGGCGTTGTGCTATTACAGAAAACTTTTGCAGAACAACGTAAAAGAAATCATGAAGCAGTGGGTTATATAAATGATTCCAAGAAAAGCTTAACTGATAATACATGGCGAAAATTGAAGGTGAACTGGGATAGTAAAAATAAACAAATGAATTTTGCTTTGGAAGGATTCAATTCAATTATGTATCCAATTCCAAATCCTCAAAGTCTTTTTGGTAGTTCTAGTATTTATTGGGGAATGACAGGATCGACAGGAGCTTACCATAACTCCCAACATGTAGCCTTAACTAAATTACCAAATGAACCTGCACCAAAAATTACTAAGACAGTTAGAAATGCTGAAGTCGGTGGTCCATGGGGGAAACAGACAGTTGCAAAGCGACGGGAACTTGTTGAGTATGAAATTAAAATTACGAATTCCGACAAATTAAATAATATTGGACCAATCAAAGGTGCAAAATTTATGGATGTTTTGCCTCCTGGGTTAAGATTTGTGAGTTGGGAACTTTATAATCCAGATGGTACTAAGACTCCGTTAGCAAAACTTCATTGGGATGCTATGCAAACAAGAGGCTATATGAATTATGGAAAGGGGTCAGGTTTTATTCATAATGTTGATGATACGTACACATTTAAAATTCGAGCGGCTGTCAATGATGATGCAAAACCAGGAATCTATAAGAATGTTGCGTCTGTATCAGGACGAAATATAAATTCAGTTGGAAAAATTGAAGATTACGCCAATGTACAGGTAGACGAGTATCTCGGTAAAATTGAAATATTTAAATACGGATTGAATAAAAAGCCATTAGCAGGCGCAGTGTTTGATATCGTTGATTTAAAAACCAATCAGAAAGTTGTTTCAAACGCAACTACAAATGCTCAAGGAATCTATTTGTCTCCTTTACTGGAGATGGGGATGTACAATGTTATCGAAACTAAAGCTCCACCGGGATATGTTCTTCCAGAAAAAACAAAAACAATGATAAATATATATAGACCAGGTGGCGTTCACAGGGTTGAAGTGTTTAATGGATTGCCCAATTCGATTAAAATTGTTAAAGAAGATGGAGCTACAGGTGCAAAATTAGCCGGTGCAAAATTTAAAATTACAAGAATGAATGGTGAGGTCCTGGCAGGTCCGGATAAAGCGATCACAAATGCGCAAGGAGAGTTTACTTTGGGTGGTTTACGAGATGATACTTATCTTGTGACTGAAGTTACACCTCCCTCAGGGTATGAAAATGCAACAACTCCATCACAAAATGGGTATGTAAGTGGTGGTGAAACAAAAACCTTCACTTTTAAAAACAAACGAAAAACTGGTAAGGCAAAAATTATAAAAGTGGACAATGACAATAAACAGAAACGACTACCAAATGCCATTTTTAGAATTCTCTCAGCGCAGACAAACGGCCAAACAGTCGAGGATACGTTAAAAACAAATGCAAATGGAGAGGTACTTTCTCGCGACCTACCACTTGGAAGATATTATGTTCAAGAAACAAATGCCCCACCAGGTTATGATTTGAATTCTACGATGTTTCCAGTAGATATTGTGGAAGGTAAAATTTCAGAGGTGACGGTTACTAATAATATTAAACCTGGGAGTTTAAATATTATTAAAGTTGATAAAGAAGTACCCACAAAAAAATTAGCCGGTGCAGAATTTTCAATTGTAAGAGTCAATGATGGCATTACAACCCCAGCAATTCCAAATAAAACAACAGATGCGAATGGTCTGATTTCTCTTACGCAATTGAAACCCGGAAAATATACGGTAACCGAAGTTAAAGCGCCAACTGGCTATGATAAGGCTAATCCGGCATCAAAACAAATTGAAGTTTTACCTAGTCAATCCGTTTCCTTGCAATTTGAAAATACAAGAATCAAAAAAGGGAAAGTAAAAATAGTAAAAGTTGACGAAGCAACACCAACTAAATTTTTAGCCGGTGCAACTTTTAAATTAACAACGACTGAAACTGGGGGAACAACTGTACAAGATAATCTTGTTACGAATACCAATGGTGAAATTATTTCAAATGAATTACCGATTGGGAAGTATTACCTACATGAAACAAAGGCCCCAAATGGATATGAATTAAATAAATCCGTTTATCCGGTAACAATAGTCGATGGACAGACTGTTGAAGTTAAAGTAACTAATAAGCGTTTAGTTGGCAATTTAACCATTCTAAAAGTTGATAGGGACGAGCCTAAGAAGGGATTAGAAAATGCGGAATTTTCCGTTATCATGGATAATAATGGGGTACCAACACCAATTAGTCCAAATAAAGCAACCAATAAAGATGGACGCATTGAATTGACAAACTTAACACCAGGAAAATACACAGTGACTGAAGTAAAGGCCCCTGCTGGTTATGAGAAAGATAATCCAGTATCAAAAACGATTGAAGTCAAAGCCTCTGAAACAGCAAAACTTCAATTTGAAAATAGTAAAATTCTAGGACAAATTAAACTGATTAAAGTTGATCAAAGTGATCAGGCAAAACGTTTACCAGGTGCAACCTTCGAATTTGGTAAGAAGCAAGGAACAACGTTGACAGTACTTGAAACATTGGTTACTGATAATAAAGGTGAAGTATTAACTAAAAAATACGAGCCGGGTACATATTTTTTACGAGAAACCAAAGCACCAGAAGGCTATGAAATTGTTGAAACAGCTCTTCGGGAAATCACTATCTCAGGTAGTGGTATTCAAACAGTTACTTTTAAAAACCTTGAAAAACAAATGGTTAAAGTAATTCATGTCAGACAGTCAGTACTGACACCTAATGTTGAAGTTGTCATTCCTAAAAAAGGGTATGTCGATTTTGTATCATCGTCAGGTTCAGAAGAGTTCTCGATTATTGCGAATTCAAGTATTTTCGATAAGCCTGCTGAAATAAAACAAGATCTTTTTACGAGTAGAATTGTAAATGTTTCTGAAGATAAGATAACCGCAAAATATCGACTTCCGGAATACTATCAATTAGTTGGTTCGATTGTGACGAATACAGATAATAATCTAGGAATGGAACATTATTCAGGAAATACAACGAAATTAAATAATAACGATGTTATTCTTGATTTTAATCAATCGGAAGAGTATTGGATAACGTACTTTATCAAACCATCGATTGAGTTGAAACAGAGTCCAAACTTTTATAGTTGGCATAACTTAATGAATGATTTTGGTTCTTTTACACCTGAAAAATAAACGAAAATTTCAAGTACAAGTTAGCCAACTGTAAAATGTCTAACGTTATTTGAAATTCCTATTAAATATATCGTGCGATTTGACATTGAGTTAGCGTGTGAGTGACGTCACCCGGTAAGAGGCTCAATGTCAAATTGCGTTAAGTCCAATTTTAATTTACAGATTTCATTAATAACAGACTCATAAGGTGTTGCGTAGCCCATCACCTTTCTTGGTAAACTGTTTATCCATTGTTGGATATATTTCATGTTTGATACGCTAACTGTACTGATTTTTTGTCCCTTTAGGAATGAAACGATGGATCATTCGATGATGATTTTCGTTGGTCCCACGTTCCCAAGATGAGTAAGGATGTGTGAAATAGACCGCCAATTCATTTTGAAAGAGACTGGTTAAACCTGGAAATTCTATCCCATTATCAGATGTGATGGACTGAAAGATTTTCGAAAAATTATGGCTTAATTCTTTCATTAAACCAAAAAGTGCTTTTCCTATCGCATCCGGATTCTTTCCATCCTCCTTTAATATGAGTTCATATCGATTTAGCCTTTCAGGAAAATCTATCCATGTTTATCCGGCGTCCAAAATTCCGATGATTTTTATTATATTTATACTCGGCAACGTCAGCAAAATATTATGTGTGTTGATATCAAAATATTTTTCCATTTTGTTTTTGTTGACTGAATTGAGTTGACTAGTCATCCCTTGTTGAATTTCATTCACAAAAAATTCTACTAAAATGTGTCCAAGATATTGACTCAAATCCAATTCAGGCTGGATTTGGTCAAGAAATAACAGAAACTAAGCATTTACAACTTTTACCTCACGTAGGACTTTATACTAAAACCGAGGAGATTAACATTGCATTTTTTGCAGGTGGAAAAATAAAAGTTAGATATCCAAAAATTGGATTGAATTAGGAGAATATTATGAAAAATTTATTAAAATATAGTCTTTGTCACGTACTAGTGTTCTGTATACCAATTGCTATCAATTTGACTTTTCAATTAGGTAATACTTATGAGTTTAAATATTTTATTGGGGTTTTTGAAGGAGTTTTATTTTTTTACATACCAATTTATGGATTGGAGAAAATGAAAGAGGCTGCTTTTAATCGTAGTGAATACAAAGATCCATATGAGAAAACATTAACTAAATCTCGTGTCGACATATACATTAAGCATACATCTATAATGCAACTATTTTTCCCATTAACATTAATAGTTATTCCATTAAATTTAATAAAATATGTTGATAAACAAAGGATTTTAATAATTTTATATGTTACGTCATTTATCACAACCTTTGCCTTGGGTATAAATTTTCTTCTAAGAACAAGGCAAAATGTAGTTATTGATGGATATCATAAAGAATAAGGAACTAACAGATGAAAAAAATTAAATAGGAGATATTTTGGAATCTAAGCATTGGTTTATACATAAATAGGATTAAATTAGGAGAAAAACATGAAAAATACATTTAAATACTTTGTATGTCATATATTTGTTTTGAGTATACCAATAATAATTAGTTATATTTTTAAGGTGGGAAATATCAGTGTGTTTAATTATTTATTTAAAAGTTACGAAGTAGTCTTAATTTATTATATTGCGATTTGTGGATTTGAGAAAATGAAAAAGTATGGTATTAACCACAGTGAGTATAATGATTCATACGAGAAAATATTGACAAAGGAACGTGTAGATCAAGTTATAAAGTTTTATTTTCTTATACAATTATTTTTTGTTTTCATGCTCATCATTTTTCCGCTAGAATTAATGAAATACGTTAAACATCAAGGCTTTCTAATCCTGGTTTATATCATTTTTTTTATTATATCTGCAGGAATGGGACTAAACTTTTTGCTAAAGTTGAATAAAAAAATGCAGAGAAAAAATCAAAAGAAATGATGTCGCAAAAAAGTCATACTAAAAAGTATTAAGTAGTGAAAACTGGTTTAAAGGAAGTGTTTATTATCGATAAAAAATTGTTTCAATCCGGTTTTGAAGAGAGTAGAAAAATCGTTAGAAAATCAATTCTTAAACGTGAAGGTGATGTATATTCAATGGGATTTATGACACGATTAGGGGGGACTTTGATAGCATTTTTCGTTTTTGGAATTCTGCTATTTGCTCTTGGTATTGGAATGCCTAAAGGTTTTCTTGAATCTTCACCAGAGAGTATTTTTGTGATATCATATTCAATTGTCCTATTAATTTACGTATTATTTTTTGTCATTGGAATATTTGACTTACTGATGGTCAAATATTTAAAACAGCGAATAATATATGGGAATATATTTATTCTTACATTTGGATTACTCACTTTATTTTCAATATTACCACTTATTGTTGGCTTATCAATCGATGGTACTGGAATTTTAGGTAGTACTGTTTAACTAGTTATAGGTGCCTTACTAATATAAATTCTATCAGAAAAGAAACTGTCTCGATAAAAAATATTCTATACAAATAGCTACAAAGAAACGATTAATCTTGAGTCTTACAATAGCGAGTAAGAATTGCTGTCAATCAGTGACATTTGATGCCAAAAAGCAAAGCGTCCACTACATTGTTCTATCAGAAGTGGACGTTTATTTTGAATTAACTTTTCCGAATGCGAGCTAACATCTCTAGCGCAACTTGTCTATTCATTTTTTCAGCAGTCTTCAATTGTTCAGTGAGGCGTTCTATCTCCTCACCAACTGCTCCAACTTGGATGGCGAGCGAACTGGCATGAAGGCTCATATGTCCTTTTTGAATGCCTTCGCTAACGAGAGCTTTAAGGGCTGCAAAGTTTTGTGCGAGTCCGACGGCCGCAATGATTTCAGCAAGTTCATCGGCGTGAGTGACTTGCATCAAATTTAGATTTGCTTTGGCATGCGGCAAGACAGAAATTGCGCCACCAACCGTACCAAGCGCTAATGGGAGTGTGATCTCTCCTTTTAGCATGTCATCCTTAATTGTCCAAGAGGTTAAGCCTTGATACTGCCCATTTCGACTAGCATAGGCATGAATACCAGCTTCAACTGCGCGTGGGTCGTTGCCTGTTGCGATAATCACGGCATCAATACCATTCATGATGCCTTTATTATGTGTTGCCGCACGATAAGGATCCAGTTTCGCATATCGATCAGCAGCAACAATTCGCTCGGCAAGTTCTAAATTGGAAAATGCAGACTTGTTGGGTAGCTTCTCGATTTTGACTTGGCAAGTTGCTGTGACGCACGACGTGGTATTGAAATTGCTTAGGATGCTCATTAATGGAGTCATCATGGTCAAGCTTTCGATGAGTGGCTTGACACCTTCAAGAATCGTATTGACAATATTCGCGCCCATTGCGTCCTTTGTATCAATAATCAGATGAAGGGTAACAAATACCATTCCTGTTTCAGAATCTGAAATCGTTCGATAGTCAATATTTTGTAAACCGCCACCTCTTTTGACGATTGAAGGATGGGCTAAGGCGGCTGTTTGTTTGATTGTTTCTTCGTTTGCCTTTAATTTGTCAATGATTTCTTCTGGCTGACAGACGTCTGGAAGGATAATTTGACCAATCATTCCTATGATGTTGGTTTTAGACGTGAATCCTTCTTCCGAAAAAACTTTTGCTGCATGGCTTGCAGCAGCAATTACGGAAGGTTCTTCAGTGACCATTGGAATAATACAATCACGCTGATTGATTTTGAAATTGAGCGCAAGACCTTCTGGTAAAGTAAACTGCGTGATTTGGTTTTCAATTAAAGCATCTGCAACTTCTGGTGTCATTTGGGTATTATTTTCAAAATAGGCAAGTTCAGTATCGTCCATTAAATGTTGTTCTTTAAGAATCATCAAACGTTCTGATCGCGTTTTTTTATAATATTGGTCAAATATTTTATTCAAAATTTTACCTCACTTGTTATGGCTGTATTGTCGCATATGGTTTGTGATTTGGCTCAGGTAGAAGTGACCATTGTCTAAATCTTGTTTTAAGGTAACGTTAGAACCATTTTTTGGTAGTGATTGTTTGAAAATTGATTCATATTGGTTAATGGTTAATTTCGTACGGTTTTCTAAAAGTGCTTCGTTTTCGTTTTGACGTAATTGTTTTTCATATCCTGCAACAAGTGTTCCAGTGAAAAATTCGCCAACTGCCCCTGAGCCATAGCTGAATAATCCAATTATATCTCCTGACGTGAGTGCATTTGAACGGTTAAGTAACGCTAATAAGCTTAAGTAGAGTGAACCGGTGTAAATATTGCCAATCTCGCGTGTGTATGCGGTACTTTCATCATATCTTGCGAGTAAACGTGTTTTGATTGCATCCTCTTGTGTGTCGAGAAGTGGTAGAAGTGCTTTTTTCCCCATTTTGGTATAAGGCAAGTGGAAACACAATGCCGCAAAATTTTCAAAAGAATGAGTCGTTCTCTTTGTATATTCTGTCCAAATTTTTTCAAAGAAAGTCATATAGGCCTCATTTGAAAATTTTCCGTCAACAAATGCCATTTCTGAATAATTGGGACGCCAAAAATCAAAGATGTTGTCACTCATGGCGACGTTATCATCGTGAAGTTCTAGAATGCGTGGCTCACTTGCAACAATCATTGCAACCGCTCCAGCACCTTGTGTGACTTCGCCCCCTGTTGCGAGGCCATATTTGGCAATATCAGTTGCAATTACTAAAGCTTTGCGGTTGGGATGTTGGCTGACGTAATCACGTGCCATCATCAATCCTGCAGTCGCGCCGTAGCATGCCTGTTTGATTTCAATTGCTTTAGCAAAGGGGTGAATATCCAGCAATTGATGGACAAAAGTAGCGATTGATTTCGATTGATCGATACCTGACTCGGTACCGACAATCACCATGTCAATTGTCTCACGTTCATTTTCAGTTAGGAGGGGGAGAGCAGCATTGGCTGCCATTGCTACAGCATCTTGTGTTAGTGTTGGGACAGCCATTTTAGATTGACCTATACCAATTGTAAATTTATCGGGATCAATACCTCTTGCTTCAGCAAGTTCTACTAAATCGACATAAGTGTTGGGAGTGTAGTAATTTATTTTATCTATTCCTGTCATGAAAAGTCTCCTCTATATTTTTATACGACTTTAACAGTCTAACACATGCTATCTCGTGATTTCTAATTTCTGTAGAATCTTATTAAAGATTTAACAGTCGAGAAAGTGTGGGATAAAAAAAGAGAGACCGACGAAAACGTCAGTCCCTACCATTGCTTTTAATTATTCTGCTGGTTTAGCATTGATTACTTCTGGTTCAGCTGCTTCGCCAGCTTCTTCAGGTTCAACAACAGCTTTAGCTTCAACAACCGCACAGATTTGTTCTTCGACATCTGTGATAATTGTAAAGTCTGCACTTGCAGGAATATCTTTAACTGTTAATGAGTCACCAATTTCTAGCGCTGTTACATCAACTTCAACACGTTCTGGTAATTTATCAGGTGTTGCAGAAACGATAACAGTGTATAAGTTTTGCTCGATAATTCCACCAGCTTTAACACCTTTAGGTAAGCCTTCAAGAACTAAATCAGCTTCAACTTCTTGTTCTTCGTTCATATCAACAGCTAAGAACTCTGCATGAATCCAAGCTTTTGAAAATGTGTCTAATTCATAAGTATGTAATAATGTACTTATTTTTTTTCCGTTAAGTTCTAAGTTATAAACAGCGTTTAATCCGTTTTCGCGAATTGCTTTTTCTAACTCAGCTGCATCTAAAGAAATTGAGATATGTGATAATCCATTTCCGTTGATTGCTGCAGGAACTTGTCCAGCCTCTCTTAAACTTCTACGAATAGATCTTGGTCTAGTCGCTCTTTCTTCTACTTTTAATACTACTGACATAAATAATCTTCCTCCTTCAGAATAAGTTCTTAATTCAGTTCGTTTATTTACTTTAGCAGTTTTAATCGTGTGATTGAGCATTCCGATTAGCTTGCTGCAGTTTCATCTGAATGTCAGACAAATGAAACTGACGAACATAAACTTAGATTAAAAAGCGCGGCACATAACTGAAGTGAGCGAATCATTTCATTCATGCAGTAGAAAATAAAACTTAAGCAATCTACTTTTGCCTGCTCATCATAGGGAAAACCCTACACTATAATATAAGCTTATACATCTACTATACCCGTTAGTTCATAAAAGGTCAAATAAAACGGTAAGTATGAATTACTTCGCGTTTATTCACTTAGTGGACTGAATAGATAGTGGGTTACAAGTTTCTCAGTAGCATCAACCGATTCTTGATGAGTACGTTCTAACGCATGGCTTGATTCAATTCCAGCTCCAAACAAACCATGTTTTACATCTGCACCAGCTTTCATTGCCGCAGAAGCATCACTACCGTAAAACGGATAGATATCAAGTTGGTACGGAATATCATGAGTATCGCAAAGTGCTTTAAGATGTTTTCTTAAACCTAAGTGATAAGGACCGCTTGCATCTTTGACACAAATACTGACAGTATATTCGTCTGTCTGTTGGTCATCACCCATGGCTCCCATATCAACGGCAACATATTCAACCACACGAGGATCGATGTTTGAATTTCCACCATAACCAATCTCCTCATTATTAGAGAAGAAGAAATGTGTTGTGACAGGTAGTTTTTCTTCTTTATGTTGGATTAAAAATTGCAGTAAGATTGCGGCAGAAACTTTATCATCCAAATGACGAGATTTAATAAAACCGCTAGAAGTAATTTCAGTCCGAGGATCAAAACTAACAAAATCACCAACTTCAATACCAAGAGCACGAGTTTCTTCTATAGAAGACGTTTTTTCATCAAGTCGAATTTCAATATTTTCTTGGTTTCTTTTAGCTGTTCCTGCATCACGATAAACGTGAACACTGGTTTGGTGCATCATGATCGTACCGGTAAAAGATTTGTTTTCTGAATGGATAGTACAATATTCGCCTTCAATCGCGTTAAAATTAAAACCACCAATTAAATCAATTTTAAGACGGCCATCTGGTTTAATGGCCCGCACCATTGCACCTAATGTGTCAATGTGTGCTGTGATAAAACGATGTTCGTTATCATTTTCGCCTGGCATGGTTACCATCAGGCCGCCTTTATTTGTTTTATGATTTGGAATATGCTGTTCGTCAAGAATGCTTCCAAGGTGAGAGATAATGGATTGTGTATCTCCAGTTGGGGAGGGGATATTTGTTAATTCTTCGAGAAGTTGAACTGTTGTTTTCATACTATAGAATCTCCTTTATATTTACTTTGAGTAAGTTAAGATTAGAAGATTTTAAGTGAAAACACAAGTGGCGATTTAATAGTAATGATGTTCGTGTTGTTGTTTAAGGTATGATTTTTCATCCCAGTTCATTAACCAAACAAAAATTAATGGAACAAGAACAGTTAAAGCAACTTTCCAGCCTAAGAAACCAAGTAAAATCCCAAGTGTCAAAACAATTAATAATAGTGCTGATAATCTTACAGTATACATAAAAAGTCCTCCTAATTTAAACAGATGCGAACGTACGTTCTTTTCTTGAGTAAAAAAATATAAAGCAGTGAGCTCTATATTTTACTTCGATATAAACTAACAACTTTACCTAAAATGCTAACATTATTTAAGATAATAGGTTCCATTGAATCGTTTTCAGGTTGTAAGCGATA
The DNA here is from genome assembly GCF_004795745.1 of Vagococcus silagei. Classification (GTDB taxonomy): domain Bacteria; phylum Bacillota; class Bacilli; order Lactobacillales; family Vagococcaceae; genus Vagococcus; species Vagococcus silagei. The sequence continues at coordinate 47,287 of NZ_SDGV01000018.1, read as the reverse complement.
GAATGATTTTTCTTTGAAGAATCGTTTACAGGTTGCTTCATTTTCATCAGTCATAGCAATAATAATATCGCCATTATTTGCTGTTGATTGTTTACGAACAATGACATGATCACCATCAAAAATCCCTGCATTAATCATACTTTCACCACGAATTGTCAACATAAAGAGTGAATTCTCTTCATATTTTAAGTGGGGTGGTATTGGGAAAAAATCAGAGGCATCTTCAACAGCTAGAATAGGTTCACCAGCCGTTACCACACCTAGTAATGGAATTACATTAGGTTTGACGCCAATAATATCCAGCGCTTCTTGCGATAATTCTAAGGCCCTTGGTTTAGTTGGATCTCTCTGAATGAGGCCTTTCTTTTCTAATCTTGCAAGGTGTCCATGGACTGTCGATGTTGATGATAAATTGACAGTTTCACAGATTTCTCTCACAGTAGGTGGATAGCCTTTATCTGTTACATGATGATGGATGCAACTTAAGATTTCAATTTGTCTTGTAGATAGTCTCTTTGCCAAGAATCTTGCCCTCCTTAGAATCACTTTATTTAAAATCATAATAGCATACTAAAAAGTCAATATCAAACATTTGTTCGCATTTTTATAAAAAAATTGTTTTTTATGCGTAGATGCGTTATTCTTAGCTCAAGACCATTTAGGAGGCAATTAATGATGTTATCTAAAGAGAAATTGCAACGAATTAATGCGCTTGCAAAAAAAGCTAAAACTAGTGAAGGTTTAACTTTATCTGAGCAAGACGAACAAAAAAAATTACGTGAAGAGTATCTAAAAAACTTTAGAAGTGGGATGCGTCATCATATAGAAGGAATGAAAGTTGTCGATGATGATGGTACGGATGTAACCCCTGATAAATTAAAAGAAATCCAAAAAGAAAAAGGAATTCATGGGCGTTAAAAAAGTATCGTTATTTTGATGAAAAGCCTTGCAAAAGGCAAATAAAGTGAGTAGAATATGAATAAAGGTAAAAAAAACCTAAAAACAGGAGGCTTTTATATGTTTGATAAAACAGATCAATTAGGAGTTAATACAGTACGTACATTAAGTTTGGATATGATTCAAAAAGCAAACTCAGGACACCCAGGGTTACCATTAGGTGCTGCACCAATGGCTTATGCTTTATGGACAAAACACTTGAAAGTAAATCCATCAACTGGTAGAAATTGGGTTGACCGCGATCGTTTCATTCTTTCTGCAGGACATGGTTCTTCTATGTTATATAGTTTACTTCACTTATCAGGCTATAACTTACCAATGTCAGAATTAAAACAATTCCGTCAATGGGATAGCTTAACACCAGGTCACCCTGAAGTGGGACATACTGATGGTGTTGAAGCAACAACAGGTCCTCTTGGACAAGGAATTGCAATGAGTGTTGGTTTTGCAATGGCAGAAGCGCATCTTGCTGCAACTTATAATAAAGACAATTTAAAAATTGTTGACCACTATACATATGCTCTTTGTGGCGATGGTGACTTAATGGAAGGTATTTCTCAAGAAGCTGTCAGCTTAGCTGGTCACTTGAAATTAGACAAATTAATCGTATTATACGATTCAAATGATATTTCTTTAGATGGACCTTTAGACAAAGCCTTTAGCGAAAGCGTTAAAGGGCGTTTCGAAGCAACTGGTTGGCAACATATTTTAGTTAAAGATGGTAATGATTTAGAAGCTATTTCTAAAGCTATTGATGAAGCAAAAGCTGAAACTAATAAACCAACAATCATCGAAATCAAAACTGTTATCGGTTTTGGTGCGCCAAACGAAGGTACAAACAAAGTTCACGGTGCGCCATTAGGTGCTGACGGAATCAAACATGCGAAATCAGTTTACGGATGGGAATATCCTGATTTCACTGTTCCTGAAGAAGTTGCGGCTCGTTTCCAAGAAACAATGATTAAAGAAGGACAACAAGCTGAAAACGCGTGGAATGAAGTGTTTGCTGAATATGAAAAAACTTATCCTGAATTAGCAAAACAATTCAAAGCAAGCTTCAATCAAGAAATTACTGTTGATCTAGAAGAAGTTTTACCGTCTTACGAAGTTGGCGAAAGTGCTGCAAGTCGTATTACAAGTAAAGAAGCAATCCAAGCTTTAGGTGCTAACGTGCCTAATCTTTGGGGTGGATCAGCTGACTTATCTTCTTCAAACAACACAATGATGGCTGCAGAAAAAGACTTTGAACCTGGTCAATACGAAGGACGAAACATCTGGTTTGGTGTTCGTGAATTTGGTATGGCTGCTGCAATGAACGGTATTGCTTTACATGGTGGTACTAAAGTTTATGGCGCAACATTCTTCGTTTTCGTGGATTACTTGAAAGCTGCCATTCGTTTAGCTGCGATTCAAAATGCACCAGTGACTTATGTCTTAACGCATGATTCAATTGCTGTTGGTGAAGATGGACCTACACATGAACCGATTGAACAATTATCAAGCTTACGTGGCTTACCAAATGTTAACTTAATTCGTCCAGCTGACGGTAATGAAGTGTCAGCAGCATGGAAATTAGCTGCAACTGCAACTGAAACGCCAACTGTTTTAGCTTTATCTAGACAAAATCTTCCTGTTTTAGAAGGAACAAAAGAAAAAGCATATGCTTCACTTGAAAAAGGTGCTTATGTATTATCACCTGCAGCAGGTAGCGCAGCTGACGGTATCTTAATAGCAACTGGTTCTGAAGTGAACTTAGCAATGGAAGCTCAAAAAGAATTGAAAAAAGAGGGTATTGATGTGTCTGTCGTTTCAATGCCATCAACAATGTTATTCGACAAACAAGATGCAGCTTATCAAGAAAGTGTTTTACCTAAAGCTGTTAGAAAACGTGTATCAATTGAAATGGGCGCAACATTTGGTTGGGAACGTTACGTTGGTATTGACGGAAAAGCAATGGGGATCGATACATTTGGTGCAAGTGCACCAGGAAATACTGTTATCGAAAACTATGGTTTCACTGTTGAAAATGTTGTTAAAACATTTAAATCATTATAATATTAAACAAATAAAAAATGCTGAGCGAAAATTTTCGCTTCAGCATTTTTTTTTACGCATTTAATTTTTGGTAACTCTTAATTCCTGCAAAGTAAATCAGAGAACAAATCGCAAATGAAAAGAGTAAACCAATCGGACTCGTTGTGAATCCACCTAAAACAATAATTAATCCACCAAAGACAGCAAGAACAGGTGCAATTTGACCTGTGAAACGATGATGAATTTCTTGGTTACGATACATTTTAAAGACTTTAATATAAAGAGTAATGTAGAAACAATAACCGAATACAACAGCAATTTCGCTAATATCACCCATTGGCAAAATACCAAATTTTTGCGTGAAATAATGAATCACATACCAGCTAATGGTAACTAAAAAACTAATTAAAGCCGAATGTAACTCGAAAGCTTTTGGATTTTTAGTTTTTGATTGTTTAACGGGCAACATTTGTTTTGTCATGAGTGCTTTTGGCATTCTTAAATGAGCTAAAATAACACCATTAACGACACCTAAAACTGAAATCAAGACAAAGAAAAGTAGAATTTTTTCACCACTGCGACCTAAGAGAAGTTCACCAATTTTTGTCACGGCACCATCACCAACTGAAAGAATATATTCAGAACCAAGGATGTGTGTCATGCCTAAAAAGTAAGAAAGATAGACAATTAAGACGATGAGAGGCCCTAAAATAAGTGCTTTTGGCATTGTTTTTTTACTATCTTTAACTTCATTTGAAATACTTAGTGCTATTGGCCAACCATCAAATGAGAAGGCCATTGGAGCAAGGGCTGCTAACCAGCCAAACCCAACGTTAGAAGTATGTTGAATCGGAATATCTTGCGGTACACTTGGCGCAGCTTGATGCCAAAAGAATGCTACGATGCCGACACCTAACAATGGAATTAGTTTAATGATTGATGAGACCACTTGAAAATGGCCACCAATTGTTTTTGAGAGAATATTAATGGCATAAAAAGTTAAGAGATAAACTAAGCCGATAGCAATTTGCCAATTGAGCGTATTGGGAAGTTCAAACAATAAAATTGTATAAATGCCAGAAACCCAAGAAACAACCGCAATAACTGTTGGAAAATAGAGGAAGGTTTGGTACCATCCGAAGCCACTGGCGATTTTTTTATTAAAGAAATCTTCAAAGTACGCAACCATGCCACCTGTATTATCAGTCATGGCTTCAAGATTGGTTAGTGAAAGACTACCAAAGATGATACTAAAGGCACCAATGATAAAAACAAGGACCCCTAGTTTAACACTGCCTCCAGTATATTTTAGGATATCATCAACTTTAAAAAATATCCCCGACCCCACGCAGATGCCGACAATCATTGAAGTTGCGGTCCACAAGCCATATTTTTTCTGTTCGATAAAAATTCTCCTTTCTAAAAAGTAATCTATAGAGAACTATAACATAAAATAGACGTATTTCCGTTCACTTTTTTCAACTAAACTCAATTCATGAAGAAATTATTTTAATTTATAGAATAAAATAAGATAAACTGTTCAGAAATTAATCGATATGGTAGAATTAATCTATTATGAATTGAAGGTGAAAATTAAATATGAATACTAAACCATGGATGAAAGATGTCTTGTGGTATGTGGGATTAGTAATTGTTTTAATCCTCTTACAAGTCTTTGTTTTTACGTCTGTGATCGTTTCAGGAGATTCAATGAATCCGACTTTGGTGGATCGCGAACGTGTCATCAGTTTAAAACAAAGTAAAATTAAACGGTTTGATATTATTACCTTTCCAGCACCTGATGATCCCGGGAAGAAATATATTAAGCGCGTGATTGGCATGCCAGGAGATACAATTGAATTTGAGAATGATCAGTTAAAAATAAATGGCAAAAAATATGATGAACCATACTTGAAAGAAATTAAAGAAGATGCAGGTTCACCGTTATTACCTGAAGGTTTACCAATGACCAAAGACTTTAAAATGTCGGAGGTAACAGGTAGTGAAAAGGTTCCAGAAGGTCACTTTTTTGTCATGGGAGATAATCGACAAAATTCGAAAGATAGCCGCATGATTGGCTTTATAGACGAAGAGACTGTTTTAGGAGATGTTTGGATTTCGTTTTGGCCAATTAATAAGATGGGCTTAGTTAAATAGGATAGTTTTAAGAGTTGCGAGCATTAATTAAGTCGTTTTTAGGTAACGCAACTTTTGTTTTGTAATTGATGGATGGAGGGAAGAACATAATGAATTTGAAACCATGGATGAAAGACCTGATTTGGTATGTTTGTCTTGCATTAGTGCTTGTGACATTACGTGTTTTTGTTTTTACACCGGTAACTGTTAGAGGGGATTCAATGAATCCAAGTTTAGTCGACGGAGAACGCATGATAGTTTTGAAACGATCAAAAATTGAACGTGCTGATGTAGTAACGTTCCCGGCACCGGATCAACCCAATAAAAAATATGTGAAACGCGTGATTGGTGTACCAGGAGATACAATTGAATTTAAAGATGATAAATTACTGGTAAATAAAAAAGAAGTGAAAGAACCTTACTTGAATGAAACAAAAAAACTTTCTGAAGATGACGAAGTCATGTTGCCAGAAGGATTTCCAGTAACTAAAGATTTTCAAATGGAAGAAGTGAGTGGGCAAATGAAAGTGCCAGAAGGAACCTTTTTTGTGATGGGGGACAATCGTCAAAATTCAAATGATAGTCGCAATCCAGCAGTTGGTTTTATTAATGAATCAGACCTGATTGGTGAAGCGAAATTCTCATTTTGGCCGTTCAGTAAGTTTGGTACAGTTAAATAAACAAATAGAGTTCGTCTTGTGGCGAACTCTTTTTTTGGCTTCATTTTGAAAAGTCTTGTCTTGATTTGTGTTAAACTAAAGCTACAATTATCATGAAAGAAATGAGGCGAAAAAATGAGTATCCAGTTTATTATCGGTTCTGCAAAGGAAAATCATGCCGGGTGTATATTGGAATACGCACAGAATTGGTTAGTAGCATCTTCCGAGCATGAAGTGTTTTATGTTGTGCCTAACCACGTTAAATTTGAAACGGAAGTAAGTGTTCTGAATCAACTACGACATTCTGAAACAACAAGTCAGTTTGCAAATATCGCGAGCACTCGTCTTCAGGTATTTTCATTTTCGCGTTTAGCATGGTATTTTATGCAATATACGGAAGATTATCAAAAAAGACAACTATCTGATGCAGGTAAGCAAATGCTCTTGAAACAAGCATTATTAACTTGTGAGGATGACATCCAAATATATCGCTATGAATTAAATAAAGCAGGATTCATTCAACAACTTATCGAAATATTTGACGAGTTCCAGTTGGGAGATATTACTGTCCTGGATTTTGAACATGTTGTGACGCAGTTACGTGTGGATCAAAAAGAATCTGACGCAGTTGAAAAACTTGCAGAACTTAATTTAATTTACCGTGCGTACTTGGAAGAAATAGCTTCTGCTAATGGTGAAACAGAGGATATTAAATTACGGTTAGCCAGCTATTTAAGCACTAAAAATTTAAAAAATGTGATGTTTATCATCTCAGGTTTTTCAAGTTTAACAGCTGTTGAGAAACAATTATTAGAAGTCCTTGCTAAAGTTGGTGGTGAGATGAAAGTGAGTTTGGTTTTAAATCAAGCTTATCCGCTAAATCCACCAGAACCTTTTGATTTATTTTATCATCCTGGAAAGGTTTATTTTGAGTTATATACCTTAGCAACACAAAATCGTGTGCCAGTGATGTCAGATGTGTTGCTACAAACTGAAACAACGGAAAACTTATTGAAAATAGATGAAGCATGGCAGGACAGTCAGAAATTAACCGTTACCCATGATACATATCCACTTGAAAAGGAACATTTGCTGATTCGTGCTTGTGAAGATCCATATGGTGAGGTTGTTCGAGTTGCTAAATATATTCGGCAATTGGTAGCAACTAAAAATTATCGTTATCGCGATATTTTAGTGCTGACACGTGACCTACCTAAATATCAAAAAATTATTGAGCCGGTGTTTAAGCGCAATGATATTCCTTTCTACTTGAATGAAGAAAGTCAAATGAAGCATCATCCGTTAATTGAATGGGTGACAACACTCTTTCGTTTGAAAAGTAACTATTATCATCATCATGATCTGATGCGTTTTTTGAGAACGGAATTATTTAATCCTGATGTCGATGAAAGTCAAAGCTTGGCAGAATGGGAACAAGCACAACAAGATTATCGAAAAGCTGTTGATTATACAGAAAATGTGGTATTAGCCAGTGGATTTAAAGGTTATGATTGGTTAAGAGAAGAGGACTGGAAATATTATACGTATCACGCGATTGATGAGGATGAGTCCTCGCATGATGCGATGATGCAAAGAGTATCTAATGAAGTTAGACGAGATATTCGGACGCAAATTCCAGTGTTTTTTAGTAACTTTGAAAAAGCAATAACTTATGCAGAAGCCTGTCAACTTTTTTACTCATTTTTGGAAAGTTCAGGTGTCTCTTATCAATTACGGCAAATGAGAAATCAAGCGATTGAAGCTGGCGACTTAGTGGCAGCTAAGAACCATGAACATATTTGGCAAGAATTGATGAATTTATTGGACGAGTTTGTCGAGTTATTGGGCGAGCAAACCTTTGATTTTGAGAGCTTTGAACAAACGCTTTTAAGTGGACTTGAGGGGGTGACATTCCGAAAGGTACCTGCAACTGTTGATCAACTGATGGTCTCATCTATTGACTTTGTTCAGGCAGAGAAAAAGAAAGTCACCATTATCATTGGTGTGACTGATCAACAATTTCCCCAAAAAGTTGAGAATAAGTCGCTTCTTTCTGATGAAGAGCGTTCTGTTTTTCGGGATTATTTAATGGCTGATAAATTTCTAAAAAAGGATGCACGAACTGATTATCTACGTGAACCCTATGTTTTTTATTTGGCATTATTATCCGCAACAGATCAAGTTTTATTGACATATCCACGTCAAATTGATCAAGTTAAGGATTTGAAAGCTTCGCATTATTTAACACTTTTAACGCAAAAATTAGGGTTAGAAATTGAAGAATGGTCTACTGCTCCAAGTCTAAAATCATTAGACCAGCTGGCCCATTTCTCAACGAATGAGATGGTATTACGGGATTTTATTAGTCTGAAACAGCGACTGGTGGAAGAAAATTTACCATTATCATGGCTCTGGCAACAGTTAGAGAAACGTTTGCATAAGTTCTTACCGTTAAGAACAGCCCGCGTTTTAGACAGTTTAACGTATCTGAATACGCCAGAAAACCTAAATGAAGCATCTGTTGAAGCACTTTATGGCGATACGCTTCATGCTTCGATTTCAACGATTGAAGGCTTTTATAATTGTCAATATCGTTATTTTCTACAACATGGTTTACATTTGAAAGAACGAAGTGTATATGAATTGTCACCAGCAGCTGCAGGGGATTTTTATCATGAAGTGTTAGATGCTTTCTTCAAATCACTCATTCAATCGAAATTACAGCTTTCAGACTTAAGTGAGGCTGAAGTTAAAGAATTAGCCGATCGTGTTTTGAGAACCACTTTGGACGATCATCGATTTAGCATTTTAGATACTAGTGCGCGTATGGCTTATATTAAGTATCAATTGGAGAAAACAATTCACCGTGTGAGTTGGTCGTTACGACGTCAAAGTGAGCGTAGTGGGATGACGACCATTCAAACGGAATTGTTATTCGGTGAAGCTTGGGAAAAAATCGGCATTGCTGGTTTTAATTTTGATTTACAAAATCAGAAAAAATTAAAAGTGCGCGGAAAAATTGACCGCATAGATGCGATGAAAGTTGGTCAAGATGATTATTTATCAGTAATCGATTATAAATCTAGTAAGCATCAGTTTAATTTTGTCGATGCCTATTACGGTCTTGCCTTACAAATGATCACTTATTTGAATGTGGCCTTACGTAATGCTGAAAAACTAGTTAAAAATGCAGATGCCAAAGCGGCAGGGGCTTTTTATCTACATGTTCAAAACCCTGTTTTAACAGGTGTGACTGCTAAAGATGAAGAAGTCTTGGCAGACGAGATGCTGAAAGAATTTCGACTAGATGGATTACTAGTTGATGACGAATCAATGGTGACACAATTAGATCGTAGTGTGGAACCAGGTGACTCTTCGCTTGTTTATCCATATAAAAAATTGAAATCAGAGGCTATACGTTCAACTAATTATTATTCTAATGAGGAACTTGATTGGCTTCTAAAAGATAATGAAAATAAATTTAGAGAAGCTGGTGAAGCTATCTTTAGTGGTTCAACCAAATTAAATCCGGCTTATAAGGACCAACAACGTGTGGCGTGTACCTATTGTCCTTATCGTAGCGTTTGTCAATTTGATGTCATGTTAAAGGATAATCAATACCATCGATTAAATAAAGTAACAAAAGAAGAAGTAATAGGTGAAAAACAAAGTGAGGAGGATGACCATGGTCCAGCTAACAAAGCCTAAAGATAGCCATTTTACTGATAAACAGTGGCAAGCAGTTTGCGATGAAGGCACGAATATCTTAATTTCAGCCTCTGCCGGCTCTGGTAAGACAACCGTGCTGGTCGAACGTGTCATTCAAAAAATTAAAGCAGGTGTGAATGTCGATGAGTTGCTAATTGTGACTTATACCGAAGCAGCTGCCAAAGAAATGAAGCAAAGGATTCAAGTGGCCGTTCAAAAAACAATCAACGAAGATGATTTGACACAAGGAGAAATGCAACATTTTGTGCGTCAATTGAGTTTGCTACCAACGGCACATATCAGCACGCTGCACGCCTTTTGTTTACAAGTGATTCGCAAGTATTACTATTTAATTGATATTGACCCTGTTTTTCGTTTGTTAACAGACGAGACTGAAAATCTGTTACTTAAGGAAGACGTTTGGGATAAACTACGCGAAGACTTATTTGCTGAGAGACAAGAATCTTTCTACCGCTTAGCGGAAAATTTTTCGAATGATCGCAATGATAATGGCTTAACTTATTTGATTTTTTCACTCCATCAATTTGCAATGGCTAATCCAGAGCCATTGGTTTGGTTAGATTCGTTAAGTGAGATGTATGCTGTCGAAGGTAAAACATTGAGTGATTTAGAGCTTTATCAACATTATTTCAAACCTGATTTATTAGGTTCTTTGTATCAGATGACTGATAGTTTAGCGGCTCAATTGTCTTTAATTGAAGGTGAGCCTGATTTTGAAAAGACGGTGCCAATTTTACAAAATGAAGTTGCATTATTAAGAGAGTTAGTCCGTTTACTAGAAGTGGATGAACTAGATGCTTTTTATCAAGCATTACACGGTTTTCAATTCGACCGTATTAAAGGACCAACGAAAAAAAATAGTACTGAAGACATAATGGAAATTTATGAGGACGTCAAAGCAGTCCGAGATAGTGTGAAGAAACAATTAACTAAATTTGCAAAAACCCATTTTAGTTTATCACCGGATGAAATGATTCAATTAATGGATGACTCTTATCCGTTGATGGAAGAAATGGTCATAGTTACCAAACAATTTTTAGTTGCTTTTCGTGCTGAAAAAGAAAAGAAAAATGTTGTTGATTTTAATGATTTAGAACACCTAACATTAAACATCTTGAGACGATTTACAGCAGGTGAATGGGAGGCTTCAATTGCTTCTGATTATTATCGAGGCAAATTTAGTGAAGTATTAGTCGATGAGTATCAAGATATCAATCGCCTGCAAGAAAATATTTTATACTGGCTACGTCAGCCAGCAACAAATGAAGGTAATTTGTTCATGGTTGGCGATGTGAAGCAATCAATTTATGCGTTCCGTTTGGCTGATCCGACTTTGTTCATTGAAAAATATGAACAATACAAAACGGAAGATGATGGACGTCGAATTATTTTAGCGGAAAATTTCCGTTCAAGACAAACAGTATTGGACTTTACCAATTTAGTCTTTGAACAATTAATGGACGAGAAACTAGGCCAAATTGCTTATGATGAAAGTGCGCAGTTGGTAGCTGGCTACCAAGATTATCCTGAAAGTGCGGAACATCAAACTGAAATTATGATTTATGAAAGTCAGACTGATGATCAAGGCGAAGCGGAATATGATGAGAATATCGACTTTGTTATTGACGATAAAACTCAAGGTGAATTACTATTAGTTGGTAAAAAAATTAAAGAACTGGTTGCGAAGGAATTTCCGCTTTATGACAAGAAATCAGGTCAAAATCGTGCGATTCAGTATTCGGATATCGTTTTACTTACACCAACGAAAAAGAATAATCTGGTTATTTTAGATGTCTTTAAGGAGTTGGATATCCCGCTAGCAATTAATGACACGCAAAATTATTTTCAAGCAACGGAAATTCGGATTATGGTGGCGTTACTTCAGGTGATTGATAATCCGTATCAAGATATCCCGTTGGTATCAGTTTTACGCTCGCCAATTGTCGGTCTAAAAGAGAATGATTTAGTCCGAATTCGTGAATTTGCGCCACAAGATTATTATTATGATGCACTTGAAGCGTTTGTGACTAAAGAGACACAGGTTGATGCTTGTTTTGAAAAAGTAAAAAACTTTTACACGCAATTTAATCGTTGGCGTGAGCTAGCTCGTCGTGAGGAGTTAGTGCGTTTGATTTGGACAATTTATGAAGAAACTGACTTACTTGATTACGTTAGTGGGATGCCATCAGGTAAACAACGACAAGCAAATTTACATGCTCTGTATGAACGAGCTGAAGCGTATGAAGAAATGAGTTTTAAAGGTTTATTCCAATTTGTCCGTCTGATTGAAAAGATGCAAGCCAAAGATAAGGACTTAGCGGAACCTGTTAGCGAGGTCGTGGAAAACGCAGTGCGTGTGATGACAATTCATGCTAGTAAGGGACTAGAGTTTCCGGTTGTATTCGTCCTTGATTTAGCGAAACAATTTAACTTACAAGATATTCGCACCAATCCTTATATTTTTGATGAGAGTTTAGGTGCAGGAATCAAATACTTGGATGAAGAAACACGCGTGAAGTCGGAAACGTTGCCCTTCATTATTATTCGTGAAGCTAAACGTAAAAAAATGTTAGCCGAAGAAATGCGAAAACTTTACGTCGCCTTTACGCGTGCTGAGCAAAAACTGTTTTTAGTGGGCTCGTATAAGAGTCGTGCGAAAGCATTTGAAAAGTGGCAAACAAATTTAACCAGTTCTAAAACAGAGTTACCTGTTGCAACGAAATTGAGCCACCAAAGTTTAATGGGTTGGATTGGGATGACTTTGATGCGCGTGCCAGACATTCAAAAAGCCTTTCCTGAGATTGAAGTTGATCCGATCTTGAGTCTGGAAAAGTGGCAGGCGCCAATTTCATTAAACTTCTTTGATGAAGCAGCTGTCTTAGCGATGGATGCGTTTGAAGCCGAAAGCCCTCAAACTATGTCAGAAATAAAAGTATCTCTTGATCCGAATGTTGCTTTGCTAAAGGAAGTGACGGATGTTTTAAGTTTTGAATATCCATATGATCAAGCAACTAAAACAACGAGTTATCAATCAGTTTCAGAAATTAAACGGATGTTTGAAGACCCTGATACACAAAAGTTAGAGTGGTTAGATTTAACAAAACAGGTTCGAACAAGTGGTTATCGATATGTTGAAGAAGAATTCGCAACACCTAAATTCATGACAGGGAAAACCGGCGTTCTACCAACTGAAATTGGGAGTGCCACACATTTAATGATGCAGCTGATTTCTTTTGATAAGACACCAACAGCAGCTGATTTTATCTCGCTTCGAGATGAATTAGTGACTAAAGGGCTGATTGAAGAAAAAGTTGCAGCGCGTGTTTCGATTGATCAGTTGGTTCAATTTATCGAATCTGATTTTGGTCAAGATCTTGTAATGCATGCCTCAAGCTTGAAACGAGAACAACCCTTTTCGCTCTTAATGCATGCGAGTGAAATATTTAAAGATTATCCAGAAAAATCTGATGATCAATTACTGGTTCATGGGATTATTGATGGATATTTTGAGACAGATCAAGGTTTGGTTTTGTATGATTTTAAAACTGATTTTGTGAAAGATCCAAATGATGAGGCAAACCTATCGGTGATCAAACAGCGTTATTTAGGCCAATTAAATTTATACAAAATCGCTTTACAAAATGCAACAAAGCAAGATGTTGTGCAAACAAAATTAGTGTTATTGAACACAAATACTATTTTAGATGTATAATTTTCTGAAAAAACTAGAAATCCGCTTATAATAGTGCTAAAATAACTAAAAAAGGAGGAGTGCTTTATGTATAAAACGTCAAGCGAACTAAAAAGAACTGCTAAAGATTCGTTAGCAGGTCGATGGGGCGAAGCCATCAAATTGAGTTTAGTTCCTGTCTTAATATCCGTTTTAGCAACATTAGGTGTAATCTTAATGTTTATAGTTTTAGGAGCTTTTGGATATTTTATGTATGAAAATGGTGGCGGTGAATATTTTGATGATGCTTATGCTGCTGGGTATGATGGATTTAGCCCAACTTTTAGCTACATTGTGTCGCCAATCATTAGTGTGGTTTGGTCAATTATTACGATTGGGATTTCATTTACATTCTTAGATGTGATTCGTCGTGAAGACAAAGGACCATTAGAAGTCAAAGATGCATTCCGTTTATTTAATGGAAATGATTTCGTACCTGTTTTCTTAATTAACTTAGTAATGAATATCTTCATTGGATTATGGTCAATGCTATTTCTTATTCCCGGAATAGTGAAGACTTATTCATATTCACAATCGAACTTTATTTATAAAGATTTATCGACACATGAAGATACAAAAAGTATGGGTGTGACATCTTTCATTACTGAAAGTCGTGAACTGATGAATGGACATAAAGGTCGTCTATTTTGGCTGGACCTAACTTTTATTGGTTGGCATATTTTAGCACCATTTACATTAGGTTTACTTTATATTTATCTAATTCCATATCAAGCTGCAACAAAAGCTGCTTTCTATGAAGATTTATCTAAAGGTCGTTATTTAAAAGATGAAGAAGCAGAAGCTGTTGTTGAAGAAGATGGCGAATGGACAAACTTTTAAGAATGAGATGATTCTCATTCTTTTTTTATCGTTTTGATACGATAAAACCCAATGAATTTAAGAATCCTACTGTATAATACGGGCATACCAATTATCCCGAATTGGTTTTTTATACTTAACTCCTATCGAGAGAAAGTAGAAACAACCTTCATTTCCACTAGAGCGACGGCTTTGGTGGTTTTTTTTTGTCTTTTTTGATATAGTAGGGGTACAGATGTTCGTATAGAAAGGATAGTTCGTATGACACAAGATTTGGTATTTCCTCTAAAAAACGATACCTCGAGAAAAATCATTCATATTGATATGGATGCTTTTTATGCATCTGTTGAAGAACGTGATCATCCTGAACTTAAAGGTCATCCATTAGTTATTGCAAAACATCCACATGATACGGGTGGACGTGGCGTGGTAACAACTGCCAATTATGAAGCCCGTAAATTTGGTATTCATTCGGCAATGAGTGCGCGTGAAGCTTATGAAAGGTGTCCCAATGCTAATTTTGTCTCAGGTAGAAGAGAACACTATGCTGACATCTCAAAACAAATTCATGCGATATTCCATCGTTATACGGATATCATTGAACCACTTGCTTTAGATGAAGCCTATCTAGATGTTACTGAAAATAAAATTGGTGCCAAAAGTGCGATTCGTGTTGCCCGCATGATTCAACTTGATATTTGGCAGGAGTTGCATTTAACTTGTTCAGCAGGGGTTAGTTATAATAAATTTTTAGCTAAGTTAGCCTCAGATTATCAAAAACCAAGTGGCTTAACGACAATCCTACCTGGTGAAGCACCTGGTTTTTTAGAGGATCTTCCAATTGAGAAATTTCATGGTGTTGGTAAAAAAACTGTACCACGCATGCATGAACTAGGAATCTATACGGGTAAAGATTTGGCTGAAAAAAATGAGATGGAACTAATCCGTGAATTTGGCAAAATGGGTTATTCTTTATATCGTAAAGTCAGAGGCATTCATAATGCACCTGTAAAAGTTGAGCGTGAACCGAAATCAGTAGGGAGAGAGAATACTTACGGCAAACCTCTTTATTCGACAGAGGAAGTAAAAGTTGAGCTGAGAAGCCTCGCCCAAAGTGTCTCACGTTCGTTAAATAAAAATCAATTACATGGTATGACTGTCGTTTTAAAAGTTCGTGATAAAGATTATGAAACCTTCACCAAACGGATTACTTTGCCTGACTATGTTGATGCGAGTGAGGACTTACTTTTTCATGCACACGAATTATGGTTTAGCTTCGAAGAACTGAAAGATAAGGGGATTCGTTTGTTGGGCATTACCGTTACCAATTTAGCACCTAAAACTTTTGAATTAATTAAGTTACCTTTGTGGGAACAAGATAAAAAATAAGAGGATGACACGCGTTTGTTGGCGAGTCATCCTCAAAGTGTTTATTGTTGGGTTAATTCTAAAAGTTTTTGTTTTAATTCGTCTTCCATTGACACCAACTCTAATTCAGCATTGCGGCGTTTTTCTTTACCTTCTTTTTGAATTTGTAGTGTTTCTTGAATGGTTTCGATTAAATCATTTTGTGTTTTTTGAAGTGTTTCAACATCGACAACACCACGTTCATTCTCACGGGCGGTTTCAATCGCTGAAATTTTCAGCATTTCAGAGTTTTTCGCAAGTAGATCATTCGTTGTTTCAGAAACTTGACGTTGCGCCGTTACAGCGTCTTTTTGACGTAATAATGTTAATGCAATCGCTACTTGGTTTTTCCATAATGGAATGGCAGTATTGATTGATGTTTGAATTTTTTCAGCCAAGGCTTGGTTTGTATTTTGAATCAAACGAATTTGTGGCGCTTGTTGAATGGTGATTTGACGTGCTAATTTTAAATCATGTGTTCGTTTTTCAAGACGATCGACAAATTGATTTAAATCATTTACAGTTTGAGCGTCCATTTGGTCGCCCGATTCTTGAGCTTTTTTAATCGCTTCAGGAATCGTTTGTGTTTGTAATTCTTCAATTTTAATTTCACCAGCTGCAATATAGACATTTAATGCATCAAAGTAGTCTTTATTTTGATGGTAGAGTTCTTCTAACATGACGTTATCTTTTAGCAAACCATCTTTTTCTTTATCTAGACGGACGGCAATTTTATCAATTTCAGCACCAATTTTTTGGTACTTAGCTGTAATTTCATAGATTGATTGTTTTACTTTACCAAACATGCGTTTAAAGATATTTGATTCTTGGGCCGCTAGTTCACTAGGATTTGCTTCGTTCAAGCGATACATTAAGTTTGTTAAGGCATCTCCCATCGGACCAACATCTTGCGCTTGTACTTGGTTTAACATTGAATGAGAAAATTCACTTAATTTTTGTTGGGCATTGGCACCATAGCTTAAAACAGATTGACTATCATTGACATCAATTTTATCAGCTAAAGCGTGGGCCTGTTGTTGCCGTTCTTCTGGTAATTTATCAAGCATTTTAGGCATATCAGCCGCCGGAGTTGCTGATATATCATTGACCACAGTTGCGTTTGGTAAGTCAGGCATGTCGAACGGATTGCTTAATAGATCATCTAAAGTACTGTTCTCAGCGATGGGTTCAATAGGTTTTGGATTGCTATCTAATGGATTTAATTCATCGTTCATTTACTCTTCTCCTTTAGGTTGACTTGATTTTTGTAAACGTGCATTTTGTTCAGCAAGTGAAATTTCAACTTCTAAGTCTTCTAGGTCTTCTTGAACAAATTTGTTGTAATCATTAACAAGGAGATTAGAAACTTGTTCAATTGCTAAAGCACATTGTTCTAAAGCTTGGTAAGTCTGTTTTGATTTAATATCATGTTGATTAATTTCTAAGTATTTAGTACTTAAATCAGTGATATTTGGCAGATGACTATAAAGAAATTGGTCAGCTAAATGTAATTTTTTTGGATCTTGAACTAATTCTTTAAACATTGCTTTAGCAGCAGTGACTGTTTGTAGTCTTAAATCAATTGATTTAAGTTTTGAAGTAGCTTTCATATTATGTTCAAGTTTAACAATTTGGTTTTTGGCATCAGCCATTGTTTTACGGAAGAAAACAACTTCTTCTTTATCCATGCCAAGTTGATAGTAGTGATCTTCTTTTTCAGCTGTCAGCTGTGGCAAACCTGAATCAGCAATCTCTCTTTGATCAGATCGTGAGAGAAGTACAAAAACACCTGTCACGATTGCAATGCCAAGGGCAATACCAGCGATACCAACGAAAAAATCATCAGCTGAAACGAAAATCAAACCTAAAAGAATCGTACAGATGGCAATGATCCATTTTGAAACTCGTTTTAATTTTATTTTTTTATTATTTGTCATAGTTTCACTCCTATATCATGAATGTTTGAATTAACTCTACGAAATAATATTACCATAATTCGCTGAGTACGATATCAGTCGAAAGGTTGATTTCTTTATAAGTCGTTAATATTATTGAAAAGCTAAACTATTCACTGTATTATTATCTTAACATATGGGTCGCAAAAGGAGCATAAAAATGACAGAAAAATTTGAAGAAAAAACAATTTCACGTGACGTAATATATGATGGAGCGGTTGTTCATTTAGTCCGCGATAAAGTTGAATTGCCAGATGGTCGAGAAGCGTTTCGTGAATTAGTTTTTCATCGCGGAGCAGTTGGTATCTTTGCTGTTACAAAAGAAGAAAAAATTGTTTTGGTGCGTCAATTTAGAAAAGCACTTGAAAAATCGATTTTAGAGATTCCGGCTGGTAAGATTGAAGAGGGTGAAGAGGATTATCAAAAAGTAGCCGAACGAGAATTTGAAGAAGAAACTGGCTACCAAAGTCAAGAGATGAATTTGATCACTTCTTTTATTACGTCTCCTGGTATTTCAAATGAAAAATTATATTTGTATGAAGCAAAAGATTTTCACCAAGTTGATAATCCCTTACCACAAGATGATGATGAGTTTTTAGAAATTGTGGAACTTAGTTTTTCTGAAGCAGAAGAAAAAATGGCGACAGGTGAAATTTGTGATGCAAAAACAATTTATGCAATGCTATACTGGCAGCAGAGAATAGAGGGACAAAAATAATGATTAGAAAAGAAAAAGTTAAAAAAGAGGAACACGACACTACTTCACAAGATCAAATTTTAACGCGAAGTCGTGTGAAAGAATTTCAAAAAACTAAAAAAAGAAATAAATGGTTAAACACAGCGATTATTGTCGTTGCAATTTTACTTGCAATTATGGCGTATGCTGTCTTGAATTTATAAAAGGGGAATGTAGATGAAAGTTGGAATTATTGGCGCAATGGCGCAAGAAGTAGTCTTATTAAAAGAGAAGATTACTGATTTAAAAGAATGGCAAGAAGCAGGAGCTAGTTTTTATAGTGGTAAGATTGGGAATCGTGAAGTAGTTGTCACTCAGTCTGGGATTGGAAAAGTTTTGGCTGCTGTGACAACAACTTTATTAATCAGCCATTATGATGTTGATATTGTGATTAATACAGGTTCTGCTGGTGGTATTGGTGAAGGGTTAAAAATTGGCGACTTAGTGATTTCAGACCGCTTAGCATATTCAGATGCAGATGTGACAGCCTTTGGTTATGCATACGGTCAAATGGCACAAATGCCGCTTTATTATGAAGCTGACGAAACATTAGCGCAATTAACAGCAAGTGTCGCGCGTGAAGCTGGCATGACTAGCCATCGTGGTCTAATCGTATCAGGTGATACTTTTGTCCATAGTCAAGAACAGATTGCTGAAATAAAGGGGCATTTTAAGGATGTGCTTGCTAACGAGATGGAAGGGGCTGCGATAGCGCACGTTGCTTATCGTTTTGAACGTCCGTTCTTAGTGATCCGTGCGATTAGTGATGTAGGTGATGAGGAAGCCAGTGTTAACTTTGACGAATTTATCGAAGCAGCAGGTAAACAATCGGCCAATCTTGTGATTAAACTTTTAGAAAAATTATAGGAGGACATTGCTGTGGAAGCCCTAATTTCAATTGACTATACATATGATTTTGTTGCAACGGATGGGAAATTAACAACAGGGACTGAGGGTCAAAGTATCGAAGATGATCTGGTTCAATTAACAAAAGAGTTTATTGAAAATGATGATTTTGTGGTGTTTGCAATTGATGGTCATGATGCTACGGATCAATATCATCCGGAGAATAAATTGTTTCCACCACATAACTTAAACGGTAGCATGGGTCGCGAATTATATGGCTCACTTAAGACTGTTTATGAGGCGTCACAATCGCGTGACAATGTGTATTGGATTGATAAACGTCATTATTCTGCATTTAGTGGGACGGATTTAGATGTCCGTTTGCGTGAGCGTAAGATTTATAAAATTCATTTAACTGGTGTGTGTACTGATATTTGTGTTTTACATACAGCAATTGATGCCTATAATTTAGGTTATGAAATTGTGGTTCATGAAAAGGCCGTCCAAAGTTTTGATCTAGTAGGACATAAATGGGCATTGGGACATTTTAAGAATTGCTTGGGTGCTGAAGTGAGATAAATATGAAAAAAGAAGACTGTGAGGTCTTCTTTTTTCATATTATGATGGGGTTTTGTGAGCTGGGATTCGACACTAAGCCAATCCTGATATTTTGACACAAACCGCCAAATTATCATGCTCACCTTACTGCTCAGCTCAAAGCGCCTGCGTCACCACCTAGATTTTAAATACGAATATCCACAGTACTACTAATACCACTTGTAGGACGCCGACTAGGATGGCGTAGACTAGGAAGCGGAGACCTTCGGCGAAGAAGCGTTTGAAGTTTAGTCTTAGTCCGATTGCGGCTAGGGCTGTGATTTCAAACCATGTACTAATCAAATGAGCATATTCTGCAATTTGCGGCATCAAAGTGATGAAACTGTTGATTAAACAACTGATTAAGAAACCAATAATATACCATGGAAGTGGTAATTTTATCTTTTTAGTCTCATGACCATGGAAAACAGTTTCTTCTGATTGAGGGATTTTTTTATCTGCAAATTTTCCAAAAGCAAATACAACGACAACAATCATCATGATTCGCATAATTTTGAAAAGTGTTGACCATTTGACGACTTCTCCACTCACCATACTGGCACTTGCTACAACTTGTCCAACGGATTGGAGTGTTCCACCAATCATCGCACTTTGTGTAAGTGCTTGTTCGGGATACAAGAAGGTTGCTAGGAACGGGAGTGTCAACATCAGGATGGTACCAAGTAAGTTGACTAAGGTAATAATTTGCCCTTTTTCTTCATCATTGGCACGAATCTCAGGTGCAATCGCTGCAATCGCAGAAGAGCCACAGACGGCATTACCGCCGGCCATTAATAATGAAGTTGTTTTAGAAAAGGCCATCTTTTGTCCAATAAAATAGACACCAATGATTGTGGTTGTCATTTGTAAGACAATGAATAAGAAACCATTAATTCCCATTTTTGAGATGGTTTGAAAAGTTACAGTGAATCCTAAAAGAACGATTGACCATTCTAATAAATGACTTTCTGAAAATTTTGTTCCTTTATTTAAGATGGAACTTTGACAAAAAGTGTTGCCTAGTAGAATACCTAATAAAATCGCGATAGTCGCGGCGCCGATTGAAGGTAACCAAATGGCAATAATTTTGCTAACAACTGCTACCAAGAATGATAAAATTAATCCTGGTAAAATTTCTCTAACGATAATTTTCACACTAACACTTCCTAAAATAGAATAAACTAAGTATAGCTCATTAGATTACATTTGAAAAATAAATAGTTAGAATATATACTATAAGAAAAAGTTATAGTTAGAGGCGATGAAGAATGTTTAAATGGTTAAAAACATTTCGGATGTGTTATGAATTACGTAATTTTTCTTTAGCTGCTGAAAAGCTGTATATTTCTCAGCCTGCTGTGTCTAATCAACTCAAACAGTTGGAAGAAGAGTTGGATTGTGTGCTTTTTGTTCGAACCGGTAAGCAAGAGATGACACCAACAAAAACTGCCGAAGTATTATACGGTCGTGTCTTAAATTTAGCTGATGACTGGGAAGAGACGCTTCACTTGGTGCGTGGTCAAACAGGTAATATTTTACCTTGTCGCATTGGTGCGTCTCATACTTTTGCCGTTTATTATCTACCAACAATTTTGAATGTGATGATTGCTGAATTCCCCATGCTAAGCTTTGAAGTTGAAATGTTGAATTCGGAAGAAGTCTTAGAAGGTGTTGAAAAACACAATTATCACTTAGGCTTTATTGAAAAACCATTAGTTACAGGAACGTCAGAGCGGATTGAATTACTAAAAGATGAATTAGTAATTGCAGGTCCAATTGATTCAGATGTTTGGTTAAGTCGTGAGGAAACATCAGGCGTTTATCACTATATGGATTATTTTTTAACAGATCATAATTTGAACCCTAAACGCATGCTTATCAAAAATAATGAAGTTATTGTGAGACTCTTAGCTGAAGGATTAGGTACGAGTATCATTTCAAAAAAAGCTTTACCTAAAGGTGTTCCTTTTACTACACTTGGTGAGGAGTATTTGCGACCGTGTTTTGCCGTGAAAGGGAGTCATTTAACAGCGAGTGTTTATGACGAGTTGATTGAAAGGATTAAGCAAATTTGGTAGGAAAATATTTTTTAAGCTGTGAACCTATTTTGGCATAATTAATCAAAAAAACCGTTTCTGTTTTTAGGAGAAACGGTTTTTTGATTAAAATTGATAGTTGGCTCGAGGACCACCAACCAGTTTTGGACGTGTACCAAGGGCTGAAAGATGCGCACTGCCTAGTGTACGATTTGAAAGTTTGATTGGAATTTGAACATGCTTGATATGCATGCCAATACTGGTATCTCCGATATCCAAGCCACCTTTAGCGACAATATGTTCTAATTCAACAGGATCCTCCATTAATTTATAAGCGGCTGTTGCGGCTGCACCGCCTGCTGTGATGACCGGTTTAACGGTGACTTGTTCGAAGGAAAGTGTCTCAGCTATTTTTCGTTCAATCGTTAAGGCACGATTAATGTGTTCGCACCCTTGAACAGCAAGATGAATTTGAAGTGGCGTTAAAACGTCAAGACAAGTTGCGACAATTAGCTCGCCCATTTCCTGATTGGTTCCTTCACCTATAGTGGCACCCATGACTTCACTTGAGCTACAACCCAAAACAAAAATATCATGCTCTTTTAAATGTGCTTTTTCAATTACTTCGTTTAATGTGTTTGTTAACGTGGTTTTTATTTCTTGATTAAAAGTCATTGTTTTCGCCTCTTTACTTGATATTGAATTTTACGCAGACGACTTCTGGAGCGTATATGTCTTTTTGTTGTAATGTTAGTAAACCTGATATTGTGTCTCTTGAGAATAAAGTTAGATTGTCAGAATTCTGATTTGCAACAACAACAAAAGTTTCTTCTAGGTTCAAATTGAAATCTCTTGGGAAATCACCTTCAACCGATAATTGTTGGAGGTGTGTCAATGTTTGATCTTCTTCTGACACCGTATAGCTGATAATGGAATTGTGGCCTCGATTTGAAGCATAAACAAAACGTCCATCTTTACTCACGCGAATCGCCGCACCACTATTAAATTCAGTATGCGTTGCAGGAATTGTTTTGATTGATTGAATTGCTGTAAATGTTCCTGTTTCCTTTGCGTAGTTCAAGACAATAATTTCACTTGATAACTCAGCAAAAAGATAGGCTGTTGTTAGGTTAGGGTGAAAGGCAATATGTCTTGGACCGGCTCCGGGAGCTGTTTTAAATTCGGCAACTTGGGTTAATTGACCGTCATTTGAAACATCATATGTGTAGACAGTGTCATTTCCTAAATTACATGCAACAACGCGATTATCGGGTGTTAAATCAAGATAATGAGCGTGAGGTCCGTCTTGATTTTCATGTGGCCCAGCATTTTGATGCTGAATTTTATCAGTTTGTTTGATAGATCCATCTGCGGAAATCTTATAAACATAAAGAATGCCTTGATGATAGTTGGCTGCAAAAACTAGTTGACGTTTTGTGTCAACCGCCACGTAACAAGGAGGAGCACCCGCTTCCGTTACACGATTGATAAATGTTAAAGATTGATCTTCATTTATTTTGTAACTTGCTACACCACCTTCAGAGCCTTGCTGTGTCACACTATATAAAAAGCGATTATCAAGTGTATCAAGATAAGTCGGATTTTGTTCGTCGATTCGTAAGGATAAATTTTGGAGTTCTTTTGTTTCAGTATTTAAATATATTTCGTAAATACCTTTACTCTCTCGTCTTGTATATGTACCTAAAGTTATTTTTTCTAACAATTGGTTCACCCTTTCAAATAGTTATTTCATCAGAAGTATAGCATATCCCATCTTGAAAATAAAAAGGAGCGATTGATTATTGTGAAAATAATCATGGCGATTTAAATAATTATTCTAGTTATCATATGTTGTGATGAAGGACTTTGGTAAAGTTGTGCTATAATGAGAAATATACTAAATTTTTAAAGGAGATTTATCATGATTGAATCAGTAGTAAAAGAAATTGGATCAGAAGCATTAAACAATGAAGAATCATTAATTATATTATTTGATGAGTCAGTGACTGAAGGCCTTGGAAAACATTGTGTCATCCAAAAATTTTCTGGTGCACGCTCATTTAATCTAAAAGAAGGTCAAACAATTTCATTTGATGACCAAAATTATTCTATCAAAAAAGTGGGCGAAGTGACGAATAAATTCTTGGACGAGATGGGACACGTTTCAGTTGTCTTTGGTCCAATTCCAACTGAAGACAGGTTAGTGAATGCTCTTTATGTGGAACCTTATGAAGTGCCCACAATTAAAGCTGGCACCCTGATTAAATATCAGTAAGGAGGCATATTATGAATAATAAAGTAAAAAATAAAAAACGAGCGGCGTGGTTAAACCATTTGATGATTAATAATCAAGTGGTGTCATCTTTATTAATTCTTTTATTGGTACTTTTAATTGTGTTACTGTTTACAAAAGTATCCTATCTTTTCCAACCGATTGTGCAATTTGTTGGAATTGTCGGTTTACCAATCATTATTTCTGGATTAATGTATTACATTTTTAACCCAATTGTGAATTTAATGGAGAAATATGGGATTAAACGTGTTTGGGGTATTACCATTTTGTTTGTTGCGATTATTGGACTCTTGACTTGGGGCGTTGTTATTCTTGTCCCTAAAATTGAATATCAAACGAAAAGTTTCCTGAATAATTGGCCAACCTATTGGAGAATTATTGAAGCTAAAATTTCAGATGTTTTGAATTTACCAATTTTTGATAAAATTGGTGAGCCTTTAGAGAAAAGCTTGAATGAGTTCTTTGCATCAATTAGTTCATTGACTAAAAGTTTATCGAAGAATGCATTTAAAGGTATTGGTAGCTTTGTTGGTGCAGTTGCGAGTGTTGTGTTAACTGTCGTAACGGTTCCGTTTATTCTTTTTTATTTATTAAAAGATGGCAAAGAATTAGTACCATACATGACTCAATTTTTACCGACCAAAATGAGAAAACCAACGGTAACTGTTTTAGCAGATATTAACAAACAGTTATCATCATACGTTCGTGGACAAGTGAACGTTGCGGTGGCAGTAGCAATTATGTTTATCATTGGTTTCTCTGTGATTGGTTTGGATTATAGTGTGACCTTGGGAATTCTTGCTGGTTTCTTAAACTTGATTCCTTATATTGGTTCTGCATTAGCAACCATTCCAGCGGTTATTTTAGCAATGGTTAGTGGTCCTAAAATGTTAATTGCTGTTATTATAGTCTTCATTTTAGAGCAAACGATTGAAGGTCGCTTTGTGTCGCCGTTAGTTTTAGGTAGTCAAATGAAGATGCATCCGATCACAATTATTTTTGTGTTATTAACAGCAGGTAAATTGTTTGGTGTTGTCGGTGTGATCTTGGGTATTCCTGGATATGCTGCAATGAAAGTTATTATTACCCATTTGTTTGAATGGTATAAAGAGGTCTCTGGATTATATGAAGAGGAACCTGTGGCGGTTGTGGAACCGCCTAAACTTGAAACGACATCAGAGACAATGGAAAAGAAAGAATAAAGATAAATTAATAAAAAATAAAAGAACAAAATCTTTTTGGATTTTGTTCTTTTTTTACGATATATTTTGACAAAAAGCGTCAAATTATCAGGATTGTCTTACTGCTTAGCTCAAAGTGCCTACTGTATCATTTGAGATAGACGGGATTTTCTGTGCTGGAGCTCGGCAATAAGTCAATCATGGAAATAAACTAAAAATCAGTTTTTTTCCATGCTCGCCTTATTGGTCGCTCCAAAGCGCACAGAAAATCACCTGGCTATCGGGATTTTTGGCGCTGAGGTTCGGTCACAAGCCAATCTTGCGATTAAATTAAAAACCAATTTATTCGCAAGCTCGTCTTGCGACTCACCTCAAAGCGCTCCAAAAATCACCTTTTTTTAAAATTCTCTTGCTAATTCTTTTGCTTTACTATGTGCTTCTTTTAGGATTGTTTCTTTTTGGTCTGGGTTGTAGTCGATGCCTTCGACTGCTAGGTGTTGAACGTTTTCGACGCCGATAAAGTTGAAGACCATTTTGATGTATTGGGCTGCTGGATCTTGTCCGCCGTATGTGCCTCCATTTGATTGGATGTGCATTAGTTTTTTACCACTAGTCAATCCTTTTGGTCCTTCTTCTGTATAGGCAAATGTTTTTCCAGCGACATTAATTGTGTCAATCCATGCTTTCAAACGTGTTGGTACTTGTAAGTTCCATAATGGATTGGCAATAATGATTTTATCGGCTGCTAAAAATTGTGCTGTTAATTCTGAAAATCGATTTACTTTTTTGGCTTCTACGTCAGATAATTCAGTTCCTGATGCAAGTTTTTGCCAGCCTGACATCATCTCTGCATCGATTTCAGGAGTAAAATCACTATATAAATCAACAAGTTGAATCTCTTCTTCTGAATTCAGACTTTTATATTCATTTAAAAATGTATCTAAAACAGCTACTGATTTAGACTGTTCTTTTGTTAATGGGTGTGCTTTTATTACAAGTGTTTTTGACATAATGACTCCACCTTAGTTTTATTTTACTTATTAAAAATAAGCAAAACTATAATATCGTATGAAGGATTGAAAAGTAAAGTAAAAACAGAATATTTTAGAAAAATTAGGCTTAATATGAAATTTACGGAAGTAACAGGATGATTTTTTTTGATAATTAAAGTATACTATCATAGAAGAATATAGAGGAGTAATGTGAAATGGCCCAATTATTTTTTAAGTACGGCGCAATGAATAGTGGAAAAACGATTGAAATTTTAAAAGTCGCTCATAACTATGAAGAACAAAATAAGTCAGTAGTCATCTTAACAAGCGGTATCGATACTCGCGATGATATTGGGGTTGTTTCAAGTCGGATTGGTCTCCGCCGTGAAGCGACACCAATTTTTAGTGAAACGGATATTTACAAAATAATTGCAGATATTCCTAAAAAACCGTATTGTGTTTTAGTCGATGAGTCTCAATTTTTAGAAAAACACCATGTACTTGAACTCGCGCGTGTTGTTGACGAGTTATCAATTCCCGTAATGGCGTTTGGTTTGAAAAATGATTTTAAAAATGAACTTTTTGAAGGTTCAAAATATTTATTACTTTATGCAGATAAATTAGAAGAACTAAAAACAATTTGTTGGTTCTGTCATAAAAAAGCGACAATGAATTTAAGAGTTTCAGATGGTACACCTGTTTATTCAGGCGAGCAAATTCAAATTGGCGGAAATGAATCTTATTTCCCCGTTTGTCGTAAGCATTACCTCAATCCACCATTAGATGAAACTAACTAGAGGGAACAGAGTGAAAGGAAGATTTATTAAATGATGTATGATCAATTACAAGCGGTTGAAGATCGCTATGAAGAATTAGGGGAACTATTAAGTGACCCAGAAGTAATTTCTGATACGAAACGTTTCATGGAGTTATCAAAAGAAGAAGCAGGTACGCGTGAAACGGTTGAAACTTATCGTCGTTATAAAGCAGTTATCGAAGGTATTGCTGAAACTGAGGAGCTATTATCTGAAAAACTTGATGATGAATTACAAGAAATGGCTAAAGAAGAATTATCAGACTTTAAAAAAGAAAAAGAAGAACTAGAAGAAACAATTAAAATTTTATTATTACCAAAAGACCCTAATGATGACAAAAACATTATTATGGAAATTCGTGGTGCAGCAGGTGGCGATGAAGCAGCATTATTTGCGGGCGACCTTTTTGAAATGTACCAAGCTTACGCGACAGCTCAAGGTTGGAAATTTGAAGTGATGGACGCTAACATTACTGATATTGGTGGTTATAAAGAAGTAACGATTATGATCCAAGGCGACAGTGTCTTTTCTAAATTAAAATATGAAAGTGGCGCTCATCGTGTGCAACGTGTTCCTTCAACAGAATCGCAAGGCCGTGTCCATACGTCAACTGCAACAGTGGTTGTTTTACCTGAAGCTGAAGAAGTTGAATTAGAATTAGAAGATAAAGATATTCGTGTTGATATTTATCATGCGAGTGGCGCTGGTGGACAACATGTCAATAAAACAGCATCTGCCGTTCGTTTGACTCACTTGCCAACTGGAATTGCTGTCGCGATGCAAGATGAACGTTCACAACTTAAAAACCGTGATAAAGCGATGAAAGTTTTACGTGCACGTGTCTTTGACCAAATGTTACAAGAAAATCAAAGTGAATATGATGCAAACCGTAAATCAGCTGTCGGTACTGGCGATCGCTCGGAACGAATTCGTACTTACAATTATCCGCAAAACCGCGTGACAGATCACCGTATTGGTTTAACAATTCAAAAATTAGATCAAATTTTAGCTGGGAAATTAGATGAAATTGTTGATGCTTTGGTGATGTATGACCAAACAGCTCAATTGGATAAATTAAATGGTTAAGACCAAAACGTATTTTGAAGTCCTTCATTGGGCTTCTTCTTTTTTAGAGGAGTCTGGTAAGGAAAAATATATCGCGGAGTATTTATTACTCGAACGTTTAAATTGGAGTAAGACTGACTTGTTGGTGCACTTTAAAGAAGTGATGCCTCAAGAAATTTTGCAACAATTTGAATCAGATTTAAATGAAGTTATCGCAAATAAACCACCCCAGTATATTATTGGTTCAACTGAATTTTTAGGCGAACGCTTTAGTGTGACGCCAGCGACTTTGATCCCTAGACCAGAAACTGAAGAATTAGTGATGGCTTGTTTGGAAGATTGTGGCACTGAGGTGTCGAAGGTCATTGATATTGGAACAGGTAGTGGCATTATCGCCATCTCGTTAAAACTTGCGCGTCCGAATTGGCAAGTTAACGCTGTAGATATTTCAGAAGAGGCATTAGTTGTTGCCGCGTCAAATGCACGAAATCTTGACGCGACTGTCGACTTCAAAAACAGCGATGTCCTGCAAGCTTTTGATCCGGCGCCGCAATTTGACGTGATTGTGTCCAATCCACCATATATCGCAGAATCAGAACGTGATGTTATGGATGAGAGTGTAAAACAGTACGAACCATTGTCGGCTTTATTTGCTGAAGATAATGGTTTAGCCATTTATAAAAGAATCGCACTTGAAGCAAAAGACCGTCTCAAACCGAATGGTAAAATTTTTCTGGAAATAGGTTACCAACAAGGAGCCTCTGTCTCCGCAATTTTTAACGAGGTCTTTCCAGATAAAAATGTCAGTGTCATTAAAGACTTAAATCAAAATAACCGCATTGTAAAAGTGATTTAGAAAGAAGTTTTAATAATGAAAACAAAAATATTAACTGAAAATGAAATAGCATTCGCAGCTGAACAACTTAAAAGAGGCCAATTGATTGCTTTTCCAACGGAAACAGTCTACGGATTGGGGGCAGATGCAACCAATGAAGAGGCTGTTAAGCAAGTCTATTTAGCCAAAGGTCGTCCGAGTGACAATCCTTTAATTGTCCATGTTGCCTCAGTGGAGGGTGTACGTCCTTTTGTTGATGAAATTCCTGAAAAAGCCTTAAAATTAATGACTTATTTTTGGCCTGGTCCTTTAACTATTATTTTAAAAATTAAAGTGAATGGTCAATTGTCTAAATCTGTTACTGGTGGCCTTGATACGGTAGCTTTTAGAATGCCAAATCACCCATTAACGCTTGAATTGATTGAAAAATCGGGAACAGTTCTAGTTGGTCCAAGTGCGAACTCATCAGGTAAACCAAGCCCGACTATGGCTGAACACGTGCATCATGATTTAGCAGGTAAAATTTGTGGTATTTTAGATGGTGGCATGAGTCAAGTTGGGATTGAATCAACTGTGATTGATTTATCTGAACCAGATGGTATTCCGTTGATTTTAAGACCAGGGGCAGTAACCAAAAATCAACTTGAAGCAGTGATTGGTACAGTTGCCTTTGATCAGCATTTAGTTGGTGAAAATGAAACACCGAAAGCGCCTGGTATGAAATATAAGCATTACTCACCTGATACCCCTGTTTTAATGGTTCGTGATGGTGACTGGGCTGAAGCGATTAAGGCATATCAAAATAAAAAAATTGGTTTACTAGCTAACAAAATCCGGATTAATCAATTTAAAAATCAATTTTCTGCAAGTTTTATGTTATCGGAAACAGGCGAAATTGATGAAGCGATGCGTCAGCTTTTTGCTGGGCTAAGAGCGCTTGACGAAGCTGACGTTGATTTAATTTTAGTTGAAGCTTATGATAATCAAGATGTTGAATTGGCCTATATGAATCGGTTAGAAAAAGCAGCAGGCAAACAATATTTTGAAACTATCCCTCATTAAGTTATTTTTTATGATACAATGGTAAAAATAATGTGAGGAGTGTTGAGTATGGATTATAAAAAGTTAGACCCAGTGTTATGGGAAGCAGTTGCAAATGAAAAGAAACGTCAAGAAGACAATATCGAATTGATTGCCTCTGAGAATTTTGTTTCAGAAGCTGTAATGGCAGCTCAAGGCAGCGTGTTGACGAACAAGTATGCTGAAGGTTATCCAAGTCGTCGTTATTATGGTGGCTGTGAATTTGTCGATGTTGTTGAGAATTTAGCTATTGATCGTGCGTGTAAATTGTTCAATGCTAAATATGCAAATGTGCAACCGCATTCAGGTTCACAAGCTAATACAGCTGCTTATTTATCTTTAGTCGAACCAGGGGATACCATTCTAGGTATGGATTTAACTGCTGGTGGTCACTTAACGCATGGTTCTCCTGTCAATTTCAGTGGTAAAACATACAACTTTATTGCGTATGGGGTTGACCCAGTTACTGAAGTGATTGACTATGACGTCGTAAGTATTCTAGCTCGTAAACATAAACCTGCTTTAATTATTGCTGGTGCTAGTGCCTATTCTCGTGAGATTGACTTTAAGAAATTTAAAGAAATCGCTGATAGTATTGGTGCTAAATTTATGGTTGATATGGCACATATTGCGGGTCTTGTTGCAACAGGATTACATCAAAACCCAATGGATTATGCAGATATTGTCACATCAACAACACATAAAACACTTCGTGGCCCTCGTGGTGGGTTAATTTTAACTAATGACGAAACGCTAGCTAAGAAAATCAATAGTAATATTTTCCCAGGTATTCAAGGTGGACCGTTAGAACATGTGATTGCAGGTAAAGCTGTTGCGTTCAATGAAGCGTTACAAGCAGATTTTAAACTATACTCACAACAAGTTATTAAAAATGCTAAAGCTATGGCACGTGTCATTAATCAAACGCCAGGTTTACGTTTAATTAGTGGAGACACAGACAATCATTTATTATTGATTGATGTTAGTGGACTTGAGATGACGGGTAAAGAAGCTGAAAAAGTTTTGGATACTATTAAGATTACGGTAAATAAAAATACTATTCCATTTGAAAGTTTAAGTCCATTTAAAACAAGTGGTATCCGTATCGGTACACCAGCCATTACAACACGTGGGTTTAAAGAAGAAGATGCTGAACTTGTTGCTAAATTAATTGCTGAAGCATTGATTAATCGTGCGAATGATGACGAGTTAGCAAAAGTGAAAGATAAAGTAACCTTCTTAACTAAAAAATATCCGCTCTATAAATAAAATTCTTTAAGGTTTGACTAGTCAAACCTTCTTTTTTCGGATACAATAGATTGGAATAAAAATTAAAGGAGAGACATATCATGGGAAAATTTCAAGTCATCGATCATCCGTTAATTCAACACAAATTAACAATCATTAGAGACAAGAACTGCGGGACAAAGGTTTTTAGAGAAGTAGTAGATGAGATTGCAAGTTTAATGGCATATGAAGTTTCAAGAGATATGCCTTTAGAAGATGTTGAAATCGAAACACCAATGGGACCTACGATTCAAAAAACATTATCTGGGAAAAAAGTTGCGATTATTCCAATCTTACGTGCCGGTTTAGGAATGGTGGATGGAATTTTAGAATTGATTCCAGCTGCTAAAGTAGGACACGTTGGATTATATCGTGATCACGATACGTTAGAACCAGTTGAGTATTTTGTTAAATTACCAGCAGACATTGCGGAACGTCAATTATTAGTTGTCGATCCAATGTTAGCAACTGGTGGTTCTGCAATCATGGCCATTGATTTACTTAAAAAACGTGGCGCAACAAACATTAAATTTGTTTGTTTAGTTGCTGCTCCAGAAGGAATTAAAATCTTACAAGAAGCACATCCAGATGTTGATATCTATGTTGCTGGCTTAGATGAAAAATTAAATGAAGATGGCTATATCGTACCAGGTCTAGGCGACGCTGGAGATAGACTGTTCGGAACAAAATAAGACTGTTAAGACGTATAAAATCGATTCATTTGAATGTGATTTTATACGTTTTTTTAGAAGTAATACCTCATGAAAGGTAGGTTTATAAGTATGTTGGATTTACAACAATATCTTGCCAAAGGGCAAACATCATTATCGAATTTAGTTTTAGATTACTATAAAAAAATTGGCATGACGGATGCTGAATTACTGGTGTATTTACAACTTTTGAAATATCAACAAAAAGGAAATGCCTTTCCAGAGTTGAGTAAATTAGCCAAAAATTTAGCTTACCCTCTTGAGCAAGTTTTTCCGTTAATTGAGTCGTTGATTGCGAAGAAAATTATTAAAATTGAAACGGTGACGAATAAAGAAGGGCAAGCAGAAGACTGGTATAATTTAAATGTTATTTATGAGACGTTGAGTATTTATCTAGAACAAGTTGCTAAAAAGAAAAAAACACAAGAGAGTGAAGCAACAGTTGCCGATCTTTTTAAATCATTTGAGTCTGAATTTGGTCGAGCTTTATCTCCAGTTCAGTATGAGGAAATACAAAAATGGCTTAATGAGGATCAATATTCACCAGAGATAATTCAGCTTGCTTTAAGAGAAGCAGTCTTAAATCAGGCTTATAGCTTTACCTATATCGATCGGATTTTACTTGATTGGGAAAGAAAAAACTTGAAGTCTAAGCAAGATGTGCAACGCTATCAAAAAGTTCGTCAAAATAAAAAGAATGAAGTCGAGGAGACTGAAGAAGTGTTACCGCATATCCCACTTTATAATTGGCTTGATTCAGAATAAGCAGTGAGAGGAGTTTAACAATGTTATCGAAAAAGAAAACTTTGGAAGCACTTGAATTAATGAAGGAAATGTATCCCGATGCGGAAGGCGAGTTAAGAGCAGAAACACCTTTTCAATACTTGGTTGCTGTGATGTTAAGTGCTCAAGCAACAGATGCATCTGTTAATAAGGCAACGCCAAATCTGTTTGAGGCTTACTCAACTCCGCATGCTTTAGCCCAGGCCGATGAAGCTGATATTCGGGACTTAATTCGCACGATTGGTTTGTATAAAACTAAAGCCAAAAATATTAAGAAAACAGCACAGGAAATTGATACAACATATCAAGGACAAGTGCCGACAACAATTAAAGAACTAATGAAATTACCAGGCGTAGGTCAAAAAACGGCAAATGTTGTTGCAGGTGACTTGTTTAACGTACCAGCAATTGCAGTGGACACGCATGTCGAGCGGATTAGTAAACGCCTTAGAATTTGTAAAAAATCAGCAACTTTGCAAGAAGTTGAGACTGAATTGATGAAGAAAATTCCAAAAGAAGAATGGGTCTTAGCGCATCACACCATGATTCTTTTTGGTCGCTATCATTGTGTCGCCCGGTCACCAAAATGTACAACTTGTCCATTGATTGAATTATGTTTAGAAGGTCAACAGCGCTTAAAAAAACAAGCAAATTAAAACCAACAATTTTTGTATGAGACGCTCAGAAACGTGTATACAAAAGTTGTTGGTTTTTTTGCTATTGAATAATATCAATACCGAGAACTGTTAAATGACCGTTACCGACAAGTTTAATGACAAGTCGTGCCATATGATTCGCATCAAAGTCCGAGTCTGTGGTCACCCACCAATGAACAGTACCAATGAAGATACTGGTCATGTATTCAATAATAAAACTGATGGGTACCTCGATATCGTTTTCGGTAATTCTTAGTTTTGAAAATGTTTCTTCGTACATGGTCGAAAGGACATCAGATAATTTTTTACGAAAAATTTCGCTTGAACTCCCTTCGGTTAACATACAGAAAAAGTTTTGTTCTTCTTTAATGAGCTGAAAAATACTGGTGAGCGATTTTTCAATTGATTTTAATTCGATAAATTTTGATTTGTTAAGTTTATTAGCATCTAAAATACCACTTAAATTCGAGACCGCATATTCCATGACGTAATCATACAAGTCAGGTTTATCCTTGAAATGAGCATAAAATGTCGCACGATTAATCATGGCTTTATCTGCAATGTCTTGAATCGTAACAGCCTCATATCCTTTTTCGTTTACTAACGATAAAAAAGCTTCAATAATCATTTTTTTAGTCCGAATAACACGGATATCAGTTTTTTTCATGAAAATTCTCCTTAATAGGCAACATTTTCCTTTGATTTGTTGTTTATATCACAAATGACCATATTTTGATGATTGAAAATTATTTAATGTCGCTTAGAATATACTATATAGTATATCAAACATCATGTTAGATAATCAACAAGGTGTTGGTTAGTTAAAAAGGAATGAAAACTAAAATGAATATTCGTGTAGGAATTGATGTCGGTTCAACGACAGTTAAGTGTGTGGCGTTGGATCCAGAAAACAAATTATTATTTTCAACTTATGAACGTCACTTTTCTGATGTAAAAAAGGCAACATTGGATGTTTTATTAACATTGAAGGAAGTGTTGCCGAAACAAGCGACGTTGTATTTTATGATTTCTGGTTCAGGAGGAATGGGTCTTTCTGAACTTTTAGAGATGCCGTTTATCCAAGAAGTGATTGCTGGAACCAAGGCAGTTGAAGTCTTAATTCCTGAAACGGATGTTGCAATTGAACTTGGTGGTGAAGATGCTAAAATCACCTTTTTTGAAGGTTCATTAGAACAACGCATGAATGGGAGTTGTGCTGGTGGAACGGGTGCTTTTATCGATCAAATGGCAAGTTTACTTAAAACTGATTCTATTGGCTTAAATGAATTAGCCAAAAATCAGCATACCATTTATCCGATTGCTTCACGTTGTGGAGTCTTCGCCAAAACAGATGTACAACCTCTTCTTAACGAAGGAGCTAGGAAAGAAGATATCGCAGCGAGTGTTTTTCAAGCAGTTGTGAATCAAACAATTGCTGGATTAGCAGCAGGGCGTAAAATTAAAGGTAATGTTGCCTTACTCGGTGGCCCACTGTACTTTATGAGTGAGCTGCGTTTACGTTTTATTGAAACATTGGACTTAAATGAGGATCAAGTCATTTTTCCAGAAAATCCGCAACTTTTCGTCGCATTTGGTGCGGCACTCTCGATTAAGCGTGAAGGTGCAATTGCACTGGATGATTTAATTGAAATCTTACAGTCCTCACCTAAAAAATCGTTAGGTATGAGCGATACATTGCCACCGCTTTTTAAAGATGAAGTGGAGTTGGCAGAATTTCGTGATCGTCATCAACGCGCGACAATTGTTGAAGCTGATTTTAAATCATACGAAGGTCCAATTTTTATTGGGATTGACGCGGGCTCAACGACAACAAAAGTTGCTGTGATTGGAGATGAGGCGCAACTCTTGTATCAATTTTATGGTAATAATGAAGGTCAACCTTTGGAAACAACTGTTAGAATATTGAAAGATATTTATGCCCAACTTCCAAAAAACTGTTATATTGCAAAGACTGCTGTCACTGGTTATGGGGAGCATTTAATTAAACATGCGTTAAAAGTCGATATTGGTGAAGTTGAAACAGTGGCACATTACAAGGCAGCAAGTTATTTCGCACCAGAAGTTGATTTTATTCTTGATATTGGTGGCCAAGATATGAAGGCCATGACGATTGAAAATGGTGCACTTTCTTCGATTCAATTAAATGAAGCTTGTTCATCTGGCTGTGGTTCATTTATTGAAACATTTGCTAAAAGTCTAAATTATAATATCGAAGATTTTGCTCAAGCAGCACTTGAGTCAGCAACACCAGTTGATTTAGGTTCACGTTGTACAGTTTTTATGAATTCGAAAGTCCGTCAGGTTCAAAAGGAGGGCGCAACGCCAGGTGATATTTCTGCTGGATTGGCATATTCTGTGATTAAAAATGCGCTGTATAAAGTAATTAAATTAAAACAAGCCGATGATTTAGGTGAAACGATTGTTTGTCAGGGTGGGACTTTTTATAATGAATCAGTCTTGCGCGCTTTTGAGTTGATAAGTGGTCGTGAAGTGATTCGTCCAACTATTTCAGGTTTGATGGGAGCATATGGGGCGGGTTTGATTGCGCGTGAAGAATACTCTTTAGATCAAACGAATAGTGACATGTTAAGCTTGAATGAGATGGATAATTTGCAATCTGAAAAAGAATTTACGCATTGTAAACTTTGTAAAAATAATTGTTTATTGACGATTACGTTATTTTCAGATGGTCGAAAATTTATTACCGGAAATCGTTGTGAACGCGGAGCGCAACAAAAAATTGCTAAAGAAGATCGTCGTGAAAATTTAGTGGATTACAAGTATCGCAAACTCTTTAAGTATCGCTCACTTAAAGCAGCAGAAGCGCCAAACGGAACTATAGGTATTCCGAGAGTTTTAAATATGTACGAAAATTATCCATTATGGCATACAGTTTTCACTGACTTGGGTTTTAGTGTTGTTTTATCTCCAAATTCAGATAAAGAACTCTATGAAAGTGGCATTGAGACCATTCCGAGCGATACGGTTTGTTATCCGGCAAAATTGGTGCATGGACATATTGCAGCCTTAATTAAAGAACAAGTTGGAATAATTTTTTATCCAGGGGTTGTTTTTGAACGAGTTGAAGATACGAATGCCGATAATCACTTCAACTGTCCGATTGTTCAAAGTTATTCTGATGTGATTAAAAATAATATGGATGATATTCGTGAGGGAAAAGTCGATTATCGTAATCCGTATTTGAATCTGGCGGATACTGCTTCGGTCGTGAATCAATTAAAAACGTGTTTTTCTGATTTTGATTTCAGTGACGAAGATATTTCGAAAGCTGTACAACATGGTTTTGCCGAAATGGACAAATTTAAAGAAGATTTACAAAAGCGTGGCGAGAAAATTTTTGCTCAAATCCAACGTGACAATCAAAAAGCAGTTGTTTTATCTGGTCGACCATACCATATTGACCCGGAAGTTAATCATGGGATTGCTAATATCATTACCCAAGAAGGTTTCCATGTCTTGACGGAAGATAGTATCTGTCATCTTGGTGATGTCGAAAATTTACGTGTGGTTAATCAGTGGGTCTATCACTCAAGACTGTACGCTGCTGCGCGTGTTGTGGCAAAGGTACCAAATTTAGAGTTGGTACAACTTAACTCATTTGGTTGTGGTTTAGATGCTGTCACAACCGATCAAGTTGAAGAAATTATGCGTCAATATGGTCGAATTTACACAGTTCTAAAAATTGATGAAGGTTCCAATTTAGGTGCAGCAAGAATTCGTTTAAGATCACTGAACGCTGCCATTCGTGAACGTGAAAAAACAAATGTCTTACCGGAACTAAAATTTGAAGAACCTGAAAAAATTGTCTTTACCAAAGAGATGCGAAAACGACACACATTGTTATTACCAATGTTAAGCCCAATTCATCAAGAAGGCTTGGTAGATGTAGCTCTTAAAGCAAGTGGCTATGATGTTGTTTGTTTGCCGAGTGAAGATAAAAAAGCGATTGATGTTGGTTTGAAATTTGTAAATAACGATGCTTGTTATCCGGCTATTATTTCAATTGGACAACTGATTGAAGCTTTACAGTCAGGTAAATATGATTTAGAAAATACTAGTGTTTTGATGACACAAACAGGTGGAGGCTGTCGTGCGACAAACTACATTCCGCTTTTACGTAAAGCATTAACTGATGCTGGTTTTGATAAAATTCCAGTGGTTTCCATTTCACTTGGTAACCAAGGTGTCGAATCAAATCCAGGCTTTAAGATGAGTATTCCATTATTAAAGAAAGTAGCGATTGCTTTTCTGTATGGCGACTTATTTGAAAAAGTTGTTTATCGTACGCGACCTTATGAGGTAGTACCTGGTTCGGTAAACGAGCTACATGATGAGTGGCTTAAAAAAATTGCACATAGTATTGAGGTTGGGTCCTTTAGACTATTCAAGAAAAATATGTATCAAATTGTCAATGATTTTGATAATATTGCAATTCACGATGTTAAAAAACCCAAAGTTGGGGTAGTGGGTGAAATTCTTGTAAAATACTCACCCATCGCCAATAATGATGTGATTAGTATTTTGGAAAGTGAGGGAGCTGAGGCAGTCGTACCTGGGATTGCTGGCTTTATGAATTATTCACTGTATAACTCAATTTGGAAATACGAAAACTTAGGCTTTAGTAAAAAATCAAAATGGATTGCTGAATTTGCAATTAAGTTAATTGAACGTTGTGAAAAACCAATGAATGAAGCCTTAAAAGCTTCGAAGCGTTTTACCGGTATCACGCCAATTGATCGTTTAGCAGAAGATGCGAGTAAAATTCTATCGATTGGTAACCACACAGGTGAGGGTTGGTTCTTAACTGGTGAGATGATTGATCTCTTAAAAAATGATGTACCAAACATTATTTGTTTACAACCATTTGGCTGTTTACCAAATCACGTCGTTGGAAAAGGTGTGATGAAAGAACTCCGCCATCAATACCCAGGCGCTAATATTGCTGCCATTGATTATGATCCAGGAGTCTCAATCGTCAATCAATTAAACCGAATTCGTCTTTTGTTAGCAACAGCAGAGAAAAAAATGGGGGAAGAAAAAGGTGACGCCGTTTGCGTCAAGCGATGAGTCGTTTAGTGCCGAAAGCCTGCTCACGAAGCTCCATAAGAGCGGGTGTCATAGTGAGAGTTTTGAACTCAATAAAAAGATGAAACAGGTATGCAGACGTTTTTTGTCTGAATAACAAAATTAGTTTAATTGTCAACTCAACCTCCGAAAATCCATCAATCTAGTAACAAAAAAGACAGACTTTTAAGTCTGTCTTTTTTGTTATTACTCTGAATTGTCTTCATTTTCAGAGTCATCAGTAGATGGTGTTTCAGTTTGTCCACCATCATTAGAATTTTCAGGTGGTTTTGTTTCACTGACTGGTGGTTTTACTGTTGATTCTTTTGATTTTGTAGCAGGTGTTACTTCAGAAGATGACGGTTCATCGTCTTCCTCGTAATATTCAGTTGTATATTCATAAGTTTGATATTTATATTGTGTGTTTGTATGGCCTTTGACATAAACCTCAGTACCATATCTGACAACGTCATTTGGCATCTTCCAGTCAGTTATTTCAAGATTCTTACTTTGGTAAAGATAAGCCATGAAGTTTTTATAAATATCCATTGCAAGTTGTTGATCGTAAACAGGTATTGCTTGGAAGTATTCATCATATCCGGTCCAAATTGCTAATGAATATTTTGGTGTATAACCAGCGAATGAGATGTCAGGACTTCCGATTCCTTTAATTTTATCAACATCATCATCTGAATAGTTAGAAGTACCTGTTTTACCAGCTTGAATTAAGTTTGGAATACTAGCTGGTATCCCCGTACCACGACGAATGACATCTTTCAACATGTCAGTAATAATATATGCTGTTGATTCTTTCATCGCACGTTTTCCCTGAGGTTCAAATTTTTCTTCAACACCATCAGAATAAACAACTTTATTGATATAAGAAGGACGGTAGTAAACCCCACCATTTGCAAGAGAAGAGTATGCTGCGGCCAAACTTTCAGTTGAAGCTTGGAAACCGATCGCTGTTCCTTCATAAACATCATTTTTAAGTCCTAAGTTTGAGATGAAATGTTTTGCTTTATCTGTTCCAACTTCATCTAAAGCTTTTAGTGCAGGAATATTACGCGAGTCAATTAATGATTCACGCATTGTGAGAGCACCACGATAAGATTTATCATAGTTGTAAACAGGTTTTTTACTACTCTTATAAAAGTAAGGTTCATCGACAAAAATCTGACCAGAACCATAACTTGATTCTTCAATTAACGGTCCATAGGCGACAAGAGGTTTTGCAGTTGATCCGATATCACGTTTTGATTCAACGGCACGATTCCATTTTTTCTGATTATTCCCAAGTTTACGCCCTCCAATCTGAGCACGAACGTAACCTGTTTTTACATCAATTAAGGTAGCAGAAGTTTGGAATTTACTATCTGGGAAGTTAATCGCAGAATTATCATTATTCACTAAACCGTATAAGTATTTTTGTGCGTCGATATCAATATTTGTATAGATATCTAATCCATCAGTATAAACATCTTTTTTAGTTCTTTCTTGAACTTCTTTAATTGCTTCGTTGAGGTAATAATCTGAAACAATTTGTTTATTCGTTAAATCATCATTCTTGAGTGGTACTAGTCCATCTTCGATTGGAACAGCAGTTGCTTCATTATATTGCTTATCCGTAATCTTTTTGTTTTCATGCATCTCTCTTAAAACTAAATCTCGTCTCGTTTTAGCCATATCTGGATGTGCATATGGATCGTAGTCATTTGGCGCTTGAGGCAGTCCTGCAAGTAACGCATATTGCGCTAAACTAAGTTTGTTAAAATCTTTATTATAGTATGTTGCTGCTGCAGTCTTCATGCCGTAGATTCCGTTTGCCATATACACACGGTTGATGTAGTAGGTTAAAATTTCATCTTTTGATTTATTTTTTTCTAATTTAATCGCTAACCATGCTTCTTGAGCTTTTCGTTTATAGTTCTGATCTTCTTTACGATGTGAGAAGTACGAGAGTTTGATCAATTGTTGCGTTAGAGTACTCCCACCTTGGGTATGATTGCCCTTTAAGTTTGAAAGGGCAGCCCCAACTATCCGAATTGGGTCAACACCGATATGTTTTTCAAAACGTCGATCTTCGATTGAAAGAATCGCATCTTTTAAAACTGGCGGAATTTGATTTGGTGGGATTGTTTCTCTTTTTTTAGCACCAACTGTCATAATGAATTTTCCATTCATATCATAAATGTCAGAAGATAACGTATCTTCTAATTTAGAAAATTCAAGTTCAGGTGTGTCTTTAATATAGTATAGAAAAACACCAGTTCCTAACATGAGCGGAACAAAAAATAAAATTAATATGAGAGCGAAAATAATCTTAAATTTTCTTTTTCGCTTTCTTTTAGTTCCACCATTACGATTGGAATCCTGTTTCTTCATAGCTAAGAGTCTCCTTTTAAAATATATTTATCTATTATTTCTAAATAAGGGATTCTGGGA
This sequence comes from Vagococcus silagei, assembly GCF_004795745.1. Classification (GTDB taxonomy): domain Bacteria; phylum Bacillota; class Bacilli; order Lactobacillales; family Vagococcaceae; genus Vagococcus; species Vagococcus silagei. The sequence continues at coordinate 6,398 of NZ_SDGV01000018.1, read as the reverse complement.
AATAGTCCAGGTTGGATTTCATATCCACTTTCTTGAATCACCGAATGGGGGATAGATTTCTTTTTGTTTTTGATTTGGTTATCCCAATAATCAATCACAATTGATGCCGGCAAAAGGTAAGTTTCTTGTAATGAAGAAAAACGAATTAAGATAAACACAATTCCTTGTTGTTCAAGACAGGCTTTCATATGAAGAATTTGGTGATCATGAAAGTTTGTCAAAGGAAGAGATGTTTTGTTTTTTGTTTCTTTTGCTTCAAAATCTAAATAGTGACCACGATAAATGCCGTTGTAGTCTGTTGTTGAGGCTTCTTTAAAGTAGGCTTCTGTAATGACAGCCGCACTTCGTTTTGGGTAATGAACCTTAACAATTTGTACAGGGGTAGGCTTTTTATGAATGACCGCTATTTTTTTAGAAAGATAGTATAAATTACTTTGATTAATATCCTCTTCAAGTGACATGCCACGATTCGCAAAAGTTTTTGGCTTAGCGTTAGCCGGTCTCTTTGAACTTGAAAATGAGGAGTTACTTCCTTGCGGATAATTTATAGTCAGGTTAATCACACTCCTATCCCACATTATATCAAAACTTGAATTATATTGAAAAGGAAATAAAAGATTTCTTTAGGTTTTTATATGAAATTGTGAAGATTTGATTTTATTTTCATAAAATGATTGTCAATCGTTCAAAAAATGATTATAGTGTAATGTAGGGAAGTATGAGAGTCAAGAAAAACTTCAATAAAACTTCAATTAAAAATGACAATTAAAGGATGGGTGTAAGCATTGGCTAAACTAACATATGCAGCAAAAGACATTTTACAAAAAGAATTTAAATCAAAAATGCGTGGCTATGATCCAGTAGAGGTTGACGAATTTTTAGATAACGTGATTAAAGATTACGAACAATATAATCAAGAAATCATTTCATTAAAAGAAGAAAATCAACGTCTTGTTAATAAAGTGGATCAATTAACACAAAATCAAGCGACACTATCTCGCATGAAACAAGAAGCACCAAAATCAAATGCAATTACAAACTTTGATATTCTAAAACGTCTATCAAATCTTGAAAAACATGTTTTCGGAAACAAACTTGAAGAAGAGAGTGTAGTTGAATCTGAAGTGAGTCGTAAAGCACGTACGACACTAAATGAAGCAGCTCAAAAAGTTTTAGATGAAAAAGATGATTTAGAGATGACAAAACGCTTTTAATCAAGTAGAATAAACAAGTTAATAATATAGTTTTCGGATAATCGCAGTATCGCTTCGGTGATGTTGAGGAAAGTCCATGCTCGCACAGGCTGAGATGCGTGTAGTGATCGTGCTTAACGAAACAATAAGTTAAGGTACCTTGTAGAAGGTAACGGCAGACAAAAGAGCTAAAGCGCGTGCGTCATGCTCAAGTAGTCTTGAAAAGTGCCACAGTGACGAAGTAATTTTAGAAATAAAATTAGTGGAACGGGTAAACCCCTCGAGCGAGCAACCCAAACTTATGGTAGGGGCACCTTTCTCAGGGAAATGAACTTATGAGAAGGGACAGAGTATTCTGTAGACAGATGGTTATCCTTGTTATTTTTCCTGAAAGAAATAACAAGACAGAACATGGCTTACAGAAAACTATATTATTTCAGGATTTCCTTCCAATTTTTTTGGAAGGTTTTTTTTTTAAGAATAATAAAATGTAAAGGAATCGAAGCATGGAAGAATATAAGTTAGTAGCCACTGCTGCAAGTGGTATTGAGGCGTTAGTCGGTAAAGAGTTACGTGACCTAGGAATTGATTGCCAAGTTGAAAACGGTAAAGCTTTGTTTAAAGGTGATATGCGTACAATTTTAACAACAAACTTATGGTTACGAACTGCGGATAAAATTAAAATTATTGTTGGTGAATTTGAAGCGAAAACATTTGAAGATTTATTTGAACAAACGAAAGCATTACCTTGGGAAAAGTTTTTACCAATGGATGCCGAGTTTCCAGTATCAGGAAAATCAATTAAGTCAACACTATATAGTGTTCCGGATTGTCAAGCAATTACCAAAAAAGCGATTGTGTCGAGACTTAGTGAGTACTATTCTCGTTACGGACGCTTGCCTGAATCAGGCGCTTTATATCCAATTGAAGTGGCGATTTTAAAAGATAAAGTAACCTTAACATTAAATACGACAGGTCCAAGTTTATTTAAACGTGGTTACCGTTTAGAAAAAGGTGGCGCGCCACTTAAAGAAAATATGGCTGCTGCGATTATTTCTTTAACAAATTGGCGTAAAGATCGTCCGTTCTATGATCCGGTTTGTGGGTCAGGAACATTTTGTATTGAAGCAGCTATGATTGGTCGTAATTTAGCCCCAGGCTTTAATCGCGAATTCTTAATTGAAACATGGAGCTGGTTTGATAAAGAATTATCAAAAACAGTACGTGCTGAAGCTGAAGAAAAAGCGGATTATGACATTGAATTAGACATCATGGGAACTGATCTTGATCCTAAGATGATTGCCATTGCGCAAGCAAATGCGGAAGAAGCTGGCTTGGGAGATGCAATTACATTTAAACAAATGAACTTAATTGACTTTACAACAACTAAAGAATATGGTGTGATTGTTGCCAATCCTCCATATGGTGAACGTTTGGGAGATGAAGAAGGCGTTCAACGTTTGTACAAACAGATGGGTAAAATTTATAAACCGTTAGATACTTGGAGTAAATATATTTTAACCAGTGATTTATCATTCGAAACTCACTATGGTAGTAAAGCAACGAAAAAACGTAAACTTTATAATGGGTCTCTCCGTACGGATCTATTCCAATATTGGGGCAAACGCCTACCACGTCAACCACGAAAGGAAGATTAAAATGACAAAAGAGCAAGAGTTTTTAGCGTATTTAAAAGAAATTTCACTAATCAACGAGGCAGTTGGTTTAGCAGAATGGGATAGCCAAACAGGTATGCCTGAAGAAGCGGCTGGCTACCGTGCTGAAGTATCAAGTTATTTAGCAGGGATGGCCTTTGAAAAAGGCACGAATGAAAAAATGAAAGCTTTCTTAGATTATTTTGAAGAAAACCCAGCGGAATTATCTGAATTTGGTCAAGAAGTTTATAAAAAAGTTAAAGAAGAATATGATTTAAACAATAATATTCCTGTGGATCGCTTCCAAGCATATTCACGTTTAACTTCTGAAGCACATAGTATTTGGGTCGATGCACGTCAACAAAAAGATTATGGTGTCTTCAAGAAAACTTTAGAAGAAATTATTGCTTTCAATAAAGAATTCATTCCTTTATGGCGTAAGGATGAAAAAACACCTTACGATGTGTTATTAAATCTTTATGAACCAGGGATGACAACTGAAATTTTAGATGAAGTCTTCGGCCAAGTGAAAGACGGTATTATGGAAATCCGTGCAGAGTTAGCTGAAAAAGGGACTGAACCTGATACATCATTCTTACATCGTCATGTGTCACAAGCACAACAAGAAGAATTTGTACGTCGTGTTGTGACTGATTTAGGTTATGACTTTAAACGAGGTCGTTTAGATGAAACTGTCCATCCATTTATGTTAGATCTTAACCGTAATGATGCGCGTATTACTACAAACTGGATTGAAGACGACTTTATCGTGGCGACATTGGGTACAATTCATGAAGCTGGACACGGTATGTATGAACAAAATATTGATGCCAAATATGATTACACACCATTATCTGGTGGTGTTTCAATGGGTATTCATGAATCGCAATCATTATTTAATGAAATTATCGTGGGTAGCAGCCGTTCATTCTGGAAAAAACAATATCCTGTTTTACAAGAAATTACTGGTGACATATTTGCTGATGTCAATTTTGAAACATTCTACAATGGCTTGAAGAAAACACAATCAAGCTTAATTCGTATTCAAGCTGATACATTAACTTACCCATTACATATTATTATTCGTTATGAAATTGAAAAAATGATTTTCAACGAAGGTGTGGCATTAGATAATTTAGCTGAGATTTGGAATGATAAATACGAAGAATACTTAGGCATTCGACCTGAAAATGATCTTGTGGGTATCTTACAAGATGTGCATTGGTCTGGCGGTAGTTTTGGTTACTTCCCATCATATGCTTTAGGTTATATGTATGCTGCTCAATTACATCATGTGATGAACCAAGAATTTGATGTCGAAGCAGTCTTAGCATCAGATGACTATTCACCTATTTTACATTGGTTAACAAAACATATTCACCAATATGGTAGTTCTAGAAAACCAAGTCAATTGATTATGGATGCAACAGGTGAAAATCTAAATCCAAGTTACTTAATTGATTACATGAGAGAATTATATTTTAACGTTTACGATGTAAAATAAAAAATAAATCTTGATAGGAGCGTGTGAACCATGATTTTTGGAGCAATTGAAGCAGGTGGGACAAAATTTGTTTGTGCAGTGAGTGATGAAAATCTATCTTTGATTGAACGAATTAGCATTCCGACGACAACACCAGATGAAACGATGAAAGCTGTGATTCAGTTTTTCGAAGGTTATCCGGAGATAAAAGCAATTGGGATTGGCTCGTTTGGCCCGATTGATATTAATCCAAAATCAGATACATATGGTTCAATTACGTCAACACCTAAATTGGCATGGGCTAACTATGCTTTTCTAGATGTGATGAAGCAACATTTTGATATTACCTATGCTTGGACAACAGATGTGAATGCGGCCGCTTTTGGTGAAATCAAAAAGGGTGCAGCAGCTGGTAGTTCTAGTTGTGTTTATATCACAGTGGGGACTGGAATTGGTGCTGGGATTATCATTCAAGATAAAATTATTGAAGGATTTAGTCATCCGGAGGCAGGCCATATCGGCATTAAACGCCACCCGGATGATCACTTTGAAGGTAATTGTCCTTATCACGCTGATTGCCTTGAAGGGATGGCATCAGGACCAGCAATTGGAAAGCGTTATTGTGATTCTGCCAAAATTTTAGATCCGACACATCAAGCTTGGGAGATTGAGGCTGATTACTTGGCTCAAGCACTAGTTGCGATGACATTAATTGTTTCACCTGAAAAAATTGTTCTTGGTGGAGGGGTTATGAAACAGACACAGCTATTTCCACTTATTCGAGCTAGATTTAAGACTTTGCTGAATGGTTATGTGGTGACGCCTAATCTTGAAGACTATATTTTACCATGCGCTTTAGGTGATAACGCTGGTTTGACGGGTTGCTTGTTACTAGCAATCGATGCCTATCATAAATAAAATTAAAAGACAACGAAAGTTTTTCTTCATTGAAAAATTTTGTTGTCTTTTTGAGATTATATGCCACGAAAAGGTATGTTTTGATAAAAAATGCTAGATAATGTCTAGCTATCGTTTTATTTGATTTCAGATTGTACTATAATAAAAGTACAATCTATTGTGAATAAAAAAACAAAAGGGAGTGCATTAAATGATAGATGAAAAGAAATTAGAAAGAATGTCGTCAGGCGAAGGATTTATTGCAGCTCTGGATCAAAGCGGTGGACGCACACCAAGTACGTTAAGAGATTATGGTATTCCGGATAGCACTTATCATAGTAAAGAAGAAATGTATGATTTAATCCATGACATGCGTAAACGTATTTTAATGAGTCCTGAATTTACTTCGCACCATATTTTAGGCGCTATTATTTTTGAAGATACAATGAAACGTCAAATTGAAGGTCTTTATACTGCAGACTATTTATGGCAAAAGAAACATATCTTACCATTTTTGAGTATCGATGAAGGTTTATTACCAGAAGAAAATGGTGTGCAATTAATGAAAGATATTCCAAATCTTGAGGAAAAAGTACTAGATGCTAAAGAGCATCATGTCTTTGGTACAAAACAACGTTCCTTCATTCATCATGCTAATGAAGAAGGTATCAAAGCTGTTGTCGCGCAACAATTTGAACTAGCTAAAAAAGTCTTTCATTTAGGTTTAGTTCCAACGATTGAACCTGAAATTGATATTCATGCAAAGGATAAAGCGCAAGCAGAAGAAATCCTAAAAAAAGCTATTATTGCTGAATTAAACGTACTACCAAAAGAAGTGAAAATTTTATTAAAACTGAGTCTACCTTCCAAACCAGATTATTATCGTGAACTAATGGACTATGAACAAGTTGTCCGATTAGTTGCACTTTCTGGTGGATTCTCTCGTACTGAAGCCGATCAAAAATTAGCCGAAAATCATGGGATGATTGCTAGTTTCTCACGTGCTTTACTTGAAGATTTGTCGTATCAAGAGACGGATTTTGAATTTGATTTATATCTTCATCAAGCGATTGATCAAATTGATGAGGCGTCACGCATTTAATAATAATATTATAATAAATTGTAAACTGTAAAACCGATAGCAAATTGAGGCTCTTTGTCAAACTGGAC
>NZ_SDGV01000017.1 GCF_004795745.1 Vagococcus silagei | reverse complement strand
TTGGAGTGTTCGGGGTAGTTCTAACAGTCAGTTACATAAAACTGTTAAGTTAAAAGGTAAATATCATCATTTGAATGGTTCTGTTTATTATTCATTATACGAGCCAAATGGAAATTGGCTGGGTTATATTAATTCTGGTGCCACAGCACCGACTAGAAGTGTCTCAAGCTTCATGGGTGTCTCACGTCAGAGAATGATCAATGATCTAGTGAGTCATCAATCCGATCGCTATTATCTTGGGACACCGTATCGTAGTTTAAGTTCATCAGGAAATCCTACTGCAAGCCTTTATATGAGCCCAAATGGTGCGCCAACTCAATATGGACCAGGTTTTAATTGTACAGGCTGGGTGGCTTATATTGTTCAAAAAGCAGGTGGTAATCTAGGGAGAATCACACAATATTCTAATAATTTTGGTGGAATTGTGAATGTTTATAATTGGCGTGATGCACTAAAGGTTAACACAAATTATCGGACCTATAATTCAGTAAGTAGTCTATTGGCAAGTGGTCAAACAAAAAAAGGTGACTTGGTTTACTTTGAACCAGATTATAGTCAACCAATTTATGATGGTCACATTGGTATTTATTGGGGAAATACAGGTCGTGAGAATAAAATTTGGCATTCGGTTGTCTATGGCAACTCGATTGGTCAATTAGGTAGTTATTATGGTTTTTCAAAAATTTATGTTTTCTCAATTGATTAAGGTGTATAAAAAAAGTGATACTTTGCTATGTTTGGCAAATTATCACTTTTTATTGCTTAAGATTTAGGTTGTTGTTTATCTGATTGAGAGAAATAGAGCGCGGTTTCACCATCATAGCTTAGTAATTCGCTGACGGTAACAATTTCATATCCACTTTCCTGTAAAGAATCAATAACGATTCCAACAGAAGCTACTGTCGTGGGATATATGTCATGCATTAAGACGATACTTCCAGGTTTTACGTTTTGCTTTACAGTTTGTTGAATCATCTGTGAATTTTTACTTTTCCAGTCTAATGAATCAACTGACCACATAATGTTTGGAACTTTGAGAGTAGAAAGAATGCGTTTATTAGTACTACCATATGGTGGTCTGAAAATTGGAATATCCATATTTAAATTTGATTTAAACAGTTCGTTTACACGGTTATGATCGGCAACTGCTTGTTCGGTAGATAGGTAAACGAAATTTTTATGATTAAAACTGTGACTGCCAATCTCATTGCCATCTTTTTTAGCTTGCTTTACAATTTCAGGATTTTTTTCAAAATTTGCACCGAGTACAAAGAAGGTCGCGTTTACTTTCTTTTCTTTGAGAATCTTAAGTAATTCTGGTGTTGTTTTAGGTGAAGGTCCATCATCAAAGGTTAAAGCAACACGTGGTTTAGCCTTAGGATCATGTACTTTAGCCTTCTTTAAGTGTTCATTCGCCTGATCTAATACAAGCTGTGTTTTTTTTAAGGGATGCTCTTTTATTTTTTGTTCCGTTGCGAGCTTTTCTCTTTTTTGTTCTTTTGATGTAATGGCATGTCCAAGTATTATCGATAAAGTAAGCAAAACAGTAACTAGCACAATAACGCTAATGATAAAGGGAAGATTGATTTCTTTTTTTAGTTGATTTCTTCTGTCTTTCAAATAATAGACCTCCTTTATGATTATTATTAGATATAAAAAAGATAAATTTAATCGAGGTTAAACAAAAAAGCTAACTCTCTAAAGAGTTAGCTTTGTGTTTTTTCAATTAAACGCGTTCAACTTTTCCAGATTTCAAAGCACGAGTAGAAACCCAAACTTTTTTAGGCTTACCGTCAACTAAAATACGCACTTTTTGTAAGTTAGCTTTCCAAGTACGTTTAGAAGCGTTCATTGCGTGTGAGCGACTATTACCTGTTCTAGCTTTGCGCCCAGTTATATAACATTCTTTTGCCATGATATTCCCTCCTTTGCTTTGAATAAATCACTTGATTTCGTAATCATACTAGATTAATTTAACACAGTGGTCAAAAAAAAGCAACAAAAAAATTAAGCAGTCCTTGTTTATTTTTAACATTATCATGTAAAATCGTACAATTTTTCTTTAATAATAGGGCGGTGTGTGATAAACTGAGGGATGATAATGAACAATACTGACTTTAAGGAGGTAAAAAAATGGCTGTAACAATAAAAACACAAGCAGGAACCATTGAGATTTCAAATGAGGTTATTTCGACCGTAGTAGGTGGCGCTGCAACAGACATCTATGGCATTATCGGTATGGCAAGCAAAAATCAAATTAAAGATAATTTAAATGATATTTTACGAAAAGAAAATTATTCACGCGGTGTTGTTGTAAGGCAAGAAGAAGAAGGCGTGGCAGTTGATGTGTATATCATTGTAAGTTATGGGACAAAAGTCTCAGAAGTTAGTCGTAATGTTCAAGAAAAAGTGAAATATAATTTAGAAACAATGCTTGGCGTAGTTGCTGACTCAGTTAATGTGTTTATTCAAGGCGTTCGAGTTCAAGCTGAATAAATAAAAAGGTGAACGTTTATTAGGATCAAGGAGGAACTTTTAGTGGAAGTTAAAGCAATTAACGGAGGACAATTTCAAGCAATGGTTCAAGCAGGTGCAACTCGTTTAAATCAAAATGCTGAGTTTGTAGACTCTTTAAACGTCTTTCCTGTCCCAGATGGTGATACAGGAACAAATATGAATTTATCAATGACAAGTGGTGCCAAAGCAGTTAGAGAAGCAACAACTTCTCATACTGGCGAATTGGCTGCGATTCTTTCAAAAGGATTATTAATGGGAGCTCGTGGCAATTCGGGTGTTATCTTGTCACAACTTTTCCGAGGCTTCTCGAAAAAAATAGTAGATGATGAAACAATGTCTGCTCAAGCATTGGCAGACGCACTTAAAAGTGGTGTTGAAACAGCCTATAAAGCTGTAATGAAGCCTGTTGAAGGTACAATTTTAACAGTATCACGTGGTGCGGCAATAGCTGCTGAGAAAAAAGCTAAAGAAACGGATGATTGTGTTCTTGTTATGGAAGCAGCTTTATCAGGCGCAAATAAAGCGCTAGCTAAAACACCTGAAATGTTACCAGTTTTAAAAGAAGTTGGCGTGGTTGATAGTGGTGGACAAGGATTAGTTTTTATCTATGAAGGTTTTTACGAATCTTTATCTGGAAAAATTGTTGAAAGTGAAGACCATCAACCGTCAGTAGCGCAAATGGATGAAATGGTAAATGCGACACATCATCGTAGTGTGCAAAGTCATTTAGCAACTGAAGACATTACATTTGGTTACTGTACTGAAATTATGGTTCGTATCGGTGAAGGTCCGACAGTAGATAGCGAATTTGATTATGATGAATTTAGAAATTATCTAGACGGAATTGGTGATTCGTTACTAGTTGTTGCAGATGATGAAATTATTAAAGTTCACGTTCATACTGAACAACCAGGTGAAGTGATGAACTACGGTCAAAAATTCGGTTCATTAATTAAAATTAAAGTTGACAACATGCGTGTCCAACATGAAACGATATTAGATCATGAACAAGAAGCTCCTACAGCAGCTGTTGAAGAGAAAAAAGCTTATGGTATTATTTCGGTTGCAGCTGGAGAAGGTGTACAAAATCTATTCAAGAGTATGGGTGCTAACTATATCATTAGTGGCGGTCAGACAATGAATCCAAGCACTGAAGATATTTTAAAAGCAATTGAGCAAGTTAATGCTGAAAAAGTTATTATTTTACCGAATAATAAGAATATCTTCATGGCAGCAGATCAAGCAGCAGAAGTTAGTGAAATTCCGGCAGTTGTTGTGCCAACGAAAACAATTTCTCAAGGAATGACTGCTTTGTTAGGTTTTGATGAAAGTGCTGAATTAGAAGATAATCAGGCAAGCATGTTAGACATGTTAGAAGATGTTGTCAGTGGTCAAATGACTACTGCAGTTAGAGATACTTCAATTGATGGTGTTGAAATTAAAAAAGATGATTGTCTTGGTATGGTAGAGGGTAAGATTGTTGTTTCAAATCCAGATCGTTTTGAAACAGCGATGACTACTTTAAAAGCAATGCTTCAAGATGACAGCGAAATTGTAACAATTATCATCGGTGAAGATGGTGATGAAACAGAAGCGCAAAAAATTTCAGAAGCGTTAGTAGCATTAAATGATGAATTAGATATTGAAATTCATCAAGGAGATCAACCAGTCTATCCTTATTTATTTGCTGCAGAATAAACTAATTTTAAACGAAGGATGGGTCAACTTATATATGAGTTGAATCCGTCCTTTTTATTTATGAAAGGGTGGTTAGATGGGTGTTTTAGATCAATCAGTCTCTCTTATAAAAGGAGTCGGACCAAAACGAGTTGAAGTCTTGAATAGTTTAGGAATTGAAACAATTCAAGATTTAATAACGTATTATCCGTTTCGTTATGATGATGTTAGTGAAAAAAATATTTCAGAAATTAATGATCAAGAAAAAGTGGTGCTAAAAGGATTTCCCTTGTCAGAAGCTGTTGTGAATTATTATGGTTATAAGAAAAATCGTTTAACTTTTAGAATGATGGTTGACGAGGCAGTTGTTAGTGTGACTTTTTTTAATCAAGCATTTTTAAAAGATAAGGTTAGAGCATCAGAAGAATTAGCAGTATACGGTAAATGGGATGCGAAGCGAAAATCATTGACAGGTATGAAAATTATTGCAACTAGTCAGGGTGAAGAAGATTTTTCACCAATTTATCATGTTAATAAAAAAATCCGCCAAAAGACTTTAGTCGATTTGATTCGTCAAACATGGGAACTTTTTCAGGACGAGGTTGAAGAAACTTTACCAAATTGGTTGCTAGAAAAGTATCGGTTAATGCCCCGAAAAGATGCGATACAAGCTATGCACTTCCCGGATACAGTACAAGATAATCAACAAGCGAGAAGACGCTTGGCTTTTGAAGAGTTTTTCTTATTTCAATTGAAGATGATTGAATTAAAACGTGAGGAACAAAAAGGTGAGGCAGGCTTATCGGTTCAGTATGATCTGAAAGAACTGAAACGATTAATAGCCACGCTTCCTTTTGAATTGACTTCAGCGCAAAAGCGCGTGGTGAATGAAATATGTGCCGATTTAAAAAGTACAAGTCACATGCACCGTCTATTACAAGGGGACGTTGGTAGCGGAAAAACGATTGTTGCTGGATTAGCATTATATGCAACGGTTACTGCTGGCTTTCAAGGGGCATTGATGGTTCCTACAGAAATTTTAGCAGAGCAACATATGGAAAGTTTAACTGAATTGTTTCAGCAGTTTGATGTTAAAATTGCGCTTTTAACAAGTTCAACTAAAGCGGCAGCTAAAAGACAAATTTTGGCTGAATTGGTTGCGGGTGAAATAGATATTATTGTTGGAACGCATTCACTTATTCAGGAAGATGTGATTTTTAAACATCTCGGTTTAGTGATTACGGATGAGCAACATCGTTTTGGTGTCAATCAACGGAAGCTGCTGCGTGAAAAAGGTGGTAATCCAGATGTGCTATTTATGACAGCAACACCGATTCCTAGAACGCTTGCTATTACTGCTTACGGTGAGATGGATGTTTCGATTATTGATGAATTACCAAGTGGTCGTATCCCAATTGAAACCAGCTGGATTTTACCTAAACAAGTCGATATTGCACTGCGAAATATGCAACGTTTGATGAAACAAGGGCAGCAAGTTTATGTCATTTGCCCTTTAATAGAAGAATCAGAGATGTTGGATGTGAAAAATGCCACTGAAATTTATGAACATCTTGCTGATTTTTTTGCACCTGATTTTAATGTGGGACTTTTGCATGGTAAAATGAAACCGCAGGAAAAAGAAGTGATTATGAGCGCGTTCAAGGAAAATGAACTACAAGTCCTCGTTTCTACAACTGTTATTGAAGTCGGGGTCAATGTACCTAATGCCACAACAATGATGATTATGGATGCAGATCGCTTTGGCTTGGCACAATTACATCAATTACGTGGTCGTGTGGGTCGTGGTGCAATTGCATCTTACTGTATCTTAGTTGCAAGTCCTAAAAGTGAACAAGGGAAAGAACGTATGAAAATTATGACTGAAACGACAGACGGTTTTAAATTAAGTGAAAAAGATTTAGAAATGCGTGGGCCAGGGGACTTCTTTGGTAACAAGCAGTCTGGTCTGCCGGAATTTAAAGTTGGCGACATGGTAGCAGACAGCCAAATGTTAGAAGTCGCAAGAACTGAGGCTATTCTCTTGTGGAGTCAAAAGGAATGGTGGCTATTGCCAGAAAACCAAGAATTAGCGCGTCAGTTACACCTGGAAGTGACACAGATGGATTATTTTGATTAGTTGCGGTAAAATAGGACCAGCTTTATTGATGAGAGTGAGGAATGAAGAATGAAAATTGCAGTCGATGCAATGGGAGGCGATTATGCACCACAAGCTATTGTGGAAGGTGTGATGTTAGCAAAACAAGATTTCCCAGAATTAGAATTTGTTTTATATGGAAAAGAAGCAGAAATTAAAAAGTATGTGACCGATGATAAAAACATTACTATTGTACATACGGATGAAAAAATAGAAAGTGATGATGAACCAGTACGCTCAATTCGTCGTAAAAAACAAGCATCAATGGTACTTGCAGCTCATGCAGTTAAAAATGGTGAAGCAGATGCTTTATTTTCAGCGGGCAATACCGGTGCTTTATTAGCTGCAGGCTTATTAGTTGTAGGTCGGATTAAAAAGATTGAACGACCAGGTTTAATGTCGACATTACCAACATTTGGACCTGATAGCACGAATGGTTTTGATTTTATTGATATGGGTGCGAATGCGGATAATAAACCAGAACATATTGTGACTTATGCAGTACTAGGTACTTACTATGCAAAAAATGTTCGTAAGATTAGTAATCCTAAAGTCGGTCTTTTGAATAACGGTGAAGAAGCAAGTAAGGGTAGTGAATTGACTAAAGAAGTTTACGAACGTTTGTCAGAAGAACAGGGGATCAATTTTGTGGGCAATATCGAAGCACGTAATCTTTTTGATGGCAAAGTTGACGTTGTTGTTACTGATGGCTTTACAGGCAATGCTGTCTTGAAATCGATTGAAGGCACGGCAGGTATCTTAATGAGTCAATTAAAAGAAAGTATTTTAGCAAGTGGAGTAAAAGGTAAAATGGGTGCTTTGCTGTTAAAAGATAGTTTAAAAGGCTTAAAATCTAAAATGGACTACTCTAATCATGGGGGTGCTGTTCTTTTTGGTTTACGTGCGCCAGTCGTTAAAACACATGGTTCGGCGGATAAAACGGCAGTTCATGCGACTATTCGTCAAATTCATACCATGTTAGAAACAAATGTTGTCCAAGAATTAACAACTTATTTTGAAGCTGATGCTACAAAAGCAAACGATGAAAAATAAAGGATAGACAAATCAGGTAAATATCAGTAAAATTGAAGTTGAATTACATATAAACGAGTAAGACGAAAGTTGTGAATGGAGGTGTACCCTTTGACTCGAGAAGAAGTATTTATGAAGATAAAAGAAATCGTCACTGGACGCTTTGAAATTGATGAAGATAAAATTAATGAATCAGTGCGTATTAAAGAAGACTTGGAAGCAGATTCAATCGCAATTATGGAATTTGTTTTAGAACTTGAAGATGCCTTCGATTCAGAAATTTCTGATGAAGATGCTGAAAAAATAGAAACTTTAGGTGCGGCAGTTGACTATGTTATGGCGCATCAATAAATAAAATTAACTGAGAATCTTACGGGATTGCTCAGTTTTTCTTTATCTAAAATTAAATATCAGAGATGGTCGCTTTATGAGAAGAAACGATAAGAAGAAGGTACGATAATTTAGAAACTGTTTTAAACTATTTCATACAAATTATGAGAGATTGTTTGCGAGTCGAGGACAAAAAACGTTTTCGTTTTCAAGATTGTCAAAAAAACAGTGAGAAAATAGTTATTTAAGATTAAAATCTTATTTGAAAAGATGTGTTTTTAATGTGAAGTGACGCTAGTTTATCATAACTACCTCATTTTTATTTAACGACTGCTATTGCGTAATGAGCAATTTTCTAATATAATTATAAGATATATTATAGAAATATCGAATGATGATAATAAAAAAAATATGAAGCGAACTTTATTTATTTAAAATAAACTCAGTGCGTGACAAGAAATTAGAAAGGAGAATTTGATTGTTAGAGGATAAAAAATTGTTAGACGTTAGAAATTTACATACTGGCTTTAGAATTAAAGATGATTATTATGATGCAGTTGATGATGTGTCAATTACACTTGATAAGAATGAAATTCTAGCGATTGTTGGTGAGTCAGGATGTGGAAAAAGTACCCTTGCAATGACAATCATGGGACTGCAAGATCCCAATTATACTAAAATTACGGGAGATATCATTTATAACGATTTAAACCTAGTTGGTTTATCAGAAACGTTATACAACAAAATAAGAGGTAATGATATCGGCATGATTTTCCAGGATCCATTATCAGCATTGAACCCATTAATGAAAATTGGAGATCAAATTGCAGAGGCTCTTTTTTATCATACAGATATGTCTGAGGATGAACGTAATAAACGTGCAGTCGAATTATTAGACTTAGTTGGGATTGTAAATCCTGAGCGCGTCGCTGGTCAATTCCCGCATGAACTTTCAGGGGGAATGCGTCAGCGTGTCATTATTGCG
The DNA here is from genome assembly GCF_004795745.1 of Vagococcus silagei. Classification (GTDB taxonomy): domain Bacteria; phylum Bacillota; class Bacilli; order Lactobacillales; family Vagococcaceae; genus Vagococcus; species Vagococcus silagei. Next base: position 267,345 of record NZ_SDGV01000017.1, on the reverse strand, counting down.
ATTGCGATTTCATGTAAACCACCAATCATCATCGCTGATGAACCAACGACAGCTCTTGACGTAACGATTCAAGCTCAAATCTTGGACTTATTAAATGAGTTACAAAAAGAAACAGAAGCAGGGATAATTTTGATTACCCATGACTTAGGTGTTGTGGCAGAAACAGCTGATCGTGTTGCTGTAATGTATGGTGGTCAAATTGTTGAAGAAGCAACTGCAGAAGAATTATTTAATAATCCACAACATCCTTATACGCGTTCGTTGTTGAATTCAATTCCACAAGAAGATGCGCATGATGCGGACTTACATGTAATTGAAGGTGTGGTACCTTCACTTAAAAATATGACGCGTACAGGTTGTCGTTTTGCTGAACGTATTCCATGGATTGCTGAAAGTGAACATGAGGAAAATCCGCAACTTCACGAAATTGCACCAGGGCATTTAGTACGTTGTACATGTTATAAGCATTTTCATTTTAGAGAAGAGGGAGAAGCGTAATGGGATTAATTGAAATTAAAGATTTAAAAGTACACTATCCTATTCGTGGCGGTTTCTTCAATAAGGTAGTGGATTATGTTTATGCCGTGGACGGTGTGAATTTTGAAATTCAACCAGGAACAACATACGGTTTAGTTGGTGAGTCTGGTTCTGGAAAGTCAACCATTGGTAAGACAATCGTTGGTCTTGAAAAAGCGACGTCGGGTAAAGTGGTTTTTGAAGGAACCGATGTTACAAAAAAAAGTATGCGAAAACAAATTGGATATAATAAAGATGTTCAAATGATTTTCCAAGATTCAATGTCAAGTTTAAATCCGAAAAAACGCGTACTGGATATTATCGCTGAACCAATTCGAAATTTTGAACGTGTGTCAGATCAAGAAGAAAAACGAAAAGTACAATCATTACTAGATATCGTAGGCATGCCTGCTGATGCGCTATATAAATATCCTCATGAGTTTTCAGGAGGTCAAAGACAACGTTTAGGTGTTGCGCGTGCAGTGGCAACAAGTCCGAAATTAATTATTGCTGATGAACCTGTATCAGCATTAGATTTGTCAGTTCAAGCACAAGTATTGAACTTTATGAAACGTATTCAAGAAGAATACAATCTAAGTTACTTGTTTATCTCACATGACTTGGGTGTTGTAAAACATATGTGTGATAATATTGCGATTATGAACAAAGGTCGATTTGTTGAGATTGGAACCAGAGAAGATATTTATAACGATCCACAACATATCTACACGAAACGTTTGCTCTCAGCAATTCCAAAGATTGATGTAAACAATCGTGAAGAACATAAAGAAGCCCGTCGTCAAGTCGAACGTGAATTCCAGGAATTATATCATCAATATTATGATGAAAATGGTCGTGTATATGATTTACAAACTATTAGTCCGACTCATCAAGCGGCAGTTAAGCCAAATGCTAAAGGAGGAGAATAGTTATGTGGAAAACAATATTACGTCGTGTTCTTTTAATGATTCCACAAATCATTGTGCTAAGTCTGTTTATTTTTATCTTGGCTAAAGCAATGCCTGGGGATCCATTTACAGGATTGATTAATCCGAATACGGATCCTGAAACAATCGAAAAAATGCGTATTGCAGCTGGATTAAATGATCCATGGTATGAACAATATGCACGTTGGATTACAAATGCCTTACAAGGTGATTTTGGTCGTAGTTTCTTATTTAAATTACCAGTTTCAGATTTAATTGGGTCTCGTGTAGGAAATACAATATGGTTATCAGTTTTCACTGTGATTTTAACTTATGCAATTGCATTGCCATTAGGCTTGTTATCAGGCCGCTACCAAGACTCATGGTTGGATAAAACAGTTGTGGTTTACAACTTTGTCAGTTTTGCAATTCCAATCTTTATCTTTGCGCTACTTATGTTATTCATTTTTGGTTACCGTTTAGAATGGTTCCCAACAACTGGATCTGTTTCAAGCGCTGCAGAGCCAGGAACGCTTGGCTTTGTCTGGAGCCGGATTTATCATATGATTTTACCGGCGATTTCACAAGCGTTACTTGCTACAACGGTAACGATTCAATATTTAAGAAATGAAGTTATTGATGCAAAACAATTAGATTTTGTCCGAACAGCTCGGGCGAAAGGTGTACCGACTAATAAAGTTTTTACACGTCACATCTTTAGAAATGCATCATTACCAATTGCAGCACAATTAAGTTATGAAATCACCGCGTTAATTAGTGGATCAGTAGTTATTGAGCAAACATTTGCTTATCCAGGGATTGGTAAGTTGTTTATCGATGCTATTAATGGTCGTGACTATTCAGTTATTACTGCTTTAGTTTTAATTTTAGGAATTGTAACGATTATGGGTAACCTTATCTCAGATATTGTCATGAGTATTGTGGATCCTCGTATTCGTATTCAGTAGAAACTAAAATTAAAAAAGGAAGGAGAATAACGAATGACTAAAGAAAAAAATATTCAACCAGAAGCGGTAAGTGCACCGCCAACAGGTTTAAAAATGATTGCGAGAGAATTTAAAAAAGATAAAATGGCAATGTTTTCACTTGTATTATTAGTTGTTTTACTTTTAGGGATTTTTATTTCAGCCTTATTTTTAGATCAAGAGTCAGTAATGAAAGTGAGTATTTTAGATAAATATAATTCCCCAGGAAATGGCTGGATACTAGGGGCAGATGAAGGTGGCCGTGACGTATTTGGACAACTTATTATTGGGGCGAGAAATTCAATTGTTATTGGATTCTCAATTACAATAATCACGTCAGTAATAGGAGTTGGTCTAGGAATTATTACTGGTTACTATGGTGGTATGATTGATTCGATTATCATGAGAATTGTCGATTTTATCATGATTTTACCAATTATGATGATTATTATTGTATTTGTAACGATTACGCCGAATTATAATGTGTATAGTTTTGTAGGAATTATGAGTGCCTTTTATTGGGTTGCTAAAGCACGTCTATTCAGAGGTAAGACGTTATCTGAAGTTCGTCGTGACTACATCAGTGCTTCTAAAACATTGGGTACGAGTGATTTTAAAATCATGTTTGGTGAATTAATGCCTAACTTGAGTTCTTTAATTATTACAAACTTAACGATTAATTTTGCCGGAAATATCGGAATTGAGACGACAATGTCTTACCTAGGATTTGGGTTGCCACCAACAACACCAAGTTTGGGTACATTAATTGGATATGCGTCAAATGGTGATGTTTTATCTAATAAGTTATGGATTTGGGCTCCAGCATCACTCTTAATTTTAGTGTTGATGTTAAGTATAAACTATGTAGGTCAAGCGTTTAAACGTTCTGCAGATGCGCGTCAACGTTTGGGCTAAAAAAATAGGAGGTAGAAGGATGAAGTACAAAAAACTAATGAGTGTAGTTGCACTAAGTGCAGTTGCAACAATCGGGTTAGCAGCATGCGGTAACAAAGAAAAAGGTGGTAACAGTAAGGAAACAGCAACGGAAGACATTTCAAAATTCCCAATCAAAGCAACAAATAAAGATAAAGCGATTAAAGGCGGAACTTTAGAAGTTGCCGCAGTGATGGAAACGCAATTCCCAGGTATTTTCAGTGAAATTTTTTATGAAGACAACAATGATAATGTTATGATGGAACCTTCTCATGAATCGTTATTCATGTCTGATGACAATTTTGAAATAAATGATAAAGGGGTAGCTAAACAAGAGCTAGACGTAGACGCTAAAAAAGCTACTATTACTTTAACAAAAGAGGCTAAATGGTCAGATGGCAAACCAGTTGTTGCAGAAGATATTATGGAACCATACCGTATTGTAGGTCATAAAGACTATACAGGCATTCGTTATGGTGAAAACTTCCGTAATATTGTAGGTATGGAAGATTATCATACTGGTAAAGCAGAAAACATTTCTGGTATCAAGAAAATTGATGATAAAACAGTTGAAATCAGCTACGTTGAAATGAATCCAGGTATGACGCAATCAGGTGAAGAAATTTGGCGTTCAGCAGTCCCGGCTCATGTATTTAAAGATATTCCCGTCAAAGACATGGTTTCAAGCGATGCAGTTCGTAAGACACCAGTGACATTTGGACCATATAAAATCAATAAGGTTGTTCGTGGAGAAAGTGTTGAATACGTACCTAACGAATACTATTATGGTGAAAAACCAAAATTAGATAAGATTGTAACCAAAGTAACACCAAGCAAATCGATTGTTGAAGGGTTAAAATCTCAAAATTATGACATGGTTATCAAGATGCCAACTGATTCATATCCAAACTATAAAGACGTTAAAGGTTATGAAATCTTAGGTCGTCAAGAATTATCATACTCTTACTTAGGCTTCAAGATGGGTAAAATTGCTGGCGACAGTACAATTGAGTACAATAAAGATGCTAAAATGGCAAACAAATCATTACGTCAAGCAATGGCTTACGCTGTAGATAACAAAGTAGTGGCTGATAAATTCTACAATGGGCTACGTACAGATGGTTCTACTTTAATTCCACCTGTGTTTGCAAAATTCCATGCCAAAGATGTTAAGGGTTATAAGCAAGACATGGACAAAGCAAATAAATTATTAGATGAAGCTGGTTACAAGAAAAAAGATGGTGAAGATTTCCGTCGTGATCCTAAGGGTGAAAAACTTGAAATTAAGTTTGCTTCAATGTCAGGTGGCGATACTGCGCAACCATTAGCAGAATACTACATGAACCAATGGAAAGAAATCGGATTAGATGTGAAACTTACAACTGGCCGTTTACTTGACCAAAATGCGTTCTACGATAAATTACAAAATGATGATCCAGAAATCGATGTTTATCAAGCAGCTTGGGGAACAGGGTCAAATCCTTCTCCAACTGGACTGTATGGTCCTAAAGCAGCGTTTAACTACACTCGTTTTACAAGTGAAGAAAATACTAAGTTATTGAAAAACATTGATTCTAATAAATCGTTTGATGCTGATTACCGTTTGAAAGCATTTAAAGAGTGGCAAGAATATGCGAAAGAAGAAGCTTTTGCAATTCCAACTCTATACAGAAACGAAGTTCGTCCGATTAGCGAACGTGTAACTGGTTTTGATTGGGCATATGACGCACCAACAAATCCTTGGGCAGAAATCGGTGTAACAGCTGAATCAAGAAAATAATTTACAATTTTGACTATCAATTTGAGGGAACCCTCTCAAATTGATAGTTTTTGTTTTAAATCAAGACAAAACCAAGTATAATGAAAGGACAGTTTGTTTAAATGAAAGGATGAGAGTTTGTGACACAAGATTTACAAAAATTAGTAAAAGAAAATTACGATATCGTTTTTAAAAACATTGATTTGCTAAATCAAGCCTTTACACATTCATCCTATGTGAATGAGCATCGACATTTGGAACTTTCTGATAATGAACGTTTAGAATTTTTAGGGGATGCAGTTTTAGAACTTATTATTTCTGAATATCTGTATCAACATAATCAAGACTTACCTGAAGGAAAATTGACTAAATTGAGAGCAACGATTGTTTGCGAAGAAAGTTTAGCCAGCTTTGCGAAAGAATGTCAGTTTGATCAATGTATTCGTTTAGGTAAGGGGGAAGAAAATTCAAAAGGACGTGAAAGAGCATCTTTACTTTGCGACTTATTTGAATCATTCCTTGGTGCACTTTATTTAGATCAAGGAGCGGAAGCTGCACGTACGTTTATTAATCAGGTTGTTATTCCAAAAATTGAAGCTGGTGCTTTTTCACATGAGATGGATCATAAAACAGCACTTCAAGAAATACTACAAAAAAATGGTGATGTTTCGATTGTCTACGATTTGATTAATGAAGAAGGGCCGGCACATGAACGTATTTTTTCTGTTGAAGTGAGTGCAGATGGTAGCGTTCTTGGCATGGGATCAGGTAAATCAAAAAAAGGTGCTGAGCAAAAAGCAGCCCAAGTCGCATTATTTAACTTAAGTCGTCGCAGAATGGAACATAATTAGAAAGGAGACTTAAATTTCGTGTATTTAAAGCGTTTAGAAATTGCAGGGTTTAAGTCTTTTGCAGATCGAACAGTGATTGAATTTAATAAAGGACTTACAGCAGTTGTAGGTCCTAATGGTAGTGGAAAAAGTAATATTATCGAAGCCGTCCGATGGGCGTTAGGAGAACAGTCAGCAAAAAATTTGCGTGGTGGTAAAATGCCAGATGTCATTTTTGCTGGCTCTTCTTCACGTTCACCACTAAATGTTGCTGAAGTGACAATGGTGTTAGATAATTCCGAGCAAACGTTACCTATCGATTATCAAGAAGTCAGTATTACTAGACGCCTCAATCGTTCTGGTGATAGTGATTTCTTTATAAATAAAAGCAACTGTCGTCTGAAAGATATTGTGCAATTATTCATGGATTCAGGATTGGGTAAAGAATCATTCTCAATTATTTCACAAGGTAAAGTTGAAGAAATCTTTAACAGTAAACCAGAAGATCGTCGTGGTATTTTTGAGGAAGCTGCAGGTGTTTTAAAATATAAAACACGTAAAAAAGAAGCTGAAAGACGTTTGTTTGAAACAGAAGATAATTTGGATCGACTCCAAGATATTATCCTTGAATTAGAAAGTCAGTTGGAACCATTAAAAGAACAGAGCCTCGTTGCGCGTCAGTATCTTGAAATGAAAGAAGAATTAACACAAGTTGATGTGAGTGTAACGGTTGAAGAGATTAATCGTTTTAAAACAGTTTGGGAAGAACAAAGTACGGCTTTAACAGAAATTAATCAAAAAATAAAAATGGGACAACAACAAATCTCAGAGTTAGAGCAATCAAGCCAGCAATTAAAAGCTGAACGTGATGAACTAAATGACACCACTGAAAAAAAACAGGCCGATCTCTTAGCGTTGACGACGGCTTATGAGCAATTAGAAGGTCAAAAGAAAGTTTATGATGAGAGACAAAAAAACACCAAAATAACGCTAGAACAGCACCAGCAAAGTATTGCTGTGTTGAAACAAAAGCTAGTTGAAGTTTCTGCTCAACTAGACGGATTAAAACAAGAACAACGTGAAAAACAAAGTGTTAGTCACGTGTTAGAAAAACGAATCTCGGAGTTAGAGTTGGAGTTGTCAAAAGTGAGCCGTTCAGTAAAAGAACAGCTTGAAGATTTACGTAGTGACTATGTAGAAGTGATGCAACAACAAACAAATATTAACAATGATTTAAAATATTTGGAGCGCCAATACACACAGGAAATGACTCGTAGTCAAAAAGACATTCAACAGTTTGATGAAATGACGAATAGCGAGAATGAAAGTCTTGAAAAACAAGAACAATTGCAAAAAGAAGAAGAGCAATTGAAACTTGAAATGACACAAGTGATTGAGCAATATCAAACTAACAAAATTCGTTTTGATGAAGTTGAACGAACAACACAAATATCTGAGCGACAAATGTATGAAGCCTTAAAAATTCTTCAACAAGCACAGGCGCGTGAAAAGACACTCCAAGATGTTAAAGAAAGTTACACTGGTTTTTATCAAGGTGTGCGAGCAGTCTTAAAAGCAAAAAATCAATTAACAGGTATTGTTGGAGCGGTTGCAGAATTAATAACTGTCCCTAAAGAGTATCGTTTGGCAATTGAAACTGCTCTTGGCGGAGCTGCACAATTTATCGTGACGGAGGCGGAATCAGATGCGCGAGCAGGTATTAGCTACTTGAAACAACAACGAGCAGGTCGTGCGACGTTCTTACCGTTAACGACGATCAAACGACGAGACTTAAATGCTTCGATCAAAAGTAGAGTTCAAAATGAAACTGGCTTTTTAGGTATTGCGAGTGAACTGGTAACTTACTCCAATCAAGTGAGTTCGGTTGTCTCTAATTTATTAGGGATGACATTGATCGCTAAAGATTTGAATTCAGCAAATGCTTTAGCAAAATCAGTAAACTATCAATATCGTGTCGTCTCTTTAGATGGTGACGTGATGAATCCTGGTGGTTCAATGACTGGTGGTGCAACGAAACGTGGTGCCAATGCTAATTTGTTTTCACAAGCAGAAGAATTAACTGAGTTACAAAAACAAGTGAAACAAATGGAGCAATTGTATCAAACGAAAGAAAAAACGGTTGCTGATTTAAAACAAGAATTTGAACAATTAAAAACGATTTTAGAAAGAGATCGCGCTCGTGGTGAAGAGCTTAGATTTACTTTACAAACGACATCTAATCAGTTGGAGCAACTGACGATGACTTTAGAGCGACAATCTAAAGAGCGTGCTGCGTTTGAGTTTGAAAAGAAAGAACTACAACGCTTCTTGGAAAACTATCAAGAAGAAAAAGAACAACTTGAAGAAGCACTTCAAGAATTGACTGAGCGTCGCACGCAACTTGATGAATTAATGAATCAACAAGGTAACCTTGAAGAAACAAATCAAAAACGAAAAGAACTGCTACAAAAAGAGTTAGCAGATAAACAAGCTCAGTTTGCGGTTGTGACAGAACAGCTGGAACATATCCGTGCGCGAATTAAGGAAAAAAGAGCGCAACAAGAAGAAACACAGCAAGAGGTTACTGACTTGGAACGCTTACTGAGCTCAACTGATTCGGAACAAAACATTTCAACAGAACAAGCTGAGCAAATTATTGCTAAGATGTCTGTAGATAAAGAACTTCTTGCTGAATTGCAAAATACCATCTTCACGCTAAAAGAAAAACGTGAGCAAGTTTATTTAAGTGTCAAACAAGCTGACGAACATTTAATGGAACAAAACAAAGCGTTACAATATTTAATTGATAATAAAACGGATATGGAAGTTAATAAAAACCGTGCGGGCGTCTCGCTAGATCACTCATTGGAGTATCTACAATCAGAGTATCAATTAACATTTGAGGCGGCACGTGAACAATTCCCACTAGTATTAGAGTTTACGCAAGCTAAAAGTGAGATTAAAAAATTGAAGCAAAAAATGACAGCTTTAGGCGCGGTCAACTTACAATCAATCGAGCAATATGATGAGGTAATGGAACGTTTTGAGTTTCTAACGGTTCAAAGGAACGACTTATTAACAGCTAAAGAAGAGTTATTCACAACGATGGATGAGATGGATGCACTTGTCATTGAAAAATTCCATGATGTCTTTTGTGATATTCGTGCTGAATTCCAAGTCGTTTTCCCTAAAATGTTTGCCGGCGGTCATGCCGACTTAGAGTTAACAGATCCAACCGACTTATTGAATACAGGGATTGAAATTATTGCTTGTCCTCCAGGTAAAAAATTACAACAACTAAGTTTATTATCTGGTGGCGAAAGAGCCTTAACAGCGATTGCTTTGTTGTTTGCAATCATTCAAGCACGTCCTGTTCCTTTCTGTATTTTAGATGAGGTTGAGGCTGCGTTAGATGACGCTAATGTGGCGCGTTTTGGTCATTATTTAAAAGAATTTGGTGACGAGCGTCAATTTATCGTGATTACTCACCGTAAAGGAACGATGGAGGCTGCAAATCGTTTGTATGGTGTGACGATGCAAGAGTCTGGTGTTTCAAAGATGGTATCCGTTCGTTTGGAAGATTATGAAGAACCAAGTGATAACTAGGGAGGAAAAAATTTTGATAAAGTTAATTGCGTTAGATTTAGATGGCACACTTTTAAAAAAAGATAAAACAATTTCGCAAAAGAATATTGACTGTTTACGCCAAGCGAAAGCATTAGGTGTGAAAATTGTGATTTGTACAGGTCGACCATTAGCAGCAATAGAGGCTATCATTGATGAAATTGGCCTTAGGGATACTGGTGATTATAGCATTACTTTTAATGGTGGTGCCGTACAGGCTAACGCGAGTGGTGAAGTAATGCGTGCGCATTTTCTAAACCGTTCCCAAGTGGAAGATGTCTTTACCTTAATGCAGAAAATTGATTTACCTTTAGATGTAATTAGCGAAGCAACTTGCTATCATCTGCCGACTGCAAAAGAGCATCCATCAATTTATCAAACATTAAATCCAATCCTTTCTTATGAGGATGTGACATTGGAAGAGTTGCCAAAAGATATTCCATATCATAAGATGGTTGTAGCATATGAAATGGATTATTTAGATGAAAAAATCAAGGTAATACCAACTGATTACTATCAAAAATTCAATATGATGAAATCACGGACAAGATTGTTAGAGATTTTACATCCAGAAGTTAGTAAGGCAAATGCAATTAATGAGTTAGCGACTCATTTAGGTATTGAACAAGCAGAAGTGATGGCGATTGGTGATGAAGAAAATGATCGTTCAATGATCGAATATGCTGGAATAGGTGTCGTCATGGGAAATGGCAATCCAGAATTAAAAAAAGTAGCACAATTTGTCAGTACAACTAATGAAGAAGATGGTGTCGCACATGCCATTGAAACTTTAGTTTTACCAGACTATCAATAAGGAGGACAAAGAAGTTATGGGTATTTTTGATAAAATCAAAAAAGCAGTCTTTGGTGAAACAGAGGAAGAAAAACAAGAAGAACTGCAACAAGAGCCGATACTTGAAATCGATGAGCCTCAAGAATCGAAAGAAGACGATGAGACAAATGAAGAGGCTGTCGAAGAAGCACAACCAAATTCAGGGGAAGAAAAACCTGCTCCTATATTAGAGGAAACAGTATCTGAAGAACAAGTATTAGAGAAAATCCAAAGCACTGAATCAGAAGTAGATACAGAACCTACAGTTGAGGAACCAGTTAGCACCTCAGAATTGGTTGAAACTGAAGAAATGGCTGATGTACCGGAACCGGAAGAAAAACCTGAGTTGTTAGAAGAAACAGCTACAGAAGAAATCCAAGAAGAAGTTCAGGAAGTTGCACAAGTAGCAGAAGCTGCAACAGAATCAAAATCAACAACGGAAAAATATGACAAAGGATTAGAAAAATCACGTCGTACTTTTGGACAATTTATGAATGAGTTGTTTTCAAATTTCCGTGTTGTAGATGATGAGTTTTTTGAAGAATTAGAAGAAGCTTTAATCAGTTCAGATGTTGGTTTTGATATGGCAATGACAATTTCGGATGAGCTTCAAGAAGAAGTTAAATTACGTAACGTGAAAAAGCCCAAAGATGTCGAACGCACCATTGTGGAAAAACTTGTGGAAATCTATGACTCTGAGGGTGAAAATGAGAACAATGAGATCAATTTCCAAGCATCAGGCCCAACGATTATTTTATTCGTTGGTGTAAACGGTGTTGGGAAAACAACTAGTATTGGAAAAATGGCTAATCGTTATCGCAAAGAAGGTAAAAAAGTACTCTTGGCAGCAGCGGATACTTTTAGAGCTGGTGCGATTGATCAGTTGGTTGTTTGGGGTGAACGTGCAGGTGTTGAAGTTGTCCGACACAAACCAGGTAGTGATCCAGCGGCAGTTGTTTTTGATGCGGTTGATCGTACAAAAAAAGAGGGCTATGATGTATTGTTAGTTGATACAGCTGGACGTTTACAAAATAAAGTCAACTTGATGAAAGAACTTGAAAAAATGAAACGTGTCATTGAGCGTGAGTATCCATCTGCACCTCATGAAGTATTACTTGTCGTTGATGCTACAACAGGCCAAAATGCATTAATTCAAGCAAAACAATTTAAAGAAACGACAGATGTGACTGGTTTGGTTTTATCAAAACTTGATGGAACAGCAAAAGGTGGTATTGTTCTGGCTATTCGTCATGAGTTGAAATTACCAGTTAAATTGGTAGGCTTAGGTGAAGGTATTGATGACTTACATGATTTCAATCCAGATCAATTTGTCTATGGTCTGTTTAAAGATGTTATTGAAAACTACGAGTAAGCAAATAGTGTTAATTTAAGTCCTCCAAGTAGTCATCGTTGGCAGTTCACGAAGCCCGCAGTACGAAGTCTAGGAGGTAATAGTAATGATATACACAGTAACTTTAAACCCTGCAGTAGATTATGTTGTTTTTGTTCCTGAGTTTCAATCAGGGGACTTAAATAAAGCGACAAGAGATTATAAATTTCCTGGGGGTAAAGGGATAAATGTTTCCCGAGTTTTAAAAAATTTAGGCACATCGTCAATTAATTTAGGCTTTGTCGGTGGTTTTACTGGAGAATTTATTCAAGAAAAATTATTGCAAGAAAAGCTTAAAACAAATTTTGTGCCCATTAAAGCTGAGAATCGGATAAATGTGAAACTAAAAAGTAATCAAGAAACAGAGATTAATGGACAAGGCCCATTGATCGAACAAGATGAATTAGCGCATTTTATGAGTCAGCTTTCAAATTTAACGCTAGAGGATTTGGTAGTTTTTTCAGGCAGTATTCCTCAAGGTGTCCCGAAAAATATTTATCAAATGTGTTTAGAAATGTTAGAAAAAAATCATGTTCCGTTTGTGTTAGATATCAGTAGTTCGGAATTATTAGAATTAGTTGCTTATCATCCTGAGTTGATTAAACCCAATCATCATGAATTAGCAGAAATTTTTCAAACAAGTTTTTCCAATTTAGAGGAGATGCTGCCTTATGGAGAAAAACTGGTTACCATGGGCGCTAAAAATGTTTTGGTCTCAATGGGAAAAGAAGGTGCTGTGTTGTTTAATCAAGAGGGAACTTATCTAGCACCAGGTATGACTGGTGAGTTGATTAATTCAGTTGGCTCAGGTGATTCAATGGTCGCGGGATTCATTCAAAGCTATTGGACTAATCATGATAGTGTTTCTGCATTAAAATTAGGTGTCGCAGCTGGAAGTGCTACAGCATTCACAGAAGATTTGGCTTCCGGTGAAGAAATACTAAATATCTTGGATCGTGTCGTGGTCCACAAGTTATCTTAATAATACTTATCGTCAAGAATGTTAGTTTTCGTTTTTGATGATAAGTATTTTTTTATATTGGTGAGTCATAAACAGCAAAATAGAGAATGTAAGTAGGGTTTGATATAATAGACAACGTAGTTCAAGAGTTTATGATAGATAGAGGGTATAGAAATGATAAATCAGTTACAAAATATATTAAAAGATCCAAAGCTGCAGCCATATCTCTATAAAAAACGAATTGGTCTTGAAAAAGAAAGCCAACGTGTGACATTATCAGGTGCTTTAGCACAAACCAATCATCCAAAAACGTTGGGAAGCCGAACGATTCATCCATATATTCAAACCGATTTTAGTGAAACACAAACTGAGCTCATCACGCCAGTTTTTGATACAGAAAAAGAAGCGCTACGTTTTTTAAGTGCTTTAAATGACGTCTTATTACGGTCAATGCCAGAGGAGGAAATGCTATGGCCGTTGAGTATGCCACCAGCTTTACCTGTTGATGATCGTGATATTCAAATTGCAAAATTAGAGAATCAAGGTGATGTTAATTATCGTCGTTACTTAGCAAAAGTATACGGAAAACGAAAACAAATGGTGAGTGGAATCCACTACAATTTTGAGTTTTCTCCGCAATTAATTAAACAAATGTATGATTTGTCAGATCAATCACTATTATTGACTGAATTTAAATCAGAAATCTATTTAAAAGTGGCACGTCAATATTTACGTTATCGTTGGCTCATTACTTATTTCTTCGGTGCTTCACCAATTGCAGAAGATCATTACTTTATTATGGATCGACCTAATGAACCAGTGCGTAGTATTCGCAACAGTAGTTTTGGTTATACGAACCGTCCTGAAATAAAAGTATCATATGAAAGTTTGGATACTTATGTGAATGACATTGAACATTTAGTTGATACTGGTGCGTTGATTGAAGCAAAAGAGTTTTATTCTTCAGTTCGTTTAAGAGGAAGTCAAGATTTACAAGAGTTAGCAAAAAATGGTATTCAGTATGTCGAACTGCGCAATATTGATTTAGATCCATTTTCAACAATTGGAATTAATCAAAAAACCTTGGATAGTCTTCATTTATTAGTATTATTAATGTTATGGTTGCCAGAAGAAGAAAAATCAGTCTTAGAGCGTGAACAAGAAGGAGTTCTAAAGAATAATACAGTTGCGTTAGAACATCCGTTGGCACTCACAATTTATCAAGAAGAAGGAAACTGGTTACTGCAAGAATTAGATCAAATGATCGACGCATTAAATTTATCAGATAAAGAGAAAAGTCTTGCCGAAGAGCTTAAAGATCAATTTAAGAATCCTGAAAAAACATTAGCAGGACGTTATGTGAAAACTTTAGAACAAACTGCTCTTTCAAATGGTGAGTGGGCGGTTTCAAAAGCGCTAGACTATCATCATGCTGCGTACGAAAAACCTTATCAATTAGCTGGGTATCGTGAAATGGAGTTATCAACACAAATTTTAATGTTTGATGCCCTACAAAAAGGTCTAAAATTAGAGATATTAGATGAGGAAGATCAATTCCTCAAACTTTCGCGGGGATCACATATTGAGTACGTGAAGAATGGTAATATGACGAGTAAAGATCACTATATTTCGCCATTGATGATGGAAAACAAAGTCGTGACCAAAAAAATACTGGCTACGGAAAAATTTTCGGTTCCAAATGGTTATGAATTTAGTTCGCTAGCTGAGGCAATGAATTATTATCCAGAGTTTGAATCAGGCTCGATTGTAATTAAACCAAAGTCGACTAATTTTGGCCTAGGTATTTCTATTTTTAAAGCATCGGTGTCTCAGGATGATTATCAACAAGCGTTAGAGATGGCTTTTGAGCATGATTCGCAGGTGCTTGTAGAAGAATTTTTAGAAGGAACGGAATACCGTTTCTTTGTGTTAGATGGAAAAACGAAAGCAGTTTTACAACGTGTTCCAGCCAATGTAGAGGGAGATGGCTGCCACACAATTGCTGAATTAGTAGCAAACAAAAATGAGAACCCTTTACGTGGCACAAACCATCACACGCCGCTAGAAAAAATTGCTCTAGGCGAGAGCGAGGCAATGGTTTTAAAAACACAGAATCTTGATTTTTCTAGTGTACCAACTAAAGGAGAATATATTTATTTAAGAGAAAACTCAAATGTTAGTACGGGTGGTGATTCGATTGATCGAACAGATGATGTTGCTGAAGGTTATAAACGAATTGCTGAAGACGCGGCAAAGGCACTTGGGGCTGTCGTTTGCGGAGTTGATATGATGATTCCAAATATCAAACAAGCATCAATACGTGAATCAAAGGATTACGGGATTATTGAAGCTAATTTCAATCCCATGATGCAAATGCATATTTATCCACATCAAGGACATAGTCGACGTTTAACACGAGATGTATTGGATTTATTATTTCCAGAATTATAATAAAAAGTACTGAACAAAAATTATTTTAATTTTCGTTCAGTACTTTATTTATTTTAAGACCACAAGCGGCCAAACAAGGATGTTTTTTTAGTAGAATGTGTTTCTTTTGATTTTGCGTCAAATTGATTTTCAGCAGGGATAATATCTTGAAGGTTAATCGCTGTTTTCAATGTATAGACAACACCAATCGTTTTGATTGGATCTGGATTACCAGGAGCGTCATCAATCAATCGGAATGGCACATTAGCCTTTTGAGCCAAAATTAAAAAAGCTTGTTGTGTTTGTTCATCGCTTTTTGCGCTAATTAGTAACTCACCTTGTGGATACTTGGAAATTTTATCCAAGCAATATTTTTCGAATTTTTTGTTCTTCATTTGATTTAGAGTTAGTGCAAAAACAACTCGTTCTCTAAAAGTGCCAAGATATTTTTTCTGTTCATCAGGTTTTAGTTGAGGTGTGCCATACATTGCTTTATCTAAATAGTCATTAACGTCTTTTGCTACCATGAAACTCCTCCTTGTATTTTTTAGTATCCTTAATTTATTTTTTAGATTGAACTATAAATTTACGCTACTTATTTTAAAAAGTCTATCTTGAGTATCTCAAATATATGTTAACAATTTTTGAACAATGCGTAAACAATTAAATAAACTTACAAGAAAGACAGCAATTTTTAATAAAAACGTACATTAATATATATTTTAAGTCGAATTTTCACTTTTATTGTTTGCTAAATTAATTTATTTCTCTTAAATTATCTGCTATTTAATTTCATTTAACTAATAAAGATTATAATTAGAATAAATATCAAATGAGTTATTTTATTGATTGTTTACTAATTCACTTGTTTTGATTAGGATACTTAACAAGACAGGAAGTATTAAAAAAATCAGGAGAAAAACAATAAAAAAAGAATGATTGGAAATGCCATTTCTTTATTTGATAAAATATGATTTAAATTATCTAGATTGAAGAAGAAATCTAGATATATATTATAGTTATTTTATCAAAGAATATTTTAAAAAATACAGATGTTAACTTTATGAAAACTTGTTTTTTTAAAATGTATTATAACCTATTAAAAATTGAATAATACGTAGTGAATTGTTTGACTTTTTATGAGGAGCAACGTATCATTAGACTTGTAGTCACAACGGTTGTTGGCTACTTCGTTTTAAATAGAGTTTCGATAAAAATATTTAAAAAGATTTTCCCCCCCTTTATAAGCTAGAGTGAAATCCCCGTTTCATTTTAGCTTTTTTGTTTTGTTTTTTTAGAGATGTTTTGAAAACATTGGCTTTATCTATTTTTTTGGTATAATGTTTCTATGAGAAATAAATACTGGAGTGTTGAAATGTCATGAATTATTTAGTCGTAGGGAGTGGCTTATTCGGAGCAGTTTTTGCTCACGAAGCAGCTAAAAAGGGCCATGATGTGACTGTTATTGAGAAGCGCGATCATATTGGGGGAAATATCTATACAAAAAATGTGGATGGAATCAATGTTCATCAGTATGGGGCTCATATTTTTCACACCTCTAATAAAATGATTTGGGAATATATCAATCAATTCGGTGAATTTAACAACTTTGTTAATGCGCCTTTGGCCATTCATCAGAATCAACTTTACAATTTGCCATTCAATATGAATACTTTTCATGCGCTTTGGGGTGTTAAAACGCCTAAAGAAGCTGAAAAAATAATTGCGGAGCAACGTCTAGTTTTGGAAGGACCTGCTAAAAATCTTGAAGAACAGGCTTTGTCGTTAGTTGGACGTGATATATATGAAACTTTGATTAAAGGTTATACTGAAAAACAGTGGGGACGTTCATGCTTAGAACTACCCGCGTTTATTATTAATCGCTTGCCAGTACGCTTTACGTTTGACAACAATTATTTCAATGATCGTTATCAAGGAATCCCAGTTGGGGGATATACAGCTATTATTGAGAATATGCTATCCAATTCTAAGGTAAGTGTTCAATTAAATACAGATTTCTTTAATCAAAAAGACATATATATGGATAAGTATGATAAGATAATATATACGGGCATGATTGATGAGTTTTTTGATTATTGTTATGGCGAACTAGAGTATCGCTCACTGAGTTTTACCCATGAACGCTTAGAAGAAGAGAACTATCAAGGAAATGCCGTTGTGAATTATATTGATAAAGAAATTCCTTATACGCGGATTATTGAACATAAACATTTTGAATTTGGAACACAAGAACATACGGTGATTACCAAAGAGTATCCTTGTGCTTGGTCAAAAGGTATGGAACCCTATTATCCAGTGAACAACGCAGATAATAACCGTTTATATAAGAAATATAAACAACTGGCAGAAGAGACACCCAATATTGTTTTTGGTGGACGTTTAGGCATGTACCGTTATTTTGATATGCATCAGGTTATCGATGCAGCGTTACTACTATGTCAACGTGAACTGTAAGAGTTATTTGTGTTGTATTGAAAATGTGATTGATAAAATTATTTATAGAAGTATGAGGGAAAGTATGAAAAAATTATTAAGTATTATTGTGCCTTGTTACAATTCAGAAGATTATATGACACGTTGTGTGGAGTCACTTCTAGTTGGTGGTGAGGCAGTTGAAATTATAATCGTAAATGATGGCTCAAGTGACGGTACAAGTCATATTGCGGATCAATTACAAGTAAAATATCCGACAATTATTAAAGTCGTGCATCAAGAAAATGGTGGTCATGGACAAGCGATAAATGCTGGTTTGATTGAAGCATCGGGCTTGTATTTAAAAGTTGTCGATAGTGACGACTGGGTTGACCCAGAAGCGTATGCAACAATCTTAGCTTTTTTAGAAGCTCATCAAGATGAGGAAATGATGGATATGGTTATCAGTAACTATGTCTATGAAAAGCAAGGTGTTAAACACAAAAAAGTGATGGAATACCGTTCGATTTTACCAATTAATAAAGAATTTAGTTGGAATACGGTTCAATTCCCAATTGGTAAATATCTACTTATGCACTCGGTAATTTACCGGACATCTTTATTAAAGGAAGCAAATATTAAGTTACCAAAACATACATTTTATGTTGATAATTTATATGTATTTAAACCATTACCTTTGGTTAATAGAATGTACTATTTAGATGTTGATTTTTATCGTTATTATATTGGCCGTGATGATCAATCTGTTAATGAGACTGTGATGATTAGTCGAATCGATCAACAGTTATTTGTTAATCAAGAGATGATTCGCTATTTTTCAACTTTGGAAAATCTCGATTCTAATTTAGAGTTATATATGGTGCGCTATATTGAAATCATAACAGCTGTCTCATCTATCTTACTGCTTAAGGAAGGATCAAGTGAGAATCTAGTTAAGAAAGACCAACTTTGGCGTTTCATTGAAACAACAAATTCTGATTTATATAATACGTTGCGACACGGTATTTTTGGGCATGCCTTACATTTACCTGGTAAATTGGGCCGAAAAACGGCGGTACGCATTTATCGTACAGCACAAAAAATCTATGGTTTTAATTAAGAATTAAAAAAGTGAGAGGGTGGTGAAAAACAAAATGTCTAGCAAAAAAGAAAAAAAGAAGAAAAAATCGTCTAAGTCCAAAGGAAATAAAGAGAAATACACAATAAATAAAAAACAACCTAAAGCAATTCAAGAAAAACGACGTAAGAAACTCATTGTTATTCTTTTAGCGGTCATTTTGTTTATCGTGATACTCTTAGCTTTAATGCGCCAATTTATTTGGAGAGTAGATGGTAGTTCAATGGAACCGACATTCTCATCAGGTGATTTGGCCGTTGTGAAATATCAAAAAGACATTGGTCGTTATGACATTGTGGCATTTAAAACGGCAGATCCAACGACTAAAAATAAATATTTAGTTAAACGTGTTGTCGGGGTACCAGGTGACGTTGTTGAAGTTAGAGCTGAAAAAATATCGATTGTTTATCAAACTTCTAAGAAAAAAAATTCAGATTCTGAAGTGAATCTAACTTATCCGATTTTACCAAATACTCGCGATATGAAGATCCAAAAAATAGAAATTCCTGAGAATAAATTTTTTGTAGTTGGGGACAATGTGTGGGGTTCCTATGATAGTCGGAATTTTGGGCTCATCGATAGAGATCAAATTGAAGGAACCATTATGACAAAATAAATGAGTAAAGCCTGTATCACAAAAATGTGATGACAGGCTTTTAATTTATTTTTTTTTAGATGTTTCAGTTTCTTTAACAATATAAATTGGTCTTTTTTTAGTTTCCAAGAAAATTTTGCCAATATATTTTCCAATTACCCCTAGACTTAATAGTTGAATCCCACCAATGAAGAGAATAATTGCGACAAGCGATGGCCAACCTGACGTTGGATCTCCGAAGATTAAAGCACGAACAATAATGAAAATTAAAGCAACGACAGACAGGATGCACGATAAAATCCCAGAAAAAACAGATAAATTAAGTGGTGTGTCTGAAAAGTTTACAATCCCATCAATTGAGTAACTTAATAATTGCCAAAAAGACCAAGAGGTTTCTCCGGCAACACGTTCAACATTCTCATAAGCTAAATAATGAGTGTTAAAACCGACCCAGCTAAAAATTCCTTTTGAGAAGCGATTATACTCCGTTAATTCAAGGATAGCATCCACCATTTGACGAGTCATCAAGCGAAAATCTCGAGCACCATCGACCATTTCAGTATCGCTAATTTTATTAATTAACTTATAGAATTTTTTTGAAAAGAAACTTCGAATTGGTGGCTCCCCTTTACGTGTTGAACGTCTTGTTCCAACACAGTCAATATCTTTATCTGAATTAAGAATGTCCACCATTTGTGGGAGTAGTTCTGGTGGATCTTGCATGTCAACATCCATAACAGTAACAAAATCGCCCGTTGCATTTTGTAAACCGGCGTAGAGAGCGGCTTCTTTACCGAAGTTACGTGAAAATGAAAGATAGCGAACATCTTCATGTGCTTCAGCAAGTTGTCTCATTTTATTGAGAGTATCATCTTTAGAACCATCATTTACAAATAGATATTCAAAGTTATAATTATTTTTATGTTTGATTTCTTCCATTGCTTGAAAGAAGAGTGGAATCATTTGCTCTTCATTAAAACATGGGATAACAATTGAGATTTTCAATAGTTAGACTCCTTTCAAGTGTCTTGAATAAAGAAGTTTAAACTTCTTCATGATATATTATTATAGCAAGTAATGTCATAAAAAACACCCTAATGACGTAATATTACTAAAAAAGTCACTAAGGTGTCTTATGATGACGTGCAATAAAATTATACGGAATTTTTTTCTTTACATTGTCGCCAGATAGAAAAAGCTTAAACGCTTCTTTCCCACAAAGTTCTAGTTGGGTTTCGATGGTTGAAAAATTTAGTATCTCACTGATAAGTAAGTGTTCTCGTCCAATGATGAGTGGAAGAGTTTGATTAGATGGGAAATTTTGAATGATAGTTGCTGCAACATCATCACCATTGGTTAGAATGGCATCTAAAGGTAGAGTGCTAAAAAATTGTGCTGCTTCATGAGCATCATGTGCAGAGTAACATTCCCAAAAAATATTTTTTCTAGAAAAATTAGGAAAAAATGTTTCAGTAAGGTTAATAATCATTTTTGAATAATTGCTAATATGTTTACTTCTACCTAATGTTAAACCGATTGATTGAACATCTTTAGAACTTAAAACGCTAAAAGTACTGATGATGGCTCCTTCTAAATCTTCGAAGACACAAGTGTATTCTGGTTCATTCATTTTTTCACAAAAAATAACTGGACCATGCTGAAGATATGACTTATAAAAAGCTGAAGCATTTGCGGTGGTAGTGAGAATGATACCGTCAAATGTTTTAGCAGCAAATTCATCCATATATTGTTTTTCTTTTTCTTTCGAGTAGTTAGTCGGAAGCAGCGTCACTCGATAGTCGTGTTTAAATGCTTCATTAATGATTCCGCTAATTAAGCGATCGTAGTAGGTATGATTTGTAAATGGAATCACAACACCGATATTTTGTGTTTTACCTAGACTTAGAGCCCTAGCGGTTTGATTAGGAATATAATTTAATTCTTCTACGACAGCTAAGATATGCTTTCTTTTTTCATCACTGACATAAGGATGATTAGATAAGACCCTTGAAACAGTAGCAACGGAGTATCCGGTTTTATTCGCAATATCGCGAATGTTAGGCATATTTTTTCACCTCAGTTATTTGAGAAAGATGTTTGTATAAATAGTGTATCACACCAGCCCCATTTTCATAAAAGAAATAGGTTTCGTTTCCAATCACAATAAATAGTCTTTTGCTCGTGTGATAGGAATCCATACCAATATGTTGTGCATCTTTAAGTGAGATGATTTTCTTTTCCTTTTTTAAACGTCCCGTTGTGATTTTAAGAATAAGATAAGAATCATCGATAGAAAGCAGTGCAAAAGAAGTCTGGCTTGAGTTTAGTGTGTTCAAAGTAAAGTAAGTGTTCATAATTAGTTTCCTCTTTTCGTTTGATGTATTCATTATAAAAGATGAAACTAGTTTCAGAGCAAGAGTTAAATTAAAAAATAACAGAAGATGATTTTCCCCACGCTAAATAACTGGAAGGTATTGCTATATAATTGAGTGATGTATGAAGATGGCTTGATTTAGTTCCTGAAATTTTATAAAAATATAGAAAATTTATGAACATATTCTGAATCAAAAAATAGCTTCAATTTTGAATTGATTAAAAAAATAAGATTAAAGGGACATTTTTTAGTAAAGAATAATTTTTTTTAAAGTTAAAGGTTTAGAATTGTCTAAAAATTGTATATTGTATGGTAAAAGAGTATTGACAATCTTTGGAGAAGCATCAATAATATAGTTGGGGTTGCTTTTTTTGAGGTGAAAAAAAATGAATTTAGAGATGACTGAACTAAGTAAGTGTCACGATCAATTATTTACGATAGGCGAAGTTTCTAAGATTTGTAAAATATCAAAAAAAGCGTTACGTATTTATGAACAAATGGGTATAGTAATTCCGGATAAAGTTAGTAAAGATAATGGGTATCGCTATTATAATCGTGAAACGATGATGCTAATACCAGTAATTAAGTACTATAAACAAATGGGGTTCAAGCTACAAGAAATGAAAGGCGTTGGTGATAAAAAATCATATTTTTATCATGAGAATAATTTTATTTCAAAACTTGATGAATTAAAAAATGAAGAGATGAGAATAAAATGTTCATATCGCGCAGTTGATGATTGGCTCAATATGTTAAGAGAAGGCTTTATGGTCCTGGATAATAATATCCAAAATGTTAATGTTAAGTACCTTGAAAAAGCAAAATGCTATTTCAAAGAACAACCATTCAACTACAATTATATGGAATCTGTAATAAATATTCCTTGGGTAAACTATCTTGAAGAACATGATTGTGAGATTACAGGTCCGATGATATTAAAGTACCCATCCTATAAAGCAAAAAAAAGTTTTAAAGAAGATACCGTCTTTATCTTACAAGAACCTGTGGGTAGATTCACAGATAAGATTGGCTGTACTGAAATGGGCGGTACTATGGCGTTATGTTCGTATCATATAGGCGACCCTCGAAACATAGAACAAAAATATGAGCAGATTGAAAAATGGGCAAAAGAAAATCAGTATATCTGTGGTCCTGAAGCCTATGAACGATTTGTCATCGACTATTGGGCAACCAACGAGCTAGACAAGTTTGTTACGGAAGTTATTATACCAGTTGAAAAAGAGAAGTTTTGATAGAAAACCACTTAAAGTGAAGACTTTAAGTGGTTTTCTGTTTTTTTTTTTTTCATAATCATGTAAGTATGACCCATGGGTTCAGGTTGGTTATTATGTTTTTTTATACAATGTTTAAATGTTGATATATTAGTGTTAATGATAGTTTTCTAAGTTGTTTTTTAAACTATGAAAATATTGAAAAAGCCAAATGGTAGACGTTTTTGCTGAAAATATGGATAAAATGAAAAACTATTGATTTTGAACAATTATCAAAAATAGAATAATCATTATTTCATGAAAATTGATTTCAACATTGAGGAAAGCGGTGTCATCAATCATTGTGATATTTAACACGAAAATCCGATTATCGATTGAAATAAGTAATTGAGAATAGCTAACGGTTAATGTGAAAAAATGAGCATGAAGTAAAAATCAATTTGACTCTGTCTTTAGGGGGATGTTGTATAGTCAAGGCATAAAAGGGCTAAGGCGCCCTCTAAAAATTTTTTAGGAGGAAACAAAGATGAAGTATGATGCATTAGGAATGGTAGAAACAAAAGGATTAATCGGATCAATTGAAGCAGCAGACGCAATGGTGAAAGCAGCAAACGTAACATTAGTTGGTAAAGAATTTGTCGGTGGAGGCATTGTGACAACAATGGTTCGTGGTGACGTAGGAGCTGTTAAAGCAGCAACAGATGCTGGTGCCGCAGCAGCAGAACGTGTCGGAGAATTATTATCAGTACATGTGATTCCAAGACCACATGCAGAAGTAGAATCAATTTTACCAACAACTAAGTAGGGGAGGCTTATCAATGAATAGCGGAGAAACTTTGGGGCATGGCCGTCAAGCAAATTCAGTTGCTGACGTAAAGATGGATGCATTGAATAAAAAATTTAAAAAGACAGGGATAAGTAATGGATTAGTTTCAGGTTTAACTTACGGAATTTATTCAACATTGGTTGTTGTAGCGAGTGGCTATGATCCATTAGCAAGTGCTGTCGGACTATTAGCAGCACCGTTTATCGCATCGGGCTTAAATGATTTATTCGCAGGTTTGTGGTTGTTAATTTATAACTGGAAAAAAGGTCGCTTAAAAGAATTGAAAAGAACGCTTAAAACGAAACCAGGGAAAATGTTAGTTATCGGTTTCCTATTAGGTGGCCCAATTGCCAATGGTGCTTACTTAGTTGGTTTAGCAAAAGCTGGGGCCTACGCGATTCCAATTTCAGCAACTTGTAGTTTGTTTGGTGCTTTGTTCGCTTGGATTTTCTTGAAACAACGTCCAACAAAACGCGTGGTATTCGGAATGGTTCTATGTGTGGGTGGTGCAATTATTATTAACTTTGTTAAACCAGAAGGTGCACCCGATTTTACTCTAGGAATTGTTAGTGCTTTAATCGCAGCAATCGGTTGGGGACTTGAAGGTGTGTTCTCAAGTTTTGGCGGCGCGATGATCGATACAGACGTAGCTGTAAACTTACGTGAACTTGTTTCAGGAATTGTTACTTTAGCAATAATTATTATTTTCGGTGGACAATTCTTATTATTCAAAGGTACTTTAGCTGCAGTTACACCAGTTATTTGGTTAGCATTAGCAGGATTAGGTGCAGCCGTTTCATTCTTAACATGGTATAAAGCAAATGCAACAGTAGGTTGTGCAATTGGGATGTCATTAAATGTAACGTATGCTTTCTGGGGTGTATTATTTAGCGTATTATTTCTTGGACAAGCATTATCTTCAACAATTGTTATTGGTTCAATCGTCATTGTTTTAGGCGCCATCATTGTAACGATGAATCCATTAGATTTAATTAAAAAAGGAGAGGCATAATCATGAAAACATTATTACCAGCTAGAATGGCTGTCCTAAATTATATGAATCATGTAAAGGATGCTTCTGTTGAACAAGTAATGGATGCGTTAAGAGCAGATTATGGTGATGAAAAACAATTCACATATGATATGTATCTCGATCATTTAATGGCATTAGAAGCAAATGGTCTTGTTGAATTAGAAAATTATGACGTTAATGAATCAGAAGATTTAATCTTAACTTATAAAATTACTGAAGATGGTCGTGGAACAGTTAAAAACTTTGTTCCTGCTCAATTCCAAAAATAGGAGGTAGACACATGCGTTATAAAGGTGATGAAGCATTAGGCTTAATTGAAACAATCGGATTACTTCCAGCACTTAAAGCAACAGATGTCATGCTAAAAGCAGCAGATGTGGAACTTATTTCTTATGAAAATATCGGTTCAACATTAGTCACAATTATGATTAAAGGTGATGTTGCAGCAGTGAAATCATCAGTTGAAGCAGGTGTACGTACAGCAGAACAAATCGGAACAGTGACTGCTCACAATGTAATGCCTAGACCAATTTCAACTGTCGGTGACATTGTTTCCGTTCATGATATTGATTTATAAACAAGGAGAGAATGAAATGAATAGATATGAAGCAATCGGCGCCATTGAAACCTTTGGCTTAGTCTTTGTTTTAGAAGCAGCAGATGCAATGTGTAAAGCAGCAGATGTGGAACTTGTGGGTTATGAAAATGTTGCCTCAGGTTATATCTCAGTCATCGTAAAAGGTGATATTGCAGCATGTAACACAGCTGTTGAAACGGGCGTTAAGGCTGTCAATGATATGGGCGCAGAAGTTTATAGTTCAATGGTTATTGCCAGCCCGCATCAAGATTTAGAAAAAATTATTTCACGTTATTCATTAACTGAATTGTTGCCACCACAAGAGGAAGTGATATAAATGTCTTTTATTGATGACGATTTACAATCGATTCAAGAAGCTCGAATTTTAGTCGAAAGAGCACGCGATGCTCATGAAACTTTGATTGAGTATCGTCAAGAAGATTTAGATCAAGTCCTAACGCACTTAATTGGTGAAATTAAAAAGCAACAAGACTGTTGGATCGAACAATCAATCAACGAATCAGGTTATGGTTTATTGCATGATCAAAGTAAAATTGTCTCAAACTTATTAAAAGATTTTGAAGAAAAAGTATTACCGCAACAAATCATTGGTGCTCTTAATAAAGAAGCAGATTCAATAGTTGAAGTTGGTGTTCCACTTGGTGTGATTCCAGTTTTATTACCTGTTGAAAATGATGTTGTGAATATGATTTATGCATTATTGATTGGAATTAAATCCGGAAATTGTTTGCTCTTTATTCCCGATAAGGAATCAGGACAATCTTTAAATCTAGTAGCACGTGAATTGATTGAATTATTAGAAAACTTGGGTTTACCGTCAGGTACGATGACGATATTAAATCATGTTTCAGAAGTAGGCATCACAGAAATTTGTCAACATCCAGACGTTGCCTTAATTTTAGATATTGGCTGTTTAGACTACTTAAAAGCAACCCCGCTTACGAACAAGCCTTTAATCTATGGAGGTACCGGCTCGATTCCAGTTTTTATTGAACGTTCGGCAAATATTCGACAAGCTTGTCAAATGATCGTTGAAAGTCGTTCTTTCAATAATGGACTGATGCCAGCTTCTGAACAATATATTGTAACAGAAGGAATTATCGCTGAAAAAGTAAAAGCAACGTTTAAAGAAAACGGCGCTTACTTTTTAACTAGTGAAGAAGAAAAACAATTGCAAGCAACTTTAACATTAAGTCCTCAAAGTGTTTGTGGCAAAACCGCCTATCAAGTTGCCAAAACGGCAGGCTTTAATGTTTCAGAAGATACAAAAGTTATCGTGTCAGAACAACAATATATCTATGACGAAAGTTTATATGCAAAAGAATGGAAATTCCCATTATTGGTTTTCTATTTAGAGCCAAACTGGATTCGAGCTTGCGAAAAAAGTATCGAATTGTTACGAAATGAAAAAAATGGTCACACAATTATGGTTCATTCAGTAAATAGTGAAATTTTAAATGAATTTGCCTTGAAAAAACCAGTTGGACGAATGGTTGTGAATGGTTCATCTCTTAATAGTATGGGCTTTTGTTCAGACCTTTCAACATCATTAATCCTTGGGGGATTGAGTGTCGGTAAGGGCATCACTGCTGATAACGTAACAGCAAAGCATTTAACTTATCAACGTAAGATTTCATATGTCAAAGAACAGTGCTTTACGCAAGATACATCCATCGTTTCAGATGATGTTATGAAAGAAAAATTAACCAAAATACTAAAACAAATTTTAGATAAAAGCGAGGGAGTTTAATGGATATCAAAGAGTTTTCATCAAAATTAGAAGAAGCAACAAAAGAATTAAGCCCACAGGAAAGATCAGCATTAATGAAGATGTTTTCTTCTTTATCAGATGAAATTGAAGCAGAACCAACTGAAACAGCACATGTCATTGCTTCTGATGAAGGTCAAACAGAAATACCAGAAGGCATTACATCTCGTCTACAAGCTTTAAAAGATACATATTTAACACACGTACCGTCAATTACGACTCACCGTGCTCGTGCAATTACAAAAATTGCTCAAGAAAATCCAGGGATGCCAAAAATTGTCTTACGTGCAAAATGTTTCAAATATTGTTGTGAAACAGCACCATTACTTATTCAAGATAATGAATTAATTGTTGGGGCACCAAACGGCGCACCTCGTGCGGGAGCTTTCTCACCAGATATCGCTTGGCGTTGGATGGAAGATGAAATTGATACAATTGGTACTCGTGCACAAGATCCATTCTTTATTTCTGATGAAGACAAACGTATTATGCGTGAAGAATTATTCCCATACTGGAAAGGTAAATCAGTTGATGAGTATTGTGAAGATCAATATCGCGAAGCTGGTGTTTGGGAATTATCAGGCGAATCATTCGTTTCTGACTGTTCATACCATGCTTTAAACGGTGGTGGCGATTCTAACCCTGGTTACGATGTTATTTTGATGAAAAAAGGGATGTTAGATATTCAAGCGGAAGCAAGAGCACATCTTAAAGAGTTAGATTATAAAAATCCAGATGATATTGAAAAAATTTACTTCTATAAATCAATCATTGATACAACTGAAGGGGTTATGATTTACGCAAAACGTATGTCAGAATACGCTTTAGAACTATCTCGTAAAGAAACAGATCCTAAACGTAAAGCAGAATTACAAAAGATTTCTGAAATTAACGCTAAAGTACCAGCAAATAAACCAGAAACTTATTGGGAAGCAATCCAAGCAGTATGGACAATTGAATCATTACTTGTTGTAGAAGAAAACCAAACTGGTATGTCAATTGGACGTGTGGATCAATATATGTATCCATATTATAAAGCTGATATTGAAGCAGGACGTATGAATGACTTTGAAGCATTTGAATTGTCAGGCTGTATGTTAATTAAAATGTCAGAAATGATGTGGATTACAAGTGAAGGTGGTTCTAAATTCTTCGCGGGTTATCAACCATTCGTTAACATGTGTGTTGGTGGTGTAACACGTCAAGGATTAGATGCAACAAATGAATTAACTTATCTATTAATGGATGCTGTTCGCCACGTTAAAGTATACCAACCATCATTAGCATGTCGTGTGCATAACAAATCTCCACGTGAATACTTGAAGAAAATTGTTGACGTAGTAAGAGCTGGTATGGGATTCCCTGCATGTCACTTTGATGATACACATATCAAGATGATGTTAGCTAAAGGCGTTTCAATGGAAGATGCACGCGACTATTGTTTAATGGGCTGTGTGGAACCACAAAAATCAGGTCGTTTATACCAATGGACATCAACAGCTTATACACAATGGCCAATCTGTATTGAATTAGTCTTAAATAATGGTGTGCCATTATGGTACGGCAGTAAAGTGACACCTGACGCTGGAGCTTTAACACAATATAAAACATATGAAGAATTTGAAGAAGCTGTTAAAGATCAAATTCGTTACATCACAAAATGGACAAACGTAGCAACCGTTATTTCACAACGTGTGCATCGTGATTTAGCACCAAAACCATTAATGTCAATTATGTACGAAGGCTGTATGGAAACTGGTCATGATGTGTCTTCAGGTGGCGCAATGTATAACTTTGGACCTGGTGTTGTTTGGTCTGGATTAGCAACATACGCTGACTCAATGGCTGCAATTAAAAAATTAGTCTTTGATGAAAAGAAATATACTTTACAAGAATTAAACACAGCACTTAAAGCAGATTTCGTTGGTTATGATCAAATTAGAACAGACTGCTTAAATGCACCAAAATATGGTAATGATGATGATTATGCTGACTTAATTGCTTCAGACTTAATTCATTTTACTGAAGCTGAACACCGCCAATATAAAACATTATATTCAGTGTTAAGTCACGGTACGTTATCAATTTCTAACAATACACCATTTGGACAAATGACCGGCGCTTCTGCGAATGGACGTAAAGCTTGGATTCCGTTATCTGATGGTATTAGTCCAACTCAAGGTGCTGACTACAAAGGCCCTACAGCGATTATTAAATCAGTATCAAAAATGTCAAATGACACAATGAATATTGGTATGGTTCACAACTTTAAAATCATGTCTGGTTTGCTAGATACTCCTGAGGGTGAAGAAAGTTTAATCACACTGATACGTACAGCATGTCACTTAGGAAATGGTGAAATGCAATTTAACTACCTTGACAATGAAACGTTGATTGAAGCACAAAAACATCCGGAACAATATCGTGACTTAATTGTTCGTGTTGCTGGATATAGTGCATTCTTCGTGGAATTATGTCAAGACGTTCAAGATGAAATTATCAGTCGTACAATGTTGACACAAATTTAAAAAAGATCAGGAGATGATTGTAGTCATGAGTAAAACAGAAAATGCCATTGAACGTCAGATTATGGTTTTTAATGTGCAAAAATACAGTCTTTACGATGGTCCTGGGGTCCGTACAATCGTCTTTTTTAAAGGATGTCCGTTGCGTTGTACGTGGTGTGCCAATCCTGAAGGCTTGCATAAAAAATATGAAGTAATGTATCAAAGAAGTATTTGTACGGATTGTCGTGCATGTGTGGATGTCTGTCCGATGGGCATCCACTTCATGGACGAAAACGGCGTGCATCAAGTAGATCGCGAAAAAATCTGTAATGGCTGTCGAAAATGTGTTGAAGTTTGTCCGATGAATGCTTTAAACATTACTGGTGAGATAAAAAGTATCTCTGAGTTAATGGAAGTCATTCATGAAGATGATGCTTTCTACGAAATGTCTGGTGGTGGTGTGACACTGAGTGGTGGGGAATGTACTGCTCAGCCAGAAGCAGCCGTAGCAATCTTAAAAGCATGTAAGAATGATGGTATTCATACTGCGATTGAAACTTGTGGCCATACTAGAAGTAAATGGTTACCCAAAATTGCCGAATACTGTGATTTATTCTTATATGATTTAAAACATATGGATCCGGTCAGACATAATGAATTGACAGGTATCAGTAACGAACGAATTCTAAAAAATTTGCAAGAATTACTTGAAACAGGTCATAAAATTCAAATCAGAATGCCGATGTTAAAAGGAATTAATTCAAGTCGTGAAGAAATTCAAGCAATTGTTGATTTCCTTTTACCGTATAAAGATTACCCAAACTTCTTTGGGATTGATTTACTGCCTTACCATAAATTAGGCGTGAATAAGTATGGACAGTTAGGTATGGAATACCCCGTTAGTGGGGACCCAAGTTTAAATAAAGAAGAATTAGATCAAATTGAATCATGGATTTCAGAATATGATTTCCCTGTTCGTGTGATTCGACACTAAGGAAGGAGAGTTAAAATGGCTCAAGAAGAAATTCAACGCGTCATACAAGAATCGGTACCCGGAAAACAAGTGACATTAGCACATTTGATTGCCTCACCAATTGAAGATATTTATGAAGCCTTGGGTGTTGATTCTTATGGAGCAATTGGTATTTTAACTCTATCTCCTTATGAAACATCAATGATTGCAGCTGATATAGCCTGTAAAGCAGCAGATGTAACAATCGGTTTTTTAGATCGTTTTACAGGTTCAGTTGTCATTCAAGGAGATGTAAAGAGTGTCGATATTGCTTTATCTGAAGTTACGCGAATCTTAAGTGAAACTTTGAATTTTAAAGTTGAACCTGTGACTCGCACATGAGTAAACGAATATTGATAATCGGCCCAAATCATGCAGGCAAAGCTTTTTTAGCGCATTATATTGAGCATGGTGAAATAGGTGGGCGTAGAAAAGCACATATCACGTTTGGTCAAGATACAATTTGTGTCCCAGGAACTTATCTTGAAAGTCCTTGGATGCATAAGCACATTATTGCGATGAAACAAAAAGCAGATATTGTTTTGATGTTACATAAACGGCAAAAAGTGAAAGAAGCGTATCCACCAAATTTTGAAAAAGTTTTTAATCAGCCCGTCATTCAAGTCTTAACAGATTCTTCAGAAATTGAGGATGATTTAAGTCAAGAAGGACGTCAACGACTGTTGCTTGCAGCAGGTTTAACTACCAATGATTGCTATTTAAAGCTAAATCAAGAGGTTGATTTCAAACGATTATTAACAAGAGTACAACAGGAAAGGAGGGCAAAAAATGGGAATGTTTAAAATGCCAACAAAAATTAGCTTTGGTGTTCAAGCTTTATCTGTTTTAGAGACAATGGAATTAGGAAATGTTCTGGTTGTCTGTGATCCGTTTATGAAAGAATCTAAAAAAGTCGATTTGATTACAGATTTACTCGATCAACAAAAATGGGATTACAGCGTTTTTTCAGAAGTAATTCCAGATCCAACAATTGATGTTGTAGCAGCAGGTCTTGCTTGCGCCAAAAAAATACAACCTAAAACATTTATTGCTTTAGGGGGAGGCTCTGCTTTAGATTCTGCAAAATCAATTCGACAAATGTATGAAGAGTTGACACATGTTGGGCATACACAGTTAATTTGTATTCCAACAACAAGTGGTACAGGCAGTGAAGTAACAGCATTTTCTGTCATTTCAGACCCAGAAAATCAAGCTAAATATGCACTTGTTGATGACGGCATGATTCCAGATTTAGCAATTTTAGATCCTGGTTTTACAATGACAGTGCCAAAAAGTATTACTGCTGACACAGGAATGGATGTCTTAACACATTGCATGGAGGCTTTTGTTTCGACAGCTGCCTCAGATTTTACCGATGCATGTGCTGAAAAGGCCATGAAGATGGTTTGGGAATATCTTGTTCCAGTTGTTCGCGATGGTGAAGACCTTGTAGGACGTGAAAAAATGCATAATGCTTCATGTTTAGCAGGAATGGCTTTTAGCGAAGCGTCTTTAGGAATTTGTCATAGTCTAGCCCATGCGTTAGGTGGTCGCTTTCATGTACCTCATGGTCGTGCGAATGCTATGTTATTACCACTGGTTATCTCTTATAATGCTGGTTTGGATTTAGCAAATGAAACTGCAAGCTTAAAACGCTATGAATTGATTGCGAATTGTTTAGGTATCAAGTCGGGTACACCAAAGGCTACGGTTCATAGTTTAATTAGTGCGATTTATCGTCAAATGAAACAAATGAATATGCCAAAATATATCAATGATGTCGGTGTTGATGTTAATGAATATATTGATGCAATTCCAAGTATGGTTGAAAAAGCATTGGAAGATAAGTGTACAATCACAAATCCAAGAGTACCAACAAGTGAAGAATTAACAAAAATTTATACGAGGTTGTGTAGAGGGGGATTCTAATGCATTTTGTAACTGAAATAGAGCTTAGAAGTGCGTACCGAAAAAATCCTTTTTCAGCGTATACTCTATCAGAAAATGATCGATTAACTCCCGAAGCACGTCAGTTTTTGGTGGATCGTAATATTAGTTTTAATGATTTTAAAGGTCGTTATCAACAGAATAAAACGACTAAGCCAACAAATGACTCACAATTAAATGATGATCAAAAGGCAGAAATTGAATGGTTACGTTTAGAATTTTTCCAAGCAATTTCACTGGCGAACACATTAAATTTAACTGTTAGTGAAAAATTAATTGATATATTAAATCAATTGATGGCCTTAGAAGAGCTTTCAATGGTTGATAATTCAACAGAAACAGATTCTTTAATTGTTAATGAAACGTATACACTTTCGTTAGCTCAAGCATTGAGCGATAAAGGACCATTACTTATTCAATTAAATAAAATTATCTTTTTACTAACGAAATTAGAGAAGACCCTTAGCAAAGTGCATTCTCAAGCACTAGGTCAAATTAAAATAGAAATTCAAGCAAGTATTGAGCAATTATTAGGAGGAGAATCAGATGACAACAGCTAGTCTAGACTTAACGTCATGCAATAAATTCGTTCACCAATTTGAAAAAGTGATTGAAAAACCGTTAAAGACTAAATCATCAGTTTATTATACGGGTGTAGATTTGGGAACAGCATGCATCGTATTAGCGGTGCTAGATGAAAATTATCAACCTGTTGCCGGTGCGTACAAGTATGCGAATGTGGTTAAAGATGGTATGGTCGTTGACTATATTGGTGCCATTCATATTGTACGTGAACTAAAAGAAAAATTGGAAGCGGAGTTAGAGACTGAGCTATTGTTTGCAGCATCTGCAATCCCCCCTGGAACAAACGAGTTGGATTCTGGCGCCATTCGTAATGTCATTCAAAGTGCTGGTTTTGAATTAACAAATTTACTTGATGAACCCACAGCAGCAAACCAGGTAATGGATATTCAAAATGGCGCAATTGTTGATATTGGTGGTGGAACGACTGGTATTTCAATTCTTAAAGATGGTGAAGTTATCAAAGTAGCTGATGAAGCAACAGGTGGTACCCACTTATCACTTGTGGTGGCTGGTGCGTATAAACTTCCCTTTGAAGAAGCAGAACTTTATAAACGTAATAAAAAGAATCATGGTGAATTGATTCATGTCCTTCAACCCGTTGTTGAAAAGATTGGGAGTATTATTCTTCGTCAAATTGAAGGGTATCAAGTCGATGCAATTTACTTAGTTGGCGGATCAGCTTGTTTAAACGGGATGGAACAAATTATTGAAAAAGTAACGAAAATTCCAACCTTTAAACCTGAACAACCACTATTTGTAACACCATTAGGTATTGGCAAGAGTTGTACGGAAGATATTTTAGAATAGGGGCGTGGCTGAAATGGACTGTCGCATGATTAAGTCACCTGGTGAGAATACTTTAGCGATTTTAAATCGTCGCAAGGGTTCAGGTCCTCGTGAATCATTGATAAAACCAGATGCAATTGGCTTGGTTCAAGGAAAGTTGATTGAAATGGTTTGTGCAGCTGACGTTGCTGAAAAAGCTGTGGGTGTCACCGTTGAAGATATAAAAGGAAGTTGCCCGCAAAATATGATTATGTTAGCCATTTATGGAGATACAGCATCTGTTGAAGCAGCATTAAATGAAATTAAGAAGAAGGAGAATTCACGCGTATGGTAATTGCAGAGTTAGTTGACAACATTTGGGCGACACGTAAGTCTGAGAAAATGAACGGCTTAAAACTAATGTTAGCCGAAATTCATGGTGGTAGTCGTGATGGAGAACGATTGATTGTGTGTGATGTTATCGGCGCAGGGATTGGTGACAGAGTGATTATTACGACAGGTTCAGCAGCCAGACGAATGTTAGATGACGACGACATTCCAATTGATGCAGCGGTCATTGGGATTGTCGATGAAAGTTGTGAATCAGTTTAAAATATGAGAAGAAAGAATGATAGAAATGAAGAAGCTGATTAGTGCTAAAGATATCGAATACTATCATGAAACCAAAGTAAATCCAATCATGATTGAAGAAGGAACGATTGTAACAGCATTAGCAATGGATTTAGTTGAAGAGTTAGGTTTAACTATTGAAAGACAAAAACCCGTTCAACAAGCTTCACAAGATATTTCAAAAGAAATGATTGTTGCGATGTTGAAGAAGTTGTTGCAAGGTGAAGTCAGTCAATCCTTTGAAGCAGCTATTTCGAAAGAGGGCTTAAAAGTTGTCAATGGTAATAGTATTCAATTTGAATCATTAGAAACAAACAATCCTCATGCGAAAGTATTTTTCCAAGAAGTTATCAATGAAGAAAGTACTGCCATGAAAGCTGGTTTTTTAACGATTGAGGATTCTGTTTTTGACTATGATATTTTGGATGCAGAAATTAGTTATGTTGTTGAAGGCAATTTAAGTTTAACAATTAACGGCCAAACATATCAGGCAAAAGCAGGAGATGTTGTATATATGCCGAAAAATAATACGGTAACATTTAAATCTAAAGGTAAGACCAAGACTTTTTATGCAACATGTCCTAAATAAATAATGGATAAAGGAGTCAATTATGAGACAAGCAATTGGTATGATCGAAACAATGGGTCTAATATCAGCAGTCGAAGCATGTGACGCCATGTTAAAAGCCGCAAATGTAAATTTGGTGGCAGAAGAGGAAATTGGTGGCGGACTTGTGACAGTGATTATTGAAGGAGACGTTGGTGCTGTTAAAGCTGCTGTTGATGCAGGAGATGCGGCCGTTCGAAGCTTATCTGAAATGTCACTTCAAAGTACTCATGTTATTCCAAGACCAGCAGATAGCTTGACGGTTTTCTTTGATCAAGAGGAAGATATTCCTACAGATGTTAAACCTGACCAAGTTGAAGAAATTCAAGAAACTTTAGCGATCGAAGTTGTTGAAGAGGTCGCAGTAACAGAATCTTTTGAAGTTGATGAAGAAAAAACGACAGAAGAATTATCAGAATCAGCGACACTTGTTCTTGATCCAGCTGAAGAAAAACTTGTTGGATTAATAAATGAGCAAGATTTAGACGCTGCACGTAATCATTTGAATACGTTAAAAGTTTCAGATTTAAGAAAATTAGCTAAAACACATTCTGATTTTAGTATTAGTAAAAAAGAATTATACAAAACAAGCAAAGACAACCTTATTGAAGCATTTATTAGCTACTTTAATAAGTAAACAGTAAAGTAGGAGCGAAAAAAATGGAAAAATTTGATAAAGATCTACGTTCAATCCAAGAAGCAAGAGACTTAGCAAGAGCAGGTCATCAAGCCGCAACTGAGATGGCGCAATTTACGTCAGAACAAGTAGACAAAATTTTACAAAGTATGCGTGACGCTGCAAGAGAACATAGTGTCTGTTTAGCAGAGTTAGCTGTGAAAGAAACAGGTTTTGGTAAGCCACTTGATAAAGCTTATAAAAATCATGCAGCTTCAACATTACTTTATGATGAAATTAAAGACATGGCTACAGTTGGTATTGTCGGAGAAGATGCAGAAAATGGCACTTTTGATGTGGCAGAACCAGTCGGACTTGTTTTAGGAATTATTCCATCAACAAATCCAACATCAACAGTCTT
Source organism: Vagococcus silagei (assembly GCF_004795745.1). GTDB lineage: Bacteria > Bacillota > Bacilli > Lactobacillales > Vagococcaceae > Vagococcus > Vagococcus silagei. Next base: position 231,071 of record NZ_SDGV01000017.1, on the reverse strand, counting down.
TTTCAAAATTATGGTTGCTTTGAAATCACGTAATGCGATTATTATTGCGCCACATCCAGCAGCTAGTGAATGTACTAAAAAAGCAGCAGAAGTGATGTATGAAGCAGCAATTGCTGCAGGTGCTCCTAAAGGAATCATTGGTTGGGTATCAACACCGACAATGGCTTCAACAAATGAATTAATGCACGCGCCAGAAGTCGATTTAATTATTGCAACAGGCGGACCAGGAATGGTTAAAGCAGCCTATAGTTCTGGAAAACCAGCAATTGGTGTGGGTGCAGGAAATTCTCCAGCCTATATTGAAAAAACAGCTGATGTTAAAAAAGCAATTAAAACAATTTTAGCAAGTAAAACATTTGATAATGGTACAATTTGTGCCTCAGAACAATCAATTATCTGTGAACATTCAAATAAAGATGAAGTGTTACGTGAGCTTAAAGCGCAAGGTGGTTACTTCATGACACCTGAAGAAACCGCGAAAGTTTGTGCGTTACTCTTTAAAAATGGACATGCAATGAATGCAAAATTTGTAGGTCGTTCAGCAGAAGTTATTGCTGAAGGTGCTGGAATTTCAGTTCCTCAAGGAACAAAAGTTTTAGTTGGAGCACAAGATGGTGTTGGTGAAGGCTATCCATTATCTTATGAAAAATTAACAGCAGTTTTAGCATTTTATGTTGTGAATGATTGGGAAGAAGCTTGTCATCTAAGTATTGATTTATTACAAAATGGTATTGGTCATACAATGAGTATCCATACTAATGATCACGATATTATATTAAAATTCTCAGCTAAACCAGCATCAAGAATTTTAGTCAATACTGGTGGTAGTCAAGGTGGTACAGGTATTAGTACTGGTTTACCAATTTCATTTACATTAGGTTGTGGTACTTTTGGTGGTAGTTCAGTTTCTGATAACGTGAGTCCAAAACATTTATTAAATATTAAAAAAGTAGCATATGGTTTAAAAGATGTGACAACATTAGCAGAAAAAGATGCCTCTTTCCAAGCGTTAATTAAAGAAAAAGGTTGCCCAGCAAATACAACTTGTGATGCTGTAACATCAGCGACAAAAAATAGTAGTGCTGATGAATCAAGTGAATTATCAGCATTAGTAAGAGCAATGTTAAAGAGTTTAAATGCATAATTTGAAGGAGTTTTAATATGGAAGATTATGAAGCAATACTTGACCGTGTGTTAGGTATTTTAACGACAGGGCAAGATCCAACGAAGAATCCAACATCTGAGATTAAACCGACAGTTCGTCCGGTTACCTCAAGTAGTGCGATCCCAGTTGGTTTATCAAACCGTCATGTACACTTGTCTGATCAAGCTGTCGCAAAACTATTCGGTACAGGACATCGTTTAACACCGATGAAAGATTTATCACAACCTGGCCAATATGCTTGTCAAGAATGTGTAACATTATGTGGTCCAAAAGGGGTCATTGAGAAAGTTCGTGTCCTTGGACCAACGCGTTCTGAAACACAAGTTGAAATCTTACAAGGTGATACATTTAAACTTGGTGTTAAAGGTACAATCCGTTTATCAGGAGATTTAACAGATACAGCGGGTATTACATTAGTCGGACCAAAAGGCTCATTGGAACTTGAAAAAGGTGTGATTGTGGCACAACGACATATTCATATGTTGCCACAAGATGCTGAACGATTTAATGTGAGAAATGGTGAAATCGTCTCAATTAAAATTTCAGGTATTCGCGGTGGCACATTAGATAATGTGGCAATTCGTGTGGATGAAAAAGCTGGTCTAGAGTGTCATATCGATACGGAAGAGGGCAATGCCTTTGGTTTAACGCCTAAATCAACCGTAGAGATTATTAAATAGTGTGTTAAAAAATTTATATATAAATTAATTTTAGGAGGAACAAACAATGAAATCTGATGCATTAGGAATGGTAGAAACAAGAGGCTTAATCGGTTCAATCGAAGCAGCTGACGCAATGGTGAAAGCAGCAAATGTTACTTTAGTAGGAAAAGAAAAAGTAGGCGGCGGAATCGTAACAGTTATGGTTCGCGGTGATGTTGGTGCTGTTAAAGCAGCAACTGATGCTGGAGCTGCAGCGGCAGAACGTGTTGGTGAATTATTATCTGTTCACGTTATTCCACGTCCACACTCAGAAGTTGAAACTATTTTACCAGAATCTAAATAGGAAATACCAAAAAATCCTGACGAAGCGTGTACAACTTCGTCAGGATTTTTTATATGCTTTTATAGTGATGTGGTGTGTTACTGATTTTATTTTTTTCATTTGCTTGGAGTGCATTGTATGTTTCAAGTGATTTAGGATTTAATTCTTTAGATCCTTCGATAAAGTGAATACTTTCGGTTCCGGCTTCACATGCCGTTTCATAATACCACTTTTTCCATTTTAAAAAGGCTAACATTGCTTCAAGTGACGCGATTTTTTCTTCTAAAACTTGTTCTTTTTCAGTGAAAAATTCTTTTCTTTCAACCAAGGTATTGTCCCCAGCCATTGTCCATTCAACAAATTGACCAATTTCTTTAATAGGGACATCAGACAGTTTTAAACATTGAATGACTTCAAGATATTTTAAGTCAGTATCGCTGAATACCCTATATCCTGAATCGTTACGTTTTACAAATGGCAGTAAGCCACTTTTATCATAAAAACGTAAGGTGTCAGTTGAAATACTTGTGATTTTAGCAACTTCTTTAATCGTGTACAATTTTTTCACTCTTTTCGCTTGCCTTAGAGTGAACTCCAAGGTTTATGATTTGTTTAGCTTTTAATAAATATAAGGATGTGTAAGAAAAATGTCAACTAAACCATTAATCGTAATCACTGGAGCAAGTTCAGGATTTGGAGCAAAAACAGCACAGTTATTCAATCAAGCAAGTTATCCATTGTTGCTATTGGCGCGTCGTACTGAAAAAATTCAAGCTTTACCTTTAAATTTTGAGGATGTTTTAATCGAACAAGTCGATGTCTCAGATAAAAAGGAGTTTGAAAATGCCGTACGTAAGGCTGAAAAAATCTATGGCCCGACTGATCTACTCGTAAATAATGCGGGTGTCATGTTATTAGGAAATGTCTTGGTTCAAGCTGAATCAGAATGGCAAACAATGTTTGATACAAATGTATTGGGCGTTTTGAATGGCACCAAAATCGTTTTAGATGCGATGATTAAAAATAATCAAGGTACAATAATTAATGTGTCATCCATTGCTGGTTTCAAAGCTTTTCCTGATCATGCAGCATATGCAGCGAGTAAATTTGGTGTTCATGGGTTAACTGAAACAATTCGCCAAGAAGTTGCTGAATCAAATGTCCGTTTGTCGCTTATTTCACCTGGTGCGGCTGAAACTGAGCTTTTAACTCATGTGACAAATGAACAATCATTGAGCGACTATTTAGCTTGGAAAGAACTAATGGGTGGTTTAACGCTAGACCCGCAAAAAGTTGCTGAAAGTATTTTCTTTATTTATCAAATGCCACAAGAAGTAACGATTCGTGAAATTGTCATCGCAGCTACAAAACAACAAGCATAAAAAAACTAGAGGCTGGTCTTTTGATCAGTCTCTAGTTTTTTAAATCATCTTTTTGTGTATAATATAATTACTAGAGATGCAAAGGAGTGCAATTTTATGGAGTGGCTAACGCAAGTTGATGCTGAGATACTAAGATTTATTCAAACGCATTTTCACAATCAAACATTGACGATGGTGATGACGACAGTTTCGCTTTTTTCTGCCAGTATTTGGTTTTGTTTGGGTGTTATTGGCTTGTTTTTCAAAAAGACAAGAGAAAGTGCTTTATATTCACTTGTCGGTTTAGCTTTGAGCTTTATTATTGTCCATCTCATCTTAAAACCTTGGATTGCACGACCAAGACCATTTGTTACTTTTTCTGATTTAGAACCTTTAATTACTAAACCGAAAAGTTTTTCATTTCCTTCAGGTCATAGTGCCAGTGCTTTTGCCGCAATTGGTGGCTATTGTTCAAAAAGAAAGCCATTAAGAATTTTTTTGCTCATTCTTTTTGCATCCTCAATTGCTTTTTCACGTCTGTATTTAGAAGTACATTATCCCAGCGATGTACTTGTAGGTATTTTAATTGGAATTATCTGTAGTTTTTTTGCTAATTTGATGCGTAAAAAAGCAACAACTTCAATAGAAAACATGTTGTAAGGTAGGGGATATTAATGAGGAAAATAGCAATTATTTATAATCCTGTTTCAGGACAAGGGAAGAACAAAGAAATCGCTTTGAACGTTGAGTCAGAATTGATGCGTTTAAGTCCAGAAATTTTAGATGTTCAAATGCACGAAATTTCAGGAAGTCAGGATGCTTACATTTTTGCAAGAAAATGTACTGAAGATTTATATGATACGATTGCTGTTATGGGTGGCGATGGCACTTTAAATCAAGTCGCTGCAGGAATAACAGACGGTGGGAATCAAACTAAAATGGGGATTATTCCAGTTGGAACGGTTAACAATTTAGCACGAGCCTTAAAGTTACCTTTAACAGCGTTAGAGGCGGCTCAGGTATTAATTAATGGTGAGATTAGGGCAATAGATTTAGGTAAAGTAAATGATCAATATATGATTAGTAGTATGACAATTGGTTTACTGGCAGATGCTGCGACAAATGTGACAAATGAAAAAAAGAGAGAATTAGGTTCTTTTGCCTATGTGTATGATTTTTTTAAAGTACTGAAAAATTATAAGAGCTATCCGTTGGAATTAAATTTTGATGGCGGTCGGATAGTCTCTAGAATGTCTATTTTATTAATTACGATGACGAATTCGGTAGGTGGTTTTCAATCATTTACGCCAAATGCGAGAGTTGACGATGGATTAATGCATGTTCACGTATTAAATCAACTGTCATTACCTAAACTAGCTAATTATTTACCTCAATTAACAGATGGTAATTTTTCTGATATTCCAATGTTGCAGTATTTCAATACATCAGCTTTAGAAATTAACAGTATTGGAAATCGTAAGAAGAATATACAAGCACGCATTGATGGTGATCCGGGCAGCTGCGTACCACTTAAATTATCAGTGTTACCGAAATCCCTTGCTGTTTGGGTGCCCAAAGAAAACTAAAAAAAGCTTTCTAGTTGTTAGGTAAATAAGGTACAATAAAGGGTGTAATAGTAATATTGAGGAGGAACCGATGAGAAAAATATTGAGAGCGTTATTACTCGTAGTCCTAGTCATTTTAATTGCAGTCGTTGGATTTATTGGTTATTTAACGTTGACGGAATATCAACCGCAACCTGTTGAGGCATTAAAAATACCAACTGGGAAACGGGAAATAAATAAAAAGCAAGACCTTTCAGTGTTAACTTTTAACATTGGTTATGCAGGTTTAGGAAAAACAGAAGATTTTTTCATGGATGGTGGGAAAACTGTTGAACCTGAGAGTCAAAAAATGATTAAAGATAATTTACTTGGTATTGAACAAGCGATTAGTGAGGCGGAGGCAGATATTAATCTCATCCAAGAAGTTGATCGTGATTCAAAGAGGTCTTATCATATTAACCAAGAAAAATATTTAACGGAAAGATTAGGCATGAATGGTGTCTTTGCTTCCAATTTTAATGTGAACTATGTTCCTTTTCCAATACCACCAATCGGTAAGGTTGATAGTGGTTTAATGACAATGACGAACTTAAATATGTCAGAGGCACAGCGTATTTCTTTACCAAATCCGTTTAAGTGGCCTGTTCGAACAAGTAATTTAAAGCGTGCATTGTTGGAAACACGTTTTCCAATTAAAGATAGTGAACAAGAGCTAGTTGTTTTTAATTTACACTTGGAAGCATATGACAGTGGCGAAGGTAAGGTTGCACAAAGTAAAAAATTAGCAGCAGTTCTGTATAATGAATATGCTAAGGGCAATTATGTGATTGCTGGCGGAGACTTTAATCAAGTTTTTGAAGGTAGTAAACAATTTCCAGAGGTGAAAAAAGAAGGATGGCAACCTGGTAATATCCAAAATAAAGATTTACCTGACCATTTTTCATTTTCATTTGATGATAAGTATCCCACAGTACGGGTGTTAAATAGCCCCTATACAGGATCTTATGATACGTCAAAAGTGCATGTGATTGACGGTTTTATTGTATCGGATAATTTAAAAGTTGAAAAAACTAAAGTCCTTAATAAAGACTTTGAACATTCCGATCACCATCCCGTTCAATTAACTGTAAAATTTAAATAAAAAAGAAGAGAGGTAACCTCTACAAACCATTTATTTGGCTTGTGAAGGTTACCTTTCTTTTAGTATTGACGAACCTCAGGAGGTGTATGTTTTGCTAATTGACTGGATAAAGAGTCAATTGAATCTAAGAAGATAATCTTTTCGAAATCTTCCGCAGTTAAAAAACCATTTGTCATCATATCATGATATTGTTGTTTTATAGGCTCATAATAGCCATCAATATTTACAAAACAGCAAGGATATGGATTTTTACCAATACGCGACCAAGAGATGAGGTCAGTGATTTCTTCTAATGTACCTGGGCCACCTGGGAGAGCGATAAAAAGTTGTCCCATATCTGCCATTAACTGTTTTCTTTCTGCCATAGATTCAACGATTTTTAACTCAGTTAGGTTAGCATGAGATAATTCTCTTTTTTGAAGAAAGTCAGGCATAATCCCAATGGCATTGCCACCTTGTTCAAGGACTGTATCCGCTAAAATACCCATTAAGCCAATGATTCCGCCACCATAAACAAGTGTATGGTTATGTTTGGCAATCCAACTTCCAAGTTGGATTGTTGCTTGTGTGAAGTTTTTATTAGTGCCAATATTTGCACCGCAGTAAACTGTAACATTCATATTTTTACCCCCTAATCTTGCTAGAAATAGTATAGCATAGTACATATTTTTTTATTAGATTTATGATTAACTTTGATTTTTATAATCAACGGAATGGAGATTAAAATGAAAAAACATACAACTATGGAAATTATTGCGATTCTTTCTTTATCTTTACTTTTAACAGCAACACTTTCAATTTCAGGTATTATTCCATCATTAATCAAGGAGTTCCCTGATTACTCACGATCGTCGATTGAATTGTTAGTTTCAGTATCCTCAATTGCAACAACTATTATGGTGGGATTAAACCCATTTATTTCACGTTTTTTATCGGAACAAGTTTCCGTGACTGTAGGTTTGTTGATGGTAGGTCTTGCCGGTGTTGCTCCCCTTGGATTGTCCACTTATGAAGAAATTCTAATTGCAAGAATATTAGTCGGCATTGGTATCGGCTTGTTAAATACAAGGGCTGTTAGTTTAATTGGTGAGAGGTTTACCGGTGCACAGCGGTCAAAATTACTTGGTTTCAGGGGTTCAGCGGAGACACTAGGTCAAACGGTCTTAACTATTATTTCAGGTCAATTACTATTGATTTCTTGGAATAGTTCTTTTCTAATTTACAGTGTTGCTTTCCTAGTTCTATTTTTATATTGGGGCTTTGTTCCGAAAGATGAGAAACTCACACTTGAAAAGGATTTAACAGCAGCATCTAAGTCTAATCATCATTTGAATAAGGAGCAGGCTAAAATTATTGCGTTGCATGCTTTATTGGCAAATATATTAATTACGGTAACTGTTTCGACTATTATTCGCGTACCTAGTATGATTACCGAATTAAATATTGGCACAATGCTGCAAGCAAATCGAATGATTAGTATCTTTATGTTTGCTGGTTTTTTATCAGGCATTGTTTTTGGACAAGTGATGACTTATTTTAAGAAAAATGTGATTCCACTTTTCTTATTCTTAAGTGCGGTTGGGCTCCTAATGATTGGGTTATTTTCTCAAATCTTCTTGATTTCAATCGGAGCATTTATTGTTGGGTTTGCATTGTCAATCTGTGTGGCATGGGTTTTCAATAGTTTGTCGAATGTACTACCTAAGGAAGTATTAAGTACAGGAAATTCAATTGCGCTTTTTGGTTCAAATTTAGGTGCGGCAATCACACCTTTCGTATTAAAGTTAATTGGTTTTATTAATGATGATTTACGATTCTCGTTTATTTTTCAAGCTGTGGTGTTGATTGCTATAGCAGTGTTGATTTTATTTACTATTAGAAAAAAAGAAGATTAGATTTTTAAGACAGACTGCGTGCTGTCTTTTTTATTTCTAGAAAAATTACAGTTTATCCTTACTGCTCAGTTCAAATCGCCATCATCACCACTTTTTTGTAATCCTGGTTCTGAAAGCTGGAGTTCGGCATTAAGCTAATCGTCTGATTCTGGCAAAATCCGCCAGTATCATACGCTTATCTTACTGCTCACTCCAAATCGCTTTCATCACCACTTTTTGTAATCCTGGTTCTGAAAGCTGGAGTTCGGCATTAAGCTAATCGTCTAATTCTGGCAAAGACCGCCAGTATCATACGCTTATCTTACTGCTCACTCCAAATCGCTTTCATCACCACTTTTTTGTAAGATGTTTTAGTTGCTTTTTTTTATTAATAGGGTATTATGTAATTATAAATCGGTTTACAAACGTAAACCGTATTAAGAGGAGGAGCTATTATGTCTAATCACGAAGAGCATCACCATCATCAACATGAGGGTCATAATTATGAAGATATGGCGCACAATCAAATGGATGATCAAAGTCATGAAGCACATGATCATGGGAGCATGGATCATTCTGGTCATATGGGAAATTTAAAAGTTAAGTTTTTTGTTTCGTTAATTTTATCAATTCCGATTATTATGTTTTCAACAATGATGGGTACGCAGTTACCGTTTCAAGTATCATTTCCAGGTTCAGACTGGATTGTTTTGATACTATCTTCAATATTGTTCTTTTATGGTGGCTTACCTTTTTTAAAAGGTGCGAAAATGGAGTTAGAAATGAAGAATCCGGCAATGATGACCTTAATTTCTTTGGGAATTTCAGTAGCTTACGTCTATAGTGTCTATGCTTTTATTGCCAATGAACTATTAAAAAGCGAGACTCATGTCATGGATTTCTTTTGGGAACTTGCAACTTTAATTTTAATTATGTTATTGGGTCACTGGATTGAAGGTAATGCGATTAGTAATGCTGGCAATGCCTTACAAAAGATGGCCGAGTTACTGCCTAGTCAAGCGATTGTTGTTGATGAAAAAACTGGTGAAACAAAAGCGATGAATCTAAAAGAAGTGCAGATAGGTGCGCATGTTTTAGTAAAAGCTGGTGAAAAAATTCCAACTGATGGGATGATTGTTTCTGGAAAAACAACGGTTAATGAATCAATGGTAACTGGTGAAGCGAAGGATGTTGAAAAAGGTCAACATGATCAAGTTATTGGCGGCTCGGTCAATGGATCAGGAACAATAACGGTTGAAGTAACTGGTACTGGAGAATCAGGTTACTTGTCACAAGTCATGGAAATGGTGAGCAACGCTCAAAAAGAAAAATCACGTGTTGAGTCGCTATCTGATAAAGTGGCAAAACTACTTTTTTATGTCGCACTTGTTGTAGGAATCGGTGCATTTGTCATTTGGTATCTGTTAACGAAAGATATCAATATTGCTTTAGAACGTATGGTGACAGTCTTAATTATTGCATGTCCACATGCCCTAGGTCTGGCAATTCCATTGGTAACGGCACGTTCAACTTCATTAGGTGCAAAAAATGGTTTATTGATTAAAGACCGTAAAGCATTAGAGGTCGCTAAAAAAGTTGATGTGATTATGATGGATAAAACGGGAACATTAACGGAAGGAAATTTTGCAGTCAATGACTATCGCTCATTCCATGATGAATATACAAATGATGATATTCTAAGTTTAATGGCGTCTCTCGAAGAAAACTCAAGTCATCCTTTATCAGTGGGTGTCTTGAAGAAAACTGCTGAGTTAAATTTATCAATCCCTAAAGCAGTTGACGTAATAAATATTCCTGGAATCGGCATCGAAGGTTATATTGATCAGAAAGATATTAAAATTGTTAGTGTTTCTTATTTGAAAAAGCAACAGTTAGCTTATGATGAAAAATTATTCCGTGATTTATCTAATCAGGGTAATTCGATTAGTTTCTTAATTGTTGATGGCGTCAATGTTGGTTTAGTGGCACAGGGCGACCAGATTAAGCCTGAAGCCAAAACAATGGTAGCTTCAATGATTGCGCAAGGAATTAAGCCGGTGATGTTAACAGGGGACAATCTTCAAGTAGCACAAGTTGTTGCCAAGCAGCTTGGAATTGAAGATGTTTATGCAGAATTGATGCCAGAAGATAAAGAAAAACTTGTGAGTGAGTATAAAAATAAAGGTATGGTTGTAATGATGGTTGGCGATGGCGTCAATGATGCACCAAGTTTAGTTCGAGCAAATATTGGTGTTGCAATTGGAGCTGGAACTGATGTTGCAATCGATTCAGCAGATGTTATTCTTGTTAAAAGTAACCCTTCAGATATCTTACACTTTTTAGCGTTAGCGAAAAATACGCAACGTAAAATGGTTCAAAATTTATGGTGGGGCGCAGGTTACAATATCATTGCGATTCCTTTAGCAGCAGGTGTTTTAGCAAGTGTTGGTATCATTTTAAGTCCGGCAATTGGTGCGATTTTTATGTCTCTTAGTACCGTGATTGTTGCGATTAATGCGATGACTTTGAAAATTGATTAGTATAGCTTTATTGGAAGTTGGTCATTATAACAAGAAAAAGACAGCGTAAGCTGTCTTTTTTAGTCATCAAAGTCGACAAAGTAATAACGATCGTCTTTATATTTTTCCAAAGCCTTTTCCCAAACAGCTGTTGCATTCATCACACAACAATCGCCGTTTAAGACTTTTCCACATTTATATTCATCAGTATCGAGAATATTTAAAATACGATCATATCGTTGCGTCACGCCACGAAATTTATGCCTGAGGACATTCATTTTGATGTGCTCTTTGTTCGCCAGTGTTATATCATAGGCGTAGTTATTTTCAAATAGGTAGTCAGGGAGAATCATTTCTTCAACGCCATGTAAACTAGTATTACGTGCAAGAGGTGCACCAAGCATGATTATTTTTCCACCGCGACGATAAACTTCTCTAAAAGGAGAATTCACACCAACAGGCGTAAAATCTTTTTCGTGGCCAGTAGTCATTGCAACAGCATCTTTGCCCCATGCAGTAACACTGTGTGTAGGATGAGCACTTCTAACAACATCTTCAGACAGGCGCATGAATTCAGGTAAGACACCAATACAAGATTCTGTTTCTAATACATCAAAATAAGGATGATTGATGTTTACATTTAAATAACTTAAGGTTGGTAATAATAATGTACCGTTTTTAACAGTATCTTTTAATGCTTGAATGACCGCTGCTGGTCCGCCTTCAATTTCGTCTGGTCCTTTTAGAGCGTTGTATGAAGAGTGAACGACAATAATATCATCTTCTTGAACACCAAGTTTTCTTAAATCGGTGATAAGTTGTGTAGCTTTCATTATTAGGGAACTCCTTTGTAAGAATCACATTTTAATATAAATTCCATTGTATATTGTTTTGATTTAAGAAGCAAAGGATGTCTTGTTTTGTTAGGTTGACAAGGTTACTTTTTTCACTGAAAATAGAATAAAAAGTAAAGTAGGTTAATTTAATGGTGACACTTAAAAATTTTAGAACAAAGAAAACATATATTGTCGCGATGTTTTTACTTATTGTCCTGTCAATCATTGTAAGTGTCAGTGACAAAGTGAGTAGTAATTTAAATTATATTATCTTGATTTTATTCGCTTGTGATACATTACAAGATTTATGGCAGAGTAAAAATAAAAAGCAATATATGCGTGAACATGTATTAGATTTTGTAGCCTTAATTCCTTTTTATCATGGCTTTCGCGTTATTAAATTTATTCCTTTAACCTTTCAATTAATTCGAATTACTTCTGTGGGACAGCGTTATTTTCTTCCTGTGATTAATAAGTTAAGAGAAACAGGAACGGGACGATTATTTAATGTGTTTTTATTAATCTTTATTTTCTTACCTTTGCCATTAATTTGGCTTGAACCAAATCTTCATTCGTATAGTGATTTACTTTGGTGGGAGATGCAAACGGTGACGACAGTTGGATATGGAGATATTGCGATTGAAACATCTGTTGGACGCGCGATAGGTATGGTTTTAATGATTTTAGGTGTTGGAATTATTACGACTTTTACAAGTAGTATCACGCGGGCTTTAAGCAAACCAACTTCAACAGAGGAAGAAAAGAAATCAGAAAAACTAGCCAAATTAGTTGCGACTAAAAATTTTTCGAATGAAGAATTAGATTTAATTGAGGCATGGGTAAAGCTTGAAAAACAAAGAAGATCAAAAAACAACGATTCTAAATAAGAGAATCGTTGTTTTTATTTATTTATTGTAGGTTACCATTAACGGTTAAGCCTTGTGTAAAAATATTGGCAGCATAGAATGCTGTGCCATTGGCTGTAAAACCAATGCCAAATTGTTCGAAATCAGGACTGAGTAGATTTTCATTATGCTTAGGACTCTTACGCCATTCGTTGAACAGATATTCACCAGTAGCTTTACCTGTCTTGTCACCATTAATAATGGCATTGTTTTCACCTGCAACAGTGTGGCGGGTCCATTTTCCTTGATTTGCTTCACGAATAGCTGTATCGAAAGCTAAGCCGTTTGGTCGAGTATGACTAAAGACGGTCGCAATTTCAGTTGCACGCAATTCAGCAGCATTTTCAAGTTCTTGGTTCCAAACTAAAGCACTTAATCCATTGTCATGACGATATTGATTAAGTAACTTAAGCATCGTTTTACCAGCAATACTTTGTTGTTCAGGGCTAGTATAAACAAGTGGAGTTGAATCTTCAACGTTAAGTCGAATGACTTTATTTTCTCCTGGGTTTATTGTGCCCGTAATTACGTCTCCAGTAGGTAAACTATAGTAGTGATTTAAGCCTAATTGTTTAAAGTTGATGCGATATTGACGATTTGTCACATAAAGTCGCAATGTAATGTCAGTCACATGTTGATATTCTTGATCTTTATCCATGTGAATATTTTTTGAATACACTTGGAAAGTAATCGTAGCTTGTGACTTATGGGCATCTAGCTCATCATTGTCTTGGGCGACTTGGTTCGCACTGTTCATTACAGATTGTACTTGATTGAGAGATGTTGATTTTGTGACGCGCGTAATGAAATTTTGTTTTTCTAATTTTAAGTTTAGCTCTTCGAGTTCTTTGAGTGCTTTGTTTTTAGAATCCTCAAGTTTTTGTTTTTCTTCAGCTAAGGCATCGTCTTTGTCATTCTTAGAACTTTCAGATTCTGCATCTTTGAGAATATTTTCTATCTCTGCTTCGTCTTTTGCACGATTTATTTTTTCATTATATACTAACTGATCTTTTAAGTTGAATGCTTTTAATTGACTTAGAGCGTCTTTTTTAGCATTACTTAGTTTAGTAATATCAGCATTTTCTGATCTTTGAGCGTCGTGTTTGTTTTTATCACTTTCAATTTGAGCTTGCGCTAAAATATTTAAAATATCTGTCGTTGAGCGTGCACCCTTGATCTGTTCTTCAAATTTCTTAAATTTATTTTTTAGATTAAATGTCGTTAAAGTGGCCAGTGCTTGCGAACGATTTTTCTCAAGATTTGTTAAGGTGATATCTTGTTGATCATTTTTCGCACTTTCAACAATAGCAGCATTTAAATAATATTGAATATCATCAATTGTTTGTGCTTGTCTAATTTGTTCATAAAAACCTAAGTTACCATTTAAATTAAGGTTCATTAAGTAAGCAAAAGCTTCTTGGCGCGCGTCTTCAATGTAAGTGACGTTGAGATTATCCCACTCAGTGTTATTCGCACTAACTGTTTTAGCAGCTGCAAGAACTTCTTGAACACGTTCAACTTTATCAGCTTCATGAATCATGACTTCAAAAGAGCTGTCTCCTTTTAAGTTCAGTTGACCTAGTTGAGCTCGTGCATCTCGCTTAGCAGCATCAAGTTTTTGTTGATATTGGATGGCTACATTGTTAGCTTTAGCTGTTGCAAGAATAATTTCAATTTGTTCAAGTGTGGCAGCATTCATGATGTCGCTTGTAAATGATTTTTGATCGATATATGAATATTGTTTAATCTCAACAAGGGCTTCCTTTTTCGCATTGGCAACCTTAATTTCATTAACCGTTTGATCATCATCGAAATCGTTTTGTTTACTTTCAATCGCTGATTTTTCGACGATTTCATCAACCTCATTTATTGCTTGAGCAAAATTAAGTTGTTGTAAGTAAAGTTGTTTTGATTGCGGTAAATTGAGGTTATTGATTAACAAGATGGCTTTTTGAATCGCTTGATTTAGTTCAGGAGCTTCTTCAGCAACATCTGTTGGTAATGGTAATCGATTGTTATCTGCTTGTTTAATTGCAAAGTCTAATAGAGTTTGTACATCGTGTTTTGTTTGTGAGTGTTCAATTTTGGTATGAATTTGTTTCTTTAAATCCGGTTTTAAATTCAGGCCATTAATTTGTTTTTGAGCATTTTTTTTCGTCATCGCTAAAAGCTCATCATCAATTTTTTGATTTGATTGGTGTAATGTTTCTGCTTCAGCAATTAAGACTTGAATAGCATCTACAGTTGATGCAGCATTAATTTTGCCAATCAAAATATCTTTTTGATCACGAATGTTTAATGTCACTAAATGTGTGATGGCTTGTTTACGAGCTGCTAAAAGTTCACTTTCAGCAGCTGTTGCTTCCTGTTTCTCTTCATTTTTTGCTTCCAGTAAGATATTTTGGACTTGTGCTAAAGAATTTGCTTCAGAAAGCTTAATTGTATAATTTGTCACTTGTTCATCAGATAGTTTTGCTTGTTCAAGCGTCGCTAAGGCTTTGATTTTTTCATCATGTAAATACTGGCGTTCTAATTCAAAGTCAGTATTTTTTTTATTTGCAACTTTGGCTTGATTTAAGTATGCATCTAATTCAGTTGTTGAAGTCGCATTAAAAACAGCGTGATTAAAACTGTTGACTTCTTCGTCTAATAAGTTTAAGTCAGCAAGTGCTGTTAAAGCATCTTTACGTTTGTTTTCTAAATTTTCTAAGGAATTCACCTGTTTTTCAAGTGTACTTATTTTATTTTTGATGATACTAACTTTAGAATCCAAGGTGCTTTTTTTCTCTTTTAATGACGAGATATCTTGCATCATAGGCTTAATATCTTGTTTCTTGATATTTTGTACGTCAGTGAGTTGTTTTTTAGCTTGTTCAAGTACTGCGTTTGATTTTTCTGACTGAGTTGTAATGTCGGTTAGATTTTTTTCAGCTTCTTCTAAATTATCCGTCATTTCTGTTGGAACATCTGGTTCGTCACTTGACGGATGCCAAAGTTTTATTGCTTGATTCACATGATCATGGTTTTCACTGATCACTTTATGTAAGGCATTTGTTTCATTCACTAATTTGGTTGCAGTTGTAACGTCTTCTTGGGCCGAAGAAATTTTTGTATCAATATCTTTATTTTCTTTATTTGCATCTTCTAAACGCGTTTTCGCATTTGTTAACTCTTTAGCTGTATTTTTTTGTTCAGCTTCTAAAGTAGCTAATTCTGATTTCAGTTGTGTCATCTCAGTCGAATGATCAATCGGGTCTGGTGTGATGACTGGTTTGATAGGATGAATCGGTTGTGGTGTATCTTGGCCAACGGAAGATTCAATCGAACTAACTGCTTTGCTTTTTTGTGACTTTTTATCTGTCGTTGACGGAGTGGTTGTTGTAGTTGTTGTAGTACCTTTTTCTTTTGATTCAACTTCAGTTGTGTCACTCGTCGTGGAAGTCGTTGCGGTTGTTTCGGTTTCACTTGCTGACTTAGTCGTCGTTGTGGTCGTTTCACTGCTTGACTCTTTTGTTTTAGTTTCGGAAGATGTATTTTCTGTTTCTTTTTCTTGTTGAGTTGAACTTGTTGTTTGTGTTGTATCTTTTGTTTCTGTCGAAGTTGTTGGAGCAGAGGAGTGCTGCGTCGAAGTGTTCTTTTGATTTGTCGACGTGGTTGAACTGCTCGTTTCTTCAGTGGAACTATTTTCAGTGACTGTTGTGTCGTTTTGATTGTCAGCTTGATTGATAAAAGTTTTATTTGGATCTACTTTTGCACGGTCTGAAAGGACACTTTGATTAGTTTGATTGCCATCTTTATCAGTGACAGTTACACGATTACCTTCAAATTTAATTGTTGTACCAACGGGAACGCTATATTGTGAACCGGGTTCAAATCCATTCAGTTTCATTAAAACATCAAAACGAATGTTCAGTGCATTTGCAATTTCGTAGAAAGTATCACCTTCTACAAATGTGTAAGAGGCATCATCATCTTTTATCCTTGCTCGAATAGTCTCCGCAGAATTTGCAGTCCAATCGTCCGCATAGGCGGTTAGACTTGTTGTGACAAACGTGCTCGTACCCAAAATTGAGGTGAAGATTAATCCTTTAATAATCCAGCCAGTTCGTCCCTTTACTAATCGAGGCTTGTAATCGGTTTGTTTTTGTAAATCTCGTAAACAATCCCTATTTCGTCTTTCCATACTGATTACCTACCCTTTCGATATTTACTCTCCATTGCTAATGATTATATCAAAAAAACGTATAAAATTCTCATAAATCGAACATTTGTAAGGTAAAAGTTACTTTACTTGATGTTTTTGATAAAAAACACTAAAAAAGACCTCTTTTGAGAATTTAATTTCTCTAAAAAAGGTCTTCATTTAACGTTTTTCCAGACTAACAATTATTTGACAGAATAACGAACTTGTTTAAAAAGAGTCATGTCTCCATCTTCGTGATTATTTTCAAATTGGATGAGCTGTACTTTAGGTTTGTAATCAGTACGGTGCGCCTCCTTGATATTTGTGATATCAAGTGTGTAGTCTGTTCCATTTTTGAGTTTTTCCTGCAGTACTTTTTTATTGGCAACATAGATAAAAGACATTTTACTTTCATCGATATCATCTACCGAGATAACTAACTCGTTATCCGTTTTTTTTATTTTTTTTGTTTTAAGATTTAAAGCACCTTTTCCTGTGTCCCCTTTTGTTGCAACTTCAATGTCCGCCATGTCGGATGAATCAGTGACTTCCTCAACAATTTGGGAACAGCCTGAAACAAAAAATAGAGCTAAGATTGTCCCTCCAACTAACATCAACTTTTTCATATGAATAACCTCCTTAAAGTTTTTGATTAAAATATTCTGTTTCAAGGATAGCATAGTAGTATTCGTCCCACCATCCGTCTTTGGTCGGAATACAGGCTTTGAAAAATCCTTCTTTACGCATGCCAGCTTTTTCCATGACACGATATGATGGAATGTTTTCAGGTTGACAAGTTGCGACAATGCGATGGAGTCCCAAATCCTCGAAACCATATTGAATGATGGCTTTGGCAGCCTCTGTTGCATATCCTTGAGAATGAAACTTAGGATTTAAAACCCAGCCAATTTCATAAGTATGGTCACCAAAGTATTTTTCGAAAATGAAGTGACCAATAAGTTGTTGTGTGTCTTTTGAGACGAGGGCAAAAGCTTCAGCTTGGGTGCCTTGGTGTTTGCTAATAAAATCGAATGCTTGAGTTTTATTAAAGGGTTCTTCTGGGAGATAATGCATTGTTTTTTCATCAGAAACATAAGCTAAAAAGGCTTCTAAATCACCCGATTCTAATGGTCTAATGATTAAGCGCGGTGTTTCTAAAATCATAATAGTCACTGACTCCTTTTAATTATTTAACAACTGTATATTCATCAATGGTTTTACCATCTTTGTCTTTTAATACAAGCCAACTATTTGTACCTGCAAAGTATAAGAAATTACCAACTTCATTTACACTTTTCAAAATAATATCTTCTGTCGTCATGCCATTCTTTATTTTGGCTTGATTTAATTCGCGAATTGAAAGTGTGAATTTGGCAGCAAAACCTAAACTGCCATCTTTATTTAATGGTGGATCAACGACGATTTGTGCTCCTTTTTTAATCAACATTTCTTGGCGTTTTTGCCAGCGACAAACAGCTTTTGCCCCTTTATAATCAACATAAAAATCAATATTAGCAATATCTTTGGACCAACGATGAACTGCTTTAGCGGGTTTTTTCTTAATTTTAATTAGAGAATAGCCGAATGTATTCAAAATTTTTGTAATATTTTCTGTAAGTGTTTCGGTTTGCGGGTAATGATTTTTAGCTATTGCTTCTAACTTTGGTTGCTCTTTCAGTTTTACACCAGAATCAAGCGCAATTTCTGCTAAGGTAGTCATGAGATGACTTTGCTCAATTTCCCAAGGAATCGCAAGCGAAATATATGTATCATATGCTTCTTTGAGGTTAGTTCCAATCCCAACAATTTCTGTTCCACTGATACCTAAGTTTATTTGTTCAAGATGTGGTTTTGGAGTGATTGTTAAAGTCAAATCTTCATTATCGTGTTGAATGATGGTTTCGTTTTCTAGAATAGTAACTGATAGTTGCATGCCAGCGCCTCCTCTTGTTTTTTTCATTATAGTGAATTGAAGAAATGAATGCAATTCACATCACTTTTAGGCATCAGGAATTTGTTTTGTTATTTGGTTTTGAATAGTTATGCGGATTTTTAGTAGATAATGAAAAAACTTTCACAGTTAATGAACTTTAGTTACGTTTATGTGTTAAAATATAGTATAAACAACTTTTATAAAACTCCGAACAGGCGTTTGTATAGTTGTTTGTAATAAGTGGGAAAGGGTGATGTTTAATCTATGAAAATTCAAGATTCGCATGTACCAAGTGAATTCTCTTCTTCAGACAAAGAGTTAATCTTGACAGGTGAAAATTTTAAGAGTCAAGAAATTCTAGGTGTTCATCAGCTCATGGTTGATAAAGTTGTTTATTATACATTTAGAGTTTGGGCACCAAATGCGCTCGAAGTTTTTCTCGTTGGAGATTTTAATGAGTGGGAAGATTCACTACCGATGTCTAAAGACGAACAAACTGGAATTTGGGAGATCACCACAAATCTGCCAAAAGAAATGGATTTATACAAATATCATGTAACCCAAAGCACGGGTCGCAAGATTATGAAAATTGATCCTTATGCCAAAGTGTTTGAAAAAAGACCAGGAAATGCTGCAAGAGTTTATATCGAGAAAGAAAAGAAATGGAAAGATGGTCTATGGCGTGGCCGTCGCAAACGTAGCAATCACTACAAACGACCATTAAACATTTATGAAGTTCATGCAAGTTCATTTAAACATTCTGAGAGTGGTAAACCGTATGGCTTTAAGGAACTAACTGAAACACTCATTCCGTATCTTGAAAAAATGAATTACACGCATGTTGAATTTATGCCTTTGATGGAACACCCGTTAGATCAATCCTGGGGTTACCAATTAATTGGCTATTTTGCGTTATGTTCAGAGTATGGAACACCAGAAGAGTTTAAAGCATTTGTCGAGGCGTGTCATGTGAAAAATATTGGCGTCATCGTAGATTGGGTACCAGGTCATTTCTGTGTGAATGACGATGCACTTGCTTATTATGATGGCACTGCTCAATTTGAGTATTTCGATGAAAATAGAGCACAAAACAGGCGTTGGGGATCCATCAATTTTGATTTAGGAAAACCTGAAGTTCAAAGTTTTTTAATTTCTAGTATTTTATATTGGATTCAGGAATATCATATCGATGGTGTTCGTGTTGATGCAGTATCAAGTATGATTTATCGTAATTATGATGATGGACCATTCATGTTGAATCATGAAGGTGGCTTAACTAATTTAGAAGGCTATTATTTTTTAAAACGCTTGAATGCTGTTATCAAAAGTGAAGCACCAGATGTATTAATGATTGCTGAAGAAAGTTCTTCAGAAACGCGAATCACTAGTAAACACGAAGATTCATTAGGTTTTGACTACAAGTGGAACATGGGCTGGATGAATGATGTCTTACGCTTTTACGAAATGGATCCATTGTTTAGACGTGATAATTTTAATTTAGTAACTTTTTCATTTATGTATATGATGGAGGAACGTTTTATCCTACCACTTTCACATGATGAAGTGGTACATGGTAAGAAAAGTTTGATGCATAAAATGTGGGGTGATCGTTATAAACAATTTGCGCAACTCCGCAACCTGTATACCTTTATGATGACCCATCCCGGCAAGAAATTGCTCTTTATGGGAAGTGAATGGGGACAATTTTTGGAATGGAAGTATGATGAAGAACTGGAATGGGTTGATTTGGAAGACGATATGAACGCTAAAATGCAAACGTTTACATCTTGTCTCAATGAATTCTATAAACAGTCTGCGCCATTATGGGAAGAGGAAGAAAACTGTCAAACGATCGAATTTATTGATGCTGATAATCGGGATGATAGTGTCCTTTCATTTATTAGGCATGGTAAACGAACCAAAGACTTTTTAATCGTTATTTTAAATATGACACCAGTCGAACGTGTTGATTTTCAAATTGGAGTGCCGTACAAAGGAACGTATGAAGAAGTGCTTAATACAGAGATGAAAGAATTTGGTGGCACATGGGAGTATCATAACCCAGATTGTGAAACGAAGAACAATGTATTTAAACATTTTGAACAGTCAATTAATACGACTGTGCCAGCCTTGGGCGCGATTATATTAAAACCAGTAGATATTCAAGTGAACCGAAAAAAATAAGGATTATTTGAGAGGAGGATGATGAAGGTCTACTTCATCAAGTCAATATGAAAACAGAAATTTTAGCAATGATTTTAGCAGGTGGTAAAGGATCTCGTTTAGGAAAGTTAACCCAAAACATTGCCAAACCTGCAGTACCATTTGGTGGTCGTTATCGTATTATTGATTTTACCTTAAGTAACTGTGTCAATTCCAATATCTACAACGTGGGGGTTATTACGCAATACGAACCACTTGTTTTAAATTCTCATTTAAGTAATGGAGATAGCTGGGGATTAGATGGCTTAAATGCTGGTTTAACAGTGTTACAACCATTCTCTGCCAATGATGGTAGTAAATGGTTTGAAGGAACGGCCCATGCTATTTTCCAAAATATGGATTTTATTGATCGCGTAAGTCCTGAGTATGTTTTAGTTTTATCCGGCGACCATATTTATACAATGGATTATGAAAAAATGTTAGAAGCACACAAAGAAAATAATGCCTCACTAACAGTTTCAGTAATTGAAGTGCCAATGGAAGAGGCTTCTCGCTTCGGTATTATGAATACTGATGAACATAATCGAGTAATTGAATTTGAAGAAAAACCTGAAGAACCAAAAAATAACTTAGCTTCAATGGGAATTTATATTTTCAATTGGGCTTATCTACGTGAAGTTTTACTGACAAGTCATCAAAAAGATGGTGAAATGTTAGATTTTGGTAAACATGTGATTCCTTCATACATCAACAGTGGCGAACGTGTCTATGCTTATAATTTTGAAGGTTATTGGAAAGACGTTGGTACAGTGGAATCATTGTGGCAAGCCAATATGGAATTTATTTTACCTGACAATGAGTTAAATATGCGTGACCCTAATTGGAAAATTAGCACACGTCACCGTGTATCCCCACCACAATATTTAAGTTCAAGTGCCTTTGTTTCTGAATCATTAATTTCAAACGGCTGCTATATTGCAGGTGAGGTTAATCACAGTATCATTTCAACGGACGCCCAAGTTCGTGATGATGCAAAAGTTGTCGATAGTATCATCATGCCAGGTGCTCGAATTGGTAAAGGCGCTTCAATTTACCGTGCAATCGTGGGTGAAAATGCAGTTGTCGGTGATCTTGCAGTGATTGAAGGCGATGAAGAAATTGCTGTCGTTGGAAATGGAGAAGTTATAGGAGTGTGTAGCAATGAAGACTAATAAAATGTGTGCAATTATTGGAGATATTACAGAGTATGATTCATTATTACCTTTAACAAATAAACGTCCCGTCTCTTTATTACCATATGATGGCATGTACCGTATGGTTGACTTTACGTTATCAAATGTTGTGGATGCTGGCATTAATTCAATTTATATGATTTTCAAACAAGGCATGACACAATCGGTGTTTGACCATATTCGTGGTGGGAAAGAATGGAACTTGAACAGTTTACCAAACCGTTTCTTTGTTCACTTTTTCCAAGAATCAGAGTATGACAAAGATGGTGAAGAACACTATTATGATGCCATCATCGAATATTTGGAGAAATCAAATTCTGAGTTTACGGTTTTTATTGGTAATAAAATGTTATACAACATTGATTTAACCGAAGTTCGTGATATTCATAAACAAAATCCTGATGGTGTTACCGTTGTTTATAAAAAAATGCCAAAAGAAGCTATTATTGCCGAAGATTTAGTTTTAGATATTTCTGAAAATGGCGAAGTAACATCAACGAAAGAATATCAAGAAACAGCTCAAGATCAAGAAATCAAAAATCTATTTATGAATATTTTTATTGTGAAAACAGATTGGCTGATTAATGAGTTGAAACAAGGACGTTCAGAAAAAGTGGCAGTTTCGCTGCAAGAATGTCTATCTAAAATGATTGAGACTGAACCAACGTGGACTTATGAATACACAGGTTTCTTAAGCAATATTGTCGATATTAAATCTTATTATGATGCTAATATGGCGATGCTTGAATCGAAACAATTTATGTCATTACTTCATTCAAGTAAACGGATTTACATGAAAAATATCAATGCGGTACCAACGTATTACTCAAAAAATTGTGATGTTAAAAACAGCCAAGTTTCGCCAGGAGGCTTAATTTACGGAAAAGTCGAACACTCAATTTTAGCGGCCAAAACAGTGATTGAAGAAGGCGCTGAAATGAAAGATTCAATCGGCATGGCTAATGTTGTGATTAAGAAAAATGCAGTTGTGAATTATGCAATTCTTGATAAAAACGTGGTGATTGAAGAAGGTGTCAAAGTAATTGGGACAGAAGCAAACCCAGTTGTGGTTAAGAAAAATGCGCACATTTCAGAAGATATTATTCAAGTGGAGGCTTAATTAATGAAAATATTATTTTGTACGTCAGAATGTAGTCCTTTTTTTAAAACCGGTGGCTTAGGCGATGTTGCAGGGTCACTACCCAAAGCTTTGAAAAAAGAAGGCGTGGATGTCAGAGTAATCTTACCGTTTTCTTCTAAAATTTCAGATGAATTTAAATACCAAGCCGAAGATGTTTGTAGTTTTACAGTCGGTGTTGGTTGGCGCACACAGTATTGTGGAATTAAACATCTATATCATGATTCAATTGATTACTATTTTGTGGACAATCAATATTATTTTGATCGACCTAATATTTATGGCGATTATGATGATGGCGAAAAATTTGCTTTTTTCCAACTGGCGATTATTGCCGCTATGGAAAAAATTGATTTTATTCCAGATGTTCTACATCTCAATGACCATCATACTGCGATGATTCCGTACTTATTAAAAGAAAAATTCGGTTGGATTGAAGCTTATCAAAATATTAAATCAATTCTAACAATTCATAATTTAGAGTTTCAAGGTCAATATGGTCGTGACATCTTACCAGAAGTTTTTGGCATGGGAACAGAACGTTTCGATGATGGAACGATTCGCTTCAATGATGCTGTTAACTTTATGAAAGCGGGAATTCTATATGCTGATAAGGTAACAACAGTCAGTCCAAGTTATGCTGGAGAAATTCAAACGCCTGAATTTGGTTTTGGTTTAGATCCAATTCTGCGAATGGTTTCTTATAAATTATCAGGTATTTTAAATGGGATTGATTATGATAATTTTAATCCTGAAACTGATCCACGTTTGGTTCAAAATTATGGCTTAGATTCTCTTGAGTTAAAGAAGAAAAACAAAGCTGAATTACAACAACGATTAGGTTTGCCGGTCCGAGATGATGTGCCGTTAATCGGCATTGTTAGTCGCTTGACTTATCAAAAAGGCTTCCATATTTTACTGGAAGAAATGTCTAATCTGTTGCAGTTTGATGTTCAAATTGCCTTACTGGGAACAGGTGACCCAATGTTTGAAGACCAGTTTAGGGAGTTTGGGTATTGGTATCCTGAGAAAACAAGTATGAATATTTCATTTGATGAAGGATTGGCACAACAAATATATGCAGGCGCTGATCTATTCTTAATGCCATCTGCAACTGAGCCATGTGGTTTATCTCAAATGATCTCAATGCGTTATGGGACCTTACCAATTGTTCATGAAATTGGTGGTTTGCGAGATAGCGTGGAACCATTTAATCCATTTACTGGTGAAGGAACTGGTTTTGGTTTTGGTAACTTCCAATCTTACTTCTTGATGGAAGTTTTAAAACGGGCAATCTTCCTATATATCGATGAAAAAGAAGTTTTTCATCAATTGATGGTTCAAGCAATGACTAGAGATTTTAGTTGGGGTAATTCCAGCAACCAATATATCGCACTATACAATGATGTCATATACTAAATAAAGTTATAGCTGCACTGAAAGGGAAAAATAGAAATTATGAAAGTTACAAAAAAAGAGTTTAAAGAAAAATTTGAAAAAAGATTGCAAGACCGTTTTGCAATCTCAATTGAGGACGCATCAAGCACTGAATTATATGAAACGTTAGGTAAAGTTATCAAATCTTACTATAGTTCAGATTGGAAACATACACGTCAAGATTATTTAAATCACGAACAAAAACAAGTGTATTACTTTTCAATTGAATTTTTACCAGGCCGTATGTTAAAGAGTAATCTTTTGAATTTAGGTATGCTAGAAATGGTTCAAGAAGCACTAGTTGAATGGAATATTGATCTAGAAGACTTAGTTCAAGAAGAACCAGATATGGCTCTTGGAAATGGTGGGTTAGGTCGTTTGGCTTCTTGTTTCATGGATTCACTAGCTTCAATTGGCATGCCAGGTAATGGGAATGGTATTCGCTATGAATACGGATTATTTAAACAAAAGTTTGTTGATGGCTACCAAGTTGAGTTACCTGATGAATGGTTAAATCAACGTAATATTTGGGAAGTTCGTCGTGAAAGCAAGGCTGTCGATGTTCATTTTGGTGGCAATGTTTATTTAAAAGAATCCCCAACTGGTCAATTGAAACCTGTTTATGAAGGTGGTTATTCTATTAAGGCAATCCCTTACGATACAGGCATGACAGGTTATGAAAATGACACAGTGAACACAATGAGACTTTGGAGTGCGGAAGTGACGGAAGAAGACAAAATCAATTTCCAAAACTTCGAAGACCGTAAAGAATTAGAAAACTTAACGTCAGTTTTATATCCAGATGACTCTAATGAGGCTGGTTTACGCTTTAGATTATCACAAGAGTATTTCTTTGTGTCAGCAGGTATGCAAAGTATTCTGCACTATTATAAATCTTTAGGTTTACCAATGACTGAGATGAATAAATTTATTGCGATTCATATTAACGATACTCATCCAGCAATGTGTGTGCCTGAATTAATGCGTTTACTAGTTGATGAAGAAGGCATGGCTTGGGAAAAAGCATGGGATGTCACAACAAAAGTGATGAGTTATACCAACCATACTATCATGTCTGAAGCCTTAGAAAAATGGAAAATTTCATTGATGAAAGAAGTTTGTCCTCGTATTTATCAAATTATTAAAGAAATTGACCGCCGTTTTGTTGAAGAATGGTCACATGTTTTTGATCCAGAATTAATTGAAAGAACACGAATTATTCGCAATAAACAAGTTCATATGGCCCATTTGGCGATTATTGGTACGCATTCAATTAACGGTGTGGCAAAACTACATTCGGACTTGCTGAAATCAGTCGTTTTAAAAGATTTTTACACAATTTACCCAGATCGTTTTAATAATAAAACCAATGGGATTGCGCAAAGACGTTGGTCTCAAATTAGTAACCCACTATTATCAAGTACGTTAGATAAATATATTGGTAAATCATGGCGTAAAAATGCTGATGATTTAAAATTATTATTGAATCATGCTGATGATAAAAAAGTTTATGCTGATTTGGCGAAAGTTAAAAAAGAAAACAAAAAACGTTTAGCACAATATATCAAAGAAACAAAAGGAATCGAAGTGTCACCTGATGCTATTTTTGATGTGCAAGTCAAACGTCTACATGCTTATAAACGTCAATTGATGAACTTAATGCATATCATTAAACTTTATCTTGATATAAAAGAAAATCCGGATTTAGATATAACACCAAGAGTTTTCATTTTTGGAGCTAAAGCAGCGCCAAGTTATCATTTTGCAAAATCAGTTATTAAATTAATCAATGAAACAGCTAATTTAATTAATAACGATGCCTCAATTAATGGCAAACTGAAAGTTGTCTTTTTAGAAAACTACAATGTGAGTTTAGCGGAATTGATTATTCCAGCAGCTGATGTCAGTGAACAAATCTCACTTGCATCTAAAGAAGCCTCAGGTACATCTAATATGAAATTTATGTTAAATGGTGCTGTGACAATGGCGACACTTGATGGTGCGAATATTGAAATTAGAGATGTTGTTGGGGACGATAATATTAAAATCTTTGGGTTAACTGAAGCAGAAGTTTATCGTTACTACAATGAACAAAATTACAATTCTGCTGATATTTATAACAATAATCCAGTGATTCATCGTGTTGTAAATGCCTTTATTGATGGCACAATACCAAATAGTCGTATGGAAGGCCAAGAAATCTATGATTCATTGATTAAATATAATGATGAATTCTTTATCTTAAGAGATTTCATGTCTTATTGCGAAGCACAAGAGTCACTAGATGCTGATTATAAAGACAAAGCACGTTGGGGCAAGATGAGCTTGACTAATATTGCGCATGCAGGACATTTTTCTGCTGATAATACAGTGCGAAAATATGCTGAAGATATTTGGCAAATCGAACCCGTTCGTAAAGGCTAAGAAGGGAAAGAAAATTTTTGGATATTCAATATAATTCATGGTTACCAAAATTTAAAAACCCTTTTGGTGCTGTAACAGAAAATTCTTCAGTTGAATTTAATATCAAAATAGATTCTAAGGAATATATTAAATCTGTCGCGCTAGTTGTAAGAAAAGAAACCCATCGGATTGAAACTAGCGAGTACATGATGGAGCATTCAGACGTCAATCAATACAAATACCACTACCAAACAGATAAAGGTAGTGGTTTGTATTGGTATTACTTTAAAATTACAGCCTATAACGAATATGGCCAAGAATTTTGTTTGTATTATGGTAATAGTAAGAATGGTGGCGAAGGCTACCAATATACAAACGAAGGCGCAATTATCTGGTATCAATTGACTTGTTTTGAAACAGAAGATTGGGCTCCGGAGTGGTATCGTGATGCCATTTTTTATCAAATTTTTCCAGACCGTTTTTATAATGGAAATGCACAAAAGGTAATTAATTCACCAAAGAAAAATACGTTTATCTACGGTACCGAAGAAGACTTGCCTCGTTATGTGAAAGATGAGAATGGAGATATCGACCGTTGGGATTTTTACGGTGGTAATTTAAAAGGAATTAAAGCAAAAATTCCCTACTTGAAAGAACTAGGTGTGACAGCACTTTATTTAAATCCTATTTTTGAAGCCAATAGTAATCATCGTTATGATACAAATAATTTTTTTAAGATTGATCCTGTTTTAGGGACAAACGAAGAATTTAAGGACCTGGTCGCAACACTTCATGATGAAGGGATGCATCTGATCTTGGACGGTGTATTTTCACATGTTGGTCGTAATAGTCAGTATTTCAACTATTCTGGCGTTCATGACGAGTTGGGTGCCTACCAAAGTCCGCATTCTAAATATTACAACTGGTTTACCTTTTTAAATTATCCTGATGAATATGAAGCATGGTGGGGTATTATGGACCTCCCACAAATAAATAAACATGATCCATCCTATCAAACGTTTATTTATGGTCCAACAAACAGTGTGCTTTCTTATTGGGAAGATTACAAAATTGATGGTTGGCGTTTAGATGTTGTGGACGAGTTACCAAATGATTTCATTAAAGGCATTCGTGAGCGTATGAATGATATGTCAGATCAAGTTTTGATAGGTGAGGTTTGGGAAGATGCTTCAAATAAAGTAGCATACGGTGAGCGTAAAGAATATACCTCATATTCTGATTTACATGGTGTGATGAACTATCCTTTACGTGATCAAATATTAGATTTAGTGAATGAGCGAAAACCTATTGATGAAATTACATTAGCGATGATGCAGTTAAAAGAAAATTATCCAACTCACTTTTATCAAAGTCTGCTGAATAATATTGGAACGCATGATACTAAACGAATTTTAACTGAATGTGAGGGTTCATTTAAAAAAGTTGCACTGGCAATTGCATTGCTATTTATGATGCCTGGTGTACCGTGTCTTTATTATGGAGACGAAGTAGGTTTAGCAGGACAAGCTGATCCAGATAATCGCCGCTTTTTCCCATGGTTAAATCAAAACAAAGTGTTAACACAAGTGTGTCAAAATTGGATTGTGACTCGTAAAAGTCATGATTCTCTTTCAAAAGGAGATTGTCAGTTTATGTTTAACTCAGATCGCTCACTTTTTGCGATTTATCGAGCAGTCTATCATGAGGAAAGTCTTTGTATTTTTAATTTCACTGACTTTGAACAAGAATATATCCTTGAAAATTGGCAAAGTTATGGATTAAATGGTGTTGAAGTAATCGAAAAAATGCGACGCTTCGATATCCCAAGACGCTGGATATCATCCCACGATTCACTATTCCTAGTCAAACAACGCGTCCGAAATTAAGGTGGTGGAGTGAGCGCTTTGGGGTGAGCAGTAAGGCGAGCCTGATAATCTGACGGTTTTTGTCAGAATATCAGGATTGACTTATTGCCGAGTCCCAGCTCACGGAACCCCGTCTACCCGTCCAAATTAAATAGCTAACCCAGCTACAATCTTGTTTTGAGATTGTACTGGGTTAGCTTCTTTATTTATTGATACAAGTCAAAAGTTAACGCTTTTAGCTCATCTTCATTAACAATTTTTATCCCTTGAGGGGTACGTTCGATAATCATTTTTTTACATAAACTATCAATGGAGCGGTGCAGGTGTCGATAGCTTGTTCCTAGCAATTCAGCTAGTGCCGTTAAGTTCTCTTGGAAAATCGGTGTGTCCTCTTGCTTCGTTACATCGTGGCTAATCGTGGTATAAAGGTAGCTAGCTAAACGATTCTCTAACGGGTATAGTAAATTAATTGAGCTGTTTTTAGAAGAACGCTCCAATTCATGACTTAAAGACTCACACATGAATCTCAAAAAGATAACATCACGTAATAAGTATTGTGACACAATCTCTCTTTTAATCCCCAAACAATAACATTCTTCGATAGCTTGAACATTTGCCGTGGAATTTTTTCCATTGATAATTTCAATATCGCCAATTAATTTAAATTCCTCATAAAAACATAGGAGTAATGATTTTCCGTTTTGAAGGGTAATATAAACTTTTGCTTTGCCTTCGACAAAGAAAAATAAATATTCAGCATGTTCATCTTCACGACAAATATGCTCATTCTTTTTCCAAAAAAAGAGCTCAATATAAGGTGTCATATCTTGGGAAAAATGTTGATTCATTTGATATTTTGTCATGTAGTGTTGAATCAGTTTGGGATTATGTTTTTTCTGCATCTAAATAATTCCTTTAAAGTGTGACATATGTCCTAATCATTGCAAAAATAACCATGCTATAGTGAAGACAGCAAGAAAAATAGAAAGTGAGATGATTGAGATGATGCAACTTATTTCCATACTAATCGGTGCTTTAATTACTTTGATGATAACATTAAATGGTAGTTTATCAAATAGTGTCGGTAACTATACTGCGAGTGTCTTAATTCATGTGATTGGCTTAGCTGCAATCATTGTAATCATGATTGTCACGAAAACGAAAATGAAATTTAGAAACCATTTGCCGTGGTACCTTTACACAGCTGGTGCAATCGGTATATTTACTGTTATTTTTAATAATTTAAATTTTGTCACATTGGGTGTTTCATTAACGGTAGCACTGGGCTTATTGGGGCAATCAATCGCCTCAGTCCTAATTGACCATTATGGTTGGTTAGGCATGAAAAAAATAAAGTTTAATCAAAAGAAAATTGTAGGACTTGTTTTAATAATTGCAGGAATTGTTGTGATGGCGTTCTACTAAAAGGAGGAATTTATATGATATTATTTTACTTTACATTAGCATTTGCGGCAGGTGTAACAACAGTCGTTGCAAGAATTGTCAATTCTCATTTGGCAGGGAAAATAGGCCTCTTACAAGGCACTTTTTACAATTACGTCATGGGTATTTTAAGTGCTAGCATAATTCTTCTTTTCAGTAACGAAGTGAATCAATTGTCATCACTCGATTTCAGTTCGATTCCAGTCAAAGCCTATTTTGGTGGAATTGTCGGGATAGCTGTTGTGGTTTTATCTAGTTATGCTACACCGAGAATATCAGTCTTTTATCAAACGTTGTTTGTCTTCATTGGTCAAATTTTTGTCGGAATCATAGTCGATTATTTTGTGCTCAACCAGCTATCAGTTGGTAAAATTATTGGTGGCATTTTAGTACTTTTCGGCCTGTTGTATAATTTGATGATTGATAAAAAAAATGCTGAAATCCAATTTATCGAAAAATAATTGACACTTTTACTTATTATGGTGTTTTAAACGGTACTTTATAGTAAAATATATGGTAGGAAGTTCGTTAAAAAAGGAGGATTTCTCTTATGCCGGTTATTTTACAAATAAAAATTATCGTGTTGCTTATTTTATTCATCAATTTTATTTATCGTATGATTCAATTTTCACTAAAAACAACCAAAAAGGCTTTTAGTGCCGATGAAAAATATCAGTTTTATTGTACAAGTTGTAAGAAAAAATATGAATTAAATGGGATTGAAGCGAAGGAAAAAGTGAAATATGCACCAACAGTTCGAGTGAATCGCGATGTAAAGTATAAATTTACTTGTCCTCAATGTGGTCAAAAAGCATTTCAAGTAAAGATTTATGATTTTGATCATGTGAAAGCACAAGGTTTGGTAAATGTTCAAGCTGATCGCGGGACGATTAACGGGGCGTTGGAAAATCTACCAGAGTTACTTTTAAAAGGTATTTTACCAATAATGGTAGGTATGATTTTATTTAATATCCTTAAAAAAATAATAGCAGTCATGCTTGTCAATTAAGTGTCATTGGCAAGCATGGCTGTTAATTTTAGGTTAAATCTATTTCTGTTTTAAAGGGATTATAACTCAGTTTAAGTGTCTCTAAACACTGTATCGGATAGTCTTTATCTTGATAGGAGAAAGTCAATGTTGTTCCTTTTTCAAAGACGGATGTTTGATTAAGTAATTGTGTTTTAAATGCATCTTCAAGATGTTGAATATCAAAGTTTTGTGTTTTGTCATAAGTATCTAAAGCTACATGAGCAATGAAAAAATCGGCTTCATATTCAGTATGAAAATATGCTTGGATCACGTCTGATGTGGGAATCACACTTTCAAAAAAGAGTTCATTTTTTTCGTATTTGCCAATCGCAGCGATATAGCTACGTTCTTCTTCATCCATTGCTATTTTAAATAACTCACCAAAGATACTGGGCTTTTTATCGGTTCCCATATCAATATCTAACGTTGTTTCAATTAAGGTGTTTACCAAAAAGTTAAGGCCTTCATCCGCTGCGTCGCGGGCAATTTTTGCCATGACTTCTTTGGCAGTTCTCTTGGTTAGCGGAAAACTAGTTGAAATGGAAGTCATGTCTTCGAGTTCTTTGACTTCTTTAGAAGTAATTGTGTCACGAATAATTTCCATTATATTATGTTTATACAAATTCTTTTCTTTGAATCCAGAAGGCAGTTGAATAAAATAGTCACCTGTCCATTCTAAAAAGTTAAGTTCACCCATATATTCCATTCTTTATACCTCCTGGTTGATAAAATAGCGTCCAACAATTTTGATACGTTAATTATAAACTATTTTCATAAGCGATTTGTATTTTTTTCATGCCTAAATTAATTTGTTGTGGTGTTAAATTAAAGAATTCTAGTCCGTAAAGTGTTTGTTCATGATTGTTTGTCTCGACAAAGTGTCGTGATATATCATCCAATCTAACCTGTTGTTTCTTTAAATTGGTCTCAAAACGTGTTTTTGAAATTGACTTTGGTAACGTTAAAAATGATTTGCATGAATTAAATTTATCGAATTGAAAAAGTGTCGGTGCATATTTTTGGCTAATTGTAGCCATAAAGGCTTGATTACGCTTATGTTGTTGTTGCTTTGTTTGCTTGATTTGATGGTCAAACATGCCATTTTTAATATAGAGAGCTAATGCGGTTTGCGAAAATAACGAGCTATCAATATCGATAAGCGAACGGTACGCTTTGAAATCTTGGATAAAAGGTTTTGGTAAGATACAGGCGCCAATTCGTAATCCCGGAAACATAATTTTTGAAAAACTTTTAAGGTAAAATACGTGATCACTGGTGTCGTAATAATGCAGAGGTAAATTATTTGGTTGTGTGATATAGTCCGCTAAATAATCATCTTCAACAAGATAGACATCGTATTTTTGTGCGAGATAGACCAGTTTTTGTTTTTCTTTTTCAGAATAGGACAATCCAAGTGGACTTGAGAGACGTGGTGTGGTGTAAAAAAATTTAATATCGTTGTCACGAAAATAAACCTCAAGTAAATCAAAATCAATGCCATTTTGATCGCGTGAGATGGTTAAGAATGGTAGGTGTTCTAATTTTAATAGGTCGAGAAGTAAATGATAGCTGGGCATCTCAACAAGAATCGTCTTTTTATTATTTGGAAATGATAAGTGACTTAAAATAAATAAGGCTTGTTGGACTCCTGTTGTGATAAAAAGGTTATCATGAGTACAATAGAGCTGTTGCGTTTCGAACCATTTTTGTAAGACATGAATCAGTTCTGCAGACCCCTGAGACTCACCATACTCAAACAGTTCATTTTTAAAAGTTTCCGTTGCCCTTTTTAAGCAGAGTTGAAAGTCATGAAAAGGGAAAGTAATTAAATTAGCTTGTTTAGAGCGAAAGTCAATCCAATCTGAATCTGTTCCATTTGTTTTAAGTGGTCCTTTTTGTAAAACAAAATATCCGCTACGATCTTTAACGTAAATATAATGATTTTCGACTAAAAGAGCCAAAGCCCGTTTAATTGTATCAATGCTACATTGGTAAAATGAAGCCAATTCACGGATTGATGGCAGACGCTCCCCATCAACATACGTTTTGTCTTCAATTTGTGTCTTGATTTCCTCGTAAACGATAATATATTTCATAGTAATCTCCAATCTGTACCGGTACAGTTTGATTTTAAGATAATTGTAACTGGAGTTAAATAAAAATACAATATTCTTATTGAAGGGGGCTTAATTATTATGAAACAAACAATTAAAGCACACGTTGCGATTGTGACACAGATTGCAATTGTGGGCTTATCATATTTATTTGTCAAAGAAGGGTTAACTTATGCAGATCCATTTACGCAACTGTCACATCGCTTTATTGTTGCGACACTCGGTATATGGATTGTTCGTTATTTTGTACCACATCAATCGATTTTTACACGACAAGCTTTTAAAGAATTATTACCATTAGGTTTATTTTATCCAGTACTATTTTTTTCGTTGCAAACATTGGCATTAACAATGATTACGACCTTGGAAGCAGGGATTATTAGTGCGACAATCCCAATCTTAATTTTAGTTTTAGCAATGGTCATCTTAAAAGAAAAACCAAGTCGCTTGCAAAAAATTGTGATGGTTATTGCATTCTTAGGCGTTCTTTATTTAAATTTAAACGGTCAGTCACAGCAAAGTGAGTTTAGTTTTTTAGGGACAACATTAATGTTTTTATCAGCATTATCATCTGCACTATATACAATAACTGCTAAAAAAGTTGCCTTGAACTACGAGACAATTGATATGACCACTTTTATGTTAACGTTTGGTATGAGTATTTTTACAGTCATTGCAATCTGTCAACGCGTGATAGGCTGGCAAACAGTATCGTATTTTGAGCCATTGTTCCATACACAGTATTGG
The DNA here is from genome assembly GCF_004795745.1 of Vagococcus silagei. GTDB lineage: Bacteria > Bacillota > Bacilli > Lactobacillales > Vagococcaceae > Vagococcus > Vagococcus silagei. The sequence goes on along the minus strand of NZ_SDGV01000017.1, from coordinate 197,033 downwards.
ATTGCCATTTTGTATTTAGGGCTATTATCATCATTAGGTAGTGCCTTTTTATCAAATTATGCCATTCATCATGTACCAGCCTCAACGATGGGTTTGTTTTCAAATTTATCACCAATTATCACGGTTTTTGCAGGTGTTTTTATTGTAGGTGAAGCGATTAAGTTATATCAAATAATTGGAATTGCGATTATCTTGATCCCAATTATTGGTATGAATCTTATACAATTGAAGTTAAGTAAAAAATAATATGAGGCATCATCAACGAAAATGTATCATTAAGACTTCGTTGATGGTGTCTTATTTTTACTTTCTTTTGTTAATAAAAGCACAAATTTTACTTGTAGAAACGAATGAATGAGCATACAATAAATGTAGTTAGGTTTGCCTAAAAATATTTTTTGATTATATATAAAATATTTTGTGATTGGAGTGATAGGATATGAATCTTTCAGAATTGAAAATTGGTGAAAAAGCCAAAATTAAAACTTTAGATCTAGACTCAGACATGACAAGACGTTTGTGGGATCTAGGCTTTACTAAAGGAACCGAAATCGAAGCTATTCAAGCAAGTCCTAGTGGTGATCCCGTGGCCTATCGTGTCCGTGGTACAATCTTTGCGGTTCGAAAAAAGGATGCGATGCAAGTGGAATTATGGGAGGTTGAGAGTCATGAGTAGCGTTGGACAAACAGATCAATCAATTGAAGAATTTAAAGTAATACGTAAAAATCCAGATGATAAAGTGATTGCTTTTGCTGGAAATCCTAATGTAGGTAAAAGTACTTTGTTTAATGCCTTAACAGGTTTGAGACAACATACAGGTAATTGGCCTGGAAAAACGGTGGGATTAGCACAAGGTTATCATGAACATGACAAACAAAACTTTGTCTTAGTCGACTTACCCGGAACATATTCACTAATGGCGCACTCGCAAGAAGAAGAAATTGCACGTGATTTTATTGTGTCTGATGATGCAGAAGGTGTGGTCGTTGTTTGTGATGCAACTGCCTTAGAACGTAATTTAAATTTAGTCCTACAAATTATGTTACTAACTGATAAAGTCGTGGTTTGCGTCAATCTTTTAGATGAAGCCAAAAGAAAACACATTTCGATTCATTTAGAAAAACTAGCTGTGTTACTGGGTGTACCCGTGGTGGGCACGTCAGCGACTTATGAAGAAGGTTTGGATGAATTAATGGCTAAAGTCAAAGGCATCACAGATGGTATGATTCAAACAAACGCAACGATGTTTATGCAGTTAAGTGAAATGATTCACGATAATGAAGAACAACAAGTTGAGGCCTTAATAGACCGTGCGGCTGTCATTGCTGGTGAAGTGACGCATTATGAAAATAGCGAATATGACAAAATGGACCGAAAACTAGATAAGCTGTTTACGAGTAAATTAACAGGGATTCCAATTATGATCCTTCTCTTACTAGTTGTATTTTGGATTACGATTGAAGGAGCTAACGTACCTTCGGATATGATCGCCAAGGTTCTCTTTTCATTCCAAGAGACGTTAACGTCTTGGACAACGGCTATGCATTGGCCAACATGGCTTCAGGGAATGCTGATTGATGGCGTGTATAAAGTTGTCGCTTGGGTTATTTCAGTGATGTTACCACCAATGGCAATCTTCTTTCCATTATTTACATTATTAGAAGATTTTGGTTATCTACCTCGTGTTGCCTTTAACCTAGATAATGCCTTTCAAAAGGCTGGAGCTTGTGGCAAGCAAGCTTTGAGTATGTGTATGGGCTTTGGTTGTAACGCGGCGGGTGTAACAGGTGCTCGAATTATTGACTCACCAAGAGAACGATTAATTGCTATTATTACCAATAACTTTGTACCTTGTAATGGACGATTTCCAATATTAATTACAGTAATTACACTTTTTTTTGTTGGCAGTTCGCATAGTTTCTTAAATTCAGTGACATCAGCGATCTTCCTAACAGCAGCTATTCTTTTAGGTGTCTTTATGACGATGATTATCTCTAGAGTGCTTTCTAAAACAGTCTTATCAGGCATGCCATCGTCATTTACACTCGAGTTACCACCTTACCGCAAACCACGAATTGGTCAAGTTTTAGTACGTTCTGTGTTGGATCGGACGCTGTTTGTATTAGGTCGTGCGATTAAAATTTCAGCACCAGTAGGTTTATTAATTTGGATTCTAGCTAATATTCATGTAGGGGACGCGTCGTTGTTGCATCAAATCACAGTCTTTTTAGATCCATTTGCAAAACTCATGGGGTTAGATGGTGTGATTTTGATGGCGTTTATTTTAGGCCTACCAGCAAATGAAATTGTGATTCCTTGTATGTTGATGGGATACTTGGCAACGAGTACGATTGTCGATTATGATTCATTGGCACAACTCAAGACTTTACTTTTAGATAATGGTTGGACATGGTTAACAGCGTTAAATGTGATGCTCTTTACCCTATTCCATTGGCCATGCGGTACGACACTTGCGACAATTCGTAAAGAAACAGGGAGTGCAAAATGGACCTTTGCTTCATTTATTATTCCAACTTTAATTGGTGTTGCAATGACTATGACCACAACATTGATTGCTTACTTGTTACATTTAATTTAAAAAAGTTTATGAGATTTGCTAAAACTTTCCGTTATGAAGATTGTTTCTTGATTTTCATAACAGAAAGTTTTTTATTTTATCTTAAAATTTGCGAGTTATTATTGGCTTTGTTACTTTTGCTTACGTTATAATAAAAGGAGAATACTAATTTGTGGTAGACGTGAAAAAAATGTGTCAAAGTAGAGGAGACTATTGGCACAATAATACCAGAAGTCTTACATATTTTATATGGGCATTCTTTTGTGAGAGCAAAAAATTAATAAAAAAAGAAAGAAAGAGGCTAAGACATGACACTTAAAGCAATAATTTTCGATATGGATGGCGTTATTGTGGATACTGAATTTTGTGATTTCCAGATTGTAAAAGATTTTATTCACACTGAAAATCCAAAATTAGATCTGGAAAAAACTGATTTTACTGAATTAATTGGTCGTTCATACGATAATTTATATCGCTCTTTGAAACACTTCACTGCATCTGAAGAAAGTTTTCAAGAGGTTGGAAAAAAATTTCATGCCTATAGCGATCATAAATACGATACTTTAGATTATCTGTCTTTGATGCGTCAAGATATTGTTCATGTTTTGAAGTATGCTAAAGAACATCAGATAAAGCTAGCGGTTGCTTCTTCATCGAGATATGATCACATTGTTGAAGTCCTCACAGCGTGTGGAATTAAAGACTATTTTGATTTCATTTTTAGTGGTGAAGTATTAGCGGAAAGTAAACCTAATCCAGAAATTTATGTTAAAACATTAGCAAAATTAAATGTTTTACCACATGAAGCTGTGGCAATTGAAGACTCGTTTTATGGGATTACAGCTGCAAAGGCTGCTGGAATTCCTGTTGTCGCTTACGAAGAAACGCGTGTGCCGATTGATCAAAGCCATGCGGATTTTCTAGTACAAGATATGCAAGTTTTTTTCGAAGTTGTGAAAGAACTGCATCAGGCGAATCGTTAAATATACTAGTTATGAATAGTCGAAGGTCTGATTACATTGTAGAATTGAACGGTTTGACAATGTAATCAGACTAGTCTATATTTTACATAGACAATTATCTATGTTAGGGAGATGACGATGAATTATGAAGAATTATCAGTCATGTTAAAAGCAATGGCTGATCCCAACCGTATGAAAATCGTTCACTTGCTTTCAAACGGAACCTTGTGTGCCTGTGAAGTTTTAGAGCACTTTGAATTTACGCAACCGACTCTTTCGCATCACATGAAAGTTTTGGAAAAGGCCAATATCGTTTCTGTTGATAAGAGAGGGCAGTGGCATCATTATACACTGAGAGCAGAATTTGTTACGCAATTTTTAGTATCAATGGAACAGCTATTAGGTCAAAAAAAGGACGATGGAGGATTATTAAACAAATGACATATGCGTTAGAAATAAAGCAATTAAAGAAAAAATATGCAACAGGAGTGGAAGCACTCCGAGGCATTGATTTAAAGGTTGAAGAGGGTGATTTCTATGCCTTATTAGGACCAAACGGTGCTGGTAAATCTACAACAATTGGTATTATCACCTCACTTGTAAATAAAACATCAGGCCAAGTCAAAGTTTTTGGTTACGATTTAGATAAAGATTTAGTTCGTGCAAAACAACAAATTGGTTTAGTCCCACAAGAATTTAATTTCAATCCATTTGAAACAGTTCAACAAATAGTTGTTAATCAAGCGGGTTATTATGGTGTGCCACGTCCAGAGGCAATCAAACGAAGTGAAAAGTATTTGAAGCAATCTAACTTATGGGAGAAGCGTAATGAGCGTGCGCGGATGCTTTCTGGAGGAATGAAACGTCGTTTGATGATTGCTCGAGCGTTGATGCATGAACCAAAATTGCTTATTTTAGATGAACCTACAGCGGGTGTTGATATTGAGTTGCGTCGTGATATGTGGCAATTTTTAAGAGAGTTGAATGAAGCAGGCACAACCATTATCTTAACAACGCATTATCTTGAAGAAGCAGAGATGCTGTGTCGTAATATTGGTATTATTCAAACAGGTGACTTGATTGAAGACACAAGCATGAAGGCGTTATTGTCTAAGTTACAAACAGAGACTTTTATTTTCGATTTAGCGCAGACAGAAATACAACCAACTATTGAGGGATATCCAATTGAATTTACAGATGATGTCACACTGGAAGTACAAGTTGAGAGAAATCAAGGTATCAATGGCGTTTTTGAGCAATTGAGTGCTCAAAATTGTCAAGTTTTGTCGATGCGTAATAAATCAAATCGCCTAGAAGAACTCTTTTTAAAAATTACTGAAGAAAATCACCATGTGGAGGAGAAAAATGTATAGTCTTTATTTTACGGCATTGAAAAGTTTAGCTGTTAAAGAAACAAATCGTTACTTAAGAATTTGGGTTCAAACACTAGTTCCACCAGTTATTACGACCTCACTTTATTTCATTATTTTTGGGAAAATGATTGGTGGTCGGATTGGTGAGATGGGTGGATTCTCATATATGGAATTTATCGTTCCTGGTTTAATTATGATGTCTGCTATTACAAGTTCATATGCGAATGTGTCTTCATCATTCTTTTCGCAGAAATTTCAAAAAAATATTGAGGAATTACTGGTAGCACCTGTACCAACTCATGTTATTATTTGGGGCTTTGTTTTAGGTGGAATGGGGCGTAGTCTTTTAGTGGGAACACTTGTAACACTGGTATCCTTGTTCTTTGTGCCATTAAATGTCTATTCTTGGTCAATTGTAATTGTGACACTTTTAATGACAGCCATTCTGTTTTCATTAGCAGGTTTAATTAATGGTATTTTTGCTCAATCATATGATGATGTGTCGATAGTACCAACTTTTGTGTTACAACCACTGACTTATTTAGGTGGTGTGTTCTATTCAATTTCAATGTTGCCACCTGTTTGGCAAGCAGTTTCTAAAGTGAATCCGATTGTGTATATGATTTCCGGTTTCCGTTACGGATTTCTCGGAATACAGGATGTGCCAATTATGATATCAATGACGATTATTATTGGTTTTATTATCGTATTATATTGCGTTTGCTGGTATTTAATCAGTAAAGGTCGCGGGTTAAGAAGTTAAAAAAATGCCACTCACACTTTGTCTAACTGGTGTGGGTGGCAATTTTTTTATTGGAAAAATTTAGAGTCACGTACGATAATTTCAGTAGGGGTTAGTGTTGCTTGTTCAATTGTTTGACCAGTATTTTTCAAATACGCTTTCACAAGATGATATCCAATGGTATAGCCAGCATTACGGGAAAGCCCAACTGGATTATATCCTTGTGCAGTGGCAACCTCATCTCCATACATATACGCAGCAACTTCTTCAAAACCCTTCACGTTGCGACCGTCTTTCATCACCTCAATTGTATAGGACATTTCTTCTTCATCGTAATCTTGTACCCAAGGGCCACGAAATTCTTGACCGTATAAACTTTCAGCAAAGACTTCAGCTAAGCCTTCAATCACAAGATAATCTTCAACAGAAATATTTCCGCGATTAAATGGTTCGTAAGTAAAGCGAATATTATGATTTAACTCGTGTGCCAGAGCAGATTTTAGTCTAATACGATTGAAATCATTTGGAACAACAATTAAAAGAATAAAGCCTGGAATGCCACCAAACCCGCTGTATCCTTCACTTGCCATTAATAATTTATTCTCTGGATCACCTAAAAGAATATTGAGATGAATGATGTCTAAGGGAATTTGATAGTTAATTTTTGTAAAGCGAGCAAGTGCTGTCTCAATAACATCCGAGTATTCCTTAAAAATATTAGTTTGTTCTAAAGGATCGATTTGATTCTCAATTAAGTTAAAGCTTTTACGAGGAGTCCAAATACCTAGCATTTCTGACGCCATCAGAACATCATAACCACCAAGAGACTTTGGTGTCATTGGAGCATTGAGATAGTCCCACATTTTTTTGAACGGTGCCATTATCTCATAGCGAAAAGTATCTTCATTGCTTTGTTTATCTTGAAAGTTTTTGTAAAACGAAAGTGAGTCAACACATTCTAGATTAATAGTATTCATATTTATTACCTCCTTGAAGATCACTATAAACGTTGACGTGGCGTTAAAGTCAAGTTAAGAATTTAAGTTAATTTATTTAATTAACTTAGAGGCAGTGAGTTTTTTGCTAAAGAAAGGAAAAGTGAAGAAAAAGAAAAGAGGTGAGCTGGGCTTCGGCACTAAGTCAATCATGATATTTTGACAAAGAGCGTCAAATTATCATGTTCGCCTTACTGCTCAGCCCAAAGCGCTCACCACCACCTTTGATAGACGGGGTTCTGTAGGCTGAGATTCAGCAATAAGCTAATCGCTCGAATCTGACAAACAACGTCAGTTTCGCCCGCGTATCTTATTGTTCATCTCAAACCGCCTACTGCACCACCTTTGATAGCGCGACGAGTTTGTTCATTGTGTTTCCGTTTCGGATTGTGACGTGTTTTCCGATGGGGAGGCTATTAATTTTTGATAGTTTTGAGCGGGAATAGTTTTTTAATGGTGCGGACCAATAAATTACGTCTGTATGAACAAAGTATTGATCATAAGCGAGAGTGACTTCGCCAATTTCGGCGATGACGTCTGAAACGGTTATTGGAGGTATGACAAAGATAACATTATGAACAATAGATTCTTTATCTTGGTTCCACCATTCTGGTGCATGCGTTAGAGTCGTAATCAAATTTTCTGTAGGTTGAACAAATACAGGTATTTCTAGATTAAAAGATTCCTGAATCAGATTTTGACAAATTGTTTTGAGTGTTCGTGAGTCCTCTTCATTAGATGTAAAAAAGATATTGCCACTGTTGATATAGGTTGAAACATCAGTAAAACCATATGTTTCGAATGTTTTTCGTAAGTCAGCCATGGGGACCTTGTTTTTTCCGCCAACATTAACACCCCGTAATAGTGCAATGTATTTAGTCAAAGTCATCACTCCTTTTTAGATGCTTTAAGTATAATGCAAATAAATCAATAAATAAAACATGAACTTAAGACACTTTCGTTCTTTTAGATAGATTTTATTTAGGAATAAAGCTTGATAATATCGTGTTCAATTACGTATTAATTATACAACATTGCGAATAACGCTAGATATTTAATGAGAAATATCGTGAAATCGTGTACAATGGGTCTACTAACAAAGTTAAGGTGATAAAAGTAATGGCAAAAAAAGTAACTATTAAAGACGTTGCAAAAGCTTCTGGTGTATCCATTGCAACAGTCTCTCAAATTTTAAACGGTAATACAAAAAATTTCAGCCCGAAAACGGTTGAAAAAGTTAAAGCAATTAAAGAAAAAATGAATTATGAAGCAGATTATTTTGCGCGAAGAATGATTATGAAGGAAAGTAAAACAATCGGTGTCATGGTTCCGGATATTACTAATCCATTTTTCTCGACATTGGTTCGAGGGATTGAAGATGTTTTATATCAGGATAATTTCATTCCAATGCTCTGTAATATTGACAAGGATTATATGAAAGAAAACAATGCTCTTGAAGAATTAAGTCGTCGTGGTGTAGATGGTTTCATTATCGCAACTTCTGCAATTAGTAATGAAGACATCGATTTGTTTTTAAGAAAAAATGATCATCCGTTTATTATTCTAGATCAAAAAAGTTTTGAAGAAGAAAGTGATACTATTGGGACTGATGATTTTACAGGTGGTGAATTAGCTGCTAACCATCTTAAAGAACTTGGGCATAAAAAGGTTGTCGTTATTGTGCCACACAAAATGACAACAAATATCAATCGTAGGTTCGAAGGTTTTATGTCAATCTATGGTGATGATGCGACGGTGATTTCGACAGCATTGTCAAAACAAGGTGGAAAAGACTCAGTTTCAGAAATTGTTAAGACACCCGCAACTGCCGTTTTTGCAATTAATGATGAATTAGCTTTTGGTTTATATTTAGGTTTTCGTGAAATTGGTAAACGTGTGCCAGAAGATTATAGTGTCATCGGCTATGATAATATCGAGATGAGTGAATATGTCACGCCCGCATTGACAACAGTTGCCCAACCGATTGTAGAACTTGGTCAAACAGCTGCTGAAATGTTACTAACTAGAATCAAAGATCCTAAATTGGCATGGCAGCATACCAAACTACCAGTAAAACTAATAAAAAGATTTTCGACAACACATGCTTGAAATTGCTTTCAACATGTGTTATATTCTTGTCAAGTTATTAAAACGTTTTATTAAAACGTTTTAAAGTAGTGGTATTTAACTTCAAAAAAATATAAAGAAATGCTGGAGGGAATAAAATGAATACGATTACTGTTATTGGAAGTATCAACTTAGACACAACACTTAGAGTGAACCAAATGCCAAAACCTGGTGAAACATTGCATGCGAAAGAACATTTTACTGCTGGTGGCGGTAAAGGTGCAAATCAAGCTGTGGCAGCGAAACGCTCAGGAGCAAATACGTATTTTATTGGTGCTGTTGGAAATGATGGTGCAGGTGTGATGATGAAAGATTTATTGTCGCAGGAAGAAATTGATTTGTCAGGTGTGGTTACTTTAGATAATCAATCAACAGGCCAAGCATTTATTACCGTTGACGACGCCGGCGAAAATAGCATTATGATTTTTTCAGGTGCAAACAATAGTTTTACCCCAGAACAAGTGAAACAATCAACTGACGTGATTAAACAAAGTGATTTTATTATTTCTCAATTTGAAAGTGCTATCAATAGTACAGTGGAAGCTTTCAATATTGCTAAAGCAAACAATGTTAAAACTGTATTAAATCCAGCACCAGCATTAAGTGATATGCCGCGAGATTTATTAGCTGTGACTGATATTATTATTCCAAATGAGACAGAAACAGAAATCTTAACAGGCATTGCTGTAAACGATGAAAAAAGCTTAAAAGAAGCCGCAGATGCTTTACATGATTTAGGTATTGAAGCAGTCATTATTACAATTGGTAGTAAAGGCGCATTCTATGACGTGAACGGTCAATCTGGAATTGTTCCTGCTTTTAAAGTGAAAGCAGTTGATACAACAGCAGCCGGAGATACATTTATCGGTGCCTTAAGTACGATCTTAAAATCAGATTTCAGTAATATCGAAGAAGCAATACTTTATGGAAATAAAGCCTCTTCTTTAACTGTACAGCGTTTTGGTGCACAACCATCTATTCCGTACAAAAATGAATTAGCTTAAGTTAAATAGAAAAAGAGGAAAAGGAAGCGAATAATCATGAAAAAATCAAAAGTAATTAATTCAGATATTTCACGTGTCATCTCTCAAATGGGCCACTTTGATACTTTAAGCATTGGAGATGCAGGTATGCCAGTTCCAATGACAACTGAAAAAATTGATTTAGCAGTTGATAATGGTATTCCAAGTTTTATGGAAGTCTTAAACAATGTACTTGAAGAATTAGAAGTTCAAAAAGTTTATTTAGCAGAAGAAATCAAGGAAATGAATCCTAAAGTTTTAAAAGAGATTCAAGATCGTTTACCAGAAACAGAAATTGCTTTTATTCCACATGCTGAAATGAAGCAAGACCTTAATAATTGTCATGCATTTATTAGAACAGGTGAAATGTCACCGTATGCAAATATTATTTTAGAGAGTGGCGTTGTCTTTTAGACAATCTTAGGAGGATAAAAAAATGAATACAACAGCATTATTAATCGGCTTAGGACCATTACTTGGTTGGGGGTTATATCCAACTGTTGCGTCAAAAATTGGTGGCAAACCAGTTAATCAAATTTTAGGTTCAACTTTGGGAACTTTAATTTTTGCGATTGTTTTTTCAATGATACAAGGAATTAGCTTAGCATCAGGAAAAGATTTATTCTTAGGTATTTTGTCAGGAATCGGCTGGGCATCAGCTCAAATTATTACTTTCTATTGTTTTGGTTTGATTGGATCATCTAAAGCAATGCCAGTAACAACAGCATTTCAACTTTTAGGTGCTTCTCTATGGGGCGTAATTGCATTAGGAAACTGGCCAAGTATTTCAGCTAAAATTTTTGGTGGTTTGGCGTTAATTTTAATTATTGTGGGTGCAAGTTTAACTGTTTGGTCAGAAGAAAAATCTGCCGAAAATTCAAGTGTATTGAAAAAAGCAGTGCTTATGTTAGCGGTTGGTGAGATTGGTTACTGGGGATACTCAGCAGCACCGCAAGCTTCAAATCTTTCAGGCCAAGAAGCATTCTTGCCACAAGCAATTGGGATGGTTTTAGTTGCGGTTGTTTACAGTTTAGTTTTAACAGTGAAATCAAAAGAAACATCAGCATTTGTAGAAGTTGTCTCATATAAACACATCTTCTCAGGTTTCTTCTTTGCTTTCGCAGCGTTAACTTACTTAATTTCAGCGCAACCAGATATGAATGGTTTAGCAACAGGTTTTATTCTTTCTCAAACTTCAGTTATTTTAGCTACCTTAACTGGTATCTGGTTCTTAGGACAAAAAAGAACGAAAAAAGAAATGGGTATGACTATTTTAGGTTTAGTACTCATTCTTGTGGCAGCGACAGTAACTGTCATGTTATAGAATATAAAAAGGCATTCCGTGAGGAGTGCCTTTTTTGTATGGAGTGAAAGCTGATTTTGAATAAAAATGGCTTAATTATTTTGATTACTGCTTAGTTTAAAACGCTTAGTGTAGCACTTTGATAGTCGGGGTGCTGTGAGCTGGAGTTCGGCACTAAGCTAATCATCCGAATCTGGTAAGAACCACCAGTTTCGTATGCTTATCTTACTGCTCAGTCCAAAGCGCTCACAGAACTACCTTGTGATAGACGGGGTTCCGTAGGCTGAGATTCGGCAATAAGCTAATCCTGATATTTAGGCAAAATGCGCCTAATTATCAGGATTGTCTTATCGCTCATCTCAAAGCGCCTACTGCACCACCTTGTGTATAAATACCATTTTTTTGGGGGTGGAGTGTTCTTCTGAGTAGTTGTAGTCTGGGTGGTCGAAGTTTTTGATGTCTTCGAGTGTTTTGATTTGGTTTTCTGCCAGGTAGCGGACCATTTCGCCACGAGCGATTTTGGCTGGTGTGGCTTTTACTTTTAGTTTATCGTGAATCATTTGAGCAAAAGAAATTTCAATAAATTGGTCATCTTTTTTCAAGAATGGTTGAATGGCCTTGGAATACTCTTTTGAAGCTAAATTAATGACAGGTCCATCGTCAAAATTTAATTCGTTATAGATTTTATCGGCCCAAAATTCGTAGAGATGTTGCGCCTTATCAACTTCTAATAGTGCTTGCATTTCAAGACGATAAGGCACAATGCCGTCAAATGGTTTTAAGACGCCGTAGAGACCGGATAGAATCCGAACATGGTCTTGAAGATAGTCCAATGCCGGTTCTGTTAAAATATCGGGTGCCATATATTGATATTGTAATCCTTTGTAGCTCATGATTGCTGGTGCTGTGTTTTCGCTTAAATTTGCCTCTTTGATGCGTTGGTGATTTTCTTGCGCTAGTTTATCACTGCATTTCCAAAGGGCTTTAGCTTCATCATATGACAGTGTTTTTAGTTTTTTCAGAATCATTTGTGCTTGCTCAATAAAAATGGGTTCAGTTTTGGGTAGGAATGCTTCGTTTTCATTCACCATTTGTTTTGTCGGTGAAATAATAATTTTCATAATGTACCACCTTACTAGTTGTTTCTATCAGTGTAACTAACCTAAATCATAAAAGGAAGAGCTTCATGATGGCTTAAATAAACCCGTTCCCAATATAAATAGGATAAATCGTTTGAACCTTTTTCGAAATTTTGATAAAAATAGCCGTATTTTCTACAATATTAAAAGTTTTCAGACATACTCCAAGTTCTTCATCAGTTGTTTAATATCCTCAATAAATATTAACTTTTCTTTACTTCGTTTCATAATATTATCACCTATCCTTTTATGAAGTATCAGATAATCCTATTTTAGACTCATCTTTATTTTAAAACAAATATACGGATTAACGTGAGTTCTTTTTTTGTAAATGGTATACTTAATATACAAGGAGTGACGAAAATGACAAATGAAAAAAGTGTTCAAATAGAGAAGTTATCTGTTGCAATAAATAAGCATAAAATTATTAATGAACTCGATTTAGATTTGCAACCTCAAACAATCACTTGCATTTTAGCTCCAAACGGTATGGGAAAGACCACCTTATTTCGCGCAATTTCAAATACAATACCAATCCAATCAGGTAAGATTAAGGTCAATTCGTTTGACAGTAAAGAACGTCAAAATTTCAACAAGAATATCTTTTTTATTGAGAAACACGAACAATTATTTCAAAATTTTACTGCGACAGAAAATATGAAAATGATCACTAAACTATGGGGAAAGGACTGCCAAATTAGTCAAATTTCGGAGCGCGTTGGTATCAGTGATTATCAGAATAAAAAGATTAACAAAATGTCTTTAGGTATGAAACAAAAAGTATTGCTGGCCACTTCAATTGCGAGCGGTGCTGATGTTTTGATATACGACGAAATATTAAATGGCTTGGATATTCAAAATGTCGCGCATGTGTCACAGGTATTAATTGAAATGAAACAACAGGGGAAAACAATTCTATTATCGTCACACAATATATTTGAAATTAGAAAAATTTGTGACACTATCTATTTTCTAATCAATGGAAAATTAATGAAAGCGCCATTGGATTATGAAGAATTGATTTATGCTTATCAGCAATGCTATTATAAGGGAGCTGATCTAAATGCTTAAATTTGAATTATTAAAAATCTATCGCGATAAAACGATACTTAATTCTATGATATTGTTAGGAATTCTCATGTTGCTTCCTATGTTTTTTAATTCGGGAAACACAGATTATGTAGATACAATGATATATGAATCAAATTTACAAATGATTCAAAAAAATATGACTGCCTTAAAGAATGATGCAAGTTTAGAAGAGCCTCAAAAAAGTGAATTGATTCGAGATAGTGAAAAAAATGCTGAACTTATTGAAGCAATCTTAGCGAAAAGATATGAAAAAAATGAAAAAGAAGCGTTGAAGGCTGAACTAGAGTATAAAAAAAAGCAGTTGAAAGAAGAAGAAGGTGGTAGTGCAATAGGTTTTGATATTGTTCATTCTGAAGCGAGTGTGTTGTTACTCGATGATTTAATAAAAAAAGACCTTAAGCGTTTGCCGGATGATAATAAAAAATTAGGGAGTTTAAATTATCTGCAGCAATTGTTTGGAAATACTCAGTTTATTCTAGTATTTTTCATCTTGGGGAGTATTCAAGTAGCGTATTTTATAACTCTTGATTATCGACGTGATAATTTTATTATACTCGCTAATTCACCAAAAAATTTTTTCAAAATTTTTGCGACAAAATATTTTATTAATGTTGCCGCTTTCTGTCTCAATACTATTTTACTCTTGTGTATTATTTTAGGTGGTATGGCAATAAAAAACGGCGTAGGAATCGGTAACTATCCGGTTCTTACTTTTAACGAATTAAAAGAAATCGATATTATTTCAACCAACCAGTTTTTAATTCAAGCATTCATTATTGTGTTGGGAGTGTTTTTATGTTTTGGTCTGTTAAGTTTATTGTTGTCGTATTTTTCTAATAGTTATGTTTTTATTTTGTCAATTGTGATGTTGTTAACTTTAGCTGGTAAGTTCAGTGTGAAGTACGTTGAAAAATATCCAAGATTAATTCCAAATCTGTTTTTTAGCTATGTTGATATAGGAAATATTATAACAGGTGGTGGTACAACTGGATACCTAAAAGGCGCGTTGAATTATCATGATGGATTAGTTGTGGTAGGTATAACATTCTTAATATTATTGCTTTTGAATTATGTAATTGTTAAATTATTATTTAAGAATAAATTAGTTTATCAAAAATTGAATAGCAAATAAAAAATCAGCTTGAACATCGTAGGCATTATGGATGTTCAAGCTGATTTTTTTATATGAATGTCTTTAATGCAATTGCTGCCATGTATAAACTAAGCACAATTAAAAAAATGGCAAATGACTGTTTCAATTTTCGCTCTGAGAGTTTACTCATAATGTTAACCCCTACTTTTGACATGGGAATTGAAAAGAGTGATAGGATGCTGACTGTTGGTAAGTGAATGTAACCTAATGAGTAGGATGGAAGATTGGGTTGCGATAAGCCACTTACAATAAAACCAACTGTTGCAAAGAGTGTGAGAAAAACACCACAAAATGAAGCTGTCCCAATTGCTTTTTTCATTGGTAAACCAATTTTGTTAAGAAAAGGAACAATCATGCCAGCTCCAGATACCCCACCTAATGTTGCAATAAGTCCAATACCAACAGCTACGAGTGCATTTTTTCCAGTCGTCGATTGCGTTAACTGATCATTTTCCGAATGAGGTTGTTTACTTTTACGTAACATGCTGATGCCAAAGTAAACTAAAAATAAAGAGAAGAACAGTTTAAGAAAATTTTGATTAATTGCTGTGACAACTCGACTTGTTAGTAAAACAGTTATCAACATTATAGGTAAGAAGTATTTGATTGCTATAAAATTAATATTTTGTTTCAGATAATGATTGTAGGCTGTAACAGATGTACTAACAATCATGGTCGCAAACGACGTCCCCATCGCCATGAACATTAATTCCGTTTTAGGTACGCTAATCAGTGGTAAAAGTGGCAGTAAAGCAGGGATAATAATACCACCACCACCAATCCCAAACATGCCGGATACGAGTCCCACGCAAAGTCCTAGGATAATAATTCCTAATAAGTAAGTTAACATTTTTTATGTCTCCATTATATGATTCTATTTTTTTGTGTTAAGCGTGATTATCAATTAATCCAGTTGCGTGTTTTAGAAAACCATCAACAACAACTAAATCATCTGTTGATAAGGTATCTAAATAGTCAAAAAGTTGCTGGTCATGTTTTTGGTGATAATCTTCATGATACTGATAAGCCTTTTGACCTAGTGATGTTAGATAAAGTTTCATTTTCTTATGATCCTTCGCATCACTTTTTTTTACAATCATCTTTCTATTTTCAAGCTTAGTAACCGTGCGATGAACAACAGCACGCGTGATACCTAGTTGACGTGCCAACTCAGAAGAATAAATCCCTGGATAGTCACCAATGATTTTTATCATATGAATTTCGCCACGATAAAAAGTCATCTCAGGACTACCAAAATCAAGGGTATTCATTTTGCTGTTGGCAATTTTTTCTGTTAATGAAATAAAAGAAAGAACAACATCGTTTTTTGAAATATGCATATAGTCACAACCTAACTTTATATTTTTGTAAGCGTAGCATACAAGTGAGTTAGCGTCAATAAAATTCGAACTTTAGTAGTTAGACTATTTTTGGATTAATGTCCATGTTTTATTCTCTGAAAGCCGTTAACCTTGTGATTCTAACTAAATATAGATAGCATAATTTGTATCATTTAGATCAAATTAAGCATAATTTGAATTCGTGAGTACAATTATTGCGAATACGCTTTCAATTTTTTGGATTCTATTTGAATTGAATGGAAAAGCGCTTACTTGTATTCTGAATATAGGAGGTATGAATAGTGTTGGATAAAGAGATAATTCGCTTATTTACAGAAAAAACAGTTACTCATCTTTTAACAGCAGAAGAATTAACACTTTTAACAGGTTTAGGCAAAAAAAGACTCACTCAAAATATTGATAAAATAAATGCTGAATTTTTACTTTCGTCTCAAGAAACAGTTGGTTTGGATAATTTTGATTTGAATAAAATTGATATTGAGAATTTATTGTTAGATTTTAGTAGTAGTTATGTTTTACTTGATGATTATCGTAAAATGTTACTCTACTTAATTGTTTATATTCAAAAAGAATCATATTCAATTTTAGAATTACAAGATGCATTAGATGTTAGTCGAAATACTGTTATTGCAGATATAAAAAAGTTAAACAATGATCTAGAATCAGTAAAAGTTGAATATTATCGAAAAGATGGTTATGTCTTAGTCGGAGATGAATTATCAATTAGAAAGTATGCGCTTCATTATATTTTTGTTCTATATAAGGAATTAGATTTAAAAAAGATACTGTTAGATAAAATTGGTATTACGCAGGAAGAGTTCCAGTATTGGCTCGTTGAAACACATAGTGTGTTAAAAGAAAAAAAAGTAAATGTGATGACCGGACAAATTTCTGAAATCATTATTTTTATTTTAGCCACACATTTACGCGTTAAAACACTAAAAAATGATGAATTAATAGCGATACACACGCACTACATGCCAAATAAAAAATATCTTGAGTTTAGCAAAATGTATGCACCATTATTTGAGAACAATCAAGAACTTAATTATGTATCGTTATTGTTTGCATCAATTTCCCAAGAACAAATGGTCGAAAATAAGAATAACTTTGACGTTGTTTTTAACGAATTCATAAAAATGTTTAATATTATTTCAGGTATTGATTTATTCAAAAACAAAATGATTATGACTCGCTTAAAGAACCATTCGATTTCGATGCTTTATCGTGAAAAATATTTTTATTTTTTAGAAAATGAATTAATTAAAAAGATTGCTGAAGAAAATGAATCTTTAAATAATGTGATTAAAGAAGCACTATTACCAGTTGAAATGGAATTGGGTAAAGAGATTAGTCAAACTGAAATTGGCTATTTAGTAGCTATTATCGAATCTTATTTACAAAAGCAAAAAGAACCCTATCGGATTTTAAAAGCTATCATTTTATGTCCTAATGGAACAACTTCCTCGGTCTTGCTAAAGAATGAATTAGAAGAGATGTTTCCTTCTATACAGTTCTCAAAAGCTAGTTCATTGAGTAATTTTAAAGATATTAATCCAAATGACTATGACATCATTTTTTCAACTATTCCAGTTCATACACAAAAAACTGTTTATATTATCTCGAATTTTTTATCAAATTTTGAAAAACAAAAATTAAAAAAAGAAATAATTGGTCGCTATAATTTACCAACTCTAAAAATACCTTCTTATAAAGAAGTGGAAGCAATTATTGATGAATATTTAGAAGCTAGCGATTCAATCGAACAAGTGTATCTTGAATTGGTTCGTATTATTACAAGAGATACAAAAGATCAAGAGGAGTGGAGTCCAGTGTTAAAAGAGTTATTGACTGAAGAAACAATCAAAATAAATGTTGAGGCCTCAGATTGGGAGGATGCAGTTAGAAAAAGTGGTGAAATTTTAGTTGATACAGGTTCTATTGAAGAAAGCTATGTTGAAGCGATGGTAAATTCTGTAAAAAAATACGGTTCGTATATTGTGATTACGCCACATATCGCGTTAGCTCATGCAAGTTCAACTGATGGTGTGAATAAAGTAGGCTTTAGTTTAATTACATTAAAAAATGAAATTAAATTTAATCATGAAGCTAATGATCCAGTCAAAGTTGTGATTACATTAGCTGCAACTGATCAATCGACACATTTAAAAGCGCTTTCTGAATTAATGGAATTGCTTGGAAATGAAGACTTTTTAAAGGTTGCGTACGATGAGGGAATTACCAAAAAAGATATGCTTCATTTAATTACTAAATTATAGGAGGATGATTATGTTATCAGGAATCAAAAAACGTATCGAATTATTAGAGAGTGTCGATGAGAATACGTTATATAAGATGCAAGAAATTGCAGACGTTATTGTAAATTCAATTAAAAATGGTGGCAAAGTACTTTCAGCAGGTAATGGTGGAAGTGCTGCAAATGCGCAACACATTACGGGTGATATTGTCGGTCGATATAAAATTGAACGTGGTGCTTATGCAGCCATTACATTAACAGTAGATCCATCAGTGATGACGGCCACAGGCAATGATTATGGTTATGAGGAAGTTTTTGCTCGTCAAGTTGAGGGATTAGGCAATGAAGGTGACATTCTAATTGTACTAAGTTCAAGTGCTCATTCACCAAATTTAGTTCAGGCAGCAAAGAAAGCACAAGAAAATAAAATGACAATCATTGGTTTTTTAGGCAATGAGGGTGGCAGCTTAAAACAGTATTGTGACTACAGTATTTGTATTACACCAAAGGATTCTGATTTATCCGAAGAATATGCCATGACGATGAATCACTCAATTTTACAAGAAGTTGAAAAACAATTAGTGGCAGCTAAATTCAAATAGGAAAGAGGAAAGAAAATGAAAATATTAACGGTGTGTGGAATGGGTTCAGGTTCAAGTTTAATTTTAAAAATGAATGTGGATAGTCTTTTGAGTAGTATGGGTGTTGACGCAGATGTAGAAGTTTGTGATCTTGGTTCAGCAAAAGGAACCGATGCTGATTTAATCATCTCAACAACTGGCTTGCAAAGCCAACTGGAAGATGTAAACGTAGATAAAATTTTTATTACGAATGTTATCAATAAAGAAGAATTGTCAACAGAATTAACAAAATACTTAAATAAATAAAAAGTGAGGGTGTTTAATAATGAACTTTATTTATAGTTTTTTTAACCAACCAGCTATTATTATTGGTTTAATAGCATTAATCGGATTAGTTGCTTTAAAAAAACCATTTTCAAAAGTATTAACGGGTACTTTAAAAACGGTTATTGGTTTCTTAATTCTATCTGAAGGTGGCGGTATTATTGCAGCGGCACTAGATACATTAGGGCCAGCTTTTGAAAGTGCTTTCCATATTCAAGGCGTTATTCCAGCAAACGAGGCCGTAATTGGTGTTGCAGAGAATATGTTGGGTCGTGAAATGGCTTTAATTATGGCTTTTGGTTTTGTTTTTAACATTATCATTGCACGTTTTACAAAATTAAAATATATATTCTTATCAGGTCACCACGTGTTGTTTATGTCAGCGTTATTAGCAGCTGTTTTGGGAACAATTGGTTTTAAAGGTGCTGAATTAGTCGTTGTAGGATCAATTTTTTTAGGTGCGGTGATGGCTATCTCACCAGCAATTGTGCAACCGTTTTATCGAAAAGTTACTGGAAATGACGATATTGCGATGGGACACTTTAATGCCATCACATATAGTTTATCAGCTTTAATCAGTGGCGTTACTGGAGATAAGAGTAAATCGACAGAAGATATCAAAGTACCAGAACAGTTAAGCTTTTTCCGTGATAATACAATTTCAACTGCAATTGTAATGATTGTTATTTATGTTATAACATTTTTATTCGCTGATGCGAGTGTCATTTTAAAACTATCTGGTGGCGACAATATCGTGATGTTTGCTTTAATGCAAGCTCTTAAATTTACAGCTGGATTTGTTATTGTATTACAAGGTGTACGTATGATGTTAGCTGAAATAGTACCTGCATTTAAAGGTATTTCAGATAAATTAGTACCTAATGCAACACCAGCGTTAGACGTACCTGTTATTTTCCCGTTTGCACCAAACGCAGTCTTGATTGGTTTTCTTTCATCAGTAGTTGGAGGTGTGATTGCTTTCTTAATCTTAGCAATGACCGACTTACCAATGATTATCCCTGGTTTGATTCCACTCTTTTTCGTAGGTGCAGGTGCCGGTGTTCTTTCAAATGCGACAGGTGGACTAAGAGGAACAATTATTGGTTGTATCTTTAATGGTGCTGCTTTAATATTCTTGCCAGCATTCTTGCTTCCATTGATGGGAGAATTAGGCTTTGCTAACTCTACATTTGGTGATGCTGACTTCGCAGGTGTTGGAATTATTATCGGTTATTTAGGTAAGTTCTTTGATAAAGCTGGTATTTACGGCTTGTTAGGTGTCTTAGTTGTTTATCTTGTATTTTCTGCTATTAGATCTGGATCGAAAAAAGAAAAAGTAGAAGCATAAAAACCGAATAAGAAGATCTTGAAAGGAGTATTGCATGTTAAAAGAGTTCGTCTCGCTTTATCAGAATGAATTTCAAGAAACATTAGCAAATATTGACGTAGAAAAATTAGAACAACTGTGTAGATTATTAGAAGAAACTTTTGCAAAAGAGCGTAATATTTTTATTATTGGAAATGGCGGTAGCGCAGCCTCTGCTTCACATTGGGTTTGTGATTTTAATAAAGGGGTCAGCTTTCAACGTCCGAAAGTAAAATCAAGATTTTATTCTTTAGCAGACAATATTCCAACCATAACAGCTTATGGAAATGATACGCAATACGACGATATTTTTATGGAACAGTTGAAAGTGTTAAGTAATCCAGGAGATCTTCTGATTTCTTTATCAGTCTCGGGAAACTCAAAAAATTTACTTAAAGCTCAAGCTTTTGGGGAAAGCCAAAAAATGATAACAGTCTCAATCACAAACAGCCAAGCGAATGAATTAAAGTCAGGTTCTGATTTAGCTATTTCAATTCCATCGGAAAATTATGGAATTGTCGAAGATTGTCATATGTACATTTGTCACGTTATTTCCCAATTTATCGCAAAAAAATAAGATGAGGTGTTATATTTGGATTTACAAAAATTTGCAGATCAAATTAGACTTTATACAATGAAAGAATTAAATAATATGGGATTTGGCCATTATGGTGGCAGTCTCTCAATTGTTGAAACATTAGCCGTACTTTATGGAAATGAAATGAATATTGACGTAGATAATCCACAAAAAGAAGACCGTGACTACTTTGTTTTATCTAAAGGTCATGCTGGACCTGGATTATATGCATCGCTCTTTTTAAAAGGATATATTTCAGAAGAAACGTTAATGTCATTAAACAATAACGGTACAACACTACCGTCTCATCCGGATAAAAATTTAACGAATGGTGTAGATATGACAACGGGTTCATTAGCACAAGGATTATCTGCAGCAACTGGTATTGCATACGGTAATAAGCTAAAAGGTTTAGAGAACTATACTTATTGTATTGTTGGCGATGGTGAATTGAATGAAGGGCAATGTTGGGAAGCCATTCAATTTGCAAATCATCGAAAATTATCAAACTTAATCATTTTTGTTGATGATAATAAAAAGCAATTAGATGGTTTTACTGAAGATATCAATAAATCAATGGACTTTGTTAAAAAAATGCAGGCCTTTGGACTTGAATCATTCCGAGTGAATGGTCATGATGTTTATGAAATTGAGTCAGCTATTAAAAAAGCAAAATTAAACAATGAAAGTGCCACAGTGATTGTTTTAGATACTGTTAAAGGTTATGGCATCGATGCTGTCGCAAATGCTGCAAGTAATCACCACTTACGTCCAAGTGCAGAAATGATGACTCAGTTAGAAGAAGCTGTCGCATCATTAGAAGTAAAATTAAAAGGGTAGGGGGCAATTTAATGACTGAATTACGTCAAGTCTATGCAGATACAGTAAGAGAGTTAGCTGAAAAAGATGAACGTGTGGTTGTGTTAGAAGCTGATTTATCTAGTTCAATGTCAACAGCTAATTTGAAAGAGGTGCTTCAAGAGCGTTATCTTAACATTGGCATCATGGAGGCGCAAGAAGTAGGAGCAGCGGCGGGGTTATCCGTTACGGGACATATTCCTTTTGTACATACGTTTGTTCCTTTTGTGACACGTCGTTGTTTTGATCAAGTTTTTGTTTCATTAGCTTATGCTCAAAATCATGCGATTTTAGTGGGATCAGATGTTGGTGTTACAGCGGAGATGAATGGTGGTACGCATATGTCTTTTGAAGACTTAGCTTTAATGCGTGTTATTCCAAATATTACAATTTATGAAGTATCAGAGCCGGATCAATTTAGAAAAATATTACATCATTGTTATGAAAATAAAGGACTTTATTATATTCGAACAATGAGAAAAGCAGCACCAAAACTAACTGAAAAGCCAAGTGATTTAAATTTGGGTTATCGTGAGTTAGCATCTGGAAATCAGGCAACGATTATCAGTTCAGGATTCTTATTACCGGAGTGTATGGATGCAGCAGCAACACTTGAAAAAGAAGGTATGGATGTCAGTGTTATTGAGTTGTTTAATATCAAACCAATTAATACTGAGATGGTAATTGAAGCAGCTAAAAAAGGCCCAATTGTGACCGTTGATAATCACAGTATCATTGGTGGTATTGGCTCAGCAGTATCTGAAGTTTTAGTTGAAGAATATCCACAAAGATTAAAACGGTTAGGTGTTAAAGAAAAATTTGGCCAAGTGGGTAAAGCAGACTATCTAAAAGAACAATATGGTATGACAGCGAAAGATATTGTTAGCGCAGTTAAAAATATTTGTAACTAGGCTAGTGAGATACGCCTAGTTATTAATAGTTTCAACTTCAAATAATTTAAGAAGTTGAAACTATTTTTTCACAAAAAATAAAGGATTAAATTAATTTAAAGCGATTTCACTTGTGCTTTATTCGAATATTGCTTATACTCTGTGTATCGAGCTCTTGGCTTTAATTGTTTTGAAGTTAAGAATTAATAAAATTGAATAGTTTTGTATTGCGGGGGGACACTTCGGTGTTGAGAAGGTAAAACCTGACCCTTAGAACCTGTTGGTTGATACCATCGTAGGGAAGCATGTCACGTTTTTTGAGCTGTAAAAGACATTTTCTCTTGGGGAGAAAATGTTTTTTTTTATGCGCTGAGCTAATAACTTAGACCGGCTCACATTTTGAACAATTTAGGAGGAAGAAAAAATGGAATCAAGTATTGCAATTCAAGTATTACCAAAAGTAGATGGAGAATCAGAAGTGATTCGTGTAGTTGACGAAGTTATCGCTTATATTAAAAGCACAGGATTAAGTTATCAAGTAGGTGCTTTCGAAACAACAATTGAAGGTGAATATGATGTACTAATGGACATCGTTAAAGAATGTCAAAAAATTGCGATTAGAGCAGGAGCTGAATCAGTATCGGCATATGTCAAAATTGCTTACAAGCCTGAGGGAGATGTTTTAAGCATTGAGCAAAAAACAAAAAAACATCAGCAATAGTATTCAACCAGTATTAACGGTTTTAGGATTACTCGCTATATGGCAACTTGCCAGTTCACTAGCGTTAGTTCCAGAATTTATGCTTCCTTCCCCAATTCAAGTTATTCAAGCGTTTATCTCTGATTTTAATTTATTAATGTTTCACTCGAAAATTACATTATTTGAAGCTTTATTAGGACTACTGAGTGGTGTCAGTTTAGGTGTCTTAACGGCCATCGTGATGGACCGTTTTACCAAAGTTAAGAAAAGTATTTATCCACTTTTGATATTAACGCAAACTGTGCCAACGGTAGCGATTGCGCCATTACTCACGATTTGGTTTGGCTATGGCATCTTACCTAAAGTGGTCCTGATTACAATTACAATATTTTTCCCAGTTTCAGTGGGAATGTTAAATGGCTTTATGTCAATTGATCCTGATGAAATTAACCTTTTGCGATCAATGGGAGCAAGTCACAAGCAGATTTTTTGGCATATCAAACTACCCGCAAGTTTAGGCAATTTTTTTGCATCACTTAGGATAGCCGTCACTTATGCGGTAGTGGGTGCCGTTATTTCAGAATGGTTAGGTGGATTTGAAGGGTTAGGCGTCTATATGACAAGGGTTAGAAAATCATATCATTTTGATAAAATGTTTGCTGTTATATTTTTGATTTCAATCATTAGCTTATTGTTAATGGCGGTAGTCAACGTGTTAGAAAAAATCTGTATGCCTTGGCAGAAACAGGAAAATATTTAGGAGGAATTATGAACTTTAAATCGATTGTTTTCGTTGCAGTAAGTAGTTTACTATTAGTAGGTTGTTCAGCAACACCAAAGAAGGATGAAACTAAAGAAAAAGATTTAAAAAAGATAACTTTTGTTTTAGATTGGACGCCTAATACTAATCATACCGGATTATATGTTGCCAAAGAAAAAGGCTATTATCAGGAAATGGGACTGGATGTTGAGATTGTCCAACCATCAGATGATAGTGCGAGCATGATTGTGGCAAATGGTAAAGCAGATTTTGGAATTACAGCCCAAGATTCAATGGCGCCCAATTTTGCAACTAAAAAGCCATTGCCAATTACCGCAGTAGCAACTATTTTGCAACATAATACATCAGGCATTATGTCTCGCAAAGGTGAAGGCATGAATCAACCGAAAGGCATGGAAGGAAAAGTCTATGCAACCTGGGATTCACCAGTCGAACAGGCAATGATTAAAGATGTGATGAAAAAAGATGGTGCTGATTTTGATAAAGTAAAACTTGTCCCGAATACGATTGTCGATGAAGCGATGGCTTTAAAACAAAAACAAGTAGATAGTTTGTGGGTCTTTTATGGTTGGGGCGGTATCATGTCCGAAATTGATAAAGTACCTGTTGATATGTTTTACTTTAAAGATTTAAATCCGAAATTTGACTATTATACACCAGTCATTATCTCGAATGAAAAATTCTTAAAAGATAATGAAAAGACGGCGAAAGACTTTCTTACTGCGACAGCTAAAGGCTATGAGGATGCCATTGAAAATCCTGATCAAGCAAGTGAAATTTTAATTGAACACGTGCCAGAAATTAATGCCGACTTAGTTAAGAAAAGTCAAAAGTGGATGGTAGCACAATATAAAGCAGATGAAAAGCGTTGGGGCTATATTGATCCAGAACGCTGGAATGCATTTTATCAATGGCTAGGTGATGAAAATTTAGTTGAACAGGCCATTCCAAAAGATACCGGATTTACCAATCAGTATTTAGGAGAGTGATCACCATTTTAGAAGTCAAAGATATCAGTCAACACTTTTCAGAGAAAAAAGTTTTAGAGCATGTAAATTTTACCGTTCAAAAAAATGAGATTGTAAGTATTTTAGGTCCGAGTGGTGCAGGTAAATCAACACTATTTAATATCATTGCGGGTTTGCTACAACCCTCATCAGGTGACATCTTACTGAATGGTCAATCAATAATCAAATCACCCGGACATGTGTCCTATATGCTACAAAAAGATTTGTTGTTACCATACAAGACAGTGGGCGTGAATGTTGCGTTGCCTTTAATTCTAAAAGGCGTTCCTAAAAAAGAGGCATTGGTTCAAGCAAGTGAACTTCTTGATCAATTTGGCTTGCATGGTATAAGTCAGACCTATCCGAATGAACTTTCAGGAGGAATGCGCCAACGTGTCGCTCTTTTAAGAACTTATCTCTTTTCGTCAGAATTGATTCTTTTAGACGAGCCTTTCAGTGCACTTGACACATTTACTAAAGATGAAATTCATGAATGGTATTTAAATATTCATCGTAAATTAAATTTAACGACAATTTTTATCACACATGATATTGAAGAAGCCATCAAACTATCAGATCGAATCTATATTTTAAAAGATCATGTCTTAAATGAAGCAGATAGTATCGTGATATCAAAAGAAAAAAAAGACCTAGAAGAATTCCTGCTCTCAACAGAGTATTTAGACTACAAAAGATTAATCATGTATTGTTTGAATCATTAGGTGATTATTTTGGCGTTCTGAGATGAGCAGTAAGACAATCCGGTTAATCAGGCGATTTTTGCCTGAATAAACGGATTAGCTTAATGCCGAATCTCAGCCAAAATAATCCCGATAAATTAGGTGATTTTTGGAGCGTTTGGAGGTGAGTCACAAGGCGAGCTTGCGAATAAATTGGTTTTTAATTTAATCGCGAGATTGACTTGTGACCGAACCTCTGCTCCGAAAATCCCGATAATCCAGTCATTTCAAGGGAAGTATTCTAAGTAATATGCAATAGCGTCACAGCGATCCAATCAAAATGTGAGTAACGTTTTGATTGGGTCGCTTTATTTGTTAAAAAAGAGTGACATTTCTCTGTGTAGCCAATATTTTTATGAATACTTCAGTTCAGAACATACATGAGTATATCTTTACCGAATTATTAAAATAAACTTAGCTAATTCTTTTTGAAATCTTAGTATTTTAAAATGGTTGTTAGATAACTTTAAAGTTCATTTGCATCTGTTTTGTTTTGTAATATACTTAGGTTATATTTATATAATTCCTAATTGATTAATTTGTGTCAGTTTGACTGATGACAGCATGGAAGCGGATACATTTTTATCGGTTAAAAATGTGATTAGGGTGAGGTGATTTCATTCGAAGTAATCTTTATAGTTTTTTATGGGTAGCGTAAAAATAAACTAAAAATGGAGAATTCAAAATGAAAGAGAAGAAAAAATTTCAGTTTCCTACCGCGTACACCGTTATTATTATTGTATTACTATTAGTTCAAGCACTAACATTTGTTATTCCATCAGGTAAGTACAGTACATTAAGCTATAATGACTCAAAAGACGAATTTGTTATTACTGATTCAAAAGACAAGACAACTTCGGAACCTGCAACACAAGAAGTCCTTAAGAAATATAAAATTAATATTTCAATTGATAAATTTAAGGACGGCACACTTTATAAACCAGTTGCAATTCCAGATAGCTACAAAGAAATTCCAAAACCAAAACGGGGCGTTGTCGGTACCGTTTTACAATTCTTGAATTCACAAGTTCAAGGGTTACTAGACAGTGTGGATATTATGGTATTTATCTTAGTGATTGGTGGGGTTTTAGGTGTAGTAAACTCTACTGGTGCAATGAATGCCGGAATCTTAAGACTGTCAGAAAAATTAGATGGCAAACAAAAATGGTTAATTATTATTATCATGGGCTTAATTGCTCTTGGTGGGTCAACATTTGGACTTGCTGAAGAAACATTAGCCTTCTATCCGATTTTAGTGCCAATCTTCTTAATCGCGGGTTACGATACACTGACCGCGGTCGCCACAATTTATCTAGGTTCGGCGATAGGGTCAATGAGTTCAACAATTAATCCGTTCTCGACGGTAATTGCATCTAACGCGGCTGGAATCAGTTTTACTGATGGTATGCCAGTCAGAGTTATCATGTGGGTATTATCAGTTGGATTATCTATGTTCTACACTATTCGTTATGCCGAACGTGTTAGAAAAAATCCAAGTGAATCTTTAGTAGTAGAAGAAATGAATGATAAAAACTTAGAACAATTTAAAATTGATAAAGATAAAGATGGCAAATTTACATTACGCCAAAAGATTACTTTACTCATTTTTGCTGGTGGTTTCCTTGTGATGATTTATGGGGTACAACAACTTGGTTGGTACTTCACTGAAATCACAGTTGTCTTCTTGGCAGTGCTTTACATCCTAGCTCTAACATCTGGATTGAAAGAAACCGTCTTCGTAGATAGTTTCGTAACAGGTGCGGGTGAATTACTCGGCGTAGCATTTACAGTAGGTATTGCTCGTTCTGTAGGGATTGTAATGGAAACTAGTTTCGTAAGTGATACAATCATGAACTTCTTTAGTAACTTAATTAGTGATATGAATAATGTTCTATTTATCATTGTATTATTCTTTGTTTACTGTATTTTAGGTCTGTTTATCCAATCTTCATCTGGTTTGGCGGTACTGTCTATGCCAATCATGGCACCATTAGCAGATGTTGTTGGAATTGATCGTTCAATTATTATTAATGCGTATAACTGGGGTCAAGGACTGATTGGTTTAATCGCACCAACTGGTTTAATCCTAGTTTCACTTGCAATGGTTAATATAGGTTTTGATAAGTGGCTGAAATTTGTTATGAAACTACTTGTCATGACGGTCATTTTAATCTTAATTGTTCTGGTCGCGAGTGTGTTAATACTATAGGCATTAGCGACGTAAATTATACTAATAAACGAGGTAAGTCATTTTCGACTTACCTCGTTTTCTTTTTATTTAATACCATTTAATATCCATTTAACACGGAAACGATAGTCTGTAATCAGTTCTTCAGTAGTCCAATCATTGGCGATGTATCCAGTTAAAGCATTCATGACCAATTCCATAATGAAATATAAGAAAGCAACCGCTTCATCATGACTATTCATCTCAATATTGCTTGCTGTTAAGGTATCCGTCCACTTAGTAATCAAAGGTGAATCAATATCGATTTGGAATCTTTTATAAGCAGATAGGTCATTAGATTCACTTAATAGGCGCAAACTTTTCCAATATTCACTTTCATGATCGAGTTCACTACACCAAATGAGATACTCTTCAATACCTTCAAAAAATTGTGTTTTATCGCGGTTAATATACGTTAAAATATCTTGATGAATGATGAGGGCGTACTTATTGATTGTATAGGAATAAGCATCCTCTAAGTCGTCAAAATATTTATAAAAAGCACCACGCGACATTTTCATATCGCTTACGATTTGTGAGACTTTGACCTGACTAATTGGCTGGTCAAAAAATGTCGTCAGCAGGATGTCATCAATCACTTGTTTCTTGTGATCAGGTAAGTTTAAAAAAGTTTCATGAGGCATAAATGTCACACCTTTCAGCTAGGCTAATAGAATTTATTAATTGCTATTATTCTAACATAAAATAGAGGAGGTTATGCTTCTTTTTGAAAGTCGAAGATCTCGATAAGTTCACCATCATACATCTCAAAAACGCGGTCACTCCATTGAATCATTCTTTTGTCATGTGTGACCATGACGGTGGCTTTGTTTTTTTCATGCGCTTCTTTAACAAGTAACTTTACAACTTCAAAAGCGTGCTCTGTGTCCAAACTTGCAGTGGGTTCATCGGCTAAAATCAAACTAGGCTCATTGTAAAGAGCTCGAGCGATGGCAACACGTTGGCGTTCACCACCAGATAAATCTTTTGGGTATTTATTTTGTAAATCCAAAATATCTAAAGAACGTAATAGGTTCTCGATTTTTTCAGTTGGATTTTTGGCTTTGTTCACTTTTTCGACTAAAAGAAATTGTTCTTTGATCGTCAAAAATGGAATTAGATTAGAAGCTTGAAGAATAAAGCCAATTTCTTTAAAGCGTAAAGTCGCGCGTTTTTTTTCGGATAAGTTTGTAAAAGAAGTATTATTGATTGCGATATCTCCAGTAGTCGGGCTTTGCAAACCTCCTGAAATTGTCAAAAAGGTGCTTTTTCCAGAACCAGAAGGACCAATAATACTGATGAATTCACCTTGTTTAACTGAAAAATTGATATTTTTTAGCGCGTGAATTTCTTGATTACCTTGTTTAAATGTTTTTGTAATGTTAGTCATTTTTAACATATCTTTCATATTTCTAACCTCCAATTGCTTTCATAGGATCAACGTTTGTGATGGTACGGATTGAGAAGATACTACCCAGTACTGTGACGAGTAATAAGACTAGACTATAGATACTCCAAAGCTGAAGTGGCACTTCAAACGGCATTGTACTTGGTAAAATCAAACTAGTGATGTAGGCGATAGCAAAACCAAGTGAAATACCAAATAATCCGACAAGTAATGATTGTTTAATTAAGGCATTGATAATAAAGCCGTTTGAAATACCTTGAGCTTTCATGACGCCAAAGATGCTAGCATTTTGAAGAGTTAGCACGTACATGAAAATACCGATAATGGTAGTCACAATCACAAATAAAAAGTAAATCATCGCATTCAAGGTTAAATTTTGTTCAGCATACCCAGGCAGACTTTCAATAAAGTTCTCAATTGTCAATTTGGCTAAATCCGGTGTGGCACTCGAATTGATTTTAGTAGCCTTATCTTGTGTAACAATGGCATTCATTGGTTGTTCGTTATCTTGAGGCGTAAAATTTTCACCGTATTTAATTGTATTAGCATCTTCAATGGAAGAATAAATGACCGGTGTCACAGCATAAAAGGTCGTAGGCGAAATGCCGACAACTTTCATCGGAATACTATCTTTGCCCATTTTAATGGTGTCGTTAATTTTATAACCTAGGTCAGCTAAATTTTTAGAAATAGAAATTTCGTGTTCCTCGTTTGGTTGATGTCCTTCTAAAAGTTCCGGTAGGATAAACGCGTCAGAGGATGTTCCGAATAATATGATGTTGATTTTGTCGTTCTTATTTTTGATCGCTCCGTTGTAGATTGAAAGAGGGGCTTTTTTTGTTGCTGCGACATCTTCAAGATTCTTCTCAGTTAATTGTGAAGCAGAAAGATTCTTATTACTATCATCTGATAAAATGATTTGCTCGCCATTCCAATCAACAATTGCTTGTTTGAATTCAACAGCCAAACCGTTGGCTAAACCAGAAAGCATAAAAACAGCGTATGCAATGAGTGTAATAATGCCAATAATTAATGAATATTTTAATTTTGAAAATTTAATTTCTTTAAGTGCTAAAAACATGATATTGTTCTCCTTTAATATTTATTTATCAGTGACAAAATGTCACTATATTGTTCTCCTTTAATATTTATTCATCAGTGACAAAATGTCACTTTTTATGAGTATAAAACAAAAGTGACATTTTGTCACTGGTTAAATCCTGAAAAAATTTAATTGTTTAGAAAAAATTAAGAGTCTAACTATCCTCCGTTTTTAGATTAAATCGGCCGAGATTAATCTGTAAGTGTTTACAAAAAAATGGTTGTATCGTATAATGTCACATGTAATTAAGAAAAAAACATGAACGTAGCGCAGTAGCTAGGTTTAGAGTTATGTTACTGATTAGCAGGCAGAACTCAGATTAGCATAAGGACTTGAAAGAACACGAAAAGTGCTCTTTATTCTTTATGTTAGTCTGAGTTTTTTTCTTGGAAAGGAATGGATGACACAATGAAAATTCGTCAAATTTTAAATAATAATATTGCTTTAGTTGATCGTGGGGGTAATGAAATTATTGTCTACTCAAAAGGAATCTCATTTTTAAAGAAGGTTGGCCAACCGATAACAGAGGCTGAAATTGAAAAAGTCTATGTCTTAGATTCTGAAGATCGCCTAGAACATTTTAGTTATTTACTTCAAGCGACAGACGAACAACTAATCGAGATAGTGAATCAACTTGTGACTTTTGGTAAAACCAAATTAAATACAACGTTAAACGACTATATCTATTTAGCATTGGTCGATCATCTTTCTTTCGCAATTGATCGCTCTAAAAAGGAACAATTTATTTCGAGTCCATTGACGTGGAATGTTAAGAAATTCTATTCGAAACATTTTGAAATTGGAATGTATGGACTAGATTTGTTGCATAAACAATATGCAATAGAATTTCCTGAAGACGAAGCCGTTTCAATTGCATTACATTTTATCAATCAACAATTTGATGAAGCTGTTCTAACGCAGACAAATAGTGATTTAAAAACGTTGAAACATATTTTAAATATTATTAAGTATCATTTTAATATTGAATTTGATGAAACGAGTTTAAATTATTCGCGTTTAATTACGCATCTGCAGTTTTTTATTGAACGCCTGCATCGAAAAGAAAACTATCAAGAAGAATCGTCAGTTTTATTTGAACAAGTTAAAACATTGTATCCGGATGCATTTGAGGCTGTTCAAAAAATCGCGATCTATGTGTTAGGAAAATATGACCAAGAATTAACGCAAGATGAATATACATACTTGATGTTACACGTCCATCGTGTGGTCCAAAGAAGGGATTAGTTAGCATGAAATACCAAGATTTTTGTCAGGATATTATCCGCCATGTGGGTGGTAAAAAAAATATAAAAGCAGTTGTTCATTGTATGACGCGTTTAAGATTTACATTAGTGGATCGTGATTTAGCGGATACAGAAAAGTTAAAAGAAATGGATGGCGTCATTGACGTAGTCTCAAACCAAGTGGCGTATCAAGTCATTGTTGGCACACATGTCAAAGATGTTTATCAGGAATTAATTGAAATGTTAGGGTTAACTGAAGATCAAAAAACACCAAAAGAAAAGAAAAATGTAGTTAAGGCCATCTTTGATGTTGTGTCGGAGTCGATGAACCCTATTTTAGAACCGATTATTTGTGCGGGGTTATTAGCGGCATTCTTATCGATTATTTCATTAACAGGTTTGATTTCACCAGAAAGCCCAACTTATCAAATACTTGATACCTTAAGAGGCGCGGTCTTTTTCTTCTTACCTATTTTTATGGCAATGTCGAGTGCGAAACGTTTAGGCGCTTCACCTTATTTGGCAGTTGCCTTAGCAGCAACCTTATTATCAGAACAAATTAATGGTGTCAAAGGGTTAAGTATTTTTGGAATTGGTTTACCAGAAATTACTTATGCGAACAGCTTTATTCCCATATTAATTGCAGTTTGGTTTATGGGACTAGTCACAAAATGGGTTAAAAAAATTGTACCTGAAGTGTTAAGTTACTTTTTAAATCCTGTGATTATAATGTTAATCACACTACCAATGACATTAT
This sequence comes from Vagococcus silagei, assembly GCF_004795745.1. Classification (GTDB taxonomy): domain Bacteria; phylum Bacillota; class Bacilli; order Lactobacillales; family Vagococcaceae; genus Vagococcus; species Vagococcus silagei. Next base: position 164,366 of record NZ_SDGV01000017.1, on the reverse strand, counting down.
TAGTTTTTGGCCCTGTTGGGTTTTACATTGGTGAAGGAATTATTGGCTTCTTTACATTTTTAATGGATACAATTGGTTCTTGGTTTGTGATGATGCTTTATTCAGCTTTACAACCTTTTATCATTCTTTTAGGTGCAGGGAATTTTATTATGCCGGTGGTGGCAACATTACTTGCGGATAAAGGCTTTGATCCAGCGTTTATTTCAAGTTGTACGATTTCGGATATTGCTGTTGGTGGTGCGATGTTAGGTTACTTCTTACGTGCGCGTAACGTGAAGCAAAAATCATTATTTGGAACCGTAACTTTATCTGCTGTACTAGGTGTGACTGAGCCCGCAATTTACGGTGTGTTCGTTAAATTCCGTCGTCCGTTTATTGCTGTGATGATTGGTGGTGGCTTAGGTGGTTTATTCGCTGGTCTAACAGGAGTTAAAGCATATTCAATGGCATGGGGCTTATTCGGTTTACCATCATATATTGGTGGCAATGGTGACTTTAAAAACTTAGCTTTAATGGTAACGGCGGTTATCATTTCGTTTGTTGTGTCTGCAATTGCTGCGTATCTCTTGTTTAAACCAGAAGAATCTGAAGCTGATACAAAGCAAGAAGTTAAAGTATCAGATGAAGTGGTGCGTAGTATTCCACTCACATCAGTTGCAAATGGTGAGTTAGTTCAATTGGCTGATATTAAAGATCAAGCCTTCTCTTCGGGTGCTTTAGGAAAAGGCATCGGTATTATTTCGTCAGGTGATGATATTTACGCGCCATTTGATGGTGAAGTAGTCATGGTTTTTGATACAAAACATGCGATTGGTTTGCGTGATGAAAATGGTGTTGAAGTCTTAATTCATATTGGAATTGATACAGTTGAATTAGAGGGTCAAGGTTTTGAAGTGCTTGTTGAATCAGGCGCGAAAATTAGACAAGGGCAAAAAATTGCGCAAGTAAACTTTAATGAAATTAAAGCAGCTGGGTACGATCCAACAGTAATTGTTGTTGTGACTAACACGGCAGATTTTCTAGATGTTATTCCGGCAACAGTTAATAATATTTTAACATCAGCATCGATGTTGAGTGTTGTTTTATAGAATTGATGTAGAGAAAGGAGGGATCAAATGCAGTTAAGAGATAATTTTTTATGGGGTGGCAGTATCGCCGCACATCAATGTGAAGGTGCGTGGAACGTTTCAGGCAAGGGACCTGCGATTATGGACTTTGTAACGGTTGGCTCAGTCGATCATCCTAGAGAAATCACAAAAACAATTGAGCCTCATAAAATGTATCCGTCGCATACTGGGATTGATTTTTATAGCCGATATGAAGAAGATATCCAACTTTTTGCTGAGATGGGCTTTAAAGCCTTGCGACTGTCGATTGATTGGTCACGTATTTTTCCAAAAGGTGATGAAGAGACGCCGAATGAAGAAGGTCTGCAATTTTATTCTGATGTGATTGATACTTTATTAAAGTATCAGATTGAACCGATTGTGACACTTTATCATTTTGAGATGCCAATTCATTTAGTACACGCTTATGGTTCTTGGACCAATCGTAAAGTCATTGATTTTTACTTACATTTTTGCGAAGTGCTCTTCGAACGTTTTAAGGATCGTGTGACTTACTGGGTGACTTTCAATGAGATGAATCATATCGACCCGCAAACGGAAGCGACTGATATTTTTACTTATATTATCGCAGGCTTAAAATTTTCAGAACTTGAAAACAAAGCCCAAACACTTGCGACGATTGGTTATAACATGACGCTAGCAAGTTGCAAAGCGATTGAACTGGGGCATAAAATTAATCCGCATTTTAAGATGGGTTGCGTCTTTGGCATTGAACCAGTCTATCCGTATAATTGCTCGCCAGATTATGTCATGAATGCTTTTCAGCAAATGGATCGCGATTTTTATCAAATTGATGCGATGTGTCATGGTACATTTCCGCAGTATAAGCTGGCTGAATATCAAGCGCAAGGTATTGAAATTGAAGTGACAACAGAAGATAGGCAAGCTTTTACGAATGGAACGCTCGATTTTATTGGGATGAATTATTATGGTTCTTCAGTTGCAGAATTTGAAGGAACAGATGCTGAAAAGAGTAAACTTTTTGGTGGGCTAGCCAATCCATATTTGGAAAAATCAAATTGGGGTTGGACGATCGATCCAGTTGGTTTACGCTATTTGTTAAACTATACTTACCGTAAGTATGGGTTGCCGATTATGATTACCGAAAACGGTTTGGGTGCAGAAGATGTTCTGGCAGAAGATGGGTCAATTCAAGATGATTATCGGATTGACTACTTGCGTCAACATCTCATTCAGATGAAAAAAGCCATTGAAGAGGATCATGTCGATTGCTTAGGTTACTTGATGTGGGGGCCAATTGATCTTGTCAGCGCAACAACTGGCGAGATGAAAAAAAGATATGGCTTTATTCATGTTGATAAGTACGATGATGGGAGTGGGGATTACCATCGAACGAAAAAAGCCTCTTTTAATTGGTATCAAGAAGTCATAGCATCAAATGGTAAATGTTTAACTTGAAGATAAAGTAGTCGATCAGTCAAATATAGATTAGTCGAGCCTCTTTTTGATGAAAGTGTTGGGGGACCTTTTATTGATAAAGAGTCTATGGCAAATTAAAAACACTCGTGTTTGCATCAATTGATGCAAGCATGAGTGTTTTTGAGTTTAATCAGGACTATCTGTATAATATTCTTTTTCGTCTTTTTTGTTAGGATCTAACAAATCAGTTGTATTTGAATAACTTAACCCTCTTAAATTATAGATATCTTTACCATATGCGAGTCCAATGCCGCGAGTATCATCAAAACCGATACCACTATAAAAGACATAGTATTGGCCATTAGTTTTTAGTAGGGCACTCTTATAAAGACCTTTACCATCATAACGATGTTTATCACCAGAAGGGAAGATAATCGGTGTTAATTTATCCCAATTTTTACCGTCTTTTGATTTACCGTAATAAACATTCATTTTATGACGTTCAGTTAAAAGTTCGGCGCTATCTTTACTGTCACCTTTGAAACCTGAAACTACAGCTTCGTAACCTAAATTAGTCTTTTGAACATCGAGATGCCAATGTTTCATATGATCAGCATTTGAGTATCCCATTTTAATTTCAGTAGGCTGACTCCATTTTTTACCATCAGGACTAGTACGATGCCAAATACGATAGCCGTTTGCCACGTACCAAACTTGATAGCCATTCTTATCTTTAACAAAAGCTGGTGAAACCCAGTCATTTTGTTTGCGGTTGTCCTTATGAATGATTTGCTTATCAGACCACGTTTTGCCATCGGTTGAATCCATGCGATAGATGACAACCTCGTTATTCACGTCATCAACAAAACGCCAAAATAGTTCAATTCGGTTTTCTTCTTTATTGTAGATTAAATTTGTATCTGAATCATATTGCAATGGAATTTGGCCGTTAAATTTAGATGACTTCGGTTCATCCAAGGGATTCTTTTCATCAGGTACCCATTCAATTAAATCATTTGATTTAAAAATATGTGGATTTTCGTAAGTTGCGACACCTTTCGGATATGAAGTAACCCCCATCCAATATTTGTATCCATTCCATTTTTCAGGAAAGCTGATCACAGAAGGATGTGTATTTTCAATTGAATCATAAGCAGTCGGTAAAATTAAGCGTTCTTTAGCATTCGCGTAACTCTTGACTTTTTTACCGCTGACATATTGAATATTGACTTCATCGACAATTCCCTTCTTCTCTTTAATATAAGTAATTGAGTAAGGTAGGAATAGGCCGACACCCGCTGTCGTCACGACAATCATTAAGATGTTGAGTTTCCAATTTTTTAAATCCTTTTTGAAAATATAACGATAAATAAAGTAACTAATACCAAACGCCATAATACAAACGCCAGCAAACAATAATAGTGCTTCTCTAAATCTCATGTATTTCCTCCATTTATTTTCCTTTTTAAAACATACCATCATCAGTATATCAAATAGATGTGTTGATTAGTACAGTGATGACAATTCTGTTAAGATTCTTGCCTATTTTAACATGATTTTTTTACTGTGAATAGCGGTATTAGCTCATTTAATTTTGACAATACTAGTTATTTAAAATATAAGAGAGTTGTACAAGATAACAATTATCGGTAAAATTGGGATAAATATATATACGAAGAGGTGCATGATTATGAAAGTAACAATTCTAGGCTATTGGGGTGCGTATCCACATCAAGGTGAAGGCACGACTTCTTTTCTATTGGAATCAGGTGATTTTCATTTATTACTAGATGCGGGTAGTACGACTTTAGTTCAGTTAGAGAAAATATTGGATCCGTTAGTCTTGGATGCGGTCATTTTGACACATTATCATCATGATCATATTGCTGACTTAGGTGTGCTCCAATATTTACGTCAATTAAAACCATCAGCACCAATTGCAGAGTTACCAATCTATGGTCATAGTGAAGATTTAGCCCATTTTAATGCCTTAACATTACCAGGAGTTTCAAAAGGAATCGCCTATCAGCCGCAAAAAGAATTGACAATAGGGCCATTTCAAATATCATTTCTAAAAACAGTTCATCCTGTACTATGTTTTGCGATGCGAATTGTTGAACGTGAAACGGGGAAAGTTTTGGTTTTTACAGCTGATACTGGCTATTTTGCAGACTTGATTCCATTTTGTCAGGATGCGGATGTCTTAATCACCGACACCTATTTTTTAGAAGGCATGGAAGGACATCATGCCCATCTTACTTCAAAGGAGACAGGCTTGTTAGCAAAAGAAGCAAATGTTAAAAAATTAGTGTTAAGTCATTTAAAACAAGACGTGGATTTACAGGAATTAAAGCGACAAACAGAGGAGTATCATCATCATAAAATTGAAACTCATTTGGCACAAACATTGATGGAAATCGAGTTGTAAATAAAAAATCACAGTTTGTTTCTTTAAAAAAAGAGGTTGACTGTGATTTTATATTTTAGTTTATTTCGCTTTATTCTGTTTGTTTTTCAAGAATTTCTCGCGCATGTCTTGTAGATATTGTTTCTTATCATTTTTTTCAGGTGTATTTTTTTCATGATATTTTGTAACGGAAGTTTTTCCTTTTGAATCTAATTGATATTTACCCATTGTATTCACCTACTTTAATAAAATTGAGCATCTGCTCATCTCAATCAATATACCTTATTTTGACAGGAGAAACACTAAGATTTGTACGAATTTAAAGAAAAATTCATTTTAGAAAGGCGATGGCGAGATGTTTGCATTGCGAATCGATATTACTGCTGTGTTGCTTGTTATCAGTTTAATATTAATTGGGATTGGATTTATCCTAAAAATGACTGATGGTTTGTTTTGGGCTCGATTTCCGAGAGACTTTATTAAGGATCAAGAAAATCCTGATTTTGAACGAGAACGTGAAGTGGGAATGAATGTATCGAGGTGGATACTTCGTGTTGTTCCGCCTGTTTCACTATTATTGTTGATATTATTGTTATTAAAAATTATGAATGTATTATAGTCATGAGAAATAAGGGCATTGTTCTAATAGAACTATCATAATTTTTGATGATGGTCTCATTTACTATTTGGAAACTTCTGCTATAATCAGGATTGTATTAAAATGCAAACGTTTTTTTACTAGTGATTATTAAGGAGAGATGAAATGGGATTAGTTTTGAAGTATGGGGTATCAATGATTGTCTACATTGGCATTTTAATGTTAATTGTGGAAGTCATGAGAAAGAATTATCGTTTTTCTAGTTGGTTTTGGTCAGCAACATTGTTGACTTTTCCACTGTGGATTATGACAGGTGGCGTATCTGGTTGGTTTAGATGGGTAAAAATATTAAGTGTCATCTTGCCAACAATTGTTCTTGGATTTGCTAGAGTCGCTAATGCTGACAATAAAACAGGTGGTACTTGGAGCTTTTTAAGAAAAAATTGGATGTTGTGGTTTTTATACGGCATTCTATTCCTAAATATTACTGAAGCAACAATCAAAGATTTACAAATGGGTAACTTTTATAATGCTTTAGCAGGAATTGTATTATGTATTACCATTCCATATGCACCAAAATATTGGGATATTGAAAATAAAAACAATGGTGACCTTTTAGTTTATACAACAATTATGTGGAATTTTTTATATACAACATGGAATATGGCTTTTGTTTATGCAGAAGGAGCAACTTTCTTTGCGAGCTCAATCTGTATTTTACTAGCCGCGGAAGTTTATCCAATCATCAAAGGACGTCCAGAGTTATATGTGATTGCGCGAGTTTACACGTTAGCAACACACCTTTTAGTTCGTGCAATTGTACCAGAATTGTTCCCTAAAATTATGAATTCAAGCACTTGGTTTAATCCGGATGTCATGAAATATTGGGGCATTGCCAATGCGGTGATTGCATTACCATTCGTATTTTGGCATACATGGCAATTACATACAGGTAAGGCCGAGCAATCATTTAGACGAATTAAAGCAGTTAAAAATTAATAGGATAGACAGAAAACGTAAGGAAGCCTTACGTTTTTTTTATGACTATGATTGGCTTATTATGTTGATGTTTTATAGAATAAGTTAAGGCATAGTTTTTGTATGTAAAAATAAAATCATGATTAAAAGGGGGATTATTATCGATACTAAAGAAGCGTGGGTAAAAAATTGGTTACTTTATTGTGATGAAAAAAATATCGTTCCATGGGAATTTGACTTTAAGCAATGCTATTTAAAAAATGATATTCAAGCAAGTGACTCAAGTTTAATGTTGGAATTAGATTATTTAAGTAATCATTTATCTGAAAGAAATAAAAAACTGCATCCATTTGCAAAAGAGAATGATAAGCCTCATTGTGATCGTGAGCCAGTTTATATTTATGATTTGTTGGACTGGAATCCTCAAGAAATAGAAAACTTACGAGGCGACTGTATGAATTCTTTCAAGACGACATTTAACCGATTGCTAGCTGTGAATAAAAGTCCTTTCTCGAAAGAAAATGAAGTAACGTGGCAGGAAGTATTTAGTGAAATTCCGAAACTAGATAAGTGGTATTCTGAAGCAAAAATGAGTGATATTGAGAAATTTTATTTTAATAAGCATAATTTAGAGCGATTAGAGAAAGAGAAAACGACGATAAACTTACTCCAAGAAATTAAAAGATTCTCCAAATTGACCCATTCTATCGGTAATTTTATCGTGTTATTGTCATGGATGAATCAAGGTAGAGGAATTGGAAATTGTCGCGATTACTGGGATCTTACATTGAAAGATTTGAGAGATTCGTGGGTTCATTTAGAATATGGTGATAAAATGTGGGAGAGCTTCGTCAAGAAATATTATCTTCAACCATTTGTTGATTCCAATTATATGGTCAGAGAGTTTTGGCATCATCACTTTGAAAATAAAGTACCGAACGCAATCGAAGAATTTGAAAAATTCTATTTTACGGTAAATTTACTCATCATGGAACGAGGAAAATGGATTACAAAAATACTGTGTGAGAAACTAGGCTTAGTCGACTTAACTTGCTATAAAAAAGAAGAGTTGGATAAAATGGCAAACATTCGTTGGTTTAGTGAAATTATCACGGAAGAATAAATTGTTGAAGTCCTTTTTTAGACTGTATAATTTTTGTACAGCTTAAAATTCAGAATTTACATGATAAAAATTTGAAATTAAAAGACATTTAATTGATTGATTGTCACGATAATGATTGGAACGTGATGATCGAAAAAATGAGAACTAAATAATGATATTAGGTTTAAAAATAATGTGACAAAGGATTGTTATGAATGAAAACAATATATGCGATGAGCGACATACATGGTTGCTATGATGCGATGATGAACTCTCTTAAATATATCCATTTAGAACCTTCTGATGTAATAGTATTTATAGGTGATTATGTTGATGGTGGTTCGGAATCATTTAAAGTATTAAAAGAGATTATGAATTTTGAAAAGAGTTATCCAAATCAAGTAGTGGTATTGTTGGGCAATCATGATGAATGGTTAGTTGATTGGTTATTTTCAAATAAAGAAATGAATGATTTTCATGCTTTGAAAATAGGATATGAAACAGTAATGAGTTTTTTTAATGAATTTGAAATACAGAATATTATCAATGAAACTAAGAATTCAGATGCATTTAGCGCAGACTTAGTAGAACTAAATAATGTGTTACATCAGAAAATTATGCAGTCTGAAAAATATAAGGAGCTACTTAGTTGGTTAAGGGAAAAAACTAAAGAAAAGCGTTATTTTGAAACTGAAACCCAAATTTTTGTTCATGCAGGTATTGATGAAGACGCTGAGGACTTTTGGAAAGTAGGAACGCCTGATTATGTCTTTACAGGTAAATATCCAGCGACGAAAGGAAAATTTTATAAAGATATTATTAGTGGTCATGTTTATTCAGAAGAGGTGGCTTGTGATGAAAGCTATTTTGGTTCAATTTATTGGGATGAGAAAAGCCATTATTTTATTGATGGTCATACTACAAAAAGTAATATCGTACCAGTATTAAGATACGATACTGAAATTTCAAAGTATTCATTTTTAAATACATCTAATGGTGATTGGGAAATTAGTTTTTCTAAATCAGAAATAATGGTGATTGGGAAATTAGTTTTTCTAAATCAGAAATAGTAGGGAATCTCTATGAGAAAAAATAAAAGCTCAGTCATTTTAGACTGGGCTTTTACTCGTTACAAAACGGATTACATTTTGTTGGTATCTTTCTATTTTTTATAAAAAATGTAATAAACAATTGGTTTTAGAGTCTATTGTATCAATATCTTAAAATAGAGTTAAGCTGTTACTATTCCCACTCCACAGTTGCAGGTGGTTTACTCGTAATGTCATACACGATACGGTTAACGTGATCGACTTCATTCACAATACGAACAGAGATTTTTTGTAATAGGTCCCAATCAATACGAGCGAAGTCTGCAGTCATGCCGTCGATTGATGTAATCGCACGAATACCAACTGTGTAGTCGTAAGTACGGCCGTCTCCCATAACACCAACTGACCGGATGCCTGGTAAGACAGTGAAGTATTGCCAGATATCGCGATCTAAGCCAGCTTTGGCAATTTCTTCGCGTAAGATAGCGTCACTTTCACGGACGATTTCTAATTTTTCTTCAGTAATTTCACCTAAGACACGGATACCTAATCCAGGTCCAGGGAATGGTTGGCGCCATACTAATGATTCTGGCATGCCTAATTCCATACCTAAGGCACGAACTTCATCTTTGAACAATGTATTTAATGGTTCAATTAATGTAAATTCCATGTCTTCTGGTAAGCCACCTACGTTGTGGTGTGATTTGATGACTTCGGCTGTATCTGTTCCACTTTCAATCACGTCAGTGTATAACGTACCTTGAGCTAAGAAATCAATCCCATCTAATTTAGCTGCTTCATCATCAAATAAGTAGATGAATTCATTACCGATAATTTTACGTTTTTGTTCTGGATCGGAAACGCCAGCCAATTTATCTAAGAAACGTTTTTGAGCGTCCACTTTGATAATGTTTAAGCCAAATTTTCCAGCTAAGCTATCCATAACTTGTTCAGCTTCGCCTTTACGTAATAAACCATGATCTACAAAGATACATGTTAATTGGTCGCCAATTGCTTTTTGTAGTAAGACACCAACAACGCTTGAATCCACACCACCTGAAAGAGCAAGTAGCACTTTTTTGTCACCAACCATTTGGCGTACTTTGTTGATTTCAATTTCGATAAAGCTTCCCATTGACCAGTCACCTTTAGCTTGGCAAATGTCAAAAGCAAAGTGACGTAAAACGTCATTACCATATTCAGAATGACGAACTTCTGGATGGAATTGGACGCCGTAAAGATTTCTAGCTCTGTTTTCCATTGCAGAAATTGGGCAGTTTGGACTTGTGGCTGTAATAGCAAAGTCAGTAGGGACTTCTTCAACTAAGTCACCGTGGCTCATCCAAACTTGATGATGTGTTGGTAAACCTGCTAAGAGGTCGCTTTCACCTTGTACATCAATCATCGCTTTACCATACTCAGAGTGGTCAGCTGTTTTAACTGTACCACCAAGTTTATGAGTCATTAATTGCATGCCATAGCAGATACCTAAAACTGGAATTCCTAAATTAAAAATTTCCGGATCAATTGAAAAACTGCTTTCGTCATAGACGCTGTTTGGTCCCCCTGAAAGGATGATACCTTTTGGCGCCATTTTTTTGATTTCTTCAGCACTAATTTTGTGGCTAAGAAGTTCTGAGAATACCCCAAATTCTCTGATGCGGCGAGTAATTAATTGATTGTATTGGCTACCGTAGTCGAGCACAACAATTTTTTCTAAATCCTTAAAGTCTGATACTTGTGTCAATGGATTCACCCTATCTTTCTTTTATTTTTTTAGAACTTACGCATGAAAATCTCATCGATAACATGGTGTTCTGTTTTATGTAAAATCACGTCGGCTCTGCTTCTAGTTGGGAGAATAAAGCTGGCTAAGTTTTCAGCGTTCACTTTTTTCCACACATCTTTAGCAAAGTCGAGTGCTTCTTCACGCGGTCCATTTGCGTAGTTATAATAATAATTAGTTTTATCTTCTTTTGCAAGGTCTAATAATGCTTCAAAGCGCTCTAAATACCAAGACTCGATTAATTCTTCGTCAGCATCGACATAAATTGAGAAATCAAAGAAGTCACTAACATATATTTGTTCATTTTTTGGCAACTGCAAGACGTTAATTCCTTCGACAATCAGAATATCTGGTTGCGTGATGGTTTCGAATTCATCTGGAATAATATCATAGCTTTCGTGAGAGTAGGCCGGGATTTTTAAATCGTCTTCGCCATTTTTGACAGCGTTTAAAAAGTTCAATAATTTTTCCATATCGTAACTTTCAGGAAATCCTTTGCGGTCTAAAATATCACGTTCTTCAAGTGTCTTGGTTGGGTAAAGGAACCCATCAGTTGTAATTAGCTGCACGTGTTTGCGTTTAAAAATTCGTGAGAGCATCATTTGTAGGAGACGCGCTGTTGTGCTTTTGCCAACAGCAACACTTCCGGCAACACCAATAATAAATGGTGATGGTGTTGCGAATTTTTGCATAAATAAGCCTTTACTCAATTGTAACGACTCATATTCTTTAATGTAAATATTAATCAAATGGGTCAGTGGAATATAAATATCTTGAACATCTTGAAGTGAGATATTGTCGTTCACACTTTTTATTTGTTGGAGTTCGTCATTGGTTAATGGTGGCACCCCGTTACGATAAAAACTTTGCCACTCTTTACGACTTACTCGGTAAAAATTTGCTGTTTCATCCATGAAAATACTCCTAAATTAATGTTCTTTTTCATCCATCCACGGGATAGAGAGGGATAGATGAGAGGCTAATTCTTTATTTTGTTTGAAATTTAATAGTCGTTTCAAACGACGTTCTTCATAACCTTCTGTAATGGCTTCTTCTTCATGTGTTTCCGGAATAACTTTTGGCACGCCAGCATAGTCTTCCTCGACATTCACAACAACAAAGGTCATAAAGCAAGTTGCCGCTAAGTAACGTTCCCCAGTATCTAAATCTTCCCCAATTACTTTTGTAAAGATTTCCATCGATTTGTGTCCTGTACCAGTGACATAGGCTTCAACACAGACAGAATGATTTTCATATAAAGGATGTAGAAAGTTTAATTCGTCTGCGCTGGCAGTCATGACTGGTCGTCTTGAGTGACGTGATGCTGAAATTGATGTCGTATCATCGATGAAAGACATTAATTTTCCACCGTATAATGCTTTATGGGCATTGAGATCTGCTGGAAAAATACGGTGAGTTTGAATAATACGCGATTCGCGACATTTTTTTGTTTGTGGTGTTTTAATAAACATATTCAAAACGCTCCAATTCATGATATGATAAATAAGTTGTAACGATTATAGCACAAAACAAGTCAAAGTACGAAGGATGGATTGCGATGCAAAAATTAATTTTATTTGGTGATAGTATTACAGCCGGATATACTGAGGGTGAAATCACGCTTAAATTAAATGATGCGATTGGATCACGTACTTTAGCATATACAATTAGAAATGCGGGTATCCCAGGTGATACCACACGTGATGGACTGCTGCGCGTTGAGGAGCATGTTGTGGCCTATCAACCTGATAAAGTGACAGTCTTTTTCGGTGCAAACGATGTGTCTCTTTTAAGTGATGTCTCTTTAGAATTGTTTAAGGTAAATTTAAAAGATTTAGTAACAAAAATTGGTACAAATCGTGTAATCTTAATCGGTACACCTTACGCTTGTCAGACGCTCTATGCGACCGAGAGACCTTTGGCATGTTTAAAGGCATATGACGAAGCTGCTCGAAAAATAGCAGAGGCGTATCAAATTTCTTTTATCTCTTTATTAGAAGAAATGCAAAAAAATAGTAATCCAAATCATTATCTACAAGCAGATGGCCTCCATTTTTCAGATGAGGGTTATGAGCTGTTGGGTCAATTAATAGTAGAGAAGTTAAGAAAGTAGGGGAAATAATGAGTCATTATTATAGTGAGCGACCAGAGGCATCTCACAATCGCCAACAATGGACATTTGAACTAGTCGGTAAAACATTTAAGTTTATGACCGACAGCAATGTCTTTTCAAAGAAAACAGTGGATTATGGTTCACGTGTTTTGATTGAACAGTTTAATGAAGCAGTTTTACCAGAAGGCGAAATTTTAGATGTGGGTTGTGGCTATGGACCGATTGGTTTGTCGCTGGCCACTAAAACAGGTCGCGGTGTTCATATGGTTGATATCAACCAACGGGCGATTGAATTGGCACAAGAAAATGCGGAACGTAATCAAGTTGCGAAGACAGCAATTTATGCTTCAAATATTTATGAAAAGGTAACGAAAACTGATTTTGCCGCTGTTGTAAGTAATCCACCTATTCGAGCTGGTAAAGAAGTGGTTCATGCGATTATTGAAGGCTCACACGCACATCTTAAAACAGGTGGTACACTAACAATCGTCATTCAGAAAAAACAAGGTGCCCCAAGTGCACAAAAGAAAATGGATGAGATTTTTGGGAATGCTGAAATCGTAAAAAAAGATAAAGGCTACTATATTATAGTGAGCGAAAAGTGAGGTTAATTTTTAATAGAGAATCACCCAAGACGAAAGAAATGTATCTTTCGTCTTGGGTGATTTTATTTAATTTTATGCGAGTTGCTCGAAATGGAATCATCATCGCTAAAACACGGGTTGACAAAAGCAGTTCTAAGCGTTAAAATGATTAGTTGCAGAATGCTTTATGTTTCAAGCGTTAAAGGGTATGAAATATTGTCCATATTCCTTTAATTGATAGTAAAACAAAAATAGAACGGTCAAAATATACAGAACTGACTCTATTTTTGTATTTTTTTTACTTAAAAATGGTTATGTAACATTTTTGTAACCAAACTTTAATTTTTGAAACATAAAGGCTTTTGAAAAAACTCAGAGGGGTGACTAATTTGGTTGGACACGTAGTAAAATACGGCAAACACCGAGAAAGACGCAGTTATTCTAGGATCAGTGAAGTACTAGAATTGCCAAATTTAATTGAAATTCAAACAGACTCTTACAAGTGGTTTTTAGATGAAGGGTTACGCGAAATGTTTGAGGACATTTTACCAATCACAGATTTCAGTGACAAATTATCACTAGAATTCGTTGATTATGAAATGAAAGAACCAAAATATACAGTAGAAGAAGCTCGTGCTCACGATGCAAACTACTCTGCACCGATTCATGTCACTTTACGTTTAGACAACCAAGTAACAGGTGAAATTAAGTCTCAAGAAGTCTTCTTTGGTGACTTCCCATTAATGACTGAAATGGGAACATTTATCATCAATGGGGCAGAACGAGTTGTGGTATCACAGTTAGTTCGTTCTCCTGGTGTTTACTTCAATGGTAAAACAGAAAAAAATGGACAAGAAGGTTTTGGTACAACAATTATTCCTAACCGTGGTGCATGGTTAGAGCTTGAAACAGATGCGAAAGGCTTATCATATGCTCGTATCGACCGTACACGTAAGTTACCTCTAACAGTTGTTGTCAGAGCATTAGGTTTTGGTTCTGATAGTACAATTTTAGACATCTTTGGTGAAAGCGAAAGTTTACAAGCAACAATTGAAAAAGATATTCATAAAAATTCAAGTGATTCTCGTACGGAAGAAGGCTTGAAAGATATTTACGAACGTCTACGCCCTGGTGAGCCAAAAACAGCGGAAAGCTCAAGAAACTTACTTAACTCAAGATTCTTTGATCCAAAACGCTATGACTTAGCAGCAGTTGGTCGTTATAAAGTAAATAAAAAATTAAACTTAAAAACACGTTTGTTGAATCAAACTTTAGGTGAAACTTTAGTTGACCCTGAAACAGGCGAAATTATCGTTGAAAAAGGAACTGTAATTACACACTCTGTTATGGAAAACTTAGAAAGCTATTTAGATGCTGGTATTAATAGTTTGACATTCTATCCAACAGAAGATGGTGTTGTAACTGAACCAATGACAATCCAAGTCATTAAAGTTCTTTCTCCAAAAGATCCTGAACGTGTGGTTAACATGATTGGTAATGCTAACTTAGATGATTCTGTTCGTACAATCCGTCCAGCAGATATTATCTCAACAATGGGTTACTTCTTTAACTTACAAGAAGGTATTGGGAACGTTGACGATATTGACCACTTAGGTAACCGTCGTATTCGTTCAGTTGGTGAGTTATTACAAAATCAATTCCGTATCGGTTTATCTCGTATGGAACGTGTGGTTCGTGAACGTATGTCAATTCAAGATACTGAAACATTAACACCACAACAATTGATTAATATTCGTCCAGTTGTTGCAGCAATGAAAGAATTCTTTGGTTCTTCTCAATTGTCTCAATTCATGGATCAAACAAACCCTCTTGGTGAGTTAACACATAAACGTCGTCTATCTGCCTTAGGACCGGGTGGTTTGACTCGTGACCGTGCCGGCTATGAAGTCCGTGACGTTCACTATTCGCATTATGGTCGTATGTGTCCGATTGAAACGCCTGAAGGCCCGAATATTGGGTTAATCAACAGTTTATCAAGTTACGCTAAAGTAAATAAATATGGTTTCATCGAAACACCTTATCGTCGTGTTGATCGTTCAACTGGTCGCGTGACTGAACATATTGATTACTTAACAGCTGACGAAGAAGACCATTATATGGTAGCGCAAGCGAACTCACCATTAAATGATGATGGCAGCTTTGCTGAAGAATTAGTAATGGCTCGTTTACAAAGTGAAAACTTAGAAGTCTCTGTTTCTAAAGTTGACTACATGGACGTTTCACCAAAACAAGTAGTTGCGGTCGCAACATCATGTATTCCTTTCTTGGAAAACGATGACTCTAACCGTGCCTTAATGGGTGCCAACATGCAGCGTCAAGCAGTGCCGTTAATCCAACCACATTCACCACTTGTTGGTACTGGTATGGAATATAAAGCAGCGCATGACTCTGGTGCAGCTCTATTATGTAAACATGATGGGATTGTTGAGTTTGTTGATGCTAAACAAATTCGTGTTCGTCGTGAAGACGGTTCATTAGATAAATATAATGTGATTAAATTCCACCGTTCAAATGCGGGTACAAGTTACAACCAACGTCCAATCGTTCGTAAAGATGAACGAGTTGAAGCTGGTGACACTTTAGCTGATGGTCCATCTATGGAAGAAGGCGAATTAGCTTTAGGCCAAAACGTACTGGTTGCATTCATGACGTGGGAAGGTTACAACTATGAAGATGCGATTATTATGAGTCGTCGTCTGGTTAAAGATGATGTGTATACTTCAATTCATATTGAAGAATATGAATCAGAAGCTCGTGATACTAAATTAGGACCTGAAGAAATCACACGTGAATTACCAAACGTTGGTGAAGATGCGCTTAAGAACCTTGATGAAATGGGTATTATTCGTATTGGTGCTGAAGTTAAAGATGGTGATTTATTAGTTGGTAAAGTAACGCCTAAAGGTGTGACTGAATTATCAGCTGAAGAACGTTTATTACATGCAATCTTTGGTGA
The DNA here is from genome assembly GCF_004795745.1 of Vagococcus silagei. Lineage (GTDB taxonomy): Bacteria > Bacillota > Bacilli > Lactobacillales > Vagococcaceae > Vagococcus > Vagococcus silagei. The sequence goes on along the minus strand of NZ_SDGV01000017.1, from coordinate 148,265 downwards.
AAAAGCACGTGAAGTTCGTGATACTTCACTTCGTGTTCCTCACGGCGGTGGCGGTATTGTTCACGATGTTAAGATCTTTACTCGTGAAGCTGGCGATGAATTATCACCAGGCGTTAACATGTTAGTTCGTGTTTATATTGTCCAAAAACGTAAAATCAATGAAGGTGACAAGATGGCCGGTCGTCACGGTAATAAAGGGGTTGTATCCCGTATTATGCCGGAAGAAGATATGCCGTTCTTACCAGACGGTACACCAGTTGATATCATGTTAAACCCATTAGGGGTACCATCACGTATGAATATCGGACAAGTACTTGAGTTACACTTAGGTATGGCTGCTCGTTCATTAGGTATCCATGTAGCAACACCTGTCTTTGACGGTGCTGATGAGGAAGATGTTTGGGCAACAGTTGAAGAAGCTGGCCTAGCGCGCGATGCAAAAACAATTCTTTACGATGGACGTACTGGTGAAGCATTTGATAACCGTATTTCTGTTGGGGTAATGTACATGCTGAAACTTGCGCATATGGTTGATGATAAACTACATGCTCGTTCAATTGGACCTTACTCATTAGTAACGCAACAACCACTTGGAGGTAAAGCTCAATTTGGTGGACAACGTTTCGGAGAGATGGAAGTTTGGGCACTGGAAGCATACGGTGCTGCTTATACCTTACAAGAAATCTTAACTTACAAGTCTGATGACGTTGTTGGTCGTGTGAAAACATACGAATCAATCGTTAAAGGTGAACCAATTCAAAAACCTGGTGTTCCAGAATCATTCCGCGTATTAGTGAAAGAATTGCAAGCATTAGGTTTAGACATGCGTGTCCTTGATGCTGACAATGAAGAAATCGAACTACGTGACATGGATGATGAAGACGATGATTTAATTACAGTGGATGCTCTAGCTAAATTTGCTAAAGAACAAGCTGAAAAAGAAAAAGCAGAACAATCGTTGAAAGATGCACAAGACAAATAAAGAATAAGCAATGATAAAGACTGTTATTCTGATAGACAAAGAAACGGAGGGACATCTTTTGATCGATGTAAATAAATTTGAAAGTATGCAAATTGGATTAGCTTCTTCTGAAAAAATTAGAAGCTGGTCTTATGGTGAAGTGAAAAAACCAGAAACTATCAATTACCGTACCCTAAAACCTGAGCGTGATGGTCTTTTCTGCGAACGCATTTTCGGTCCTACTAAGGACTGGGAATGTTCTTGTGGAAAATATAAACGTATTCGTTATAAAGGAATCGTTTGTGACCGCTGTGGCGTTGAAGTCACTCGTTCTAAAGTTCGTCGTGAACGTATGGGACATATTGAGTTAGCTGCTCCAGTTACTCATATCTGGTATTTCAAAGGAATCCCAAGTCGTATGGGTCTTGTTTTAGACATGAGCCCACGTGCGTTGGAAGAAATTATCTATTTTGCATCATATGTAGTAACAGATGCAGGAGATACTTCATTAGAGAGAAAACAATTATTAACAGAACGTGAATACCGCGAAAAACGTCTTGAGTATGGTCAAGGTTTCCAAGCAAGCATGGGTGCAGAAGCAATCAAACGCTTGTTAGAAGATGTTGATTTAGAAAAAGAAGTTGTGGAATTAAAAGAAGAATTGAAAACAGCACAAGGTCAAAAAAGAACGCGTGCAATTCGTCGTCTAGATATTTTAGAAGCCTTTAGAACTTCTGGTAATAATCCTGAGTGGATGGTAATGGACGTTGTGCCAATTATCCCACCGGATTTACGTCCAATGGTTCAATTAGAAGGTGGACGTTTTGCAACAAGTGATTTGAACGATTTATACCGTCGTGTGATTAACCGTAATAACCGTTTGAAACGTTTATTAGACTTAAATGCACCTGGTATTATTGTGCAAAACGAAAAACGTATGCTACAAGAAGCGGTAGATGCGTTAATTGATAATGGTCGTCGTGGCCGTCCAGTTACTGGACCAGGTAACCGCCCATTGAAATCTTTATCTCATATGTTGAAAGGGAAACAAGGTCGTTTCCGTCAAAACTTATTAGGTAAACGTGTTGACTATTCTGGTCGTTCAGTTATCGTTGTTGGACCTTTCTTAAAAATGTACCAATGTGGTCTGCCAAAAGAAATGGCCATTGAATTATTCAAACCTTTTGTGATGCATGAATTAGTAAAACGCGAAATTGCGAATAACATTAAAAATGCAAAACGCCAAATTGAACGTCAAGAAGATGCAGTTTGGGATGTCTTAGAAGATGTAATCAAAGAACATCCAGTATTACTTAACCGAGCACCTACATTGCATAGACTTGGTATCCAAGCGTTTGAGCCTGTCTTAGTTGAAGGTCGCGCGATTCGTCTTCACCCATTAGTTTGTGAGGCTTATAATGCCGATTTTGATGGGGACCAAATGGCGGTTCACGTTCCTTTAAATGAGGAAGCACAAGCTGAAGCACGTATGTTAATGTTAGCGGCTCAAAATATCTTGAACCCTAAAGATGGTAAACCAGTTGTTACACCATCTCAAGATATGGTTTTAGGTAACTACTATCTAACAATGGAAGAACCCGGCCAAATTGGTGAAGGTATGATTTTCCGTGACTTAGATGAAATTGTTTTAGCGTGGAGAAATGGATATGTCCACTTACATTCTCGTATTGGATTACAAACAAGCTCAATGCCTGAAAAACCATTTACACCTGAACAAAGAGAACGTCTGTTGATTACAACAGTTGGTAAAGCAATCTTTAACGAGATTATGCCTCCAGAGTTCCCTTATCTAAATGAACCTACTGACTATAATTTAACTGTTCAAACACCAGATAAATACTTCGTTGAAGCTGCTACTGATGTAGCTGCTCATATTAAAGAGCAAGAGCCAGTCGGTCCATTCAAGAAGAAAAATCTTGGAAATATCATTGCTGAAGTCTTCAAACGATTCAAAATTACTGAAACTTCAAAAATGTTAGATAGAATGAAAGACTTAGGTTATAAACATTCGACTTATGCTGGTATGACTGTTGGGATTGCGGATATCGTGGTCTTACATGAGAAACCAGGTATGATTGAAGAAGCACATAAACAAGTAGAAACAATTACAAAACAATTCCGTCGTGGTCTGATTACGGATGACGAACGTTATGAACGTGTTATTGGAGTCTGGAATGCAACGAAAGATGCAATCCAATTGAAACTGATGGAAAGTTTAGATGATCGTAACCCAATCTTCATGATGAGTGATTCTGGAGCCCGTGGTAACATCTCCAACTTTACACAGTTAGCTGGTATGCGTGGTTTGATGGCAGCTCCAAACGGACGTATCATGGAGTTACCAATCGTTTCTAACTTCCGTGAAGGGTTAACAGTCTTAGAAATGTTTATCTCTACTCACGGTGCCCGTAAAGGTATGACGGATACGGCCCTTAAAACAGCCGATTCAGGTTACTTAACACGTCGTTTAGTTGACGTGGCCCAAGATGTTATCATTCGTGAAACAGATTGTGGTACAGATCGTGGCTTGAATATCCGTGCAATGAAAGAAGGTAACGAAGTTATCGAAACGCTTGAAGAGCGTATGTTAGGTCGTTACACTCGTAAATCAGTTGTTCATCCTGAAACCGGTGAAATGATTGTCGGTTCAAATGAACTAATTACTGAAGATATTTGTAAACAAATTACGGAAGCTGGTATTGAAGAAATTACAATTCGTTCCGTATTTACATGTAATACAAAACATGGTGTATGTAAACACTGTTATGGCCGTAACTTGGCAACAGGTTCTGAAGTTGAAGTTGGGGAAGCAGTTGGTACAATTGCCGCTCAATCAATCGGTGAGCCTGGTACCCAATTAACAATGCGTACGTTCCATACGGGTGGGGTTGCCGGAGATGATATTACTCAAGGTTTACCTCGTATCCAAGAAATCTTTGAAGCACGTAATCCAAAAGGGGTTGCTGTGATTTCTGAGGTTGCTGGTGAAGTTATTGAAGTATCAGAAGATCCAGCAGATCGTACAAAACAAGTTATTGTTAAAGGTGAAACAGATACAAGAACATATGATGTAGCATTTACAGCTCGTTTGAAAGTTGCTGAAGGCGACATTATTGATCGTGGTACACCATTAACAGAAGGTTCAATTGATCCTAAACAATTATTACAAGTTAAAGACGTCTTGACTGTGGAAAACTACTTACTTAAAGAAGTACAAAAAGTTTACCGTATGCAAGGGGTAGAAATTGGTGACAAACACGTTGAGGTAATGGTACGTCAAATGTTACGTAAAGTACGTGTTATGGACCCAGGTGATTCAGAAATTCTACCAGGTACATTACTTGATATTGCTGAATTCTCAGACCGAAACTACAATACGTTAGTTAGCGGTGGAAATCCAGCGACAAGTCGTCCTGTCTTATTAGGAATCACGAAAGCATCTCTTGAAACTAACAGTTTCTTATCTGCTGCATCATTCCAGGAAACAACTCGTGTGTTAACAGATGCTGCCATTCGCGGTAAGAAAGATGAGTTACTTGGTCTTAAAGAAAATGTTATCATCGGTAAGATTATTCCTGCCGGTACTGGTATGCCAAAATATCGTAACATGGAACCAAAAGAAGTTGGCGTGGCTAGCGAAAATGTTTATAGTATTAGTGACATTGAAGCACAAATGGCTGCTGCTGATGCTTTAAAAGATAAATAAAAATTAAAAATCTAAAAGTGTTCAATGCGAACGCTTTTAGATTTTTTTTATGCAAAATGGGGATAAAAATATGTCACAATCAGAAAAGCGAGTGAAATAAAGGGGACAAATGGCAATTTGTGAGTTCGATTGTGGATAAAAAGCATTTTTAGTAGTGTATAAAGAATGCCACAAAGTGATGCTAATAGAATTATCCACAAAAGTGAGTATAAACCAGTGAAAAAGACTAAAAAAGTCAGTAATTGGATATCACCACCACCGATTTGTTGTGGAAAAAGGTAATTATACAGTGAGAAAAGACAAAAAATTAGTAACATATCCAGAAAATGTGGAAAAAGCCGTGTATAACTATTGGCTTGAAGCACGATTAACATAAGAACGATAGGATAAAGAAGTAAAGGTTCAACAATGCCGTAAAAATAATCAGTCAAACTAAGCATGAACAACAGTAGACTAAGGTAAAAACAAAGCCTGTACTCAAGTGTCCAGGGATTAAAAAATCCAATCAAAAATAAAAAACCGCTTAAACATTCAACTATCCAATAATAATTTGAAATTTTTTCTTTACAATAAGTGCAGCAGTTTCTATGAAATATTAATTGCCAAAATGGGATTAATGCAAAAAAAGATAAATCCTTTTGACAATAGTCGCATTTCGAGCGACTCAGAATAAATGTTTCTTTCTTAGGTATTCGTATTGCGAGTACACCAAGAAATGACCCAACTAGGCAGCCAAAATAAAAAATAAATAATATCATAAACAAGTTAATTTGCCCTCTTTCTTTCTATTTTGAATAAGATACGCAAAACTTATCGACAATTTCGTTTAAAAAAGTACATTTTATGCTCAAATGTGTTAAATTTAATATATGATAACCTTTAGGGAGATAGTATATGAAGAAAATAAAATCATTTGGCATAGCAATGATGACCATCTTGTTGTTTATTTTGGCTGGCTGCCAATCTAAAGAATTAACCCCTCAAACAGTTGGAACAACTTTTGTGAATAATTTTATTTATTATAAAGATAGTAAAAATTTTAAAGAATATTTTGTTGAAGGTGATCTTTTAGAAAAGCAACTTCGTGTCAAAATGAATACTTTTGAATCACACTTTTCAGATGTTTTTGATGCAATAGTCGATGAATTATCAGATAAAGACAAAGATAAACTATCAGCAAGTCTAATCGAGGCAGTTCAAAATAAGGCCAAATATGAAGTAAATGTTATTGATGAGACAGATGAATTTGTTAAAATATCGTATGATATTCGTGGCTTAGATTATGCGCAAGTTATCGAAAATACATTGACGAATATTTTAGATAAACCGATTGTCAGTGAAGAAAATAATGATAAGACAGCTGAGTTACAAGAAGCAGTCATGAGTTCGTTTTTATCAGCCTTAAATAAATCGGATACAAAAAAAGTGTCAGTTAAAGTCGAATTGACATTTTTAAAAGATAAGAGACAATGGAAATTGAAGGATGGCCAAGATAAAGAGATAAACCAATTAATGCTTGCTTTTATCGCAGGAGTCAATGATATGGAAACATATGAACAAGAAACGAATAAAGCTGTTCAAAATGCTGTTCAAAAAGCTGAAAAAAAACTTTAGTTCTTATTGTTTTAATTTTCTCTTTTAAAGTGTTACTATAGATATAGTAATTAAAGGAGGAATTGTTCATGAGTAATGTAAAAACAAAAGAAATTTTAAACCAAGCTGTTGCCGATTTAAGTCAGTTTGCTGTAGTGATTCATCAAGCTCATTGGTATATGAGAGGTCAAAATTTCTTAACACTACATCCAAAAATGGATGAGTATATGGATGGTATTAATGATCAATTAGATGTTATTGCAGAACGTTTAATCACAATTGGTGGTAGCCCATATTCAACGTTAACAGAATTTGCTGAACACACAAAAATTAAAGATACTCCTGGAACTTATGATAAAACAATGAAAGAACATCTCGAAGTTCTTATCTCTGGTTATCAATATCTTCGTCAATTAAGTGCAGAAGCAATTACAATTACTGAAGAAGAAGGTGACCATGTCACTCAAGATATCTTTATTGGTATGAAAGGTGAAACAGAAAAAACATTATGGATGCTATTTGCTGAATTAGGTCAAGCACCTAATTTAGGCTAATCCAACTAAATTTCTTAGAACAAACAAAAGCCCTCAAACTTATTTAATAAGTTTGATGGCTTCTTTTTTATTTAGAGCGTCTTCTTGAAGAGGAACTATTAGTGTTACTTGATTTACGTTTAGATTGAGGATTGTAAAAGAATAGTACATAACCAGAAAACGTTGCAATACCAAGGAATAAACAAGCAAAACCTAGGTTTAAGCCTGGCGGTAAGTAAGATAGTTCAATATCATGTTTTCCTTTTGGTACATTGAAGGTTAGTAAACCTTTTTCAAATGGTTTTGTTTTAACTTTTTTTCCATCAATTCGCGCTGTCCAACCCTTATCATAAGGAATTGTTGTGAAGAGTACTTGATCTTCAACTAGATTAACATTTGCATAGGCATGACGTTTATCAACTTTAAATTTCACATCTTTTTGTTGAATGTTACGAATTGCAGTTTGATAATGGTTGGTATCTAGTGTTACAACAGTTGGTTCAATGACTTCTACTTCTGGCGATCCGGTGAATTCGACAGTAAATTGAATCGTTGATTCTTGAGAGAAGTAACCTAAATTATAGTATTGTCCAGTAATATCAATTTGTGAACGATTAGTTACACCTTGAGAAGTAACAATTGCCGAAGAGCCATCCAACAAACCAAAATCTGTTGGAAAAATACTAATATAAGCTTGTTGTCCTGCAGGTACTAAAACGTTGAAAGTCAGTTTCTTGCCGATATCAGGTTTCTTCTCTTGATAAAGAACTTTTTGATCACCTTTTGGAATAATTTTAGTATTTTCAGATTTGACTAATTTAGGTTTAATGAAATCAAAATATTCTGTTGTTAAATTAGAAAGCTGATTCATTAACATTGTTTGTGAGCCTAAATTATCAGTATCAGGTAATTTTAAATTATATAAATCTTTATCAGTTAACATTCCTAATGGTAATGCTAATGAGTTTTGATACAGCTGATATTCACCTTTTGATTCGATGACTTCATAGCCAAATTTATTAACGGGTTGTTTACTGATATTGTGACGAATCCCAAAAAGGCTATCCATCATTACGGTATTGTTGTCGTAGCGAATATTTAGATTCGTGCCTTGCGAACGGTATCCCAGTGTATCTAAGAGTCCGGATGAGTGTCGGTTACGAACAGAAGAGAACATGCTAATACCGCTGTAGCCATAATTAAATGTATCATTGGAAGAAACATCATCAAGTGATTCAAGTCGATAGAAATTATTTTCGTTTTCTTTCTCTGCACGATTTACGAGTGAATCGATTGATTTATAAGGATCAGAATACAAACTTCGTGATGCATAGTTCCAATCGTCGAGAATCCCATTTAACATGAAATTGGTATTTAAAAATGCTTCTCCAGCCATTAAGAAAAAGAGTAGTACAGCAAGATGTTTCATTAAAAATTTACCTTGATGATAGAGACTCATTAGTAAAATATATAAAATCATAAATAAAATTGTAAGAGCAAGTGACTCTAGTGAAATGAAATCAAAGTGTTCTGGCGCTGTTGTTAGCTTGGCAAGTACAAAGAGAACGATTAAGATGATGCTTGTGCCAATAAAATAGATGCTATCTTCTTTCTCAAATTTTTCCCATCCATAACCTGCTAACATAATGACAGTGAAAGAGAATAGGAAACTAAATCGGAATAAGAACATATTTGGCGCATGCATTCCATGCCAAAATAGATTTAATGGATCTAAGTAAAATGATAGGAAAATAAAAGCCATGATACTACCGTAAGCAATTTTCTCGTTTAAACTAATTTTCTTGGTAATAAAATAGAAAATACAAAATACAAGTGGAATTAAACCAATATAAATAAATGGAATGGAACCATATTTGGTTGTATCGTAGGAACCAATCATGTTTTTAGCGATAATGTCCCAAGCACTAGTTGCCTCTGTCTTTAGCATTGTCAACTTAGTAAGTGTTTCACCATTACTTTTTAAATCAAGAATAGATGGTAAAATTAAAATCATTGAACTGATACCTGCTGTGAAAGCCGTTAAAAAATAAGGAACTACTCGTTTTTTAGCTTCCTTTTTATTCAGGAATAGTTTTGCTATGAAATAAAGGAATGAGAAGACTCCAATCATAAAACCGAAATAAAAATTAGATACAAACAACATAAAATAAGCGACAAAGAGTAAAGTTGGTTTTTTATTTTCAAAAATACGGTTAATGCCTAAAATAATAAGTGGTAAGTAAACCATCGCATCTAACCACATAATGACCTCAGATTGTGCGATACTAAACGACATCAATGCGTAGGAGACGCTTAGCGAAAGGATACTCCATTGATTTAATTTAAATGTTTCTTTAGCATAAAACCAAAAAGCAAGTCCGGCAGAGCCAATTTTTACTAAGGTAATCAGATATAAGGCGTCTGGAATATTTTGGTTCTTGAAAAAGAAAACCAGTGGTGTAAAGATACCACCCAGATAGTATGAAATTAATGACCAAAAATTGAGGCCGAGTGAGGCATTCCAAGTATAAAAAATACTTTGTTCCCCGTGTAGTACGTTGTTAAAACTTGCGTGAAAATTGGAGAATTGTGCAAAAGCATCACTAGCTAAAACACTTCGTTCACTTCCCCAATAAATTCCAAGGCTTAAATAAACCAGGAACATAATTAATACTGGTATGAAAAAGGCGGCGACGCCAAATCCCCAGATTTTTTTCTTCGTTTTTCTTCTAGCTTGTCTCATTATAGAAAATCCTCCATATGTAATTAACGATATTTATTATAACATACAACAAAGTTGAAAACATTAGGCTTAAAATTAAAAAGAATCTCATTATGTGGTGCGACTGTCGTAAATAAAGATAAAAAGAAACTAGTGCTTGGTATTTCGTGCACTAGTTTTTTTATGATTTTTTTAACGTGTTTGTCCAGTTCCTAAGATAACATACTTAATCGAAGTCAATTCGTTTAATCCCATTGGTCCACGTGCGTGGAGTTTTTGGGTACTGATGCCGATTTCACCACCAAAACCAAAGACACTACCATCAGTAAAACGAGATGAAGCATTAATATAAACAGCTGCTGCGTCAACTTCTTTAACAAACCTCTGTGAAGTGAAGTAGTTATCTGTAATAATGACTTCAGAGTGACGCGTACTATATTGATCAATATGAATCATTGCGTCATCAAGTGAAGAAACAGTTTTAACTGCTAAAATTAAATCTAGAAATTCAGTTGCAAAATCTTCTTCTGTTGCGTCTTTTGCATGTGTTAAGTATTTTTTAGCTGCCTGGTCAGCACGAAGTTCAACTTTATGCGGCGCTAAAGCTTCCTCAAGTTGCGGTAAAAAGTTTGCGGCAATTTCTTCATGAACAATGACCGTTTCAATTGCGTTACAGACGCTAGGTCGTTGGCACTTGCCATTAACAACAATATCTATAGCCATTTGGATTTGTGCTTCAGAATCAACATAAACATGACAGTTACCTGTTCCCGTTTCGATGATTGGTACTGATGCTGTTTTGACAACTGTTTGAATCAGATTAGCCCCACCACGAGGAATTAAGACATCTAGATAATCATTGAGTTGCATAAATTCGCGCGCTGTTTCACGTGATGTATCTTCAATTAATTGAATCGTTTCTTTTTTAAAACTATTTGCTACTAGAGCTGATTGCATTGCGTTTACTAGTGCTTTGTTTGAATGAAGAGCCTCTTTTCCGCCACGTAAAATAATAGCATTTCCCGATTTAAAACAAAGACAAGCTGCATCTGTTGTAACGTTAGGACGAGATTCGTAAATAATACCGACAACACCCAAGGGGACTCGCTGCTTTCCAATAGATAAATTATCTTCATTGACCCAAACTTTATCCATACTTCCGATAGGATCATTGAGATCAATAATGGTTTGAATATCTGCCTGCATCGCTTTTAAGCGTTCACTTGTTAGTAGGAGACGATCGATCATTGGGTCTGAAATGCCGTTTTCTTTGGCTGTGGCAATATCTTTTTGATTTGCTGCTAGTATTTCAGATTCATAAGTATTTAAAGATTGAATAATTGCATTTAAAGCTTGATTTTTTTGTGCTGTAGTCGCAATTGATAGTGTGCGAGCTGCAACTTTAGCTTGTTGTCCAAGAATAGTTAAGTCAGTCATAAGGTGTTACTCCTTTCAAATGATTAGTGATTGGAAAATAATGTGCCAACTTCACGACCATCAATGATGTCGAAAATAATACTAGGGTCTGCGCCATTGGCTAAGACCATTTGACCGTTATAATCAAAAATACGTTGTGCGGCTTTTAACTTGCTTGCCATGCCGCCGGTACCAAAACGACTTCCTTCGCCACCAGCCGCTTCAGTCAATTCAGGTGTGATTTCCGTGATAGTTGAAAATAAAGTTGCAGTTGGATCTGTTTGCGGATTACCAGAATAAAAGCCATCAATATCAGATAACATAATTAACAGGTCAGCATCGATTAACTTAGCGACTATTGCAGACAGTTGATCGTTATCACCAAATTTAGTTTGGTGATCTAATTCATCAACTGCGACACTGTCATTTTCATTAACAATGGGAACAAGCTTCATCTTGAGTAATTCATTTAGAGTATTGATGACATTTTTTCGACTTTCAGGGAAATCAACGATATCACGCGTCATTAAGACTTGTGCAATTTCTTGATTATAGTTTTCAAAGCGTTGCGAATATGTTTTGACTAGTTCAGATTGGCCAATGGCAGCAATGGCTTGCTGTTTAGCAATTGTGCTTGGTCGACTAGTTAAACCAAGTTTTTGTAACCCTGCACCAATCGCTCCGGAAGAGACAAGAGTAACTTCATAGCCTTGATTTGTTAGTGAAGTTAAAACAAATGCTAATTGATCGATTGAGCGTAAATTTAATTTACCATTTTTTAGTACAAGCGAACTGGTCCCAACTTTGACCACAACGCGTTTAACTTTAGTTAATGAGTTTCTCACTTAATTCATCCTTTTTCTATTGTAATAGCTATATTCTATCATGTTGTAGACAACGAATCGAGTTGTAAGTCGTTTGAATTGTGTGAATTCATTATAATAGCACTGTTTTTTTATGAAAGAAAACAATAAATGAAATAACACAAGTTTTATAGAGCTCCTGATTGAATACTCGTTTAGCGTAAGGGTTGAAATAACAGTGTTTTTGAGTTGTTAAAAAGAAATGAAAATGTATTGTAAAAAGCACTGTTAATTTTGCAATTTTGATGTATAATGGCTCTTATATTTTGTAAATTTTTAAATTTATGAAAATGTTATGTTAGTCATTATAAAAATAAAAGGATAGGAATGAGAAAGCGAGAGGGAAGTAACGATGGAAAGTGCAGCAAAAAAAGATAATTTGGACAAATTTACAATGGGTGGCGCCTTAATTGCGATGGGTGTCGTTTATGGTGATATTGGAACAAGTCCACTTTATGTCATGAAAGCGATCATTGAAGGAAATGGTGGTTTAGCTTTAGTATCAGAGGATTTTATCTTAGGTGCGGTTTCGTTGGTTTTTTGGACGTTAACACTATTAACAACGGTTAAATATGTCATGATTGCTTTAAGTGCAGATAATCATGGCGAAGGTGGTATCTTTTCACTCTACACACTAGTGAAAAAAATGAGTAAGTATTTAGTTTTTCCGGCAATGATTGGAGGAGCGACATTACTAGCAGATGGTGTTTTAACCCCTGCAGTAACAGTAACGACTGCGATTGAAGGCTTACGCGGAATCCCAACATTTTATAATGTATTTGGTGATAATCAACATGTGATTGTTGTCATTACAATGGTAATTATTATTTCATTATTTATGATTCAACGGTTTGGGACACAAAAAGTAGGGACTGCATTTGGTCCAATCATGTTAGCATGGTTCACTTTTTTAGGCGCGATAGGGCTTTTTAATTTTGCTCAAGATTTGTCAGTGATTCGAGCATTAAATCCAATTTACGCTTTGAAAATCTTGATGTCGCCAGAAAATAAAATGGGTGTCTTTATTTTAGGAAGTGTGTTCTTAGCAACAACTGGAGCTGAAGCTTTGTATTCAGACTTAGGTCACGCAGGACGTAAGAACATTCGTTTTAGTTGGCCTTACATCAAAATTTGTTTGACTTTAAACTATTTTGGTCAGGCTGCTTGGATTATTAGCGTTAAAGATAATCCAATGTATCAAGAAATAGAAATGTTAAATCCATTCTTTAGAATGATGCCTAGTTCATTAACAGTTGTTGGCGTATTATTTGCGACTGCAGCAGCTGTTATTGCGTCACAGTCATTGATTTCGGGTTCATATACATTAGTTTCAGAAGCAATTAAATTAAGATTACTACCTCGTTTAAGAATTGTGTATCCAACTGATCAAAAAGGGCAACTTTATATTCCAGTTGTCAATACACTATTACTAATCGGTTGTTTAAGTATTGTGGTAACCTTTAGAACATCTGCACATATGGAGGCAGCTTATGGTTTGGCAATCACAATTACAATGTTAATGACCACAATTTTACTTTTATTCTACTTGATTCAAATTAAAACACCGAAAATCTTAGCTTTTGGAATTTTCTTCTTCTTTGGGATGATTGAAAGTGTCTTCTTTATTTCAAGTGCAACAAAATTCTTACATGGTGGGTATGTTGCTGTTTTAATCGCAGTGACTATTCTGTTGATTATGTTGATTTGGCATCGTGGTAATGTCATCCAAGAAAAAAGTTCAGATCGTGTCTCATTATATGATTATAAAGATCAATTAGATGAATTAAGACAAGATGAAAGTGTGCCGCAATATCAAACCAATATTGTCTTTTTAACTTCTAAAATTAAAGGGCACCAAGTTGGTCGTGAACTCATGTACTCTATTTTAGATAAGAGTCCTAAAAAAGCTAAGGTTTATTGGTTTGTGAATGTCTTTGTTACCGATCAACCTTATACAAAAGAGTATTATGTAGATATGATGGGGACGGATTATATTGTCAATGTTCAATTGCGTTTAGGTTTTAGAGTCAATCAAGAAGTGAATGTTTATATCCGTCAAATTGTCCATGATTTAATGAGTTCAGGTCAGTTACCGAAACAACCGCAGAAATATTCAATTATGCCAGGGCGTGAAGTTGGCGATTTTGCTTTCGTATTGATTAAAGAAGAATTAACGCGTGTGACGTCGTTAAGTGCGTTAGATACATTAGTCATGCAACTTAAGCTAGGTATTAAGAAACTAGCTTTTGATCCGGCTAAATGGTTTGGTTTAGAATATAGTGATGTAACATTTGAACATGTGCCACTTGTCGTCGGAAAACACAAACATCTATCGAAATTAACTAAAATTCAAGTTGATGATTTCGATGAAGACGATGATGATGAAGAACAAGATTAAAAATAATTAAAATATTGAAGAAAAGGGTAGGTTTGTGTGAATTAAACAGACTTACTCTTTTTATTTTGCTATAATTATCTAGATACAGTATATAGAGATTGGAGTTTTTTATTAGATGTCGAGAAATAGGGGATTTGAAAAAGTATCAACATTTGATGCGATTAATTTACCAAAAAGAGCAACACACCATGCAGCTGGATATGATTTTGAAGCAGCTAGTGAGGTTGTCATTCCAAGTATTTGGAAAAAAGGGATTGCGACAAGTTTAAAAGCAATTCTAAATCATGATGAATTTTTTGCTGATGACCAGTTAAAAAAAGAGGTAAAACCTGTTTTAGTTCCTACTGGGGTGAAAGCATATATGGGTGAAGATGAATTTTTACAATTATGTAATCGTTCTAGCAATCCCTTGAAACGTTTCTTATTATTAGGAAATGGTGTTGGCATTATTGATAGTGACTATTATGGTAATGCTGGCAACGAAGGTCATATTATGTTCCAATTTATTAATTTTGGTCTAACAGATGTCGTGATTAAAAAAGGCGAACGAATTGGGCAAGGCATCTTTTTGCCGTTCTTAAAAGCTGATAATGATGAAACAACACAAAATCGCGATGGTGGCTTTGGTTCGTCGGGACAATAGCTTTTGGCAACGTATGTTAAAATAAAGTATCTTAAAAAGTGAGGGAATAACTTGGCAAAAAAAAGCAAAACAGAATTTATTTGCCAGTCATGTGGTTATATTTCTCCTAATTATTTAGGGAGATGCCCAAATTGTGGTGAATGGAATTCATTAGTTGAAGAAATTATTCAAGAAAAAGTGACCCGTCATAGTCGCGTCAGTTTACAAGGTGAACGGACAAAACCTGAGAAATTAGGTCAAGTTGTACATCAAAAAGAAAAACGCGTTAAGACTGATATGGGTGAGTTGAATCGTGTCTTGGGCGGTGGTGTGGTACCAGGCTCATTGGTCTTAATTGGTGGTGATCCAGGAATTGGTAAATCGACTTTACTGTTACAAGTGTCACAACAGTTAAGCAAACTTGAAGGTCAAGTGCTTTATGTATCTGGGGAGGAAAGTGCGCAACAAATTAAAATGCGTGCTGAACGACTAAGTGATAGTGAAAACGACTTTTATGTTTATGCTGAAACGGATATGAGTGCGATTAAGCAAACAATTGAGAATCTAAAACCTGAGTATGTCGTCATTGACTCTATTCAAACCATGATTAATCCAGAATTGAATAGCGCTGCTGGTAGCGTGAGTCAAGTCCGCGAAACAACAGCTGAATTGATGCAAATTGCAAAATCAAATCAGGTAGCCATCTTTATTGTTGGTCATGTGACAAAAGAAGGTTCATTGGCTGGACCACGTATGCTCGAGCATATGGTAGATACGGTTTTATATTTTGAAGGGGAACGACATCATACATTCCGTATTTTACGTGCGGTTAAAAATCGTTTTGGTTCCACAAATGAAATTGGGATTTTTGAGATGCGTTCGCAAGGTTTGGTTGAAGTGTTGAACCCATCAGAAGCTTTTTTAGAAGAACGATTAGCAGGTGCGACAGGATCGGCTATTGTTTGTTCAATGGAAGGTACACGCCCTATCTTAGCGGAGGTGCAATCTTTAATTACACCTTCAGTATTTGGTAATGCTAAGCGAACAGCAACAGGTCTTGACTATAACCGTGTGTCGCTAATTATGGCCGTTTTAGAAAAACGTGCTGGTTTATTATTACAAAATCAAGATGCTTATTTAAAAGCAGTGGGTGGCGTGAAGCTAGATGAACCAGCGATTGATTTGGCGATTGCTGTTAGTATCGCCTCAAGCTACAAAGAACGTGAGACATCTGCCAAAGAGTGTTTTATTGGTGAAATTGGTTTAACAGGTGAAATTAGACGCGTAAACCGAATCGAACAACGTGTTGTTGAAGCTGAAAAGCTTGGCTTTAGTAAAGTTTATGTCCCTAAGAACAATTTAGCTGGTTGGCAGGTTCCAAAAGGAATCGAAGTAATTGGTGTTGCAACTGTCACAGAAGTCTTGCGACAGGTGTTTAAATAAAGAAAGGAGGAAGAAAAATTGAAAAAAATATATTTAGCAATCTTTGCCATTTTAGGTTTTAGTTTAGGTTTAACATTTGTACCCAAATTTTGGAATTTAATTGGATTAAGTAATCAACCAGTTTTAGAAAACGAAGTCGTAATGGGCGTTATCGGAGCAATTATTTTTATTATTTTTTCAGCACTTACCTACGACTACGTGGCAAGAACAGTAAAAAGAATGGAAAAGGTGATCAATGAACAAAGCTTGTCGATTTTAGTCTTCGGTAGTATTAGTACCATCGTTGGTTTACTTTTAGGAGCTTTGGTTTCAATCCCGTTATATTCAGTTCAAATTGCCTACTTAAATATTATTTTACCAACATTGATTATGTTGACATTAGGCTATTTTGGTTTCCGCGTGGGAACAACTAAAATTGATGAATTCAAAAAATTATTTGCGCCACGTCCTAAAAAAGGTACAGAAGAAATTTTGGAACGTAAGGCAGATGATTATTTTAGAAAATATAAAATACTTGATACAAGTGTGATTATTGATGGTCGTATTTATGATGTTGCTAAAACAGGATTTATTGAAGGCACTTTATTGATTCCAAATTTTGTTTTATATGAATTACAATATATTGCTGATTCTGGCGACAGTATGAAACGCGTTCGTGGTCGTCGCGGTCTAGATATTTTAAACTCATTACAAAAAGAACCTGGTATCAGCGTTGAAATGTATGAAGGTGATTTTGAAGATGTGCAAGAAGTTGATTCAAAATTAATCAAACTAGCTAAAGCACTAGACGGTGTAGTAGTGACAAATGACTTTAACTTGAATAAAGTCTGTGAATTTCAAAATGTACCGGTTTTTAATATTAATGCATTAGCAAATGCTATTAAACCGGTGGTCATTCCTGGTGAGACCATGGATGTTATCGTGATGAAAGATGGTACAGAACGTCAACAAGGTGTGGCGTATTTAGACGACGGCACGATGGTTGTCGTTGAAGATGGAAAACATTTTATGAATGAAAAAATTAATGTCATTGTGACAAGCGCACTGCAAACAGCCGCTGGTCGAATGATTTTTGCGAAACCATCACACTCTCAGACAACAATTCATGAATAAAGTGCGGTCAACCCTTTACTAAACCAAGAAATGAATGTAAAATTTAGGGTAATAAGTAGGAACATTATAGATAAGTAAGGAAGGTAACTCTCATGACAAAAAAAGTACGTGTTAGATATGCACCTAGTCCAACAGGTCATTTACACATCGGCAATGCAAGAACAGCATTATTCAATTATTTATACGCAAGACACCACGGTGGTGATTTCGTTATTCGTATCGAAGATACTGATTTGAAACGTAACATTGAAGATGGTGAAAAGAGTCAGCTTGAAAACCTTGAATGGTTGAATATTGATTGGGACGAATCTCCAGACAAACCAGGTAAATTTGGTCCTTATCGTCAATCAGAACGTAAAGATATTTACCAACCATTAATCGATCAACTTTTAGCAAGCAACTTAGCTTATAAATGTTACTGTACAGAGGAAGAATTAGAAGCGGCTCGTGAAACACAGCAAGCGCACGGTGAAATTCCTCGCTACTCTGGCAAATGTACACATTTGACTCCTTCGGAACAAGCTGAAAAAGAAGCAGCTGGTATTGTTCCAGTGATTCGTTTCCGCGTTCCAAAAGGTGAAGAGTATTCATTTGATGACATTGTCAAAGGAAAAATTACTTTTGAATCAGACAGTGTTGGTGGCGACTTTGTAATCCAAAAACGTGATGGCATGCCAACTTACAACTTTGCAGTAGCAGTTGATGACCATATGATGGAAATCACTCATGTTTTACGTGGTGATGATCATATTGCGAATACACCAAAACAATTGATGATTTATGAAGCGTTAGGTTGGCAAGCGCCAGAATTTGGTCACATGACATTAATTATTAACAGTGAAACTGGTAAAAAACTAAGTAAACGTGATGAAACAATTTTACAATTTATTGAACAATATCGTGAACTAGGTTATTTACCAGAAGGTATGTTTAACTTTATTTCACTTTTAGGTTGGTCACCAAAAGGTGAAGAAGAAATCTTTAATCAAAAAGAATTAATCGAAATGTTTGATGCTGATCGTTTGAGTAAATCACCAGCTGCATTTGATAGTAAGAAATTAGAATGGGTAAGTAACCAATACTTGAAACAAGTAGAACGTGATGCATTTACTGATATGTGTTTACCTCATTTAGTGAAAGCTGGTTTAGTTGAAGAAAACTTAACACCAGAACGTCATGAATGGGTTGCTGAATTAGCAAGTCTTTACCAACCACAAATGAGTTACGCAGCTGAAATCGTTGAATTATCACAATTATTCTTTAACGATACTTTAGCTTTAGATGATGCAGCTAAAGAAGTCTTAGCTGGCGAAACAGTGCCACAAGTTTTATCAGCTTTCACAGCTCAAATTGAAGCAATGACTGAGATGGACGTGCCAATAATCAAAGCAGCGATCAAAGCGGTTCAAAAAGAAACTGGTGTGAAAGGTAAAAACTTGTTTATGCCAATTCGTGTCGCTGTTAGTGGTCAAATGCACGGTCCAGAATTAGCTGAAACTATTTTATTATTAGGTAAAGAGAAAGTGTTAGATCACTTAAAACAAGCAACAAAATAATAAATACGCTGAAAAGAAAAGTAGAGTAGGAATTAACCTCAGAGAGTTTACGGTGGGTGCAAGTAAACTTAATTCCTTCTTGAAGTGCCTCTTGGAGTAGTTTTGATGAAAAAAAGTAATCAAAAACGCGTGATAGACGTTACCTATCAAAAGGTAAAAGTAATGAAAGGTTACTTTTATGAACTAAAGTGGAACCACGTAAAGAACGTCTTTTGAATTTTTTAAAAGACGTTCTTATTTTTATATTTAGGAGGAATTCAACATGAAAATTTATAATACATTAACACGTCAAAAAGAAACTTTTCAAACGATAGAACCAAATAAGGTCACCATGTATGTATGTGGCCCAACAGTTTATAACTATATTCATATTGGGAATGCTCGTAGTACTGTTGCTTTTGATACAGTGCGTCGTTATTTAGAGTATCGTGGCTATGAAGTAAATTATGTGTCAAACTTCACTGATGTTGACGATAAAATAATTCGTACTGCTAAGGAAGAAGGCATGACAACGAAAGAATTAGCCGATAAATTTATTGCGGCCTTTGAAGAAGATACTGCAAAATTAAATGTTCAACCAGCAAGTCTTCATCCTCGCGTGATTGATCATATTGATGATATTATAGCGTTTGTAGCGTCATTGATTGAAAAAGGCTATGCATATGAGTCAAATGGTGATGTGTACTATCGTGCCCGTAAATTTAAAAATTATGGACAATTGAGTAATAAAAGTATTGATGAATTAGAAGTTGGCGCAAGTAATCGTATAGGTGACGAGCAAGAAAAGAAAGAAGATCCATTAGACTTTGCATTATGGAAAGCTGCTAAAAGTGGCGAAGTATCTTGGGAATCTCCTTGGGGAGCAGGACGTCCAGGTTGGCATATTGAATGCTCGGTTATGGCAACAAAACACTTAGGCGCAACCATTGATATTCATGCTGGTGGACAAGATTTAGAGTTTCCACATCATGAAAATGAAATTGCTCAAAGTGAAGCTCATACAGGGCAACGTTTTGCAAATTATTGGATGCATAATGCTTATTTAACAGTCGGTGACTCTGGAGAAAAAATGAGTAAATCTCTTGGGAATTTTGTAACGGCACATGATTTAATGGAGCAAGTTAAACCAGAAATTATCCGTTTTGCTTTAGCAACTACTCATTATCGTCGCCCAATGCCATTTAATGAAATTGTCCTGAAAGAAGCGGAAACGAATTTATCTAAAATTAAACATGCTGATCATAATGCAACATTCCGATTAGAAACAGCATTAGATTCTTTAGAAGATGATGAAGAATACTTAAACGAATTAGCAGAATTTAAGACACAATTTGTGACGGGAATGGATGATGATTTTAATACTGCAAACGGGATTACAGTTGTTTACCAATTAACAAAATGGTTGAATTCGTATCTTGAAAAAGTAAATGTATCAAAAGAAATCATTATGGCTTCTCAAGCACAACTTAGAGAATTTATGGCTGTTTTTGGGATTCAATTTGCTGAAGATAAAGAATTACTAGATGAAACTGTCGAACAATTAATCAATGAGCGTAACGAAGCACGTAAAAATCGCGATTTTGCTAGAAGTGACGAAATTCGTGATGAACTAAAAAATCAAGGCATCATCTTAGAAGATACTGCCCAAGGAACGAGATGGAGTCGAAGTTAATGAAAGACGAAAAAGATTATACATTACTTGGTGGTTTGACACTGGCTTATATCGGTGACGCTGTTTATGAAGTTTATATCCGTGACTTTTTGATTCGCTCTGGTCAAACAAGACCGAATCAATTACACCGAATGGCAACCCACTATGTTTCTGCTAAAGCGCAACATTATTTAATAGAACTCATGCAAGCAGAAAATATCTTAACAGAAACTGAGTTATCAATGTATAAACGAGGAAGAAATGCCAAGAGTCATACAGGTGCTAAAAACACTTCAGTGGCAATCTATCGCTCTTCAACTGGTTTTGAAGCATTGATGGGCTATTTACATATGACTGAACAAAAAGAGCGAATGGAAGAATTAATTCAATGGTCCATCGAGAGAATAGGTGAAAAAAATGCGAAACAATCAAAAAAATAATAAAAAACCGTTTCCCCCAAAAAAAGGTCGGTCGAATACACACAAAAAAATAAATGAAGAAGTTGTTTTAGAGGATGTTTCATTTGGTCGTCATGCTGTTGTCGAAGCGATTATGGCTCGTCGTGGCAATAAACTCTTTCTACAAGAAGACTTGAAGGGTCAAAAAATAGAAGAAGTTAAACTACTAGCAGCTGAATATTCTGTACCTGTAAAATGGGTGAAAAAACAAAAATTAGATGAAATAACTAATCAAGAAAATCATCAAGGAATGGTGTTAAGAACAACTCCATTTGAATATCTAACTTTAGATGAATTGCTGACACAAACAGCTGAAAAAGAAAATCGTTTCTTTTTAATTTTAGATAGCGTGATGGATCCTCATAATTTAGGTTCTATGATGCGTACGGCGGATGCAACAGGTGTTGATGGTATTATTATTCCTAAGCATCGCGCAGTCGGTATTACACCAGTTGTCGTTAAAACATCGACTGGTGCCGTCGAACATATTCCTGTGGCGCGTGTGACAAATTTATCGCAAGTTGCAACAAAACTAAAGGCAGAAAATTTTTGGTTATTCGGGACAGATATGGAAGGCACAGATTACCGCCATTGGAATGTTGCGGGTAATATTGGTTTGGTTATTGGGAATGAAGGTAAAGGGATGAGTCCAGGCTTGAAGAAAGAAATGGATGAATTAATTACAATCCCTATGACAGGCCATGTTCAAAGTTTAAATGCGAGTGTTGCAGCAGGACTTTTAATGTATGAAGTCTTTAGAAAGAGATTGAATTAGACATGAAATATCATAAAAAAATAAAACGTCAAGTTTTATTTGTTGATGGTTACAATATGATTGGTTTTTGGCCTGAATTGGTCCAATTAAAAAAGCAAGCAAAATTGGAAGATGCTAGAGATCTACTTTTATTTATGCTTTCTAATTATGCGCGCTATAAAGACATTGAAATTATTGTTGTTTTTGATGCTCAGTTTGTTCCTGGTATTCAAAAACAATATGATTATGTCGGAGTAACTGTCGTTTTTACCAAAGAGGAAGAAACGGCAGATACTTATATTGAAAGAGAAGCTGGCTTAAGAATTAATCCGTTAACACATGTTCGAGTTGCAACTAGTGATTTGGCTGAACAATGGATTATTTTTTCTAAAGGTGCTTTGCGAGTTTCAGCTCGAGAATTATACAAAGCAATCATGGAGTCAGAAAAAGAAATTTTAAACGATACAGAAGATTATCATTATTCTAATTATCGCCGGAATTCCCCGTGGCGTAGCGAACAATTGTTTGAATTACAGTTATTTTTTGACGAGATGGATGATAAAAAATAACAATTTGAACAATTGTTCTCTTTTAATTTATCACGATTCGTGGTAGTCTATAGATGTAGCAAAAGTAAGCGTTATCACTCCTTGATAAGGAGTCAGTCATGGATAAAATAAACCTAATAAATAAAGCTAAAACTAATGATCCTGAAGCAGTTGAATTGTTATTTAACCAATATAAACCAATTGTCTTAAAACTCAGTCAAAAGTACTATTTAAAAGACTTCGATCAAGATGATTGGCTGCAAGAAGGTCGGATTATTTGCCATTTATCGGCGCTTGATTTTTGCCCATCCAAAGGAGTTAGTTTTGGAGCTTACTTCAAAATTAACTTCGAACGAGCTGTTATTGGACTGGTACGTCACCAAGAAGCGTTGAAACGTAAAAGTATTCGTTACGCTGAATCGTTAGAAAGTCCGTTACATGTTGCTTATGTACGGGAAAGTATTCATTCCTTAGTTGGAGTTGATTATATTTTTGTTCGCGATTCGTTGTCTGATTTTGGTAGTCGTTTATCTGATTTGGAGAGAGATGTTTTCACGGCATATTTAGACGGATGTGAAAAAGAGGAGATTTCACAGAAGTTGAGCCTTGAAATTAGCCAAGTTGTAGGTGCATTATCTCGGGCGAGAATCAAACTGAAAGAAGAAATATAAAATTAAAAAATAATAAGGAGTGATAACACTCTTTTGCTACTTTTCTTTATGAAAATCAATTAAAAAATCCGAAAAAATCTCATATATACTTGAATTAGCAAATCATTTATGGTAAAATTTTCTTTTTTCTTGATTTTATGATAAAATGATTCTGAGGTGAATGAAATGAATCATAATATCGCATCAATCAAAGAAGACCTAAAAGGAAGAATAGGTAGTCGATTGACGTTAACGTCTCAAGTTGGTAGAAAGCGTCAAAGTGAACATAATGGTGTTCTTGCAGAAATGTATCCAGCTGTATTTGTAGTTGACTTAGATCAAGGCGATCACGCTGTTGAACGAGTTTCTTACAGTTATGCAGACGTCTTAACTCATTCAATTGAATTAGAATTTCTTGATGGAGAAACACAATTGTTTGGTTAGAAAATTGAAGAAAGAAAAGATAATCTAAACATTGTGTTAGATTTTTTCTTTTTTAGGAGGAATTTTGATGATAAAAGTACTTTTTGTTTGTTTGGGTAATATCTGTCGTTCGCCGATGGCTGAAGCTGTTTTTAGAGCGAAAGTGAACGAAAGTGGTATGCAAGATAAGTTTTTTATCTCTTCAACAGCGTTAGGGACATGGAACTTGGGTAATCGACCGCATGAAGGAACGCAAGCGATTTTAGATGAACATCAAATTGATTATTCTGGTATTACGTCAACTAAAATTAATGCAAGTGATTTTGAAGAATATGATTATATTTTTGGCATGGATCAAGAAAATATCAATGGCTTATTGGCCTTAGCAAAAACGGCTGAAGAGAAGGCAAAGGTGCGTTTACTATTAGATAGTGTACCGAATGTTTCAACTTTAGAAATACCTGATCCGTATTACACTGATAATTTTGATTTAACTTTTGAATTGGTAGATGCCGGCACAAGCTTTTGGTTAAATAAAATAATAGAATAAACAAAAAGATTTAGCACTCATTTTTCGATAAGATGAGTGTCTAAATCTTTTTTTTCGATTATTTAAATAAAAAATAAGGCTGACATTTTGCCAGCCTTATTAATTAACAATTATTTTGTTGATTCAGTTGTTTTCTTGTCTTCTTTTTTGTCATCTTTTTTATCAGATTTTTTATCAGCTTTTTCTTCTTTTTGTGGAAGGAAAGCATTTAAGATATCTTTGAAGTCAGGATCTGTAACTTTAACGTTTGCTTTTTCTAATTCATCGCCTAAAACTTTTTGTTGGAAAGTTGGATCAGCAAGTTTTGTTTGTTCAGTGATTTCTTTTAATTGTTTTTCGTAAGGTTTGTAATCATTACCTTTTTTCTTGTTTTTAACCATTTTAACAATGTAGAAGCTATCTTCACCTGTCATAGGGTTTTGTGCTGTGATTACGTCAGAAACTTTACCATCTTCTAATTTGTATGCTGCTTCTTTAACAGCATCAGGGATCATTACGTTAGCTGGTTTAGTAACTTGTGTAGAGTTAAATGTTACTTTACCACCTTCGCCTTTAGTTGTTTCATCTGTTGATTTTTCTTTTGCGATTTTAGCAAAGTCACCATTGTTGTTGATTGATTCTAAAGTTTTCTTAGCTTCAGCTTCATCACCCATTGCGATGAATTGTACATCAACATCTGGATGGTAAGTTTTCCATGCTTCTTTTAAGTCAGCATCAGTAATCTTAACGTGAGAAGCCATCATTTCTTTTTGAGCTAAGTTTGTTTTGATGTTTTCTTTGAATGTTTTAACATCCATTTTGTATTGTTTTAAGTTTTCTTCTAAAACTTTTTTACCACCGTATTGTTTTTCAGCTTTTTTGTATTCTGCTTCAATTTCTTTTTCGCTTACTTTATCACCATAGTTTTCAAGTGCGATTTTGTTGAAAATCATACCAGTTAATAACTGTTTTGATTGATCGTCTTTTTTAAGCTCTTGGTAGAATTCATCTTGTGTGATTTTTCCACCTTTCATTGTTACGATTTCTTTGTTGTCAGCAGAACAACCACTAAGGATAAGTGCACTTAGAAATACAAGACCTGATAATTTTAATAATTTTTTCTTCATTCTTAAAAAACCTTCCATTCTATCTAATTTTGTTATTTTTAATAGTTAAAAAGTAATCACGCTTAATACTATAACATAAAAGTAGGTTAAAAAAAATAATGTTATGATTTATTTCGATAAATATTTATAAAATCTCCACAATTTGATATTAATTCTAGCGTGCTCTTTTTTCTTCGATTTCGTTCATTTTATCGTCAAAGCGATTTATTTCTTTACTGATTTTATTTAATTGTTCTTTAATAATTGCAATGCGAGGCGCATTTGCAAATTTAAATTGATCAATATTCTTCTCTAAGGACTGTGCATTTTCTGGTAATAGCGTTTGTGACAAATAGGCTACTTTTTTTTGGTTTTCTTGCACGTCGGCAATATCAGTTTTGAATTTTTTTAGTAAGTCTAATGTATCGTTGATACTATTTTTTAATTCATCTTGTGTTTCTTTACCTGATTTTGGTGCAAGAAGCAATGCAGCACCGCCACCAATAATCCCACCAACGACTAAACCTTTAATGAATTTTTTTGAAGAGAAACTTTTTTTTGCCATGGTTTACACATTCTTTCTGATAGATTCAGCGATTGCTGTCATTTGTTCTGATGAATATTTTGTACTGTTGTCTCCAAACATTATTTTGAAATCGTCATCTTTACTGTAACGAGGGATGAGATGAATATGTGAATGGAAGACAGACTGGTAAGCGAGTTCACGGTTATTATTCAGCATGTTCAAACCTTCCATATTTGGAAATGCTTTTTCCATTGCACGCGCAATTTTTGGAATGCGAGCAAAAACATCTTGAGCAGTTTCTTCATCTAATTCAAAAAGATCTTTAACGTGTTTTTTGGGGATAACAAGTGTATGGCCTTTCGTTGTTTGTGTAATGTCTAAAAAAGCATAGACTTTATCGTCTTCATAGACAGGATAACTTGGAATATCTTTTGAAATGATTTTACAAAAAATACAATCTGTCATGTAAAAACCTCCTAATTTTATTCTTTTTTCTTCTTTAACATTACCATAAAAATCAGTTGAAATGGTAAAATATCTTTAGTTAATATTGAATGAACCATAGTGAGGTATGTTATACTTATTTTAGACAATAATGGAGGATTATTTTATGACTTTAAAGGTAATGCATTTAACTGGTGGCTATGGCCATGTTTCAGTTTTAAAAGATGTTAATTTCGAAGTGAAATCTGGTGAACTCGTTGGTTTAATTGGTCTGAATGGTGCCGGCAAGAGTACAGCAATTAAACACATCATTGGTTTATTGAATCAAAAAGAAGGCGAGATATTAATTGATGACCTGTCTTTAAAAGCAGACCCAGAAAACTATCGAAAAAAAATCGGTTATATTCCGGAAACGCCAGTGCTTTATGATGAACTAACGTTAAGAGAACACATTGAAGTAACGGCAATGGCGTATGATATTCCAATAGATGAAGCATTTAAAAGAGCAGATAAATTATTAAAAACCTTTCGACTTGAGAATAAATTAGATTGGTTTCCAATTCACTTTTCTAAAGGTATGAAGCAAAAAGTGATGGTGTTGTGTGCTTTTTTAGTACAACCCAGTTTATATATTATTGATGAACCGTTTTTAGGTTTAGATCCGTTAGCAATTAACGCGTTATTAGAATTGATGCAAGAAATGTGTCGCAATGGTGCGGCTATTTTAATGTCGACACATATTTTAGCAACAGCCGAAAAATATTGTGATCGTTTTGTTGTCCTTCATGAAGGGGCAATCAATGCTTTGGGTACTATTGATGAACTGCGCGAACAATTTGATTTACCGGATTCATCGTTGGACGATATTTATTTATCTTTAACGAAAGAAAAGGTGGTTGATTGATTTGATGCCTTTAATTTATAAAAATCGTTTAGCAAAACATCAGAAAAAAATGATGAAATATCTGAAGTATATTTTGAATGACCATTTTATTTTAGTATGTACGTTTGCACTAGGCGGCCTTGCGCTTTATTACTCAGGTTTTATTAAAGCATTGAGCGAAACGCAACTTGTTTGGGTTAAACCCGTTGTGATTGTTATTTGGCTATTGAGTCTATTTATGGGCCAGTTGGCAACACTACTGGTGGAAGCAGATCAGGTGTTTTTACTTGCAAAAGAATGGAAAATGCCAGAATATTTTAAGAAAGTATTTCAATACTCATTAATTTTTCCAACGGTTTTGCTAGGACTAATATTGGGTGTTTTGTTTCCAGCACTGTTAGCATCTGATTCTTTTAGTTTATTAGATTTTATTCTTTTTGTTCTCATTAGTTGTAGTTTAAAAGCTAGTGATTTGATAATTCAATTAACAGCTCTTTATAATGAGGAACCCCCAAAAAAGACCACTTTACAATTAATTTGGTTTGTTTTATCTGCAATAACACTTGGTTTAACCTTGTATCTTCATCCAATCAGTGGTATGATACTTTCTCTTTTAATATTTTTATTATTTCTAAAAATATTGAAAACAACTTGGAAAAACAACCCGCTTAATTGGTCACAGGCTTTAGACGTTGAAACCAAAAGAATGAAACGTCTTTATCGATTTATTAATTTATTCGTTGATGTGCCAAATCTTTCTGGTGAAGTGAAGCGTCGTCGTTATTTAGATAAATGGTTAGCAAAAATAGAGTTAAAACAAAGTAATACATTTTACTATTTATATGTACGTGTCTTTTTAAGAGGCTCTGAATATATCAGTTTAGTCCTACGGTTAACGATTATTGGTTGTTTGTTAGTTTTAACGGTGACAAATCAATGGCTTCAAGTCGGACTTGCTGTTTTATTTATGTATTTAATTGTGTTCCAATTAATACCAATTTACAATGCGTTTGATTACATGTTAATGAGCCATCTTTATCCGGTTGCCGAGAAACAAAAAGAGCTAGCGGTTAAGAAATTGTTGAGTCAGGTCTCATTAGTCGTGGCGGCCTTGTTTACCATATTCTTCGCGCTTTCTAAACCAACGATAATAAATCTAGGAATTTTTGTGGCTGCAATGATTGCAGAATACTTAATCTTTTTCTATTTTTATCTAGCGAAACGAATAAAAAAAGTTAAAAAATAATTATTTTGAAAAGTATCACATAATATTATGTGATATACTAGTGGTCGAATTCTTAATTTTGAGTGAGTGGAGTGGTTGTAAAACGTGTACGGTGGAGGAGAAGAGAAAGTGATATTTAAATTTGATGAAAACTGGAATCTCCAACCGCTGAAAGGAGATACTGGTAAAGCATACAAGGGAGTTAAAGATCAAGAAGAAGTGTTCTTGAAACGTAACTCAACTCCTTTTTTGGCCGCTTTGTCTCGAGAAGGGCTAACACCGAAGCTTCTTTGGACAAGAAGAACAGGCAATGGTGATATTGTAACTGCTCAAGAATGGTTTGACGGCAGACAACTTACTAAGGAAGAGATGGCGAGTAATTTAGAAGTTATTCGCATTTTGACGCATTTACACCATTCGAAATCATTAAAATCAATGCTGAAGAGGATGGAAGGCAGTGAAAAAAGTGCCTTTGATTTTTTAAGCGAATATGTGACTAATTTACCGCGTCCGTTGAAAGAAAATAAACTTTTAATGAAAGTTTTTAAATATTTAGAAGACCATTTACCTTATTATCAGCCGTCACATTATGTAGCTTGTCACGGTGATGCGATTCGGCAAAATTGGTTGATATCAAGTGATGATAATTTATATTTGGTTGACTGGGATTATTCAGTTTTATGTGATCCTGCACTTGACTTAGGTACTATTTTAGGACAGTATGTTGCAAAAGAAGATTGGTCAGATTGGTTGTCTTTATATCAAACAGATCGTGTTGATTACTTGTATGAAAGAGTATATTGGTATGCGGGTATGAGTTTATTGATGCAAACGAAACGTAGCTTTTTAAATGAAGAGCATGATGAACTAAATCGTTGTTTGTTAAGATTAGAAGAGATTTTTAGTGCTTGATTTTCTGATTATTAAGAAAGAGAAAGATACAAACTTTCTTCCAGTAAGCAAACAAGAAAAATAATTTAAATAATGATAAGGCTGACAACATAAAGTTAGCCTTTTTTTAAAGGAGATTTTGGGATGAGACTTAGAAACAAACCGGGGGCACTAGATACAATTAAAAATTCACCACAATATATATTGATGGATGGTACTGACTGGAAAGGCAAATGGCAGCAGCGTTTTGAAAAACCGCACCCGATTCATATTGAAGTAGGTAGTGGTAAAGGTCAATTTATTGTGGGTATGGCTAAAGCTAATCCAGAAATTAATTACATTGCAATTGAGCTGCAAACAAATGCCATTATTTCAATTTTAGAAAAACAACTTGAAGAAGAATTACCAAATTTACAGTTATTACTAGTGAATGGTGCGGATCTTGATGAATATTTTGAAACAGGTGAAATTGCTCAGGTTTATCTTAATTTTTCAGATCCATGGCCGAAAACGCGTCATGAGAAGAGACGTTTGACGCATAAAAACTTTTTACAAGTTTATGAAAAAATTGCGCAACCTGAAGCTGAACTGCACTTTAAAACAGATAATCAAGGATTATTTGAATATTCGTTAGGAAGTCTATCGCAATATGGTATGACATTACAAAAAGTATGGCTTAATTTACACGATAGCCAATTTGAGGGTAATGTGATGACTGAGTATGAAGAAAAATTCTCGAAAAAAGGACAGCCGATTTACCGATTAGAAGCCAAATTTAATTAAAAAAGAGGTTAACCTACTAATTCTAGGTTAACCTCTTTTGACTTATGAACATGTATTAGAGATGCTAATTATAGACGATAGATGTCAACAATTGATCCTGTATGGGCATCCGCAATAAATTCATATTGCGCTAAATCACCATCTTCGATTCGTGAAATACCACCAGTATAAACTTTTGATTTAATTGCAAATTTTTGAGCAGGTTCTTTTTTGAAGTGAATCCAAGAACCTTCAATTGGTCCTTCTTGTAAAAAGGCAGTTTTTACTTGTTCTAAAATGTCATCTGCAGATAAAGTTCGATTCTTTTTATACCAATAGGTTGCGAGCGCACCGCTAGCAAGGCCGATAATTAAACCAACGCCAACACCAGCTGTTAACCCATCTTGAAAGTTAGATTGTTTTTTACGTTTACTTGTAAACATTCGATACCCTCCTTCGTTGTTTATCACAATTATTGTAGCATAAATAAGGAAAATAAACAGTAAAAACCTTGTATTGAGAGAACAACGAAGATCGGTAATGATTTACGGTGTAAGAGATACACTATCTTGTGTTATAATTAAGTTGTAGAAAGTGAGGTGGATCCTCCCAGTTTTTTATTTGGGATAGGAAATTATGGAAGATAAATTATTTCAACGCATTAAGCAACTGACGGAAATTCAAGGCACAAGTGGTCATGAAGAAAATGTTCGTCAATTATTAGCAAAAGAAATGACGCCACTTGTAGATAAAGTAGAATACGATGGTTTAGGCGGCATTTTTGGAATCAAAAAAAGTAGCACAGAAGATGCACCTCGCATTATGTTAGCTGCGCATATGGATGAAGTTGGCTTCATGGTTTCACAAATTAAGGATAATGGTATGTTTACAGTTGTACCTCTAGGTGGTTGGAATCCTTATGTGGTGTCAGCGCAACGTTTTACCTTACAAACTAAGCAAGGCGATTATCCAGTTATTTCGTCTTCAATACCGCCACATCTATTACGTGGCACTTCAGGTGGCAAAGCACCGGATGTATCAGAAATTTTATTTGATGCTGGCTTTATTTCAAGAGATGAAGCAATGGAATTTGGCGTTCGACCTGGTGATACAATTGTTCCTGATGTTGAAACGATTCAAACAGCAAACGGTAAACGAATCATTAGTAAGGCGTGGGATAATCGTTATGGTTGTACACTTTTATTAGATGTTTTAGAAGAATTACAAGGTACTTCTTTACCAAACACATTAATTGCAGGAGCGAATGTTCAAGAAGAAGTTGGTTTACGCGGTGCTAAAGTATCAACACACCAATTTAAACCTGACTTATTCTTTGCGATTGATTGTTCACCTGCAGATGATTTGGAAGGCAAAAAAGATGCCAATGGTTGCTTGGATGGTGGGTTCTTATTACGATTCTTTGACCCAGGCATGATTATGTTGCCAAGGATGAGAGATTATATTTTAGAAACAGCAGAAGATCACCGTATTCCTTATCAATATTTTGTTTCAAAAGGTGGAACAGATGCTGGTGCAGCTCATCTTGCAAATGATGGTGTGCCTAGTGCTGTAATTGGTGTACCAGGTCGTTATATTCATACACACCAAACAATGTTTAGTATTAAGGATTACGAAGCAGCACGTGAAATGGTGCTTCAATTATTAAAATCATTAGATCGAAGTACAGTCAATACAATTATTTATGGGAAGTAGGGATTTCAATGTTAATACCAAATACCCTTGAAGAATTTAATGTAATGAAAGAAACAGGTCTTAAGATTTTATTCTTTACCGCCGACTGGTGTCCAGATTGTGTGGTTATCAAGCCACATATGGCTTCAATTGAAGCAACTTTTCCGGATGCAGAATTCGTTCAACTTGATCGTGATCAATTTATTGATGTCTGTCAAGAGATGAATGTCTTTGGCATTCCAAGCTTTATTGTTTTGGAAAATGGCCAAGAAAAAGGTCGCTTTGTAAGTAAAGACCGTAAAACTAAGGAAGAAATTATTTCATTTATACAATCAGTGTAGAGGAGGATTATTATGTTAGAGTCACAAGAATATCAAACAATTTTAGTAGGTACAGATGGTAGTGAGCAAGCAAAATTAGCTTTTGAAAAAGCGGTGGCGGTTGCAAAGAGAAATGACGCAAAAATTATCGTTGCACATATTATTGAGAACCGAGTGTATGGGGGAACAATGGCTTTCTCTACATTTAGTCCAGATGTTGTGCAAGAAGAAACAGATAACTCTAAAGATTTACTTGCAATGTATAAAGAATTAGCAAAAAACTTAGGCTATGAAAATGTTGAAACAATCTTAGAATTTGGTTCACCCAAAGTCTTGATGGCGAAAGAATTACCAGAGAGATTTAATGCTGATTTAATCATGGTTGGACAATCTGGTTTAAACGCAGTGGAACGTTTGGTAATGGGAAGTGTGAGTGATCACATTATCCGTACAGCACCATGTGACGTTCTTGTTGTTAGACCAGGATCATAAAACTAAGTCATTTGATCAAAAAGAGAAGGCTGGATAGGAGTCATTTATCTAACCTTCTTCTTTTGAGTTTAGAAAGAAAGGAATTTTTTTAATGATAACAAGTTATAATTTAGAAGCGGTTGGTGATTGCTTACTTTGTGTCGTTGCTAACGATGCGGGTCAAGAAATTAAATTTGAACGTAAAGGAGACGTAACAAAAGTATGTGCAGCTGAAACAGGTGAAGTTTTAGGTTGGAACATATTTTCTGCGTCGAAACACCTCACAGATTTATCAGGAAATGGACAGATTTTTTTAACTGATCAGCAAAAAACTGAAGTTCAAGAATTAGTTGAACAAGCAGGCTTTGCAGATCAAATAATTTTTGATGATTCCCCTAAATTCGTTGTTGGCTTTGTTAAATCATGTGTGCCACACCCAGATTCAGACCACTTAAATATTACGCAAACTGAAGTGGATAATGGCGAGGTTGTACAAATTGTTTGTGGTGCACCAAATATAAAAGCAGGTTTAAAAGTCGTTGTTGCCAAAGTTGGTGCAATGATGCCTGATGGTCTAATTATTTGGCCGGGAGAACTTCGTGGCGAAAAAAGTAATGGTATGATTTGTTCGGCAAAAGAACTTGGGCTACCAAATGCACCAACCAAACGTGGCATTTTAGAGCTTTCTATGGATTACGAAGTGGGTTCAGTCTTCGAACATTAAAATCAATAAGGCTATCAATTGTTGTTTTGAACACTTTGCGGTAAAATAGAGAAAGAAAATGGAATGGAGGCGATTCGATGAGTTTTACAGATGAAACTGTTCGTTTTGACTTTAATGATAATAATAAAAAAGAAGTTAGTGAAACATTAGCTATTGTTTATCAAGCATTAAAAGAAAAAGGCTATAACCCGATTAACCAAATTGTCGGCTATTTACTTTCTGGAGATCCGGCATATATCCCACGTTATCAAGATGCTAGAAACCTTATTCGTCGTCATGAACGCGATGAAATCATGGAAGAATTAGTTAAAGAATATCTATCTCATTACGGTATCGATACACTATGAGATTAATGGGATTAGATGTTGGCTCAAGAACAGTCGGTATTGCAGTCAGCGATCCATTAGGTTGGACAGCACAAGGCATTGAAATTATCAAGATTAATGAAGATGAAGAAGAATTTGGTATCGACCGTGTAGCAGAATTAGTTGCCGAGTATCAAGTGACGGAGTTTGTTGTCGGACTACCTAAAAATATGAATAATACTATAGGCCCGAGAGCAGAAGCTTCAATGAGATATGGCGATATGTTAATTGAACGATTCAATTTGCCAGTTCAATATCAAGATGAGCGACTGACAACTGTTCAAGCTGAAAGAATGCTAATTGATGAAGCAAATACATCACGTGCTAAACGTAAGAAAGTAATTGATAAGTTGGCTGCAGTGATGATTTTGCAAAATTATTTAGATAAAAAAAATTAAGAGCATAGCCTTTTTATCTTTTAGAATGTATAATGAGGCAAATAGTCTTTAAAGACAAAGAAAAGAGGAATTACGATGAGCCATAACCATGAGCATCATCACGATCATGATCATGACCACGATCACGATGTAGATGATTTAATTACATTAATTGACGATGAAGGAAATGAAGTACTATTCAGAATTCATATGACAATTGATGGTCAAGAACAATTTAACAAAGATTATGTACTTTTATATGATGCTAGTACACCAGAAGGCGAAGAAGTTGAACTTTTAGCTTACGCTTATATTCAAGAAGAGGGCGAAGCTGATGGTCGTCTTTTAGAAATTGAAACAGAAGCAGAATGGGACATGATTGAAGAAGTTTTCAATGCTTTTGAAGCAGAAGAAGAAGAATAAAATAAGTAGAGACTTACAAAGCAAGAAATATATTTGTTTTGTAAGTCTTTTTTTTCGAATAATCTATTAAACTTTTTAAAAGCAGTTGTATAGTTGAAAAGTGACCTGTACAATAGTGATTATCAATTTATATGAGGAGTATTATTAATGTTAGCAAAGAAAAAATCAAAAGGATATAAAATGAGCACAGTTCAGTTTATTACCTTAGTTTTTATCGGTATCATTTTGTTAGGTGCTTTTTTATTTTGGCTACCGATAACACAGCAACCGGGACAATCAATTAAATTTATTGATGCTTTATTTGTTGCAACTTCATCGGTTTGCGTAACTGGATTGACGCCAATTAATGTGTCAGAAGTGTTTAATCCTTTTGGTCATACTGTGATGATGTTATTGATTGAAGTTGGAGGACTAGGATTTATGACGGTCTTTTTAATGGTAGCAATTATGCTTAAAAAAAGACTTTCATTTCAGTCACGATTGATCATGAAAGATATGTTGAATATGGATAGTCATGGAGGTATTGTTCGTTTATTGAAATTCATTTTTAAATTTTCTTTAACCGTTCAATTGATAGGGGCACTGCTGTTAAGTTTCCAATTTATTCCTGAGTATGGTATTTCGACGGGCGTGTTTTATAGTGTCTTTCATTCAGTTTCAGCATTTTGTAATGCTGGTTTTGATTTGTTTGGGACAAGTTTGACTGGGTACGCGAATAAACCTTATGTTTTAGTTGTCATTTCACTATTAATTATCGCGGGTGGTTTTGGATTTATTGTTTGGCATGATGTCATCTATTATCATCAACAAAAAAAACTATCATTTCATACTCAAGTAGCTTTAACTGTAACAGCAACGTTATTGATTTTGGGAACAGTCATTTTTTATTTTACGGACGCTTTTAGAGGTACAGACTCAGTGCTAGCTCGTTTAGCAAATAGTTTCTTTTTAAGTGTAACGCCAAGAACAGCTGGTTTTGTTTCATTTGATTATAATAATTTTAGTTATGCAGGAATCTTTTTAACAATTATCCTAATGTTCGTTGGTGGAACTTCTGGTTCAACAGCTGGTGGTATTAAAACAACAACTCTTGGTGTGCTATTTATTCAAGCAATCAGTTTATTCAAAGGTCGTGAGGAAGCGGAAGCTTTTGAACGTACAGTACCAAAAGCAACAGTCGTACGCTCGTTTGTCTTTGTTTCGTCAGCAGCATTAATTTGTCTAGTAAGTTCATTAATACTAATGGTGACTGAAAAGATTCCAAGAAACTCTGGTATTGAATATGTATTGTTTGAAGTAGTATCAGCTTTTGCGACAGTGGGCTTAACAATGGGCTTAACACCAGACTTAACGGTCTTTGGTAAATTACTAATCACTTCATTAATGTTCATCGGACGAGTTGGTTTATATACAGTGAGCTTTGCTTTATTACGTGGTGAGACAAATTTACAAACGACACATTTTAATTATCCTAAAGAAAATATTGTCATCGGTTAGATAAACTTCTGGATTTATGAATTCTACTTAAAAGTAATGTTGAATAATACTTTTAAGGCTGAGTCATAAAGACAGAAGTTTTTTTTAGAGAAAATACTGGCGAAATTATAACGACAGTTTTTGTAAGCGGTATATTTATGAAGAAACCTTGATTAAATAACAATGGAAAAAGCAAACGTTAATTAAACGAGTGGATAAGGAATTATAGCTGGAACTAAAAGTCGAATATAGGGAGGTTTTTCTCGTTAGAAATGACTAGATAACCATTGCGTTTAGGCTCAGAAATTATAGGAAATAGAAGGAATGAAACAGGATCTAAAAATTACTTAGTAAGTAAAGATACTAAAAAAAGTCTATTGTACGATTAGTCTGTTTTGTGAAAAAGAAGTCTGATTGTTAATGATAATCATAATAATCTTAGTATAATTGTCTTTTTATTAAGATTATTCAATGGAAAAAGGACAAAAAAACACACAACAATTTGTTGTGTGTTTTTACGTCGCAGGAGGGATTCGAACCCCCGACCGTTCGCTTAGAAGGCGAATGCTCTATCCAGCTGAGCTACTGCGACAGCTTTAAATTAGTGTTCTTCAAGAACAATTAATATCATATCTAAAATATAACAATTAGTCAATAGATTTTTTGATATTTATCAAATAAATGGGGATATCCAAAAACATAACACAAAGGAGGTCAATTTTACTAGACAAAAAAACATATATGGTATATAATCCTAAATGTGTGTTTGAAAATCATTGTGGGGGATTTTTGAATGTAAACATAAACATATCAAGGGGGAAATGTATAATGGGGAAAATAGATCCTCGAGTAGTAAAAACTCGTAAAAAACTAAGACAAGCATTTTTAGAACTATTAGTAACAAGAACGCTAGGTGAAATGAACATTAAAGACCTAACAAATCAAGCAGGTGTAACTCGGGGGACGTTTTATCTGCACTATAAAGATAAAGAGACTTTTATCGAAACAATTATGGAAGAAATCATTGAAGATTTCTTCACTGAAGTCGTAGAATATAGCGCTGTAAGTGCAAATGACGATACTCGTGTTCCATATATTCAATTAGAAAAAGTATTTGAAAACATTGGTGAAACACCAGAGTTCTTTATCACGTTATTAAAAGAGTCAGAGGCTGAGGATTATCGAATTTTATTTAGCGACAAATTGTATGACTATTTATTAGAACATACATCAGCTAATACGCCAAATCCGGTAAGAAAATTACCAAAAGAACTTCTAACTAACTATCTTGTATACTCATTATTAGGTATTGCTGAATCTTGGGTACAAGAAGGAAAAATTTACGCTAACCATTACATGGCATCTGTCTTTGTTAAGTTAATGCGTTCAGAGTTATTTGAAGAGGTAGGGTTAAACAGTTTTTTTATTGATTCAGCTAGCCATTTAAAACTAGCCAGTGTCAATTAAAGAAAATTTAAGTTTAAATTGACTTTAAAATAAGAAACTGATAATATATTAATGTTGTAATTGTGTGCACCACAACTACAACCGCTCGAAATAAGTTATTAAGAACATTTTGTCGCTTATGACGGCGAGTCTAAGTCAAATGAAGGAGGTGCGGAAATACATGTACGCTATCGTAAAAACAGGTGGAAAACAACTTAAAGTTGAAGTTGGCCAAGCTATCTATGTTGAAAAATTAAACGCAGAAGCTGGTGAAAAAGTTGTCTTTGATGAAGTAGTTTTAGTAGGTGGAGAATCAACAAAAGTTGGCTCACCATTAGTAGCAGGAGCAACTGTTGAAGGAACTGTTGAAAAACAAGGAAAACAAAAGAAAGTTGTTACTTACAAATATAAACCTAAAAAAGATTCTCATCGTAAACAAGGACATCGTCAACCTTATACAAAAGTGATGATCGATGCTATTAACGCATAATTTTATAGAGAATAGAAAGTAGGATTTCTAGTGATTCGTGTCTTATTTAAACAAGATGATCAAGGTTGCTTTCAATCTTTCGAATTGAGTGGTCATGCTGGATCAGGACCTTATGGGTATGATTTAGTCTGTGCGGCTTGTTCAAGTCTTTCAATAAATACTGTGAACAGTATCGAGCAACTTGCTCAAACTGTACCGATTGTTGAAAGTGATGAAGGATACTTATTTTTAACTGTTCCAGCTGATTTGTCAGTTGAACAAAGAGAAAAAGTGCAACTTTTAACTGATAGTTTGCAGATTGGACTACGAGATATCGCAAAAGAGTATCCTGAATTCGTAAGATTTACCTAGAAATTGAGGAGGTGTAACTCATGATGAAAATGAATTTACAATTATTCGCCCATAAAAAAGGTGGGGGTTCTACAACTAACGGCCGTGAATCAGAATCAAAACGTTTAGGTGCAAAACGCGCTGATGGTCAAACTGTTACTGGTGGTTCAATTTTATACCGTCAACGCGGAACTAAAATTTACCCAGGTACTAACGTTGGACGTGGAGGCGATGACACTTTATACGCTAAAGTTGAAGGTGTTGTACGTTTCGAACGTAAAGGCCGTGACAAAACACAAGTTTCTGTGTACCCTGTTGCTAAATAAGAACTTTAAAGAGATAGACTTTCGAAGTCTATCTCTATTTTTTTGTAAAATATTTGAAGAATATTTATTTTACTTGGTCATTATTCTTCAAAATATGTCATTTAAAAAAATCAACTGGAGATATTGTTTTAATTGATAACACACTTTGCTATAATAGGGATTATATTACAATAGAAGAAAAGGGGTAATTAAATGATTCAACGCGTTGAAAATTTACGAAGCATAATGAAAGAGCAAGAATTATCGTCATTCTTGATTACAAATCCTTATAATTTAAGATATTTAACAGGATTTACTGGAACGACAGGAGTCGCTTTAATTACTCTAACTGAAGCCTTCTTTATCACAGACTTTAGATATACTGAACAAGCAGCTACACAATGTCAAGGTTACAAAATTGTAAAAAATACAGGTCCAATTTTTGAAACAGTCGCTGACTTAGTTGCTTCTGAAAAAGTAACGAATTTAGCTTTTGAAGAGTCTGTCGTTTCATTTAAAGAATATGCAAACTTAGAAATGCTAATCGAAGCTGATTTAATTCCGATTTCTGGGGAAATTGAGGAATTAAGAGAAATTAAAGATGAAACTGAAATTGAAACAATTAAAAAAGCATGTCAAATTGCAGATGCAGCTTTTGAACATATTTTAACATTCATCAAACCTGGTGTGACAGAAATTCAAGTTGCTAATGAATTAGATTTCTTTATGCGTTCAAAAGGTGCGAGTGGCGTATCTTTTGATACTATCGTAGCTAGTGGTTTGCGTTCTGCGATGCCGCATGGTGTCGCAAGCGATAAAGTGATTGAAATGGGTGACATGATTACAATCGACTTTGGTTGTTACTATGAAGGCTATGTTTCAGATATGACACGTACGATTTCCTTAGGTGAACCTAGTGATCAATTAAGAGAAATTTACCAAATCGTCAAGGAAGCGCAAGAAAAAGTTTTAGAAGTAGCGAAACCTGGAATGACTGGAATTGAATTAGATGCGGTCGCACGTGACTACATAACTGAAAAAGGGTACGGTCCAGAATTCGGGCATTCAACTGGTCATGGTATTGGTTTAGAAATTCATGAAGGACCAAATGTTTCTAAAGCAGCAGAAAAAGCATTTGTACCTGGAAATGTGATTACCGATGAACCTGGAATTTATGTGCCAGGTGTTGGTGGAGTTCGAATCGAAGATGATATGTTAGTTACAGAAAATGGCGTAGAAAGATTGACACAATCGCCAAAAGAGCTTATCATTTTATAGAAGTACACGTTTGAAATTATAACGAGAAGAGAAAGTGTGGAAGTTCATTTGTCTCTCAAAAAAATGAAGGAGGAAGACACATGGCTGAAAATAAAAACTTAGTTTTAGACAATCAAAACCAAGAAGTTAGTGGCGAAATTGTGATTGCCCCAGAGGTGCTTGAAATTATTGTAGGGATTGCGGCATCAAAAGTAGATGGTGTTTATGCAATGCGCGGTAATTTAGCTAGTAATGTTACTGAATTATTTGGTGGATCTGTTCATGACAAAGGAGTAACGCTAAAAAATAGTGACGGCGAAATCAAAATTGATTTATACTGCTATTTAGAATATGGTATCTCTGTACCTAAAGTCGCGCTTGATATGCAAGGAAAAGTGAGACAACAAGTGTTGTATATGACAGATTTAGAATTAGCTGAAGTCAATGTACATGTTGTAGGTGTTGTTCCTGAAAAAACAACAATGCCAAATTTAGATGATTTATTCGGTTCGGAAGAAGAGGAAGCGTAAATTGAATTTTAACAGACATCAATTAAGACAAATTGCATTTCAAAGTATCTTTATTCAATTTTTCAATGAAGATTTATCTTGTGAAGATGCTATTAACCATGTTTTAGACCTATTTGAATCTGCGGAAGACGAAGAGTATGAGTTTGTTTTGCCAGAATATGTTGTGACTACTGTTAATGGTGTGAAGGAACATCAAAGTGAACTTGATGCTTTGATTAGTAAACATTTGAACAAGTGGAAACTTGAAAGAATAGCTAAAACTGATTTAGCGATTTTAAGATTAACAACCTATGAAATGTTGTACCAAAGTGATATTCCTAATAAAGTAGCTCTAAATGAAGCGTTAGAATTAGCGAAAGAGTTTAGTGATGATGAATCACGTCGTTTTGTAAATGGGGTATTATCATCAATACTAACTTCGTTGGAAGATCAAGCTTAGACGTTGTTAAAATCGTATAAAACCTTAAATTTTAAGGTTTTGTACGATTTTTTTTAAAAGAAAAAAATGGAGGGGTTCTATGACAATCGTATTGGATGGAAAAAAAATTGCTGAAGAGATTCAACGTGAACTACATGAAGAAATGAAAGATTGGAAAAAATGTGGTAAAAGATTGCCAAAATTAGCCGTGATTATAGTGGGGGATCATACAGCGAGCCAAGTGTATGTGAACAACAAAGAAAATGCCGCTAAATATATTGGCTTTCATTCTATTGTCAAAGAATTTCCGAAAGATATTACAGAAGAAAAATTACTCTGTGAAATTGACAAGTTAAATCAAGATTCAACCGTCGATGGTATTTTAGTTCAACTACCGCTACCGCTTCACATGGATGAAGAAAGAGTGTTGGTTTCGATTGGACCTGAAAAGGATGTTGATGGGTTTCACCCGTTAAATATGGGGCATTTACTTGTCGGGCATCCAGAAAAATTACCATGTACACCTTATGGAATTATGACGTTGCTAGACCGTTATCAGATTGACTTAGAAGGAAAGCATGCAGTTATCGTAGGACGGAGCAATATTGTTGGTAAACCGATGTCTCAATTGTTATTACATCAAAATGCTACAGTAACAGTAACGCACTCAAAAACTAAAAATTTGAAAGAAATTACTCAACAGGCAGACATTTTAATTGTTGCAATTGGTCAGTGTGAGATGATTACAGCAGACTTTGTTAAAGATGGAGCGGTTGTTGTTGATGTTGGTATGAATCGGAATAGTGAAGGCAAACTTGTTGGTGACGTTGCATACGACGATGTGTTTCCAAAAGCGAGCTTTATTACGCCTGTTCCAGGTGGAGTTGGACCAATGACAATTACAATGTTAATGGAACAGACAATTAACAATGCAAGAATAGGTGATAGATAATGTCAGATGTTCAGTATCTTAGTGTTACGGCATTAACAAAGTATTTAAAACGAAAATTTGATGTTGATCCGTATTTAGAACGTGTGTATTTAACAGCAGAAATTTCAAATTTTCGAAATCGACCAAATAGTCATCAGTATTTTAGTTTAAAGGATGAAAAAGCTAAAATATCAGCAGTAATGTTTAAACAATCTTTTGCTAAGTTGAAATTCAAGCCAGAAGAAGGGATGAAAGTCTTAGTCATTGGGCGTGTTTCCTTATATGAAGCAAGTGGTAGTTATCAAATTTACGTTGAACACATGGAGCCAGCGGGTGTAGGCGCTTTATACCAAGCTTATGAAGAGCTGAAGAAAAAGCTGACGCAAGAGGGTGTATTTAAAGTTGAACATAAACAACCTCTAGTCAAGTATCCTAAAAGGATTGCCGTTATTACTAGCCCAAGTGGTGCCGTTATTCGTGATATCATCACAACGATTCAACGTCGTTATCCGATTACGCAACTCGTTTTATTTCCAACGCTGGTT
The DNA here is from genome assembly GCF_004795745.1 of Vagococcus silagei. Classification (GTDB taxonomy): domain Bacteria; phylum Bacillota; class Bacilli; order Lactobacillales; family Vagococcaceae; genus Vagococcus; species Vagococcus silagei. The sequence goes on along the minus strand of NZ_SDGV01000017.1, from coordinate 106,368 downwards.
CAAGGTGATAAAGCAAGCGTTGACATTGTAAGGCAAATTCAACGGGTCAATCAACAAGGTGATTTTGATACATTAATTGTTGCGCGTGGTGGTGGATCGATTGAGGACTTATGGCCTTTTAATGAAGAAAATGTTGCGAGAGCGATTTTTGAATCTCGAACACCAGTCATATCTTCAGTTGGTCATGAGACAGATACAACCATTGCTGATCTTGTTGCAGATGTTAGAGCTGCAACACCAACAGCTGCTGCCGAAATTGCAACACCGGTTTTGACAGAAGAAATTATTAGATTAAAAGAACAAGAAGCTAAAATTCATCGTATTCTTGAATTTAAACTTAAACATGAGAAACAACGATTACTTCATTTGCAATCGTCAGTTTTGTTTAAACAACCACAAAGACTTTATGAACCGTATAGTTTGAAAATTGATGATTTAACTCGTCGTTTGATTCAAACGACAGAGCAACAGGTTCGTGAAAATGATAAAAAATATCATGCACTAAATCAACGTTTGCATTTAATTAATGTAAAAGAAAAAATATCAAATTATCAAATAGAACTACAACACAATCAAGAAAAATTGTTGCGTTCAATCCATTATTTATTTGAAAGTAAACAAAACTTATTTGAAAAAAATATAGAAAGTCTAGATATGTTAAGCCCTTTAAAAACGATGACACGTGGCTATAGTTATGTTACGTTAGAGGGAGAAATTATTAAAGATACTTCGAAATTGAAAGTTGACCAAGACGTTAAAGTTACGCTTTCTGAAGGATCGTTTAATGCAACTGTTAATGAAATTGTGGAAAAGGAAGATTAGCATGGAAAAGAAAAAACAAACCTTTGAAGAATCATTGTTAGAATTAGAAGATATTGTAAAACAGCTTGAAATGGGCGAAGTACCTTTAGAAGAAGCCTTAGATAAATTTAAAAAAGGAATTGAAATTAGTAAAGAATGTCAGAAAACATTAGCTCAAGCAGAAAAAACAATAACGTTAATTGCAACTGAGAATGGTGAGGAAGTTCCGTTTGAGGGAAAAGGAGAGTAACTATGGTAGATTTTACTCAATTTTCTCATAATGGAAAACAAAAAATTGATCAAGTCATGGTTGGATTTTTACAAAAAAACTCGTCATCAGAGGAATTAACACAATCAATGACATATTCGATTTTAGCAGGAGGAAAACGATTCCGACCATTACTGATGTTAGCTACAATTCGGTCATTTGAATCAAATCTGTCGGAATCAGCCTATCAGGTTGCATCTGCACTAGAAATGGCCCACTGCTATTCTTTAATTCATGATGACTTACCAGCGATGGATAATGATGATTTAAGACGTGGTAAGCCTACGAATCATAAAGTTTATGGTGAAGCAACAGCTATTTTGGCTGGTGACGCACTATTAACTGAAAGTTTTGCATTGATTGCAGCGACAACTTTAAGTGATGAAATCAAAATTCAATTGATACAATTATTTGCTAGCGCGGCAGGTTCTAACGGAATGATTGCGGGTCAAATGATGGATATGCAAAATGAAAAAAAGAAAATTTCATTAGATGAACTGAAAGAAATGCATCAAAAAAAAACAGGAGCTTTAATTGAATTTGCAGTTAAAGCGGGTTGTTTATTCTGTGGATGTGACACGCGAACAATGACTCTGTTTGAATCATTTGCTTATCATTTGGGGATTGCTTTTCAAATTCGAGATGATTTGTTAGATGTTTTAGGTGACGAAGAAGTCATCGGTAAAAAAATTGGTATGGATCAAGAACATGATAAAAGCACTTATGTATCGCTTTTAGGAGTAGATGGTGCTAAAGTTGAGTTTGAGGATCATGGGAAAAAAGCCGCAGAGTTTTTAGTTGCACTTAAGGAAAGTGAAGCAGTTAATGATGTTGCTTTACTTGAAGATATCTTAAAAGAATTGATGGTAGTGATATGAAAGAAAAAATAAATAAAGAACGTGTTGATGTACTCGTACATAGACAAGGTTTAGTTGAAACGCGTGAAAAAGCTAAGCGATCGATTATGGCTGGAATTGTCTATGATCAAAATAATTTACGTTATGACAAACCGGGAGAAAAGGTACCTGAAACAACAGAATTTAAAATTAAAGGACAAACACTCCCTTATGTTTCTCGAGGCGGTTTGAAATTAGAAAAGGCGAAGGAAGTTTTTGCGATTGATTTTTCAAATCGTATTTTGTTGGATATTGGCTCATCTACTGGTGGCTTCACTGACGTTGCGCTTCAAAGTGGTGCGAAAATAAGTTATGCTTTAGACGTGGGTTCTAACCAACTTGCTTGGAAATTACGTCAAGATGAACGTGTTAAAGTCATGGAAAAGACTAATTTTAGATATTCTAAACCAGAAGATTTTGATTTAGGTCAACCGACGATTGCAACAATTGATGTCTCGTTTATTTCGTTAAAACTAATTTTACCAGTGTTAAGAGAAATTCTTGCGGAAGATGGTGAAGTCGTCGCATTAATTAAACCGCAATTTGAAGCTGGTCGTGAACAAGTTGGCAAAAAAGGAATTATTCGAGATGCTAAAATTCATCTATCTGTTTTAGAAGAAGTTTTATCGTTTATCACACAATTTGGGTTTAATGTCATTAATTTAGATTTTTCACCAATTACTGGTGGAGACGGTAATATTGAATTTTTAGCTCATTTAAAACCAGCAAAGGAAGGGTTAGGACAATATCAAGCAACAATATTACCAAGTGAAGTCGTACAACAAGCACATCAAAAACTAAAAGAGCGATAATTAATAGGTGGAGTAGAAAGCGGTTTGTGCTGAGCAGTAAGGCAAGCACGATAATTTGACGGTCTTTGTCAAAAAATCGTGATAGACTTAATGCCGAAGCGCAGCCTCCATAACCTCCGATAATCAAAGCTAGGTGGTGTTTTTTATGATTCAAGAATTATCAGTTAAAGATTTTGCAATCATTTCAAGCTTACACATTCAATTTAAAGAAGGAATGACTGTTCTAACCGGAGAAACTGGAGCAGGTAAATCCATTATTATTGATGCGATGAGTTTATTAGTTGGCGGGAGAGGCTCAATCGATTTTATTCGGGATGGGACAGATAAATGTCGGATTGAAGGAGCTTTTTATGTCAAACAACCGATGACTAAAATGAAAAATTATTTACAAGAGTATGGCATTGAAGTCACGGATGATTTAATCATTTTACAACGTGAAATATTTAGGTCGGGACGGAATATTTGTCGCATAAATGGGCAGCTTGTTAATACAAAAGTTTTAAGAGAAGTGGGACGTCAATTAGTTGATATTCATGGTCAAAATGAACATCAAGAATTAATGGATGCAGCTTTTCATTTGAGTCTTTTGGACAAGTTTAATGGTGAGGAAATCAGCTCGGTTTTAAATGACTATCAAAAAACATATGATCGTTATCGTGAGTTGAAAGAAAAAATAGATAAATATCAAACGCATGAAAAAGAATTTGTTCAAAGGATGGACATGCTGCAATTTCAACGTGATGAAATTGTGAGCGCGAATCTACAAATAGGTGAAGAAGCTGAATTGCAATCTGAACGACAACGATTGGCGAATTTCCAAAGAATTGTGCAAGCTTTAACGACAAGTTATAACGTTTTAGAAGGAGATGAGGATCAAATTCTCAACCTTTTAGGCATCGCAATGAATGAAATGGAAACAATTGAAGCTTTAGATGAAGTGTATGAGGAATCTTCTGGATTGATTAAAAATGCGTATTTTACGCTACAAGAAGCGGCTGGAACAATTTCAGGGTTAATTGATACTTTAGAGTTAGATGAAAGTCGTTTGAATGAAGTCGAAGCACGATTAGATTTAATTCGTCAATTGAAACGTAAATATGGTGAGTCTGTCGAAGAAGTTTTAACTTATGCCGAAACAATTGATCAAGAATTAGAATTGAATGGCCATCAGACATTAAATTTAGAGGAATTAAATGCTGAATTGAACCAAGCCAAGACGATGTTGATTCAATTGGCTGATCAATTAACTGATGTTCGAAAACGAACTGCTATAGAATTAGAAAACAATATTTTAGAACAATTGCAAGGGCTGTATATGGATAAAACGGTTTTTAAAGTGGTATTTGAAGAAGATGCGATAAGTTTTAATCGTACAGGTCGTGATAAAGTTGAGTTTTATATTTCCACGAATGTGGGAGAGTCGTTAAAACCATTAGTGAAAGTTGCCTCTGGCGGTGAGTTATCACGAATGATGCTTGCGTTAAAAACAATTTTTTCACAATCGCAAGCAATTACAAGTATCATTTTTGATGAAGTTGATACGGGTGTGAGTGGCCGAGTGGCACAAGCGATTGCAGAAAAAATCCATCAAATTGGCAAAAATTCGCAAGTTTTATGTATCTCGCATTTGCCTCAGGTTGCAGCAGTCGCTGATACGCAATACTTTATCGAAAAGCATATTGTAGATGAGCGAACAGAGACAACTGTTAGAGAATTAGCGCATGATGAGCGGACTGAAGAAATTGCTAGAATGCTATCGGGAAGCGAAATTACTGAATTAACTTTAAAACATGCACAAGAGCTTTTGCAATTGGCACATGAATAAGGTTGTGACAGAAGTGTTCGGCTTATTTCCGAAGAAGCTACTTCTGTGACACCGTTTAGTTTGTAAAAAGAGGGGCTGTGACATAAATACGTCACAGCCCCTCTTTTTATTATAGAACGCCTAATTGTAATAGTGCAGTTAGTCCGATACCGCCAACAGTTGCGATAATCATAATCCAGACTACAATGTGAGTGATCTTTTCAAAAGTTGATTTTTTTTTCTTAGCCATTTTGAACACGCCTTTCTGTATTCCTCTCAATAGTCTACAATGAAAGGGATTAGGAATTCAAGTGAAAAATGATTAAAATACGTATTTTTAATAAAAAAATTTGAATGAGCGTGTAAATTATCTTATAATGTGTTGTAATCAGAAGACTATTTTATTAAATATAAAGGTTAGTAAAGGTGTGTAAAAAAATATGAATGGTTTAGTATTTGTTTGGTATATCCTGCCGCTTGTATCATTTGGTGTCATCCAATTTTTTATGAATAAAAGACACTTAACAAATCAAAATGGATTGAGAACACCTGATTTAGTGACTCCTATTTTGATATTAAGTGTTCATTTCACTTCTAAAAATGTTTTAAATGAAAGTTTGTTACCATATTTTAGCTTGATGATGTTATTAATTGCAATGTTAATTGCTGTTTTCCATGTTAAATACTTTAAAGTGTTAAATTATAAACGCTATTTTAAAATGCTGTGGCGAATTGCCTTCTTAGTGATTTCGCTGATTTATGTTGTTGTATTTATCCTCCAATTTATTCTTTAATAAAAATTTTGAAAGACTTTTGTGCTATTAAACAACAAAAGTCTTTTTGTTTTTAAAAAATGGATAATTTAATGAAAAAAAGGCAAGGATATTGTGGTAGAAAGTGGGGGAATGTGGTAGACTAGTCCTAGTAAGTGGTTGAATGAGGTGATCATGATGTTTATGGGAGAATATCAACACAATATCGACGCAAAAGGTCGTTTAATCGTTCCAGCTAAACTGCGAGAAGGACTTGGAGAAAAGTTCGTTGTCACTCGTGGAATGGATGGGTGTTTGTTTGGTTATCCTTTAACTGAATGGGAGCTTCTAGAGGAAAAAATGCAAGAGATGCCTTTAGCAAAGAAAGACGCTCGTACATTTGTCCGTTTCTTTTACTCCGCAGCAACAGAATGCGAGATTGATAAACAAGGACGCATCAACTTACCTACAAACCTAAGAAAATATGCAAAATTAGAGAAAGCTTGCACAATTATAGGCGTATCCAATCGAATTGAAATCTGGTCTGAAGAAAACTGGCAAGAATTTTCTTGTGAAGCTGAAGAGAACTTTGATGATATTGCAGAAAATATGATTGATTTTGGCTTTTAACAATAAAAAGTTGGAGAGAAAAAAATGTCAGAAAAATTTAAACATATAACAGTCCTTTTACACGAAACTGTTGATGGATTAAAAATAAAACCAAATGGAACTTATGTTGATTGTACGTTAGGTGGAGCTGGACATAGTCAGTATTTACTGTCACAGCTGGATGAAACGGGTCACTTGATTGTGTTTGATCAAGATGAAACAGCCATTGAGCATGCTAAAGAATTTCTCGCACCGTATGTAGAAAAAAACATGGTGACATTTATTCAAAGTAATTTTCGTTTTTTAAAAGAAGAATTAATAAAAATAAATGTTGCGAAAGTCGACGGTATTTTATATGATTTAGGTGTGTCTTCTCCGCAGTTAGATGAAGCGGAAAGAGGATTTAGTTATCATCAAGATGCACCGTTAGATATGCGGATGGATTTATCTGCATCGTTAACAGCACAAGACGTTGTCAATGATTATTCATATGAGCAACTTGTTAAGATTTTCTTTCGCTATGGTGAAGAAAAATTTTCAAAACAAATTGCGCGTCTGATTGAAAAAAGAAGAGAGACTGCTAGAATTACAACAACTGGTGAATTGGTTGATATTATCAAAGATGCTATCCCAGCCCCAGCAAGACGTAAAGGTGGTCACCCAGCAAAACGCGTTTTCCAAGCTATCCGTATTGAAGTGAATAGCGAATTAGACGTGATTGGGGAATCTCTTGAACAAGCAATTGAAATGTTAGATGAAGGTGGACGTATTAGCGTAATTACCTTCCACTCATTAGAAGATAAGTTAGTTAAAAATATATTTAAGGAGTACAGTCAACCGCATTCTGATTTGCCACCTGGCTTACCGATTATTCCGATTGAGTATCAACCTACGTTGAAGCTTATCAATCGCAAACCAATCCTACCTTCTGAGGAAGAGTTGGAGGCTAATAATCGTTCACGAAGTGCGAAATTAAGAATTGTTGAAAAAGTACTTCCGGAAAGGATGGTGTAGTATGTCTCTAGCTGAAGAAAAAAAATATTATCTTGAAGAGCATGCTCCGAAGAATCCTCAAGAGGAAATTAAAACTGGACTAAAAGCCGTTGAAAATAAAAAAGAATCAAATAAATTACAAGTGGTAAGTCGTTTAGAAAAAGTAGTTGGAGTTAGTTTTGTGGTAGCGTTGGTCTTTCTGTCAGTAGCAACAATTAAGTTGACAACAGCTGTAAATCATGAGGAAGAAGCAATTACCGGTATCCAACAAAAAATGAGTCAAGCTCAAAAAGATGTGAATAAACTCGAACAAGAAAAAAATGAGTTGCTCAGACAAGATCGCGTGAAAGAAATTGCGGATAAAGCTGGGATTAAACCACACGAAGATAGTATAAGGACAATTCGCGAATGAAAAATAAAGTTAGAATGTTTTTCAAAAAAATAAAGAACAAGATTAATAGTAAAAATCAAACGCCTGCTAGGAACAGACGTAATGTTGGGTTGATTTTGAGTATTATGACAATAGCAGTTTTTGTTCTATTTACCAGTCGTTTTATTTATATTGTGACAATTGGAAAAGTAGGAACTGAAAACTTAAACGAGAAAAAGGACAGTTTATATCAAGGGAGTAGCATAATCAAAGCAAAAAGAGGGACTATTTTCGACAGAAATGGTTTGCCGATTGCTAAGGATGCTACTTCCTATTCGTTATATGCTGAATTAAGTAAGGATTATATTGGTTTAAATAATGTCGAACTTTTTGTACATGAGAAAGATCATAATGCAATCGCTGAAATTCTAAACAAGCATGCCAGCGTGCCTAAAGAAATGACGCTGGAACAATTAAAACCAAAGAGAAATAAAGCAGGTAAAGAAATTAGTTATGTTGAGTTTGGTTCTGAGGGTAAGAATTTATCACTAGAAACAAAAACTGAAATTGAAAAGGAATTGCAAGAGAAAAAAATTACCGGAATTTATTTTAATGAACATCCTGATCGTATGTATCCTAATGGTGAATTTGCTTCATATTTAATTGGTTACGCATCGCCACAAAAAGATAAAAATGGAAACACTGTTTCTATTTCTGGTGAAGAAGGTATGGGCATTGAAAAAGCCTATGATAAAGTTTTAAAAGGTGAAGATGGTCATAAGAATTATCAGCGTGACAGCAAGGGTAATGAAATACCAGGAACTGAAATTGTTGAGAAGAAAGCTAAAGATGGTCAAGATATTTATACAACTATTGATACCAACCTACAAGTTAGATTAGAAGACGCCATGTCAGAAGTTCAAAAAGAAGCGAAGCCCGTTAATATGACAGCGACATTAATGAACGCGAAAACAGGTGAAATTCTAGCGGCTTCTCAACGGCCAACTTTTGATCCACAGACTAAACGTGGATTGTATGAAGAAAAAGGTCAGCCAAAACCAGTTTGGGAAAATCTTTTAATTGAAAATCCGTATGAGCCAGGATCAACCATGAAAGTCTTTACAATGGCTGCGGCAATTGATTCAGGTAATCTTAATGAAAATGAAACCTTCCAATCCGGGAAAATCCAAGTTGAAGACCGAGTAATTAATGACTGGAATGGTGGTGAAGGTAAAGGACCAATGACGTATCGTCAAGCATTAGCATGGTCAAGTAACGTTGGTATGATTCGTCTAGAACAAAAAATGGGGCCAACGTGGCAATCATACTTACAAAAATTTGGTTTTGGAAAGACAACTGACTCAAATTTACCAAATGAAAAACCGGGAAATATTCAGGATACATCACCTGTCGATACGGCGATGACTTCATTTGGACAAGCGATTAATGTTACCAATTTCCAAATGATGCAAGGTTTCTCTGCAATTGCTAATGATGGGAAAATGATGAAACCTCAATATCTTAAAAAAGTAACGACAGAAGATAAGAAAGATAAAGTATATGGGCCAAAAGAAGTAGGCCAACCAGTAAAATCAGATACAGCAAATAAAGTGTTAGATTTTATGCAAGATGTTGTTAATGATAAAGTCTACGGAACTGGTACTGGTATTTATAATATTGACGGCTTAAATGTGTCTGCGAAAACAGGGACTGCGCAAATTTTTGATCGAGGTTTACTATTAACAGGTCCAACTGATTATATTTATTCAGTGGTGCAAATGGCACCAACGGAGAATCCAGAATATATTATGTATGTCACAATGAAACAACCGAAAGTTGGCGACGCGCCAGAACAAATTGCAAAAATTTCGAATAGCGTACTAGAACATGCATTTAAAGTTGATGCAGGTAATACAGAACATAAATAAACGAGTGAACAAAGGAGAACAAACATGTTAACCACAGAATTATTAATTCCATTTTCATTAGGATTTGCTTTTGTCTTAATGGTGATGCCAATCTTTATTGGCTTTTTTAGAACTAAAAAAATGGGTCAAGCAATTAGAGAAGAAGGTCCACAAGCACATTTAGCTAAATCTGGGACGCCTACTATGGGAGGATTTGTCTTTTTAATTAGTATTGTGTTAGCTTCTTTGATTACGACATTGTGGTTAAAAGAAGTGACGCCCTTCTACGGGATTGTAATTTTTATTTTAATGCTTTACGGAGGATTAGGTTTTGTAGATGACTTTTTAAAAGTTTTCAAAAAACAAAACCTTGGCCTTAATTCATTACAAAAATTAATCGGTCAAATCGTTGGCGGGATTATTCTATATGGTGTAATCAAAATGGAAGGGATTAGTGAAACACTTGCTCTTCCATGGGGTGGTTCAATCCATATTGGTGTTCTCTATGGTGTCTTTTGTGTCTTTTGGTTAGTTGGCTTTTCAAATGCAGTCAATTTAACTGACGGCATTGATGGTTTAGTATCTGGATTAGGCATGATTTCATTCTTAACATACGCTTTTATTGCGTGGAAGCAACACCAAATAGATATTGCCTTAATTTGTATTACAACAGCAGGCGCGTTGTTTGGTTTCTTTTTCTATAATAAGAAACCAGCGAAAATATTTATGGGTGATGTCGGCTCGTTAGCACTAGGTGGTATGTTAGCAGCTATTTCTATCCTATTGGAGAAAGAATGGACATTACTCTTAATTGGGTTTGTTTATGTTGTGGAGACCGCTAGTGTCATGTTACAAGTTGCATCATTTAAGTTAACTGGAAAAAGAATCTTTAAAATGTCACCCATTCACCATCATTTTGAATTAAGTGGTTGGACTGAATGGAAAATTGATATTGTTTTTTGGATAGTAGGATTAATTATGTCAGGTTTAACATTAGGAATTTTATACTTATAAAAAGGGGTCATAAGGATGAAAGCAACAACAAAATATGAAAATAAAAAAATATTAGTGCTAGGATTAGCGAAAAGTGGTGTTGCAGCTGCCCAGTTATTACATGAGTTAGGTGCTTTTGTCACAGTTAACGATGCTAAAAAATTAGATGATAATTTAGAAGCACAACAACTGTTAGAACAAGGCATGACGGTTATAACAGGGGAGCATCCGATTGATTTACTTGATGAAGGGTTCGCGATGATTATCAAGAACCCTGGTATTCCTTACAGTAATCCTATTCTCGAAGAAGCAATAAAACGTCATATTCCTATTTATACTGAAGTAGAATTAGCGGCTGAAATTTCTGCAGCTGATTTTATCGGTATTACAGGAACGAATGGTAAAACAACAACAACAACCATGATTTATCAAATTTTAAATGCTAATAAACAAGCGGGGCAAGCTTTATTAGCTGGTAATATCGGTTTTCCTGCTTGTCAAGTAGCTAAAGCAGCAGCTGCTAGTGATCGATTGGTTACTGAATTATCAAGTTTCCAACTAATGGGCATCGAAACATTTCATCCTAAATTAGCGATTATTACAAATCTTTATGAAGCTCATTTGGATTATCATGGTACGCGTGATGAGTATGTTAAGGCGAAATGGAATATTCAAAACAATATGACAGCGGATGATAAATTAATTTTAAACTTTAATCAAGCTGAATTAAAAGAATTATCAAAATTAACGAAAGCTACAGTCATTCCATTTTGTACAGATGGCTCAACAAAAGAAGGGGCCTATGTGCTTGATGGACAATTATTCTATCAAACAGAATTAATTATGACAGCTTCTGAAATTGGTGTTCCCGGCGTACATAACATTGAAAATGCTTTGGCAGCTATTTGTGTGGCAAAATTAGAAGGTGTTTCCAATGAAGTTATTCGCGAAACCTTAATTCATTTTGTAGGTGTGCCTCATCGAACAGAATTTATTGGCCAATTTGAAAATAGAAAAGTCTATAATGATTCCAAAGCAACCAACATTCTAGCTACAGAACGAGCATTAAGTGGTTTTGATAAGCAACACTTAATTTTAATTGCTGGTGGTTTAGATCGCGGGAATTCATTTAGTGAATTAGTACCGAGTCTAACTGATTTGAAGGCAATTGTTGTGATGGGTGAAACGAAAGATAAATTAGTTGTAGCTGCAAAGGAAGCGGGGATTCCGTTGATTTATGAAGTTGATACAATGCGAGATGCAGTTTTAAATGCATTTTTAGCAAGTGACTTAGGGGATTCCATTCTTTTATCTCCAGCCTGTGCTAGCTGGGATCAATATGAGAATTTCGAAAAGCGCGGTGAGGATTTTATTTCTGAGGTAGCACGACATTTTAAAAAAAGTAAATAGGGGTATAACATGAAAATTTTAGTTTCAGGTGGAGGTACCGGTGGTCATATCTATCCAGCGGTTTCACTGATAAAACATATTAGGAAAATTGATCCTACTGCAGAATTTTTGTATGTGGGAACAGAAAAAGGTTTGGAACAAAAAATTGTACCAAGAGAAAACATACCTTTTACGACATTAGAAATACAAGGCTTTAAACGTTCGCTGTCACTAACTAACTTCAAAACGATTTATTTGTTTTTGAAAAGTGTGAAGCAATCAAAAAAAATGATTAAAGAATTTAGACCTGATGTTGTGATTGGAACAGGTGGTTATGTTAGTGGAGCAGTTGTGTATGCAGCTAGCCGCTTAAAAGTGCCAACAATTATACATGAACAAAATAGTGTAGCGGGTATGACAAACAAATTTCTATCACGATTCGTTGATAAAATAGGCATCTGTTTTGAAGATGCAGCTCAAGATTTCCCAGCAAGTAAAGTTGAATTGATTGGAAACCCTCGTGCTCAAGAAGTCGCGGGATTGCAAAAATCAGATGCATTAACTAAATATGGTTTGCAAAATGATATTCCAACCGTTTTAATTTTTGGTGGGTCAAGAGGAGCATTACGTATTAATGAAGCGATGCTAGAAGGTTTGATTGATTTTAATCAACGTGATTATCAAGTTTTATATGCATCAGGCAATATTTATTATGAAGATGTTGAAAAATATTTAGTTGAACATCAATTAGAGAATTTGAAAGTTAAAATTGTGCCATACATTGAAGATATGGAACAAGTTCTTGTAAACGTTGATTTAGTTGTAGGCCGTGCTGGTGCAACGTCACTGGCTGAAATTACAGGGTTAGGTTTACCGTCTGTTTTAATTCCAAGCCCAAATGTAACAAATGATCATCAAACAAAAAATGCTCAAAGCTTAGTAAATCAATCTGCTGCGTTGGTCATTAAAGATAGTGAGTTAACAGGAAAAACTTTGGTTAACGCAGTAGATCAAGTGATGCTTGATGAAGATATGAGAACTAAAATGAGCCTTCAGTCAAAAGCACAAGGTATTTCAGATGCAACAGATCGTCTTTATCATTTAGTTCAAGAATTGACAAATTAAGGAGGGTTTAGAAAGATGAAAAAAACTCGTCCTCAAAAAGAAGACAAGAATAGTAATTTACCAAGCGTACAAAGACAAAATTCACAATCGCGACGAAGCTCTAAAGAAAAAGAAAAAAAACAATCAGAAGTTAAACCAGAACAAAAATCTTATGAGATTAAAGAACGTACTCAAAAAACGCGCAACCCGAAGATTTTGAAACAGTTAATTGGCGTGCTTTTAGTGCTCTGTATTGCTATTCTCGTAAATTTATATTTCATTTCACCATTTAGTAAGGTACAAGAGATAAAAGTAGTAGGCATTAAAGACGCTAAATCTGAACAAATAATAAATAGTTCTGATATTCAAATAGGTAAAGGAATTTGGAAGCAATATTTTAATAAAAGTAGTTCTCAAAAACGAATTGTTGCGCAGAATCCAAGAATTAAAACTGCAAAAATTGAACTGGCAAGTTTTGATGAATTAAAAATATCAGTGACAGAATACAAAACAATTGGATATTTGAAAAAAAATGACAAGTTTCATGTTATACTTGAAAACGAGAAGGTATTACCCGAAACTGAGGCTCAAACTGATAGTCAATATCCAGTGTTGATAAATTTTAAAGAAGATGATAAATTTACAACTTTTTTAAAGGCATATCAACAATTTGATGACAAAACAAAATCAAATATTAGTGAAGTTGAATCAACAGCGAAGAAAAAAAATCCCTATCAAATAAAACTGAAAATGAAAGATGGCAATGAAGTCATCGGTCTATCGTCAACAATTGCTAAAAAAATTGTGTATTATCCTAAAATTGTTGCTGAAATGAAGAAGCCAGGGGTAATTGATATGGAAGCAGGAACGAGTGGTATTTTTTCATATGAAAAGGGAAATGACAAAGAAAAAACAGAAGAATCTTCAGAAAGCACAGACGATTCATCAGAAATAATAACAGAAGATTACTATTAAATTTAATTTTGATGACATTTAATAGAATGTTCTTTATTTAATGGTCTATTTTATGATAGAATGATGTGTGGTATTATGCAATAATAGAGGAAGACTCTGTTAGAAAATAGGAGGGAACACCTTTCATGGCAAAAACAGGAATACATGTGAGTCTTGATGTCGGAACTACATCTGTCAAAGTAGTAGTTGCTGAGTACATAGAAAATCAAATTAATATTATTGGTGTGGGAAATGCAAAATCTAAAGGATTGGATAGAGGTATTGTCATTGATATCGATAAGGCTGTCCAATCTATTCAACGTGCAATTAAGCAAGCGGAAGAAAAATCTGGCGTTCAAATTAGAAGTGTCAGCGTTGGTATTCCAGCTAACTTGTTGGAAGTTGAAAAATGTGAAGGTATGATTGCTGTTAATTCAGAATCAAAAGAAATTTCGTCAAACGATGTGAAAAATGTTGCACAAGCAGCGGTGGTTCGTTCAACACCACCAGAACGTCAAGTGATTACACTTATCCCTCAAGAGTTTAAAGTTGATGGATTTGAAGGAATCAAAGACCCTCGTGGTATGATTGGCGTTCGTCTTGATATGAAAGGACTATTATTTACTGGTCCTAAAACAATTGTTCACAATATCCGTAAATGTGTGGAAAAAGCTGGCTTAGTTGTTGAAGAAATGGTTATTACACCATTAGCTTTAGCTGAATCTATTCTTTCTGATGGAGAAAAAGATTTTGGTACAGTTATTATCGACATGGGTGGCGGTCAAACAACAACTTCTGTTATGTATGAACAAGAGTTGAAATTCTCTCACGTAGAACAAGAAGGTGGAGAATTTGTAACAAAAGACATTTCAGTTGTGTTAAATACGTCATTAACAAATGCGGAAGCATTAAAAATTAACTACGGCTATGCTTATCCTGAAAAGGCATCTTCAAATGAAGATTTCCCAGTGGATGTTATTGGACAAAATGATCCAATTAAAATTGATGAACGTTATCTTTCAGAAATTATTGAAGCAAGAGTTGAACAAATTTTTACTAAATCTAAATCAGTTTTAGATACATTTGACGGGTTAAACTTACCTGGCGGTGTAATCTTAACTGGTGGCGCTGCAAGTTTACCAGGCGTTGTTGAGTTAGCAGCAGATATTTTTGGAACAAACGTAAAATTATACGTGCCAAATCATATGGGATTAAGAAATCCTGTCTTTGCTAATGCAATTGCGATTGTTGAATATGTAACAGAATTAGACGAAGTCTATCATGTTGCAAAAGAAGCCGTTTATGGCAACAACAAATCAAAAGTAGTAACTTCTAAAGAAGTTTACACACAACCAAAAGTCGAAACAACTCCTGCCCCTGTGCAAGAGCCAATCACTGAGATTCAATCAGATGAAACGGAAAAAGAAGGATTTGGAAGTAAAGTCAAAGGCTTCTTCTCAAACATATTCGACTAAACATAACTAGGAGGAAACAAACAATGGAATTTTCTTTAGATAACACAGTAAACGCAGGCGCTGTTATTAAAGTTATTGGTGTCGGTGGTGCTGGTGGAAATGCCGTTAATCGCATGATTGACGAAGGTGTTAAAGGCGTTGAATTTATCGTTGCTAACACTGATGTTCAAGCTTTACAACATTCAAAAGCTGAAACAGTAATTCAATTAGGACCTAAATTTACAAAAGGTTTAGGTGCAGGCTCATTACCAGAAGTTGGTGAAAAATCTGCTCAAGAAAGCGAAGAACAAATCGCAGCAGCATTAGCTGGGGCTGATTTAGTTTTCATTACTGCAGGAATGGGTGGCGGTACTGGTACTGGTGCAGCACCAATCGTTGCAGGAATTGCAAAAGAACAAGGAGCGTTAACTGTCGGTGTGGTAACACGTCCATTTAGTTTTGAAGGACCAAAGAGAAGTCGTTTTGCTTCTGAAGGTGTTTCAGGATTAAAAGAAAATGTTGATACTCTAGTCATTATTTCAAACAATCGCTTATTAGAAATTGTTGATAAGAAAACACCAATGCTTGAGGCTTTCAGAGAAGCTGATAATGTTTTAAGACAAGGTGTTCAAGGAATTTCAGATTTAATTACTTCTCCAGGTTATGTGAACTTAGACTTTGCTGACGTTAAAACTGTAATGCAAGACCAAGGTACTGCATTAATGGGTATTGGTGTAGCCAATGGTGAAGATCGTGTTATCGAAGCAACACGCAAAGCAATTGCATCTCCATTATTAGAAACATCAATCGAAGGTGCAGAACAAGTGTTACTTAACATTACTGGTGGCTTAGATATGACGTTATTTGAAGCACAAGATGCTTCAGAGATTGTTGCAAATGCTACAGGTGGCGATGTGAATATTATTCTAGGAACATCAGTTAACGAAAAACTTAACGATGAAATCATCGTAACAGTTATCGCAACTGGCATTGATCCTGGAAAAAAAGAAAGACCTCAAGTTGGTCGTCAAGTACCGACACAACAAACAATGGTTCAACGTCCAACACGTCAAGCACCAGCGGTTCAAGAAGTAAGTGAACCAGTTGAATCTCAACAAAATGGAATGTTCGGGGATTGGGATATCCGCCGTGAGCCAAATACAAGAGCTGTACCTGAAGAAACTCAATTTGATTCTTTAGAAAAAAAAGATTTAGATAATTTTTCAAACAATAATGTAGCTCAAGAAGATGAAGATGAGTTAAGTACTCCTCCATTTTTCAGAAGAAAAAGATAGTAGGTTTTTTGACTAATGATAAACACTAATGTTGAAACAATTCGTCAAAATATCAAAGTTTCCTGTCAAAAAAGGCAACGCGATATTGAAAAAGTTAATTTAATCTGTGTGAGTAAAAGTGTCGGTGTTCCAGATATGGAGACTGTTTTTGAAACAGGGATACGACAATTTGCGGAGAATAGAGTTGATGCCCTTGCTGAAAAGCAAGCTCACTTTAAAGACTCTGATATCATATGGCATTTTATTGGCCGTTTGCAAAGACGAAAAGTTAAGGATGTAATCAACACAATCGATTATTTTCATGCGTTGGACAGTTTAAAATTAGCTCATGAAATACAAAAAAGAGCTGATACAAAAATTAAATGTTTTGTACAGGTCAATATTTCGGGTGAGACATCCAAACAAGGTGTCTCTCCTGAAGATTTGATGAAATTTGTAACTGAATTGATTGAATTTGATAAAATTGAAGTCGTAGGTTTGATGACAATGGCTCCTTTTGAAGCTAGTGAAGGTGAACTACGTCTTTATTTTTCAGAATTGAAAAGGTTGCAAACAATTTTGGCGAACAAAAATTATAACCATGCTCCGTGTCAAGAACTTAGTATGGGAATGAGTCAAGATTATCAAATTGCGATAGAAGAAGGAGCTACTTTCGTTCGCGTAGGGTCAGCTTTTTTTAAGAAATAGTGGAGAGGTGGAAAGAACTTGAAATATTTTAATAAAAAATCATTCTCTGAATTTTTCTTGTTAGGCCATCCAACAAACGAAGAGACTCAAGTGGAAGAAACTGTTAATGAATCTGTAGTCAAGCCAAAGATTGATAAGACTCAAGACACTAAGAAGTCGAAACAAAGAGCAGAGAAAAATAGGAGTGGAAATCAGATGAAGCAAACGAACACAGCTATGAACGTTTCTTCGCCTAATCCGGTCCCATCAAATAAAAAAGTGGTTGCCATGAATACTTACCAACAACCCGTTCAACCGACTTCAAATGTCAATGCAAATCGTAGGATGACTGATAACCAACGTGTCGATAAAAAAGTATCGGTATTTGAGCCTAGTGAGTACGGTGAATGTCGTATGATCGCTCAAAGTTTGTTTAAAAATGAAATTGTAATTCTTTCTTTCGCAGCAATGGAAGAATTTCAAGCACGTCGTGTTGTGGATTTTTTAACTGGAGCAGTTTATGCCATTGATGGAGATATTCGTAGAATTGGGGAAGAAATATTCATTTGTACACCTAAGAATGTTGAGATTAGTTCAACAATTGCGAAAAGTTTAATTGAGGCACATTTTGCAGAAATGTAGGAGAGTGATAGCTTGATTATTAGCATTTTAAGCTTATTTTTATACATAGTAAGAATTTACTCATTTGTTTTAATTGCATATGCGTTATTATCATGGTTTCCTGGCGCTTACCAAACAAAAATTGGCGAGTGGATTATCAATCTATCGAGACCGTATTTAAGCCTGTTTGATCGCTTGAATTTATCTTTTGGTCCAATTGATTTCACGATAATTGTTGCGATTTTTGCACTAAACATATTTAGTGAAGTCATTTCGAAAATTTTGATAGGATTGCTATATTAATAACAATAAAGAAGGGATGTGAGTTTTTGCAAACTAATGTGTATCAACATTTTCGCAAGGACGAACATCCTTTTATCGAATCTGTTTTGGACTGGATTGATCAAGTAACGGCACAATACGCACCAATTGTTACTGATTTCTTAAATCCTCGCGAAAAATTTATTGTGGAGTCTTTAGTGAATGGTAATTTAGATATAGAATGTCAATTTTATGGAGGCTTTGAAGAGTCTGAAAGAAAGTGTGCTATTCTATATCCAAACTACTACACGCCAAGTATTGAGGACTTCGAAATAAAAATTTTTGAGATTAGTTATCCTACAAAATTTTGTGATTTAACACATGGCAAAATTTTAGGGACGATTATTAACAAAGGTATAAAAAGAGAGTGTATCGGTGATATCATTACTGATGGTGAAAAATGGCAAATTTTTATGAAAAAATCAATTGCCAATTATGTTGTGATTCAAACGGAGAAAATTAGCAATGTTAGCATTCGTTTTATAGAAATCGAACTTAATGATGTTATGAAACCTATTGAAGATTGGATGTTGGAAAACCATACGATTTCTTCGTTAAGAATTGATAATCTTGTATCGTCAGTATATAATATATCTAGGCAACGGTCTAAAAAACTAATTGAATCTGGTAAAGTCCAATTAAATTGGACACCAATCGAAAGACCAGATCTTGTTGCTGATATCAAAGATATTGTTTCTGTTAGAGGCTTTGGTAGAATTCAATTAGAAGACATTCAAGGAAAAACAAGAAAAGATAAGATTCGTATTGCGATACGATGCTTAAGAAAGTAATTTATGAGGTGGAAAAATGAGTTTAAAACCAATCGATATTACCAACAAACAATTTAATTCAAAATTCAAAGGATACGACCGCAACGAAGTTGATGATTTCTTAGATCAATTAGCACTTGATTATGAAAAAATACTTCAACAAAATCGTGAACTTGAAAAAGATATCAAACAAGCACAAGAAAAATTAAGCTATTTTGATGATCTTAAAGATTCATTAAATCAATCAATTATTGTCGCACAAGATACAGCTGATAAATTAAAGGAAAATGCTACAAAAGAATCTGATCTTGCGATTCAACAAGCACAAGCTCAATCTGAAGATATTTTAGCTCATGCAAGTAAAATGTCTGAAGAATTAATTACAGCAGCCACTGCTAAAGCAAACAAAATCCTTAACGATTCTAGCGAACGTGCGCGTCAATTGGCTGTTGAAACAGATGATCTTAAGAAGAAAACAAGAGTCTTCCATAGAAATCTTTCTGTTCTATTGGAATCACAATTGCAAATTGTTCAAAGTGATGAATGGGATGAATTATTGAAACCATTTGGCGCCTATGTTGATAATACTCATCAAGCGTTTAAAGAAGTACTTGATGCTGTTGAAGCGGCTAACGCTGGTGGAACAACATCTAATGCTGTTGCGGTTGATGTACAGCCAAACTTCAATACAGAAGCTGTTGCAGTAGAAACTGATGAAAATGAAGTGACTGAAGAAACACGTGAATTACCAAAAAATTTAAATAATGATGGCCGTTCAAAACGTAACCGTCTAAGCTAAAAATTGTAAAACAGAAAAGAATATTTTATTCATCCAAGTGAGTTAGGGCTAGTGAGAACCTAATATGCTCTAAAATATTTTCTAGATCATTTACAAAATTAATTAACTGAAAAAAGTAAGTTAATTCGGGTTGTCACCCGTTAACATGATATCGAGGAGTAATCATTAATGCGTTTTGATTGCTTAAACTTGGGTGGTAACACGAAACTTCGTCCCTTATTAGGGGTGAAGTTTTTTTATTTTTTAAAACAAAGAGAGGGGTAGACTAAATGAAAACAAAAGAAACATTACATTTAGGTCAGACAGGATTTCCAATGCGTGGGAATTTACCTGTAAAAGAAGTCGAATGGCAAAAAGATTGGGAAGAAAAGAATATTTATGAACGTCGTCAAGAATTGAATGAGGGTAAACCAACGTTTATTCTTCATGATGGCCCTCCATACGCAAATGGTAACATTCATTTAGGTCACTCTTTAAATAAAATCAGTAAAGATATTATTGTGCGTTCAAAATCAATGTCTGGTTTTAGATCACCATATGTACCTGGTTGGGATACTCACGGACTGCCGATTGAACAAGTGCTGACAAATAAAGGTATCAAACGTAAAGAAATGAGCCGTGCTGATTACCTTAAAAAATGTGAAGAATACGCCCTAAGTCAAGTTGACAAACAACGTGAGGACTTTAAACGTCTTGGTGTTGCTGCTGATTGGGAACGTCCATATGTAACTTTAACACCTGATTATGAAGCTGCTCAAATCCGTGTGTTTGGCAAAATGGCTGAACGTGGATTGATATATAAAGGATTAAAACCAATTTATTGGTCACCATCTAGTGAATCATCTTTAGCTGAAGCTGAAATTGAATATAAAGATGTTAAATCACCTTCAATTTTTGTAGCCTTTACAGTCAAAGATAGTAAAGGTAAGTTGCCGGAAGACGCTCGTTTTGTAATTTGGACAACAACACCTTGGACGTTACCTGCTAATACAGGTATTTCTGCTAATGCTGACTTTGATTATGTATTAATTAATGCAGATGAGCAAAAATTTGTTTTAGCTAAAGAACTTTTAGAAATGGTTTCTGAAACAATTGGTTGGGAAAGTGTTGAGATTCTGTCAACATTTAAAGGATCAGAGTTAGACGGTATAACTGCGCACCATCCATTCTACGAACGTGAGTCACGTATTGTATTAGGCGATCATGTAACACTTGATGCTGGTACTGGTTTGGTTCATACAGCTCCTGGACATGGTGAAGATGACTATATTGTTGGTAAGAAAAATGGTTTAGAAGTGTTATCTCCTGTAGATGGACGTGGTTGTTTCACTGAAGAGGCTCCAGGATTCAAGGGTATTTTCTATGATAAAGCAAATCCGATGATCACTGATTTATTAACAGAAAAAGGAGCGCTACTAAAATTAGACTTCTTTACACATAGTTATCCACATGATTGGAGAACTAAAAAACCAGTTATTTACCGCGCGACGCCACAATGGTTTGCTTCAATTGACGAAATTCGTGCTGACGTATTATCTGAAGTTGAAAACGTGGACTGGATTATTCCATGGGGTAAAACACGTCTTTACAATATGATTCGTGATCGTGGTGATTGGGTGATCTCACGTCAAAGACAATGGGGTGTTCCCTTGCCAATTTTTTATGCAGAAAATGGTGAAGCAATTCTAACAAAAGAAATTACAGATCATATTTCTGAATTATTTGCGGAACATGGTTCAAGAGTTTGGTTTGAAAGAGAAGCTAAAGATTTATTACCTGAAGGCTTTACTCACCCAGGAAGCCCAAATGGTGAATTTACAAAAGAAACTGACATTATGGATGTTTGGTTTGATTCTGGTTCATCACATGAAGCTGTTCTTAAAGGAAGAGATTATTTAAGCTTCCCAGCAGACCTATACTTAGAAGGATCTGACCAATATCGTGGTTGGTTTAACTCTAGTATTACGACAAGTGTGGCAATTAACGGCGTTTCTCCATATAAAGCTGTTATTTCTCAAGGTTTCACTTTGGATCCACAAGGACGTAAACAAAGTAAATCACTAGGTAATACTATTGAGCCAAGCAAAGTAATTAATCAAATGGGTGCTGATATCTTAAGATTATGGGTTGCCAGTGTTGATTATGAATCAGATGTTCGTGTTGATATGGGAACATTACAACAAATTTCTGAAGTATATCGTAAAATTAGAAATACAATGCGTTTCTTATTAGCAAATACATCTGACTTTGATCCAAAAGTGAATCGTGTTGCTTATGAAGACTTACGCTCAGTTGATAAATATATGTTAATCCGTTTGAATCAAGAAGTAAAAACAATTCGTGAATTAGGTTATGACAAATATTCATTCTCAACTGTTTACAAACATCTTGTAAACTTCTGTACGTCTGATTTATCAGCATTTTATTTGGATTTTGCCAAAGATGTTGTGTATATTGAATCTGAAAATAATATCGAACGTCGTGCAATGCAAACAGTCTTCTATGATATTTTAGTTACTTTAACAAAATTAATGACACCAATCTTACCACATACTGCCGAAGAAATTTGGAGCTATTTACCAGAAGAGGAAGAATACGTGCAACTTGCTGAATTACCTGGTTACCAAAACTTCAGTGATGAAGCAGAAATTCTAGATATGTGGTCAGAATTCATGACAGTTAGAGATAACGTACTTAAGGCATTAGAAATGGCTAGAGCAGAAAAACTAATCGGAAAATCATTTGAAGCTAAAGTAACACTTTATCCAAATGAAGTGATTAAAACATTGTTAACTGCATTAAATGTTAACTTAGCACAAATCTTAATTGTTTCAGAGGTTGAGATTCAGTCTGAATTAACAGCAGAACCAGCTGGTTTAGTTAAGTTTGATGATGTTGCTGTTTTAGTTGAAAAAGCAGAAGGCGAAACATGTCAAAGATGTCGTGCTGTTAAGAAAGATGTTGGTCAAAATGAAAAATTACCAACACTTTGCGGACGCTGTACATCAATCGTTGAAGAATTCTACCCTGAAGCTTTAGAAGATGGCTTAGAATAAAACAAAATAAAAGTGTTGTGAGTAGAGCTACAAAAGCTATTCTCACAACACTTTTTTTAATTTTTGTTTGGTTCCCAAACCCATGAACGGTTGTCTTTTTCTAAAAGATCGAAGGCTTCTTTAGGTCCCATCGAACCTGGAAGATAGTTTGGAAAATCAACTGTCTCATCATCCCAAGTATGACGAATCACGTCAACGACTTTCCATGATTGCTCAACTTCGTCCCAATGAGTGAAGTTTGTCGCATCACCATTCAGACAGTCAAGTAATAATTTTTCATAGGCTTCGGGTGTGTTTTCAAGATTTTCAACAGATTGTCTAAAGACAAGTTTAGTCGGATCAATATCAAATCCTGTTCCAATTTTTTTACCATTTAAAGTTAATGAAAAACCTTCAGTGGGTTGTATGTAAATGGTTAAGACGTTTTCTGGTAGTTTTTGTGTTTGACATATTGGTGTATCAATTGAACGGAAAATATTGATTGGTGTTGATTTAAAGACAATATTAATACGTGTTCCTTTTTCTGTCATATTTTTACCAGTTCGGACATAGAATGGTACGCCGGTCCAACGGAAATTATCAATTAAAAATTTACCAGCCACAAAAGTTTCGGTATTAGAATCTGGATCAACACCTGCTTCTTCACGATAAGCTAAGTGATGGTCGCTAGAAGAATATTGGCCACGTACAAAAGATTTTTTGACTTCATCAGAATTGTAGACGCGGACAGCTTTTAGTGCATTTATTTTTTCAGTTCGAATTGCTTCGTCAGTAAAAACAGTTGGTGGTTCCATTGCGAGTAAGGCAACAATTTGTAAAATATGGTTTTGAACCATATCTTTAAGAGCACCACTTTTATCATAATAGCCACCACGTTCTTCAACGCCTAAGCTTTCGGCTAATGTGATTTGAATATTATCGATATAGGCATGATTCCAAAGCGATTCGAAAATATTGTTACCGAAGCGAACTGCTGCAATATTTTGAATCATTTCTTTACCTAAGTAGTGATCGATTCTGAAAATTTGTTTTTCATCAAATACAGCAGAAATTTCTTCATTTAATTGTGTAGCTGAAGTATGATCAACACCAAATGGTTTTTCAATGATCAATCGATTAAAGCCATGTTCAGACATGATACCTTCAGATTTAATATGCTGCGAAATGGTACCGAAAAATTGAGGTGCCATGGCAAGGTAAAAAATACGATTACCTTCTAAGTGGTAAGTCTCATCTAAGGACTCAGCCAATTCTTGAATGGAAACATATTCGTCAGTATTCGCAACATTTAGTGCTTGATAATAAAAATGATTAATAAATTCATCTAATTCTTGTTTAGTCGGGTGAAGACTATTGATGGATTCAGTTACAACTTCTCTAAAGTGTTCGTGTGTCCAAGTACTTCGGGCTGTTCCAATAACAGCAAAGTGTGATTGAATGTTCTTTTTTCGATAGAGACGAAAAAGTGAAGGATATAGTTTTCTCTTCGCTAAATCACCAGTTGCTCCGAAGATGATAAAAAGAGCATGATTTTCGTGCGTCATAACGTTACCAACTTTCTAAATTTAATCATAGGGGTAATCCCAATAGACTCTATTCTACTTTTAAACGCTTGATAAATCAATTGATTCAGATTAAAGTAATAAAAACTATATTATTTAACCTTGTTATGTTGTAAATGCGAAAAAAAAATGTGCTATACTTTAAAAAGCAGTATTGAAGGAGGCCGTATTTTTTATGGGAAAAAAATTTAGAGAAACTCACACAATTCCATTTTATGAGTGTGATGCAAAAAGACGTTTAACAATTCCAACATTAATCAAATTAGCAGTATCGTGTTCGACTGTTCAAAGTGAACAATTGGGTGTTAGTGAAGAAGATGTTGAGAAATTAGGTTTAGGTTGGATTATTACCCATTATGAAATCACGATTTCCCGTTTGCCTGAACAGGGTGAAACCGTGACTGTTCAAACAGAAGCTGAAAGCTATAATAAATTTTTCTGTTATCGAAATTTTTGGATTTTTGATGAGTCGGGTGCTGAATGTGTCTTCATTGAGTCCGTCTTTGCGTTAATGGACTTTGAAACAAGAAAAATAGCAAGTGTGAGAGATGAAGTTCTCGCACCGTTTGAATCGGAAAAAATTAAGAAAATCAAACGCCCAACACCATTGTTGCCATTTGAAAAAGCAACAGAAAGCAAAGATTATCGGGTACGTTTCTATGATTTAGATGCAAATCAACATGTAAATAATGCTGTGTACTTTAGTTGGCTTTTTGATGTATTGGATCGATCATTCTTAGAGGAACACGTTCCGGAAAAGATTGTTTTAAACTTCAATAAGGAAGTCCGTTATGGTGAAATGGTTGTGAGTGAATATGAACTAGTCGAAGAAGTTGAATTTTTAGCAACTAAACATCAAGTTAATAGTCAGGATCAATTATCTTGTGAAGCCACGATATATTGGCAAAAGTAAAATTTTATCTAAATAAACAAAAAAGAACTTGTTTTTAGTTTTAATAAAAGGTAAATTTGAAAAAATAATTGTTTGGAGGGGAATTAATGAAACACTATAATAAATCAACCAAATTGGATTATGTAAGTTATGATGTTCGGGGACCAGTACTTGAAGAAGCTGATCGAATGGAGGCACAAGGCATTCATGTGTTAAAGTTAAATACAGGAAATCCGGCAGCTTTTGGATTTAAAGCACCTAATGAAATCATTGCTGATTTAATTACGAACGCACGTGATTCTGAAGGTTATTCTGACTCTAAGGGTATTTTTGCAGCGCGTAAAGCAATTCAACAATATTGTCAGTTAAAAGGTTTGCCAAATGTTTCGATTGATGATATTTATACTGGTAATGGTGTAAGTGAGTTAATTATGATGTCAATGCAAGGACTGATTGACAGTGGAGATGAAGTCTTAGTGCCAATGCCTGATTATCCACTTTGGACGGCTGCAGTTACTTTATCAGGTGGGAATGCCGTTCACTATGTTTGTGATGAGTCTGCAGAATGGTACCCAGATATTGATGATATCAAGAAAAAAATCACCTCACGAACAAAGGGAATTGTCATAATTAATCCTAATAATCCAACTGGTGCTTTATATCCTAAAGAATTACTTGAAGAAATTGTCGAAGTTGCCCGTGAGAATCAATTGATTATTTTCTCAGATGAAATTTATGATCGTTTAGTGATGGATGGTTTGGAGCATATCTCAATTGGAAGCTTAGCTCCGGATGTATGTGTTGTAACATTCAATGGGTTATCGAAATCTCATCGTGTTGCTGGTTTTAGAGTGGGTTGGATGGTATTGAGTGGTGAGAAGAGACATGTTAAAGGATATATTGAAGGCTTGAATATGCTTGCTTCAATGCGTCTTTGTTCAAATGTGTTATCACAACAAATTGTTCAAACCGCTTTAGGTGGCTACCAAAGTGTTGATGAATTATTATTGCCTGGTGGCCGCATTTATGAACAACGTGAATGTGTGACTAATGCACTTGCAGATATTCCAGGAATATCCTTTGTTAAACCGAAAGCTGCCTTTTATATTTTTCCAAAATTAGATGTGTCAAAATTCAATATTTATGATGATGAAAAATTTGTTTTAGATTTTTTACATGAACATCATATTTTATTAGTTCATGGCCGAGGATTTAACATGAATACGCCAGACCATTTTAGAATTGTATATTTGCCAGAAGTTAAAGACCTAAAAGAAAGTACAGATGCTTTAAAATATTTCTTATCAGGTTATAAACAAAAATAAATAAAAAAACTTTTGATTTTTTTAGAATCAAAAGTTTTTTGTTTTTGTTGAATTTTAGTTAATAATTGATTGATACGATTTCTTACTGATAACAATCCTACCAAGATATTTATCTTGTAATTCTGCGTTTGGATTGCTAACGTTGACTAAAACTGAATGATCATACTCTTTTTCGATAAAGCCTTCAAATTGTTGTCCTTGCCAATCAAATTGAATTCTATTTTCTTCTTGCATTGAATTCACTCCTCGCCGATCGTTTCCATTAATGGTACGAAAATCGTAGTATTTTCATATTATAACATAAATAAAAATAAAGTGAAGTACAAATTTAAAAGCAGCGTTTTCATGCACGGTTTTATTATATTTGTGTACTCTTTATTTCGAAAAAATAACATCTTAGGATAACAAAGTATTATTAAATCCTCCCTAGACGCTTCTAAGGGTAATCAAGTATAATGGAGTGAGATGAACGGAAAGGAATGATTTGTGTGAACCAAGAGAGAATGAGGAAAGTTTTAGCAGAGATGAAGGAAAGAAAAATGCCTCAGTTATTGGTCTCTGATCCGGCTACAATTTTTTATTTGACTAATATTGAGATTGAACCAGGTGAGCGACTCGCAACACTTATCTTAAAGGAAGACGGTAACCATGTTGCTGTAATTAATCGACTATTTCCAGTTTCAGAACAAGAGTTAGGCATGCCGATTGTTAAAGTTGATGATACAGATGAAGGATTTGGCATGTTAGGTTTAATTGCACAATTAGATACAGAAAAACAAATTGCAGTTGATAAGAACTGGGCAGCCCACTTTTTATTAGATTTGATGAAACGAGTAGACAAACCTGTTTCAAATTTTGATATTAGTTCAAAAATTACTGATGATATCCGCAGTATCAAATCAGCTGATGAAATCGAAAAAATGCGTCAAGTATCTTTAGACAATGATGAAGCAATTGATCGTTTGAAAAAATTAGTACCAAAAAAATTAACTGAATTGGCAATGACCAAAGAATTAGCAGCCATTTATGAAGAATTAGGCAATTCTGGTTTTTCGTTTGATCCGATTGTTGCTTATGGGGCAAACGGTGCTGATCCGCATCATTTGAATGATGATTCAATTGTAAAAACTGGCGATAGTATTATTATTGATATCGGTGGTGTGAAGGATGGTTATTGTTCAGATATGACCAGAACATTTTTCTATAAAGATGTTTCAGAGAAGAGTCGTGAAGTTTATGAAACTGTTTTAGAAGCTAATCTACGTGCGATTGCCAAAGTTAAACCAGGCGTTTCGTTTAAAGAAATTGATGCAGCAGCAAGAGATTACATCACTGAAAAAGGCTATGGTGAATATTTTACACATCGTACGGGACATTTTATTGGTATCGAGTGTCATGAAGCAGGTGACGTTTCAGCCGCTAATCATGCACTGGTTAAACCAGGTATGATTTTCTCAATTGAACCAGGTATTTATCTTCCAGGAGAAGTTGGTGTGAGAATTGAAGATTTAGTCGTTGCAACTGAAGATGGCTGTGAAGTATTAAATCATTATCCTAAAGAATTAACCATTATTGATTAATTAAATCGGAGGCAAAAAGCGATGAAAGAGATTAAACCAGAAATTTCATTTTCTGACCTAACAAAAGTTGATATCCGCGTGGGTGAAATTAAAGCAGTTGATGATATTCCTAAATCAGATAAGTTAGTTAAATTAACAGTTGATTTTGCTGATTTTGAGCGGACGATTGTGGTTGGTATGAAACAAGAGCGTAAGAATCCTGCGGAAATTATTGGGTTGCAAGCATTATTTGTTGTCAACTTGGCGCCAAAAGAGATGTTTGGTATTGCGTCACATGGTATGCTTTTTGATATTGGGTATGAAAGCGGGATTTTACCAGTTTTAGCTGTTCCAGAAAAACCTGTACCAAATGGAGTTATTGCTGGATAATTGATTGAGCTGAAAAGAAAGATGAAGTTGTGACAGAAGTGTTGGGCTTATTTTCGAAGAAGCTACTTCTGTGACACCGTTTAGTTTGTAAAGGGACTGTGACGTATTTTTGTCACAGTCCCTTTCCTATGTTCTATTTTTTTGCCCTAAAAGTTAATAAAGATGAATCAGGATTAATTCCATAACCACGGATCCATTCAATTGATGTAAAACCGACTTTTTCTAAAGCATAGATAATTTCTTGGATACTATACCAATAAAGTGTGAATTGTGAAAGCTCAGTTTGTGTTAAGACACCATCTTCGAAAAGTTCATAACGATGTAAGTAACTTGTTTTTTGATCAAACCAATCAATCGACTCACTCGTACTTGAGAATAGAATACTCGTATTTTGAGAAAGAGTGAAAAGTTGAGTTGTATGTGCTTGTTCTTTGAAATCAAGTGGTAACTCGATATCAAAGATGAGTTGACCATCTAAATCTAAATGATCATAAAAGTTTTTAAGTAAAGTGAGTATTTTTTCTTTAGAAATTAAACAAAAGCTGCCAGTAGGCATAATAATTGAATTGTACTTGTTTTCTAAATCAAGAGTTAATAAATCTTGTTGAAAAATTTTTGCTTCTACTTGGTGTTTATTGAGGTTCTTAAGACATTGTGTCAACATATCTTCAGATAAATCAACCCCGTCAATAGTATAGCCTTCTTTTGCGAATGGGATAAGAAGTCTACCTGTTCCAACCCCTGCTTCAAGAATGCGCCCATCAACATTTGTTAATTGATCTAAATAAAACTCTAAATCGCCATCAAGACTTTTTCCGATAGGTTTTGTGATGTTATAAACAGCGGTGCTTAGGGCACCGTATTCTTTAAACATTGAAATACCCCCTTTTGTATTAGTTAAATTATATCATATAAGTTCAGACTAATTGATAAGATGTTTCTCCTCCTTGGGACCTATGCTAAAAATCCTGAGCTTTGCTAGACTTAAATCAACGAGGAAAGAGAAAAAGAAAGTGGGAGTTTACATGTTAGAAATTAAAAATGTCTCAAAAATATATAACGAAGGGTTGCAATTTCAAGCCTTGAAGTCAATTGACTTAGAAGTAGAAGAAGGTGAATTTGTTGGCATTATGGGACCTTCAGGAAGCGGGAAATCAACGCTTTTAAACTTAATTGGGACAATAGATACACCAACTTCGGGGAAAGTTATTTTAGGCGGTAAAGAACCAGCAAAATTAAATTCAGAAGAATTAGCAAAATTTAGAAGAAATGAATTGGGCTTTGTTTTCCAAAATTTTAATCTCATGCCCACATTAACTGTTGAAGAGAATATCATTTTACCGTTAACATTAGATGGTGAAAAAATTAGCGTGATGACAAAAAAATTAAACATCATTGCGGAACGTTTAGGTATTAGTGAATTACTTAAAAAAAGAATTGCAACGATATCAGGTGGACAGGCACAACGTGTTGCAATAGCGAGAGCCATGATTCATGAGCCTAAATTGATTTTAGCGGATGAACCAACTGGAAATTTAGATACAAAATCTTCCAAAGATGTAATGGGATTACTTGAAGATTTAAATCAAAAAGAAGCGTCAACGATTTTAATGGTAACCCATGATCCTTTTGCAGCAAGTTATTGTAAAAAAATTGTTTTCATTAAAGATGGTGAACTGGTAAAAGAAATCTATCAAAATGGAACGCGTGAAGCTTTTTATGATGATATTTTAATTGCACTAAAAGAGATTGAAGGTGCTCAAAATGAACTTTAATCAATTTGTTTTAAGAAATACGATGAGGAATAAGGGTTTATACTTAGCATATTTCTTAAGTGTTTTATCGACCGTTATGAGTTTCTTTACCTTTAGCGCATTTGCGTATCACCCTAGTCTGACAGCAGATTTACACTATAGTGTGAAAACAGGAATGCTGGCTTCAGCTATTATCATCTATATCTTTTCGTTTTTCTTTGTCTGGAATTCAGTTGATATTTTTATTCAGTCACGGAAAAAGGAATTTGGCTTATTATTGATTCAAGGTATGTCACCTAAACAATTGAAAAAAATGATCGTGAAAGAAAACATGATTGTTGGTTTCTTCTCAACTATATTTGGTATTATTGTGGGAATTGGATTTTCACAAGTGTTAATTTTGTTGAGTAATCAACTTTTAGGCCTAGATTTTAACCTGTACTTTCCATTGAAAGCCATTTGGGTTACCTTAGCTTCATTTTTAGTACTGTTTGGTTTCATCTCGTTTTTTGTGCAATTCAAAGTACCAAAATTAGATGTGCAAACACTCTTAAAAAGTTCTGAATTAGGTAAAGGTCAACTGAAATTATCAAAATTAAAAGTAACATTGGCTGTTCTGTTGATTGGCATTGGTTATGCGATAGCTTTAATTGCAAAAGGCCCGCAGGTAATATTTGCGATGATTCCAGTTATTGTTTTAGTCATCCTAGGAACCAACTTTTTATTTAGTCAATTTAGCGTATTTGCTGTCAATCGTCTACAAAAGAATAAAAAATGGTTCTGGAAAAAAACAAACTTACTGGTTTTTTCTGATTTAAATTTTAGAATGAAGGATAATGCCAAAGCATTCTTTTTAGTAACTGTCATTTCAACAGTTGCCTTTTCTGCCATTGGAACATTAGTTGGTTTTAAAGAGATGATTTTTAAAGGCATTGATGCAACACCGTATGATATTTCATTATATGTTTCGGATGATAAACCAGAGGAAACAAAGAAGAGTGTGGCTTTAATCGAAGAAGCGATTCAAAAAAATAAAATTAATGCTGAAGCGATTGAACTGGCATATTTTACGCACCTTGTTCGCCCAGACCAAGATCGTTCAGTTAGCCTAGTTAAAGAGTCTGATTATAATCGTGTGGCCAAACAAGTGGACGAATTAACTGTTAAAGTGGGTGAAAAGCCTGTGTTAGTCGAAACGTCTCTTGATAAGTCTCAAATGGATTCAATGAATGAAAAACAAGTTAAAAGTATTCAATTATCAGATAAAAAAGATCATGAGTTAGAAACTGAGCGTGTGAAATACAATTTACTTGGTTCAGGTTTACCACTTGTCATTGTGAAAGATCAGGAATATGATACTTTGCAAAAGGCTGATAAAGCTCCGATTTCGAAAACGTATCAATGGTCAGTTGCAAAGGGACAAGAAGCTGCCCTTGTAAAATTAGGTGAGGAGCTTCAAGAAAATCATGACATTCAAGTTAAAGAATTTGGGCGTGAAATGATCAATCGTCAATTTGGGCCAATTTTGTTTGTCGGTTTCTTTATTGGACTTGTCTTCTTTATCTCTGCAGGAAGTTTTCTTTACTTCCGTTTATATAGTGATATGCCGCTTGATAAAGAAAAATTCTTAACGGTCTATAAATTAGGTTTCAGCAAGAAGGAAATGAAGAAAGTTGTGTACCAACAAATTGGAATTCTCTTCTTTACACCAATGGTTGTCTCAGTTTGTCATGGTTTAGTTGCACTAACCGCGATGTATGCGTTATTTGCTCAACCATTACAAATAATGGCACCAATTGTTTTAGGTATCTTTTTACTGATTCAAACCATCTATTATCTCATTGCGCGCACGTTCTATTTTAAAAAGTTATACAATGAGATTACTAAGGTAGCATAATTAAAATCGAAGAAGACTAAGGAAAACGTTTACTGTTTAAACTTAGTCTTTTTTTCGTTCAAAAGAGTTGACAATTATTTTTATTTAGTTGAAAATAGTTAGGTAACTAACTATTTTGCGAAAGGAATGTTGACATGAAGAGTCTTGGACGTGAAATAAAAAAATTATCAAACGAACATTTTCGTTTTACAAATCGCTATTTGATCCATCATTTCCCTGATCATTGTTCACCAATGCAAACATTTTTTATTCATCATATTGGTAAACAAACCGAACCGATTTTTCAAAAGGATTTGGAAAACTGGTTTAATATTCGTCGTTCTTCAGCCAGTGAAAATTTAAGTCAAATGGAAAATATTGGTTTAATTGAGCGTGTCGCAAATCAAAAAGACATGCGCTTGAAGGAAATCATCTTAACAGCAGAGGGAGAAGAATATTTTCAAAAAACGAAAACAGCGTTCGGAGAATTAAATCGTCAACTCGCAAAAAACTTGTCAGAGAGTGAGATTGAGATGTTTTATTCAGTTACCGAAAAAATGATTGAGAATATGAAAGAGGAGGAAACCATATGATCAAAACACTTTTAGGACAAGTCAAAGAATATAAAAAAGTCAGTCTGATTGTGCCCGTTTTAGTCACCTTAGAAGTTGTATTAGATATCATTATTCCATTAATTATGGCTTTACTAATTGATCAAGGAATTGAAAAGGGTGATATGAACAAAATTTTATACTATGGTGGTATTTTAGTTGCACTTGCAATTGTCGCGTTAATTTTTGGTGCATTATCGGGTCGCTATGCAGCAATTGCCTCATCAGGTTTGGCAAAAAATTTAAGAAAAACACTGTTTGGACATATCCAAGAGTTGTCGTTTGCAAATATTGATAAATTTTCAAATTCAAGTTTGATTACGAGAATGACAACCGATGTGACAAACGTCCAAAATGCTTATCAAATGATTATTCGTATTTTGATTCGTAGTCCGTTAATGTTTATTTTTTCATTAATGATGGCGTTTAGAATTAATTCAACGCTTGCCATGACGTTTCTTTATATTATTCCAATATTAGCGATTGGTTTATTTTTAATGATTCGTTTTGCATTCCCAGTATTTGACCGTGTATTTAAAATGTATGACCGCTTAAATAAAGTGGTTCAAGAAAACTTACAAGGAATTCGTGTTGTGAAATCATTTGTACGTGAAGACCATGAGAAAGAAAAATTTGAAGATGTATCGGAAGATATGTTTAAAAACTTTTCACTAGCGCAACGGATTGTCGCGACGAATGGTCCATTGATGCAATTTAGTATGAACGCTGCAATGCTTTTAATTTCATGGGTCGGAGCTAAGCTTGTGGTCACAAGTCAAATGTCGACTGGTGAATTGGTGAGTATGTTTACTTATGTTGGGCAAATTTTAATTAGTTTAAATATGCTATCAATGGTCTTTGTCATGATGATGATATCAAGAACTTCAGCACGTCGTATTACAGAAGTGTTGAATGAAGAAAGTACTTTAACCAATCTAGAAAATCCTGTCATGGAAATTCCTGATGGTTCTGTTTCTTTTGAAAATGTTAACTTTAGTTATGTTGGACGTGACGAAAAAAATGTCCTCAGAGATATTAATTTTAGGATTGAACCTGGCGAAGTTGTTGGAATTATTGGTGGAACAGGTAGTGCTAAATCAACACTGGTTCAGCTAATTCCAAGACTTTATGATGTGACGTGTGGCGCTGTAAAAGTTGGCGGTCGTGATGTCCGCGAATATGATATTGAAGCGTTACGTGATGCTGTTGCGATGGTCTTGCAGCAAAATGTATTATTCTCAGGTACAATAAAGGAAAATTTACGTTGGGGCAATAGCGAAGCGACAGATAAAGAAATCGAACGTGTTGCTAAAATAGCACAAGCTGATAGCTTTATTCAAGAATTACCAGATAAATATGAGACCGTTCTAACTCAAGGTGGAACAAATGTTTCTGGTGGTCAAAAGCAACGTTTGACAATTGCGAGAGCGCTGCTTAAGAAACCAAAAATATTAATTATGGACGATTCTACAAGTGCTGTTGATACAAAAACAGATTATTTTATTCGTTCAGGTTTGAAAGAAGAAATTCCAGGTACAACAACGTTTATCATTGCGCAACGAATTAGTTCAATTCAAGATGCTGATAAGATTATCGTCCTTGAAAAAGGTCAAATTAATGGCATTGGTACACACGAAGAATTAATGCAAACAAATGAAATCTATCAAGAAGTTCAGGCTTCACAACAGAAAGGATTTGGTCAACATGAAGAAGGATAATCAAAAACAGCCTTTAAAAACTTTACAACGTGTTCTTCAACTCATGTTGTCTGAATACAAGTGGCGTTTTATCCTTGTTGTTTTACTTATTTTAGTGACAGCATTTGCGAACGTGAAAGGGTCACTCTTTTTACAAGTTGTGATTGATCAACACATTACACCAATGTTGGCCTCTCATTCGAGAGATTTTAGTGGTTTATTAAAAGCAGTGATTACGATGGCGTTTATTTATGCGACAGGTATTCTGGCTAGTTTAGGGTATAACCTAATTATGGTAACTGTCAGCGAGGGAACACAAAAAGGCATTCGAAATCGTTTATTT
This sequence comes from Vagococcus silagei, assembly GCF_004795745.1. Taxonomy (GTDB): domain Bacteria; phylum Bacillota; class Bacilli; order Lactobacillales; family Vagococcaceae; genus Vagococcus; species Vagococcus silagei. The sequence goes on along the minus strand of NZ_SDGV01000017.1, from coordinate 71,725 downwards.
GGTAAGATGGAACAATTGCCAATTCGTTACTTTGACCAAAACCCATTTGGTGATATTATGAGTCACTATACAAATGATATCGACACTTTGCGGCAAATGATTTCGCAAAGCATTCCAAGCCTACTCGCTGCGCTTGTTAGTTTTGTCAGTACAATTATTGCAATGCTCACGATTAGTATTCCAATGACATTATTTGTCTTAGTTTCAATTACATTGATGATGTTGACGATTCGTTTTGTCGCTGGTAAAAGTGGTAAGTATTTTGGTCAACAACAAAAAGACATTGGTGCTGTTAACGGATTTATAGAAGAGATGATGGAAGGTCAAAAAGTAGTAAAAGTCTTTAATCATGAACAAATAGTGATTGACGAATTTGATCAAAAAAATGAGCAATTACGCGAAAGTTCAACAAAAGCAAATGTTTATGCAAATACGTTAATGCCGATTATGATGAACTTACTAAACATCCAATATGTTTTAGTTGCGGTTGTGGGTGGTCTTTTCTCTATTTATGGAATTAGTGGTATGACAGTAGGGATGATTGCTTCATTCTTACAATTGAGTCGTTCGCTCAATATGCCAATTAGTCAAATTTCACAACAAATAAATTTTGTTATCATGGCACTTGCAGGTGCGGAACGTATCTTTAATTTGATGGATGAAGAACCTGAAGATAATGATGGAACAGTTCGTTTAGTTAATGTTCGTGAAGAAGAAGGTAAACTAATTGAAGTACCTGAACGAACCAATCGTTGGGGCTGGAAAGCAACAGATGAAGCAGGTCATGAGTCAATTCGTGAAGTTGTTGGTGATGTAGTCTTTAATAATGTGGACTTTTCATATGCGCCAGATAAACAAATTCTTTATGATATCAGCCTATACGCTAAACCAGGTGAAAAAGTGGCGCTCGTGGGAGCAACTGGTGCAGGTAAAACGACGATTACTAATTTAATTAACCGATTTTATGATATTCAAAATGGTGAAATTCTTTACGATGGATTGAACATTAAAGAAATTGATAAATCGTCATTACGTCGTTCGCTAGGTATTGTATTACAGGATACACATCTATTTACAGGTTCAATTTTAGAAAATATTCGTTATGGTAAATTGGATGCGACTGATGAAGATGTGTTTGCTGCAGCAAAATTAGCAAATGCAGATGATTTTATCGAAAAACTTCCTGAAGGTTATGACACTATTATTTCAGGTGATGGTGGTAGTCTGTCACAAGGACAGGCTCAATTAATTGCGATTGCACGTGCGGCAATTGCTGATCCACCAGTTATGATTCTTGATGAGGCAACGTCAAGTATCGATACTAGAACTGAAAGTATTGTTCAACGTGGTATGGATAGCTTGATGGACGGGCGAACTGTATTTGTCATTGCCCACCGTTTATCAACAATTAAGAATTCTGATGTGATCATGGTAATGGACCACGGTCGCATTATTGAACGTGGTGATCATGACTCACTGTTAGCTAAAAAAGGGATGTACTATCAGTTATATACTGGTGCGATTGAACTTGGATAATAAATAAAAAAAAGTTACAGCTCGAGAAAATTTTGAGTTGTGACTTTTTTGTCATTTTGACTAATATTTTTATGGATAGTGCTGAATTTCACAAATATGAAATGATATCCCTTGGCTTTTTAAATGTGAGTGTTATACTGGCGTTGTAAGATGTTTTAAAACAAATAAGAAAGAAGATGGCGTATATGACAGACAAAACAAAACGAGTAGCATTTGTAACCGGAGGAGCCCAAGGAATTGGTAAAGCAATCTGTGAACGACTCTCAAATGATGGCTTAAAAATTGCAGTGGCTGATTTTAATGAAGCTGGCGCTAAAGAAGTGGCCAATGAAATTAATGCTCATGGTGGCGAAGCAATCGCAGTGAAAGTTGATGTGTCTGATCGCGACAATGTCTTTGCAGCAGTGGCTGAAACAGTTGAAAAACTTGGTGGCTTTGATGTCATTGTAAATAATGCAGGCTTAGGACCACAAACACCTCTTGAATCAATTACTTATGAAACTTATCGTAAAGTATTTGATGTTAACGTTGGTGGAACTCTTTGGGGAATTCAAGCTGCAATTAAAGCTTTTAAAGATTTAGGTCATGGTGGTAAAATAATCAATGCTTCTTCTCAAGCGGGTCAAGAAGGTAATCCTGGACTCGCAGTTTATGGTGGTACTAAGTTTGCGATTCGTGGTATTACACAAACTGCCGCAAAAGAGTTAGCTCCATTAGATATTACTGTTAATGCTTATTGTCCTGGTATTGTTAAAACACCTATGATGATGGACATTGCTCAAAAAACAGCGGATGAAGCCGGTAAACCATTTGATTGGGGTATGGAACAATTTAGTCAAAACATCACACTTAAACGTTTATCAGAACCAGAAGATGTTGCAGCTTGTGTGTCATATCTTGCAAGCAAAGATTCAGATTATATGACTGGTCAAGCTTTAATTATTGATGGCGGTATGGTTTTTAATTAATTATTGTATTAAATAACCTAAATAAAATGAACCACAAACAACAGGTTTCAGTTGTTTGTGGTTTTTTGGTTGGGTTAGATAAGCTTTGTGTTGGATTATCGCTAGGCTCAAATTATCAGGCTCGCCTTACTGCTCAGCTCAAAGCGCTCACTTCACCACCTGGGATAGACGGGATTTTCTGTGCTGGAGCTAGGCAATAAGTCAATCACGAAAATAAACTAAAGACCAGTTTTTTTCGTGCTCGCCTTATTGATCGCTCCAAAGCGCACAGAAAATCACCTTATCTTTTAGCGATTTTTTTTGCTTTTTCTGTGTTGGAGAAGTGGAGTTTTGCGTGTTTTTCGAGGAGAGGCATTCCACCTTGTTTTAGTAATTTTGCGGCGGCTTGGTCTGATTTTACGCCTGCTCCTGATGGGATTGTAAAGCCGACTTCTTTTGAAGCTCGATCGAGTTCATCTAAAAAGGTTGCGCGACTGATGATTGAAGCTGCTGCTACTGCTAGATGGTACTGTTCTCCTTTTGTGACAAAAAACAATGGGTCAGTGACAGGATGATCTTCTGATTTCAAATAATTGCGATAGTTTTTTTCAGTTGTGAATTGATCAATCAAAATGCCTTGTGGTTTAGCTGGTTTTATTTTTTCTTGTAAGAGATGGATAGCTTGGTTATGTAAGGCAACTTTCATACGAACGGCGTTATAGACAGGCTGAATTTGATTATATTTTTCCGGTTTTACAATCAACTGTTGATAAGGTAAAAATAATTTTAAATCAGCTGCAATTTTACGAATGCTCACATCGTTTAGCATTTTTGAATCTTTGACACCGAGTTCTTTTAAAAGTGGCAGTTGTTCTGTTGTCGCATATGCTGCACAAACAACGAGAGGGCCTAAGTAACTTCCGTTACCAACTTCGTCGCTGCCGATAATTGACCAATTTTCAAAATCTTTAGGTAAAGCGTTGCTCTTTGTAGAAGAAGATACCGTTGACTTTTCTTTAGGTGCAGCACTTTGATCCCAACGTTTTGCTTCTGCCTCAGCATTTGTCCCTTGGAATAAAACTTTTCCAGATTGATAAGCAGTAATGGTGACACCCGGTATTTTTGCTGAAAAAATAGCGTAGGGTGGAGTTTTACCTAAATGAGGTTGATAATATTTTTTTAAATCATTAATTTTAGTTGTACTTGCTTTAATAGTGATTGATTGGGTCACAATTTGACACTCCTATCATTGTAAAATTAACTTAAGTATATCAGTTTATTGGTAAAAGATTGTAAAAAGAAAAGAAATGACAGATAAAATTGTCAATTGCTTAAAAATTATATATAATTAAGGTGATTTTGCCCTGCGCAATGATAAAAGGGGGATAATGATGAGTGAACCAACAAAAAGGTTTAAGTTGAATATAAAAAATGAAGAATATATTATCATTGGAAATGAAGAACAATCCCATATGTCGATGGTTAATGACTTAGTCAATGAACACTTGGATTTGCTCATGGATCATAATCCAACTTTGAGTAAAGAACAGGCGGCAATTTTGTTGGCGATTAATACTGTCTCACTTCAAGTCAAACAACAAGAAAAAATTCTTGATTTGAGGACAACTATTTCTGAATTAAATAATAAAGTCGATATTTTAGAAGAGAACAATCAACGTTTGGAACATCTTGAATCACGTTTAAATGATTTGAATGATCGCGAACGTGAAAAAACCAAAGACATTATTGAAAACAATGGTGATATTTCTGAAGCTGATTTACAAAATCAGATTGAAATTCAAAAATTAATGAACCAACAAGTAAAAGAAAAAATAAAAAATAAGAATCAACAGAAAAATAAAAATAAGTAAGGTTTGATGCTATGTTAACATTATTAATACTTTTAGTAATTATTGTCGGTATTTATGCCGGGTATCAACGAGGATTTGCTTATCAGATGGTCTATACATTAGGCTACTTGATTGCATTTTTAGTTGCCAAAGCAAATTACCGCGCATTAGGTAAAAAATTAGAATTGATTATCCCATATCCATCACCAACGGTTGAAACGAAATTAGTTTTATTTGATAAAGCAATCGTTTTTGACTTGGATAAAGCATTTTATGCTGGTTTTGCATTTGTTTTGATTTTGACAATAGGTTGGCTGATTGTCCGTTTTATCGGAATGCTAAGTTATGGCTTAACGTTTATCCCGCTGTTAAAGCAAGGCAATGATCTTGTTGGAGCTGCTTTAGGGGGCGTTATCGGATTGGTTGCTTTGGCAATCTTTTTAACATTACTAGCAATGTTACCTGTTCCTTCAATTCAAAATCTATTTGCTAAAAGCGGATTAGCAAGAGGAATTGTCAATCATACACCAATTATCTCTGCTTCGTTACATGATTTGTGGATAAATAAAGTGATTGGCTAAGGAAGAGGACCGGTTAGAGGTTCTTTTTCTTTATCTGCATGAAAGGATTTGAAAAAATGAACAAGAAAATTCTACAAACTCTAGAATTTAATAAAATAAAAAAAATGTTAGAACAATATTTAGTCACGCAAACTGGTAAAGAGTTAGCGGAAACTTTAACGCCAATGAATCAATTGGATAAAGTGGAAGAGGCGTTACTAGAAACAGAAGATGGCTTTGATATTTTACGTTTAAAAGGCGGTCTACCGATTGCTAAACTTGAAAATGTGAAACCACATATGAAGCGAATAGAAATTGGGGCTGTTTTAAATGGGGTTGAACTTGCCCAAGTGGGTCGCTTGTTAAAAACAGTCACTGAGATGCAACGTTTCTTTGAAAAACTTGAATCAGAAGAAGTGGAATTACATACACTGTATGAATGGAATGAAAAACTAATCGCTTTACCAGATTTATCAAAACAGATTAGATTGTCAATTGATGAAGATGGCTATGTGACTGATGATGCGTCAAGTGAGTTAAAATCTTTACGTGTTCAAATTCGTCGTCAGGAACAAAATATCAAAGAATTATTAGATGGTTTTATTCGCGGCAAGAATAGTCAACTTTTAAGTGACACCATTATCACCATGCGAAATGATCGTTACGTTATTCCGGTAAAAAGTGAATATCGTAGTCATTTTGGTGGTGTCGTTCACGATCAGAGTGCGTCAGGTCAAACAGTCTTTGTTGAACCACGTCAAGCAGTCGAATTAAATAATAAATTACGTCAACATCAAATCAATGAGCGTAAAGAAATTGAACGTATTTTGGCTGAACTCTCAAATGAGTTGGCACCATATCGTTTAGATATTCTACAAAATGCTTTTGTGGTTGGGAAATTAGATTTTATAAATGCCAAAGCCAGACTAGGTAAAGCCCTGAAGGCTGTTGTTCCTACAGTCAGTGCCGAGAAACATGTAAACTTAATCCAAGCCCGCCACCCCTTAATTGATGAAAACCAAGTGGTTGCTAATGATATCTTTATTGGTGAAAAACATCAGACCGTGATTATTACGGGACCGAATACGGGTGGTAAGACGATTACCTTAAAAACACTTGGTTTGTTACAACTGATGGGGCAAGCTGGATTACCGATTCCAGCTGGAGAAGAAAGTACAATTGGTGTCTTTTCAGAAATTTATGCCGATATTGGTGATGAACAATCAATTGAACAAAATTTAAGTACGTTTTCTTCTCATATGACAAACATTGTCAGCATTTTAAAAGATATGGATAAGGATAGTTTGGTTCTCTTTGACGAATTAGGCGCAGGTACCGATCCGCAAGAGGGTGCGGCTTTAGCAATTTCGATTCTTGATGAGGTAGGCAGTGTAGGTTCATATGTAATGGCCACTACTCACTATCCGGAGCTAAAAGTTTATGCATACAATCGTCCGGGAACAATTAATGCTAGTATGGAATTTGATATCGATACTTTAAGCCCGACTTATCGATTGTTAATGGGAATTCCTGGTCGAAGTAATGCTTTTGATATTTCACAACGTTTAGGACTCTCATCACCAATCATTACTAGAGCAAAACAAATTATTGATGGTGAAAGCCAAGATTTAAATGATATGATTTTAGATTTAGAGAATCAACGTAAAATGACTGAAACTGAATATTTAGAAGCACGTGAGTTCTTTGCTGAAGCAGAAAAACTTCATCGTGAATTAAAAGAGGCGCAACAATACTTCTTTGAAGAACGTGAAAAAGAAATGAATAAAGCTAAATCAAAAGCAAATGACATTGTTGAAAAAGCGGAACATCGTGCTGAAGGTATTATTAAAGATATTCGTGAACTACAATTAAGAAGCCAGGATTCTATTAAGGTTAAAGAACATGAATTAATTGATGTTAAGGGTCAATTAGCGAATCTGAAACATGAGGAAACACAGCAATTAGGCAAAAATAAAGTCTTACAAAAAGCCAAAGAGAAAAAAGTCTTAAAACCAGGTGATGATGTCATGGTTGAATCATTCGGACAACGCGGAACTTTAATTACTAAGATGGGTAATAAAGAATGGCAAGTTCAAATGGGTATTCTTAAGATGACAATTGCTGAAGACCAATTAACAAAAATTGCGCCTGAAAAAGAAGAAAAAGTCAGAATTACTGGACTTAAAAGTGATGGTGGTGGCGGACGCCAAACGGTAACGTCACAACTAGATTTACGTGGTAAACGTTATGAGGAAGCAGTTGCGGATTTAGATCAATATATTGATTCCGCATTATTAAACGGTTATCCACAAGTGACGATTGTACACGGTCGTGGGACTGGTGCAATTAAGCAAGGTGTACAAGAGTATTTAAAACGTCATTCGCAAGTTAAAAAATATGAATACGCACCAAGCAATCAAGGTGGCGATGGCGCAACAATTGTGACGTTTAAGTAGTAAGCAGAATACTGGCAGGGGTATCAAGTCTTTGCTATAATCAGTGCATAAGTTAATTATTGATTTGAAAGGTAGCGATAAATATGGTAGCAGAAATTACAGATAATACATTTGAACAAGAAACAAACGAAGGGCTAGTCTTAGTTGACTTTTGGGCACCTTGGTGTGGTCCATGTCGTATGCAAACACCAATTTTAGAAGGTCTTGCAAATGATTATGAAGATCAAGTTAAAATTGTGAAAATGAATGTGGATGACAATCCTGCCACTGCACAAGCATTTGGTATTATGAGTATTCCAACATTATTATTGAAGAAAGACGGTCAAGTTGTTGATACTCTTGTAGGTGTTCACCAAAAAGCACAACTTGAACAAGTGTTCAGTCAATATTTATAATCAATAGATAAAAAGTACCAAACCTTCGTGTCATTGAAGTGTTTGGTACTTATTTTTTTGAACCTCGTGTTATAATAGGCTAGAGGAGTGAGCGTGTACTGTGAATGAACAAATTAAAAATAAATTAATGCTACTGCCAGATCAACCTGGTTGCTATATTATGAAAGATAAAAATGGCACGATTATCTATGTTGGTAAAGCAAAGATTTTAAAAAATCGTGTTCGCTCCTATTTTACAGGGAGTCATGATACAAAGACGGAAAGATTGGTTAGCGAGATTGAGGACTTCGAGTTTATTGTGACAGAATCAAATACAGAAGCGTTGTTGCTTGAAATCAATCTTATCCAAAAGAACCAGCCTAAATATAATATCTTATTGAAAGATGATAAGTCGTATCCTTTTATTAAAATTACCAATGAAAAAGCACCACGTCTTTTAATTACGCGCAAAGTCTTAAAAGATAAGGCGCATTATTTTGGTCCATATCCAGATGTTCGTGCCGCTAATGAAACCAAGCGATTGCTTGATCGAATCTACCCGTTAAGAAAGTGTAAAAATTTACCAAATGAAGTCTGTCTCTATTATCATATGGGACAATGTTTAGGTCCGTGTGTAAATCCAATTGTTGAAGCACAATATCAAGAAATAGTTGAAGAAGTCAAACGCTTTTTAAATGGCGGATACACAGATGTTCAAAAACAAATTGAAGCAAAAATGTTGAAAGCAGCCAGTGAGATGAATTTTGAACAAGCTGCAGAGTATCGTGATCAAATTCAATCAATTCAAATGGTCATGACCAAACAAAAAATGACCAATGCTGATTTTATTGATCGTGATGTTTTTGGTTATGCAGCTGATAAAGGTTGGATGTGTGTCCAAGTCTTTTTTGTCCGCCAAGGAAAACTAATTGAGCGTCGTACATTTGATTTTCCATTTTACAATGAACCTGAACAAGACTTTCTTACTTTTATTGCTCAGTTTTATCAAAAAGCAGAACATTTTATTCCTCGTGAAATTTTAATACCGAAAACGATTGAGTTAGAACAGGTGCAGGCTTTAGTGGATACAAAAGTTTTACAACCGCAACGTGGAGAAAAAAAGAATTTAGTGGAGTTGGCGAATAAGAACGCAAAAATTTATTTAACCCAACAATTTGATTTAATCGAACGCAAAGAAGAACGAACAATTGGTGCGATTGAACAACTAGGTGAAGCTCTAAGAATTGAAACACCGGTTCGCATTGAGGCTTTTGATAACTCAAATATTATGGGAACGGATCCTGTTTCGGCAATGGTTGTTTATATTGACGGTAAACCGATGAAGAAAGAATATCGTAAATTTAAGATTAAAACGGTCAAAGGCCCAGATGATTATGCATCAATGCAAGAAGTTATATACCGTCGATACTCACGAGTTATTAAAGAAAATTTACCACTCCCTGATTTAATCTTAATTGATGGTGGCAAAGGGCAAGTTCATGCGGCAGAAAAAGTATTGTTAAATCAATTAGGTATTGATGTACCAATTGCCGGCATGGCTAAAAATGATAAACATAAAACCAGTGAGCTATTATTTGGAGACAATCTTGAGGTAGTGCCATTAAAAAGAAATTCGGCTGCGTTTTTCTTATTGCAACGGATTCAAGATGAAGTCCATCGCTTTGCGATTACTTTCCACCGTGCAACGAGAAGTAAAACAAGTTTCGCTTCACAGTTAGACGATATACCGGGATTGGGACCAAAACGAAAACAACGCTTATTAAAAGAATTTAGGTCATTAAAAGCAATTAAAGAGGCGTCACTGGAAGAACTCGTCGCTTCAGGACTGCCTAAGCCAGTCGCAGAAGACTTGCAAAAACACTTTACAAAACCGGAAGAGTAGTCATTTTAGCAATAAAATGGTACACTTTTAAGGTAAATTTTTAAAAGATGAAGGATGAAAATTAAATGCGACTTATTATTAATATTGTATCAATTCTTATCATTTTTATGGGTATGTTCTATTATATTCGTAAAACAATGAAGTTTCGTGAAGATGAGAAGGGCTATAAAGTTATGGCTCATGCTAGTCAAATTACAATGAGTAGCTATCTACTAGGTTTAGCTATTATTTTAATTGAATTGAACATGTTTGGACTATCAAGAGGAAAATTTGTTAATCACTTATTGATTTACGGTGCATTTGTGAGTGTCGTGAATGTTGGCAGTTTATGGTATTTCAGTCGAACGATGAAAGAAAAATAATTGAAAAAATTCATGAGAACCAAGCTAGTTAATTGACAATTTTGTGAAAAAAATCTATAGTGGACACTGATGAAAATCTTGGAGGGAATAGTTTATGAACAAACAAACGGTTGTTGTTTTAGGCGCTGGTTATGCAGGTCTAAAAACAGTAAAACAATTACAAAAGAAAAATGCAGATTTAGAAATTATTTTAGTGAACAAAAATGACTATCATTATGAGTCAACACAGTTACATGAAGTAGCTGCTGGAACTGAACCATCAACAAAAATTTGTTTTAACATCAAAGATGTCATTAATGAAAGTAAAGTGACGTTTATTCAAGATACCGTAACTAAAATTGATCGTGATGCACAAGTTGTAACATTGGAAAGTGATAAAACGTTAAACTATGATTATTTAGTTGTAGCTTTAGGTTTTGTTTCTGAAACATTTGGTATTCCTGGAGTGGATGATTTTTCGTATCCATTAGTGAATATTACAACAGCTGAAATTGCGAGAAAGCATTTAGAAGCAACACTTGCTAATTATCAAAAATCACAAGACGTACGAGATTTATCAGTCGTTGTATGTGGTGCGGGTTTTACAAGTATTGAATATCTTGGCGAAATTACCAACCGTTTGCCAAAATTAGCACAAGAATTAAACTTCCCAGAAGACAAAGTTTCAATTACATGTATTGAAGCAATGCCAACTTTATTACCAATGTTCTCTGAAAAACTAGGAACATATGGAATTAATGTTTTGAAAAAACGTGGTGTTGAATTTAAAGTGGGAACACCAATTAAAGAAATTAAAGAAGGCGCTGTGGTCTACGAAGAAAATGGCGAACTTAAAGAAATTGAAGCAAACTCAATTATTTGGACAACAGGTGTTAAAGGTAGTCCAGTAATTGGTGAGTCTGGCTTTGAAGAACGTCGTGGCCGTGTGATGGTTGAATCAGACTTAACAGTTAAAGACTATCCAAATGTTTTCATGATTGGTGATGTTAGTGCAGTGATGGATGAAGCTTCAGGTCGTCCATTCCCAACAACAGCTCAAATTGCTTTGAAACAAGGAGAGTATGTGGCAGATGCAATTGTTGCTAAAGTCAACCAACAATCAGTTGCACCATTTACATTTAAACCACTAGGAACAGTTGCTTCTATCGGTAACAATGCCGGTATTGGTAATGTTCTAGGTAAAGAAGTTAAAGGTTATATTGGATCAGTGATGAAGAAAAATATTATCAATAAATCACTATTAGAAGTTGGTAATACTAAAATGTTAATGAAAAAAGGACGTTTTGATTACTATCATTGATTCGTTTAGTTAAATATAAAGTTATGAGAGATAATCTGAAAAGATTGTCTCTTTTTTTATTTACTATATTGACAAGTGATATATCATTGGTTAATATATCGTTATAAGATATATCTTTGAGTGATATATCACGTTAAGATATAAATAGTGAGGAGGTTAATCAGAGTGAATGAACCGTTAACCGATTTAAATTATTTGATTTTGTTGACTTTGTTAGAGCCAAAGCACGGTTATGCAATCATGCAAGAAGTGAGTGATTTAACAGAAGAAGAGGTTACAATTGGGCCAGCAAGTATGTACACAATCTTAAAGAAACTTGAAAAGTCGGGCGATATTGAACTGGCAACGAGTCAAGATCGTAAAAAAACATATGAGATTACGGAGCAGGGGAAAGAAGCATTAGTCTATGATTTAGCTAGACGAAAACGATTGACTGCTTTGGGGAGTAAATTATTGTTCGAGGAGTGAAAAAATGATTTATGGGAATCGAAAATATAAATTTTCAAAAGGGCTTAGTTTTTACTCAGAATTAGAGGCCTTACATGTTAAAGAAGAAGCTGAAAATGGTTGGCATTTAGCTAAACTTAGTCGCTGGGGATTTTTAGTTTTCGAAAAAGGTGAACCTGAAGAAATGGAAGCAACCATTGATTTTTATCCTGGTAAAAAAGAAGATATTGCCGAATATCTAGAACTTTATCAACTATCGGGTTGGTACTTAATGGCAAGTTATCGTAAACGCTACTTTATCTTTAAAGCCGAAAAGGGTACGAAACCAGCTTACACGGATGTTGAGAGCTACGAAACAAAAATGAAAAAAGAAAGTAACTGGTTAATTTTGCAGATGTTGATGTTTGGTTTACCAGCGTTACTCTTACTACTGTTACTTAATTTTACACCACTCATTTCGATATTTGACTATATACCAAGAGGCTTTAAAGGAATGATTAACCTATTATTAGTGACGGGAACGTTAACACCTTTTATTGGCTTTGCGTTGGTAACCTACTTTAGAGTAGTTTATCCAAAAAGAAAAGAATCGTTCAAGGATACAGATAACTTTGCTAAGCGTCAAATTTTCTTTCGAGATATGCTGTTGACGATGATTATTGGTGGTTTAATTGGCGGTGTAATTGGTTTTATAATGGGATACTTTAATATTTTTTAAAAGGAGAGACGAAGATGTTAGAAATTAAAAACTTAACCAAAGCATTTGGTGATATGGTTGCAGTTAACGACATATCATTTAAAATTGAAGATGGTCATATTCTTGGTTTAATTGGTCAGAATGGAGCAGGTAAATCAACAACTTTCCGATTGATTTTAGACTTCATTGACGCAGATCAAGGAGAAATCTTATGGAACGGGAAACCAATTTCAAAAGATGATTATAATGTTATTGGATACTTACCTGAAGAACGTGGACTATATCCTAAAGATACAATTGAAAATCAATTGATCTACTTTGCTCGCTTGAGAGGAAAGACGAAAAAAGAAATTTTACCTAAGATTGATTATTGGATGGAAAAATTCCAAGTTAAAGGTAAAAAAACAGATAAAGTTAAATCATTGTCAAAAGGGAACCAACAAAAAGTACAATTAATCGCGACTTTAATCCATGAACCTAAGTTAGTCATTCTGGATGAACCATTTAGTGGCTTGGACCCAGTGAATGCGGAACTTTTAAAAATGGGCATTATTGAGTTAAAAGAGCAAGGCTCATGTGTCATTTTCTCAAGTCATAATATGGAAAACGTGGAAAAAATATGTGATCACTTAATGATGTTACGCAATGGCGACATGGTATTAAATGGTACCGTTCATGAGATTCGCGAATCATTTGGTCGAACAATTTTAGAAATTGAAACATTACTGTTAGAAGATGAACTTTCTTCAATTGATGGCGTCCTACAAGTTGAAAAACTACGTTCAAATACTTATAAACTACATTTAGCTGATGCTGCAGTGGGCGAAGAAATATTCACCAAAGCATTAACGCAAGAACCATATTTAACTGTGTTTAATCAACAACCGCCTACATTAGAAGAGATATTTAAAATGAAAGTTGGTGAAGGTCATGAATAAATTATGGGTTGTAGCATTAGAAACATATAAAAAACATGTCAAAACAGTCACTTTTTTAATTATGCTTTTAGCACCATTCGTGATGGTTGCCTTTTCGTTAGGCTTTGGCTATTTTGCTAATAATATGTCAAAAACCAATGAAATCGCAGTGATTAGCGAGAATGAAGCGATAAAAGAGGGGATTCTTGCGCAAGGAAAAAAAGATTTTAAGTTTGATAAAAAGATTAATAGTGAGAAGGAAGCAGAGAAGGCACTCAAAGACGAAAAAATTGACGGTTTCTTAGTTGTTAAACAAGAAGGCGATCAAATTTCAGGTCGATACACAAGTAAAAAATCTTTGGGGACAGATGACCAACAACGTTTTACTCAATATCTAAATGGTCTACAACTTGCTGCTAATACAGAGGCGCTAAAATTGAAACCAGAAGAAGTACAAACATTAATGAAATCAGCGAAGGTGACTGATCGCCAAGTTGAATTTAAAGACAATAAGATGGTCGACAACAACACAAATAAATTTGTGCTTTCAATGGTAGGCTTCTTAATCGTCTTTGTAATGTATATGATTGTCTTAAATTATGCTTCAATTACTGCACAAGAAGTAGCTTCAGAAAAAGGGACGCGTATAATGGAAGTTATTCTTTCAAGTACAAGCGCAGCAAAACATTATTATGGAAAAATCATTGGTATCTCACTTGTAATTTTAACACAGGTCGCAGTCTATGCTGTTACAGGTGTAGTAGGATATGTTTTTGCAAAGGATACAGATATGGTTCAAGATATGTTGAAAAATATTCCTTTAGGTGAACTTCTTAAAGGATTACTAGGCTACAATTTACTGTTCCTATTATTTGGTGTCTTACTTTATACAATCCTTTCAGCATTTATGGGTTCACTTGTTACACGTTCAGAAGATGCACCCAAAGCAGTGACCCCTGTTACTTTCTTGGTTTTAATTGCAGCAATGCCAGTGATGATGTTAAGTTTGAGTCAACCGGATCATGTCTTAATTAAAATCACGTCATACATACCGTTTTTCTCATCATTCTCAATGCCTGTCCGCATTGCAAACGACAGTGTACAACAATGGGAAATTCTAGCATCACTTGGACTGTTAGCTTTATCATGCGTCATTCTACTAAAAGTTTCAGCAGCAATCTACAAATCAACAGTATTAATTTACAGCGATAAGAGCATGGGCCAAGTCTTCAAAGAAGCAGTGAATCTAAAGTGATTTTTTTGGCGCTTTGAGCTGAGCATTAAGGTGAGCCTGATAATTTGACGATTTTTGTCAAACTATCAGGATTGACTTAATGCCGAAGCTCAGCCAAAAAAATCCCGATAACAAGGTGATTTTCTCTAGGTGGTTTTTGGAGCGTTTATGGGTGAACAACAAGATGAGCCTGGGAAGAAATCGGTCTTTGATTTATTACCAGGCTTAGCTTGTTGCTGAAACCATGCTCCAAAAGTCCCGTTTATCTCACAGATACAGCAATCAGGTCCCATTCAAAATTAAATAAGTAACGAGAGAAAAACAGACGATAAAAAGTCTGTTTTTTTGTTAATATTATTATATAAATTTTGCAAGCGTTTTCAAATAAAGGTATAATAGTATATAAGATAATTCTAGAAAGGATAGTGATTGACATGCCAGATGATAATCCGTATATGCCTAAACCTATTCCACTAACCAGTACTCCAGATCCAGAAAAAGAAATTTTATTAGATGATGATTTTGATGAAGAATTAATAAAAAAATTGAAATCTAAAGGTGTAGATGTTAAATTTCCGAATGACTGATATAAAAGAAAAACACTCAAATCTCTTAACAAGATTTGAGTGTTTAATGTTGTAATGAAATATTACATTAATTTGTTGTAGAATTCTACCACGAATGCTTCTTCTACTTCTTGAGATAATTCTTCTCTTTCAGGTAAGCGAGTTAAGCTTCCTTCTAATTTATCAGCATCAAAGCTAACAAATGCTGGACGGCCTAATGTAGACTCTACTGCTTCTTTGATGAAACCTAAGTCTTTAGATTTTTCGCGAACAGAGATTACTTGACCAACTTCCACTTCGTAAGAAGGGATATCCACGCGTTTGCCATCAACTAAGATGTGACCGTGGTTAACAAATTGACGAGCTTGACGACGAGTAGTTGCTAAACCTAAACGATAAACAACGTTGTCTAAACGACGTTCTAGTAAGATCATGAAGTTAACACCGTGTTTACCTTCTTGGATTTTACCAGCTCTTACGAATAAGTTACGGAATTGACGTTCGTTTAATCCGTACATATGACGTAATTTTTGTTTTTCAGTTAATTGTAAACCGTATTCAGATTTGTTTCTTCTTTGGTTAGGTCCGTGTTGACCTGGTGCGTATGGACGACGAGCTAATTCTTTACCAGTACCTGATAATGAGATTCCTAAACGTCGTGAAACTTTCCAACTTGGTCCAGTATAGCGTGACATAAATAATTCCTCCAATAATAATTAGTTTTTTTGGAGTAAAATAAATCTTTAGAAATATTAACATTCGGTCAGTTTATCTTTCAATCTTCACCTTTTGCAGCCGTGGTTACACAATTGAACCCTTTAATAGGCAGATTAACTGAAGAACGAGCTGTTTATTTCCTAGCTGCTTATTTTACACATATTCCATTATACGTTTTCTAGCATTAGAATGCAATAAAAAAAATAAACTTTTTAAAATGATTGCAATTTATATCGAATTTACGATATATTAATTGTGAAATATTATACTTAAATAGGATTTGGAGAGAGAATATCATGAAACATGGATCAGATTTAATGGAAAAAATAGATTATTCCATTAAGAAAAAAGATGACTTGATTCAAGCTGATTTTGCGAAATATGCATTACGCTCTGTACTTGCAACGCTTTATCTTGGTTTGGGTTCGGCCATTGCACTTGGTTTAGGTAATAAGTTTGACGGCTCAGTTGGTAAAACGTTATATGCTATTACGTTTGGCTTAGGTTTAGCACTTATCATTTTCTTAAATGCTGAACTTGGAACATCAAATATGATGTATATGACTGTCGCTATGTATCGTAAGAAACTTGAAGCATCTCGTGCTTTAAAAATCTTATTTGTTTGCGTCTTGTTCAATTTAGTTGGTGCGGTTTTAATTGGTTTCTTCCTAGCTCAAACAGGAGCGTTTAAAGGTATTGCCAGTGATAGTTTCTTGATTCATGTCGTAACAGGTAAATTTGAAAAAAGTATTACACAAACCCTTATTGAAGGTGTTTTTGCTAATATTATTGTGAATTTGGCTATTTTGATGTCAATGAAAATGAAAGATGATGTTGGTCGCTTTTTCGGTATTATTCTTGTCATTTTTATCTTTACATTCTTAGGCTTCGAACACGTTATCGCGAATTTTATCTATTTCCCATTAGCATATTTTGCAAGTGGTGGAATGGTTGCAGGTATGACAGTTTCAGCTGTCTTAACTAATATCATCTTTACTTTTATAGGTAACTGGATTGGTGGCGGCGTTGTTATCGGTTTAAGTTATGCTTGGTTAAACAATGATGAAGAATTAACATATTTAGACTAAAATAAAAAATGGTGTGATACTCAAAAAAGTATCACACCGTTTTTATTTTAATAATTTAACTGATGACTAAAACATCGTCTGCTGTGTAGAATGGATTTTCTTTATTAATGTGATCATAGAACATCACACCGTTAAGATGATCAATTTCATGTTGCACGACAATTGCAGCATAATTTTTCAGGCGAATCTTATGTGAAGCACCTTCAGCATCAAGATAACTAATGGTAATTCTTGCTTGACGCACAACGTAACCAGGTACCGCACGATCAACTGAAAGACAACCTTCACCATCTTCAAGACAAGCTTTTTGAACAGAATGGCTTAAAATTTTAGGGTTGTACATTATAGCACTTAATAGTGGTTCACCATCTTCATCTTCGAGATTAGGGATTTCAAGTGCAATAATTCTTTTTGAAATATCAAGTTGCGGTGCGGCTAAACCAACACCACCACGTAGGTTATATTTTTTTGAAAGAACTGGATCTTGACTATTAACTAAGAATTCTTTCATGTCTGAACCCAATTGTTTATTTTCAGCAGAGAGTGGGAAAGCAACTTCTTTGGCAACTTCTCTGAGCGTGGGATGACCCTCGCGAATAATATCTTTCATTGTCAGCATAATTTGCTAGACACATCCTTTCGACACATTTTTACAACATATTCTAACATAATCTACTACAACTTGTCTGGACTTTTGTTTAATCGTAAAGAAAGAGTTAAGAGGCCGAAAAAAACTTTACAATTCCTATGAGTAAATCTTGCATTTAGATACAAAATCAGTTAAAGTACTACTGTATGATAAATTCATATGGTCTGACCTTTTTCTAGGTTCTTCGATTCACCAACGTTTTACTTAGATTGAGGCCAAAATAAAAATTTAGAGGTGAAAGAAATGGCAATTACAAAAGAACGTAAAAACGAAATCATCAAACAATATGCACGTAAAGAAGGAGATACTGGTTCTCCAGAAGTACAAATCGCTGTTTTAACTGCAGAAATTAATGCACTTAACGAACATGCACACGTACATAAAAAAGACCACCATTCTTACCGTGGTTTAATGAAAAAAGTTGGACACCGTCGTAACCTTTTAGCTTACTTACGTAAAAAAGATGTTCAACGTTACCGCGAATTAATCCAAAGCTTAGGATTACGTCGTTAATTTTTATTTTTTGAAATTAAGAGAAGTGAGGTCCGAGGATCTCGCTTTTCTTTTAATCAAATGCAAAAAACGGAGGATGCCACTACTATCCAAATGTGAGTTTTCAAAACTAATAATTTGAGAATTGACCTTTGTTTAGTAGAATTCGACGTTTCTTGCTTAAATCAAAGGAGAGAAATAAATGAGTTCAGAAAAACGTACATTCAAGACAACTTGGGGCGGACGCCCATTGTCTGTTGAAATTGGTCAACTTGCAAGACAAGCAAATGGTGCTGTTTTAGTTCGTTATGGTGATACAGTTGTATTATCAGCAGCGGTTGCATCAAAAAAAGCTAAAGACGTTGATTTTTTTCCATTAACAGTTAACTATGAAGAAAAAATGTATGCTGTTGGTAAAGTACCCGGTGGGTTTATTAAACGTGAAGGTCGTCCGAGTGAAACAGCAACTTTAACAGCTCGTTTAATTGATAGACCAATCCGTCCAATGTTTGCGGAAGGTTTCCGTAATGAAGTTCAAATCACTAACGTGGTCATGAGTGTGGAACAAGACTGTTCACCTGAAATGGCTGCAATGTTAGGTTCATCATTAGCACTTTGTGTGTCAGATGTGCCTTTCAACGGCCCAATTGCTGGTGTTCATGTAGGTCGCATTAATGGTGAATATGTGATTAACCCAACAGTAGAACAGTTTGAAGAGTCAGACATTGAATTAACGGTTGCAGGAACAAAAGAAGCCATTAACATGGTTGAAAGTGGTGCAAAAGAAGTATCTGAAGAAGATATGTTAGGTGCCCTATTATATGGTCATGAAGAAATTAAACGCTTAGTTGAATTCCAAGCAGCAATTGCTAGAGAAATAGGCAAAGAAAAAATGGAAATTGAATTACTTCAAGTTGATGCCGACTTAAACGATGTTATTGTAAAAACTTACAAAGATCGTATGGTGGCTGCAATTCAAACTGAAGAAAAATTAGCTCGTGAAGCAAATATTGAAGACTTAAAACAAGAAATCACTGCGAAATACGAAGAAGAATTCGCTAATTTAGAAGATGCACCTAAATTGATGAAAGAAGTTCATCAAATTTTAGAAGACATGGAGAAAAATGAAGTACGTCGTTTAATTACGATTGAAAAAATTCGTCCTGATGGTCGTAAGATTGATGAAATCCGTTCATTAGATTCAGAGGTTGCCTTATTGCCTCGCGTTCATGGATCTGGATTATTCACTCGTGGACAAACGCAAGCCTTATCTTCATGTACATTAGCACCTTTAGGTGAACATCAAATTATTGATGGTTTAGGTGTTGAAGATAGTAAACGATTTATCCATCATTATAACTTCCCACAATTTAGCGTGGGTTCAACTGGACCAACTCGTGGACCAGGTCGTCGTGAAATTGGACACGGTGCACTAGGAGAACGTGCTTTAGCACAAGTTATCCCTAGTGAAGAAGAATTCCCATACATGATTCGTCTTGTTGCGGAAGTCTTAGAATCAAATGGTTCTTCATCTCAAGCAAGTATCTGTGCTGGTACATTAGCATTAATGGATGCAGGTGTTCCAATCAAAGCCCCAGTAGCTGGTATTGCAATGGGACTTGTAATGGATGGTGATGATTATACTATTCTAACTGATATCCAAGGTTTAGAGGATCATTTAGGCGATATGGACTTTAAAGTTGCCGGAACTGCAGCTGGTATTACAGCACTTCAAATGGATATTAAAATTGAAGGTATTACTGAAGCTATTTTAACTGAAGCTTTAGCTCAAGCTAAAAAAGCTCGTATGGAAATCTTAGCAAACATTACTGCTGAGTTAAGCGCACCTCGTGCTGAATTAAGCCCATATGCACCTAAGATTGAAATGATTCAAATTAAACCAGAAAAAATCAAAGATGTTATTGGTAAAGGTGGCGAAACCATCAACAAGATTATCGATGAAACTGGTGTTAAAATTGATATTGATCAAGATGGAAATGTCAGCATTGCACATTCAGACGCTGAAATGATTAAACAAGCCATCAAGATTATTGAAGAATTAGTGCGTGAAGTTGAAGTCGGTCAAACTTACTTAGCTAAAGTGGTTCGTATTGAAAAATTCGGTGCTTTCGTTAACTTATTTAAAGGAAAAGATGCCTTATTACACATTTCGCAAATTTCACATGAACGTGTAAATAAAGTCGAAGATGTCCTTAAAATGGGTGATGAAATTTTAGTTAAAGTAACTGAGATTGATAAACAAGGTCGTGTAAATGCTTCTCGTAAAGTATTATTAGAACAACCAACTGAAAGTAAAAAAGATTAATTTTTAAAGGAAGTAGGCTATTGCAGCCTGCTTTTTTTTTATGCTACATTCTCATTGAAACATAATCTGATTTACACTGAATTTACGCTGTTTTAACAATATTTTTTCTAAAGAATGCTAAATTAAGACTACAAAGATTTCAGAAAAAATGTAAATCAAATGAAAATAAGGATTTGATTAAAAATTAATGTAATACGGTTACAAATGATTTATAATGAAGTCAATGTAGAAAATAATTAATAGTAAAAAAGGAGATAGTGATTGTGACTACAAAAATGAAGAAGATGCTTTTAGGCGTCGGCGTAACTTTAAGCGCACTTACTTTACTAGCAGGATGTGCTGGAGGGGATTCTAAGAAAGATGAGAAAGGCGATAGCAAATCAGGTAAATCAGTTGATGAGCTAAGCATCATGTTCGTTCCATCTAAAAATCCAGATGATATCGTAACAGCAACAGAACCTTTAGGAAAACTTATGAAGGAAGAAATGAAAAAAGAAGGTTACGATGTTAAAGACGTTAAAATCTCTGTAGGTACTAACTACGAAGCAGTCGGTGAAGCATTATCTTCAGGAACAGCAGATGTAGGTTTCGGTGTACCAGGCGGAACATATGCACTTTATCAAAATGATACTGACGTATTATTAACAGCAACTCGTGCTGGTTTAAACAAAGATAGCGAAAATCCAAAAGATTGGAACGACGGTAAACCAACAGAAGCAACTGACAAACAAGCAACTTCTTACCGTTCATTAATTTTAGCTGGACCTTCTGCTAAAGGTAAAGAATTAACTGAAAAAGTTAATGCTGGCGAAAAATTAACTTGGGAAGATTTAGGTAGTGCAAAATGGGGCTTAGCTTCAACTACTTCATCAGCAGGTTATATCTATCCATCATTATGGTTAAATGACAATGTTAAGAAAAACATTTCTGATATTAAAACAACAGTTCAAAATGATTCATATGGATCAGGATTTGCTCGTTTAGCTTCAGGACAAATTGACGTAATGCCTGTTTACGCAGATGCTCGTCGTGACTTCGAAGAAGCATGGAAAACAGAATATGGTCAAAAAGATATCTGGAACGAAGTTAGTGTTATTGGTGTAACACCAGCAATCTACAATGATGCTGTTCTAGTTTCAAAAAATTCAGACAAAATGGATGATGCTATGCGCGAAGCTTTACAAAAAGCTTTAATCAACATGGCTAAGACAGAAGAAGGAAAAAAAGTTATCGCAGTTTATACACATGAAGGATATCAAAAAGCAACTAATGATGATTACGCTTCAGAAATTAAAGCTCAAGAATTAATTAAAAAAGCTTCAAACTAATTCATCATTAAACATGACTTGTGATAAACAAAAGAGGGCTGAGAATTTTTTCTCAGCCTCATCTTTTTTTATTCATAAAATTAAAGTGGTTAAGAAAGGTTAAGACTTATGATTAAATTTGAAAATGTGTCAAAAATTTATCCAAACGGAACCAAAGGATTGGATAATATCAACTTAGAAATTGAACAAGGTGAATTTGTTGCAATTATTGGTGCCAGTGGAGCAGGTAAATCGACATTAATTCGCGCTATCAATCGTTTAATTGACATTACTGAAGGGTCTTTAACAGTTAATGATATTGATGTTTCAAGCTTAAAAGGCAAGGAATTACGTCAATTTCGTCGTTCTGTAGGGATGATTTTCCAATCATATAATTTAGTACCACGTGTCTCTGTAATTCGTAACGTGATGAGTGCACTAGTTCCAGAAATGCCATTTATTCGTGTTTTATTAGGTACATTCTCACAAGAAGAAAAGATGACTGCTTTGAAATCATTAGAGCGTGTGGGCATTGCTGATAAAGCTTTTATTCGTACTGATCAATTATCTGGAGGTCAACAACAACGTGTTTCTTTAGCAAGAACTTTAGCTCAAAATCCTGATGTTCTTTTAGCAGATGAACCTGTTGCTGCACTTGACCCTGTTACAGCTGAACGCGTGATGGAAGACTTTAAACATATTAATGAAGAACTGAATAAAACAGTTTTAATTAATATTCACCATGTTGAGTTAGCGCTTAAATATGCAGATCGCATTATTGCAGTTAAAAAAGGCCGTGTCATTTTTGATGGACCTGTTGCTGAATGTACTGAAGAAGTATTAGCAGATATTTATAGTACGGAAGAGGGAGTTGCAAATGAATCTGTTTGATAAAATTATTAAGCCGACTTCTTGGACTTTAGATGATGGTTCAGTCATTGAGGAAAAGAAAAGTAGAGCACCGATTTATATTATTTTGTGCTTAGTCGTCGTTTATTTCTCATTAAAAATGACCCAATTTGATTTTGCTCGTGTTGTAAAAAATAACCATCAATTCTGGACCATGTTGAAAGAAATGTTTCCACCAAAATGGTCATACAGTAAAGAAGTTATGACACCACTTTTAGATACAATTAAAATGAGTTTTGTTGGTTCGTTTTTAGGTAGCCTTCTAGCTGTTCCGTTTGCAATTTTGGCTGCAGAAAATATGACCAAAAATAAAGTAGTTGTCCAAGCTGTACGCTTCGTGTTTACACTATTAAGAACACTACCAACATTAGTTACTGCATTGATTGCAACCTATATTTGGGGATTAGGTACCTTTGCCGGAACAGTAGCGATTTTTATTTTCTCATTTAGTTATATTGGCAAGCAATTATTCGAACAAATCGAAACTGCTGACATGGGAGCCTTTGAAGCCTTAGAAGCTTTAGGTAGTTCAAGAGTAAAAGCTTTTGTAATGACGATTATACCTCAATTATTACCAATATATATATCAACAGTACTTTTTAATTTTGAAGGCAATGTGCGTTATGCTGCTATCTTAGGTTATGTTGGTGCGGGTGGTATTGGGATGATTATGAACGAGAACTTAGGTTGGCGTGAATATCCTAAAGTGGGTATGATTTTAATCATTCTGTTACTCACAGTTATGATTATTGAAGCCATCAGTAAGTTAATTAGAAAGAAACTTACTTAATTTTGCAAGATAAAATAATAATTTGAGGAAGTGACAAGAATGAATGAAAAAATGTTAACTGCAGAATTAAGTAAAGAACCAAATAAAAAAGGATACTATCTTGCAATTGTAGCCATTCTTTTAGGCCTATTTATCTGGAGTTGGAGTGTAATTGAAGTACAACCAATGTCAAACGAAGGTGTGACAATTGCTAAGAATATTTTTAAAGGAATTTTTCATCCGGCGCTAGATTTTCTTTTTGGCTTAACTGCTAAAGGTGTGCCATATCTATTATTAGAAACAATTGCAATTGCTGTTTTAGGAACAATTGTTGGTGCTGTTTTAGCTGTACCATTATCGTTTTTATCGGCAACAAATATTGTACCAAGTTGGATTGCCATCTTTTTCCGTTTTATTATTATGGCAATTCGTACAGTTCCTCCATTTGTATATGGTCTGATGTTTATTCGTGTAACAGGTCCAGGAGCAAGTGCAGGGGTATTAACACTAGCTGTTGCTTCAATTGGGATGATTTCAAAAATGTTTACTGAAACAATTGAAGATTTGGATCAAGGAATTGTTGAATCAATGGAAGCCGCGGGAAGTACATTATTCCAAAAGATTCGTTTTGGGATTATACCTCAGTTGAAAGCTGATTTCTTCTCAATTCTTTTGTATCGTTTTGATATGAACTTACGTGATGCGACGATTCTTGGGTTAGTTGGTGCCGGTGGTATTGGTGCACCATTAATCTTTGCGATGAATGCTTATCGTTGGAGTGAGGTAGGCGCAATCTTAATTGGCTTATTTGTTTTAATTATTATTGTCGAAGCTGTATCTTCTAAAATCAGAGCAAAACTGTTGAGAGGATAAATCAAAATGAAACTAAAAATTTATTATACATCAGATGTGCATGGCTATTTATTTCCAACGGACTATAGTAATGATAGTGTTCAACCATTAGGGCTTTTATCAGCCTCTGAACAATATCAGCGTGATGATAACACATTGGTCATTGATGGTGGGGATATGTTTCAAGGCTCACCATTTGTCAATTATTTTCAAAAGAAAGATGGTCGTGCGACAGGCATCATCGAAACGATTAATAAAATTGGTTACGATGTGGTCACATTAGGAAATCATGATTTCAATCATGGTTTTGAACGATTAGAAAGTGAAGTTCGCGATTTAAATCCAACGGTCACTTGTGTCAACGTGTTAGATAAAGAAGGAAAGATGCTTTTTCCTGAAATTATTAAAGAAATGCCCAATGGTTTAAAAGTTGGAATTGTTGGTATCACAACTGAATATATTAATGTTTGGGAAAAACCGGAAAACATTGCAAGCATTCAAATTGTGGATCCTTTTCCAGAAGCTAAAGCAGCTTTAGAACGAATTAAAGATCAAGTTGATATTGCGATCTGTTTATATCATGGTGGTTTTGAAATTGACATTGAGTCGAAAGAATTAGTGTCGAAAACAAAGGAAAACATCGGCTATCGTTTAGCGCGTGACCTTGATTTTGATTTACTCTTAACAGGACATCAACATCAAACAATCCCAGGCCAGTTGTTGGCAGGCACATATATTGTGCAACCAACGAATATGGCACGTAATTTCTATGAAATCGAGCTTGAAACAACTGGGGATGGAGTCAGTGTTACTTCTGAAATGCTACACCCAACAGGTGAATTTGATCAGGAAAAATTTGCTGATTTAATAGCGATGAATGGTGAAGTAAATGAATACTTGGATCAAAAAATTGGTTCTTTACCACAAAATATTGAAAAAATCTCTCATTTAGAGTTAGCTTTAAAAGGGAATGATTGGATTCGGATGATTGCAAGTGTTGAAAAAGAAGCTACCCAAGCAGATATTGCTGTTGTTAGCTCATTTAATGCACTTTACCCAATGGCACAAGAGTTATCAATCCGTGACGTGCTAGTAAATTATCCGTATGAAAATATTTTGTGCAAAGTGAAATTAACGGGTACACAATTAAAAGAAGTGATGGAAAAAACAGCCACTTACTTTGTTAAAGAAGCAGGTCAGGTTGCAATTAACCCATCATGGATTTCGCCTAAACTAGAGCATTATAATTATGACTTCTATTTTGGTTTAGACTATGCTTTTGATTTAAATCAAGCAGAGGGTAGCCGAGTGACAAAAATGATGTTGCATGGCAAAGAAGTGGCCGCAACAGATGAAGTGACGATTGCTCTTAATGATTATCGTGCAAGTGCTGGTGGCGAATATACGACGTATAATCACGCTTTAGAAAGTGATAATATGGGCGTCGATATTCAACAACTTGTCATTGATGCGATTAGTAATGATACTTTACCTGAAGAGATGATTGATTTTAAATTAACCATTATCTAATCTGAAACAGACTAAGCAATTTGTTAAAGAATTGTTTAGTCTGTTTTTTTTTGACTTAGTATATTTGTTGAGTATTGACTTGAATTTTGTTAGATTATGAGTACGTCATGGAGGTCTGCCGATTGTGACCTCAATCTAAATGAAAGAAGTGAAGTGCATGGAAACAATCATTAAAACATTACCCGAATTAACTAGTACAGAATTTTTTGAAATAGCGCAGGAACGTGTCAAAGTTTTTGTCGTGGAACAAAATTGTCCCTATCAAGAAATTGATGAGGATGATAGTGTTGCTAAACACGTTATCTTGAAGAAGGATAATCAAATTGTTGCTTACTCACGAATTATTGAAAAGCCTGAGCATGTCACTTTTGGCCGTGTTTTAGTTGTGGAAGAATTTCGTGGTGATAAGTTTGGACAAGAATTGGTCAAAACTACTTTAGCTGAAATTGAACGCTTAGCATTGAATAAACCTGTCATTATTTCAGCACAAAATTACCTTGTTGATTTTTACAGTTCATTTGGTTTTGAAGTTATTTCTGACGTTTATCTTGAAGATGATATTCCGCATATTGATATGGAGTTGAAAAAATAAAATTCTGACTATCGATAAAAAGTTAACATGATACTTTTTGTGTGTTAAAACTAGAAATCGTTCTGTTGAATTCTATAGCTATAGAATTAATTAAAGCAGTCATTTGTAATCTAATAAAAAATAATCCCATTGTTGGGATTATTTTTTTTATTCATATTTAATTTCCATAAAAATAGGCTGAGGAAACAGGTTCATAAATGATAATAGTAATAAAAATAATATAAAAAATAAGTTCAAATTGAATTTGAAAGAAGAAAAGGACACTAAAGAATAGAATCAAAAGAGCAAGCGAAACACCTATTGCTAACACCCAAGAGGGTTGGTTTGGAAATTTATTTTGAAGCCATCGTAAACTATTTGGATTTCTAGGGTTTTTCTTTTGAAATCGATAACCGCAATAAAAGAGTGAGGTAAGTGCTAATGAGATAATAAATATAATAATAAGACCATTGAGTGTTATGGTAGGTTCCATTAAAACAAAATTAACAAAAATGAAGACAAAATATAAAAGAAAGACAAATTTGTTTGAAAGTTTTTTTGTACTGCTATTAATTGTGATGACTAATGACATTAGAAATATAGCATAATAGTTTGAAAAGTGATCGGGGGATTTTATGAGATCAATAAAATAAAAAAAGCCAGTAATAGTTGTTAATATGCTAAGTGCGAAAAAATCCGTTTTTTCTTTAGTCATGATACATCCTCCTTTTTATGAAATAGATAATTTTATCTGTCTTTGAACTAAAAACAAATAAAATTAAACGTGTTTTTTAATATTCTTAAACGGGCTGTTTATGAAAGTATACCATATCGCTATTAAAATGTTAATTTATTGTTTATTATAGTGTATAATAGATATACCAATTGAGTGTTTAAAAGATATTAATAAAGTTAAAATGTTCTTATTGCATTGTGGACATTAAACGTCTATAATGGTTTTTTGTAACCAGTGAAAGTGAGTGAAACTATCATGAAATTAACCAATGCAACTGAACAAGCCATTGCAATTATTGCTTTATTAACGACTCAACTTCCCGATATTCCAGCATCTTCTGCAACGATTAATAAAAAATTGTCTGTCTCACCATCTTACAGTCGTAAATTATTAAGAAAATTAGTAGTTGCGGAAATAATAGGCGGTGTATCTGGAAATAATGGCGGTTTCTATTTGGAGCGATCTTTAGATGAATTAACATTACTAGAGGTTGTAGAAGCAATCGAAGGACCATTTGTCTCATTTCCTGATATCGGCGTGTTAGAACGCGCTTTTGCTAACTTTAATGAACTTGCACAGAATGGTGACAAAATTGTATCTGCATATTTTGCAGAAGCTGATCAAGCGTGGAGCAATACTTTAGGTAATATTAAAGTGAATGAAGTATTGTCCTTAATCTTTAGTGATTACAAAGAATTTCCAAAACATGATTGGAATCAATTAGTTTAGAGGAGGAAAAATCAAATGGAAAAATTAAAAAAAGTATTTGAATTATATGCCTTAGACTGGCGTCGAATTTACCGAAATAAATTAACTCTCGTATTGATGATTGCGTTAATGATAATTCCTTCTTTATACGCTTGGTTTAATATTGAAGCTTTATGGGATCCATATTCAAACACAGGAGATTTAAAAATTGCAGTTTATTCAGACGATAAACCAGCTACTGTGATGGATAAAAAGGTAAATATCGGTAAAGAAGTTGTCAATAATCTTAAAGAGAATGATACTTTAGATTGGCAATTTGTTTCAAGTAAAGAGGAACTTGATAAAGGGGTTAGAAGTGGTAAGTATTACGCAGGGATTTATTTACCAAATGACTTTTCAGAGAATTTAGTTAGTTTTGTTCAGGGTGATATTAAACATCCAGAAATCAATTATAGTGTGAATGAAAAAATAAATGCGATTGCACCTAAGATTTCAGATAAAGGTGCGGGAACACTGCAAGAAACTATTACAACAGAGTTTATTACCACAGCAAGCCGAACACTTTTAGATATTCTAAATGATATTGGTTTTAATCTAGACTCTAATTTACCATCTATTAAAAAAGTGACAGCTAAAGTTTTAGAACTGAATGATAATCTTGACGTCATTGATGGTTATACCAAAGAAGTTGTCGAGTTAAATAAAAAAGTTCCAGATATGAAAGAAAAATTAAAGATGGCCAATGAATTCGTAGACTATCTACCTGAAGTTGACAAAATGGGTCAAAAAGTCGTCGCAATTAATGGTCGCGTACCAGAAATTGAAAAAGTTGGTGGTTTAGTTTATGCAACGCAAGCAAGGATTCCAGAAATTGAACATGCTGGCGAACAAATTGCGATGATTGATCAAGATTTTGATGGTGTTGTGAATACCATGGATCAAGCGGTTGTTGAAGCTAAACATGGCTTAACAATTATTAAAAATGCACAGAAAGTTTTACCTCAAGTTAATGAATTAGCACTTTCAGCAAATAAACTAATTCCAGAGGTTAAAAATAGTATTGCACAAATTCAAACAGCATTACCAAATATTGCCTCAGGTGTTGAATCCGGACTTTCGATTGTTATCGTAGTGTCTCAAGAAACAGCTCACCTTACGGGCCAACTAGCGGGTATGTTGGATGAAGATTTATCAGATGAATCACTTGAAGCAATTCATAACCATCTTGTTAAAGTTTCAGAACGTTTGAGTTTCCAAAAGAGTATGATTGATGGTCAAATCGACGTTTTAACAAACTTACAAGAAACAACAGGTTCGTCTGAATTAGATGGTGTAATCCAACAATTAAGTAATCTATCTCATGTAGTCGGAAATGCGGAGCAGCAAGTAGATAATGTTTTAGCAAATTGGGATTCTATTTCGCAAACTTCGAGTCAATTATCACAAGCATTAAATCAAATAAGTGATGCGGCTAACAATATTCAACATCAAGCTGAAAGTATTCCAGTTGGTGCTATCACAAGTGCAGTGGAGTCAGTAATTGAAGAGGCACAAAATATGTTAACAATTGCTGGAAACGTCACAGGTGCAATTGTAAATCAAAATTTAATTGCGAATGTTGGTGAATTGTTAACTGCAACAAGTGGTACAATTGAAACTGCAATTACTTATTTTGAAAAATATCGTGCTGAAATGCCTAAAGTTAAACAAGAAATTCATGCTGTGAATGAACTTGTGAATGGTAACATGCCACTTATTGTGGGTAGTATTAATGGGGGAGCGAACTTTTTTAGACAAGATTTCCCAGTTCTAAAAGGTAAATTGAATAAAGCATCAACTTTTATCCAAACAGATTTACCAGGTATTGAATCTGATGTTAAGAAAACTGTGGATAAAGCAAATGATAAAATGCCAAAATTAGAGACATCATTGAAAATGGCAACAGATATGGTTCAAAATGACTGGCCAAATATTAAGAAAAGTATTGGAAAAGCGAGTGGCTTAATTCGTAAAGGTGAAGAAGATATTGATTTAACTGAAGTGATTAAATTAATGAAATCTGATGCCAATGCGGAAAGTGAATTCTTGGCTAAACCAGTTAAGCTGAAAACAGAACATATCTATCACATTCCAAACTATGGTTCAGCAAGTACGCCATTCTATACAGCGTTGTGTCTGTGGGTAGGTGCAGTTCTCTTCTCAAGTATTGCAAGTACGAAATTCTCTTTAGACGATGAAGAGAAAAAACGTTACTCAAAACGTCAACAATTTTTAGCAAGAATGATGACATTCTTAACAGTGGGTGTTGGTCAAACGTTAATTGTTGTCTTAGGTAATCAGTTCTTACTAGGTGCGTACACTAAAAATCCAGTATTGAATATTATCTTTGCTTTAATTGTGAGCTTTAGTTTCATGATGATCGTTTATGTGTTAGTCGCCTTATTTGGAAATCTTGGAAAAGGGATGGCAATTATCATACTCGTACTGTCGATATCCGCCGGGGCAGGAAACTTCCCAATTGAGATGTCCGGACCATTCTTTAGAGCAATTAACCCATATATTCCATTTACACATGCGGTTAATTTACTAAGAGAATCAGTCGGTGGGGTCTATTGGCCAGCTGCGATCAAAGCAATCATCATTCTTGGCTTTGTAACTGTTCTATTCTTTGTTCTTGGTTTAATTTTCTATCCTAAAGCGGATAAAATCTTTAGCTATTTGAATAATCAATTGAAAAAAGGTAAGATTTTACATTAAAAAATTTAACAAAAAAATTGTTAAAGTGTTACTAATTGTAATGAAAAGAGATACTCTAGCCATGGTTGTGTAATGAATCATTAACTAGAGTATCTCTTTATTTTTTAAAAGTTGAATAATACTGTTTTGGATAATTACAGTGAGATAATTAGTGATATCCTCAACAGACTCTTGACAATTATCGAGCAGCCAAGGAGTTACTATGCCAGTAAAACCGACTGCGTAAAAGTATGAATAGTCTGAGATAGAATATGAAGTAGCATTTGTTTTTGATGTTAAATCAAGCTCAGGTTGTTCTTGTTTTTCGAGAATAGTTAAGAAAAACTGATGAGTGTGTTCTGTTAAAAATTGATCAAATGAATTTTGTTCGGTCACCGCGAGGGCTTTCTGGTAAAGCAGCTTATTTTTTTCAAAATAAGTTAAAACGCGATTTAGGATTTCTGGCCAAGGCTCATAGTCGATGTAATGTTCAACATTTTCCGTGAATTCTTGATGATATAGCCAAGCCAATAAATCATATTTATCAGTGAAATGATCGTAAAAAGTTTGACGTCGTAATTCTGCTTGCATCATAATTTCTGTGATTGAAATTTTATTGAAGTCTTTTGTTTTCATTAAATGTTTAAAAGAATAAGCAATTACTTTCTTTGTGATTAAAGCTTCCCCTGTAGTCATAAAATTCCTTCCTGTAAAAAAAGTAAAGATATCTATGTAAGGATAGCAATATTTTGTAAAAATAACAAATAAAAGCATTTAATTCGGACAAATTAAAAAGATTGTCCGTGGAAAGAAAGCCCTTTCATTGCTACAATAAAGGTGTCAAGCAGACCAGTAAGGTTAAGGAAATTGAGTGAAAACTAATTTTTTAGCTTGGCGGATGTTTGATGCTATGTGTAACAACATAGTAAAGACTGCTTTATCATAATTTCCATTTTGACAGTTAAATACTTGTTCGATTATATTTTTTATAAAATTGGGCATTATTAAAATTAAAAGTTAAATCCTACTAGTCCCCACTAGTAAAGCAGATTGGCTTTTGATGAGTGACATAGTCCCCGCTATGTTTGCTTGCTGGATTAATAGTGTTAAAAGAGATCTAATTGACTTTAAAAAATGTAGTCTACAGTATTTAAACGGATTATGGTAGGTTCAAGTTAAGCCACTTATTTAGATTAATACTCTTTAATATTTCGTTCCCCGCATAAAATGAAAACATATTAAAGAGAATCTAAATAGCGAGTTGGCTTTTCTTGGCTTAAAAGCATTCAAAAAATTGTTATTATGTATGATGTAAAATAGCGAAAATGAACTGAGAGATAGGTTTCTCAGTTTTTTTATTCGGGAGGCGAGGATAGTGTTAATTATTAATAAACCGGAAGATGTGTCTGACCAGGTTTTACAGGGGGCGACATTTCTACATTCCGATATTATAGAAAAAATTCCAAACTCAAATATTATTGTACAAAAGCATTTTTCTAAGAATCAAGTAGCTTTAATAGGCGGTGGAGGTATTGGCCATGAACCGTCGGATTTTGGTTTTGTTGGTGATGGTATGCTGACAGCTTGTGTTAACGGAAAAATATTTCAACCCGCACCTGCAAAGGAGATTTTAAGAGCGATAAAAAGTGTTTATACAAAGTATGGTGTGTTAATTATTATTAAAAATTTTGAAAGAGATCTTAACGTTTGTCTAGAAGCAGAAAAATTAGCTCGTGAAGAAGGTATGCAAGTTGATCATGTCATTGTTAACGATGACTGCTCTATAGAAAAACGTGATAACTATAAAAAAAGACGGCGTGGCGTTTCTGGAACTGTTTTAGTCCATAAAATATTGGGTGCTGCTGCTAAAGAAGGTAAGTCGTTAGCTGAGTTAAAAGAAATAGGTGATAAAGTGGTGTATGCAATGAATACGTTAGGCGTTGCAACAGCAAGTGGAACGTGTATTGAAACACCCAATAAACCATTGTTTGAGCTTCCTGAACAACATATTTCATATGGCGTAGGTATTCATGGTGAAGCTGGATATCGCGTAGAACCGTTTCGTTCGAGTGAGAACTTGGCTAATGAACTATTAAATAAATTAATTGATTTTTATGATGTTAATGAAGAGTCTCAATTTGCTATTTTAATTAATGGCATGG
This sequence comes from Vagococcus silagei, assembly GCF_004795745.1. Lineage (GTDB taxonomy): Bacteria > Bacillota > Bacilli > Lactobacillales > Vagococcaceae > Vagococcus > Vagococcus silagei. The sequence goes on along the minus strand of NZ_SDGV01000017.1, from coordinate 39,024 downwards.
GCGCAACAACTGCGATGGAATTAGCCATTTTTGCGCATGATGTGTCACGTCTGTCAGTCTTGAATGAGTTAAATATTTCATTTGTGAAAGCTGGAAGTTTTTTAACATCAACGAATATGTCAGGCGTATCATTAACATTATTGAAATTACAAGAAAATTCTTGGTTAAGATTTTTGGAAGCGCCAACTTCTGCCTTTGCGTGGTAAAAATAGTGTATAATAAATGATAATCTATAAGGAGGTTGAAGAGATGCAAGAAGAAAAGAAAGTTTTTCATATGAATGGGTATCTTGGTTTAATATTATTTATTGGTCTTTTTATTTTTGGAGCCTTTATGGTTTTAACAGGATTTGTCTATGAAACAATTGGGCGAGTAGTTTTAGGTGGTGGTATCTTAGTTATTGCAATTCTATTTTTAAGTTCATTGACCATTGTCGCACCTAATCAAGCTAAAGCCATTTTATTCTTTGGAAAATATTTTGGTACAATCAAAGAGAATGGACTGTTTATTACTGTTCCATTGGCACAAAAGATTGATATTTCTTTAAGAGTCCGTAACTTTAACAGCGCTGTTTTAAAAGTAAACGATTTTGATGGCAATCCAATCGAAATTTCTGCGGTGATTGTTTTTAGAGTGACAGATACAGCTAAAGCATTATTTGGTGTTGATAATTATCGTGATTTTGTTGAAATTCAAAGTGAAACGGCAATTCGTCATATTGCCTCAGAATATCCTTATGATACTTTTGAAGATGGTGATATTACGCTACGTGGAAATACAGCTGAGGTTTCTGAAAAATTAGCTAAAGAACTACAAGATCGTTTGAGTGTAGCTGGTGTTGAAATTATTGAAACAAGATTAAATCATTTGGCTTATGCTACTGAGATTGCTAGTGCAATGTTGCAACGTCAACAAGCAAAAGCGATTCTTTCTGCACGTCAAACCATTGTTCAAGGTGCAGTATCGATGACTCAAATGGCACTTGAACAAATTCAAACGGAACAAGATATTAATTTTACCGATGATCGTAAAGTACAACTGATTAATAATTTACTGGTCTCAATTATTACTGATAAAGGCACACAACCAGTGATTAATACTGGTGATTTACGTGATAAGTAAATCACGAATATGAAAATATTAAGAAGAGGCTAATTTTAGCTTCTTTTTTTAGGTTATATAATCAATTTATTTTTTAGCATTTTTAATTTAAGAGTCATTGATAAAAAGGTAAAAATTACTTAAAACATTCACAAACACGAGTTCTTAAATCGTTATCTTAAAAAAATGATTCGAATTTGTATAGAAACCAACGTTTTGATGTGATAAAATGTAAGCGTATGCATTTTAAAAAGGAGAGATATCATGAAGAAAAAAGTACGTTCAGGTTCAGTAGTTTTAACATGTTTACTATTTAGCCAAGCTTTTTTACCTTTAGCAGAAGTGGTCGCAGCACCAACACAAACTTCAGCTAAAATAGAAGTTTCTGCTGTAAAGACAACAGGAAGTAAAACGTTAAACTCTATGGTTAGAAATTCATCAAAAGACGAAATTAAAACAGCATCAAGTACAACAACTGTTGATGACAGTACAAAAACTAATGCATTAAATGCTGAGAAAGCAGCTAAGGATGCCAAAGATGCTGAGGCAGAAGCGAAAGACAAGGACAAAGATAAGGATAAAGACAAGAAAAAAGAAAACTTGATTCCAGTCCAAATGCTAGGCGTGAATGATTTCCATGGTGCACTTAACACTACAGGAACAGCGTACTTAGGTGCTGATAAATTTCCTGGTTCAGGTAAAGCTTCTAAATTAGCTACAAACTTAGACATTGCACAAAGCCAATTCTCTGTAGCTACAAGTTCAAGTAACTCAACAAGAATTCAAGCTGGTGACTTAATCGGTGCTAGTCCTGCAAACTCTGCACTACTAGCAGATGAACCAACGATGAAAGTCTTTAAGCAAATGAATTTTGAAATTGGAACACTTGGAAATCATGAATTTGATAAAGGATTAGGGGAATTTAAACGAATCCTAGATGGACGTAAACCTGAAGTCGGTCAATTTGAAGGACCGTTAGCTGAAATAATGGCAAATTATCCTCGAGTAGCGTCTACTCAAGAAATTGTGATCGGAAACTTAGTGAATAAATCCGATAACGCAATTCCACATGGTTTTCAACCATACACAACTAGAATTTATAAAGGGAAAGATGGTAAGTCAGTTAAAGTAGGTTACATCGGCGTGATTACTTCTGAATTTACCAACCTTGTCTTGGCACAACACACACAAGACTATAACGTTCTAGATGAAGCTGAAACAATTGCCAAATATTCAAAAGAATTACGTGATCAAGGTGTGAATGCGATTGCGGTGGTATCACATATCGCAGCAACTAGTTCTGGTGATACTGTTGGTGGCGAAATTGTACCGATTTTAGATAAAGTCAATACTCTTGATTCTGATAATAGTGTCGATCTTGTTTTTGCCGCTCATAATCATCAATATACTAATGGTGTTTATACAAATGGTAAAAATAAAACACGTGTCGTACAAAGTACTGCACAAGGTAAAGCATATGCTGATGTTCAGGGTGAACTAGATCCAGAAACACAAGATTTTGCTGAAGTTCCAGATGCAAAAATCAAACCAACTAATGAAGGCGTCGAAAATCCTGTGGTTCAAGCTACAGTTGATCATGCGAGTCAAACAATTAAAGCAATTACCGACTCAAAAGTTGGCCAAGTCGACATAAAAAATGTTAAAGATGGTAAAGTATCACGTGAAGCAAGTGCTGATAACGAGTCACAAGTTGGTAACTTAATCACTGATGCACAACTTTACATGGCAAATGAAAGTAAGTTAACAGACGCACAAGGAAATCCAGTAAAAGTTGATTTTGCAATGACAAATACTGGTGGGATTCGTGCTGATTTAGCAGTTGATGACAAAGGTAATGTGACATGGGGAGCAGCCCAAGCTGTACAACCTTTTGGAAACATCTTACAAGTCGTGTCTTTAACTGGTCAAAATATTATCGATGTTTTAGGGCAACAATTTAATGGTAGTACTGGTTATTCACTTCAATTTGCTGGTCTAAAATATACTTATACAGGTGACCCTAAAGGGAAAGAAAATAATTTAAAAATTGAAAAAGTTACAGATGAAAAAGGCAAAGAAATTGATCCAGCGAAAACATACAATGTGATCATCAATGATTTCTTGTTTGGAGGTGGTGATGGCTTCAAGAAATTTACTGAAGGTACTTTAGTAACAGCAATGGATACTGACACAAATACATTTGTAGATTACTTTGCAGCAATGGAAAAAGCTGGTAAAAAAGTAATTGTGCCTGAATTAAATCGTAAAGCGAAAGCTAAAACAACATCAGGTGACGTTATCCCAATTCAAATGCTAGGTGTGAATGATTTTCATGGTGCGATTGATACTAGTGGTACTGCGTATCTTGAAGGTGTGAAACACACTGGCGTGGGTAAAGCTTCTAATTTAGCTGCTCATTTAAACGGAGCAGAAACTGAGTTTAAAGCGAAACAAACTGATGGAAATACAGAAAGAATTCAAGCAGGAGATTTAGTCGGTGCAAGCCCAGCTAACTCAGCGTTACTTAGAGATGAACCAACAATGAGAGTCTTCAATCAAATGAACTTTACAATTGGTACTTTAGGTAATCATGAGTTTGATAAAGGTTTAGGCGAATTCAAACGCATTTTGGATGGACGTAAACCAACACGTGAAGAATTAGGTAATGTGAGTGATAGTCTTTGGAATGCTATCTCTACTTACCCAAGAGAAAAAAGTAAACAAGAAATTGTTATTTCAAACATTGAAAACAAATCAACTGGTAAATATGGTAACAAAGGTGACATTCCTTTAGGTTTCAAACCTTATACAATTAAAGAATATGGGCAAGGTGATAAAAAAGTTAAAGTCGGTTACATTGGTGTCATTACCAATGAATTCCCTAATTTAGTTTTAGCGGAACATACAAAAGACTTTAATGTCATTGATGAAGCTGAAGCAATTAGTAAATACTCAAAAGTTTTAAGAGAAAAAGAAGATGTAAATGCGATTGTTTTAGTGACACATATTGCTGCAACAAGTAAAGATGGAAAAGTTGCAAATGAAATCGTACCGATTATGGATAAAGTTGAAAAATTAGATCCTAAAAACAGTATTGATGTTATCTTTACAGGACATAACCACCAATTTACAAATGGTGTCATTGAACGTAAAGACAAACCAGGTATTCGTGTTGTTCAAAGTACTGCTCAAGGTAAAGCTTATATCGATGTTCAAGGTGAACTAGATACGAAAACAAAAGACTTTAAAGAAACACCAAAAGCAGAAGTTAAGCCAACAACTGCATTGCCAGAAGCGCAACAAGATGCAGGTGTTAAAGAAATTATTGAACACGCAAATGAAACAATTAAACCTTTAACTTCAGCTACGCTTGCAACTGCTGATTTAAATAAAGTGTCAGTTGATGATAAAGGCAATCCAATCATTTCTCGTCAAACAAATGTTCATGGCGAATCTGAAGTGGGTAACTTAATCACTGATGCGCAACTTTATATGACGAAAAATACAAATCTAAAAGATGCTGCTGGTAAGAAAGTTGATGTGGACTTTGCATTCACAAACAATGGTGGTATTCGTGCAGATCTATTGATTGAGCCGGTGACAGGTCGTATTACTTGGGGTGCTGTTCAAGCGGTTCAACCATTTGGCAATATTTTACAAGTTGTAGCGATGAAAGGTAAAGATGTTAAAGCAGTCTTAAATGAGCAATATGCAAATGGAAATACTGGATATTCTCTACAAGTATCTGGCTTAACATATACTTATACTGGTTCTCCTGAAAAAGGTATCAAGATTGCAACTGTCAAAGATGCTAGTGGTAAAGAATTAAAAGATGATGCAACATACAATATTGTGATTAATGATTTTCTATTTGGTGGTGGGGATGGCTTTAAATCATTCACTAAATCAAAATTAGTAACAGCAATGGATACTGATACAGAAACATTTGTGAGCTATTTTGAAAAACAAGCAGCTCAAAATAAATTAATCGAAAGTCCAAAATTAGATCGTAAATCATTGAAAGATGAAACAACAACGACTACTACAGATCCAACAAGCACAACAAATACATCAACAGATACAAGTGGTTCAGGTACAAACTCTTCAAGCAAACCGAAACCAACTGGTGAAAAAGAACAAAAATTACGTAAAGCTTCAATCGTGAATCCGATTCATGCAGGCGATAAAGTAATTAAAGGTAAAACTCTAGCTGGAGCTAAAGTAACTTACCGTGTTCGGGCTAAAGATGGCAAATTATCAATCACTTCTAAAGAAGTTATTGCAAATGCTAAAGGCGAATTTGAAATTCCGGTAACTGGTAATTTAGTTGTTGGTGATACAGTTTTAGTTAATATCATGCATGATGGTGTTAAAATTGAACTATCTCAAAAAGTAACAGTGAAAAAAGCGACTGGTAATGGAACAAATACCAATGGTGGTAAACCAGGTAGTGTCTTACCTCAAACAGGTGAAACAGAAAACTATTTAGGTTTAGCAGGATTTGCATTGATTGGCTTTGTTGTCATTTTACGTCGTCGTAAAGTAAGCTAAGAAATAAAAAAATAAAGCATCAAATCAGTTAACACATTGTAGTGACTGATTTGATGCTTTTTTGCGATTTTATTTTGAGAAAAGTTTTGTTAAGAAGCGATCGACAGAAGGATAAACAGTTTGTTCATCGTCAATTTCTTCGAAGCCTGCTTTTTGTAAGCTTGTTAGGACTTCTGAGTTCATAGAAGAAAGAATAATTTTACGTCCTTCAGCACGTTCTTCATGATAAAAATCAAGTAATGCTCTAGAAGCCGTCACATCAATATGTGGGACGCCGCGAAGCGAGAAGATAATATTCTGTTCTTTAGGAATATCTTTCAAGCGTTCTTTCAAGAATTCAATACTCATGAAAAAAAGTGGACCCGTTACATAAACGACATGCCAATTTTTTGTTTCAGGTTTAGGGTTTTCGACGCCCATACGTGTCGGTTCAACTTTTTCAATATTGATCCCAATGTGTGCACTTTTAATAATAAAGTGAATCATTGCAAAAGCAGTCCCAATCATAATAGCTAAGCTTAAATCTAAGACGACAGTTGTAACCATTGTAATCACAAATTTGATTTCACCACTTTTTAGATGGTGGTTGAAAAGGTAACGAATACTACCCCAGTCGTTCATACGCCACGCAGTAACCATAAGGACACCAGCCAGTGCGCTTAAAGGAATATTGGACATAAGTGGTGCAAACAGAAACATCGATAGTAATAAGAATAAAGCATGGAAAATTCCAGTCAAACGTGTGACAGCACCAGATTTGATAGCAACACTACTTCTAGCAATTGCAGCTGTAGCAGGAATACCACCGAAAAATGGTAGGATAATATTACCCACTCCTTGAGCAACTAATTCTTGATTGTTATCAATTGGTGTACCGGTCATTTTGCTAGCACTTGCCCCACAAAGGAGGCTCTCAATCATGCCAAGTACTGCAATACTGATTGCAGGTGAAATTAAGTTTTTTGCCATTTCAGGTGTAATTGACCCGAAAGCTAAGTGATCATCACTAATTAATGTTGTGGGAATAGTCCCAACGCGTGTCACGTCCCAATTCGTAATCATGACAAAAGCAGTTGTGATAATAATAGCTAAGAGAGATGAAGGTACGATAGCATTAATTTTCTTAGGTAAGAAGACCATAAATAATACGACGAATATCCCAATCATTACTGTTGGAAAATCAATGTGGAAGCCGTTAACAAAATAACTCTTAATCTGTTGTACGGGACCAGTTCCACTAGATGTTGAACCAAAAAAGTTATCAACTTGTCCAAGTGCGATAATGATAGCGATACCTGAAGTGAATCCAGTAATAACAGATGAAGGAATAATGTTTCCAAGGATGCCTAATTTAAAAATACCCGCCACAAGTAAAATGACACCTGCCATGAAAGTTGCAAGAAAGACACCGTTCATCCCATATTTTGCGACAACTGAAATTAAAATAGCTGCCATGGCACCAGTCGGACCAGAGATTTGAAAGAATGCTCCGGATAAGGCACTGATGATGATACCTGCAATAATTGCAGTGATCATACCTGAGGCAGCAGTTGCGCCACTAGAGACACCAAAAGCTAAAGCAAGTGGTAGTGCGACAGCAGCTACCGTGATTCCAGCCATCAAATCTTTCATTAGTTTTGTTTTGTTGTAACCAGCAAACTCCTTTTTAAGCATTGTTAAATAGTTACCAATCATAAATGCAAAAACCCCTTTTTAATAGTATATGTTAACAGTATCACAAAAATTAAAGATTGAAAAATAAAGATTGAAAAAAATAATAATAAATGTTGACATTGTAAAATGCTTGATGTATACTGATGAAGTTGAGATAAAGCAGAAGCACCCGCTTCTCGCCTTAGTTAGTTTGCTAACTGGGCTAGATAAGGATAATTCTTTTTTCATTTTATGAAAAGTGAATTTTTTGGTGCGGGTCTGTATATAAGGACTCGTTTTTTTCTGTGTTTTTTCTCTAATTATTTTTGGAGGTGAATGACCATAGCAAAGGATATTATGGTGAATGACGGCATTCGTGCAAAAGAGTTACGTTTAATTTCTGCAGACGGAGAGCAGTTAGGAGTTAAATCAAAAGTAGAAGCATTAAGAATTGCAGAAAGTGCAAACTTAGATTTAGTGTTAGTAGCACCAAACGCAAAACCACCCGTTGCAAAAGTAATGGACTATGGGAAGTATCGTTTCGAATTACAAAAAAAAGAACGAGAAGCTCGTAAAAAACAAAAAGTGATTAATGTGAAAGAAGTACGTTTAAGTCCAACGATCGATGTGAATGATTTTAATACAAAACTGCGTAATGCTCGTAAGTTTTTGGAAAAGGGAGACAAAGTGAAAGCTTCTATCCGTTTCAAAGGCCGCGCAATTACCCATAAAGAAATTGGTCAGGACGTCTTAAACCGCTTAGCAAGTGAAACTGAAGACATTGCAACAGTGGAACAAAAAGCGAAAATGGATGGTAGAAGCATGTTTATCATGCTTGCGCCAAAAGCAGATAAGTAAATTAATCTGAGGAGGAAAATCAAAATGCCAAAAATGAAAACTCACCGCGGACTAGCTAAACGTGTTAAACGTACAGGTGGTGGCGGATTAAAGAGATTCCGTGCGTTTACAAGTCACCGTTTCCACGGCAAAACTAAAAAACAACGTCGTCAACTACGTAGACCGTCAATGGTTTCAAAAGGCGATTACAAACGTATTCGTCAACAATTGACACGCATGAAATAATTTTTTAGTTACTGATAATGACTAAAACAATAGAACGAAGAACACATTTCAAGGAGGAATTATCATGGCACGTGTAAAAGGTGGAACTGTAACTCGCCGTCGTCGTAAAAAAGTGCTTAAGTTAGCTAAAGGCTACTACGGCTCTAAACATACATTATTTAAAACAGCAAAAGAACAAGTGATGAAATCTCATACTTATGCATTTAGAGATCGTCGCAAAACTAAAAGTAATTTCCGTAAATTATGGATTGCTCGTATTAACGCAGCAGCTCGTATGAACGATTTGAGCTACAGTAAAATGATGCATGGATTAAAATTAGCTGAAATTGATATCAACCGTAAAATGTTATCAGAATTAGCTATTTCTGACCCAGCTGCATTCACTGTCTTAGCTGACCAAGCTAAAGCAGCACTAGCTAAATAATTAAATTAAAAATCCTACTTCAAAACGAAGTAGGATTTTTTTAGTTATAAAGTTAATCTAATGGATATTGTTTTGTTTTTGCTTTTGAGCCTTCATCTTTTACAGGTACATCGTCTGGTAAAACGATATCCACGCCGGGATGTTTAAAATTTTTAACTAAGTCTTTACCAAAATTATCTTTTACAATGATTTCCTTCTCTACTTCGTGGTTTGGATTCGTCGGAGGAGTCGGATTGTTTAAAATTACTGGGTTATCGCTTGTCATATTAATCCCTCTTTTCTTATCTTGATACCTTAATTTTATCATATAAAAGGGGGATTAAAAAACGATATTAGTCAATTATTCAAAATATAAGAAAAAACTCTCAACAAAGTGAGGTTTCACTTGAATTGAGAGTTAGGTATCTTTATTTTATTTTTGCTGAAGAGTCAACGATGTGACCCACAATGCCATACTCTTTAGCTTCTTCAACAGATAGCCAGAAGTTACGGTCAGTATCTTCCACAACTTTTTCGTAAGTTTGACCAGTTGCTTTTGCAATTAAACGGTTGATACGTTCACGCATTTTAATGATTTCGTTGGCTTCGATTTGGATTTCAGTGCTTTGGCCTTGTACGCCACCAGCAGGCTGATGAATCATGAAGCGAGTATTTGGTAATGAGTAGCGATTTTTCTTGTTAGCAGCAAGATAGATAGTAATGCCAGCACTTGCAACCCAACCAGTTCCAATTACTTTAACTTCAGGTTTGATAAAACGAATCATGTCATGAATTGTGTCTCCAGCTTCAACGTGACCACCTTGGCTGTTAATGAAAATTTGAATTGGGTCATCGCTTAATGAAGCAAGTAGGAGTAATTGGCTGCTAACTTCTTTTGCTAAATCTTGGTTAATTTCACCATAAATTAAGATTGTACGATTGTCGATCATTTTTTGTGTCAAAATTGTATTGATATCTTGTTTATTATTATCTTTTTCTGCCACAGTAATTCCTCCTTGAAATATTCTTCTATTATCTTAACATAATTAAAAATAGAAGAGAATTATTTACGTCTAGGTTTACGACCTAGACCAACTGCATTACGCATTTTACGTAACGTTTTATTGGCAACGAATTGCGCTTTTTCGGCACCTTCATCTAATATATCTTGTAGTTCCTCAGAGACCAAAAGTTCTTCATAGCGTGCTTGAATCGGTTCTAAAACAGCAACAACAACTTCGGCAAGGTCATTTTTAAACTCTGCATAACTACTGTCAGCGTATTTTGTTGCGATTTCTTCAATCGGTTCTTCGGTCATAGCAGAATAAATTACTAGTAAGTTTGAAATACCAGGTTTGTTCTCCGGATCATATTCGATCTTACCACTTGAATCTGTTACAGCAGAACGAATCTTTTTGCGAATTACATTTGGTTCATCCAACATTGAAATAAAACCTTTTGTATTTGAATCGGATTTACTCATCTTTTTAGTTGGTTCTTGTAAACTCATGATTCGACCACCAGCATCTTTTTTAGGAATTTTAACTTCTGGGAGTGTTAGTATAGGTTGACTTGCTGTACCATAACGTGTATTAAAGCGCTCTACAAAATCTCGTGTTAACTCTAAATGTTGTTTTTGGTCTTCGCCAACAGGGACTAAGTCGGAATTATAAAGAATAATATCGGCAACCATTAAAGGTGGGTAAGTTAAGAGTCCTGCACTGACACTAGTTTTACCATTTTTTTGAGATTTATCTTTAAATTGTGTCATGCGTTCTAATTCACCAATAGCTGTATTACATTGCACAATCCAAGCTGCCTCAGCATGAGCTGGTACTTCAGATTGAATAAAGATAGTGGCTTGTTTAGGGTCTAGACCAACTGCAATATATAGACTTGCCAATTGTAAAATTTGTTTACGTAGCTTTAAGCGATCTTGTGGGACAGTAATGGCATGTTCGTCAACAATACAGAAGAAGCAGTCATAGTTTTCTTGCAGCATCTTAAATTGTTTCATCGCGCCAATGTAGTTCCCAATAGTGGGGATACCACTTGGTTGAATACCAGAGAAAATTGTTTTCATTTTTTTTCCACCTTTTAAAATTAACTTAATAGTTCCATTATACTAGAAAAAACAAATAAACTAAACTAGAAAAAAACAGACTATATTGGTACAGAAAAACACCCTGTTACATTTTTTGAAAAATGTTTTATTATTGTGTGAAGAAATTATTGGATGTAAAAAAAGTAGGTCTAAAGTCCTATATAATCACGTTTTATAAGGAGGGTTTTAACAAAAAACTTCTAAAGATTTTCTTAAATTCGGTAGCTATTATTTTGTTGTTATAGTATAATAAACTCAAGGTAGCTAACAGTAACAGACAATTGTTAATATACGAACATTAAAGAAAGGGAGTGATTGTATGTTGAAATTATATACCTCACCTAGTTGTACATCTTGTCGGAAAGCGCGAGCTTGGTTACAGGAACACCAAATTCCATTTGTTGAGAGAAATATTTTTTCAGAACCGCTTGCTCAAGATGAGTTAAAAGAAATTTTACGAATGACTGAAAACGGAACGGAAGAAATTATTTCAACTCGATCAAAAGTATTTCAAAAATTAGATGTTGATTTAGATGATTTGTCACTTCCAAAATTATTAGAATTAGTTCAAAGTAACCCAGGACTATTGCGTCGTCCAATCATGATTGATGATAAAAGATTGCAGGTTGGGTTTAATGAAGATGAAATTCGTCGTTTCTTACCTAGAGAAGTAAGAGCAATTGAATTAAAACAAGCCCAATTAATGGCAGGCATTTAGTCTAATTTAGGATTGTAAAGTAGGACGCAGCGTGGTAGTGTTAACTATACATGCTGTTTTTTATTTAATTTTATCGTTAAATAAGGTGATTTCCTTTACTTTTTGAGGGAATCCGCTACAATTATGCTATTAAGACTAATATGAAAAGTGAGGTGTGACGATATGGAAATGGAAAGAATTAATGAGAATACAATTCGTGTCTCAATAAAAAATTCAGATTTAACAGAAAGAGGCATCACCTTTTTAGATTTGTTGGGAAATCAAAAACAAATTGAAAATTTCTTCTATAGTATTTTAGAAGAAGTAGATGTCGATGAACAGTTCCAAGAGACCGATTCGGTGACTTTCCAAGTTTTACCTAATCGTGACGGCTTAGAGTTATTTATCAGTAAAAATGTAATCTCTGATTCAGATGAAAATAATTTTGATGAAGTACTTGTTGATTCTCAAGTCGAAGACTTTGCAGATTTTATTTCACAACAAATGGCTAAAAATCCAACTATAGCAGGTGATTCTGATCAATCAGATAAACAAAGCGACTTGAAAACGGCTGATTTATCAAAAGTTTTTGGTTTATCAAGTTTTGAAGAATTGATAATTTTGGCAAAACATGTGGAATTAAGTGGTGCTAAAACGGCGGTCTATAAATACCGCGACCAATTATTTATGGTGGTTACATTTATCATGGATAAATTTAGTGAACAACGTTTGAATTTAAGTGTGGCTCATTTATATGAGTTCTCTTACCAAACACCAATGACAAAAGATGTGTTGGAAGAGCATGGTCAAGTCGTGATTGAAGACCAAGCTTTGGAAAAAGTCCGCCAATATTTCTAATTATTATTGACATAACATGCGTATGGTTCTAAAATGTTGAGGCTGGGGTTTTTAATCCTAGCCTTTGGTATTTTTAATAGAGGTGAGTAAATGATTAATAGAAAACAAGTCGTAAGATATGTTCTGTTTGGTTTTTTAGCAACAGTTGTTTATTTTGTCACACGATTTAGTTTTAGAATGTTAACGTCAAATGTATTAATTCCCGTTGTCTTAGGTCAATTGGCTGGATTATTATTTTCTTTCTTATGTAATAAATATTTTGTTTTTAAACATATCAGGATTGGCTGGGTTCAAAGTTTTCGTCAATTTGTTGATTTTTTCATCAGTCGTATCGTTGTCTTTTTCTTTGATTTAGGGATGTCTCATTTATTTGTAGATCGTTATGCTGAATTTTGGATGAGAACGTTAAGGCTGCAACAAATTAATTATCAGAATCGTTTCTTTAGTTTTCCTGCACTGCAAAAATATATGGGAAGTCCTGCACTTTTGAATGAATTTATTTTTACGGTAGTGACACAACTTCTTGCAGGGATTATTAATTACATAATATCGAAACGTCTTATTTTTAATGTTAAGAAACAACAAGAAGTCGCTACAAGTGTTTAAATGCAATTGCTAATCAATAAAAAAAGATGAAATCTTTATTTTGACAAAGATTTCATCTTTTTTATTATTATTTTTTCATACCGATTAAGTAGTCATCATCTTCCATTGCTTCAACCGTTCCTAAAAGGTAACCATTTCCAACTTGCGAGAAGAAATCGTGATTACTAGTACCTGTAGATAATCCATTCATAACAATTGGATTGACATCATTAGCAGTATCAGGGAATAGAGGATCCATACCCAGATTCATTAATGCTTTATTAGCGTTATAACGTAAGAAAGTTTTCACTTCTTCAGTCCAGCCTAATTTATCATAAAGAAGTTCTGTATATTTTTCTTCATTTTCATAAAGCGTGAAGAGTAAATTATACATCCATTCCTTCATCTCTTGTTGTTCATTTTCATTTAATTCATTAAAACCTAATTGGAATTTATAGCCAATATATGTACCATGAACTGATTCGTCGCGAATAATTAATTTAATAATTTCAGCCACGTTAGGTAATTTATTGTTTCCTAGGTAATACAATGGCGCGTAAAATCCAGAGTAGAATAAGAACGTTTCAGCATAAACACTGGCAACTTTTTTTTGTAAAGGTGTTCCAGTTAAATAAATTTCATTGATAATCTTAGCTTTAACTTGTAAATGTTCGTTTGAATTCGTCCATTCAAAAATGTCATCAATTTCAGCTTTAGTATTTAAAGTACTGAAGATTGAAGAGTAACTTTTAGCATGGACAGACTCCATAAATTGAATATTATTTAAGACAGCTTCTTCATGCTGTGTTCTAACATCAGGACGAAGTGCTTCGATGGCACTCTCAGATTGGATGGTATCAAGTAAAGTTAGACCTCCAAAAACAAGTCCAATGTTTTCTTTTTCATCTTCGGTCAACGTACGCCAGTCGTCTAAATCATTTGATAAAGGAATACGAGTGTCTAACCAAAATTGTTCTGTCAATTTTTCCCAAGTTGACTTATCAATTAAATCTTCGACAGCATTCCAGTTTATGGCTTCATAATAGTTCATTGTTGTTTTCTCCATCCTTTCTAAATTACACAGCTTTCACATTGATTACTACCGATTTCCTCAGCGTCATCTGTGAAGGTTCTGACGTAATAGATTGATTTAATCCCTTGATGGAAGGCGTAATGACGGAGGATATTTAAATCACGTGTTGTTTGTTTGGTTGTTGTTTTCCACTCGTAAAGCCCTTCAGGGATTTCTGAACGCATGAAGAGTGTTAAACTTATGCCCTGATCAATGTGTTTTTGTGCAGTTGCATAAACATCAATAACTTTACGCATATCCATATCATAAGCTGAGACATAGTAAGGTAAGCTTTCGTTCGAAAGATGAGCTGCAGGGTAATAAATTTTACCGATTTTTTTCTCTTGGCGTTCTTCAATCAAACGTGTGATTGGATGTAAGCTTGCGCTTGTATCGTTAATATATGAAATTGAGCCGTTTGGCGCCACTGCTAGACGGTTTTGATGATATAAGCCATCTTTTTTAATACTTTGTCTTAGGGCTTCCCAGTCGCTTGCAGTCGGAATAAAGATATCTTTGAAAAGAGCTTTAACTTTGTCCGATTGTGGTAAGACAGGAGTCTCAATATAGCGGTCAAAATAGCTACCAGATGCATAAGTTGAATTTTCAAAATTATGGAAAGTTGTCTTTCTCTCTCTAGCTAGATTATTACTTTCAACTAAAGTCCAATAGTTGAGAAGCATGAAATAGATATTTGTGAAATCTAATGATTCTTCTGAACCATACATCATTTGATTTTTGGCAAAATAGGTATGTAGTCCCATCGCACCCAAGCCGATTGTGTGGCTCAAACTATTACCGTTTTTGATAGAAGGAACAACATCAATACTTGATGCATCGGTTACAGCTGTCAAAGCTCTGGTCATGGTACGGACAGATTGACCGAAATCAGGACTTTCCATCAAATTAACAATATTTGTTGAACCAAGATTACATGAAATATCAGTTCCAAGCACTTCATACTCTTGTCGATCATTAATAGCTGAAGGTTGTTGCACTTGTAAAATTTCTGAACAAAGATTACTCATAATAATTTTACCATCTATTGGATTTTCGCGATTAGCAGTATCGATGTTAATAATATATGGATAACCAGATTCTTGTTGTAGTTTACTGATTTCATTTTCAAGATAGCGAGCGCTTATTTTTTGTTTACGGACCTTTGGATTTGCAACAAGTTCATCATATTTTTCCGAAATATCAATATATGAGAAAGGTACCCCATACTCGCGTTCAATACTATACGGACTAAAGAGATACATGTCCTCGTTATTACGTGCCAGTTCGTAAAATTTATCAGGAACAACAAGTCCGAGTGATAAAGTTTTTACGCGGATTTTTTCATCAGCATTTTCTTTTTTAGTTGAAAGGAATTGCTCAATATCTGGGTGGAAGACGTTTAAGTAAACCACACCAGCTCCTTGACGTTGACCAAGTTGATTACTATAACTAAAACTATCTTCGAATAATTTCATGACAGGGACAACACCACTTGCAGCACCCTCAAAACCTTTGATGGGTGCCCCGGCTTCACGAAGATTTGAAAGTGAAACGCCAACGCCACCACCAATACGAGATAGTTGTAGGGCACTATTAATTGAGCGACCAATACTGTTCATATCATCGGTAACTTGGATTAAGAAACAGGAAACAAGTTCACCACGACGTTTACGACCAGCATTTAAAAATGATGGCGTTGCAGGTTGGTAACGTTGATAAATCATTTCTTCAGCAAGAGCTAAAGCTAAGTCTTCATCTCCATTAGCAAAATAAAGCGCGTTGAACGCCACACGGTCTTCGTATTTTTCGAGATAGTGTGAGCCATCATCAGATTTTAAAGCGTATTGCGAATAAAATTTATAAGCAGCCATGAATGATTTAAAACTAAAGTGCGGTTCATCTAAATAGGCATATAATTTTTCAATAAATTCTGGCGAATATTGTTTAATAAATTCAGCTTCAATATATTCATTTTCCACAAGATAGTTAATCTTTTCAACATTTGTTGCAAATGTTTTTGTATGTGGAATAACATTTTCTTCAAAAAAAGCAGCTAATGCTTCTTTATCTTTAAAAAGTGGAATTTGATCGTCAACAGGGCGATTAATTTCATTGTTTAACTCAAAGTATGAGACATCTTTTAGTTCTTTAAGATTCAAATTGATTCACTACTTTCCTAAAATTTTTAACATCTTCTTCGGTACCATTAAATTCAAAAGCGAAGATAAGTGGAACGTTGTAATCACTCGCAATGTCTTTTGCAGTAAAAATAAAAAGGTCAGCAAAGTTTCGATTGCCGCCTCCTGCTACCCCTAAGAGATGTGATTGGTTACTTTTGTACTCAATAAAATCGTTCACTACTTCTGTGACTTCGGCATCATAGGTAGGAACGACTAGTAAATAAGGTTCATTTATTTCGTAGAATGGATTATTGGTATCAATTTCATAAGCAGGAAAATCCAATTTCTTAATAAAGCGTTTGGTTTGTCCAGTTAAAGAGAAATAAACTAATTTCATCTTTAAATTGCCAAGGCTCTAAGTTGGTCTGGTCTAAAACCGACAATTGCAATGCGATCATCATTTGTTGTAATAACTGGAACACTTTGAAAACCTTGTGCTTTTAATTGATCAATATATTGTGGTTCATTATCGATATTAACTTCTACAAAATCAACGCCTTTTTCGGCTAAAAATTTCTTTGTCATCATACATTGAGGACAATTATTTTTTGAATATAAGGTAATTGCTGTCATAATTACTCACTCCATTTTCTTCTAAATTACCATCGCTCTGAAAATCTTTTTTCAAGAATGATTATAGATATTAGTATATCGTGATTCGACAAAAAGTCAATCAGTAAACACTAGATATTGTGTCTAAAAAAAATATGCATACCATGTTTTGTGATTTCGGGCGTATGAAAGGCGTGGTCATTTGTTTTCAATTTTTTTCATTATGACTAACTTTAAGCAGATTTATTTTTATGCATAAGTGTCTAAATTCACAATATCTGATTGACTATTAGTAGAAAGACTCGTAAAATAAAAGCTGTACATTGATAATGGTTATCATTATCAATCGAAGACTAAGTTAATTATTATAAAGATGTATATAGGAGGAGAAGTTAAGTGGAATCACTAATGTCATGCTCAGTAAATCACATGTATGAGTTTGTTGGCTTTACTGGAACGGAATCTGAGGAACAACATTTGCGCCATTTGGGTTTAACCGAAGGAACAATACTACATATTATTGCAAAACCAGATCAACAGTCGTTGATTATTTTTTTCAGACAAACGCGTTTAGGTTTAGATGCGTCAATTGCTGATAAAATTAAAGTCGTGCCAAAGGGAGTATCAGCCCTTTCTTCAGCTATCCCACTTTCGGAGACATCAATTGGGCAAACAACCCGTGTTGTGAAATTGTTAGGTACTGGTTCAGTCAAACGTCGTCTAATGGATATGGGTTTAACGAAAGGAACCGTGATTACAGTCAGAAAATATGCGCCAATGGGAGATCCAATAGAGGTAACCGTTCGTAATTACGAATTAACACTTAGAAAAGCTGAAGCAGAAATGATATTAGTAGAAAAAGGTGGAGCATAATGAGTAAAGAGATATTTTCAGTTGCATTAGTTGGAAATCCCAATAGTGGAAAAACGAGTCTTTTCAATGCGTTAACAGGAAATAAGCAATCCGTTGGTAATTGGCCTGGTGTGACTGTCGAGCGAAAATCAGGTCGATTGAAAACTGATAAGACAATAGTTTTACAGGACTTACCTGGTATATATTCTCTTTCGCCTTATTCTCCAGAAGAGATAATTGCTCGTGATTATTTAGTTGAATCTTGCCCTGATATTATTTTAAACATTATTGATGCAACTAATATAGAAAGAAATCTTTATTTAACGACACAATTACTTGAAATTGGTGTCCCAGTTATTGTAGTACTAAATATGATGGATGTCGTGAAGAAATCAGGAGATCGTATCAATTGTGACAAATTGTCATACCAATTGGGTGCACCCATCATTCCAATCAGTGTTGTTAAAAATGAAGGTATTTCGGCAATTAAAGAAAAGATTGATGCTTATCGCAATAAAGATATTAAACAGCAACATTTAGTTTTTGAGAATCGTTTAGAAGCAGCTTTAGCTGATATTGTTAAAGTTGTGGAAAAGTATGTGCCGACTCCTCGTGTACGTTGGTACGCCGTAAAACTGTTCGAACAAGATGAGAAAGTGTTAGATATGATCAAAATGACACAAGAGGATCAAGCTGAAATCCATGATATTGTCGATGTTTCAGAACAAATCATGGATGATGATAGTGTGAGTATCATGGTTAATGAACGCTATGAACTCATAGATAAGATTGTGAACTTGAGTGTCGTTAAATCAAACTCAGTTTCCGCAAGCGTCAGTGATAAGATTGACCGCGTTGTGACAAATAAATGGCTATCACTGCCAATCTTTGCGTTTGTGATGTGGTTTGTTTATTATCTATCAATTCAGACAGTGGGTACTATGGGAACGGATTGGGTGAATGATGTCCTATTTGGTGAAATTGTACCTAACACAGTGACCCAGTGGTTACATGCAATGAATGTTGCACCTTGGATGGAGTCTTTAATTATTGATGGTATTATTGCAGGTGTCGGAGCTGTTTTAGGCTTCTTACCGCAATTGATTGTCCTCTTCTTATGTTTATCCTTCTTAGAAGACTGCGGCTATATGAGTCGAATTGCTTTTGTGATGGATCGTTTGTTTAGACGGTTTGGCTTATCAGGTAAGTCATTTATTCCAATGTTAGTTGCAACAGGTTGTGGCGTGCCGGGCGTGATGGCGAGTCGTACAATCGAAAATGAAAAAGACCGCCGAATGACAATTATGACAACAACCTTTATGCCTTGCTCGGCTAAGTTACCTATTATTGGTTTAATATCAGGTGCTTTTTTTCCACAAAATTCGTGGGTGGCGCCATCTGCATATTTTCTTGGAATCGGAACGATTGTCTTTTCAGGAATTGTCTTGAAGAAAACGCAAATGTTTAGTGGTGAAACAGCACCATTTATTATGGAGTTGCCAGCATATCACTTGCCACGATTAAAGAATAGTGTGCAACAAACATATGACCGATCAAAATCATTCGTAAAAAAAGCCGGAACAATTATTTTTGCTAGTTCCGTTATTATTTGGTTCTTATCAGCATTCAATTATCGTTTAGAGATGGTTGAAACAGATAAAAGTATGTTAGCTGCCGTAGGTCGTGCTATTGCTATTTTGTTTGCTCCGCTAGGATGGGGTCAATGGCAATCAGCAGTTGCAGCAATTACAGGCTTAATTGCCAAAGAAAATGTTGTCGGAACATTTGGTATTCTGTACGGACATTTAGATGAAGTTTCTGAAACTGGAACGGAAATTTGGGGTCAATTGAGTCTAAGTTTAACGGCACTTGCAGGTTATTCATTCTTAATTTTTAATTTACTATGTGCACCATGCTTTGCAGCAATCGGTGCGATTCGTCGTGAAATGAATGATTGGCGCTGGACAACGTTGGCAATTGCCTATCAATGTGGGATTGCTTATGTCGTAAGTTTCATCGTTTATCAATTAGGTGGTGTTATAATCGGTGAACATGAATTTGGTTTTGCACCGGCATTAGCTGTCATCTTTGTTATTGGTATGATTTATGCATTATTTAGAGTTACGAAACCAGCGAAAGAAACCGAAACTGTTGCGGGCATTCAATTATTATAGGAGGGATCATCTTGGGAACTATTATTTTAAGTATTCTTATCTTTGGTTTTGTTGCTTGGATTATCTACAAATATGCAATAAAAAAAGAGTCAACTTGTGATTGTTCTTCTGTGGATTGTCCAATTAGTAAATCAAATCAAAAAAAGAAAACTAAAGATCATGCATAACTTAATCATTTATTTATGATACATTTTGGGTAATGTCGCTTAATCGGACTAGAAAAGATCTTTTTGTTTGATAAAAGACTGTATAGTAAGAGATGGGGAAGGGCGATGGCCCAAATAAAATAAATCGATTATTTTAGATAAAGATTCAACATTGGGGGAATGCTGAGTCTTTTTTCTATGCTTGCGTGTTGTAAACGAATTTATTTAGGAGATGATTACTGAGGTCAGAAGAACACCGGACTCTTAATCCGTGGGTCGCCTGTTCTAATGAAGTAAAATGATTATATTTAGATGAAATCTTAGCTTGGCACTGAGGACTAGTGTGTCTTTCTCTATGCTGAACGATGCATTAGGAATTGTCGTTTAATCGGACAAAAATACAAAATATTGCTTATAAAAAAGGGTGTATATTAATAAACAGGGAAGGGAGATGGCCTTTAATTATTTTAAGGTGAAGAGATTTACGAACCTCTTCCCTATTTTTTTGAAAGGAGGAATTTCAGTGAGACGACATTCATTAATGAGTCAAAAGCCATATCAGATTCTACTCCATAATACCATTGCTGAGTTTCAACATACCGAGTTTTTTACCAAACTTTCAGCAAAAGAACAAGAAGTATCTAGTCAAATTATTACCATATTTAGCGATTACATGTGGAATATTCACCATCAAGTATTTAGAACATGGCGTTTTCAATCATTTGTTGACGCTTTAATGCACAGTTTTAAGTTCGAGTTAGCAACAAATTGTTTTTTCCTTGAGCAAATCGAAAATGTCTTACTGAAATTCACCTTCTTTTTATATCAAGATTTAAAAATGAAGCAAGTATTAAAAATGGCTTACTCAATCTCTGTGACGTGTGAAGCGTTATTCAATGAAACGACTTTTAGTGTTGATAAAAAAGAACTTCAAATGATAGATGAGATCATTGTTGAAATAAAAAATTCATACACTTTTAAGTAAAAAATAGAAGTTCAATTAATAAAAAAACTATTGAAATATAAAAATGACAGTGCTATAATTATGTGGTCAGGGCTGTTAGCTCAGTTGGTAGAGCAACGGACTCTTAATCCGTGGGTCGCGGGTTCGAGCCCCGCACAGCCCATCTGATAGGAACGTTGATAGGTAAGCATTTATAAGGTGCTTAGTTATCAGCGTTTTTTCTTTGTTTTAGTGTTTGGTGATAAAAGAAATATTTTTTGTAGCAAACAAATGACTATATAGTTAGTCTTAAGTGATGAGAAAAAGCGAATCAAAATAAAAATATAACTAAAAAAACAGCAAACTGTTAACTCGTTTGCTGTTTTTGATTTTTAATAAGTATCTACTGATCCGTCATGTTTGACAAGATAGTTATAAATGGTGATTTTTCCATTATCTTGAGGAGTGCTATATTCAATTTTTAGGCCTTCAGGAACCTTCTGGATGGATTGTAGAATGGCATCAGCTCGACCTAACGAATTATGATAGTCAGTCGCAATACCAAGCGCGACGCCTTGATCAATTTCGATTGAATTTGGATTCTTTGGCAGATCACGATAAAAGACATTTTCGACAATTTGAGCGTGTGAATTTATCGTGATTTTGTTGTATCTAATCTTATCTTCTAACGTACTGACTGGATATTGAAAACTAAAATTACCAAAATCATCCTCCGATAATAGTACATAATCATTGGAACCTAATTGTTCTTTGATATAGAACATTGCGTCTTGAGCCGAATGAATTGTTGCAGTCGATGGTGTTGAAGCAATTTGCGTGTCGGGTCCGTTTTGAATGTCAGTAGCAGCCGTTAGTTCTCTTTTAGCAGTTATTTCTTCCTCAGTTTTAATTTCTTTTTTCATATCAACTAAATTTTTTTCTAATTCACTACAACTATTTTCAGCAAGATAGCTATCGATAATTGTTTTTGCTTCAGAATACTGTTGCTTTGATAAGTGCTTTTGAGCAGAAATTAAAGTTTTGAGGTCATTTAACCTAATTGTCATTTCTAATTCTTCGTTAGGTGTTAATTTTTCAGAAGCTAATAGTTGTTCAATTAAGTTCTGAGCATCCGACCATTTTTGATTTTTGATAAGTTTAGGTAAGTACTTGGAACAAATTGTATCACGTTGTTGCTCCTGCTTTTTTCGCTGTTTAACTTCTTCATTTGAGGTTAACTTTTTTAGCACAATGTTGTCTTTTGGATCTTTTGCTTTGAAAACAAGCTCGTCGTTTTTTGCGTCTACTTGATAACCACTTTCAAGATTAAATTGATTTCTTTTTTCTTTAGATGTTAACAGTTCAATTGATTTATTTTCAATTTTGTAAGGAATATGTACGTTTTTGGGCGAAAAGACTAGATCAATCAACTTTGAATTAGGTGTTGTTAATTGCTTTGTTGTTTGATCGCTATAAGATAGATTTGAAACGGAAGGATATAGCACCATTTTATTAGATTCAAAAGAGACCATGACATTAACGTTTACTGTATCAATAGTTTGAGCAAAATACCAAACGTTTTTAGAGAGATGATTTTGTGTGATTTGGCTACAGGAAATCAATAAAAAAAGAAGCGGTAAGAAAGAAATATAAAGTAATTTTTTCATAGTTATCTCTCCTATTCTTTTCAACAGAATCAATATGTTAATAATATTGTACTTGTTATTCGAAGAACATTCAATATGCATTTTTATTCATTTAAACAGAAAATAATTATACACTATAGTATATAACGTGTCTTATGTTTTTTAATAAATAAAAAAAACAAAGAAAGTAGAGTGGAGCTCTACTTCCTTTGCCGGCACAAGAAAAATTTATAAGGGAAGGGGAAAACTAGTCTTGTGCCTAAGATTAGCCGAATAAATTAATTAAATTAATTTATACACTAAGCTTAATCTAAAGTTGATAAAATAACAATAGCGTTTTATTAATTATTTAGTTTTTTTTAATAATTTTTGTGTTATTTCAAAATAAATATGATTTGAATGTTTTTTCAAAAAACGAATTATAAAAATGCTAAAAAAACACTAAAACATTGACCAATAATGTAAAAACTTTTTTAAAGTCAGTAAAATAATGTATAATGGGACTGATGAGGAATTATTAATGTTTAATCCAGGAGGATGACTAATGAAGAAAATATTAGTAGTTGATGACGAGAAGCCAATTTCAGATATCGTCAAATTTAATTTAACAAAAGAAGGATATGAAGTTTTCACTGCTTTCGATGGTGAAGAAGCGATTGAAAGAGTTGTTGAAATTGAACCCGATTTAATTTTATTGGACTTAATGTTACCAAAAAAAGATGGACTAGAGGTTTGTCGTGAAGTTAGGAAAAATTATGAAATGCCTATTATTATGGTAACAGCAAAAGATTCAGAGATAGATAAAGTCTTAGGCTTAGAGTTAGGAGCAGATGACTATGTTACAAAACCTTTCTCAAATCGTGAACTAGTTGCGCGTGTAAAAGCTAATTTACGACGTCAAGGCAGTCACTCAACTAAAATTGATGAAGAAGTGACAAATGAATTAAATATTGGTGCTCTGACAATTCACCCTGATTCGTATACTGTTTCAAAACGTGGTGAATCTATTGAATTGACACACCGTGAATTTGAATTACTTCACTATCTTGCCAAACATATTGGTCAAGTAATGACTCGCGAACATTTATTACAAACGGTTTGGGGTTATGACTACTTTGGTGATGTTCGAACAGTTGATGTGACCGTTCGACGTTTAAGAGAAAAAATTGAAGATAGTCCAAGCCATCCAACATGGTTAGTGACCCGACGAGGTGTTGGTTACTATTTAAGAAATCCAGAACAAGACTAGGAGTTTAGCTTTTTATGAAAAAAAAAATTCGCTTTTTCTCCTCGGTACATTTTAAAATTGCAGTTGTATTTGTGTTGCTCCTAATGATTTCAATTGAAATCATTGGGGCCATTTTTATTCGTGAACTTGAATCAACAACGATTAAAAGTTTTGAAGAAAGTGTTACGAGTCAAGTTGAAACTCTGGCAACAAATATCAGCGGAGAACTTAATAAATATCGAGAAGATGTAGAAGCAAGTAATTTAAAACGAACACTGTCTGAGTTTGCTAAGAGTGATATTTTAGAAGCGCGCTTGGTTGATGAAAAGGGAACAGTGCTTGCAACAAGTGATCCTAATCTTCAAAGTGATGTAGGTAAAAAAAATGATTTTGAACTCTTCAATACTTTTAATCAAAGGCAAGAGGAGCAACGAGACCCGATTACAGGTCGTAGGGTGTATATTAACATTCAACAAGTCTACTCACCGACAGGAGACTCTGTGATTGGGTATTTGTATGTAAAAAGTGATATTGAAAGTAAATATCAAGAAGTAAATGATATTGCAGTTATTTTTCTGACAGCATCAATGATCGCATTAACAGTGTCTCTTGTGATTGCCTTATTGGTTTCTCGCACTATCACTAAACCAATCAGTGAGATGCGACAACAAGCAATGCGGATTGCAAATGGTGATTATTCACATAAAGTTGAAGTTTACGGAAAAGATGAACTTGGGCAATTGGGTGAAACAATTAATGAAGTATCAGCTCGTACGGAAGAGGCGCAAGAAATCATGGAAGCTGAGCGACGTCGTCTAGATAGTGTGTTATCTCACATGACAGATGGTGTTATTGGGACTGATCGTAGAGGGAATATTATTATTGCTAATGATATGGCAATGGAATTTTTACATACACAATCAGAAGATGTTTTAGGACAGTCAATTTTAGAACTTTTACGTTTGAATGAAGATTATACTTTCCGAAGTCTTTTAGAGCAGCCAGAAGGTATCTTACTTGATTTAACTGAAAATTATGCCCAACCAATGATTTTAAAGGCTGAGTTTTCAATGATTCGTCGTGAATCAGGCTTTATTAGTGGGCTAGTGTGTGTGTTGCATGATGTAACTGAGAAAGAAAAAGACGAGGAAGAACGACGTCAATTCGTATCTAATGTCTCACACGAATTACGCACACCTTTAACAAGTCTACGTAGTTATCTTGAGGCTTTAGCGGATGGTGCATGGCAAGATCCTGAAGTCGCACCAGAGTTTTTAAAAGTGACGCAAGAGGAAACCAATCGAATGATCCGTATGATTAATGATTTACTTCAATTATCACGGATGGATTCAAATAAAATTGAATTAAAAAAAGAATTAGTCAATTTGAATGAATTATTTGATTATGTTCTGGATCGCTTTGACATGGTGATTAAAGATAGCGAAAAAAATTATACAATTAAGCGCGAATATACAATGCGCACTATTTGGGTTGAAATCGATACTGATCGGATTGTGCAGGTTTTAGACAACATTCTAAATAATGCGATGAAATACTCACCAGCAGGTGGCACAATAACTTGTCGACTTTTGGAAACCCATAAAAATGTTATCTTGAGTATTTCTGATGAAGGTTTGGGAATACCTAAGAAAAACTTAGGTCGCGTTTTTGATCGTTTTTATCGCGTTGATAAGGCCCGTTCAAGAGCAATGGGTGGTTCAGGATTAGGTTTAGCTATTTCAAAAGAATCAATTAATGCTCATGGCGGTAGTATTTGGGTAGAGAGTGAAGAAGATAAAGGTTCAACATTCTTTATTTCATTACCTTATGAGCCTTATGAGGAGGACTTGTGGGAATGAGTAAAATAATCGGTAGAGTAATTAAAGTGAGTTTAATGGTGCTCATTGCAACAAGTTTGTTGCTCTCGTGGAAAATTTGGACCAAACCAACAAGTCGTTCAATTGAAAATTCTGATAAAAAAACATCTGATATAGTACAAAAAAAACCTATTACAGATGTTTATACACCGACTAAGCTTTTTTATCATCAAGAAAAAGAAAATATTCTTTACACCAATCGTGAATCTTTTGTGATGGATGTCCAACAACAAATTGTGAAACTTGATATTCAAAATGGTGAGTTTATTTCAACTAAAGAACGGAATGAATTGATGGATCAGGAAGATTTTATTGATTTATCAAATCCTTATGAAATACCGTTAACTTTTTATTTGAAAATGAATCATTTAAATCAAGATAAGTTACCCCATCAAGCAGAACAATTTAAATTTAATCATTTAATAGTGTCTTTTCAAAAAAATCGCATGTACTTTAGTAATCGTGATCAATCTCAAGTTTTTGCTTTTGACATTTCAAGTAATTTGGACACTGTAAAACAAACAGTCAAACATTCAGATGTGGATTACTTCAGAGTAACCAATAATAAAGAAAATTTAGGTAATGTTTATTACATGGCCGAAGAAACAGAACTACAAATATATAGTTACATAGTTCAAACACAATCTCTAACAGTCTTTTCTAGGGCATTCTTTAGTCAATCAGATGATTTGTTTACAAATGAAGGTGCTAAAGATGATGTGAATTTATCTAACAGTGAAGGTGAATCTTTAAACATTGATTCTAAAACTGGTGAAGTCAATTATTATGGAAAGCTAAAACAAAAAAGCTCGACAGTCTTTGAAGATAGTTTCCAGTATATTCAAAATTTAGGAACCGCATTAGGAACTTTTAAATTCTTTAATGTGGATGATTCTAAGATAATCTATCGCAATTATGTTGAAGGCTTTCCTGTTTTTGGTCCAAATCGTAAGGGAGAGATTGATGTTTTAATTCGTAATGAACAAAACGTTCATTTAGCAACTAATCAAGAGACAATCCAAATTCCAATTCCTTCAAAGGAAACGAAGATTTTACCACCAACTCAAACAATGTTAGATGAATTATTTGCTTTGAGTGCGGATCCTGAAAAAGTTCAAGATATTCAAATTGCTTATGAATGGCAAGCAAATTCAGAGACCAAGCAAGTTGTTGACTTAGTTCCACAATGGTACATTCGTTACAACCGTGAATGGCATTCATTTGATGAATTGAAAAAACAGTTTGGAGGCGAACGCTAATGGATTTTAGACGTGTTGAAGGTATTTTCTTAGTTGTTTTCCTCTTTTTGAATATTTTTCTTTTTTATATTTATCAGGAAGGCAAGGTTGAATCAGAAACCGCTGTTTCGGGAACTATTTCTGACCGAATCGAACAACGGCTTGTTGCAGATGAGATAGATTATCCTGAAAAATTATCGATTGATAAGCAAGAGGGGTACTATTTATCGGCAAGCGAAGTTGAGTTAAAACCATTAGCAACTAAGGATTTAAACAATCAAGAATGGTATATTGAAAATAATAGATTATATAGTAAAGTTTTTAGTTCTATTCAGTCAAGTGATGCTGAAAGTTTTGATGGAGCAAAGGCATTTGTAAAGCATGAAGGTAATGTTATTGAGGGAAATAAGTACTATTTGAATAAGAATCGTAGTAAAATGAATAAAGAATATTATTTTAGCCAAAAATGGGAAAACATTCCTTTTTTAGATGAAACTTCAGCTTTAGTATTAAAGGCTAAAAAAAATCAATTGAATCAAGTGGTTTTTGATTCATATGAGCAGACGATGTTAGCAGACGATGTTGAGCCTTTAAGGGAAAAACAATTATTAATTTCTGAGAGAGAAGCGATTATAAGCTTATACACAAATAATCGTTTGCAGCCTAAATCAGATATTAAGTGGATTGAATTAGGTTATTCACGAATGTTTACTGTGCGAGGTAGGAGTGTTTTTATTCCAACTTGGTTTGTTGATGTGAGTGTGAATAAGAATAATTCTCAAGTTGAACGTGTGAACGCCTTTACAGGTGGGATTTTATCATCAAATGTTTCAGAGGTTAAAAATTAACAATTACCGGAGAGAGGAAGTATTTTTTTGGACAATAATCAATTTAATATTAGTGTTTTAGCAAGTGGTAGTTCAGGTAATTGTTTATATGTTGAAACAGGAACTCAACGTATTCTTGTTGACGCTGGATTAAGTGGCAAAAAAATTACAGGCTTATTAGCACAAATTGATCGTAAACCTGAAGATTTAGACGCTATTTTAGTGACACATGAGCATCGTGATCATATTCATGGGGTAGGTGTCTTGGCACGAAAATACAATTTAGATGTCTATGCCAATGAAGATACATGGAAAGCAATGGATCCGATGATAGGTAAAATTGATGTCGTTCAAAAACATATCTTTAATATGGGTTCGACTTTAACACTTGGAGACGTGGATATCGAGAGCTTTGGTGTTTCTCATGATGCTGTCGCACCACAGTTCTATCAATTTCACAAAGACAAAAAAAGCTTTGTGTTGTTAACAGATACGGGCTATTGTAGTGACCGTGTTCGTGGCATTATCAAAAATGCAGATGCGTACTTAATGGAAAGTAATCACGATATCAATATGTTGCGTGTCGGTAGCTATCCTTGGAGTACGAAACAACGTATTTTAGGTGATCGTGGCCATTTATCCAATGTTGATGGTGCACTTGTTGCGACTGATGTGATTGGAGATAAAACGAAACGTATTTATTTAGGTCACTTGAGTCGCGAGAATAATTTAAAAGAGTTAGCGAACATGACGATGACGCAAACTTTACAAGAACATGATTTTGATGCAGGCAAGCAAATATTAATCTGTGATACCGATCCAGAGATAGCTTGTCCACTATTTTCATTATAGAAAACAAAAAATAGAACCCTTTTGAATCACTGCCAAAACCTAAATTTTGGTGGCCGATTCAAGAGGGGTCTTTTTTGCTGTCTTTAGCGAACAGCCATTTTCTTAAAGCGTTTCATACCAAGCATCCCCATGCCAATCGTAAAGACTAGGATACCCGCTATGCTTAACCATAGTGGCATTGCATTACTACTTGAAACCAATGTGTGACGTAGGGCCTCGTTAATATAAACGAGTGGATTCAAGAGTACGAGGTATTGATAAATAGGTAGCGCACTTAATGAATCCCAAGTAAAGAAGATAGCTCCAGTGAAGATAACTGGCATCAAAAAACCGGGGAACATTGCTGCGATTTGCATAGGTTTAACAATTGTTCCGACCAGTAACCCTAAATTAGCTGAAGTGACAGAACTTAATAACAGAATAAGAATAAGAAGCATCATTTTTTCAAAAGAGACATCAAACTTTAAGTAACTTCCCATAAAAATAAGCGAAATTGGCAGTACGATTAAGGCTCCAATCCAAGACTCAATCATTCCAACAACCATTTTTGACCAAGCGGTAACATTAATACTTACAGGTGCTTGTAAACGATCCTCGATTTCACGTGAGTTGTTAAAATCCATTGATAATGGAACAGCTGTTCCGTGAATGCCTGTTACCAATAAACTCATACCAAGCATCCCTGGAAACATTTGATTTGGAAAATCGGGTGACAGGATGCCGATTTTCGGTAGCACATAGCCATAGGTCAAGATCAGAATGAATGGGAGCATCCCAACACGGAAAATGAACTCACCTAAATTTCGATATTGAATCAGTAAATCGCGTTTGACCATTGTCCAAAAAACTTGTTTAGTTGAAATTGTTGTTGTTTCCATTTTATTTACGCTCCTTTGTTTTCAGTAGTGAGATGAATGAAAATATCATCTAGTGTCGTATGACTTAATTGAATATTTTCAAGCTTTAATTGGGAGTCATCTAGATAACTTAAAATCTCATTTAAAGCTTTTTTACTGTCATGTGGATACACAGTCAGCGTTTTTTCATCTTTTTTAACAACATTTTTTATTGTTTGGAATTTACTTAAGCGGAATTCTAATCCCAATGGAATTTTATCGAGTGTGACATAAATAATACTTTCGGATGGTACAAGTTTTCTTAACTCAGCAAGGGTTCCGATTGCTTTGATTTCACCAGTATTATAGACGGCAATTCGGTCAGAAAAGCGTTCTGGTTCTTCCATATAGTGTGTGGTTAAAAAGACGGTCGTATTGTTCTCTTTATTTAGACGTAAAACGTGTTGCCATAAAATTTTGCGGTATGCTGGATCTAATCCAGTTGTTGGTTCATCAAGAAAAAGTAGTTTAGGCTCATGCATAATTGCTCGTGCAATTTTTAAACGTTGCGCCATTCCTCCTGAAAAACTTTTAACATAGTCATCTTTCCAATCTGCCAAACCAAAGTCTCTCAGCAATTCATGTGCTTTACTTTCAGCAGCACTTTGAGTCATGCCGAAGTATTTACCATGGTAAACAAGATTTTCAAAGGCAGATAACCCTCGGTCAAGATTATTGTGCTGTGCAACAACCCCAATTTTTTGTCTAGCGGCAATTGGATTATTCACAATGGATTCGCCGTCGATTAAGATTTCACCGCTCGTGATTGATAGTTGTGTTGTAATCATATTAATGGTTGTACTTTTACCGGCACCATTTGGTCCTAAGAAACTGAAAATTTCCCCTTCTTCTAAGTAGAAACTGATGTCATTAACGGCTGTGTGTATGTCTCCGTTGGCTTTCACAAATTTTTTAACAAGGTTTTTAACTTCTAAAATCTTAGACATATTCTCCCTCTCCTTTTTATTTACATTTGTAATCTATATGTAGTTTACGATTGTAGTCGTAAAAAATCAAGCTATATTCTCAAATAAATTTAAGCATTCTTTATTTTATTCCAATTCTTAATAAAAAATAAGGAAACGACAAGTTTTAGTTTATATTTTCGGCTTTGTAACTTGATAAGCTATTTTTATCAAACAATCAAAGGAGACGCTTATGTCAAAACATATATCATTAATACTAATAGGATGCATTGTGCTGTTAATGCTAGGCGCAGGGCTTTATTACTATCAAAATGTTCTTGCGGAACAATCAGTGACGGTTGATCATAATAAAAATGCGACTAGTTCAAAAAAAATAACCCAGCAATCTACATCAGAGCGTAAGTTACACGAAAACAAAAAGACTGACCATACGAATATAAAAGCAAGTGATAATATAGTAGCTTTAACATTTGATGATGGGCCTAACACAACGAGTACAAAAAAGATTCTTGAAATCTTAAAACGCCAAAATGTACAAGCTACATTTTTTATGGTGGGCACACAAGTCGAAAAGAATGAGGCAATGGTTAAACAAGTAAAGGAAGAAGGACATGAGATTGCCAGTCATACTTATTCCCATAAGAATCTAATGACAGGTACTTCTGCCGAGATTGAAAAGGAAGTCGGCGATTTAAATCGTTTATTTAAAAGAATTACAGGTAGTGAACCTAAATACTTAAGACCGCCATTTGGTGTCTATGATACGTATAATCGAGAAAAATTTGGAATGCCAATTGCGCTGTGGAATGAGGATAGTCAAGATTGGGTATCTAGAGATTCAGAAAAAATCAAAACGCAAGTCTTAAATGCAATCCGTCCACAGAGTGTCGTTTTATTTCATGATATTTACGCTGAAACAGCAGCGGTAATCGAGTCAATCATTGAGAGTTTAAAAGAAAAAAATTATCATTTTGTTTCGGTAACAGACTACTACAAAATAATTAAAATAAATTAAATAGCTAAATGTGAGGTAGAATAAATGAAAAAAATAGTTAAGAAATTAATGATCATCATCATACTAATTATCGTCTTGATTACGATTTACGCATTCAAAATTGAACCAAGTCTAGTCTCAGTAAAAACAACAGAATTGGGTAAAAAAGGAAGTAAAAATCAGCTTAAAGTCATTCAGTTAGCTGATACTCATTTATCTGAATCTCATAATGTTGAGTATTTACCTGAAATAATTGAAAAAGTGAATAATGAAGATCCAGATTTAATTGTTTTTACAGGCGATTTATTTGATAATTTTGCTAAATACGGGGCCGAAATTGATGTCTCAAAATATTTGAGTCAATTAAAAGCAAAGCAAGGGAAATTTGCAGTGTGGGGAAATCATGATTACGGAGGTGGCGCTGCTAATGCCTATGAGGAAATTATGAAAGAGAGTGGCTTTACTCTTTTGAATAATTCAGGTGAAACACTCAAGCTTGCAAATGGTAAGCGTATGTTTATTGGTGGTTTGGATGATTCGATTTTGGGTCAACCTTCTGTTCCGGATTTATTGTCTTATCGTAAAGATGAAGATTTCTCATTAATTTTGACGCATGAACCAGATGTAGCGACTCATTTTAATAAAGAAGGAGTGGACTTGACTTTAGCGGGACATAGTCATGGTGGCCAAGTAAAACTACCATTTACAAAACCAATCAAAACTAGACTGGCTGAAAAGTATACGAAAGGCTTCTATAAATTATCTGATGGGACACAACTATTTGTTAGCTCTGGGATTGGGACTACGCGAATTAACGCACGATTTGGCGTTAAACCTGAGATAAATGCTTATCAAGTAGGTCTGTAACAAAAAAGAAGCAGACAATAAGCTGTCTGCTTCTTTTTTTGTTACAATCTAAGGTTGAGAATCGTTATTTTGATTTTGTTTTAACTGTTTTTCAAGTTGACTAGTATCTTTATCTAACTTAACGGTTGTCTCTTTTTTCTTACCGTCTTGGTAATATTCGATTTCCATTTTGTCGCCAACTTTTTTATTGTAAAGCTGTGTTTGTAAGTCGGTTACGTTTTGAATATCTTTGCCTTCAATTTTTGTGATTACAGAGAATTTATTGATTCCAGCTTTTTCAGCTGGAGAATCTTTTTCAACAGAACCTACTACAACGCCACCGTGAATTTTTTCTGGATCAATTTTTAAGACATTCGTTTGATCTTCAATGCTGACACTGCTTAGATCAAGCATTGTGATACCAAGCATTGGTCGAATCACTTTACCATCTTTTTCAAGTTGATTAATAATGTTAACAACATCGTTACTTGGAATTGCAAAGCCCATACCTTCAGCAGAAACACCGTTACCTGTAGCAGCTATTTTGCTTGAGTTAATACCAATCACTTGACCAGATAGGTTAACTAAGGCGCCACCAGAGTTACCAGGATTGATCGCAGCATCAGTTTGAATTGCGTTAATGTTAATGGTTTGATTATCTTCATTTTTATTGGTAATCATACGATCTTTAGCTGAAACAATACCTTGAGAAACTGAGTTCGCAAAGGTTGAACCAAGTGGAGACCCCATTGCTAGAGCAGGTTCACCAACTTTTACTGCATTTGAATCAGCAAATTCAGCCACTGTTGTGACTTCTTTACTATCAATTTCAAGAACAGCTAAATCGCTATATGCATCTGTTCCGACAATTTTAGCCGGAATATTTTCACCATTATTAAACATAATTTTAACAGCATCCGCACCTTGAACGACGTGGTTATTCGTTACAACATAAGCTTTATTGCCCTCTTTACGGTAAATCACACCACTACCTTCACCAGCTTCCTGTAGTTCATCTTTAGAACTATCACTTGCACCTTCTTTAGATTGACCGAAAAATTGTTCTAATTGAGACAATTGTGAATTTTTCTTTTGTAGAGTTGTGACAGACACTACGGCGTTATCCATTTTTTCAACAGCTTTTGTCACGTCAGTATTGACGTCCATCTTTACGTTGGCCACTTTTGTTTTACCATCTTTCACAGGTTGAGTGATAGATTGAGTGGGTTGGCTAGAAGTAGGGCTAGTTAAATTGTCATAAGTGACATACCCTCCCACAACAAGTGCACCCCCAAGGACACCTCCTAGTAAAGATAAGCCAAATTTTTTCATTGGATTAGATTGTTTGGCAGGTTTAACTGTTTTGTAATTATCAGATTTATTTGATCGATTAGGCGTTACGTCTTTTCTCATAATTGGCGGTGAATGAACACCTGACCTCCTTTATTTGGTTTTTTGATATGTACAATATGTTTCTTTCTCTCTATCAATACTAACACTATAATCTTAAAATTTGAAAAAAACGTGAAAAACGTATGTAAAAAAACAAGAAATCGATTATGAGATTAAGCAACATTTGATGAATTGCGAACAAATATAGAAAAAATAGCGAAGAAGAGTGCGTAGAATCAATCAAGTTTAGCTGTAACTATCAAATAAGTAAAAGGGATGCTTGGTATAATGATTAAATAAAATATCACAATTAAGCAGTTAAAATTGTTTCGAAATCTTATATAAATTGGTTGGGATTTTGATAGCAAGCCTTTTTTGCCGATAAAATAAGAGTAGAGATAAGAAAAAGTCCAAAAGGAGTCTGAATATGACTAAATTTGAAATTAAAGATGAATTCTATTATAACGATAAGCAAGTTAAGATAATTTCTGATGTTATTCATTATTTTCGGGTTGTTCCTGAGTACTGGTTGGACCGCTTAGAAAAATCAAAAGCATTAGGTTGTAATACTGTTGAAACGTATGTACCATGGAATCTACACGAACTTCATGAAGGACAGTTTAACTATACTGTTTCTTTAGATTTAAGGCGCCTCATTTTAATGGCGGATTCATTAGACTTACATGTGATTTTACGTCCTGCACCTTATATATGCGCAGAAATTGAGTTTGGTGGTTTGCCTTATTGGTTGTAAAACTATCCAAATTTAAAAATTCTTTTTGATAATTCTATATTTTTGGAAAAAATCGATATTTTGAAGGACTATTTAAACAGGTTGTTGATTTGCAAGTCACAAGTGGTAAACCATATTAATATGGCACAAATTGAAAATGAGTATGTAAGTTATTCAAATGATCACGATTATTTAAATAAACTAGCAGATTTAATGATGAAACACGGTATTAATGTTCCTTTTGTGACGTCTGATTGACCATGGGGGGAGATGCTTGAAAATGGCACAATTTCAGAGCGAGCTTTGCCTACCATTAATTGTGGTTCAAAAATTAAAGAAGATTTTGCGCCCTTAAAAAAAAATAACGGACAGAAACGGCCATTAATGGTAATGGAATTTTGGATTGGTTGGTTTGATGCGTGGGGAGATGAGGGACATCATATCGTAGACGAACAAGTAACGGCCAATGAATTAGCTGTTATCTTAGCAGAAGGTTCTGTCAATATTTACATGTTTCATGGTAGTACTAATTTTGGCTTTATGAATGGTTCAAATTATTATGGCAAGCTCACACCTGATGTTACTAGTTATGATTATGAAGCACTTTTAACTGAATGGGGTGGCAAGATACCAAATTATCATGCCTTTCAAAAAGCAATTGCACAGTATACGAAAATTCCTGAAGTGAAGTTATCAACAACCATTAAAAAAATGGATTAGGGGGAACTTTTACCAATTGTTAAAACAAGTCTCTTTCATAATTTAGTTGACTTAAGTAAAAAATTGGTGTTGAAAAATCCGCTTACAATGGAAGAAGTGAATCAATCAACAGGATATATTTACTATCAAACTCAGTTAGACACTGCAAGAGAGATTGACGATTTTCGACTGCTCCCGACGCCCGGGCGTATGTTTTTATCAATGATCAATTGCAGTTCATCCAATATGATTTAGAATTAGGTAAACAAGTATCGATTCAACTAGTACAACCAAAAAATATACTCGGCATTCTTGTAGAAATTATGTGATGCGTGAATTATTCCGTAAAAATGAATCAACAGCAAAAAGGGATTCGAGGGGGGGGGATTGTTAATCCTATCAAAGCAATTGGGAAATCTATTCTTTACCAATGGATAATTTAACAGAATTGAGTTTTGATCTCGCATGGATTGAAAAACAACCAAGTTTCTATCTTTTTAAGTTAAACATCACTGAAGTTGGTGATACATTTATTGA
Source organism: Vagococcus silagei (assembly GCF_004795745.1). Taxonomy (GTDB): domain Bacteria; phylum Bacillota; class Bacilli; order Lactobacillales; family Vagococcaceae; genus Vagococcus; species Vagococcus silagei. Next base: position 3,379 of record NZ_SDGV01000017.1, on the reverse strand, counting down.
TTTATCAGGTTGGGGTAAAGGCTTTGTGAGGGTGAATCAATTCAATATCGGTCGTTTTTGGGAGAAAGCCCCATAACAAAGACTTTATATTCCAGGACATTTGTTACACGAAGGGATGAATGAGATTATTATTTTTGAATCAGATGGTAAGATTAGTTCAAGAATTATGCTGACAGCAGAACCCAAACTAGACAAATGATGAAAATGAAGCAAACGATTCGTTATGAATGGTTTGTTTTTTTATAATTGTGTGTGACAATTTGACAGCAAATCCAAGCTAAAAAAGAATGACAAAGAGTAAAAAAAATGAGAAAATAACTAAGAATAAGAGGAGTCATCCACATGACTTATCCACAACGATGTGCACAAGTGTGGAAGCCTTTAGAAATACTTAATAAAATTTGTGTATAACTCTGTGGATAAGTGTGGATAACTTTTTAAATAATGAAGGAGTTTCTCATGAAAATAAAAATCATTGCAGTTGGAAAACTGAAAGAAAAATATCTGAAACAAGGCATAGCCGAATATCAAAAAAGACTCGGAGCCTATTGTAAATTTGAGATGATCGAAGTCGCGGATGAAAAGGCTCCAGAAACCTTAAGTGACGCGGAAATGACGCTTGTTAAACAAAAAGAGGGAGAACGTATATTAGCCAAAGTTGGTGAGCAAGATTACGTCTACGCACTAGTGATAAAAGGTGATGAGATTACCTCTGAATCATTTTCAGAAAGCATTGAAAAAATGAGTATCCAAGGTAAGAGTAATTTTACGTTTATTATTGGTGGCTCATTAGGCCTTTCAGAAGAGGTTTTACATCGAAGTAACCGTCAAATATCATTTGGTCGCATGACTTATCCACATCAGCTGATGCGTTTAATCTTGTTTGAACAAATTTATCGCTGTTTTAGAATCATGAAGAATGAACCGTATCATAAATGATGCGGTTTTTGTAGATAAATAGCAAAAATTATCAAAATAATGTCTATAGTTAATAGTAAGATTAATGTATGACGAGGTGATAATATTGGATTATACAGTGGATATTTAAAATGCGTTAATCTATATTGAAGAAAATTTGTACAATGAGATTTCTTTGGAAAAAATTTCTAAGGAAGTAGGATTGTCTCAATTTCATTTTCAAAGAATCTTTAAAAAACAGTTAAATTGTGGTGTGTATAAATATATTCAAACAAGACGTATTTCTAATGCTTCATTACTTTTATTAAATAGTAATTTAAAAATAATTGATATTACTTTGATAAGCGGTTTTTCTTCATAAGAAGCATTCTCGAGAACGTTTAAATTACATTATAATTTACCTCCTTGTCAATATAGGGTTCAGTTTAAAAAACTATTTAGGAGGAAACTTGAGATGGATGAATTAAAGATTAAAGGTTGGCATGTTTCTGGTAGTAATTTTGATAAGTATGATGTGACTATGGATCATACAATTTTTCATAGTGGAGTTAAGTCAGTAAAGCTTAGTCGAAAAGATAGTTTGTATACTGAAGATTTTATAACAGTTATGCAACAGGTGAGTGCTAAGAACTATATTAATAAGCGCATTAGATTTAGTGGTTATTTTAAAACTAAAGATATTGATGGTTGGGGAGGCCTTTGGGTTAGAATAGACGGACAACAATTTGAACAGTTGAATTTTGACAATATGCAAAATAGACCTATTGTTGGAACTAACGATTGGAATTATTATTCATCAGTGTTAGATGTTAGTGAAGAAGCAGAAGTACTAAATATAGGTTTCTTGTTACAAGGAAAGGGCGAATTATGGGCAGATGATTTTTGTTTAGAAATTGTTTCTAAGGATGTAAAAACAACTGATTTTGATAATTTGGACTCTTATCCAGATGAGCCACAAAATCTTTCTTTTGTAGAATAGGAAGTATAATAATTGAATATGATTATAAGAGGATGACCCAAAAGTCTCTCTAAATAAAACAAGCATTCAAAAATGATGAATATCATTTCAGAATGCTTGTTTTTTTGTAGATTTTGTTTAATATCCATTCTACTCTTTCTTATTTTCCTTAAGTTTAGTGCCATAAAGGCAAATCCTAGTTCCTGTGTAATCTTATCTTTTCCTCTTACTGAGAATCGAGTAAATGCCAAATTAGCCTTCAGGTTTCCGAAAGCTGGTTCTACATCTATTTTCCTTTGGCGATAAATTGTACCTGTGACATCGTCCTGTAAGAGCTCTCTTACGTGAGCTTTAAAATATTCCCAGTTCCCGTTCTTTTGAATGACTCTATTTTTGTTACTTTTTGCACGGGTACACAAAGCTCTAACTGAACAATCCAAACATGATTTACATTCATACATTTTAAGATGTCTTTTGAATCCGAATTTATCTGTTCGAGTTGAATAGTTCCTGAATTTTACTTTTCTATTATTAGGACAAGAATACGTATCTTCTAATTCATTATATTCCCAGTTATCTGGAATAAATGGATTTTGTTTATATTTTTTAGTTTGTTCTTTTTGATATGTTGTGTAAGTAATCAACGGTGTTCGTTCAAATTCATCTAAAATAGCTTGATAGTTTTCTTCACTGCCATAACCGGCATCAGCGACAATATATGCAGGTAAGTCGAAGTATGACTTTTCAATTGTATTTAGGAATGGAATCATTGTTTTAAAATCCGTTGGATTTGAAAATGCTTCATACGCTAAAACATACTGTTGATTCGTTGCGATTTGAATATTGTAACCCGGTTTTAATTGGCCATTCATCATATGATCATCTTTCATTCTCATAAAAGTAGCGTCGTGATCTGTTTTTGAATAGCTATTTCTATTCTTAAAAATATCATGCTGTGCTATATATTTTTGTGTTCTGTAGATAAAATCAGAAAAAGCCTTGAATGCTTTTTTAGGTTTTTTTCGCTCGGAACGAAGTTCTTTTCTTGCTTGAGTATCTGAACAATTTTCAATCTTCTCATTTAAATTTGATATCTTTTTTTCTAGTTGAGCTAATTTCATAATTCACTTTTTAGAAAAGTAAACACTCGACCAATTTCAAAATCATTGTTTTTTGAAGTTAAGCGACTAGTTCTTTTCTATATTTCTCTTGTGACAATCGTTGTGCTGCAAAATTCTTTAAATTATAAGCTAGTTGAATCAATAATAGTTCCACTTGAACAATTTCTGATTGATAGTGTGTCGTATCATTTAATTTCATATGTTCTTTTAGATAGCCATTCACTCTTTCAACTGCACTTCGTTTAGCGTATAGTTTTTCCCAAGCTTTTGTTCCGCGTGCAGGATGATTAAATTTTCGTATATCACTACTTTGTTTGATTTTTATTACTTTCTGACATATTTTTTCATGAAATAGTGGACATTCACGACATTTTTGAAGTGG
>NZ_SDGV01000016.1 GCF_004795745.1 Vagococcus silagei | reverse complement strand
CCACTTCAAAAATGTCGTGAATGTCCACTATTTCATGAAAAAATATGTCAGAAAGTAATAAAAATCAAACAAAGTAGTGATATACGAAAATTTAATCATCCTGCACGCGGAACAAAAGCTTGGGAAAAACTATACGCTAAACGAAGTGCAGTTGAAAGAGTGAATGGCTATCTAAAAGAACATATGAAATTAAATGATACGACACACTATCAATCAGAAATTGTTCAAGTGGAACTATTATTGATTCAACTAGCTTATAATTTAAAGAATTTTGCAGCACAACGATTGTCACAAGAGAAATATAGAAAAGAACTAGTCGCTTAACTTCAAAAAACAATGATTTTGAAATTGGTCGAGTGTTTACTTTTCTAAAAAGTGAATTATGAAATTAGCTCAGTTAGTCATGATTTAGGAATTGTTGGGAACTTTGCTGATCGTGTCGCTATTATGTATGCGGGTAAAATCGTTGAATATGGGACGACTTTAGAAGTGTTTTATCAAGCAAAACATCCTTATACATGGGGATTGATTCAGTCTATTCCGATTCAAGGTCAGCCACTTTACTCTATTCCTGGGACACCTCCTTCTATTTATCAAGTTAAAGCAGGCGATGCTTTTTTTGAGCGAAATGATTATGCGTTGGTGATTGATGAATTAGAAGAACCACCTTTTTTTAAAGTGTCGGATACACATTTTGCGGCTACGTGGTTATTAGCTGAAGACGCACCAGAAGTGATTGTGCCAAGTAATATTCAAGCGCGATATGATCAATACGAAGCTTGGCAATTAGCGAGGAGGGATCAATATGGCACTGTTAAAAGTTGAACAACTAACTAAATCTTATGCCAATGAGGGACAAGAAAAAACGCAAGCACTTAAAGGCATCTCTCTTTCGGTTGAGGAAGGTAAGGTTTTAGGTATTGTGGGTGAATCAGGTAGTGGAAAGTCTACATTGGCAAAATGTTTACTAGGGATCGAGTCTTATCAAAACGGACAAATCTCTTACCGCAATCAGTTACTAACGCCTAAGCGAAGCCTTGAAAATTGCCGTCAGATTCAGTTTGTTTTTCAGGACCCGTATGCATCGCTTAACCCTCGCTTAACCATTGAAAAAATTATCGGTGAAGGTTTGCGAATTCATCAAATTGTCCCAGAAAATGAACGACGTGCACGTGTCCTTGAGCTTTTACGAGATGTTGGGCTTGAGGAAAGTGTTCTTGAACGATATCCACACGAGTTTTCTGGTGGACAAAGACAACGGATTGTAATTGCTCGTGCACTGGCGGTTGAACCAGAACTTTTGGTTTGTGATGAGCCAATTGCTTCATTGGATATTTCGATTCAGGCACAAATCATTAATTTGTTATTACGTTTACAAAAAGAAAGAAAATTAACCATGATTTTTATTGCTCATGATTTATCGATTGTCCGCTATGTCAGTGATGACATTGCTGTGATGTGTGATGGTCGGATTGCTGAGTTTGCGTCAACGGAAAAATTATATGAAGCACCGCAAGAAAATTACACGCAGTTACTTTTAGCGGCGATGCCAACGACGCAGTTAATTTAAAAACACTACGATTCTAGAATGAGTGTTAGAATCGTAGTGTTTTTTGACTTTAGTTATGTAATTATTAATTCAAAGTACTCAATAAATTAACTATAGTAGACCCATAACTTTTTCTTTAAATTGCTTTTGGTTTATTGAAGTGACGACAGTTGCATTGTTGTCGGGATAATTTTGTACGACTGCTAAGGCGTCTTCGCGATTGTGCATTGTAACTAATCCGTACGTTGTTGTTTCTTTGTAGGAACAAGTGGCGTAAACATCAGTTGCACCCGCAATTATTTCTTCAGGCCAAAGAGCCACAGCTAATGCGACCGCGTCAGGTAAATCGATGATGGCCTCACCAGTTCGTTTAATATTGTAATTTAGAAGTGTCTCATTGGCATCCATTAAGAATTTTCCAAGTTCACTTTTTTCTTTTAGAGCATTAATTTCTTCTTCATGAAAGGCATTTGCGATACAAACATCAAAACCGACAATCGTTTTTGGCACAGCGCTTTTAAGGAGAGGCACATAACTTTCAGCGTCAGCGTAGACATTGAATTCTGCTAAAGTCGAGGCGTTACCGGGTCCAAATCCACCAGTTCCCATGATGTAATAGTGTTTGACCTGGACCATAACTTTTGGTTCTTTCATAATAGCTAAAGCAATATTCGTTGCAGGTCCAATGATGGCAATTTCAACTTCGTTTGGGTATTGTTTGACCATTTCAATAATAAAATCAACCCCGTGTCCGGTTTGTGGCGTTTGTGTGGGATGAATCAAGTCAAGATCACCCATTCCATCTATACCGTGAACATCCACAGCATCAACAGGCTTTTCGCGTAATAATGGTAACGCGCAACCCTTATAGATTGGTGTGTGTTTGTTGCATTTTTCAACGGTCATCAATGCGTTCAACGTGGCTTGTTCAACGTCACAATTTCCGGAAACGGTTGTAATTCCTAGTAATTCAATGTGTGTACTTTTTAATGCCAAAGCTAAAGCCACGGCATCATCACTACCTGTATCAGTATCAATAATCATTTTTCTCATAATATCCACCTCGTCTTTTGATTGTGTCTTTAGTATAATCATCAGGATATTCTTATAATAGGACATCTGTCCCAAAACACGTTATACTTAAATAAAAAGAGGTGTGAACGATGTCAATTGAGATTGTTGAATCATTACCAACGTACTATCAGAGTGAAATTACAAAGGTGAGCATTCAAGTTGGAAAACCCATTATTACAGCGGAAAGCCAAAATAAAGGGGTGTATTTTATTCGTTCTGGTCGTGCCCTTGTTAGAAAACTATTACTAAATGGTGAGACAATTTTTCTCAAAGAATTGGATGCAGGAAATTGTTTTGGTGAGATGGAATTGTTTTCAGATCAATCAAATACTTTTGAAATTGTGGCGTTAACTGAGATGGAATTATATTTTTTGCCACGAGAACAAGTCAAAGAATGGATGAGAACAGATTTTCGAGTTACACAATATCTTTTTGAAGAATTGAATGATAAATTGCAACATAGTTCCAATTACATCGTGCAACATAATCAGGGGACGACTTATGAACATCTCCTGCACTATTTAACGCAGTATCCAATGAATAAGCCTATTAAAATCAATAAATCTGAAATTGCTCAGGCTTTAAACACAAGCTTACGCAACTTAAACCGTGCTTTTTTGAAGGGGCAGACAGAAGGTATTTTTTTATGGGAACAAAAGGAGTTAACTTTAATCAATAAAGACCATTTGTTATCAGTCTTGGAAGAAATTTAATCGGAATCAGGTTTTTTGATCGATTAAAGAAAGTCGGTCTATTTATGTAAGAAAAAATAGGTCAACAGACGGATAAAAATAATTTTCTCTATATGCTAAACTTTAACAAGTGAAAAAGAGAAGAGGGGTACATGAAAATGACAAAAGGGTTAAATGCATTCCAATTGAAAATGATTGGCATTACGTTAATGGTATTGGATCACATCCATCAAATGTGGATGTTGGAAGGGGCACCGAATTGGCTGACCATGGTAGGAAGAGTCGTAGCACCGATTTTTCTATTTTTAAGTGCAGAAGGGTTTCATTATACAAGGAACCGTTGGGGCTACTTTAAAAATCTCTTATTTGGTTATTGGCTGATGAATATTATCTCATTTGGATTACCACGTTTGGTACCAAATAATGATGTGGTATTGATGAATAATATTTTTGGTACTTTATTAATTGGAATTATCTTGATGTGGATTTATGATTTGATTTCAGAAGGTATTAAAGAGAAACAAAAGAATAAATTGTTTAAGGGAATTGGCATACTAGTTGGCTTGCTTGCTTATTCAATTATTATTCTAATGTTTATGGGTGGGAACAATGCGATAGTGACATTAGTTGCAATCAGTATCTTCCCAAGTTTATTCGCAATTGAAGGTGGCTTCTTGATGGCGATACTGGCCTTGATGTTTTATATTTTTAGAGAAAAACGTTTATGGCAATTTATCTCATTAGCAGCTGTGGCTTTAATTTCAACCGGATTTTCGACAACTGATTTATTTTTAGTGAATATTCAATGGATGATGATTTTTGCTTGGATTCCAATTTATTTCTACAACGGAACAGAAGGTAAGAAAATGAAATATTTCTTCTATCTGTTTTACCCAGCACATTTGGTCATTTTATATTTACTTGCAACATTAATTTAGAAAAATAAAGAGCCTTACAAAAGTTAAATGATACTAACTTTTGTAAGGCTCTATTTAATTAAAACAGAGTCAAAATACGACGGTCAACTTTATCAATGACATGGTCTGCTGCAGCAACTAAATCAGGATGTTGCGCACCAACGGATAAGCCCATACCTGCGTATTCTAGCATTTCGATATCATTTAAACCATCACCAACAGCAATACAGTTTTCCTGTTCGATTTGGTAATAGTCTAACGCTTTCTTGATTCCGTTTACTTTAGTTACAGTTGTTGTCAGGACGCTGACAATTTTAGGATGCCAACGGATCAAAGTCATATCGGGGAAAGATTGCGATAATTTGATATCTGCTTGTTTTTCGCAGAAGGCGCACATGACAAAAATATCAGTTTTTAGTTTTGGTGAATATAAATCAAGATCGGTTGGTTTTAAATTGAGTGCTTGTTTTAAACCAATTGTAATATCATCATTGACCATTTTATTTGTTAATAAACTTTCAGTATAGAAAGTATTTGGTAGTTGTTGTTCGAGACAAAAATTATTGAAGGTCTCAACTTTTGGTTGTGGAATGGTAATTGCGTGAATTCGCTTGTTTTGTGTCATCACTAAGGAGCCGTTAGCACTAATGATGCAATCAACAAGTTGTTCTTCTAGTAGATATTGACAATGTTGATGAGGTCGTCCCGTTGCAAGAATGACGCGAATTTTATTGCGACGTAAAGTCATAAGGAGCAGCACAATATCGTTCGAAATACGTGTTTCTGCTTGGAGTCTTAAGGTTTCATCATAGTCAAAGATTATTGCTTTATAAGGTGCCATTGTATCTCCTTTCAAAATTGTTTAATAAAGTGTAATAATAGAATTGTAGAGCTATTTGGTGAGAATAGCAAATGTTTAAAACCAATAAAAGTTAGGCTAAAGTGAAAATTACTTATAAAAAGTAAGTCGAATTGTTTGATTTATTTTTTATTCAGTTTTACACTTTGTTTAAAGTTAATGTTTCGAATGCGAAACAAATAAAATAATAAGTAAACTGAGAGGATTTGAATAATATGACAAAGAAAATTGGCATGATCGTAGGTAGTACAAGAAAAGCATCATTTAGTAAAAAGTTTGCGGATAAACTAGCATCACTATTTCCAGAAGAATTTGAAGTAGTCTTTTCTGAAATTGGTCACTTAGAAATGTTTGATCAAGATTATGATGATGAAGGGACAACACCTGCTTCTTGGCAAGCTTTTCGTCAAGAAATTAAAGAATTAGATGGTGTCATGTTTGTCACACCCGAATATAATCGTTCAGTACCACCTGTTTTGAAAAATGCATTAGATATCGCATCTCGTCCATATGGAGAAAACGTTTGGAGTGATAAAGCGGGTGCTATTGTTAGTGTGTCCCCTGGTGCGATTAGTGGTTTTGGTGCTAATCATCATTTACGTCAAATTTTATCATTCTTGAATGTTCATACAATGGCACAACCTGAAGCCTACCTAGGTTCAGTCTTAAACTTCCTTGATGATGAAGGTGAAATTAAAGCGGATACGGTTGAATTTTTACAAGTTATTGTGGATTCATATGTCGCATGGTTTAATCGTTTAGCATAAAAAAACATCGTCATCTTTTCAATATTTTGGATTAAAAATTTAGTGTGAGCATTGTGCTTTTTTAGAAGTAAAGACACAATGCTTGCGCTATTTTTTTATTAAAGGAGGAAGTAAGTGATGCCTAAAAATCGTTTTGAAGCTTTTACAGATGCAATTATTGCGATTGTCATGACTGTTTTAGTTTTAAATCTCAAAACACCTGAAAATAGTTCTGTCCAAGCACTGTTAAAAATGGGCAATCAATTTTTAATTTATTTTATTAGTTTTTTTGTTTTAGCAATTTATTGGAATAATCATCATCGTTTGGTTACAAGTACGAAGCAAATTAATGGTGTTGTGATGTGGGCGAATAATATTTTTATTTTATCACTGACACTTTTTCCCTTTGCGACGTCATGGGTGAGTCAATATCCTCACGACTTAGCACCACAAGTTTTCTATGCGGTTGTTTTCTTTTTAGCCGATAGTTTCTTTTATCTTTTGTGTGTTGCGTTTCTTCGCATGCCTGCTGAAAAACAAAATGAGGTTGCTTATTTTTTTAAGAAGAGAACATTGTTAACAATGACAATTAATATTGTTTCAATTATTGTGGGCATCTTTACCATCCCAGAAATGATTATTGTAATTAATACCTTTGCTTTACTGCCATGGATTACAGCTTATCAACTAAAACCAAATTTTAATTAATAATACTTGCTAAGCATTTGGGACTTTATTAAAGTCTTGAATGCTTTTTTACGTGTTGTTTGACGGGATATGAAGTGTAGTATATAATTATGAATATATTCATGAACGCATTCATGTTTTTGAAGGAGGTTATATGATGGGTGTTAGAGAAGATAAAAAGAAACAGTTACAAGAAAAAATTATTGCATCTGCACGGGAATTATTTAAAGTGAAAGACTTTGAACGAGTTACCATGAGTCAAATTGCAGAAAATGCTGAGGTTGGTTTAGGCACAGCTTATAATTATTATGCATCGAAAGAGGAATTATTTTTACTCGCTGGCGGAACATCTTTCATCTTTGGTGAAGTACTTCAATTTTCACAGCCAATGGATTCACCGAAGACTTTAATTGATGAAATTATCGCGGGCTTTAATCAATTAGCTGAAATTGAAAAAACGTCATGGCGTCAATCTCTGTCCTCATTGACAAAAGCAGCAGAGAAAAAGCCAGCTTTTTTCTTAGAACTGGTTGCAATTGATCATCAATTTGTTGCAAAGGTATCAAATGCTTTAAAAGAACTGCAAGAGCAAAATATTCTTAGTGCTGAGATGAATCATGAGATACTAGCTGAATTGATGTATAGTACCATTTTTACAAGTTTTTTATTTTATATTTATGCGGAAGAACAGACTGTTACAGAGTTAAATAGCATAATTAAATATAAATTAATGCATTTATTAACAGTTACATCATAAGGGGGATTAGCATGACACAACAAAAGATTAAACAGGAAAAAATAATCGTTACTTTTTTTATATTTGTGATGATGCTTGTTGAAGCAAGTTTACTATTATGGACAGGTGCTTTAGAGTTAGAACGTATTTTATTCTACTTAGCATTATTTATTTATCAGATACGCTTTTTGTATTTGAATTGGATAGTTAAACCAAATCGTTTAACGTTTCAAGCGTCAAGTAGTCAAAAGAAACCACTTTTAATGGATTACACGTTAAATTTTCTATTCTTTATTATTTTTCCGATGGGCTATACTTACTTGCATGAAACCTTTTATGCAAACTGGAATTTAGGGCGCACAGTCCAAGTTATCATTTTTAGTTTGTACGTAATTGGCACCCTTATTACATTGGTTTCTGAAGCGCAACGTAAGCATGTAAAACAGCAAAATCCGACACTTAATTATCGTTTCTATGGCCTATTTAAGTATGCGATTTGCATTAATTATTTTGGTGAAATTTTAGCCTTACCTAGTTTATTTTATTTAGCAAGTGGTTCGATTATTATCTTTATTTTGATGCTTTTACAACAAGTTTTAGACTTTGTATTCGTTCAAATTCCTCGCCAAGAGTCTTACATTAAAGAGCACTACCCAGACGAAGCAGGAAAAATATTAAGTCAGAAAAAATTGATTCCTTTTATTTATTAAAATAATGGCCATGTCATAGTTAACGTTCAATCGTTAATAGGACATGGCTTTTTCTTGATTAAGATTGTCGCAAAATCAGACATAATCGAATCATTGTGTTTGATAAAAGGCTGTATAGTAAGAGATGGGGAAGGGTGATGGCCTATTAACACATCAATTATTTTTTTGAAAAGACTTGGCTCTGGGGGGACGCCAAGTCTTTTTTATATCTTGAGCAATTTAATTGCTTACTTTAAGTTAGTGATATATACTTATCTCGAATTCGAAATAAAAGGAAGTGAGAATGTGGCAAATGATGAATTAGCATTAAAATCTTTTATCGGCTTAATGCGAACCAGTAGTTTATTTGAGAACTTAGTTCGCGAAGATGTAACACGTTATGACCTGACAACGAATGAGTTTATTGTCCTTGAGCTTTTATATCATAAAGGAAAACAAACGATTCAAACTATTAAAGAGCGTGTGTTGATTGCTAGTAGCAGTACCACTTATGTTATCGATAAATTAGAAGAAAAAGGTTTGGTCTGTCGGGAATTATCAACTGAAGATCGTCGTGTCACATTTGTGTCTTTAACTACTAAGGGACAAGAAAAAATGGCAACTATTTTTCCGTTCCACCAAGAAACGATTGTTCATTATTTTGAAGATTTTACAGCGGAAGAATTGGCTGATTTTCAAAATATGTTATGGCAAATTAGCCAAAAAATAAAACTAGAAAGAGGTTAATTGAAATGAGAGCAGGATTTGAAATGAACAAAAAACATGAATTATTAGGATTACATCATATTACGGCAATTACAAGCGACATCAAGAAGAACTATACCTTTTTTACGGAAGTTTTAGGGATGCGCTTGGTAAAGAAATCAGTCAATCAAGATGATATTCAAACCTATCATACCTACTATGGTGATGACAAAGGATCACCAGGTACAGCTGTAACTTTTTTCGATTTTCCTAATATTCCAAAAGGTCGTAAAGGAACGAATACTATTAGTCGTATCGGCTTTAGAGTACCAACGGATGCAGCGCTTGATTACTATCAAGAACGATTTGAGACCTTTAATGTCAAGCATAGTGAAATTGTAGAAGAGTTTGGGACAAAAGTTTTATCTTTTCAAGATGAGGATGAACAACTGTATCAATTGATTTCAGATGAACATAATACCGGAATGAAGCCTGGTATTCCTTGGAAACAAGGTCCAGTACCAGAAGAACACGCAATCTATGGATTAGGAAGAGTTGAAATCAAGATTAGTTATGCTAAGCAGTTTATTGAAACTTTTCAAGGTGTCTTTGGGTTTAAAGAAATTGCTGTTGAAGACAATCGTCATTTAATGGAAGTTGGCGAAAAAGGCAATGGTGCACAAGTGATTATTGTTGAAGATGACTCAATGCCTGATGCGATGCAAGGTTATGGTGAAGTTCATCATGTGGCCTTTCGTCTAGCTAAAAGTGAGTCTTTGGCACTTTGGAAAAATATCTTTGATGATTTAGGTCTAGCCAATTCTGGCTATGTGAATCGTTTCTATTTTGAATCATTATATGTTCGTGTCGGGCATATCCTGGTTGAATTAGCAACCGACGATCCGGGGTTTGATGTGGATGAGCCTTATGAAACTTTAGGTGAAACATTAGCATTACCACCATTCTTAGAAAATAAGCGTGCTGAAATTGAAAGCCAAGTGCGTCCATTTGATACACGTCGCAGTAACAAGTAACAGGGGGCTTTGAAATGATTAGTATCAATCCGAATGAACAAACAGAACGCGATAACTATAAGCTTTTGACTGGTTCCATTATTCCGCGTCCCGTAGCGCTTGTGACCTCGTATTCAGAAGCAGGGGTGTTAAATATTGCTCCATTTAGCTATTTTAATATTGTGACATCTAATCCACCAATTGTATCGTTAGCGATTCAGCGTAAAGAAGGTGAGATGAAAGATACGGCACGAAATATCGTTGCTACGAAAGAAGCTGTTATTCATGTTATGGATGAAACCTTAGTTTCAGATGGCAATCAAACGGCTGCCAATTTAGCTGCAGAAAAAAGTGAATTGGCTTTGACTGAGTTTAATATTACGGACTCGACAAGGGTGCTTGTTCCGGGGATTGAAGAAGCAGCGGCTCGTTTTGAAGTAACGCTCTATCAACATGTTCCAATCGTAGAAAATGATAAGGTAACTGCTGATTTAGTTTTATTAAAAATTGAACAGTACCATTTTAGTGAAGAAGTTTATGAGGAAGGCAAAATCAAGGCCCAGTCATTAGCTCCGGTTAGTCGCTTAGCAGGTCAAACATACGCAAACTTAGGGGAACAATTCGAACTGGTTAGACCAAAATAAAGGGGGAAACAATTTATGCAACATTATTTTAAATCTGGTGGGGTCAAGCAGCCTGTATTTATTCTTTTACATGGAACAGGTGGCGATGAAAAATCATTGCTTGATTTGGGATTTGAACTAGATAATAAGGCAACTTTGTTTGGCATAAAAGGGAATGTCGTAGAGCAAGGGATGCCGCGTTATTTTAGAAGATTAGCTGAAGGTGTTTATGATGAAGATGATCTACGTGTTCGTGGGGAAGAGCTACATCAATTTATCTTAGATTGTTCAGTTAATTATGGGTTTGATTTAGATGATGTTGTATTAATTGGCTATTCCAATGGGGCTAATATTGCCTTGCATTTAATGTTAAATCACAGTGAGATGTATCGAAAAGGTGTTTTATTTCATCCGATGTATCCTGTTTCTGATATTCCAAAGAATGATTTAAGCCATCAGGAAATTTTGATGACATCTGGTTTACTGGATCCGATTGTACCGCAATCAGAAAGCAAGTTTGTCTTGGATTTATTAAAGGAACGAGAGGCACAAGTGATTCATTTTGAAACGAAGAGTGGTCATCAATTATTGTGGGAAGAAGTGCAAGCAGCCAAAGAATTTTTAGGAGAATAATCAATAAAAAGCCATCCAGCATAAAACTGGATGGTTTATTTATGTGTTCTTCATCCCAAAACGCCTGTGTCACTACCTTGGAATTGGCTTTGGTAGAGATTTGCGTAGAAGGATGGTTGGGCTAATAGTTCGTCATGACTACCTTGTTCAATGATGGTGCCGTCTTTCATGACGAGAATTAGGTCAGCATTTTTAATAGTAGAAAGACGATGTGCGATGACGAAACTGGTTCGATTTTTGGTTAATTCGTTCATTGCTTGTTGAATCATCAATTCAGTTCGTGTATCCACACTGGATGTTGCTTCATCTAAAATAAGAATCGTTGGATTAGCTAAAATGGCGCGTGCAATTGTTAGTAATTGTTGCTGACCTTGAGATAAATCCGTCTCACCACCAATTTTAGTGTCATAACCGTCTGGCAAGGTACGAATGAAGTGATCACATTGTGCAGCACGAGCGGCTTGAATAATGTCTTTGGGTGTTGCTTGTGGATTTCCGTAGCCAATATTTTCAGCAATGGTTCCTTCAAAGAGCCAGGTATCTTGCAAGACCATCCCAAACCGTTTGCGAATATCAGCAGCTTGATAACTCGTCATATCTTGACCGTCTAAATAAATGGTGCCTTGATTGAGTGGATAAAAACGCATTAACAGGTTAATGAGTGTTGTTTTACCCGCACCAGTTGGACCAACAATGGCGACTTTTTGTTGTGGCTTAACGGTAATGTTAATATTTTCCATCAATAATTTTTTAGGTGTATAACCAAACGAAAGGTTTTCAAAAACAACATGTCCGTCAATTTTTTCAGGGACAACTTGTGGCGAGTCGATTTCGATTTCTTCAGGATAATCGAGAATTTCAAAAATTCGTTCCAACGATGCCAGTGCACTTTGTAAGGTATTTGTGATATAAGAGGCTTGGGTAATCGGCTCAGAAATTTGGTTGACGTATTGTAAGTAAGCTTGGATTAGACCGATACTGAGTTGTCCATTTAAAATCATAAAGCCGCCAAAAACAGCACTTAAAACAAAACCAATTTGATTAATAAAGCGAATAAAAGGATTAATCGCATAACTTAAAAATTGAGCTTTTCGGAAAGCTTTGAACTGAGCTTCACTGAGAGCTTCCATCTCTGTTGTGACCGTTTCTTTTTGATTGTATGATTTGATTAATAAATTTGCTGAATAAAGTTCTTCTGCACGACTTGTTACATTTCCAAGTGTGACTTGATTATCGGTAAAATAGATTAAGTTTTTTTGTGACAAGTATTTTGTTGCGAAAACACTAACAAGCAGAATCCCGATAATGGCAAGTGTTAAGAGTGGGCTGAGGTAAAGCATGACAATAATGCCACTAATAATACTTAGGATAGCAACAATCAATTGCATTAAGCCAACTTGTAAAACTTCAGATACTTTGTCTAAATCAAGAATTGTTCGACTTAATACATCTCCCGTTTGATATTGGTCGAAAAACCGAATTGGTAAACGATTAAATTTTGCTGTAATTTCTTTACGTAAGGCCAGTGTTAAGGTTTCACTAACACTCGCCATTGTGAATTCTTGCAGAAGTGAGAAACCGCTAATAAAAAGCCAAGACATGACTAAAAAGATGAGTGGTAGCTTTAATGCTTGGATTAAATCATTGATTTGCCAATTTTTTTGTGAGATTAAAGCGATGACGTTATCCAATCCCCAACCTAAAAAAAGTGGGGCGATGGCCATCGTAATAGAAAACAAAAAGGCCGAAATAATGATTAAACTGAAGCGACTTTTCTGTTGCATAAGCAGCTTTAATAGACGACGACTTGTTTTCTTCAGATTTTTTGGTGCATCGTATTGTGGTTTACTCATTGTTTTTTCCTCCTAACCCTTGTGAACTGGCAAATTCTTGATAAGTTTGGCAGGAAGTCATTAATTCATTGTGTGTTCCTTTACCAACAATCTTGCCTTCGTCCAAGACAATGATTTGATCAGCATCCATCACAGTTGCAATGCGTTGCGCGACAATGACAACAGCGGCGTGATTAAGATACGATTTCAGAGCTTGACGTAATTTTGCGTCAGTTTGATAGTCGAGTGCCGAAAAACTGTCATCAAAAAAATAAAGTTGTGCAGGTTTAATCAGCGCTCGAGCGATACTTAAACGTTGCTTTTGGCCACCGGAAAAGTTGTTCCCTTTTTGTGCGACGTGACTATCAAAACCATGTGGTAAATTCGCAATAAAGTCGTCTGCTTGTGCAACTTTCGTAACGGTTTCCATCATTTCAAGCGAGGCTTCTGCATGACCGAATGTTAAGGTATCTTTGATTGAGCCACTCAGTAAAATTGCTTTTTGTGGAACATAACTCATCTGTGCACGTAGATCTTTTTGAGTCAACGTGCGAATGTCTTGCTCGCCTAATAAGATTTGACCATGGGTGACATCTTTTAAACGTAAGAGTGCTTTGGCAATGGTACTTTTTCCGGAACCTGTTCCGCCAACAATTGCGGTTGTTTTACCACGTGGAATATCAAAAGTAATATTGCTCAAAACAGCTTCTTCAGCACCATCGTAAGTAAAGGCAACATCATTAAATGAAGCAACAATTGGTGCGTCGGCATCTAGTTCTAAGCTTGCCTGTCCATCGTGTAAATCCTGTGGTTTGGTTAGAACCTGTTCGAGTCGTTGCATAGAGGTCACTCCACGTGGCACCATTACAATCACCATCGTAGCCATTGTTAAAAACCATAAGCTTAAAATCGTATACTCGATGATGGCTGTAATACTACCAACTTGAATACTGCCTGTTAAGCTTTGATAACCACCGACTGACAGAATTAGAGCAATTGAAATTCCCATTGCTAAATTGACAATTGGGTTTAAGACTGCAAATAAGCGATTCATTTGAATCATAACGGTTGAGTACTTTTCGAAAGTTTGATCAGCGCGCAGTTTTTCAGAATCAGTTTTATCAAAAGCGCGAATGACCCGAACACCTGTGTAAACTTCGCGTAAAATAAGCATCATTTTATCAACTGTTTTTTGGGTGCGACTCGCAAGTGGAACAGCTTTTTTGATAATTAAAACAGCGACTAAACTGAAAAGAATAATGGCGATTAAGGGAATCCAAACCATTTTCCATGAGACCATGCCCGTTAAAAAGATGGATGCTAAAATAATAATCGGTGCGGGTAGTATCATTTGAAAAGTCATCATGGTAATTTGTTGAATGTTATTAATATCATTTGTTGTTCGTGCTAAGAGTGTCGGTGTTCCAAATTCTTCAAAGGTTGTGAGTGAAATATCTTGGGTTTTTTTAAATAGTGACATTCTTAAAAAATGACCGAATTTACCAGCAAGATGAGCCGAATAATAACTAGAAGCAATTGAAACAATTCCAGTTAAGAGCGCCATCAAGAACATCCAACCACCATTTTGGATAATAGCATTAGTATTTTCTTTTAAGATGCCCTCATCAATGATTTTGGCAACATAAAAAGGCAATAATAATGTACCGAATGATTGTAAAATCATAAGAAAAATCGTGCCATAAAATGTTCGCTTTTCTTTTTGATAAAATGTTTTTATTTGTTTCATAATATTTCCTCCAAATCGTCTATCCGTGATAGAATAAACTGTAACGTTACGTTACAGTCAAGAAAGAGGTGGCGAAAAAGTGGAAAAATATTTAAGCATTAGTGAAATGGCCTACTATGCTGGTGTTAGTCGCCGTACACTCATTCATTACGATCAAATTGATTTGTTTAAACCTAAAAAAATTGGTGCAAATGGTTATCGTTATTATGGTTTTGATCAATGCCCGGAACTGGATGTTATTCTAGTCTTAAGGGCTTTAGATATGTCATTAGATGAAATCAGTGCGTTCTTAAAGAATCGCCAACCAGACTATACAAAAAAAGTTTTATCATTAAGGCGCGAAGTTGTTGAAGAAAAAATTACTCGCTTAAACAAGTTGAAGCAATCACTGGATTTAATGTTGCAGCGCTTTGACAAAATTCAAACGATTGAGTTTGAGCAATTAACCTATCAATTTTTGGATGAAGAGTATTTTATTGCGTCTGATGAAATTGATGAGCATGATGAAACGTCAGCTTATCAGGTGATTGCGAACTTTTATCCCGATGTTCATCACGAAGATGCCTTTAGCGGTTATCCCATCGGCTTTTTACTAGATGCCGGAGCTTTTGAGAAGGAAATGCCCACGAAGGTGATTTATCGGACGTTGATTAAGATCCCAAAGGAACGGGTATCCTATTACCCGCGTGATAAAATTATGCAGCGTCCTGCAGGTCAATATTTGACTGGTTTTGTTCGTTTTGAGAAGAAACAAATTAATAGGTTTATCACACTTTTACATGAAAAACTTGCTGAAATGCAGTTAATAATAGATGGCAATGTTTGGGAATTAGTTTGGCAAGATGATGTGTTGACGGATCAATTAGAAGAGCAAATTATTGAAATTATGATTCCAGTCCGCCCACTTGAGAATAAATAATAGAGATATAAAGACGCTCATTTTTGATTCTGGTGTAATAAATTAGTATAATGAGAATGTTTTTTGACAGTGAAGTTTTAGTAGGAAATGGAGAATAAGAGCATGACGAACAATTTTTGGGCAGATTTACCCAAGCCTTTTTTTATTTTAGCGCCAATGGAAGACGTGACGGATGTTGCTTTTCGACATGTAGTCAAAGAAGCTGGGGCACCGGATGTCTTTTTTACTGAGTTTACAAATTCGGATAGTTATTGCCACCCAGATGGGATTGAAAGTGTCCGCGGGCGCTTAGTTTTTACAGAGGATGAACAACCAATTGTCGCACATATTTGGGGTGACAAACCTGAGTTTTTCCGTGAAATGAGTCTTGGTTTAGCAGAGATGGGCTTTAAAGGAATTGACCTAAACATGGGGTGTCCTGTTCCTAACGTTGCCGATCGTGGTAAAGGGAGTGGCTTGATTTTACGTCCAGAGGTTGCAGCAGAATTGATTCAAGCTGCTAAAGCTGGCGGCATCCCTGTGAGTGTGAAGACAAGAATTGGGTTTAAAGAGCAAGCAGAGATGGAAGCATGGATTACTCACTTGTTAGAGCAAGACATTGCGAATTTATCGATTCATTTACGGACGAGAGAAGAAATGAGTAAAGTTGAAGCGCATTGGGAATTGATTCCTGAAATTATTGCCATTCGTGACCGAGTAGCACCAGAAACTCTAATTACGATTAATGGCGATATTTTAGATCGTGAAATGGGCTTAACTTTAGCTGATAAATATGGTGTGGACGGCATTATGATTGGTCGTGGTATTTTTAAGAATCCGTATGCGTTTGAAAAAAATCCGCAAAGACATAGTCCGCAAGAAATGATTGGATTATTAGAGCTACAGTTAGACTTACAAGATAAGTATGCCGATGTTGTGCCACGCACAATTGTTGGTTTGCACCGCTTCTTTAAAATTTATGTTAAAGGATTTCCTGGTGCCAATGAATTACGAATTAAATTGATGAATACAAAATCGACAGACGAAGTAAGAGAGATATTAAATGCATTTCATCAACGACATACTGATGATGAAGATGTGGCAGAAGAAAATTAAAGAACTAAGAAAAAATTTAGAACTACACATGAACTCAAAGTGAGTTACTGTGTAGTTTTTTTGATGTACATTAAAACATGGTTTCATTCATATTTATGAAAAGTGTTTATAAAGTGGGTGGGTTATTTTACAATAGGGTATAGATGAGGAGTGGGAAAATGAATCGATTAGAAGAAGCGTATCAAAATTTACAGAAGAGTAGTGATGACTTAATGCGTCATGCAAAAATTTCCGTTCATTGGTACAACGCACTTAAATACGGTTTGCTTGCTGGAATCTTGAGTGTCATTGTTTACTTTATTTATAATAAAAAAACAAATCCTGATGTATCAATTTTTAGAACACCAATATTTTGGCTGATTATTTTTATTATGATAGCACTAGTTGTTGTTTCGTATCGTTGTTTTGGTAAAACAGAAGTGTATAAAAAGCGTCATGAAGAATCATTGAAAAAAATTGCGACGATCATTGTTGAAGATTATCTATCCTCTAGTTTAGTGAAAGTTCATGTCTGGTATGAAGATTCCTATGAAGTGAACAGTCAGTATCTGACGTTACTTGAAATGAAGTATGGGGAGATTGATCGTTCCTTTTTTGATAGCGACTTACCTAATGGGGGAGATGAGATGTATTTTGATATCTATTTATTAGATATTGAAGCAATTGAGGGATTGAAAGAACGTTTGAAGGGTGAACGTTTTCAAGAAATAATTGGCGAAAAAATAGCAGAAAAACTAGCTTTGAATTATTTAGATTTGCTGATAATTTTGGATGAAGAGGCCGGAATTGAAAATAAAATCGTGTATTATTTTGATGCATAATATTAGCTACGGGAAACGGTTACAAATTTATTTAAAATGATATTCAATTGGCTGATAATTTGCTAAAATTAGAGTACCATCCATTGGTAATTTGAACAGGGATGAAGGAAGGATGAAACCGATGAAACAAATTAAATTTGGTCCTACAGATGAACAAGTAGCAGCAATTATTTTAGGTTGTATGCGAATCGACGCAGCAGAACAACCAGTTGAGGCATTGGAAACAGCATTTGATGCAGGGATTAATTTTTTTGACCATGCAGATATGTATGCTGATGGTGAATGTGAGTCAATTTTTGCAAAATCGTTAAAACAAACATCAATTAAACGTGATGACCTCTTTATTCAAACGAAATGTGGCATCATTCAAGGTGTGATGTTTGATTTTTCTAAAGAACATATCATCAAAGCCGTTGAAGGTAGTTTGAAACGTTTAGACACAGATTATGTGGATTCTTTATTACTTCATCGACCTGATACATTAGTTGAACCAGAAGAAGTGGCAGCTGCATTTAGCCAACTAGAAAAACAAGGTAAAGTACGTCATTTTGGTGTCAGCAATCAAAGACCAGGTCAAATTGAATTACTTAAAAAATATGTGGAACAACCACTTGTGGCAAATCAACTTCAATTTGGTTTGAAACATACAGAGATGATTGACCAAGGCTTTTATGCGAATATGCACCATGAGATGAGTATTGATCATGATGGTGGCATCTTAGAGTATTCTCGTCTTCATGATATGACAATTCAAGCTTGGTCTCCTTACCAATATGGCCATTTTGAAGGAATTTTCTTAGGCAACGCCAAATTCCCAGAATTAAATCAACGCTTAGAAGAGTTAGCAGAAAAATATCATACAACACCAACAGGTATGGCATCGGCTTGGATCCTACGCCATCCAGCCAAGATGCAAATGATCGCTGGCACAATGAATCTACAACGAATCAAAGAAATCGCTGCCGCATCTGAAATAAACATCACCCGCGAAGAATGGTATTCATTATACCAAGCAGCAGGAAATATCTTGCCTTAAAGATAGGTGGTGAAGAAAGCGTTTAGGAGCGAGCATTAAGATGAGCGTCTGAATCTGACGGTCTTTGTCAGAATCAGACGCTTAACTTAATGCCGAGCTCCTGCTTTCAGAACCCGGATTACCCAAGGTGGTGGAGTAAGCGTTTTGAGCTGAGCAGTAAGGTGAGCCTGATAATTTGACAACCAGGTGATTTTTGGAGCGTTTAGAGGTGAGTCGCAAGCCAATCTTACGAATAAATTAGTTTTTAATTTAATCGTAAGATTGACTTGTGACCGAACCTCTGCTCCAAAAATCCCGTCTATCACCACGACATCAACATTCTATTCAAATAAGCAACAACCCAAAGAAGCAATCATTCGATTAGCTTCTTTTTTTAAATATTTTATGTCACATATATTTGACATTTACATTATTGAGTGATATTCTAACGGTGTCACGTATAAATGACACAAGGAGGTCAAAATGAATCGAGTTCGTGATTATCGCCAACAGAAAAAATTATCACAACAAGTTTTGGCAAAAGAAATTGGTGTGGCGAGGCAGACGATTAATCTAATTGAAAATGATAAATATAATCCTTCACTGGATTTGTGTATTCGATTAGCTCAAGCTTTGGAAACAGATTTGAACACATTATTTTGGGAGGTCGGAGAAGATGAATAAGAAAGAAACGGTATCAGAAAAAGTGTTTAAACGTTTCTATGGTATTAGTGGCGTTTTGGATGAATATAAAAGGGGCGAGATTAATCGCATAGGCAATAATGCTTTTATTATATTGTTCTTCTATTCTTTACTGTCTAATTTTATCGCAACGTTATTTGCAACTCGTTTTCTAGAAATCACATTATGGACACTGATTGTTTCAAATCTGATTTTAGTTGTTTTTGTACTTGGTGGCTACGTTATTTTGGCTGTTGGTAATTTGAATTTAACCGTTGAAGAAGTTGAAGTGGACAAAGTTTTAAAAACACGGAAACAAGTCATCAAAAAAGGGGTTAGACAAGGACTGTCTTTTGGTATAGGGATGCATTTATTAACAGCCTTGACAACTGTCGTTTCTGAAGGAGAAAGTATCAGGGAAGGATTATTCTCTTTCCCACATATCATTTCTTCTTTATTAGCAGGCCTGTTTTTTGGTGTCACAATGACCGTTGTGATGTTGAATCGTGTCAAAAAAATTGAAGAATAATAAATATCTCAGAATGATTTTTTCAAAAGAATCATTCTGTTTTTTTGTTTAAAATGAAGAAATCTTCATGACAGTTTTGTACTCATTCGATATGATGGGGGTATAAAGAGAGTTAAAAGGAGGTTTTTTGTATGACAGCCTTAATTTTATTAGTTGAAGATGAAGAGAGTTTGGCTAGCTTTATTCAAACAGAATTACAGTTTGAGGGGTATCAAGTAATCTGGGCTAAAGATGGCCAAGAAGCATTAACAGAATATGAACAACATAAAGAAAATCTAAGTTTAATTTTATTAGATTGGATGTTACCGGTTTATGATGGCATTACCGTTGCACGAAGAATTCGCAAAGAAAATGATATTCCGATTATCATGATGACGGCCCGCAATCAGACGACGGATATTGTGCAAGGTTTGGATACAGGCCTTGATGATTATCTGACAAAGCCGTTTGAAATTGAAGAATTATTTGCACGAATTCGTGTGATTACGCGAAGGATTGAAAAACAATCGCAAACAAAAAATACATTATCATATCATGGCATTCATCTTGATTTAGCAAAACATCAAGTGTTCTTGGGTGAGTCAAACTTGGACTTAACACCAAAAGAGTTTGGTATCTTGTATGAATTAATGAAACAACCTGAAGTGGTTATGACACGAGATGATTTGTTGAATGAGGTCTGGGGCTATGACTTCTTTGGGCAAACGAACATTGTGGATGTCTATATTCGAACGCTTCGTAATAAACTAGGTGCTAAAGATGCCGGAAAGATGATTCAAACGGTTCGTGGCGTGGGGTATGTATTGAGGGCGCACGATGAAAATTAAACGCAAAAAACAAACAGCACAACGCCAGTTAACCCAACGTTTTATTATTCTGTTGATGAGTATTTTGATTGTTATCAATTTAATTTTTATTTTGATTTTAACGAAATCAACGTACGAATATATGGAAGATCAGGCCAATCAAATTTTTGATTCAGTTGTATTAAATAAAAATGCGACATCAGATTGGGAGACTGTTGTGGATGCCTATGTCTCTAAGGACGAAGATGATGCGCTTAAAATTAGTTTGAATACTGGTGATAGTTATTATTCTGCAGAAGGTCAGGAAAAATTTAGAGCTCTAAAAAAAGGACGTCAATTTTTATTTTTTAATCATTTGTTTATTGCCAAGGATGGTGAAGTTTACTATTTTCAGCAAAGAAATTGGCCTGATTTAACAGCTGCTTTAGCTTTGAATGTCGAATCAATCGTCGAGATGACCTCTAGCATTTTGTTTGTGAGTATCTTATTAAACCTAATTGCATTAGGGGTTGGCGCTTTTTTAATCTATTTATCAGTAGGGCGTTGGAGTAAATCGTTAAGTACGATGGCACAGGAAATCAATCAAATTGAAGAAAATCCGCAACAATTATTGAAACTTTCCGTTCCTGAAAATCCGATTGAAACATCGAATGTTGCGACAGCCTTTAATACGCTTTTAGAAGAACAACGCCAAGCGATGGCTCGAGAACAACAGTTTGTAACCGATGCTTCTCATGAATTAAGGACACCATTAGCAGCAATTAGAGGCCACGTTCAACTGATTCAGAGACGTGGTACTGATCATCCAGAAGTTATTCCCAATTCGATTGCTTTTATTGATAAAGAATCAAAACGGATGGAAAAAATGATAAATCAACTTCTATTACTAGGGCGAAATTCGCAAGAAAATGAAGTTGAAGCGGTGAATGTGGGTGAAATTGTCCAACAGGAAATTGATAAAATACAGTTAATATCTAAACAGACAATTCGTGCTGAATTATCTGATGCAATTATTTTGAGTTGTGTGAAACTCGATTTACAGCGTTTAGTTCAAAATATTATTGAGAATGCAGTGAAGTATTCTGATGCGAGTAGTGAAGTTTTTGTTTACTTATCTGAGGAACAGCAAAAAATAATAATTAGTGTGTTAGATGAGGGAATTGGTATTCCAGACAATCAGAAAGATAAAATATTTGAACGTTTTTATCGCGTGGATGACTCAAGATCAAGTGAAATTGAAGGTTCAGGCATCGGTTTGTCGTTAGTTGCAGCAATCGTTGCCAAGTATCATGGGGAAATTGAGGTTTTAGATAATAAACCTAAAGGGACGCAAATCAAAATTATTTTGCCAAAGTAAAAAAAGATGAAGAAATCTTCATGAAAGCTTTATGTTAGTTTATTTTTATTATTGTGACGTGACGTTAAACTATATATATAAAATCAATTAAGGAGCTGAAAATTATGAAAAAAACAATGACATTAGTGGGGACATCTTTAGTCTTAATAGGATTATTAGCAGGTTGTGGCGCGTCTAACTCGAAAGAAAAAGTTTCAAATCAGGTAGAACAGGCTGCGGATAGTAGTGCTGTCGTTCAAAGTGACAAGCCAACTAAGAGTAAAAATGCCAATAAAGAAATTAAAGAAGTGAAAGTTTCTGTTACAGACGCAATTGAAGTGTATCAAGCGAAATATCCAAATACTGATATTACCTCAATCGAATTGGAATCAGATTTTGGAAAATACCGTTATCAAGTTGAAGGTGTCGACGATAATACTGAATATAGTTTAAAAGTTGATGCAACATCAAAAGAAGTTTCTAAAGAAAGAACGGAAAAATTGGATCGCGATGAGCAAAATGGTGTCAAACGTAAAGAAGAAAAATTAGACTTAGCTGAATTAAAATCACTCGAAGAAATTACAGAAATTGCTGAAAAAGAAGCAGGTGTTGGAACGGCAATTGAATGGAATATGGATAGTGATTTAGGTGTAACATTTTGGGAAGTAAAAGTCAAAGATGGTCGTCAGGAAGTAGATGTTAAAGTAAACGCTAAAACTGGTGAGTTTTTAAGTAAAGAGGTTGAAGACTAATTTAGAATAGTCCTTTAAATAAGTAATAAATAAATATCCTATTGAACATTGAGGTTCAATAGGATATTTTTGACTATACCATTTTTTGGTAAAATTGTGAAAAAATCAGTCATAAAGATTGCGTCTTATTCAGAGATATGATAATGTGGAATCTATGTAAGGGGTTTCTTTTTTGTAAATTAATAGAAAGATGGTGTTTTAGATCAATGAAATTTTTTTTAGACACAGCAAATGTAGAGGAAATTAAACGTATTAATGCTTTAGGACTTGTGGACGGGGTAACAACGAATCCAACCATTATCGCAAAAGAAGGTCGTGATTTTGAAGAGGTGATTAAAGAAATCTGTTCAATCGTTTCTGGACCAGTTAGTGCGGAAGTCATTGGTTTAACTTCAGAAGAAATGGTAGCAGAAGCGCGTGTCATTTCAAAATGGGCTGACAATGTGGTTGTTAAAATTCCAATGACAGAAGAAGGGCTAAAAGCTGTTCATATCTTATCGCAAGAAGGAATCAAGACAAATGTAACGCTTATTTTTACAGTTGCACAAGGTTTATTAGCAGCTAAAGCAGGCGCGACATATATTAGTCCATTCTTGGGCCGTTTAGAAGATATGGGAACAGATGGTTATCGTGTAATTGAAGAGTTACGTGATATCATGGATACTTTTGGTTTTGATACAGAAATCATTGCAGCAAGTATTCGTAACTTAGAACATGTCGAAGTTGTGGCGCATTTAGGTTCACATATTGCAACTATACCAGGTTCTTTATTCCCTAAATTATGGTCACATCCATTAACTGACAAAGGCATTGAAATGTTCCTAAAAGATTGGGAACAGTTTAAAAAATAATAAATTAAATAAGAGTACGAATGAAATCATTGTGATTGTCATTCGTACTCTTATTTTGTTTAAAGCGAATCTGAGTCACATGCGATTAAACAGTTTACTTGAATAAAAAAAATATAGGAGTGTTAAATTCATAAAAGAATGCCCAAAATGTCATGATACAATAATAGAAAAATATTAGGAGAAGGATATGGAAAACTTAACGATTACACAATTACAAAAATATTTAGAACTTAAGTATCAAGGCAAAATCACTTCAGAAAGCCTATTTATGAAACTTGTGGAAGAAGTGGGTGAAGTGGCCGAAATGATGAACCAACTTGCAGGTCGTAAAGACGTAGATACGACAAATACCTTAGCTAATGAACTGGCAGATGTGATTCATTATACGTTCGCGATAGCCGCAATAAATGGAATTGACTTAAATCAAGCAATAATAGAAAAAGATCGCGAAGGTTCGCGTAAGTATCATCAGACACCAAATTTAGAAGAATACATTGCCCAATTTTAGGTATGTTTGAAGCATATCAAAAAAGACCAAAGCCATTTTGATAAACGGATTTGGTCTTTTTTAGAGATAATTGGGTTCAGAAAGCTTAATGCTCGCTTCAAATCGCTTTCTTCACCACCTAGGTTAGTCGGCTAAGGGATAGCTTAGATTCATTCCTTTTGAACCACTCGCAACCATGTCACCTAAAAGTTTTGTTGCTTTTTCTAGAGAATAATCAGCGAATTGTTGATTAATTGTTTCCAGGTAAGCTGAGATATC
The DNA here is from genome assembly GCF_004795745.1 of Vagococcus silagei. GTDB lineage: Bacteria > Bacillota > Bacilli > Lactobacillales > Vagococcaceae > Vagococcus > Vagococcus silagei. The sequence continues at coordinate 78,043 of NZ_SDGV01000016.1, read as the reverse complement.
TTCTTTTGATTGGCTTTCTTTATCAGCTTTTATTTGTAATGACCGACAAGTTGCAAACATGTCTTGTTCAAAGTCTTCTGCGAAACTACTATATAATGGGAAGTTTTCATCACCCAATAATGCAGTTGTTTTACTTAACCAATACATGTGGCCTAAGTTAAAAGTCGTCGTTGTATCACGATAACTAGCGGGTGTGTTGTTCACATTTGCATAAAATGGCACAACGGCATTAAATGTATTCGGTCCAAATGATAGCCAATGAATACCTGCAATATCTTCTGTGACGTCATTTCTTATTTGTAGAATATGTGTTTCTAAATTACGATTGATACCAATTGGTCGGAAATGTTTTTTCTCTTTCTCAGAGCCTTTTCCGTATGGATCATAAACAGTTCCTTGATAATGAGAACTTAGAGCCCACTTCACATCTTCAATACTGATTTTTTGTTTGGCATAACAAATAAAAGGCAAGTTATGATCGGTTGGGTCTTGACCGCGTTCTGGATTAAAATGACGTTGAACGTACCACGATCTAGGGTTATTGTAACGAGTATCTTTAATATCAGCACTACCAAAAATATGTCGTAGGTTGACATCATTCGTATCAGGATTCAAATGATAGCGTTCAATCAATTCTGGTAAGTCATCTGAATATAAAACATCTTTTGAGTCAAAATCAAAATGATCAATATTTAGACGATTTGGTGCAATCACATATGCTTCATCCGGAATACGAATCGCAGCCCAATGATGACCACCAAGTGTTTCCATATACCAAACATTATTGCGATCAGAAAAAGCAATGCCATTCGGTTCATAGGTCCCATAAGTTTCAAGTAATTGTCCTAAACGTTTAACGCCTTCTTTGGCTGATTTGATATATGGTAAGACTAGTGACACAATATCACATTCACCAATACCTGCTTCGACAAAAGGATCAACGCCGAGAATACGGCTATTTGTTGTGATTGTTTCAGTCCCTGTCATTGCAACATTTGCGCTATTGATACCGGCGCCAGCCCACACGCCATATTGATCATCAGCATCAGGCGTAGATGTGTAGCGAAGTGGATTTTCAGGTAATGGAATTTCAACACCACTTACAACTGATTTGAATATTTTAGGTTGCATTTCTGGTGTGATGACCACAAAACGTTGTGGGTTTGGTGCTTCACCACCATCTTCATCGCGTGCAATCAGTGTTGAGCCATCAATTGTTGCTTTTTTTCCTGCTAGGAATGTCGTACATGAACCAATTCTTCTTTTCATCTTTGTCACCCTTTCTGAAATATTAAATCCATTGTAATGAATTAATAAAGATAATACCAGTGAAATTGCAAGAGATTATGAACAAATTTTGAAATATCTATTTTAAACCATAAATTTGGTATAGAGGTTTATTGTAACTTAGTGTACAGTAGAAATGAGTTATTGATCAAAGTATCTATCAAAGGAAACTTAGAATGTCCTCTTTTTTCTGAAAAAATAAAGAAAATGATAAAGGATGCCCTAAGGTAAAGGTTTGCTAAAGTGCACTAGATTCATCTTTAGCTTGGCCTAGTAAATATTTTTTTCTGAAAATGTTAATAAAACAATGATAAAAGAGAAATAGTAAGGAATTGCTATGAGTTTATTAATAATCATTATAGTTTGCTAGGCTGACATGTTATGTTCTTCACAATTGCTTTGATAGTATTTATGCTTAATTGAGAATTTAAAAGAAATAAATAATGGGATTGACTTTACCATATAGGGTATAGCCTATACTGTTGGTAGAGTGGGGATGCTTGGAAAAATTTAAAAGGAGACGTAAGTTATGCCAAAAACAGTAATTATTGGTTCAAATCATGCAGGAATTGCTGCAGCAAATACTCTGCTTGACCAGTACAAGAATCAAGAAGTTGTGATGATTGATCGTAGTAAGTCTTTAAGTTACTTAGGGTGTGGAACACCTTTGTGGATTGGTCGCCAAATTGAAGGTTATAAAGACTTATTCTACACAACACCAGAGGCTTTTCAGCACAAAGGTGCTGTGATTCATATGGAAACAATTGTAGAACGAGTGGATTATCGTAATCGCAAAGTGTATTGTAAAAATCTTGTGACGGGGGAAGCATTTATTGAGGGCTATGATTATCTAATATTGGCCACAGGATCGAAACCAATTGTACCGCAATTACCAGGAAGTCACTTGCCAGGTATTCATTTGCTGAAGAGTTTTGATGAAAGTGTGATCGTCGATAAATTGTTAGAGCAAGATCACATTAAACGCGTAGCTGTGGTAGGTGCTGGTTATATTGGTGTTGAAATGGTCGAAGCACTAAAAAGACGTAATAAAGAAGTACTTTTATTTGATATCCAAGATTGTGTTTTACCAGGTTATTATGATGAATCCTTCTCAGCTGAAATGGAAGAAAATCTTCGTGCAAACGGTATTGAACTTCACTTAGGTGAAGCCGTTAAAGCGTATCATGGTCAAACTAAGATTGCGTCATTTATTGATTATTTGGACCAAATAGAAGCTTCTGAAAACTTGAAACCAGTTCTTGAAGAAATCAGAAAAACATTTATGTCAGCAAAAGAGCAAGTTTCAGCAATTGAAACCGATCATGGTGTTTATGATGTTGATTTAGTCATTAATGCGATTGGATTTAAACCAAATTCTGATTTAGGTAAAGATTATCTTGCATTAGCTGATAATGGAGCTTATGCAGTCGATCGCTATCACAGAACGACATCACCTAAAGTGTATGCTGTTGGTGATTGTGCTACTGTTCATTCAAATGCATTAAATGGCTCTACATACATTGCACTTGCAAGTAATGCTGTTCGTACTGGAATTGTTGCAGCTCATAATATTGGCGGGACAACGCTTGAAGGTCCGGGTGTACAAGGCTCGAATGGTATTTCTATCTTTGGCTTACATATGGTATCAACAGGTTTAACATTAAAAGCGGCTCGTGAGAATGGCTTTGATGCAGCAGCAACAGATTATGAAGATTGGCAAAAACCTGCTTTTATGTCGACAAATGATAAAGTACATATTCGCATGGTATATGACAAAGCAACACGCCGCGTTTTAGGTGCCCAAATGAGCTCAACGGCAGATATTTCTATGGGAATTCACATGTTCTCATTAGCAATTGCAAAACAAACGACAATTGATGAAATAAAATTATTAGATATTTTCTTTTTACCACATTTTAATCAGCCATATAACTACATTACAATGGCTGCATTAGGTGCAGAATAAACAAAAAGGACTCGATAAAATGCGAGTCCTTTATTTATTATCTTAACGGATTGTTTTTAAAGCTGTTGACCATAAAATTAATTCATCTAATAAGTCATTGACACCAGCTTCCATATGTTCACCAGGCTTGAATGTGCTGAAGTTTTCAAAGTCTGTAAATAAATTAAAGGCTGGGTTCGTACGTACATCAGCAACTTTTTGTTCAGCTAGAATCGTACGCACTTGTTCAGCTGCACGAATGCCTCCGCCAGAACCATAACTAACAATACCTGCTGCTTTATTAAACCATTCTTCACGCGCACTATCTAAAGCATTTTTTAGCGCAGCTGATAAAGCATGATTGTATTCTTGTACGATAAAAATGTAACCATCTAGGCTATTGATTTTTTCGTTCCAAGCTAGATTTGGTGTGCCCGTACCTAAAAACGGTAAGTTATAGTCTGTAATATCAACAATTTCAAAATTGTGTTCGTCACGTTTGTCAGCGATACTCTTAATATATTCTCCGACTTGTGGACTGACGCGTCCATCTCTTGTGCTTCCTAAAATAATCCCAAATTTCATGTAAAAATCCCCCTGTATGTCTATTTTTAAGTTTAAGTTTTCGTGTTTAAATAACTTATGAATTCACTATATCATCTTACTTAAAGTAAGTAAAATTAAAAGTTTCATAATTTACTTAAATTTTTTTAAAATTACAGATTTGAGTAATTTGAGTAAATTTAACCTTTTTTATTTAACTTTTGATACAAAATGATTATTTCTCTTGGTAAGTAAGGGTTAATCGTTTATAATAGGAGAAGAATGGGAATAAAAAAGTATTGGAGGATTTGTTATGTTTGAGCAAAAGAAAGTTTATAAAAGTTTAGAGAATCGCCAATTTACACCAAAAAGCTTACTAAAAGAGTTAGAAGATCTTAAAAAATTCGATTTTGAAGATGTATCTTATACAGGTATTAGTTTAAATATTGAAATGTTAATTACACAAAACTTACGAAATGAACAATTTCAATTAATTGAAGTTCAAGGTGGATTAGCGAAGAAAAAATTTGATGTTTGGCAAGAAGATTTAACAATAGCCATTACAATTTTTAACCACTTCGCAGATTATACAAGAGAATATTTTAACTACTATTTAGAAGAAGCTAAAAAATTCCAAGATGAAACAGGCCATAGTAATACATCGGCAGAATACAAAGCTTACTTTGAACAAGGTAATTCTATGTATTTCCATGATGTGCTTCACATTGTTTTTGACTTATCAAGAAAAATTGATTTATCAATTGATGATTTCCATCAAGCACTTGCGATTGATAAATTATCTGAAGCAGACTATCCATTACCAGAAAAGAAAGTATTTGAACGGGGACAATAATAACGTGTAAGGGTGGCCTTTTGTGCCACTCTTATTTTTTTAGTATAGACGGAGGCAAAAAAATGACACAAACTGAAGACTCAATGAAAAAAATCAATACATTTAGAGAGGAACGTGATTGGCGTCAATTTCATAAAGAAAAAGACTTAGCATTATCAATCACGCTTGAAGCAAGTGAATTACTTGAATTGTATCAGTGGAAAACATCTGAAGAAGGTAATCAACAAACAGAGCGTTTGAAGGAAGAACTAGCAGATGTCCTCATCTATTCTTATATGTTAGCTGATAATTTAGGTTTTGATATTGATGAGATTATCGCAGAAAAATTAGTGAAAAATGCGATGAAATATCCTGTCGAAAAATCAAAGGGAAAAAGATAATAAAAAAGCCCTACTATTAAGGCGTCCTAAGAAGAGAAATTCAAATCTCTTCTTAGGACGCCTTTTATTTAAGCAGGTACTTTTTCATTTGTAATCGTAATCTCGCCATCTTTTTTGATGGACAGAGTTAATTTTTCTTGTTGCTTTTGATAATTAAAAACAACATCAATATTATAGAAAACAGCCATAGCTTGAATGGATGTAATAAATTCGTCAGATTCAATTGTTGAATCAGATGTTAATGATTGATTTGGAAAAAAGATGACATTGGCATTTTGCTCACGTGCCATTTCAAGTGAATCAAAAACAAGTGACAAGTCAGTATCGTTATTCGCAACAATAGGTGTATCTTGAACTAAAGCAATTTTAAATGCCATAAAAATCCCTCCTTCGCTACTTTAATTATACGAACATTTGTTTGTTTTGTAAAGTAAAAGGTGGCGAAGTGAGCGGTTTGGGGCGAGCAGTAAGGCAGGCGTGATAATTTGACGTTTTGTGTCAAATTATCATGAATGACTTAGTGCCGAGCCCCAGCTCACTAAGCCCCGTCAATCCTAGGTGTTGAAAAGAGCGTTTTGGAGTGAGCAGTAAGGCGAGCCTGATAATTTGATAGTTTGTGTCAAATTATCAGGATTGACTTAATGCCGACCTCCAGCTCTTTGAACCCCGTCAATCCCAAGTGTTGAAAAGAGCGTTTTGGAGTGAGCAGTAAGACAGGCGTGATAATTTGATGGTTTGAGAATAAACAAAATTTCCTTAGGCTATTGAATAGCATTAAGGGAATTAATTAAAGAACTTCAAGTAGTGAAATACAAGCAATATCCAACTCGTCTAAGTCGGGTGTTGTGACTAATTTAATATCAAGGCGCTGACAAAAATCATCAAGTACACAAGATAGGTCCTCAAGTCGAACATTGATCTGCTTCGGCCGGCCTGTTAGTTTAAAAAATTGTGCTAACTGGGTAAAAATATCGTGATGTACATTTTGCGGTCCATGTGAAAAATCAAAGAAATAGATTGATCCAAGGTCTGCATCAACACCAATAATCATTGTGATTACGTTATGATCGTCATCCAACTGATTAGTATAAAAATAGGTTAATTCTAAGGTAATAGATGAGCGATTTAAATAGTTCAGTCGACGAATTAAGACATCATTTTTAAACGGTTCTGGTGTTAAACCATTTTCTTCATAAAGTTTATATTCTTCTTGAGAGATCGTAATTGACGTTTCATTTAAATAAAAATGCGTAAATTCATGCACTGAATTTTCTGTAAGCTGTAATTCGTTTAATCCTGCGTACATTATGTCGTATGATTGTGTTAATAGTGATATGTCATCTTCATCTAGAGACTGTGGAAAAGTTCCTGCTTGAAATTTAATAAATTGTAGCCAGTTGCCATCACCTCTAGGATTTAAGTCTAAGGATTTAACGAGCTTATAATCTTCTTTTGATAAATCCTCCCGATTACCAAAGTAACAAGCAAGTGTATCTTTTTGTGTAATCCTATGTGATAGAGGATCAACGATATCAATTGAATCATATAAAGTATTGGCAAGAATTTTTTGGCTTTGTGCGGTAGGATACATTAATAAGCCAGGCTGATTGTATTCGCCCAGAACAGTGATCACAATTGGTTGCGTATGGTTTGGAAGATGAACGATGAATAACTGGCTTTCAGAAACAAATTGCCATGGCTTTAATTTATTGATTTTTTTACTGATGTCAAATAAGTTACGCCAGTTTTCTTTTTGTTGAGAGTTCATGGATAACCACCTGTTCTGTTGTTTTTATAATGTTTAATCTGATAAACATTTTTGTATTTTAAAATGATTCCTACTGATATACTATGATGTTATGACATAATAATCAACAAAAAAAGGCAAAATTTGTTTTTTTATCGTAAAAAAAATAAACGAAATAAAGTAAAGTTAAAATTCTGTACGTTTGAGGGTAAAACTTATTAGCTAGAAAATAAGTTATCAGTGATAGCTAGAGATCGTACAAGAGCTGATAAAATCAGTTCAGATGAGTTTTAACTTTACCTAAGTCGTTTATTAAGAACGATTAGTTAACGATTAATTAGTTAAAAAAATCACGTTCTTATTTCTTATCGGTTTTTTTCACTAATCCTTAACCTTCGAGAACAAAATAGACCTTAGGACGCATTGTTTTTGATTAAAAATAGTGGGATACTAAAAAAGAGGTGTTGAGAATGGCTAAATACTATTATTTATTGTTATTGTTTGTTGCGTTAACGGTACTGATATTTTTAATATTAGAGAAAAGAAATAAGCGACGGTTACTACTTAAAATTAAGAGAGAATGGCAAGAGGTATCAGTTGTAAATAATCAAAAAAATGAGAATGGTTTAATGAAGGCGAGCATGAAAATAGGTGCTTTTACAAAGGCGCCAACTAATATTGACCGTAGAACTTGGGAAGATTTAGATTTATTCAAAGTTTTTCAAAAAATAAACCATACCTACTCAACGGTTGGAGAAGAATTTTTATATTATCAATTACGAACGTTGAAAGTGAAAGAAACAGATTTTGAACAACTTGAGGCAAGGGTTGCGTATTTTGAAAAGAATCCAGTTGTTAGAGAGCAAGTCCAATATCATTTTGCTTCTTTAGGGAAAATAAATACCAATCACTCGTACTTATACTTTGAACCTGAAAAGACAAAATCATTAACTGAAAAATTTGATTTTACTTTTTTAGGACTATTACCAGTTGCATCATTAGTGCTAATCTTTTTTGCGAAAGAATTGGGAATTGGTCTGTTGATAGGTAGTATGATGCTGAATACGATTCTATATCTTGTTTATAAGGCGAAATTAGAGGTAGAGCTGACAAGTATGAGTTACCTTATTAGGGCTTTATCTCTAGCAAAAAAACTGACAACTTATGATATACCAGATCAAAACAAACTGAAAACAGCAATGACCGACTTACAGAAAGTGTTGAAATGGGGTGTTTTCTTCAGAACGAAAAATGGTAGCGAGGCTGAAATGATACTTGAAATGTTTATCTCAATCTTTTTACTCCCATTTGTTTCATTTAAAGTTGTGATTGGATTATTGCAAAAACAGCAACAGAAACTTTGGTTGACTTGGCAAACGCTTGGCGAAATTGAAGCAGCGATTTCAGTATTAAATTATCGTGAAAATCAGGCGATAAAATGGTGTGCACCACAATTTGTTGCAACTGAAATTTTAAAAGGTGAAGGTGTCGATCACCCTTTAATTGAAAATCCTGTAGGTAATCCAGTATTTGCGGCGAAACCGATTTTGATTACCGGATCCAACGCTTCTGGAAAATCAACATATATTAAGTCGGTTGCGATTAACTGCATCTTAGCGCAAACACTTCATATGGCACTTGCAGACAGCCTAGAAATGAAACCTGGCCGGGTGGTGACCTCGATGGGAATTGTCGACAACCTTGATGATGGTGATAGCTATTTCATGGTAGAAATCAAATCATTGAAACGACTCTTAACTGAATCAAAAGAACAAGCGTTTACGTATTGTTTTATTGATGAGATATTACGTGGTACAAATACGATTGAACGTATTTCAGCGTCCTCAAGTATGATTCAGTGGTTAAGTAAGCAACATTGCCTTTGTTTTATTGCAACACATGATATTGAACTTGCAACAATTCTGGGTGAGACTTGTGAAAATATTTATTTTTCAGAGGAAGTCGATGAAGCGCAAGGTTTTTATTTTGATTATGAATTAAAACATGGGATTAATACGAAACGAAATGCTTTAAAGTTACTTAGACATTTAGACTTTCCAAGTGATTTAGTTGCTAGTGCAGAAAATGAATTAGCTTATTTTGAAGCACAACATACATGGCGTGTTTTACCAAATGAAGAATAAATATATGGAGGAAAAATGATGAACTTATTAGGTAATATATTATGGTTAATTTTTGGTGGATTGGTAGGTGCAATTAGCTGGTTTTTAGCCGGTATTTTATGGTGTATTACAATTATCGGGATTCCAGTAGGTTTGCAATGTTTTAAATTTGCAGAGCTTTGCTTATGGCCGTTTGGCAAGAAAGTGATTCACGAGGGTGGTGGTGGATCATGTCTGTTGAATATAATTTGGATTATTGTGAGTGGTTTTCCGCTAGCGCTAGGACATTTACTTAGTGGTGTATTACTTTGTATTACGATTATTGGTATACCGTTTGGTATGCAATCATTTAAATTAGCAAGTCTTGCTTTAATGCCGTTTGGGACACGAATTGTTTCAACGGGATCTGATGATTTTGTCATTGATTAATGATAAAAATTGATTGACGATTGTTGCTAAAAAGTGGTATGCTATCTTGTCCATGTGATGAATAAGGAGGATGCTTGTGATAAAAGAAGAACGACAGTTAGAACAAGATTACTTAATGAATGTGTATGATCAATTGCAGGAAAGAAAGATTCAATTAGAAGCACTCTTAGCACACGCCAGAGAAAATGGTTTAAGTGATGTCCAACAAATGTTAGGTGATGTCCGTTTGAATTTCTCAAATATTTCAGATAATTTGGATACATATGCTGCTTTAGAGATGAAAAATCGTGAAATTGATCAACTCAATATTAAATTACGTTCTGCCGAACAATTTCTTCAAAAAGTTGATCGCTTATTAGTTGTTCCTTACTTTGGCAAGATTACAGTTGATTTTTTAGAAGAAGAACCACAAGAATCGTTTTATATTGGTGTAAATGGCTTCGCGAATGATTTAGGTGAATATTTGATTTATGATTGGCGTTCACCGATTGCTGAGCTTTTTTATAACAATGAGATGGGTAAATCATCGTATGTGGTGAATCGTCAAACAATTCCAGTTGAGTTAAAACAACGTCGTCAATTGATTGTTGAAGGTCAACAATTATTAAATTATTTTGATACCTCAATTTCGATTCAAGATGATGTTTTGTTACAAGTGCTAGGTAGTGATGCCACACGTCAAATGCAAGATATTACCTCAACTATTCAGAAAGAACAAAATGTGATTATTCGCGATGTAACCCATCGTAATTTGTTAGTTAATGGAGTGGCCGGAAGCGGTAAAACTTCGACGATTATGCAACGTATTGCATACCTTTTATTCCAATATCGTGAACAGATAACAACGGATAATGTCATGATTTTATCACCAAACCGTCAGTTTGTTGATTATATTTCAGATGTCTTACCTTCACTTGGGGAAATGAACCCAATGAATGTGACGATTTTACAATTTATCGATCATCATTTACCGTTTATTTTAGAAGATGAAGCAACTTACTTTAATCGGATTAGTTCAAAACAAGTTGTGCAACAAACAGAAATAATTCGCTCACACGAATTTTTAGAGACGGTGAAGACAGCTGACTATCTATTTAAAGATGCGTCAGCATTTGTCCAACCATTAATGCATCAAGGTAAAGTCGTGATTTCAAAAACGAAAATCTGTGTTTTTTTTGATGCAACACCGCATGATGCGCGTTTAATGGACCGTATACAAGGTACAAAAATAATGATTCGTGATGAATGGCAACGTCGTTTGAAGAAGCAATCACGGAAACCTAAAATGCAGGATCAAATGTTGTCAATGTCGGAAGATATGCAACGTAAATATTTTGGGAAAATATTAGGTGAGAATGCCGAAAAAAATCTACCGCATTATGCAAAAAAAGTATTGGATCAAAAATATCGTCAAGTGACTGAGGATATTGAAGATTTACGTTGGCTAGATACTTCTTATCTCTTTAAGACAATTTTTAAGACATATACAGGTGAAGCGTACGCATTTAACGTGAATCAACCTTTATCATTGGATGAAGGGGTTGTGTTCTTGTTAATTTATCAAGAATTAGTGGAACGATTAGACTTACCAAAGCTTAAATTTTTATTTGTTGATGAAGTGCAGGACTATACGCCAGCACAATTAAACTTAATATTAACGCTTTTCCCTAAAGCACGATATACAATGGTTGGTGATGAGAACCAGGCAATTTTTAATTCAACATCAGCCTTTGAACAAATTGTTGCGCTATTTAGCGCTTTTGACTTGCCTTCATATCGTTACGATTTACGTAGTAGTTATCGTTCGACAGGCTCAATCACAACCTATTTTGGTGAATTAACAGCGGCCGAGCAAGAAATGGCAATTGTTCCAATTCGTGAAGAAGGTGCGAAACCAATTGAGTGGCAGTATCAATCTGAGCAAGAGTGGCTTGAGAGAATGATTGAAGAAGCAATGAATTTAGAATCAGGTCCATTAGTCGTGTTAACGAAAACGTCTCTTGAGGCTGAGACAATCAGACAACAATTATCCAAGCTAACGGTGGATATGAAAAAAATTAAGATTTTACCGATTACTTTAGCTAAAGGTTTAGAGTTTGATCATGTTGTGATTTATAACGCATCGAAATTAAATTATGTTTCTGAACGTGATCGTCGTATTCTTTATACGATGGCGTCAAGAGCAATGAGAACATTATTGGTGACTTATCAAGAAGCACCTAGTCAATATATTAAATAATTGAATGAACAGAGTAGGTGATCTAGTTTGGCTAGATTGCTACTCTGCTTTTTTTACGATAAACTAAAAATAAGTAAGTAAACAAGGTTAAAAATGATGAAAATAACCTGAGGAGGCGTGTTAATTAATGAGTCTTTTAATAAAAGATGTATTACTAGAAACTGGTTATAAATATGATCGTGAAACGGTTATCGCAACGATGACAGAAACAAAAGATATTTTAATTGAAGAAGGTTTTTTTACAAAAATTGAAGCGGAAATCGAAATTGAGCCTGAAATGACAGTGATTGATGCTCGTGGTCAACTGCTATTGCCTGCGTTTAAAGAGATGCATACACATCTGGATAAAACATATTTTGGTGGTGATTGGCGAGCGGTCAAAGCGACGCCAAACGGAATTTTTTCACGAATGGAAGAAGAAGCCTCACTTTTACCCGAGCAATACGCAACGCTGGAAGAACGTGCTCATCAGTTAATTCGTCACTATATTGAAGAAGGACACACGCATATTCGCACACATGTGAATGTTGATCCTGTGATGAAAGAAAAGCATATGGAAAAAATTGTGCCACTTTTAAAAGGCTATGAGGATCAAATTACCTATGAGATTGTGGCTTTTCCGCAACATGGCATTTTACGAAATGGACCTGAATTTATTCATGTTTTAGAAAAAGCGATTGAATTAGGTGCGACACATATTGGTGGTGTTGATCCAGCGATGGTTGATCGTGATGTGGATGGGTATTATCAAGTTCTCTTTGATTTAGCTGAAAAATATCGTTTAGGTATTGATATTCATTTACATGATCGCAATTCATTAGGCTTATTTGAAATGAACCGATTATTAGATATCGTGGAAGAACGTGAGTTTAAAATGCCGATCACTTTTAGTCATGCTTTTGCATTAGCTGATATCAAGGAAATCGAACTTGAAAAAATTGCAGAACGTTTTGTAAAAAATCGCGTGTTAATTTGTTCCACAATTCCGATTGGGGATGGACCGATTACAATTCCTGTGAAGCGCTTATCAGAACTAGGCGTTAAGGTATCTTGTGTGCATGATAGTCTTACAGATCACTGGGATCCATTCGGCACTGGTGATACTATTCAAAAATTAAATCAATTGACAGAACGGTTTGGTTTTATTGATGAAATGAGTTTAGGTCAAGCCTTGAAATATGCAACACGTGGTATCACACCCTTGAATGAAACGGGTGAACAAAAATGGCCAAAAGTTGGCCAACCGGCGAATGCTTTATTAGTCGATGCAGTGAGTTCAGCTCATTTGATTGCGAGACGTGGCCCAATTTCCACTGTTATTTCACGTGGTACGATATTGGTTGAAAAAGAAATTGACTTGAAAGGAGTGTATCGTTAATGAGCTGGTTACTAAATGTGCGTTTAGAAATGAGAGAAGAACGTCATCCAGAAGGGCATGTCACAACACAGACGGATTTATTTGATATGGAGATTGATGAGAACGAACAGATTAAAACAATTATACCTGCTGCCGAACGTGCACGATCTGTTTCGGGTCAAGATATGGAAGGTTGGTTAATGTTACCGGCTTTTAAAGAAATGCATAATCACTTGGATAAAACATATTTATCTGTAGGATGGAAAGCTTGTCGTCCAGTTAAGAATTTAAGAGAGCGTCTCGATTTTGAGGCAGAAGAATTAGTAGAGCTTGCTGAAACTGCGGAACAACGCGCTACAGCAATGATTGAGAGACATCTAAGCTATGGTGTGAACCATATTCGGACCCATGTTAATATTGATCCTTTCATTGGTTTGAAAAATTTAGAGGGCGTAAAAAAAGCACTGGCTAAATTTGAAGGGCAATTGACCTCAGAAATTGTTGCTTTCCCTCAACATGGATTATTAGAACATGAAGATATGCCAACCTTATTAAAAGAAGCGTTAAATTCAGGAGCAACACATCTTGGTGCATTAGACCCAGGTGGCATCGACGGACATATTGAAGAGTCATTGCGGTTAACAATGGCACTTGCGAAAGAGCATAGTGTGGATGTTGATTTACATCTTCATGATCGGGGTGATTTGGGTTATTATACAATGTCACGTTGGTTAGAATTGATTGATGAGGAAGAATATCAAGGTCGCACGGCATTCAGCCATGCGTTTGGATTGAGTCATTTAACACCACACGTTCAAAAAACTTTTGCTAAGAAAATGGCCTCACGTGATGTGAGTGTGATGTCTACTATTCCAATTGATGTTGGAAACAAGCTCATTCCAATTGAAATTTTGGAAGAGAATGGCGTTCAAGTTTCATTTGGATGTGACGGTTACTTTGATTCATGGAGCCCATATGTTTTAGGAGATGTCTTAGAGAAAGTTCGCAATTATTGTCAGTATCGTAGTTTAACGGACGAAAAATCATTGCGTTTAGCCTTAGGTCATATTACAAACGGTGTGACGCCGTTGACTGAAACTGGCGAGTACCAATGGCCAAAAGTTGGCATGGAAGCAAGTGGTGTCTTTCTACCAGCTTCTTGTAGTGCCGAAGTCGTAGCCAGAGTGCCAGAAAAGCGTTTATTATTGTCCCGTGGGAAGTTTGTTCAAGACGATTTTGAAAGATAATCAAAATTTTCACAAAGAGTGAGAACTTCAAACACAAAAAATTCATATTTATCGTTTATATTATATGTATACCAACAAAACAACCCTAACAAACTTTTTCATTTTATTTACTCCTCCAAAGTAAATAAACAACTCCTTTTTTGAGCAGACATGAGATGTCTGCTCTTTTTTTGGATAAATATTTTAAAAAGATATCTCCTACTAGGTAAATAGCTAAACTTATATTAAACTGAAGGGGAGACCATTTTTAGGAGGTATGAGATGACGTTAGTAAAACAAGAAGTGAAAACAGCAACAGAAGTCGAGGAGCTTTTTATTGTTTTGGAAAGAATTTGGCGTGAAGTATTTACGCCTATAATCGGAGCAAATCAAGTCGAGTATATGATGGAAAATTATCAATCCCCGCAAAATATTAGGCAAGAAATTGAGGATGGTGCCCATTATTTTTTATTGACGCTTGATGGAAAGCCAATCGGCTATACTGCTTATGAAATAAATGATGAACAAGTCTATATTAGTAAAATATATTTAGGTAGTGAATCGCGTGGGAAGGGCCTTTCTAGTGAAGTTTTTAACTGGTATGAAGAAATTGGCAAAGGGAAAAAATTACATTTGAATGTTAATCAAGGGAATAAACTTGCGATTAGTGTGTATGAGCATCGCGGTTTTGAACGTGTCGGTGAGCGTTATGTTGATATTGGCGAAGGCTATATCATGGACGATTATATTTACGAAAAAGATCTAACCAAGCTGTAATGGAAACTAATATTTAGAAAGTAGGGTTTAGCCATGAAAATAATTTTAGATTTGGATACTGGGATTGATGATGCATTGGCCATTGCTTATACATTAGCCCAACCTAAAGCGGAATTAATCGGTATTACAACTTTATTTGGTAATGTAACGGTGGATTTGGCTGTAAAAAATAGTTTAAATATCTTGGATCTATTGGGTCACAACGAAGTACCAGTCTTTGAAGGTGCAGCTCATCCATTAGAAGAAAAAGACTATCAGACGTCTGACCATCTTCATTTGATTCACGGCTTAAATGGCCTAGGCAATGTTGAATTAGGCGAACCAACACGTAAAAAAGAACAACAATCTGCGGTTGATTTTCTCATCCAATCTGCTGAGAAGTACCAGAATGAATTGATTTTGGTGACAGCTGGACCGATGACAAACTTAGCTTTGGCACTTCAAAAAGCGCCGGATAGCATGAAAAAAATTGGGAAAATTGTCTCAATGGCTGGTGCGGTTACAACAGCAGGCAATGTAACACCACATGCGGAAGCGAATATTTATAATGATGTTCCTGCGGCTCATTATTGTTTAACACATGATGTAAAGATGTTATTAGTGGGCTTAGACGTGACGTTAAAGACCATGATTACAGGTAAAGAAATCAATCATTGGCTAGTTAATAATAATCGTGCAAGCCAAGTTTTTGTCGATTTTTCTAATTATTATTATTCAAATGAATACGGCGACTCCGCAATTGGCGGTGCACTCCATGATCCGCTTGCTGTCGCATTAGCTTTGTATCCAGAATGGCTGACAGACAGTATTATGCAAAACTTAACAGTGGAAAAAGAAAATTTTGCTTATGGGCGAACTGAAGCCGATCTTTCGAAATTAAAACATACGCAAAAATCAAGTGAAATAGCAATTGATATTGCGACAGATGAATTTATTGTTGATTTTATTTCTTCTGTCGAGCGTGTTTTATCATTGGGAAAATAGTGCTTTAAATGAGTGTTTGTTAATAAAAATTCACAAACACTCATATTATTTTAACTAAATTTAAAAAAAAGGCTTTACATTTTAATTTTAATATAGTAAATTGGAAACGTTAAGTGAAAAAGCGAAAAAATTTAGGAAGGAGAATGACTCATGTTAACAATTAATCTAGTACAACATATTAAAGTATCAAATCTTAATAAATTGAATCATCGAACTCCTTTCACGGTGCGTATCATGAATTAGCATTGGTTTTTTTGGCTACTATAAAAGAATCTACTATGTATTTTAAGCTAATAAATAATAACAAACCTATGTATTGTGGAGTCGTTGAATTCTACAATGGATAGGTTTTTTTGTGCGCTTTTTTACAAAAAATCCAGAATTATTTCTGGTAATGAAAGTGAGGAATTAATTAAAATGTTAAAGACTTTTGGAAAGTATATTAAGAAGCATCCGGTTGTTTATGGGTTGGTTACGCTGTTTGCGGTTCTGTCGTCAGGTTTGACGTTGATCCCAAACTATATCATTCAAAAATTTATTGATGCGATTGTTTCAAATACCTTAACGGGCCACAATCTTTGGCTATACTTGGGCGTATTCTTAGGTAGTATTATTGTGATTTATCTTGTCGATGTGACGTGGGTGATGATGCTCTTTAGTCAGTCTTATCGTTATCAATCGGAACTACGACGGACAGTTTATAAAAAATTATTGAATTTAAGGACGCCGTTCTATGAACGTTTTCGTTCAGGGGATTTAATGACCCGGATGACAAGTGATATTGACTATTTGGGTGACACGATTGGTTATGGTTTTTTATTAATTGCGTCAAACGTGACTTGGACATTAAGTATCTTAGTCATTATGATTTTAACAACTTCATGGAAGGCAGCTCTTGTTAGCATTATCCCTTTAATTTTCTTTGGTTTTATTGTATTTAAATTATGGGCTAAAGTTGATGTCTTGTATGAAGATAACCGTGATACAGTTGCCAAATTAAGTAATGAGGTTTTAGAAGTGATTGATGGTGTGCGCGTGATGCGTGCTTATGGTAAGAAAGATTTAGAGCAAGAACGTTTCCAAACGAAAACGGCTGCTGTTTTGCAAAAAGCTAATAATTTAGTTTTATATAACGGTGCGATTGGTCAAACTGCAAAATTATTAACTGGTTTGAGTACCGCAATTGGATTAACTTACAGTGGTTACTTGATCAGTAAAGGTGAAATGACAATTGGTCAACTGATTTCATTCCAAATTTATTTAGGGATGCTGAGTGGTGCAGTATGGGGTTTGTCAGATATTGTCTTAGTGTACCAACAAGGAAATGTTTCTTTTAGAAAAATTGAGGAATTACTCAATGCGGAAGATCAATTAGAAAAAACAGGTCATAATGGCATTGAAAAAATCGACAGTATTGATTTTAATCACTATGCTTTCCAATACCCAACCAGTGATGGAGTGTCTCTAAGAAATATAGATTTTAAACTAGAGCGCGGTCAAACACTGGGGATTGTTGGTAAAACAGGCAGTGGTAAAACGACCTTAATTCGTCAATTATTACGTCAATATCCAATTGGTGAAGAAGGCGCGATTCGTATTAATGGTCAACAAATTGAGAATTATGATATTGCTCAGCTTGAAGGCTTGATTGGCTATGTTCCGCAAGAGCATATTCTCTTCTCTAAATCAGTCGGTCATAATATTCGTTTTGGAAATCTTGATGCGGATGAGATGGCAATGGCACAGGCAATTGAATCAGCTGACTTTACCAAAGATGTGTCTCGTATGAAGGAAGGTCTGGACACGTTAATTGGTGAAAAAGGCGTGTCAATCTCTGGTGGTCAAAAACAACGTGTGTCAATTGCACGTGCTTTGATTAGAGAACCAGATCTCTTGATCTTAGATGACTCGTTATCTGCTGTCGATGCGAAAACAGAGCGAGCAATTATCGAAAATATTCAAGATATTCGTCAAAATAAAACTAATATTATTGTGACACACCGTTTGTCAGCGGTGGCGCAAGCTGATCAGGTAATTGTTGTGGAAGATGGTGCGATTACTGAAATTGGCACACCGCAAGAATTATTAGCAAGTAAGGGTTGGTACTATGACCAATATATGACACAACAAATGGAGGTGAATGAAGATGAAAACATTTAATCGTTTAATTTCATATTTTAAATATGAGCCGATGCATTATTTATTTGGGATTCTGCTGTCACTTTTGTCAGCGGGAACCTCAATTTATGCACCCATGATTGGGAAAGAATTAATTGATTATGTTTCAAAACAAGTTGGTGCTCAGGAAACAGTGGCTTTTGACATCCTAGTTCAAAAATTCGGCTTGTTTATGTTGATTACCCTTTTAAGTGCAATTTGTGGTTATGCGAGTTATATTCTTTTAGCTTATGCCTCAAATCGTGTGAGTAAACGACTGCGTGATGAAGCCTATGAACATATGCAAAAACTACCGATTTCGTATTTTGATGATAAGCCCGCCGGTAAAATCTCGGCTCGTATCGTGAATGATGTGGAATTACTGCGAACCAACTTCTATATGAATTTTAGTAACATGGTGATTATTAATGTGTTAACAGTTGTTGCAATCTATGTTGCGCTATTATTGATTAGCCCCACGATTGGATTGGCACTGATTGGTTTATTGCCTTTCTTTGCTATTTGGCAATGGATTTATATTAAAAAAGCGGCGCCAATTAATAAGGAATGGCGTGAGACAGTGAGTGATTTAAATAGCCAAACAGCTGAAATTGTGCAAGGTGTATCAATTGTTCAACTGTACCATCAACAAGAAAGTATGTTGAATGAGTTTGAAGAAACTAATCAAAAATGGTTGAATACACGTCTTAGATCAATTCGCTTAGATGCAAGCTTGTCATGGGATTTTTCAACATTTATTAAAAATCTAGTGATGTTTGGGGTCTTAACTTTTATTGGGACACAGTTTGTGGACGGCGTGATGGGATATTCTGTGGGGACAATTTATGTGATTATTAATTATATTTCACGTCTCTTTGATCCAATTCTGACACTTGTTCGGATTATGTCGACACTGCAACAAGCTTTATCTGGTGGTAAACGCGTTTTTGAATTATTAGATGAACCGGTCGAAAAAGATACAGATGTTGCGTTAGAATTTACAGAGGGCAATGTGGTTTTTGATCATGTTAATTTTGGTTATGATCCAGAGCATTTAGTTTTAAAAGATATTAATTTCACAGCAAATAAAGGTGAAACAATTGGTTTAGTTGGACATACAGGTTCTGGTAAAAGTTCAATTATCAATTTACTATTCCGTTTCTACGATCCTCAAGAAGGCTCAGTTCAAATTGATAATCAAACGTTAGCTGATTTTAATCGTGAAAGTATTCGTGATAAGATGGGGATTGTTTTACAAGAACCGTATTTATTTAGTGGTACAATTGCTAGTAATGTGAGTATGAATGATCCACGAATCACTGATGAGATGGTCCAAGAGGCGCTTGAAAAAGTAGGTGGTAAAGAATTGATTGAAAAACTACCACTAGGTATCCACGAACCCGTCGTTGAAAAAGGTCAATCATTATCTTCAGGTGAACGTCAGTTGATTGCTTTTGCGAGAACACTAGCCAGTGATCCGAGCATCTTAATTTTAGATGAAGCAACATCGCATATTGATACAGAGACTGAGGAAATGATTCAACATGCAATGGAAGTGGTTAAAGAGGGGCGGACGACATTTATTGTCGCTCACCGTTTATCAACCATTCAAAACGCAGACCAAATTTTAGTTTTAGATGGTGGTGTCATTAAAGAGCGTGGAACACATCAAACGCTTTTAGAATTAGGTAAACGTTATGCTGAAATGTACCAACTGCAAGCAAAAGTAAGTGCAAGCTAGAAATATAATGTGTTAAAAAATTGTCGTATTATCTGACGAGAATCGCGAATTAATTTGCTCGGAACCTTGTATTATAAGAGATGGGGAAGGGCGATGGCCGTTCTTAAAAATATGCGATTTATAATGGGGAGAAGTCTAGCATTGGGGAGTGCTAGGCTTTTTTCTTGATAGTAAGTTTTATCAGTAATGACTTGATGCTAAACCGAATCAAGTCATTTTTTTTTTGTTGATTTTTTGATATGATGGAGTGAGTAGAGAAAAGGTGATAACATGAAACAACAAGACTATTATTATGTCATGTTGATGGAGGAATGTGCCGAAATTCAAAAAGCTGTGGCAAAAATTTTACGTTTTGGCTTAGATGATACACATCCCGATTTTCCAGAGCTGACTAATGAAAAGGATTTCTTAACAGAATATTATCAGCTGATGACTGTGGTTGAAGAACTTCAAAAACAGCAGAAGTTGGTCTGTTGGTCAGAAGAACAAGTACAAGCAGTGAAAAATGAAAAGAAACAAAAAATCGCAAAATATTTAGAATATTCAAAGGCACGCGGATTTGTTGAAGAGGAGAATAGACATGAACTTAGTAACAGCAATTGAAAATTTTAAGCCTTGGAATGAACAAGAAGAATACGATAAACTGTTAATGTTAGCGGAATTAAAAAATAATCCACAAGCATTTGATCGTGAAAGTTTAACTGTTCATTTTACAGCATCTGCATGGGTTGTGAATCAAAATAAAGATAAAATTTTGATGATCTATCACAATATTTACGATTCGTGGTCTTGGTTAGGTGGACACGCCGATGGGGATCAAGATTTACTTCATGTGGCAATAAAAGAAGTTAAAGAAGAAAGTGGTTTGACTGAAGTGACACCTTTAATGGAAGATATTTTTTCTTTGGAAGTTTTAACAGTCGATGGACATATTAAGCATGGTAAATATGTTTCTTCTCATTTGCATATGAATGTAACCTATTTAATTGAAGCAGATGAGACTGCACCACTTTCAATTAAACCAGATGAAAATAGCGGTATTTCTTGGTATACATTTGAGGAAGGATTGGAGCGTTCGACGCAATATTGGTTTAAAGAATGGGTTTATCCCAAATTAAATAAAAAATTAGAATTATTTAAGCAAAATAAACTAAATTAATCATAAAAAGTGGAGGTATGACAATGGTAGCGACGGAACAAGAAGCGTATGCTTTGTTAGACGAATTGAATATTGATTTTGAAGCATTTCATCACCCACCTATTAGTTCGGTGCGCGAAATGCCTTATGAATTTAATAGCCCTTTAGTCAAAAACTTAGTATTAAAGGCAAAAAAAGGGAAACAAATCTTTTTAGTCATTTTACCCCGTGAGAAACAAGCTGATTTGAAAAAAATCGCTGAGGTTTTAGATCAAAAACGTTTATCATTTTTAAGTGAAGAGGATCTTTTAGAGGTCTTGAATGTTTTACCAGGGACTGTTACACCACTAGCTTTGCCAAATGATAAAGAACACCAAATCACAGTGGTTATCGACCGTGCGATTGATCAAGAGGATACTTTAGGGTTTCATCCAAATGTGAATACACAAACGCTAATCATGCCCTTTAAAGAATTAGAGCGAATTTTAGCACATTTAGAATATGAACCCGTTTATATTCGAGTGTAAGAAAAGGAGTGAATGAACATGGTAGCAACGGAACAAGAAGCTTATGCATTACTTTCTGAGTTAGGTATTCAATATGAGCCTGTACATCATCCACCAATTACATCAGTCATTGATGTACCTTATGAATTACCTGGCCCCCAAGTGAAAAACTTAGTTTTAAAATCAAAAAAAGGCCAACGAATTTATTTGGTGATCCTGCCTGATGAAAAACAAGCTGATTTAAAACATCTTGCTGAAGTTTTAGATGAAAAACGTCTATCGTTTTTATCTGAAGATTCACTTTTAGAAGTATTAAATGTTGAAGCAGGCACAGTGACGCCGTTAGCTTTACCTAATGATCAGGAACATAAAGTGACCGTCGTTGTTGATCAATCAATTGATCGCGATGATACAGTTGGTTTTCACCCAAACGTGAATACAACGACATTGATTATGCCGTTCAAAGAATTCGAACGAATTTTGACATATCTTGAATACGAGCCGGTTTTTATCAAGGTATAGGTTTTGTGAGATGTGCTAATCTCTCTTTTTGTATTCTTTATTGAGCGGGTGTATGATAGAGATAGTGAAAGTATGCACATTTTTTACAATTTTTAAGTAGTGAAAATTGGAAAGTGAGGAAAAATATGGAAAAAATAAAAATTTATCATTCGACAGAATTACTAAGCGGTGGTTGTAATGCTTGTGTGAATGTTAACGTCGATATGTATCGTATTGAAATCAATGAAATCGTGCGTCCGTTGGAAAATCTTGATGTTTTATCAATTATCACAATTGTGGCTTTAGCAAATGGTTTCCGTCAACAGCAAGAATATGATATTGACGAAGATTACGATATTTTCAAAAAAAGTGGCGTTGAAGTTTCAGTCCATGATGATATGACTGGTTGGCGTTTTGTAAAAGGTAACCAATCATTTACAGCATTGAAAAAATATGAAAATCCAGCAGAATTATTCCAAGTCATCAATCAACTCCTAATCACTTATTTTGAATTAGAAGAAAAAAACTTTGAATTAAATCAAGGTGAAAAATAAGTCGTTATGCTCTGAGTAGCTGGAGATGCTCACAAACAATTGGTACTTTCAATTGATTGTGGGCATTGAAGCTACCGAAGAGCAGACTTATGTTTACCCGTCCAATCAAGGTGAAAAATAAGTCGTTATGCTCTGAGTAATGAAAAAAAGCAGGTCATCTAAGATACACGTTTGTGTCTTTAGATGACCTGCTTTTTTAGTTTGCTAGTGTTTTTTTGAATTTTCGTAATTTCTTTAGTGCCCATTCATAATGACTAGAAGTAGCAGAGACACAGTAACTTCCTAAAGTGCTCGTTCCGGTCCAGTCAAAATGTTTTTTTGAGAAAAGCGCGTCATTGTCAAATGACTCAATGATAGCCATGACTTCTTGATGACTATTATTTAATAGCTCTTCGGCTTCTTTTGTAGTGGTAGCTTGATGTTTCTTGGTAAATTCAACGTTCATTTCGCCGTAACTGCGCCAATTATAAGGGGCTGGTAAAAATGGCTGTAGATTATTGTTTTGATTTGCATTCACCCATTTTAAGAGTAATTGATGCCACTCGTAAAGATGAATCAGAACATCTTTAACGTTTTTATCACGTTCCCAGTGTGCTTCTGGACCAGTTTTTTGAGAGCTCCAATCAAAAGTTTGTTCTTTTTCTGCTTCTGTTAATTCAGATAGCAATGTCGTCAACTTGTTAAATTGTTCATCTGAGGCTTGAATTAAGTCGTTTTTCGTTGTAGGTCTAGCCATAATAATCTTCCTTTCTTATTTCGCGATATTTGTAATGACAAATCCAGATTCAGTGACCCAATTCTCTGGATTTGGATCGTGAGCAGGAGAAACGATGGGAATATTAAACATCACACCGTTAGTTAAGCAATGATGTGTTTCTAACCACAATGCGATTGCTTCGGTAACGTCTGCCATTTGATCGAAGCTGCCATTAAAAGTAACGGTTGCAGCGGTAAAACTGTCTCTTTCAAAATAGGTTACTTCATTTTGATTAGCGTAATCACCGATGACATTACTTTGAACTTCAACATCGTAGTCCTGTTCTTTGAATTCTAAGTCATGATAAATCGTCATTCCAGCTGGTGGTGTTGTCAATTTGACCTTTTGATCGAGTGACTGTTGATAGAGTTGCTGCCATAAAAGTGATTCATCATCATAGGTTGGAATTGATTTTCTAAGGCTCATGACTTTGCATTTAGGAAACTCCTTTAAAGTCACGTTGTAGTTTTCCAATTTTTTACCACTTGTTAGTGTGGATTGTAATTTTTCCAAAAGTGCCAATTTTTGTTTGGTAGAATCTAATTCTTTGGCTAACTCTTGCTGTCTAAGTTGATAATGATAGTTTAAAACGGATAAATCTTGAACAGAAAGGATTTCGCTTATCGTATCAAGCGACATGCCCATTTCTTGTAAGAGTTTAATTTTGTTAATAGTTCTGAGTTGCTCCGCAGAGTAATAGCGATAATTCGTTTCTGGATTGATAACGTGTGGTATCAACAGTCCTTTTTCCTCATAATAATGAAGCGCACGAATTGTCGTATTAGATAGTTTTGAAAATTCGCCAATTTTAAACATTATCTTCACTTCCTAACGTTGTGATTAATTAAATTATATACTCTGACGTAAGGGGCGAGTCAATTCTTTTAGTAAGGATAATAGTTAATCAAGATTGCTTTGATTAATTGATTACTGCGATTTTCGTAAGTATGAGGTGAGTTTGCTTTGAAAGTTGTTGCCTCATCTGTTTTAATCGTTAGTGTTTGTTGATTCGCAGTTAAAGTAAGTTCGCCTTCTAAAACCATAATATATTCATCAGACTTTTTTGAGTGCCCAATGGATGTGTAGTTTGCACCTGGATCGATTTCAATTTGAAAAAGTTCAAAATTACGTTGGCTTGTATCAGAATAATAGCAGTAGACACGAAAACGATTTTGATCTTCGGATTGAAATAGTGCGCGTTCTTTAGTCATGACGGACGCTGTGGTTGGAATTTGTGACTCGAGCAGTGAGGTGTAAGGAATATTTAGACCGTCACATATTTTCCAAATCGTGTTGATTGTAGGATTAGTGTCACCTTTTTCAATTTGTGAGAGAACAGCTTTACTCAATTGAGTTAATGCTGCTAATTGATCTAAAGTAAGTTGTCGTTCAATGCGGATTTTATTTAAATTTAAGGCGATAATTTGATTGATTTCCATGAAATAACTCCTTCGAGTGGATTGACAAGTCTAGTAAAAGAAACTAGACTAAAATCATGTTTGTTTTAATGAACTAAAATTTATTTTAATAGACTTATTATATCTGAAAAAATTAAAATAGGGCAAATATTTTATTTACATAACTTAATAATAAGAAATTAGAAGGAGTGTGTCCAGTGAGTGAAGAGTTAGATGTCCGATCGGCCGTCAAAGAGACGTTGCCAACGGTCTTTGGATATATAGGGATTGGTGTTGCGTTTGGGGTTGTTGGAAGGGCGGCAGGTTTAAGTCCATGGTTAATTTTTTTAATGTCTTTAATTGTATATGGTGGTTCAGCACAATTTATAACAGTCGGAATGCTGGCAAGTCACAGTCCCATATTATCAATTGTTTTTTCGACATTTTTAGTAAACTCTCGAATGATTTTGATGAGTATGACGTTAGCACCGTACTTTACAGAATATAGTTTAGGAAAGAATCTATGGTTGGGGACGCTTCTAACAGATGAAAGTTTCGCGTTAGCAATGAATAAATTAAATTTTACCGATCGTCGACTGAGTTTTCCTTGGATGAATACGACAAATATGATTTCGTACAGTACGTGGGTGCTGTCTTCGTTTCTAGGTGCTATTTTAGGTAATTTTATCGGTAGTCCGGAAAAACTAGGGTTAGATTTCGCATTAATGGCAATGTTTATCGGTCTTTTAATTCTCCAAATGATTTCTGATCGTAAAATGAATTTGAATTTGCAATTTATATTGGTCGGTATCACACTTGCGTTAATTTATGTGGGAATGATTTTTATTCCTGTTAATTTATTGATTGTATTAGTAACCCTTCTTGGGTGTGGGATAGGAGTAGTGATTAAACATGCCTTCTTTTAATTTTGTATTGTTAACAATTATTGGCTGCGGGATAGCCACATGGACTTCACGCGTTCTGCCATTTTTCTTATTAAAGAGAATGAAATTATCCGATAAGGTTGTTGAATTTTTAAGTTTCGTACCGATTGTGATTATGTCTGCTTTATGGTTTAGTGGTTTGTTTGAGCAAAATTTAGGTCATTTACCTTCAATTAATGTGCCCGAACTAATTGCCTCAATTCCGACAGTCGTTAGCGCTATTATTTCGAAGAATTTATTAGTGATTGTTTTAGTGGGCATGGTTTCATTAGCTGTTATTAGGATGATTGCCTGATTTAAATTAAAGTTGTCATGAGTTTTTCTAATAAAGGTAGACGAGCGTTAGACAAAGGCCTATTATGAAGTAGATAGTGTTATTTAACAACTTAGATTTCACATAGAGAGGTTTGGAACAATGAATAAAAAAGAATTAATGGAAACATTAGAGATTCCGTCAACTGTATTGAAAGAGTTACTTGAGCAAGGGTGTCCGAGTAAAGATAATCTGGGTAAAGAATTTGATATTGCCGAAGTAACAAATTGGCGAAATGAGCAAGCAGAGACAATGTTAGAGATGTTTAAAGTGGGGACATTGTATGATAATGAAACAATCAGTGAGCATTTCAAATGTTCACCACAATCTAAAATCCGTCGCTCGCATGCGACAAACTCAATAGTATTGTTTGTTGATCATTTTGATGATCGCTATCATGATTATTGGCGTCGTGGTAAATTATTATTTACTGGCATGGGTCTAAAAGGTGATCAAAAAATTAGTAAAGCACCAAATAAAACATTAGCCAATGTTGAAAAAAATAGAGTCAATATTCATCTCTTTGAACGTTTGAATTCTAAAGAAGCAGGACGCTTCGTATATTCAGGACGAATGGAGCTTTTGGGTGAGCCAAAAAGAATTAAAGAAAACGAACAATTCATCTTTAGATTTAAGTTAAAAGCATTGGACTTATAATAAAAAAATCATTTCTTACAAGTATAAAGTAAGGAATGATTTTTTTTGATACATGATATTAAAATTAGCGAGTATTCGACGTTTTAAAGTACAATTAGTCAAAAACAAGCGTTATGTCTAATGAAGAAACTTAATTGATGTGTCCTATTAAGGATATTAGACGTATTTATATGATGATATCTTATTAATTTTTGCTGAGAATATCATTTTGTTTTTCTAATGTTGAATAAATAAAATGATTTAGGAAAACGATAACAAAGTGGGATAGATAAGTTCTTTTTGTTAAGAGTTTCGTTATATCGATTATCTCCTAAATTTTTCTAAATATTTTTTTAATAACTATTTTTATGAAAAAACATCAGAAAAATATTGCTAATAAAAGTTAACTATTGCGTGCGTTGATTGTGTTTTAAATACAAATTAATTAAAAAGAATATTCAGTTAATTGTTCTTATATGGTATGTTTAATGTATTAAATATAAATATCACAAAGGAATTATTTTAAAGAGTAATGTTCGTGTTTTTGGGAGGGAAGTTTTTTAGAATATAAATTCTTTTTTTATAATAAATTTTATTAAAACCTTTTAAAACTAATGATTAAAACGCTTCATTTTGATATTTGGTGTATCGGCACACCCGAACAAAACCTAAAGAGACATTAAATAAATAAACGTATATAATGTATGTTTTGAACGAATGTTACGATATTATTCATAATTGAAAATCCATATTTTAGCATAAAATTTCACTTTCAACTCCTGTTTTCGTCTGTTGACATCAAATAAGCTGTGGGTTATATTATGTGGCAACGATACCGGGATTTATTTCCGGATTTTGGGGGAATAAATAATGAAAAGAATAAAACATATCGCAAAAGAAGCGCATCTTTCTGAAAATTCAGTGATAAAATATTTCATGATGTCAAGCTACCTAACGGATAAAAAACGTAGTCTTATCAAGGCAACAATGGAATCACTAGATTATTCTTTTGAGGAGTTACAACAGAAAGTTGCAACAATTTCCAATAATAAAGAAAATAAAGTTACATTAGGGTTACTTATTAGAAGCTTAAGTGATAGTGGTATGCTAGAAGCGGTTGAAAAAGCAGAACTTAAGGCAGAATCGTTCGGATATAAACTTGTGATTATGCAAACTAAAGGAGATAAAGAGCGTGAGACAAGTTTCTTAGAAATGATGAAAGAAAATATTGTTTCAGGGATGGTCATGTTTACAATGGAGAATAACTGGAGTGATATTGAACTATATCAAGAATATGGTCCTATTGTCTGCTGTAGTCAATACGTTTCAATGCAGCAACATGCTCAATTTTTTACAAACGACCCGTTTACAAAAGTTGGTTATGAAGAGGTCATCAAAATTGATTCTACTGATGTGGTGTATGCAACTTTAAATGAAGAACAAATGGACGAAAATATTAATGGTTGGAATGTTGAAGAATTAGAACACTTTACAGGAGCTAATAGTAGTGATATTTTAAACAATATCTTATTAACAAGAAAAAATAGTCAGCCGAAGATTATTCTGACTAAGGGTTCAGAACTAACGGATGGTTTATCTAAAGAATTATTTATTCAAAATGATAAATTGGCTGAAAATTCGGTTGTGATTGATATTTTGGATACAAAAAATGAAAAATATTCGATTATTGCACTACCGACTTATGCTGTTTCTGATTTTGCTTTAGAGAGTATGGATCATTTACTTAAAAAAAGAACAGTTCAAATGTATGAATTGTTAGACCATGTATTTGTTCGTAAGGTTGTTTAATCGTAATGAAAAATTAGTTTATTTCTATATAATAGGGGAATCTAGAGATAAACTTTTAGATTCCTTTTTTATGTTTTTTACAAATAGCCGAAAAATTTGTTATGATGTTTTTGAATCAGTGACAAAAATTATTAGATATTACACGATAGGGATTTGGAGGGATATTGTGTAGATAGACAAAGGGGATTGGAACTGTGAAAGTAACGATAAAACAAATTGCTTCAGAATCTGGTGTATCCAGTAGTACCGTTTCAAGATATTTAAATCAAGGATACGTAAGTGATGCAGCGGCAAAAAAAATTGCAGCGGTCATTAAAAAATATAATTATATTCCGAACTCGTTTGCACGAAATTTAAAAGCTGAAGAGAGCAGCTATGTGGGTGTCATTATTCCAAGGATGGATTTACCTTCTGTCATGGAAAAACTAGATGGAATTGATTGTGAACTACGTAAACATGGTTTGCAAATTTTATTGATTAATACGGAATTAGACGATCAACGTGAAATAAATAGTCTATACAGTCTTGTCCAAAATAATGTGGCAGGCATTATTGTTTTATCATCTAATGTAACAAGTGAACATTGTTCAATTTCAAAAGAGCATTCGATTCCTATCATTTTTGTAGGGCAAAATAATAATCATGTTTATACCGTTGGCCATGATAATTATCTTGCAGGCAAACAATTAGCAGAAGCTTTACTGTCTTATGAACACAAAAGTATTACGTTTCTAGGTGTGGCTGAGCAAAACATACCTGTAGGAGTTCAGAGAAAAAGAGGCGTTGTGGAGACGTTTGAGGAATCTGGCGTCTCAGTACAAGAAGTTCAAACAAGTTTTACGCTCGACGATGCATACGAAACGGGTTTAAAAATATTGAAAAAACCAGAATCGTCGTTATATGTTGCAGCAACAGATCAAATTGCAGCGGGGTTATATAATGCAGCGCAAGAGCTGGATCTAGCGATTGGAAAAGAAATTTCGATTGCTGGCTTTGGTGGGTATAACACAAGTCGCTATCTTTTTCCGTTGCTAACAACGGTTGATTTTCATCATCGTGATGTCGGACGCACAGTTGCGAAACTTCTGTATGATCGTATTAATTTTAAAGAAATACCAAAAGACGTAAAAATTGAAACGTCAGTTAAAATCGGCAATAGTGTTGCGAATTTAGCGCATTAAGAAAGAATGAAGGCTTTTAGATGACATCAATCATCTGAAAGTCTTTTTCTGTTGACAAAATTTGTTAGATTTTATACTATACCCCTATAGGTATATAAAACTTATAGAGAGAGGGATATTCTGTGTTTAATTTTTTTAATTCAGTTCCTAGTATTTCAACACAAGAATTGGAAGCAAAGCTTGGTTCTAAGCCAATAATATTTGATGTCAGAACACAGTCAGAATACCAAGCAGGTCATATTTTTCAAGCAAAACATTTATCAAGTAATCAAATTAATCAGTTTAATAAAAAACAAATGGAACCAGTCTATGTGATTTGTCAATCGGGTATGCGTAGTAAACAAGCAGTGAAGAAACTACGTGTTCAAGGCGTGGATGCAATAAATATCCGTGGGGGTATGAATCAATGGACTGGATCAGTGAAAAGAGGTAAATAAGATGGGTAAAAAAATAGTAATCATTGGTGGTGTTGCGGGTGGTATGTCCGCTGCAACGAGATTAAGACGATTAGATGAACAAGCAGAAATTATTATCTTCGAGAAGGGGCCGTATGTGTCTTTTGCAAATTGTGGCTTACCATATTATGTGTCTGGAGAGATTGAAGAGCGAGATGCATTATTAGTTCAAACACCGCAGTCATTGAAAGCACGTTTTAATTTGGATGTTCGTCCTAATCATGAAGTGCTCAAAATTGATGTAGAAAATAAACAGGTACATGTTCAACATGAAGGGAATGTTACGCAAGAAAGTTATGATGCGTTAGTTTTATCTCCAGGAGCACGCCCTTTTGTGCCGCCAATTTCTGGTTTAGCTGAAGCTGAAAATGTCTTTACGTTGCGGAATGTGCCTGATTTAGATCAAATCATGACACAATTCGAAACGCAACAACCTAAAAAAGCAATTGTAATTGGTGCAGGATTTATAGGGTTGGAGATGGCAGAAAATCTACGTAAGAAAGATCTTGAAGTCACTCTAATTGAAATGGCTCCTCATGTTTTACCACCATTAGATGAAGAAATGGCAAAATTTGTTCAACAAGAGCTTGAAAAAAATGGAATTCGCGTGATTGTAGGGCAATCCGCTAATGGTTTTTCTGAAGCGGGACGCAAAGTTCATTTGGAGGATGGCCAAATTCTAGATAGCGATTTAACAATCTTGTCAGTTGGTGTGACCCCAGAAAATCAACTTGCTAAAGACGCGGGTCTAGAACTCGGACTTAGAGGTGGTATTTTAGTTGATGAAAACTATCAAACAAGTCAAAATGATATCTATGCTGTCGGAGATGCGATTGTCACGAAACAACAAATTACCAATGAAGATGCCTTGATTTCGCTAGCGTCTCCAGCGAATCGCCAAGGTCGTCAAGTTGCAGATGTGATTGCAGGTCAAAAACGAAAAAATCGTGGTAGTATCGGAACAGCAATTGTCCGTGTCTTTGATTTGAGTGCCGCATCTACCGGTTTAAGTGAGCGTGTTTTAAGACAGACAGGTCGTGACATAGAAGTCGTTCATATTTTTGGCAAGAGTCATGCAGGCTATTATCCTGGTGCTACACCTGTGATCTTAAAAGTAATATTTGATGCTAAAACAGGTCAGTTATACGGGGCGCAAGCAACAGGACAAAAAGGGATCGACAAACGGATTGACATTATAGCAACAGCAATCAAAGGAAATTTAACCATTGAGGATTTACCTGAATTAGAATTTACCTATGCTCCACCATTCGGATCAGCGAAAGACCCAGTAAATATGGCAGGCTATGCTGGTTTAAATCTTATTGAAGGAATGAGTCAAGGTATCCAATGGCACGAGTTACAAGAAAAAATTAACCAAGGTGCAATTGTTTTAGATGTTCGTACTGATAACGAACTTAAAGCAGGTCAATTTGAGCGTTATGTTCATATCCCGTTAAATGAATTGCGTGCGAGAATGGCTGAATTAGATTCAAAACAAGAGTATATTATCAGTTGTCATAGTGGACAAAGAAGTTATATAGCAGAAAGAATGTTACAACAAAACGGCTTTAATACGAAGAATTTGGATGGTGGCTTTGCATTGTATCGAACAGTTAGACCGGAGGCTATCTATCATGGGTCAAACAATTAGTCAAACTGACTTTGAAGCGTTAATGACAATTAAAAAAATCAATATTATTGATGTTCGTGAAGAACATGAATATCATTTAGGACATATACCAAATGTTTTAAATATACCCTTGAGCCGTTTAAGTACATCATTGGACCAGTTTAAGCAAGATGAAACATATTACCTTGTTTGTCAATCTGGTGGCAGATCACAAATGGCGTGTATGATGTTAGCACAACTTGGTATTAACGCAATAAACGTTCAAGGCGGTATGATGGAGTGGAGGGGTCCAATTGAATAAAGAAAAAGCAGGGTGTAGTAAACAAATTTTAAATCGACTTAAACGAGCAGAAGGGCAAATGCGTGGTATTCAGAAAATGATTGATGAAGGTCAAGATTGCTTTGATATCGTGACACAGCTTAGTGCGGTTCGTTCAAGTATTGATCGGACAATGGGGTTGGTGATTGCTGAAAATATAACTGATTGTTTTGAAAATCCAGTTGTTGATGAAGCGGAACAACAAGAAAGACTACAACATGCACTAGAGATGATTATAAAAAAATAAAATAGCGAAAGAACGTATCTATGACCAGAAAAACTAAGGCATAGATACGTTCTTTTCAATTAATTTATATTAAATTGCATTGGGTAAGTTAGGTAGTTTGCCGTATCTAACTTATCGCAAGTCACAAATCCAGCCGGTGCATTAATCACATTTGGAATGCGATTAACAGTTGTTGCACATGTATGAGCCACTGTATTTGGTTTTTCTAAACTGAATATCATATCTGGTTCGCCAGTAATATGCCAATCACACATATCGCCATCATCTTCTCGATAAATTTTTCCGATACATTCAACTTCAAGTTCAATACCTTGATGTGTGTGAATTGTTGTGACAGCAGACATTCCAATTGCGTCCCCAGCAGGTACTGTGCGACCTAATGTTTCCGAATAAACATCTTCATCTAAAGTAAAAGGCACGTTCTTTTGCGAAATAGAAGCAATCGTCCAATTCATTTTAGAGCAAATACCCTCAGCGGCATTCCACATATATGATGGTAAACTTTCTGCTTGGGCAATTTCTGTTTCAAATTTAGTTAATGGATAACCAGCACCATGTGCTTCAGCCAAAGCTAAGCCGTATTCTTCAACGTTGTAGCTGACAGCACCTTTGATTTTTTTAATGTTATTCATGCCAGCCATCATTAATGTGGGCATATTAATCCAAAAAAGATCTTGCATTCCACTACCAGTAATGGTGATATTGTGTTCTTTGGCAAGTTTATCTAATTTGTTTGTTTCCATTGGTGATGTGTTCCATGGATAGATTGCTTCTTCACATGTTGTGATAATATTCACGCCATGTTTAGCAACTGTTTCAAAAATATCATACATTTCAGGCATATAACTAAAGACAGTGACTATTGCAATATCAGCATCGCATTGGCCTAATACTTCTTCTGTATTATTTGAGATTTTAACACCAGTTTTCATGCCCAATTCAGCGAAGTCTCCTAGGTCTTGACCTAGTAAACTTGGATTTGGATCAATTGCACCAACAATTTCTACCCCGTGATCAACTAAATATTTGACTAAAACTTTAGACATTTTTCCGCAACCTAATTGTACTGCTTTAACTTTATTCATTGATAATGCCCCCTAGATATTATTTGTGTTTTTATTCACAAATGAAGTATAATGTCTATAGTAACTATAGAGTCAAGGAGAGTTTCTATGGAAAATTTAATTAAAATTGGCGTTTTTGCAAAATTAAATAAAACGTCAGTTCAAACTTTAAGATATTATGAATCAATCGGCTTGTTAACACCGGCATATGTGGATCCAGAAACTAATTATCGTTATTACAATATTATGCAGTCTTCAATGGTGGATACCATTCACTTTCTTAAAAATTTTGATTTTTCATTAGAAGATATCACGCGCTTGTTATCAAATCAAGACCGACCAGAAATTCTAGTGCAACTTGTTGAAGAGCAAAAAAGACAGTTAATTGAGGAAAAAGAAGAGCTTGAGAAAAAATTGCAACTGATTCATTCGTTTCAAGCTGCAAATGAAATCTATCATCATCATGTAAATGAGGAACACTTTGAACTGATTGATTTTCCGACACGTTATATCTTTCCTTTTCAAGTTGAAAATAATATTTATGAAATGAATGAACAGGAGTATGAGCAATCGTTACGAACGTTTAAACAATTGGTCGTTGAACAAAACTTACCATTGTCTCAATTTAATCGTGTAGGTTCATTACTGGAGCGGCGTAATTTTGAAAAAAATATCGTTGATTCGAGGCAAATGTTTATTTTTGTAGATGGTCCAAATACAAAACTTGCGAATGTAAAAAAAATTATGAAAGGTCGCTATGCGATTCTGTACTGTCGATCAATTGAAGAAGAAGTGGTTAAGATGGGACAATTAAATGCGGAATTAAAGAATCGTGGTTTACGAATTGCGGGTGATTATCTGTGTGAGGTGATTTATGAGTTACCTCAAATTAATCAAGCGTATCGTAATATGTTTATTAGAATGCAAGTTCCCGTTTATTAATAATGATTAAAAGTAGTGCTAAAATTTATTTTTTATCGCTACTTTGTTTTACATACTAGTCGAAGTGTGGTATTCTTTTTTTACAGTAGTGTGTATTACAAAGTAGTGGTGGAGGTGGCGCAATGAGTGAAACTCAATTGTTAAAAGGTGTTTTAGATGGTTGTGTTTTACAGGTCATTAGTGAAAGAGAAATATATGGTTACGAATTGGTACAGTATTTAAAAGAGAATGGATTTCCTAATATGGTAGGGGGCACAATCTACCCACTCTTACAAAAACTAGAACGTCAAGATTTAATTTATAGTCGCCTAAAACCGTCTCAAGAGGGGCCTGATCGGAAATATTTCTATGTCACGCCAGAAGGACAAGACTATTTAGTTCAATTCAAAGCACAATGGCAGACGTTGGTTGTTAATGTTAACCAGATTATGAAGGAGGAGAATAAAGATGAAAGATAAGGCAACTTACTATCGCAATTTAACTAATCAATTTGAGGATCAATTAAATGATGTGAATCGTCAATACTTTAGTGATTTACGTACTTATCTCATCACCGCGGGATTGTTTTATGATGAGAGAGCTGTGAACGAACAAGTATATATGATCCTAACAGATATTTTGGAAGCACAAAGCAATCAAGAAACGGCGCAACATTTTTACGGCAAAGATCCACAAAAATTGGGCAATGAATTAATCCGAGAGCTACCTAAAGAATCTATGAAAAAAAGAGTTAATTTAAGTTTATATTTAATGAGTATTATGTGGTTAATCAAGCTGTTAACCGATTTATCGGGTAAGGGAGCGTTACAATTAAATGTCCTAACGTATCTCGTAATGGGGTTGTTTTCAGTACTGGTTGTTCAACTAACATTTTTTCTGATGCATCGTTCGATCTATTTAAAAGAATCGCACCCGTTGAAGAAGAATAAAAAAATAGAGTTTCTTGCCATGTGGCTTGTGGCAACAGTTGTTATTTCTCTTTATGTTGTCATTGCTAAATTTACACCCGCATTGATGATGATTCCAATACCATATCCATTAGATATTGTTTTGATTTTAGTTTTAACATTTGGTATCAGTGGTTTTGTATTAATAAAAAAACAAAAAGAGTTTTATAGTATGTTGATTATGGTATTTGCTTTTGGTGCTTTAGGGTTGATACAAAGATTGCCACAAACGGCTAACTTGCTAAGTGGAAGAAGCGGTATGATTTGGATTGTTGGTATTTTAATTGTTGCTAATATTTTTTATGTGATATTCACGCGTTCGCAAATGAAAAAAGAGAGTTGACTTTGACGCGACGTAAACCCTTAAGCTGATAAGTGAGGAGGATGAAGTAATGGAAATGACAATTAAAGAAGTGGCGTTACTGGCGAATGTTAGTACACGAACACTAAGATATTATGATCAAATTGATTTGCTAAAACCGAGTAGAGTCAATGATGCAGGCTATCGATTTTACACCGAACTAGAATTAGATCAATTGCAACAAATTTTGACATATCGCAAGTTGGGTCTAGCTTTGGCAGATATTCAAACCATTTTAATGAGTCCAAAATATGATGTGTCAATTGTATTAAAAGAGCAAGAACGACAACTATTAAAACAAAGAGCTGAAATTGATAGGTCATTAACAATGCTTCGTCATACCTTGAAAAATTATCAGGGAGGAATCACGATGTCTCAAGAAGAAAAATTTAAGTATTTAAAAGAAACAGAAATTAATGCAAATGAAGAGAAATATGGTCCAGAAATTCGGCAAAAATATAGCGATGAAGTCATTGATCAGTCCAATAGAAAGTATCAAAATTTATCAGAAGCAGATTACCACGAGATGCAGGAAACAGAAAAGCAATTAGATCAATTGATGATCACATATTTAGATGAGGGCGATGATAGACTGCGTCAACAAATATATGAAACGCATAAAAAATGGCTTTGCTATACTTGGCCAAGTTATTCTAAGAACGCTCATTTTGGTCTAGCGCAAATGTATTTAGCTGATGATCGCTTTGCCAAATATTATAATAATAAACATCATAAATATGTTGAAGAGTTGGTTAATATCATTTCTGAATTTACTTGTTGAAGGAAACTTCCCGTAACGATAAATTCGTTTCAGGGAAGTTTTTAATATATTTTAACAAAAATTAAATTTATCGTAAAACAATAAAAATATATTGATAAACATCACGTGATGAAGTAAGATAAGTCTATTAAAAATAGAAAGTTGGATAAAAAATGAAAGTAATTAAAATGGCACTTATTATTATTTGTCTGGGAATATTTAGTTTGATTGGGGCATCATTTGCACCAAGTGAAGTATTAGCTTCAGGTATATTGTATGAACCGTATTTCTTTTTAATTCCAGTGGGTATGTTATTTATATTTGTAGGAATTCTCGGACTTGTTTTTGGGTTTATTGTTTATAAAATGAAACAAAAGAAAAGCTACAGTAGATAAAAATCAAGTGTTTTGTTATAAGAATTGTATCTAGAGAGAGATTCATTAAGAATCTCTTAATTTTTGTGTATTTTAATAAAAATATTGTTATTTATTCAGAATATTGGTACAATAAAAGTGAAGAAAGATATAGATTAGCAACGTGATTTATCTACTGCATGGTTTTTAAACAATTCGCGAAAGTTTCATCCCATTTATGCAGATAGTCTACTAGATAAGATGTTGCTATTTATATAGATACACGAATTAAAGGCTTGTTGATATGATAAGTTTGGATGCTAAAGTAACCTGAGTCGCAAAGAAAGCACGTATTGTTGCATTCCTGGGCATTAAGAATTTACATCGTTACAAGTATTAAAGTATTTTATTTATAAATGTAATACTAAAAAGTGTTTTAAAGGTAGGTGCTGCTAGTGAAACAATTCTTATGTTTTATCAAGCTTTGGGGCATCCAAATGCGAGATGGTTTGAAGACTGCTAGTAATTCAAACAGGGGAAGATTTAATTTTCAACCAGTATCAGCTTAGTAGTTGCTTAAATAATAGTAGGGTCATAGTAAAGCTAGTTGCGTTTTACTACGACCCTTCTTTTTTTTGTTGTATAATGAAAAGCGTGTCAAAATTATTAGTACTATGGGAGGATTAAGTAATGCACAAAAAATTACTACTAGCGTTAATTTCAGTTAGCGTGGGGACATTATTGGTTGGTTGTACAACACAACCTAAAGAAGAAAAAACGAAACAAAAAAGTGAGGAAAAACTGGAACTTAGTTTTGGTGCAATGCCAGCAGTTGACAGTTTACCTGTATATATAGCAGAAAAAGAAGGTTACTTTAAAGAGCAAGGATTAAATTTAGATTTACAGCGTTTTAAATCACCGAAAGATCGAGATGCAGCATTATCTAGTGGTCATTTAGATGGAGCTAATTCAGATTTAATCGCTGTGAGTACATATCGTGCTGGAAAATTACCGATTCAAATTACTAGTCAATCTAGTGGGAATTTTTCAATTTTAACAAATGATCCAGCCGTTAAAACGTTAAAAGATTTGAAAGGAAAAAAAGTAGGTTATGCCAAAAATCAAGCACCTTACTACTTTTTAGATCAAGCTGTTCAAACAGAAGGACTTTTTGTGGAAGATTTAGGGTTTGAAGAAGTACCACAAATTCCTGTTCGAATGGAGTTGTTACAGAATAAAAAAATCGCTGCCACCGTTGTTCCAGAACCGTTTCGTACGATTGGTATCGCGAATGGTATGATGGAATTAGCGGATAGTCAAAAATTAGATATACAAACAACAGTTTTTGCTTTCTCAGAAAAAAGCTTAAAAGAAAATAAAGCTGCAATTCAAGCTTTTTATCGTGCTTACAATCAAGGGGTTGATTATCTAGAAAAGCATGATATGACAGAATTTTATGATGTATTAGAAAAGAACATTGGCTTTTCAAAACAAGTTAAAGACAAGGTGAGTTTACCGAATTATGAACATGCCAAACAAGTGGATGAAAAACAATTAAAATCAGCTTTTGAATGGTCAGCTGCTCAAGGTATTTATACAGAAAAGTGGCAAGTTAGTGATGTACTAAATCCACTATTAGCGGAAAAATAAAGGAGTCAAAATGATGCTGGAAGTAAAAGAAGTGACATTATCATTTGAAACAAGGCCAATTTTATCATCGACTTCATTTTCAGTACAAGTGAATGAAGTGATTGCTATTATTGGTCCAAGTGGGACGGGAAAATCTTCACTTATTAAAGGCATGATGGGCTTAATACCGTTTAATCACGGCGAGGTTTTATTGAATGAGGCCCCGCTCTCTCCGAAAACGCAGACGATTGGATGGATTCCGCAAAATTACGGTTTGCTTCCATGGCAAACCGTTAAACAAAACATTTTCTCAGCAGTAAAACTAAAACAAAGTAAACTCTCATCTGAGATAATGCAACATTATCATCAGTTGGTTTTGGAATTGGGATTGGTCGAATTGGAAAACTTGTTTCCTGGACAACTTAGCGGTGGTCAGGCTCAAAGAGTCTCGATAGCTCGAGCGTTGTTATTAGATCCAAATCTCTTGTTTTTAGATGAACCATTTTCGGCTTTGGATGCCTTAACGCGCGAAAAAACACAAGATCTTTTTGTGACGCAATGGCAGCAACAGCCAGTACCGACAGTGGTTATTACGCATGATGTTGATGAGGCCTTGTTTTTAGGCCATCGTATTTTCCTGTTGGCAGGTAATCCCGCAACTGTTTCAAAGATTTGGGAAAATCCTTTTTGGCATCAACGCATCACACAATCTGAAAAATTGCTTGAACGCTTTCAGCTCAGTGATTTAATTCGAGAGGAGTTGCGTCATTCATGCGATTAGGGAATAAAAAATGGCTCTCGATTTTAGTTGCTTTCCTTGTTTTAAATCTTTTTTGGTGGATTGGGAGTACGATACTGCAACTCCCTATTTTGCCATCGCCATGGCAAGTTTATCAGCACCTTTTGCTGCAAGAAAATCACGAGATGAGTTTTCATATTTACAATAGTTTTGTCCGTCTCTTTTGGGGAATCTTTCTTGCAGTCATTATTGGTACGCCAATTGGGCTTTTGATGGGGCGTTTTCCTAAAGTTAATGATTACTTAGATCCCGTTGTGTATTTAACCTATCCAATTCCT
Source organism: Vagococcus silagei (assembly GCF_004795745.1). Classification (GTDB taxonomy): domain Bacteria; phylum Bacillota; class Bacilli; order Lactobacillales; family Vagococcaceae; genus Vagococcus; species Vagococcus silagei. The sequence continues at coordinate 38,735 of NZ_SDGV01000016.1, read as the reverse complement.
AAGATTGCGTTGTTGCCAATTATTATGTTGCTGTTTGGTTTAGGTGATATGTCTAAAATTATTCTAATTACTTTAATCGTTGTTTTTCAGGTGATTTTATCTGTTCGTGATGGCGTAAAAACTATTCCTGAGCGTTATTATGAAAATTATCAGGTGTTAGGTGCTTCAGAGTGGCAAATGTTCCAAGATATTACGTTACCTAATGCACTTGCTTCTGTCTTAAATGCCATTCGAATCGCACTTGGAACTGCAATTGCAATTCTATTTTTTACAGAAGTTTACGGCACACAATATGGCTTAGGCTATTTTATTATGGATGCTTGGAGTAGGTTGGACTATTTAGATATGTATAGTGGTATTATTGTTTTAAGTTTATGCTCGTTTATGCTTTTTATACTGATTGACAAGTTAGAGTCTAATTTGTTAAAGTGGCGTAAATACAGTTAAGTGAACAAGAAAAGGAGTGGGGAAATGTTAAGTGCCTATTTACAACCTATATTGATGGCTGTCTTTGCTTTTACGATGCTCGCATTTTTAGGAACAGTTCCGTGGACATTATATCAGTATCGAAAACATGGTTATTTCAATTTTTGGCGTAGTTTTATGGTCTTTTCATTTATTTTTTATGGTTTATCTGCCTTCTTCCTTGTCAGCTTACCTTTTCCAGAGAATCGGCATAATTTACCTTTACCAAGTGGTTCTGGTGTACAATTAAATCCTTTGAATTTTATTTTTGAATTTTCAAAAGTACCAGGTTTTAGTTGGGGTAGTCCAGGTAGTTATTTGAAATTAATAAAATCATTTACATTTTTAGAAGTTGTTTTTAATACATTACTTTTATTGCCCTTAGGAGTGTATCTACGATACTATTTAAAAAAAATCTCAAAAGTTTATTGGGCATTTATTGCTGGACTGGGAGTCTCGCTTCTTTTTGAAGTGTCACAATTAACAGCTTTGTTTGGTTATTTCGATCATCAATATCGTATTTTTGATGTCGTCGATCTAATGACCAATACAATTGGTGCTGTGTTAGGTTACTTGATTGCTCCGCTATTCTTATTTTTTGTCCCAAGTCGAGATGCAATCAAAACGAAGGATGAACATTTCGGACCTGAAAAGCTAGCGTCTTATGGAGCGCAATTATTTGAAATATGGATTGTGTTAACGATTGTTGCGATACTATCTCATATTCCGTTTCCGTTTATGAGTAGTCACACGCCAGTAAACAAGCTGATTTGGGGCTTTATGCTTACAGTTGTTTATCCACTATTACTTAATGGAAGAACGTTTGGCGGCTTTGTTTTACGTCTGAAAATCGATGTTGGTGAACAACCGTTCCAGTTTATTAAGAATCTATTATTCCGCTTTTTCTTAATTTTTGCACCAAGTGTTTATTATGACTTTGCGGCGTATGTGAATACCGTCCAAAATCAAAGTAAAGAATTTGTAATGATGCAAGTCTTCTTTGTTTTTGGGTCCGTCTGTCTATTTATGTTTATCACATTTGATATTCTTAGAAAATGGCTTAAAAAATATCCAAGACCTTATTTTAATCAAATGGCAAACATTGATTTCTTACATTATCGAAAAGAGAAGAAAAAATAATCAGATTGAAAAATCTCAACCTTTTTCGCAAAATTTGCAGGGTTGAGATTTTTTGATTTTGAAATAAAAACGGTCATTTAATAGTAAAGTTTTTACATGGAAAATTTGGACGTAATGCTTTATTACAGGGGGGTAGTCGGTTTTGATAGGAAAATAAAAAAGCGGAACAAGAATGTTCAAGCATATAATTTCACTAACAATTAGTAAGCATGTATACTCATGTTTGTGAGAAATAATAAATTTAAAAGGTAAGGTGTTTATATGTCAGAATTTTTATCAGTACTAAAAAACCGTCGTTCAATCTATGCGCTAAGTCGTGAAGTTAATATATCTGAAGAACAAATTGAAAACTTAATTAAAGAAGTGGTTAAGCATTCTCCAACTGCCTTTAATTCACAAACACAAAGAATTGTGATTCTTTTTGATAATGCGAATGAAAAGTTATGGGAGTTAACGGAAGAAGCATTAAAACCTTTAACACCTGCAGAAGCTTTTCCTAATACACAAGCTAAACTAAACAGTTTTGCGAACGCCAAAGGAACCGTTCTTTTCTTTGAAGACACAGACGTTGTCCGTTCATTACAAGAACAATTTGCGTTATACGCTGAAAACTTCCCAATCTGGTCAGAACAAGCAAGTGGTTTAACACAATCAAATGTTTGGATGGCATTAGCGGAAGCTGGTTTGGGTGCAAACTTACAACATTATAATCCTGTTATCGATGAAAAAGTTCAAAAAGAATGGGACATTCCAGCTCATTGGCAATTACGTGCACAATTAGTTTTTGGTGCGGTTGAAGCACCAGCGAATGAAAAAGAATTCATTGACGCCGAAGATCGTTTTAAAGTTTATCGTTAAATGTCAAAGTCAGTATAAATCAAGCATGATTTATGCTGACTTTTTTTTAGATAGTGAAATAATTTAAATAGAAAGTGAAAGTATGAACGAAAACACCTAAAACGTGTCTTCTTCATACTTTTCTTATTTAAAAACATGCTATAATATTTAAAAGTGAACTTTATTCGAGAGACGGAGGATAATCATGACAATTCAACAATTACAAAATGGTTCAGATATTCGAGGGATTGCAATTACAACAGAAGAGTGGCAAGCTAATTTAACACAAATAGAGGCAAACCGGATTGCCCAAGGTGTTTTTGCTTGGTTTAAAACAAAAGGTCTGGCGCACAATGACACAGTGAAAATTGCCATTGGGCATGATAGTCGTTTGTCTGCAACAGAGTTAAAAACAGGGATTATTGAAGGCTTTTTAAATGAAAAAGTTGAGATTGTAGATGTTCAATTAGCGACAACACCGGCTATGTTTATGGCAACGCAATTCGAAGAAATTGGTGCTGATATTGGTATTATGATTACTGCTAGTCACCTACCGTTCTATTATAATGGCATTAAGTTATTTACTAAAAATGGTGGCGCAGAGCATGATGATATTGAAGAAATTCTGACAATTGCGGCTACAAAAGAAGTTAGTGTAGGTACAGAGGGTAGCGTCGAAAAACAAGATTTAATTCCACTTTATGCTGCCGATTTAGTTGCTAAAATTCAAGCGAAGACAGAAGAAGAAAAACCATTAACAGGTTTTCATTTAATTGTTGATGCTGGTAATGGTGCAGGAGGCTTTTTCGCTACGCAAGTTTTAGAAACATTAGGCGCAGATACAACTGGTAGTCAGTTCCTTGACCCAGATGGTTCATTCCCTAATCATATGCCAAATCCAGATAATAAGGAAGCTATGGAAAGTATTCAAGCGGCTGTATTGAAAGAACAGGCTGATATGGGGATTATTTTTGATACCGACGTTGACCGTGCAGCAGTCGTAGATGCAACTGGCCAAGTGATTAATCGAAATAACTTAATTGCGGTTCTTGCGACAATGGTTTTAGAAGAAAACCCAGGTAGTACAATTGTGACAAATTCACCAACATCAAGTCACTTAAAAGACTTTATTGAATTACTAGGTGGACGCCAAGTGCGTTACTTATGTGGCTATCGTAATGTGATTAATAAGGCGATTGATTTAAATAAAGAAAATGTGGAAACACCACTAGCAATTGAAACAAGTGGTCATGCTGCATTTAAGGAAAATTATTTCCTAGATGATGGTGCGTATGTGATTGCTAAGATTTTGATGTTATTACCTAAATTAAGAAGTCAAGGCCAAACAATTGGCGACTTGATTGGTCAATTAAAACAACCAGTTGAAGCACAGGAAGTTCGTTTTAGAATTTTAGCAGATGATGATCGAGCTGAAGGTCAACGCGTGATCGATGCTTTAAGTGAGTTTGTTAAAATGACGCCAGGTATGACCGAAGACCCTGAAACAGATGAAGGTATTCGTGTGAACGTCCATGATGAATTCGGTAGTGGCTGGTTCTTGTTACGTTTAAGCCTACATGAACCATTATTGGTCTTACAAGTTGAAAATGATGAAGCGGTCAAAAATCATCAAGTCTTCTCGGCTTTAGAAAAATTCTTTATCGAACAAAAAGAGTTGAATGCAGATAAATTAACGGCTGTTATCCAAGCGAAATAAGGTTTAAAAATGCGAGCAAAAAATAATGGCCCCAGAATTTCAACTGAACGAGAAACTGTTTTAGCAATGATTGGTCTTTATTATCGTAGGAAAAATGACGTAGATGCCGTCCTTGAACAAGAAGACATGACTAACTATGCCATGAAACGTTTAGACTTCTGTCAATTTGGTGAGGATAAACCAACTTGTCGTGTTTGTCCTGTTCATTGTTATCAAAAAACATATCGCCTTAAAATGAAAAAAATTATGCGGTATGCTGGACCACGAATGTTGATTTATCATCCTTTGATTTCATGGAAACATTTTGTCAGAGAATGGCAGTTTAAACATCGTAAAGAGCATGCTGATAAGTAAATAAAGCAACATTAAAAAGAAAGAAAATTGACATTATCATTTAAGAATGATAGTATTCAACGTAACTTAATCTATTTAAGCAGTCGTAATGGACTAGTAGAGGACACTCAATCGATTAAAGAGAGAAATCATTTGCTGAAAGATTTCATCGTAAAGCCCTTGAACCTACCAGAAATAAAAGACGAGGTTTTGATACCTTTATCATCATATTAAAGTTGTAAAGTATACTCTACTTTGAAGCAAGGTGGTACCGCCATATTTTTGGTCCTTGCGTCAAAGTGGAGTTTTTTTATTTTAATAATTTTTAGGAGGAAGAAAAAATGGCAAAAAAACAAGGTTTTGTTAAACAAATTACAAGTCGTGATGACGATTTTGCTAAATGGTATACGGATGTTTGCTTGAAAGCAGAATTATGTGATTATTCAAGTGTAAAAGGATGTATGATTTTACGTCCAACAGGAACGGCATTATGGGAAAAATTAAGAGAAGTGATTGATACAAAATTAAAAGCATCAGGACATCAGAATGTAACGATGCCAATGTTTATTCCTGAAAGTTTATTATTAAAAGAGGCTGAACACGTTGAAGGGTTCGCACCAGAAGTTGCTTGGGTAACACACGGTGGCGACAAAGAATTAGAAGAACGTTTAGCAATTCGTCCAACTTCAGAAGTTTTATTCTGTGAGCACTTCAAAAAAATTATTCACTCACACCGCGATTTACCAGTATTATATAACCAATGGGTGAGTGTTGTTCGTTGGGAAAAAAATACACGTCCATTTTTAAGAACAACAGAATTCTTCTGGCAAGAAGGACATACTGCACATGCAACTTATGAAGAAGCCGAAAAAGAAACATTAGACATGTTAAATATGTACATTTATGTCTGTGAAGAAATTCTAGCAATTCCAATCGTGGCCGGCTTAAAATCTGAAAAAGAAAAATTTGCTGGCGCAGATAAAACATATACTAACGAAACACTAATGTATGATGGTAAAGCATTACAAATTGCAACTTCTCATAACTTAGGCGATCATTTTGGTAAAGCCTTTGAAATTACTTATGCTGACAAAGAAGGTAAAGAACAAAATGTCTTTACAGCATCATGGGGCTTCACAACACGTTCAATTGGTGGCATGATCATGGTTCATAGTGATGACCGTGGTTTAGTGTTACCTCCACGTGTTGCGCCAACTCAAGTTTTAATTGTACCAATTGCACAACATAAAGAAGGCGTTTTAGATAAAGCCTATGAATTACGTGATCAATTACAAACTGATATGTCAGTTACGGTTGATGCTAGTGATAAACAACCAGGCTGGAAATTTAGTGAAGCTGAAATGAAAGGTTATCCAATTCGTTTAGAAATTGGACCTAAAGACATTGAGGCAGGACATGTTATGGCAGTTCGTCGTGATACGTTAGAAAAAATTGAATTACCATTGGACGAAAACTTAAATACTGCGTTAACTGAATTATTAAATACAATTCACAATGATATGTTTGCAACTGCTAAAGCTCGCCAAGATGAAAAAACACGTGTGGCACATACAGAGGAAGAGTTCTTTGAGTTGATTGAAGAAGGTGGATTTGTCATTGCACCTTGGTCAGGAGACCCTAAAGTTGAAGAAATGATTAAAGAAAAATCTGGTGCAACTTCTCGTTGTTGGAGTTTTGCACATCAAAATGATGATTTAACTGGTGTGAAAGATTTATGGAATGGCGAAGACGCTAAATACATGATGCACTGGGCAAAAGCATACTAAAATTAAATAATAAATGGGGCTGTTGAATCGTTTTTGATTCGTCAGTCCCGTTTTTCTGTAGATATGTTTCAGGCTTTTCTTATGACTCAGTTCAAATCTCTTTCGTCACCACTATGTGTAATCTGGGTTCTGAAAACTGGACTTCGGTCATAAGCCAATCCTGCTATTCAGACAAAAACCGTCTGATTATCAGTCTTTTCTTATGACTCAGTCCAAACCGCTTTCGTCACCACTATGTGTAATCTTATCTTTGAGTTGTTGTAGGTGTTGTTTGTTTAAGTGGTATTTGTAGACGGTATGGAAAATACCGGCACAGATTAGGGCAATGCTGTAAGCGAAATTTTGGTCCCAAAAAATAAAGCCATTGAAAATCGCAATCATAAATAACGCTATAAAAAAACCTATATAGAGATAAATGAACATTTTTTTAAGTGTCCATTTAGAAAAGTAGTGTTCCCATTCTAGCTGGGTTTTAGGGTTTAAGCGGTGTATACTTTTAAAGTAAAGTAAGAAAAATAAAAATGCTGCAATACCAGCAATTTTAATTGAAACAATAAAGATAATAAATGTAAAAAAAATAAATAACATATTGGCTCCTTTTTTCAGGCTGTGGTATAAATATGATACACTATATAGAAAAGTGAGGTTAAAAAATGAAATGTTATAAAAAATTAAATTTACTTGAAGATAAAAAAATGATTATTAAACTTAACGTGTGGTCAATTCCACTAATGTTGGTTTTAGGTTTGATTTTTACAATCTTAGCTATTCAAATTCGTCCAAATGATTTCGCGGATTTTTCGATATATTTTTTAATATTGTTTATGGGCGTATATTTCCTTTTATTAATTATTCATGAGTTGATTCATGGCTTTTTCTTTAAGCGATTCGAACCAAAAAATAGGGTCAAATTTGGTTTTAAAAATGGAATGGCTTACGCTACAAGCCCAGGATCTATATATCCAAAATCACAATTTTTAGTGATAGTATTAGCTCCATTTTTCGTTATTACGACGGTTCTGTTTACCCTGTTTTTAGTAAAAGCAATTGCACCACTTACTTTTATTTTCTTAGCATCTGTCCATGGTGCAGGATGTATTGGTGATTTCTATTTTGCGTTTCTACTTTCAAAACTACCACAAGATGTCCATGTTGAAGATACTGAAGTCGGCATTGATTTCTATTTTCCGGTAGATTCACCGTTTTGGTTAGATAAATAAGGTGTTGCTAGGACTCTAATTTGTTCTTTTGTAAATGGATGAACGAGTGATAATTCTTTTGCGTGTAATTGTAAACGGCTCACATTTTTTGTGGGTCTTTTTTCATATAATGGGTCTCCAATAATAGGATGTCCAATTGATTCAAGATGGACTCTAATTTGATGTGTGCGACCTGTATCAAGTTGGCAAGTAACCCAAGTTGTTGTTGAAGTTTCTTTAAATGGTGTCACATGTGTAATGGCAGTTTGTCCATTTTTCTCATCAATTGTGCGCATCCGGCGGTCATGACGATGGCGACCGATTTTTTTAGAGATTGTGAATGGCACTTGTGTTTTAAAATGGCCTCTCACTTCAGCTTCATAAATACGTTGAATATCTTTATGCTCAAGCATTCGTCCAAGAATAGGTAAGACAACCGGATTCTTCGCAAATAAAATGGCACCACTAGTCTCTTTATCAAGTCGATGGACAACATAAGGTAGTTGTTTTTTTTCTGCAAGATAATCTGCTAAATCGTTCAGTAAAGTATCGGTTTCATCAGGTTGATTTGGATGGGTTTTAATACCATACGGTTTATTAAGAATAATAAAATGTTCATCTTCATAAAGAATCGACAAATTTTGACGATTTCCTGGTAAAATCGTTGGCAGAGCATAATCAGTGGCTTCGAAAATTAATGTGATTTGATCGCCAGCTTTAACCGATTCATGAAACATAATGGCTTGATCGTTACAAAGGACATTTTTACGCGTTCTTAAAAAATGGCGCACTTTTCTAGGGATTAACCATTCGTTTTCTAAAAGTTCACGAATAGTAATCTCTTCTTGATTTTCTGGTAATGGAATAACGAACTTCATGGCTAGTGCTCCTTAATAGATGATTAATGAAAAATTAACGTATTTTTAGAAATTGTAACACAGAAAATTAATAAATTCATGTCAAGATAAGGGCACCGCTAAGTTTCAGTCTAAAGTAGCATACGTATTTTGAAGGAGTATGCTAAAATAGAGAACAATCAAATAGACAAAGAAGGATAAGGAGTTTATATGGACTTTAAAAAAATATATCTATCTGTAAAATCGCAGATGGTCAAACTATGGCAGTGGTTTAAACCATACTGGCAAAAGTTTCGTAAGTGGTTTAAACATGTTTGGAAAAAGTTTCATCTAACCAAAGTCATATTATTATTAACATTAACCGTAACGTTAGTGATGACGGTGTATCTGTTTTATTTAGCTAAAACAGCCAATATTGACACGCTAAAAACTGGGTTGGAGCAGGTAACGACTATTTATGATGATAAGAATGAAGAAGCCGGTACATTAGCTGTTTATGGTGCCAAGGGTAGTTTCGTTAAAAAAGATCAAATATCGCCCTATATCATTGATGCTTTAATCTCAACTGAAGATCGTCGCTTTTATACACATAAAGGTTACGATATAAAAGGGATCGCGCGTGCAGCTGTTCGAAGGGTCGTGCGGGGAAATAATAGCGGTGGTGGTGGTAGTACCATTACCCAACAGTTAGCTAAAAATGCGAAGCTGTCTCAGGAACAAACTTTAACGCGTAAAGCGAAAGAGCTCTTTTTAGCGATTGAAATTGAAAAAGAATATTCAAAAGACGAAATATTAGAAATGTATCTCAATAAATCTTATTTTGGTAGCGGGGTTTGGGGAGTTGAAGATGCATCGAAAAAATATTTTGGTAAAAGTGCTAAAGATGTCACGCTTGATGAAGCAGCAGTTTTAGTCGGCATCCTAAAAGGTCCAAGTATCTATAATCCAATTGATAATATGGATAATGCAATTGCACGTCGTGATACTGTACTATCTGTAATGGTTGATAATGAAAAATTAGATGAAAAGACAGCCGAAGATTTAATGAAGCAACCATTGTATTTAAATGATACTTATCAGCCGGACCACGATTCTTATCGTTATCCTTATTATTTTGATAAGGTAATCGATGAAGCGGTTCGTGTGACTAAGTTGAAAGATGACGATATTTCAAATGGTGGTTACAAAATCTACACGTCATTAAATCAACAATATCAACAAGGAATTGATGCAACATTCTCAAATGATAGTTTCTTCCCACCTAATGCATCAGACGGTGCGATGGTTCAAGGGGCATCGATCGCTTTAGATCCTAAAACGGGTGGTGTCAAAGGAATTGTTGGTGGACGTGATTATCAATATCGTGGTTTGAACCGTGTGACGGACTCTAAGTTGCCACCAGGTTCGACAATGAAACCTATTTCGGTCTATACGCCCGCGCTTGAAGCAGGCTATAAGCCAGAAGATATTTTGCAAGATAAAGCTTTAGACTATTATGATGTTCAAAACTATTCGAGAACATATAGTGATCAAGTTCCTATGTATGAAGCTGTTGCACAAAGTTTGAATGCGCCAGCAGTTTGGTTAATGCATGAAATTGGCATTGATCGCGGTTACAAAAAAACAGAACAATTCGGCATTTCGTTGGATGAAAAAGACCGCTATTATGGTTTGGCTCTAGGTGGCTTAACTAAAGGAACGACACCTCTTTCAATGGCGAGTGCATATAGTGTTTTTGCAAATGAAGGTGTTCGGAAGGATCCACACTTTATTACGAAAATTGAAGACCCAACGGGTGTCATTATCTACGAAAACCAAAAAGCGAAAAGTAAACGTGTGACAACACCGGATGTTGCTGAAGAGATGACGAGTATGCTTCAAAGTGTGTTTAGTTCCGGAACGGGAGTCACAGCTAAGCCAGAGGGTTATACAATTGCTGGTAAGACCGGAACAACTGAGAACGTTAGTGTTGACGGTATGTCGAAAGACCAATGGATGATCGGTTATACACCAGATATTGTGATTGCAACATGGATTGGTTTTGATAAGAGTGGTCCAGATCATTTCTTGACAGGTTCGAGTGGTAGCAACTTAGCAGGTATTTTTAAAGATGAGTCACAAAGGATTCTGGCCGCGTCACCAAATACGCCATTTACAGTCAAAGATGCGAGTCAACCCGAAGAGAGTGAAGATGATACCCTAGGTAACCAAATCAATGGTCTTGGTGATAAAGTCAAAGAAGGCGCGAATTCTTTTGGTGAAAAGGTCAAAGAAGGTGTTGGTGTTTTAGAAGATGGTATTCGCCAAGGAATCGATCAAGCCGGTGAAATTTGGTCAAGTCTTTTTGGTAATTGATTGCTTTTAAGTGAAAGCATGTTACAATAAAAAATGACAATCGTACTGGAAATTGTTAGACAAATTAAAAGTGAGGTTAATACAGATGACAGTTAATATTTATGATACAGCTAACCAATTAGAACGTGAAATTAGAGAAATTGAAGAGTATAAAGCTCTTGAAACAGCTTTTAAAAGCATGAAAGCTGACGAAGGAGTTTTTGCATTGTTCACAGAATTCCAAATGATGCAAGTAACACTACAACAAAAACAAATGCAAGGTCAAGAAATTACTGAAGATGATATCAAAGCTTCACAAGAACTTGCTGACCGCGTTCAAGAATCTGATTTGATTAAAGCATTGATGGAAAAAGAGCAAGCTTTCAGTTTAGTTATCAATGATTTAAACCAATTAATCATGAAACCAGTTCAAGAATTATATCAAATGGACTAGTTATTAATCAAAGAGAGAATTCTTCCCTGAAAAGAGGAGAATCCTCTCTTTTTTTAGTGGAAAAATTGTCGCGAAATAGGTATGATATAAGGAAGGGGGGATGATAATGAAATTCATGCACTTAGCAGATTTACACTTGGATCAATCCTTTTCAGGAATTGTTACTGGAGATTCAAGAATTAAAGAAATTGTTTTAAATGCAAATCAAAAAATGTTCAAGAATAGCATCACAGCTTGTCTTGAGAACAATGTTAGTTTTGTCCTAATTACGGGCGATACATTTCATCAGCCTAAAATTTCAATTCGTACCCAAAAGTTTTTTATGGAACAATTGCGTCGATTAGAAGAAAAAGAAATTAAAGTCATCTTATCTTTTGGTAATCATGATTATTATACTGAAAATAAATATTGGTTTGAGTGGCCAAAAAATGTTATTTTATTTAATAAAGAGCAAGTTGAAACAAAAAAAATCGTTATGAAAAATGGTGAAAAAGTTGCTTTTAGTGGTTTTTCATATATAGGTCCTTGGATTGAACATTCAAAATTAATGGAATATCCAGCTCGAGGAACAGATGTGGATTATCAGATAGGTTTTTACCATGGTGAAATTGGCAGTACAGGCCGTTATGCACCTTTCCAAGTTAATGAGTTGCCGCATGATTATGATTATTTTGGTTTAGGTCATATTCACGTGAGTCAAGAAGTGACACAACGTCCGTTGACTCTTTATCCAGGTACACCACAAGGTCATCATCGTAAAGAACATCAAGTGAATGGTATTGTGTGTGTTGAATTAAGTAATACAAAACCAACATATACCTGGCTTCCAGTCGCATCAATCCATTATCAAAATGATGAGATTCTTTTGGATGCAGCAGAAAATCGTCAAATGATTCTGGAAAAATTGGTGACAACAATCTTAGCGATGCAACGTCAAAAAAATTTAACTGTTTTATCACTTAAGGTTCGAGTAAGTGAGCAGGAAACAGCTGAAATTTTACGTGAAGATTTTGATAGTTTATTTAGTTACCTTCAAGATGAATTGGTGCGTCAATCAGATGCTGAAATTTTATTGACCGATTTAAAAATTGAACTATCGGCAAAAAAAGCATTTGTGATGGGATTTGATTCAGACTTAATTGATGACTTAGGTCACCGTTTTAGTGAACCGAGTCAATTCAAATTACAAGGTGAAGATTTATTTAAAAACCCATTGATTGCGAAATATTGTGAATGGGATCAAAGCGATATTGAAAAATTGTTGGTTAACAGTAGCCAATTGATTAAAAATGAAGTTGATTTTGGGGATGAGGTGAGAACTTGAGAATTAAAACGCTAGACGTTGTAGGTTTTGGACATTTTTCAAATCAAGTCTTTTACCTTGATGAAGAAAGCCAGCTTATTTATGGTGAGAACGAGGCGGGTAAATCAACGCTTTACCAATTTGTTCGTGCCATTCTATTTGGTTTTGCAAAAAAACGCGAAAAAATGCGTGATTTTGAACCACGTAATGGTGATGCCTTTGGTGGTAGCATTGTTTTTCATGATGATGTATATGGTGACGTAAAAGTTGCACGCTTTAAGAACAAAAATCGAGGTGAAGCCGTTGTAACGCTTGAAAACGGTGAAGTGGGTAATGATTATTTATTAGAGAAGATCATTTCACCATTAACTAAAGATGTCTTTGATCAAATTTTTAGTTTTCAACAAGAACAATTAATCGATTTAGCTGATTTGGATGAAGCAAAGCTCCAACACTTATTATTAACAGTGGGCTTAACGGGTAGTGAACAACTAAATGATGTGAGTCAAAAGTTCTTAAAAGAGCGTCAACAAATTTATAAACCCTCAGGTCGTGTTCCGAGTTTAAATCAACAGCTACACAAACTACAACAATTAGAAGAAAAAATTAATCAAGCTGAGAATGAGGAAATCAATTATCAAGCTTATTTAGCCGAACGTCAAACGTTGCAAAACCAACTTGATGAATTGAAACAACAACAAGCTGAATTAGATCTAAAACAAAAACGTTACACACAACAACAAAAACGTTATACGCAATATGCTGAATGGGCTAAATTAAATCAATTGCTTGAAAAAGATACAATTGTAACTGATGAAGTCCTAAAAGAAACACAAGAAACGTTTCAAGAATATCGCTTTTTAGAGAATAAAGAGAAAAAATTACTTGAGCAACATCGTGAACTTGCGAGTTTAAATTCACCGGCGTTTCAATTTTATGTGGATGAACAGCGTGAATTAGAAAGCATTCAAGCCAAGCAATTGGATGTTGAACGTTTAACACAACAGATTAAAGTAAAAAAACAATTGTTGCAATCAAATGTTGAACAGCAATCTAATCTTTTGAAAATGCATGAACTAAAATCAATCGAGACTTCTACAGAGGATTTAGAGAAAGTCGTTGCGGCAATCAAAACCTTGTCAGAGGAAGAAGAAGAATTAGTTCGAGATAAAATTGTTCTGGATAATGAAATAAGCCGTGTCGCTTTGCGTCGTAAGGAGATTGATCGTGAGTTAACTCTTTTAGAACGTGAATTAAAAACGCAAGAGAAAATTATGGAAAGAATGCAAATGAAGCAAAGTAATTCTTTGAATATTCCATTTGCAATCATCGGAGTAGCATTTGCTTTAGCAATTGTAGCTGGCATAAGTTCTGTGACTTGGCTATTTTTAGTTGTAGCGGTTTTAGTGGCCTTAGGTGGTGGACTTTTATGGCGTACAACCAAAGAGCAACAACGTCAAAAAGCCCATCCACAACTTGATTTTTCACAGCATAAACAAGAATACAGTATGCAACTCGCTGCTTCTGATGAAATTGAAGGTGAGTATGCTCATTTACAAAATGAGAAGAAATCTTTAGAGACTAAGTTAGGCGTAATTAATGAGCAAAAGGATACATGGAGTAAAGTGTATGGTCTAAATCCAAAAGAATCTTTATCTAATTGGTTAACTAAATTACCAGCATACTATCAAATCATGGCTTTGAAAGAGAAACACGGACAGCTTCGTGAGGAAATGAAAATCTTAAAAGAAGAAGAAGTGGTTTTCCAAGAAGCATTACTATTTGCGAAAGAATGGTTACCTCTCCAAGGTAAAACAACACAAGAGGGCTATGAATTATTAACACAATTCATAAAAGAACAGCAAAAAGTACGTGAAGAAACGCAATATATGGAACAAGAACAAGCTAGCGTTCCCTTGCAGTTGACGCGTGTCCGTCAGGACTTAACGCAACTTGAAACGCATTTGCTGAGTCTTACAAATCAAAGCTTTTTCCGTTCGGATGATATTGTTCGCTTCATAGATGGACAAACTGAAAAACGTCAAGAAGAGGAAGAATTAAAAAATTTAACGTTACGCTTAGAAGATTATTTTTCTTTAGATCGTCCTTATCAATTGAGCGATATTAATCAACAATTAATTCAAGTTAACGAAGAATCAGAGCGAATTCTTTCAGAGCAGGAAGAAGCGCAAGCAAGAATTCAAAAATTATCATTTGATATCGCGCAACTTGAACAAAATGGTATTCTTGATGATTTATATCAAACAAGAGCAAATGAAGTCACGGTTATTCGTCAGCTTGCGGATGAATGGTTAGGCTATAAACTTGCTGAGGATACACTACAAGCAGTGTTTGACTACCTGTCTGAGCAACAATTACCAGCAGTGCTAAAAATGACTTCAGACTACTTTAATATCTTTACTGCAGGACGCTATCCGCAGGTTGTATTAAAAGATGGTCGTTTGCAAGTTCAGGACAAAAAATACCAATATTGGGATATGACTCAATTATCAACTGGGACAAAAGATCAATTATATATTGCTTTTAGACTAGGTTTTATTCAGTTGCATTCAGAGGATTATGATGCGCCAATTATTATTGATGATGGCTGGCTTCATTTTGATTCTGGTCGTAAAGAAATTTTCTTTAATGTGATGATTGCTTTAGGAAAAAATAGACAGATCATTTGCTTATCTTCAGATGAAGAGATGAAATCTTATTTTGAGAAAAATGGTGTAGGCGTCATTCAATTGGAGGGAAGAAAGTGACAAAAAAATTAAGAGAATTAGTTGTCGATGAAACATTTGAGATGTTTGTCTTGTTAAAGAATGCCGACGTAAGGTTGGCTCGTAATGGTAAAAAGTTTATTGCTTTTACTTTTCAAGATACATCCGGAACAGTTGATGGTAAGTATTGGGGAGCTTCAGAGGAAGAAATTCAAATGTTTGAAGCAGGTAAAGTTGTTTTTCTAAATGGTAAACGAGAACTTTATCAAAATATGCCACAAATAAAAATTTTACATTTGCGTCTGGCTAAAGACGGTGAACCAAATGATGCGACAGCATTTATGGAAAAAGCACCGGTTAAAATTGAAGATTTACAAGAAGAATTGAATCGTTATTTATTCGATATCACGCATGCTAAATGGCAAAGAATTGTCAGACATATTCTAAAAAAATATCAGCACGAATTCTTTGAGTATCCAGCAGCCAAACGTAATCATCATGCTTTTGCAGGTGGTTTAGCTTATCATACGGTGACGATGTTACGTTTAGCGAAAGCTGTTTGTGCGGAATATTCAGAAGTCAATCCAGCTCTTTTATATGCAGGTGTTATTCTACATGATTTAGGTAAGGTTCGTGAATTATCAGGAGCTTTATCAACTGAATATACCCTTTCAGGAAATCTACTTGGTCATATTGTGATGATTGATGAAGAGATAACCAAAGCATGTTTAGAGTTGAAAATCGATGATACTGAAGAAGACATTGTCATTTTAAAACATGTTGTTCTGGCTCATCATGGTTTATTGGAATATGGGTCACCCGTGCGACCTAAAGTAATGGAAGCAGAAATTTTGCATCATTTAGACAATTTGGATGCTTCAATTCAAATGATGTTAGGTGCATTAAAGCAGGTTAATCCTGGTGAATATACGGAACGTGTTTTTGGTTTAGAAAATCGTAATTTTTATTTACCGAATATCTAAAAAAGAGTGTCGGCATAATTTTTTAATTATGCTGACACTCTTTAAATTTAATAGATATTATTTTGTGATAATTTGAAGGCATCGTTGATTTCTTTGGTTGAAGCACTACTTGCTACTTTTTTAACAAGCTGTCCTTGTACAATCAAACGATTTTCACCACTCGTATCACATGTAACAAGTGTGACGAGTTGTTTTCCTTCAACTGGTTCAATTACGTCAACTCGAGTGGGTTCAACGTATTCTTTCATCGTAATTTTATATTCATAAACATATTCAAGATCGGTTAAGAATATTTTTTGACCTAATTCTACACGAACAAGTGGCGCAAATAGAAGTGAAGGGTCATACATATAATGACTGGCTAAGCCATAGTTGCCACGTCCCATTCTTTGATCTTCGGTCATTGTACCGGCCCCAACTGCAATGGCATAGTTAGATAAACCTTTAAATATTGGTAAATTTAATTCCACACTTGGAATGGCAATTCCGCCAATAACATTCATGTCCGCAGTATTAGCTTTTGATTTTGCAACTAAGCCCATATCAAGCGATTGAACATTTTCAAAATCAAAGGAAGCTTTTTTCTTTTCATTTTCTTTAATGGCATCAGGTGAATATTGATGGACTTGAAAATTATTTGTTGAGTCTTTAACCATATAGTTTTTGATTTGATTACTAAAAACAAGTGCCAAGCCCACTAAGAGTAGGATTAGAATCAAGAGGTTAAAGAAGATATTTTTAATCACTGTACCAGTTGATTTTTTCTGTTTTTTATTGCGACTTGAACGCGTCTTGCTTTGCGAAGGTTTTCTTTTTTTACTAATGTTAATGACCTCCTTTCGTAAGTATATTTATCATACCACAGACAGAGTTAAATGAGGAAAATTTCGCTCGTTTTTTAAATATTACATAAGTATTTCGAGTAAACGGTTTATTTTAATTGGCTGTAATCTAAACTTAATTTAAAGAGTAGTGTTTTGCTAACCATTGTTTAAAAATTAATGGTATAGTTGTATTGATAAATGACTAGTGTGAAAGAGAGGTGATAAGTGTTGCGAGATCGTTTGTATATTCATTTAGATGGGATTAGTAATTCCGTAATATCTAAAGGAATCGCATATGAAGATTTTTATCGTTACACAAAACGTCGCCCAAGTAATATTATTTTACTGAATCCAAATGAACGTGAAGGCGAATATGAAACACATACAAACTTCCGAGTTGTGCGCGGAGAAGAAGCAGTGAATCGTTATTTTAAATTAATAAGTAGTCGTCCTGGTTCAGAAACTTGTTGGATTGATTTTAAAGATTATGATGTCCTATCTAGGTTAACAGATAATGAAATCGCAGAGTTATTGTACTTTGGTCATATGAAAACACAATTACGTTCACCATTCTTTTATAAATTACAAAATAATTATGTGTTTTTTGAGTTTACGGATGACTTATCTAAAGTTTATTTTAGAAATATTGATGAATTCTACTCTATTTTATCTCAGAAAATGACAGAAAAAGTGATGCAAAAAATAAATATTAGCACATCATTTTTCCGTCGTCGTTTGGAGATTGAAGAAGTTTCGATCGATTTAGTAAGTCAATTAAAAGCAACAATGCAAGAGGGAATCGTTTTTGATTTTTCGCAAGTAGGACTAAAGAATAATCAATACTTTATTCCGATTTTTGTTGTTGAAGATAATCTAAGGAAAGTAGATAATCAACGATATCGTTCTGAGGATAAGATTGGAACGCTTGTGTATAATCATCGCTCAAAGGAATGGAGCGTTGAGAAGGAGCAGTATGAATCACTTTTTATGAAGCAATAATCTAGGTTACCCACTGAGTCATTATCACTTACTCAGTGGTTTTTTTTAGGACGTCATAGTATTTTTTTGAAAAATAAAGTATAATGAATACCTATTGAAAATCGGGAGGACTTAAAATGAAAATAGCATTAATCTACGGAGGACAAAGCGCAGAGCATGACGTTTCAATCTTGTCAGCTTTTTCAATTTTAAATGCAATTTACTATAACTATTATGAAGTTCAAACTATTTATATTGATAAAGAAAATAACTGGTTAAAAGGACCAATTTTCCGTGAACCACCAAAATCTGAAAGTGAATTACATTTAACAATTAAAAATTCGCAACCTATTGCGCCAAGTGACTTAAAAGAGAAAGATACAATTATTTTCCCTGTCTTACATGGGCCAAATGGAGAAGATGGCACAGTTCAAGGTTTATTTGAAGTTCTTGATATGCCATACGTAGGTGCGGGAGTGTTAGCAAGTGCATGTGCGATGGATAAAATTATTGCCAAACAGTTATTCCAACAAGCGGGAATTCCGCAATTGCCTTACGTTGCAATTACGAAACAAGATTATACAACTTCAGAAGAAGAGGTATATGGTAAATGTGAAGGTACTTTAATTTATCCAATGTTTGTTAAACCGGCTAACTTAGGTTCTAGCGTGGGTATTAATAAAGCCAATAATCGTGAAGAATTAGTTGCTGCAATCGAGGAAGCGTTCCTTTATGATCGTCGTGTCGTTGTTGAACAAGGAATTGAAACACGTGAATTGGAAGTAGCTGTTTTAGGAAACGATGAGATTCGTACAACTGAACCTGGTGAAATCGTCAAAGATGTTGCTTTCTATACTTATGAATCAAAATATATTGATAATCAAGTAGAATTAAAAATTCCTGCTGATATCTCAGAAGAGCTACAAGAAAAAATGCAATATTATGCTGAAAAATCGTTTATTGCAGTTGATGGAACAGGTTTAGCGCGATGTGATTTCTTCTTAACATCTAATGGAGATGTATATTTGAATGAAATTAATACAATGCCTGGCTTTACGCAATTTAGTATGTATCCATTATTGTGGCAAAATATGGGATTAAACTATAGTGATTTATTAGAAGAATTAATCCAATTAGCTAAATTACGTCATGAGAAGAAACAAAAAATTAAAGTATTTTAATGAGTTACGAGTGAGCTTATAAAGTGTCAGTCGTGAGATAAAGTTATTGAGGCTGACACTTTTTAGAGTTGTTAGCCTCATTTTTCATTTTTATTAAAATTTGGGAGGATTAGAATGAAATTAACAAGTCAAGAAATTGCAGAAGCAGTGGGTGCAATCAACCAAACTACATTTCCACAAGATAGTATGGTAACAAGTGTGGAATTCGATACGCGTAATGTGGGTCCGGGAAGTTTATTTGTCCCGTTAAAAGGCGCGCGCGATGGACATGATTTTATCAATAATGCATTTGAAGCAGGAGCAGTTTTAACGTTATCTGAAAAACCATTGTCAGATGGCACACCATTTATTCTTGTTGAAGATACCTTATTGGCACTACAACAACTGGCACATTGGTATTTAAATAGAGTTAATCCAAAAGTTGTGGGGATTACAGGTAGTAATGGCAAAACGACGACTAAAGACATGACAGCAGCTGTTTTGGCGACGACTTATAAAACTTATAAAACACAAGGGAATTTTAATAATCAAATTGGCATGCCAGTCACAATTCTACATATGCCGATGGATACCGAGATGCTAGTTTTAGAGATGGGAATGGATCGTCCTGGCGAAATTGCAGCCTTAACGGAAATCGCAACACCGGATACGGCTGCGATCACAATGATTGGTGAATCACATATTGAATTTTTCGGGACACGCGCTAAAATAGCACAAGCAAAGATGGAGATTGCTTCAGGTTTGGCTTCAGACGGAACGTTAATTGTCCCAAGTGATGAACCATTACTTCGACCTCTATTAGATTCGGTTACGCAAGATATTCAAATGTTTGGTTCAACGGGAAATGAGGCAATTACTGCGACAATTACGAGAACCACTCAAGCTATGACAGCTTTTACAACGTCAAAAAGTGAGACAATTGAATTTGAAATTCCTGTACTCGGAACTTACAATGTGAGTAATGCATTAATTGCTATCTTAATCGGGTCAAAATATAGTGTGCCTGTTGCTGAAATGAAGGCTGCATTAGCTGATTTTTCACTTACAAAAAACAGAACAGAATGGTTTAAAACAGAAAATGATGTTGCAATCCTGAGCGATGTTTATAATGCTAATCCAACAGCGATGCGCCTAGTTGTTGATAGTTTTAGCGAAATCCCTGTTTCTGGTGATCGAGTAGTTGTTTTAGGGGACATGTTAGAGTTGGGTGATTTATCGAAAGAATTACATGAAAGTATCGCCCCACACTTATTACCAGAAAAAATTCAAACGGTTTGTTTATATGGTGAAGAGATGAAAGCTTTATATGAAAAAATCGCCCCGATTTACCAGGAAAAAATTGTATACTTTAATAAATCAGAACGTGAAATGTTGAAAAAATGGTTAGAAAAAACATTGAAATCAGGTGATGCGATTCTGTTCAAAGGTAGTAACGGTATGAAGTTAAATGAATTTGTTGAGAATTTATTAAGTTTATAAATTGCTACGTAATTAATTGTTTATTGCATTAAAGTGTGATAGTATGATACGAATGCTCTGTTTTCAGAAACAAATTGAGTTATAGATTTTTAGGAGGATATTATTTGAAATTTAGTGAATTAAACTTAAACCCAGATATATTAAAAGCAATTGAAAATGTCGGTTTTGAAGAAGCAACACCAGTTCAAAGTGAAACAATTCCATTAGCTTTAGAAGGCAAAGATGTGATTGGTCAAGCGCAAACAGGTACTGGTAAAACAGCAGCTTTTGGTCTGCCAATGTTACAAAAAATTGATCCAACAAACCAAAACATTCAAGGATTAGTTATTGCACCGACACGTGAGTTAGCCATTCAAACACAAGAGGAACTTTACCGTTTAGGAAAAGAAAAGAAGGTTAAAGTTCAAGTGGTTTATGGTGGTGCTGATATTAATCGTCAAATCCGTGCGTTGAAAAACAAACCACATATTGTGGTTGGAACACCTGGCCGTCTTTTAGATCATATTAAACGTCGTACATTAAAACTTGAAACTGTAGAAACATTGGTTCTAGATGAAGCAGACGAAATGTTAAATATGGGATTCTTAGAAGATATCGAAAGTATCATTGCTAAAGTTCCAGAACAACGTCAAACTTTACTCTTCTCAGCAACAATGCCAGATAGTATTAAACGTATCGGCGTTAAATTTATGAAAAATCCAGATCATATTCGTATCAAAGCAAAAGAAATGACAGCGAATTTAATTGATCAATACTATGTACGTTGTAAAGAATTTGAAAAATTTGATGTAATGACACGTTTATTTGATGTTCAAAACCCTGAATTAACAATCGTCTTCGGTCGTACTAAACGTCGTGTTGATGAATTAGCTCGTGGTTTAGAATTACGTGGTTACAAGGCTGAGGGAATTCATGGTGATTTACCTCAACATAAACGTATGAGCGTTTTACGCGCATTCAAAAATAATGAATTAGATATTTTAGTTGCGACTGATGTTGCAGCACGTGGCTTAGATATTTCAGGTGTGAGTCACGTTTATAACTATGATATTCCACAAGATCCAGAAAGCTATGTTCACCGTATCGGTCGTACTGGTCGTGCTGGAAAAGAAGGTATGTCAGTTACTTTTGTAACACCAAACGAAATGGGATACTTACACGTTATTGAAGAATTAACGAAAAAACGTATGTCTCCATTACGCCCACCTTCTAAAAAAGAAGCATTTGATGGTCAAATCGGAATTGCGCTTGAAAATATTAAAGATTTATTATCTGAAAATGGTTTAGACCGTTATCAAGCAGCAGCAAGTGATCTTTTAGAAGATTTCTCTGCTGAAGATATTGCAGCGTTGTTATTGAAACAAGTTTCAAAAGACAGTGAAGCTGAAGTTCCAGTTAAAATCACACCAGAACGTCCATTACCTTCTCGTAAAGGTGGCGGTGGTAATCGTGGTGGCCGTGGTGGCGGTAATAATCGCGGACGTAATAATCGTGGTCGCGACAATCGTAATTGGGATCGTGATAAACGAAACAATCGCGATAACCGTAACAAACGTAACAACAAACCAAAAGATAATCGTGGTAACAATCAAAGTCAAAGTAAACCAGCGACTAAAAATAAAAGCCGTGGCTTTGTAATTCGTGATACAACAAATTAATTAATTAGAAAGTAGAGTTTTCGAACTCTACTTTTTTTATTTGGTTATTTATTAGAAATCACTTGAAATGCACTATATAATGTATTATTATTTTATGAGTACGCTATATATTGTGTTTGTTTATTTAGAGATATCCGGATATTTCTAAATTTTAAAGATATTTTTATATTAAATTAAGAAGGGGATGTAGATGGCAGTGATAGTTTTAGCGGGTACAATTGGTGCAGGAAAGAGTTCGTTAACAGAGATGTTGGTCAAAGAATTAGGGACAACGGCTTTTTACGAGAGTGTCGAGGATAATGAAGTTCTGCCGTTATTTTATTCAGATCCAAAAAAATATGCATTTTTGTTGCAGATATATTTTCTGAATCGTCGTTTTGCGACAATTAAAAAGGCATTGGCACATCAAAATAACGTGTTGGATCGTTCGATTTACGAAGATAGTTTATTATTTCATTTAAATGCTGATTTAGGTCGTGCTTCAGAGATCGAAGTAGGTGTCTATGATGAATTATTAGATAATATGTTAGAGGAATTAGAGTATTCATCATTTAAAAAACGTCCTGATTTGATGATTCATATTAAAGTTTCTTTTGAAACAATGCTAGCACGTATCAAAAAAAGAAATCGTTCGTATGAACAGATTGAATTTGACCCAACACTTTATGATTATTATAAAGAATTAAATCGTCGTTATGAAATTTGGTTTGATGAATTTGATGTTTGTCCAAAATTAGAAATTGATGGTGATCGTTATGATTTCATTGATGACGATGAAGCTGCTGAAGAAGTTTTAAATCAAATAAAAACAAAATTAGCAGAGTTAGGTAAACTGGAAGAAGAGCCAAATTATCAAACAACAAATGATGTGGCTAAAGGTATTTTAAATTAATCAGAGAGTTGAAATTGGTAATCAATCAATTTCAACTTTTTTTTCATTTCAAATTTTATCTTAATGTTCATTTCAAAGCGCTTTTTCTCACACCTTTTTGGTATAATGGAAATTGAAAGGGTGAGGGTATTGATTAAAGGAATTGGTGTGGATTTAGTTGAACTAAAGCGTATGCGACAAATTATTGATGAACGGCCAGCGTTTATTCAACGTGTGTTAACTGAGAACGAGTATGCCCTTTTTTTAGAACATGGCTCAAAAAGACAAGTTGAATTTTTAGCGGGGAGATTTGCGTGCAAAGAAGCATTTTCAAAAGCTTTCGGCACTGGGATTGGCAAATCAGTCACGCTTCAAAATGTTGAAATTTTAACAGATGATTCAGGACGACCAATCGTGACACTGAGTCCTTTTGACGGTCAAGTTCATGTGTCAATTAGTCATACCGATGATATGGCGATAGCCCAGGTTTTATTAGAGGAGTTAGTTTGAGAGCTAAATTTATAAGTGTTAATAAAACAAAAAAAGAGCCAGACTAGAAAGTCTGACTCTTTGTAACATATTACGGGATTTGTACTTGGACTAATTCTTGAATCGCTACTTATTTGCTAATGTAGCGCGAGAAAATCCATGGGATGCGACAGATATTTTTTGGATGTATTGGGCTGAAATCATTTTGACTTGATTGTTCTTTTTAAGTTTCACGACTAAAGACTCAGGGTTACTTGGATGTTGATAGAGGCGTCCAACGAGTGTTTCATGTTTTGCATTAGTTTTGGTAGATTCAGAATCTTTATATTGAATCACAACGATACTTTTTTGCGCAATTGCTTGATTGATTGTTTGGAAAATTTGCTGTTTCCGTTTATCTTTTGCTAAATCATCATCAAGAAAGCTTGCGAGAAATTTTTGTGATGATTCAGATAAGAAGCGCTTAAATTTATTTTGTTGAACGGGTGTATCATTGGGATCCGTTGAGAATTTATCTATCATGAGTCTAACCCCCTTATAATCTATCTATCTAGTATTATACGAATACATCATAGTCTAGTCAAATGAATAAAACAGAAATTAATTTTGAGGTGAGAGGAATGCTGAAAAAAATAACAGTTACGCAATTAAAACGAAAAGAAATCGAACTCGATCAATTTACGATGTGGCTTCCTTTTCATTTATCAGTAACGGAGGCGTGGAAAAATTTTGTAACCCGTTCGTTAAAATATGAAGATGATCATATAACTTATGGCTTATGGGATGAGAAACAATTAGTTGCTGTAATTGAAGGTGTCATGATAGCAGAAACCTTTGAGTTATTAAATTTTTTCACAAAGCCAAAAAAATTTAGTTGGCGTAAATTCTTTGATGAAACTGGTATTTTAGCCCGACAATATCGCTGTAAAAAAATAAAATTAAGTTTGCCGAAACCATTATTGTTGGATACTTCACTCTTATTAAAAGAAGGTTTCAATGAGGTGGAACACGTAGAAAATGTGACTTTTGAGAAAGAATTATCTTACCATACAGGATTAGTATTTGGTGGTGGTGGTGCGAAAGGTTCCTATCAAATTGGTTCATGGAAAGCATTAATTGAAAGTGATATTTCAATTGAAAAAGTAAGTGGAACGTCAGTTGGTGCATTAAATGGTGGGTTTGTAGTTCAAGGCGATTATGAAATTGCAGAAAAAATGTGGCAAACAATTACAACCAAAGATATTTTGAAATTTCCTGATGAGCAACCGTTTGAAACGTTTCGAATGGATGAATTGTGGAAAAACGTGCATGATTTAGCAGTTCTTGCTGTTAAATCAAAAGGGATTGATACAACGCCACTCCAAAAAATGATTCATCAAAAATTAGATGCAGAAAGGTTGCTAAGTAGCCCCATTGATTTTAATATTATCGCAACAAAGGCTAATACGATGTCTGAAACGGTAATGAATAAAAAAAATTTAACAGTTGAAAGCTTACCTTTATGGTTACAAGCATCTGCTTCGTTTTACCCGGCTATGGCTTTTTGTGAAATTGATAAAGAAAATTATATTGATGGTGGATATCGGAATAATACACCGCAAGATACATTATTTAATCAAGGTTTAACGGATTTGTTTGTCATCGATGTGAGTGGTCCTGGAATGACAAAACGAAGTACGCCACCGAATGATTTGAGTATTGTCTATCAAAAAAGTTTATGGAGTTTGGGTAGTGTACTGTTATTTGAACCAAAGCGTGCTAAATGGAATATGAAGTTAGGTTATTTGGAAACCAAAAAAGAATTGCATCAGTTATCAGGTCGCTACTATAGTTTTGAAAAAACTGGTTTTAAAAAAGAAATTGCGCAATTGAGTTTGGGTTTTATCGATGAATTGTTGCGCAATCTCAAGGATATAGAATTGGATGCAGATACTTTCCAAAATATTATTCAAGATGATTTAGAGAAACGTGGCATGAGCTTAGAAACAGCTAGTTTGTTTTTACTCGAATCACTGGCAAGACATTGCAAAATAGAGCCGACTCAAGTTTATACAGTGAAATCTCTTAGTCAGCTGATCAGTGCCCATTTCGGTGATGTGAATGAATTTCAGCCACAACATTTATTGTCAGTTGGTGAATGGATGGATCACTATTTAGAGGACGCCTCTTTGAAAGCATCGCAAATGGATATCTGGTCATTTTATCTTTATTTTAAAGAATACGGTTTTACGCAACCGAAAGAAGTTAAAAATCGGATGATTTTTTCATTAAGAGTAAGTATGGAAGCATTATTTTTAATTTATATAGAAAGAGGTCAAAAAGAAGATGGCAAGTAGCTTTAGTTTTGAAATTATGCAAGAAATAGGTGTTTTATCAGAAAATGATAAAGGATGGCGTAAGGAACTAAACTTAGTAAGTTGGAATGATCGTCCTGCGAAATTTGATTTACGTGATTGGGCACCAAATCATGAAAAAATGGGCAAAGGTATTACACTTTCCAATGAAGAATTTGCCCAACTAAAAGAAATAATCAATCAAATGTAGAAAGTGAGCGAAAAAAATGAAAAGTATGACAGGATACGGAAAGGCAGTAGCTAATCATCATCAGTATGATATCGCGGTTGAAATGAAATCTGTGAATCATCGTTTTTTAGATATTGCTTTAAGAATGCCTAGAGAATTAAACAGCTTGGAGTTGGCATTAAAAAAACAAATCAAAGAAGTATTAGTTCGTGGTAGAGTTGACTGTTTTGTTACGATTAATAAAGAAGAAGCTGACAGTCAGGTTCTTAAAATTAACTGGTCACTGCTAGATCAGCTAGTTGAACAGTTAACAGAAGCAGAAAAAACACGTTATAAAGGTCAAGCGTTCTCTGCAAAAAAAATCTTAAATAGTGCTATTTTGCAAGATACACTTTTTGAAATTGTTGAGGATGAAATTGCTGTTGATGAATTAGCAGAAGATTTAAAAGTAACTTTTCAAGAAGCTCTTTTAGCACTTGATGCGAGTCGATTAGCGGAAGGTGAAAGTGTGCAAAACGTGCTAACGAATTACATTAATGAGGCAATAGTACACCTTAAAGCAATTGAAGCAGATCAAAAAGAAACTGAACAAGAATTTCAAACTAAATTATTTGAAAAAGTGACACAAGTTTTAGGTGATTCGGTTCACGAAGAGCGAATCTTTACCGAGATTGCTTTATTATTAGAAAAAGGAGATATTAGTGAGGAAACCGATCGTTTGGGCATTCATTTTGAAAAAGGATTAGAATTAGTCCAATCAACGGAACCGATTGGTAAAAATATGGATTTCCTAATCCAAGAAATGAACCGCGAAGTGAATACGATTGGTTCTAAGACTAGTTTAATTTCAATTAAAGAACATGTTTTAGCGTTGAAAAGCATAATTGAGAAGATGCGTGAGCAAATTCAGAACATAGAATAGTAATAAATGAAAACGTGACCGGATATTTTTTTCTTTAATGAGCTTGCAAAATGACGCCCAACGGTGCATTATAGTAGTTAAAACAAGAATTTTATAAGAGGAAGGAAGACACCATGTCAGAACGAGGGTTATTAATTGTTTTATCAGGTCCGTCCGGTGTTGGGAAAGGTACTGTTCGAAAAGCTTTATTTGAAAGTGAAGGTTCAGATTATGAATACTCAATCTCAATGACGACACGTCAAATGAGAAAAGGTGAAGAAGACGGTGTAGATTATTTTTTCCGTTCACGTGAAGAATTCGAAGAAAGAATTGCAAGTGGTAAAATGTTAGAGTATGCGGAGTATGTCGGTAATTATTACGGTACACCACTTGATTATGTGAATAAAACTTTAGATGAAGGAAAAGATGTCTTTTTAGAGATTGAAGTTCAAGGCGCACTGAAAGTTCGAGAAAAAATGCCTGACGGTGTTTTTATTTTCCTAACGCCACCTGATTTCTCAGAATTGAAATCTAGAATTGTGAATCGCGGAACAGATGAAATGTCTGTCATCAATGAGCGTATGCAAGTTGCACGCGAAGAAGTGGAAATGATGAGCCATTATGATTATGCCGTCGTCAATGACGAAGTGTCAAAAGCTGTCGAAAGAATTCAAAGAATTATTGCGAGTGAACATTGTCGTGTTCCTCGTGTCATCGATCGCTATAAAAAAATGTTGAAGGAGTTTTAAATATGTTATACCCATCAATTGATTTATTATTAGAACAAGTAGACTCAAAATATTCTCTTGTAATTTTATCAAGTAAGAGAGCACACGAATTGGAATTAGGTGCACAACCAATGATTGAATCAGATAAATTTGTATCAGTTAAAAATGTTGGTAAAGCATTAGAAGAGATCGCAGCAGGTGATGTTGTGATTGATCCAAATCCAGAATTAAAACGTGAATTACTTAGACTTCAAGAAGAAGAAAGAAAAGCAATGAAACGTCGTGAACATCAAGAGCTAGAATCAAGAATTACAAAAGACAACCGAATCTAAGAATCAAACAGGGCCAAAAGAAAATTTCTCTAAGCCCTGTTTGTTTGTTCTAGTATGAAAAGTTGAGAAGTCTTTTTTTAGATTAAACTTTTTGATACAATAGGTCAGAAGAAAGGGTGTGACGTTAGTGGATAAATTTGCTGAAATTATCGTAGATGTACCAGCAATGCAGACCAATCAACCATTTACTTATCTCATTCCAGAAGAGTTTAGGCAGGTTGTTTCTGTAGGTATGCGTGTTGAGGTTCCATTTGGTAATGGAAATCGACATATTCAAGGATTTATCACCAATATTGTAACGGAAGCACCTCGTGTAACTGATTCGTTAAAAGCAATTACGAATATTTTAGATTTGAAGCCAGTATTGAATGAAGAATTACTTTTATTAGCGGATGAAATGGCGCAAAAAACGTATTCTTTTAAGATTACTTGTTTGCAAACGATGCTACCTAGTGTGATGCGTTCGTCCTATAAAAAATGGATTGTTAAAACTGCTGAAATTGAACCAGATATTGATGAGCAACTGTTTAAAGGGTTAGCTGAAATTGAGTGGGATGAAGCACTTGAGTCTATTCCATTATCTAAACTGTTATCACTTCGAGCAGAAGAAAAAATCGACTTGCGTTATGAAGTTTTAACAAAGAATAAAATCAAAACAAAAAAAGTAATTAAGAAAAAAATGACGACAATGGAACTACGAGAAGTAGCTAAAAGTATCCGAGCAAATGCAAAACAGCAACAAAAACTCTGTGCTTTTTTAATGGAGTTTGCAGAAGATAGTGAAATATCCTTATTAGAGTTAATGCAGGAACATGATTTGTCACGAGCAGCAATTACAAGTGCAGAAAAAGCGGGTTGGCTAAGTATTGAAGAACGAGAAGTTTATCGTGATCCTTATGCTTTTCAGAGTTTTAAACAGGATACACCTTTGGACTTGAATGATGAACAAGACAAAGCTTTAGCCGAAGTGATTAAAGCGCAAGACGAAAATGCGGCCACAACTTTTCTGTTAGAGGGTGTAACCGGAAGTGGTAAAACAGAAGTGTATCTTCAAGCAATTTCGCATGTTTTAAACAAAGGTAAAACAGCTATAATGTTAGTGCCTGAAATTTCATTAACACCACAAACAGTGACCCGTTTTAAAAAGCGTTTTGGTGCCGATGTTGCTGTTCTACATAGTGGTCTATCTGAAGGAGAACGATATGACGAGTGGCGTAAAATCGAACGTAATGAAGCTCGTGTCGTTGTGGGAGCAAGGTCTGCAGTCTTTGCACCTTTAG
This sequence comes from Vagococcus silagei, assembly GCF_004795745.1. Taxonomy (GTDB): domain Bacteria; phylum Bacillota; class Bacilli; order Lactobacillales; family Vagococcaceae; genus Vagococcus; species Vagococcus silagei. Next base: position 9,356 of record NZ_SDGV01000016.1, on the reverse strand, counting down.
AAAATATTGGTTTACTTATTGTGGATGAAGAGCATGAATCAAGTTATAAACAAGATGAAACGCCACGTTATCATGCACGTGATGTTGCAATTTGGCGGAGCCAATATCACCACTGCCCAGTTATTTTGGGAAGTGCCACGCCATCTTTGGAATCAAGAGCGCGCGCACAAAAGAATGTTTATCAGTTATTGCCGTTAACCAAACGTGCGGTAGCAGATGCTGTATTGCCTAAAGTCGAAATAGTAGATATGCGTAAAGCAATTGCGCAGACGAAAAATAGTTTTTCAACTGAATTAATTCAAAAATTAACCGAGCGTTTAGCATTGGGAGAACAAGCTGTTCTAATGTTAAATCGTCGCGGCTTTTCTTCTTTTATTATGTGTCGTGATTGTGGCTTTGTCCTACCTTGTCCGAACTGTGATATTTCATTGACTTTGCATATGGATACGAAAACAATGAAATGTCATTACTGTGGCCATGAAGAAAGAATACCTTACCAATGTCCGAGTTGTCATAGCGATAAAATTCGCTATTATGGTACAGGTACGCAAAAAGTAGAAACAGAACTACAAGAACTGTTACCAGATGCGCGCATTATTCGAATGGATGTTGATACAACACGTAAAAAGGGGAGTCATCAAGCACTGTTGCGTCGCTTTGAAAATCACGAAGCAGATATATTATTGGGAACACAAATGATTGCCAAAGGATTAGATTTTCCTAATGTGACATTAGTAGGTGTCTTGAATGCTGATACGGCACTTAATTTGCCTGACTTTAGATCGAGTGAGCGAACGTTTCAACTATTAACACAAGTTAGTGGCCGGTCTGGTCGTGGAGATAAGCCAGGAGAAGTAGTGATTCAAACTTTTAATCCAGATCATTATGCAATTCAACTGGTTCAAGATCAAGACTATGAAACTTTCTATCGCAAAGAAATGTCCCTACGTCATCTTAGTGGTTATCCACCATATTATTTTACCGTTCAAGTGGTGGCGAGTCATGAAGATGAATATCTTGCAGCAAAAAAAATCTATCAAATAGCTGAAAAATTAAAGACAAGTTTATCTGAGCAAGCAGTTGTTTTAGGTCCAACACCAAAATCAATTGCTAGGGTTAATAAAAGATACTTTTACCAAATTGTGATAAAGTATCGTCAAGAGCCTAACTTGGAACAGGCGTTAAATGATCTTATGGTCGCTTCTCAAGCTGAAATTCAAAAAGGGATGCGAATCGTGATCGATGTAGAACCACAGAATTTTATTTAGAAATGGAGATTTAAATGCGTAAAATAGTTCATTACCCTCACGAATGTTTAACAATACCAACACGGCCTGTCACACGCTTATCTAAGGATGTTTTATCACTTCTTGATGAGATGCTAGTCATTATGGAAAGTGAGAATGGCGTTGGCTTAGCAGCAAATCAGCTTGGTGAATCAATCAGAATGGCAGTTGTTAAAATGGATGATGAAACAGGCCTTTTTGAGATGTTAAATCCAAAAATCATTTCTAAATCAAAGACAACAACGCTAGAAGTTGAAGGATGCTTAAGTTTTCCAGGTGTTTATGGGACCGTAGAAAGAGCGGCAGAGGTGACGGTTCGCTATGTTGACCGTGATGGTTATGAAATAGAAGTTGATGTTACGGATGATTTAGCTCGCATTATGCAACATGAAATCGATCATTTAGATGGTTTGATTTTTACCGATAAATTCATTGAACAAGTAAGTGAAGAAGAATTTGAAAGGCTAGGAGAGGAAGAATAAAATGATTAAAATTGTTTTTATGGGAACACCAGCATTTTCAGTTCCAATTTTAGAAAGTTTAGTGAGTGCGAATTACGAAGTGTTAGCTGTGGTCACACAACCTGATCGACCAGTAGGCCGTAAAAAAATACTAACACCTCCACCAGTTAAAGAAGCTGCTGTTCGCTTGAATTTACCAGTGTTACAACCTGAAAAAATAGCAGGCTCTAGTGAAATGGCGGAAATTATCGCGCTGGAACCAGACTTGATTGTTACAGCAGCCTTTGGCCAGTTTTTACCGACAACCTTATTAGAGGCTCCGCGATTGGGTGCGATTAATGTCCACGCATCATTATTACCGAAATATCGTGGTGGGGCACCAGTTCATTATGCTGTTATGAATGGTGACCAAGAATCAGGCGTGACCATTATGGAAATGGTCAAAGAGATGGATGCGGGTGATATTTTAGCGCAAAAAGCCATTCAAATTGAAGATGCTGATAATGTTGGGACAATGTTTGAAAAATTAAGTCTTGTGGGGCGTGATCTTTTACTTGAAACATTGCCTAAACTGATTGCTGGTGAAATTGAGTCAATTCCACAGAATCCTGAATTAGTGACCTATTCGCCGACTATTTCGCGTGAAGAAGAACAAATCGATTGGTCAAAAACGGCAACTCAGATTCATTGTAAAGTTCGTGGACTTTGCCCTTGGCCTGTTGCCTATACAAAATGTGCAGATGTTCGTTGGAAATTATGGGAGGTTGCAGTGTCAGAAGAAAAGACAACAGCAACTCCAGGTACGATTACTGATCGAAATAAAAAAGATTTAAAAATTGCTTGCGGCGAGGGTACTGTTTTGACTATTAAGCAGTTGCAACCAGCTGGCAAAGGCAAATTGACTGCTGCAGAATTCTTAAATGGTGTCGGTCGACATCTAGAAATAGGAGATCATCTTGGGTAAGAAAAAAGATAAAAAAGTGAAAAACAAACCACAAACAATTCAGCAAACACCTCGTTTTGTAGCATTGGAATTGTTAATAAAAGTTGCAAGTCAACAAGGTTATTCTAATGTTTTAGTTGCAGATGCTATTAAAAAGCATCGTTTAAGCTCGCAAGATGCAGGCTTGATGACTGAAATCGTCTACGGTACAATCAGTCGTCGTTTGACCTTGGAGTATTATTTAGCACCTTTTATTAAAGATGCTAAAAAAATTGATGCGTGGGTTAAAGAGTTATTGCTGCTATCAATCTATCAGCTTGAATTTCTGGATAAAGTACCAGCCTATAGTATTTTAAATGATGCGGTTGAGATTGCTAAAACAAAAGGTAATGCTGGGATTGGTAAATTTGTAAATGGTGTACTACGAAATATTCAAAGAACTGGCGTACCAGAACTTACTGAGATTAAAGACGTAGAAGAACGCCTTTCAATTGAAGTAAGTTTACCGTTATGGTTAGTTCAGCGCTTAGTTCAACAAATAGGGATCGAAGAAACCTCAGCACTGGGGCATTCACTCTTAATTCCGAGTAGGGTGAGTGGTCGTATTGATACTCGTTTTGTCTCACTTGAAAAAGCTTTGGCAGATATTAATGATGAAGGTATTGAAGTTGTATCAAGTGAAGTGTCGCGTTTTGGTGTCGTCGCTGATAAAGGATTTTTAGCAGGCACATCGCTTTTTAAAGCGGGACAAATGACAATTCAAGATGAAAGTTCCATGTTAGTAGCGCCAAGTATGCAAATTAAACCAGATAGTCGTGTCCTTGATGCTTGTGCAGCCCCAGGGGGTAAAACAACCCATATTGCTACTTTTTTAGAGTCCTCAAAAGGTGGCGAAGTAGTGGCATTGGATATTCATGATAAAAAGATTAAATTAATTAATGATAATGCACGTCGATTACATGTGGAAGACGTTGTAACGGCTCGAGCATTGGATGCTAGAAAAGTTGATGAGGTGTATCCAGATGAAACTTTTGATCGGATTTTGGTTGATGCACCTTGCTCTGGTTTAGGTTTACTACGTCGGAAACCAGACATCAAATATCAGAAAAAACCAGAAGATTTTATGAATTTACAAAAAATTCAACTAGAAATATTAGAAAGTGTTGCGAAAAAAGTTAAAGAATGGGGTATAATAGCGTATAGTACATGTACAATTATGCCTGAAGAAAACCAAGAAGTGATGCGTCTATTTTTAGAGAGACACCCTGAATTTGAACTGATGGATATTAAAGGAGTCACTCATTTAAGTAAAAGTTACCAAGATAAAATGTTACAGATTTATCCGCATCATTATCATACAGATGGATTTTTTATCAGTTGCCTAAGAAGAAAACCTCAATAGAAGTGTAAGGGAGTGTAACCAATGCAAATTGAGTTTCAGACAAATGTTGGAAGAAAACGAAAGAATAATCAAGACACTGTCGGTGTTTTTAAAAATAAAATGGGAATCACCTTGGCGCTCGTTGCAGATGGAATGGGTGGACACCTTGCGGGTGATCGGGCGAGTCAACTTGCTGTATCTGGAATCGGAGAAGTTTGGCAAGAAACATCTTTGGATGATTTGAGAGAAATATCTAATTGGTTAAGCGAAAATATACAAGAAGAAAACGACGTTATTTACGAAGAAGGTAATAATAATCCAGATATGTATGGTATGGGCACAACACTTGTTGCAGCAGTACCATTGAAAGGAAGAATGTTACTTGCTCATATAGGTGATAGTCGCGCTTATTTAATTCAAGAAGATAAGATCACACAATTAACAGATGATCATTCGTTAGTAAATGAGCTGGTTAAAACAGGTGAAATAACTTCAGAAATGGCTGAAAAGCATCCTAAGAAGAATATCTTGATTCGTTCGGTTGGCGTACCAGGGGAAGTAAAAGCGGATCAGTCTATTATTAATTTTAGTTTACAAGATTATGTTTTACTGTGTTCTGATGGTTTAACAAATATGTTGTCAGATAAACATATTTTTGACATTGTTAAACAAGAAAGAACGTTGAGTGATAAAGTTGCACAATTGATTGATGACGCAAATGATGCCGGTGGAACTGACAATATTACTGTTTTGTTAATGAAACCAAAAAATCATAAAAAGGAGGAGACAGTTGATGATAGTGATCGGAAATAAAATCGGCGAACGCTATGAGATTATTGGAAACATCGGTAACGGTGGGATGGCCAATGTTTATTTAGCGCTTGACTTGATTTTAAATCGTGAAGTTGCCATTAAAGTATTGCGGTTTGACTTCCAAGATGATCAAGATGCGATTCGTCGCTTCCAAAGAGAAGCTTTAGCTGCGACCGAAATGGTCCACCCAAATATTGTAAGTGTTTATGATGTTGGTGAAGAAAATGGGATGCAGTATATTGTAATGGAATATGTTAAAGGGACTGATTTAAAGAAATATATTCGTGATAATTCACCAATTCCTTTATTAACAGTTGTTGATTTGATGGAACAAATTTTATCAGCAATTTCAGTGGCCCATCAACATCAAATCATTCACCGTGATTTGAAACCGCAAAATATTTTAGTTGATCAAGACGGAACAGCTAAAATTACCGATTTTGGAATTGCGATTGCGTTGTCGGAAACGTCAATTACACAAACTAATACCTTGCTTGGCTCGGTTCATTATTTATCGCCAGAACAAGCCCGTGGAGGGATGGCCACACGACAATCTGACATCTATGCATTAGGAATTATTCTATATGAATTATTAACAGGCTCGGTTCCTTTTGAGGGTGAATCAGCAGTATCAATTGCTTTGAAGCATTTCCAAAATGATATGCCATCTGTCAGACGATTCAACCCCGAAATTCCGCAAGCTCTGGAAAATGTTGTTTTACATGCAACTGCTAAAGAAGTAGCGGATCGCTATCAGTCAATTGATGAGATGTATGCTGATTTGAGAACAGTCTTAGATCCAGCAAGAGCGAATGAACCAGTATTTGAGCCAACGGTAATGACGGATGAGACGATTCGTTTAACACCAATTAATGAAGAGGATTATCAGCCAGAAACAGTTCAAGCTGCTGTAAAACAACCAGATTTTGATGATGATGACGATGATGATTATGAAGAAAAGAAGCCTCGTAAAAAATGGAAAAAATTTGTTGCGATTGGAATCTTTTTAGTTTTAGCGGTTGCAGGTTCACTCTTTGCATTAGGGATGCGAAAAGGCGATGCTGTAATTCCTGACATCAAAGGAAAAACAGTTGAAGAAGCGACACTTGTGTTAAATGAAAAGAAAATAAAAGTTAATGGTACTGAAGAAATTGCTGATGATACAATTGAAAAAGGTAAAGTTGTAAAAACATCACCTCCAATTGGCACAAAAGTGAAATCTAAGAGTGGTATTAAAATATATGTGAGTTCTGGTGAAAAATCAATTTCAATGAAGGATTACACAGATGAAGAGGTCACAGATGCAAAAGATGATTTGTTGAGTAAAGGCTTTAAAGATGAAAATATCGAAATGGTTAAACAAAATTCCGATAGTGTAGCTGAGAATCGCGTGATTAAGCAAACACCTAAGTCTGGCCGTAAAGTAGTTCCAGAAGAAACAAAAGTTACTTTAATTGTTAGTAAAGGTGCGAAGGCATTTCGTTTAGAAAATATGTATGGTTACTCAAGAAATCGTGCTATGAGTTATCTTGATAGTGTGAATTTAGTTTATCGTGAAGGAAGTTCGGAATACAATAATAACGTTCCAGCAGGACAGGTTATTTATACGATTCCAAGTGGTGGTTCAGAAGTAGCGAAGGGTGCCGAAGTAACTGTAGTATTGTCTGCAGGAAAAGACCCTAGTACGTTACCATCAAGTAGTTCGAGCTCTAGCTCAACACCTTCAGAAGAAACATCTGAAACGACAACCTCAAGTGAAAGTCCAGATGATTCAACACAACATTCAAAAACGCAAGACAATAAGAATGATGGCGAAAGTCGAAAATAAAGAGACAGAGATAGTTAAGAACAAACGAAAATATTTCGGTTGTTCATGACTATCTTTTTTTTGAGTTAAAGACGAGTCTTTTCTAATCGATAAGTCGGTTTAACGAAAAATATGGTACAATTAGAACAGTTATTATACAAGTGAAGGAGGAAGTAAATGTCGCAAGGACAAATTATAAAAGCATTAAGTGGATTTTATTATATTGCTTATGATGGTCACGTTTATCAAACAAGAGCACGAGGTAATTTTAGAAATCGTAAAATCACACCTTTAGTAGGTGATTTTGTTGAATTTGAAAGTACAAATCTAACAGATGGCTATGTACTTGAAATTTTGGAACGAAAAAATGAATTAGTGCGTCCTGCGGTAGCAAATATAGATGTAGGTGTGGTTGTTACAAGCTGTGTGGAGCCTGATTTTTCGCAGAATTTACTAGATCGTTTTTTAGTTACATTAGAATATAAAAGCATTGATCCAGTCATTTATATTACAAAATTAGATTTAGCTTCAGATGATGAAATACAAGCAATGAAAACAATTCGTGCTTATTATGAAAAAATTGGATATCCAGTTTATTTTTCTGATGTTGAGGGAGATGCAGGCTTATTGAAACATTTTGCTAATCAATTGACCGTATTTATGGGGCAATCGGGCGCAGGAAAATCAACGTTATTAAATCGGCTTTCTCCTGATTTAGAATTAAAGGTTGGTGAGATTTCAAATGCTTTAGGTCGTGGTAAGCATACGACGAGACATGTTGAGCTATTGAATATTTCATCTGGTTTAGTGGCAGATACACCAGGATTCAGTTCGATTGATTTTTTGGAGATGACACTCGAAGAACTACCTAAACAGTTTCCAGAATTTGTTGCAGCTTCTACTAATTGTAAGTTTAGAGAATGTCAGCATCATAATGAGCCTCATTGTGAAGTGAAGTATCTTGTGGAAACTGGTGAAATATCAAAAGAACGATATGAAGATTATCTTCAATTTAGAAATGAAATTACAAATCGTAAACCAATATATAAAAAAAACAAGTGAGGTAATGATAATGGTAAAAGTAGCACCTTCAATTTTAAGTGCGGATTTCGCAAATTTAGAAAGAGATATTAAGTTAGTAGAAAAACATGGCGCTGATTACATTCATGTGGATGTTATGGATGGTCAATTCGTACCGAATGTGACATTTGGACCAAGTATGGTTGCAGCGATTCGTCCTGTAACAGACTTAACGTTAGATGTGCATTTAATGATGATTGATCCAGAACGTTTTATTGGAGACTTTGCAGATGCAGGTTCAGATATTATTACAGTCCATGCTGAAAGCACACCTCATATTCATCGTGCGATGCAAATGATTAAACAAGCAGGTGTTAAGGCAGGAATCGTAATCAATCCTGGTACGCCAGTGAGTGCCATTGAATCGGTATTAGAACTAGCTGATTTAGTGTTGATTATGACTGTAAATCCAGGCTTTGGTGGTCAAAAATTTATTACCAGCTGTTTAGATAAAGTTGAACAATTGGTTGAGCTACGTAATAAGAATGATTATGCATTTGAAATCGAAATTGACGGCGGTGTTGATGATCAAACAGCCAAACTTTGTGTTGCAGCTGGCGCTGATGTATTGGTTGCAGGATCATATGTTTATAATTCGGATAATGTTGCAGAAAGAATTGCTAAGGTGAAAGCTGCAGCTATCAATGATTAAAAAAGTTGTCATCGTTGCTGGAGGACCGATTGAATTATGGCCTGATTTGAGTGAGTATCAAGATGATTCAAGTGTTGCTTGGGTCGGAGTGGATCGAGGGTGTTTGAATGGGCTGCAGGCCGGAATCAAATTTACTTTTGGAGTAGGTGATTTTGATTCAGTTGATGAAATTGAAAAAAAACATATTGCTGATCAAATTGGTAAACTGGAACCTTTTCCAGCCGAAAAAAATGCCACTGATACAGAATTAGGCCTTTTAAAAGCAGTGGAAACTTTTCCGAAAGCGGAAGAATATCTTTTGATAGGTGTAACCGGCGGAAGAATGGATCATTTTCTGGCTAATTTGTGGTTGCCGTTTCGTGATCAACTACAGCTTTTTAAATCTAGAATTGTTCTTAAAGATAGACAAAATAGTATTCGTTATTTTGAACCAGGAACCTATACAATTGTGAAGGAACCAGACAAAAAGTATTTAGCATTTGTATGTTTAACAGCAGTGACGGGGTTATCATTGTATGATGCGAAATATCAACTAGATAAGTATCAAACGGCATTACCAATGTCGTGGGCTAGTAATGAGTTTATTGGGGAAACAACTCGATTTTCATTTGAAACAGGGGAACTTTGTGTGATTCAGTCGAAAGATGATTAGGAGAGTAAAATACGATGAAAAGAAAATTTTTAATAGGATATTTGAGTCTTTGTTTAGTAGCGCCTTTAATTAGTACGCCTCTTGTATATGCAGAGGAAGTAAATTCTACTGATACCAGTATGCCTAGTGAGGAAACAACCACAAGCTCAGAAACAAAAATAGTGGAAACTGAAAATACAACTGAAAAAGTAGAAACAAAAACGGAAATAGAAAAGAAAGAGTCAGCAGCAGAGGACATTCAAGACGAAAAATATATTGCGATTATAAAAAAAGATGAACCT
>NZ_SDGV01000015.1 GCF_004795745.1 Vagococcus silagei | reverse complement strand
CCACTTCAAAAATGTCGTGAATGTCCACTATTTCATGAAAAAATATGTCAGAAAGTAATAAAAATCAAACAAAGTAGTGATATACGAAAATTTAATCATCCTGCACGCGGAACAAAAGCTTGGGAAAAACTATACGCTAAACGAAGTGCAGTTGAAAGAGTGAATGGCTATCTAAAAGAACATATGAAATTAAATGATACGACACACTATCAATCAGAAATTGTTCAAGTGGAACTATTATTGATTCAACTAGCTTATAATTTAAAGAATTTTGCAGCACAACGATTGTCACAAGAGAAATATAGAAAAGAACTAGTCGCTTAACTTCAAAAAACAATGATTTTGAAATTGGTCGAGTGTTTACTTTTCTAAAAAGTGAATTATGAAATTAGCTCATATAGACTGTTTATGGCTAGTTTATTTATATTAATTATTGAGCTGTTAACCCACCATCTGCTACAAATTCAGCACCTGTCGAATAAGAAGAATCATCAGAAGCCAAGAATAAAACAAGATTAGAAATTTCTTCCGGTTGTGACACTCTTTTCATCGGAATAAATTGTGAAAATGCTTCAATCGCATCTTTTGAGTCCTCTTGCATAATCATTGGTGTAGCAATTACACCTGGGTGAACAGAGTTGACTCGAATATTTAACGGTGCTAATTGTAATGCAGCAGCTTTAGTAAAACCACGAACCGCAAACTTAGTATCCGTATAGCCAACTGCACCTCCGACTAATCCGTTGATTGAAGAAACATTGATAATACTACCACTACCATTCTCCTTCATCACTTCAGCAGCAAATTTTGTACCCATAAAAACAGAAAGTTGATTAATTTTATAAATTAAATTATATTTTTCAACAGTCATATCAAAAAGCGATTCATTCATTGAAATCCCAGCATTATTGACTAAAATATCCAAACGACCATACAGCTTCATTGTTTCATCAATAACATGTTTCCAATCATCTTCACTCGATACATCATGTTTAATAAATCGTGCTTCATGGTTTAATTCTTTTTCTAAAGCAAGTCCTACCTCTTCGTTAATATCAGTAAAGACAACTTTAGCACCCTCTTTTAAGAATAGACGGACATGCGTTTCACCCATTCCTTGAGCACCACCAGTGACAATTGCAATCTTTTTCTCTAATTTTCCCATGATACAAGCCTCCATTGTTTTTATTTGACAAACAACGCAACTATATCACAGAAACAATCAACAAAGCTAAGAAAACGCTTCATAAATATTCTTATTTTACCATTTCTTTCAAAATCTCAATAAAATCACTATCTGAATTAAAAGGATGAATGTAATTAAATTCAACACCACCGCTTTCCATAAAATAGCCATAATTTTCAACTTCGATTTCTTCAATTGTTTCAACACAGTCTGCGACAAATCCCGGCGTAATCACTAACACATTTTTTACACCTTGAGAAGGTAGCTCTTTCAACGTTTGATCTAGTGCTGGTGTTAACCATGGATCTGGTCCAAACTTTGATTGATAGACTTTTTTATACGGTACACCACATTCCCAATCCACAAAAACAGCTTGGGTTGTTGCTTCGCATTGTTCCTCGTATGGATCACCCTTCTTAACGTAAGAAACTGGGATACCATGATAAGAAAGAAGCAACAAATCAGGTTTATATGTTGCAACGCCAGCTTCAATTTGGCGACGTAACAAGTTTATATAACCTGGATGAGTCGCAAAGTCTTTAATAAAATTAAGCGCTGGTATATTTTCTGTTTTCAAATAATGTTTAAAAACAGCATCATAAATTGAAGCTGTTGTCGATGTTGAATATTGAGGATACATTGGTACAATTGTAATCTCTTCAACACCTTCTTTTTCAAATGCTTTCAATGACTGACTAATTGTCGGTTCACTATAAGCCATACCATATTTCACAACATCTTCAGGCATTATTTCTTGTAACCCAGCTGTTTGAGCTTTTGTATGAATTAATAAAGGTGACCCCTCATCTTGCCAAATACTTCGATACAATTCGGCTGATTTTTTAGGTCGTGTATTCAAAATAATACCATGTAGAATTGGCAACCATTGCCATCTCGGTTTATCTATCACGCGCGGATCGCCTAAAAACGCCTTAAGATAGCTACGAACCTCTTTTGGTTCTGGACGATCAGGCGTTCCGATATTTGCTAATAAAATTCCTTTTTTCCCCAACTTTTACACTCCATTCGCTCACTTTTCAATTTCATCAACTTCTGGTCGCCCTAATGGTAATTCCACAATAAACTGTGTCACATTTTGTTGACTGCTTGCAGAAATAGTACCATCATGCGCCGTAACAATCTCTTTGGCAATCGCAAGCCCAAGGCCAGAGCCACCACTTGCTGTTGAACGAGAATTATCTAAGCGATAAAATTTATCAAAAATACTTGTTAACTTTTCAGGTGGGATTGTGTTTCCCATGTTTGAGATGATAATTTTAACCGTTTCTTCACCACAAAAAGCCTCAACAGAAATCTCACTTTGATCAAATCCATAAGAAGACGCATTTTTTAACAGATTATTAAAGACACGTGCTAATTTAGGTGAATCCCCTTCAATCATTAATATTTCCGGTAAATTCAACGTAATTTGTTGTTCTTTCTTATCAAGAATTGGATAGAATTCTTCAACCATTTGATAGAATAATAAGTTCAAATTAAAGGTTGAGTAGTCTAACACAATTTTATGAAAATTAAATCGCGTAATATCAAAGAAATCATCGATTAAATACTCTAAGCGATAAGCTTTATCTAAGGTTATATTCAAATATTTCATACGAATCTCTTCTGTCGAATCATTTGTATCAACCAATAAGTTTAAATAGCCAATCACTGAAGCTAGTGGTGTCCTTAAATCATGTGCCAAATAAGTCACTAAATCTTTCGTTCGTTGTATTTCTTGAATCAACAATTCTTCATTTTTTAGATTTGTCAATTTCAACATTTCTAGTTGATTATAAACATCAATATATTCTTCATGGAATTTTGTTTCCTCATCGCCCAGAGAATTCGCAATCATTTTGGTAATATCTTGACGCTCTCTTTTTAATAAATATTGGCTAATAAGGTATGAAAAGAACGCCAACAAAATAATAAAAATGACACCTAAAACATAAAAAAACTTTTTAAAGTTAAGCCAATTGACACGAGAAACTTCATAATAAGTGCCATCACCACTATTTTCTGTGTTAAAACTGATAAAAAAATCATTAACTGCTCTGCCAATATACTCACCGACTGGCGTAAAGTTCCCAATAAAAAAGAGGAGTGCTACAAAACTGATCATAATCACTAGTAGCACTATAAGACGCCGCTTCGTTTTCTTAGTCAATTTTGTACCCCACTCCCCACACCGTTTTGATGTATTTTGGTTTATCTACTGCATCATTCATTTTTTCACGAATATGGCGAATATGAACCATTATCGTATTATTCGATGCTTCGAAATATTTATCTTGCCAGACTTCTTGAAAAATATCCTCAGAGGTTAAAGCCTTACCTTTATTTTCAAGTAAGTATTTTAAAATGCCAAATTCTTTTGGCGTTAAACTAATTGTTTCTTCATTCAATAAAACAATACGCTTGTCTGTATCCATATACAAACCCTTCGTCGATAGGACTGACGAGTTTTGAGCTGTTGTTGGATTGTACTGACTATAGCGTCGAACCTGCGCTTTAATTCGCGCCACAACTTCTAGTGGACGAAATGGTTTAGTGATATAATCGTCCGCTCCAATGGAAAGACCCGTAATTTTATCAATCTCATCATCTTTTGCTGTTAACATGATGACTGGATAATTATGAGCTTGACGAATCAAGCTCAAGAGTTCCAAGCCATCCACATATGGTAACATAATATCTAATAATGCGATATCAAATTCTTGCGTTTCAATCTGTTCTTTTGCTGCTTGACCATCAAAACAAGTTGTGACCTCGAAACCTTCATTTTTCAAATAAACTTCTATTAAATTAGTGATTTCTTTCTCATCATCGACTAATAAAATTTTAGGTTTCATCCTTTTTCACGTCCTTTTTATTTTACCCCAATAGATTCATAAATCTTTTTAGCATCAGTAACATTATGCTGAGTTCCATTTGGATCACCATCTGCACCTGTTGTAATGAGTAGATAACGTTCACCATTAATTTCAGCAATCGAAGCTAGGCATTGTCCAGCATCTTCCGTATAGCCAGTTTTACCACCTAGTAATTGTCCATTATTTAATGATAAATCATTCTTTTCATTTAAAAGTGTATGTTCTAAATGATAGCCATCTTTTTCTAATTTAGTCGGACTCGTCTGATATTCAAAACGAGTAAAAACATCTGCAAAAACAGGATTTTGCATTGCTACTTTTACCAACTTATTCAAATCTCTAGCTGTTGAGTATTGATTTGCTGAATCTAACCCAGTAGAATTTTCGAAATGTGTATTGTGTAGACCTAAGTATTGAGCATAATTATTCATCTCAGCGACAAAAGCTGCTTCACTTCCTGATAAATAGTTAGCCGTCAAAATTGCTGCATCAGCTCCTGAAGGTAAAATAATGGCATATGCTAGATCTTTTACTTTAATTGGATCATTTGCAACAAAACCTGAACGAGACGCGCCTTCAAGTGTTAAATCATCAATCGTTTTTTGTGACAAGACAACCGTATCCTCAATGTTTGGCGCTTTATCAAGTAAAACAAAAGCACTCATAATTTTAGTAAGTGAAGCTATTGGTACTCTTTTATCGGCATTTTTTTCTTCTAAAATTTGACCTGTATTCAAGTTCTCTAAAAGTATTTGTTGACTATAAATTTCTGGTTCTTTCTCTGCTGGTTTCTTTTCTGGTTCTTCAGTTATTTCTTTAGTTGATTCATTTGTTGCTGCTTTTGTGTCAGGCTTAGTTTTTTTTACTGTTTTCGGTTTCTCTTTTAAACGCACTTTACCAAGTGACGCGTCAGCTCCCTGAACGAAGCCAAAATAAAAGAGCCCTCCAACACCCAATGCTGCAATGATACTGATAACGGCTAATTTCTTTTTCATTTCTTTCACCTCATAATAAATTGTAAAGAAGAATAGAGGGGAGTATCTCTACATACTCTAGCTTTTTTCATAGGGAATTCCCTATGACTCTGGTTAAGTGTATCCTATTCCCCAAAGGGATTGCAAGAATTAGTTCTTAAAAAAACAAGCCTTTTAAGCAAACTTTAAAACTTACATTTAATAAACGACAGTTTTAAAGTTTACTCTCAACATAAAAGCTTATTAACAAAGGGTTTATAGCTTGTTCTTACTTTCACTAATTTATCACTATTTATAAAATAACAAGTTAAATAAAATAGTATTTATCTCTTAGGAATTGACTCAAAAATTGTATTCGCATCCGTCACATTATGTTGTTCACCTAGTGGTTCCCCTTTTGCTCCTGTTGTAATCAATAAATACATTTGACCGTTAATTTCAGCAATTGAGGCCAGACACTGACCTGCATCTTTTGTATAACCAGTTTTCCCACCCAACAAACGGCCATTATTAAGCTCTAAATCATTATTATCTCTTAATAAAGTATGTTTTAAATAATAACCTTCCGGAGTATAGTCAGTTGGTTTGGTATTATATTCAAACGTTGTAAAGACTTTATTGAAAATAGGATTTTTCATGGCTGCTTTAATTAGAATATTCAAATCACGAACTGTTGAATACTGTTGTCTAGTATCTAATCCTGTTGCCGTTTTAAAATGAGTATTTTTCATACCTAATTTTTTGGCTTCTTCATTCATCTCTTTTACAAAATCTGTTTCACTACCAGACACATGCTTAGCTGCCATAATCGCTGCGTCTCCACCAGATGGTAACATAATCGCGTAAACTAAATCGGTAATTGAAATATTATCATTTGCAACGAAACCAGCTAATGAAGCACCTTCGGCTGTCAATAAATCTAATGTTTTTTGATTCAATTCAACTGTATCTTGTAAATTATCTGATTTTTGTAATAAAGCATAAGCTGTCATAATTTTAGTTAAAGAAGCGATTGCTACTTTTTTATCACCGTTTTTTTCAAGGAGAGTTTCGCCGGTACTTAAGTTTTCTAAAAGAACTTGTTCACTGGCTACTTTCCCATTTAATTCAAGTTCAGCTGCTTTCATTTTTGTTGATTTTACTGTTAAAGGACTACTCCCAAAGAAAACTCGATTTTCTGACAAAACACCAAAATAAAAAATACTTCCTAAACTTAATACAACTAATAAACTCATGACTGTTAACTTTTTCTTCATTTTCCTCACCTCTTGACCTTAGTATAAAGAAATCTAGTCTTGAGGTTTTTAATAAAGTCTTGTCTATTTCTTATGTTTTCTTAAGTATTTGCTTAAGTTAAGGTAGGAAAAAAAGAGACCTTTTTCAGTCTCTTCTTGATTAAATAATTTTCGTTAAAAAACGATTACCTAAGCGACTCAAAGTTTCATTAGAAATGGTCTGAAGTTGGGTTGAAATTTCTTCAATATTCTTTAAAATTTCAACATAACATCGTGTTGGATCATTTTCTGCAGTTGTGAAGTCCACAATTAACATATCCATACAGATTCGGCCAACTATCGGATATTCTTGTCCATCAAACTTAACTTTAATAAATTGAGCTGCACCTCTCGAAATTCCATCGGCATACCCCAATGAAACAATTCCAATTTTTGAACCTTCGTTCATTTGACAGGTCTCACCATATCCAACTAAATCTCCTTTTTTCAGTTCATGAATTTGAATCACTTGACCTGAAAGTACCATAATCGGTTGCAACGATATTTTAGTATCTAATTTGGTTTCAATATCGCCAAAATAGCCATAGAGAAATAATCCAGCACGAACCATGTCGTAATGCATATCGGGGTAATTTACAATCGCATAGCTACTTTGTAAATGGGTCATTCCAAAATCCAGACCTCGAGCTGCTAATTGTTCTAAAACCCAATCATATCTTTCTTGTTGAGCTCTAACACGCTCGATGGCAATTAATGAATCATCATCTGCAGAACCCAAATGAGAAAAGATACCTTCTATTTTAAGTTGCTTAAATTTAGATAAAGAAATTATTTCTTCGATTTCATCCGCATCAAAACCCAGACGATGCATTCCTGTATCAACTTTGACATGCACTCGTAATGGCTGAATCGTTTGTTGCAACAATTGTTTCGCATGTTCTAAACTCACAATCGTTTGAAGTAAATCATAATATTGAATCTCTTTAACCAGTGAAGCATCAGTATAGCCAAGTATGAGAATACTCCCTCTAACGCCACCTTTTCGTAAAACAATGCCTTCATGTAATGTTGCAACACCAAAATCAGTTACCCCTGCCTTTTCAAGAAGCAAAGCTACTTCAACAGCATCTGTTCCATAAGCATTTGCTTTTACAATCGCCATCACCCGTTGAACATTTTCAAAAGATTGAATTTGAGTTAAATTTGCTAAAAGTGCTGTTTGGTCTATTTTTTTAACGCCTCTTTCAAGACTAATTTGTTGTAAACCTTTTTTTTGACGCATTCGCCGAACTTTAAATTTTGCTATTAATAAATCAAAAATAACACTACTCACAATTGATAGTAAGCTTACAAGCACAAAAACAAAGAAAGCAGGTATTTTTATCGATAAAACTTTTTGAATCACAAAGAAAATATAAATCCAATAGGGATGAACAAGATAAACCCACAATGTTAAATGACGATATTTTTTTATTTTATTTTCAATGTTAATCGTCAATAAGTATTGAAATAAACAAATAGAAATAAATGGTAATGTTAAATACATCGCATCATGCTTTTCCAGTTGATATAAATGTACCAAACTACCTTCTGCAACAATCAATAGTACCCAAAAAAGTGTGAAATGGTTTAACCACTGTATTTTTCGTCCATACATTAAGGCACCTAATAATAAGAACAATGGGGTAAAGAAGACACCATTTCTTGTCGTCCCAAAAACCATGAGGATAAAGTCAATCGCTGCAGTGGAATGAAAAATACTTTTTAAGAGAAAGTAATAGGTCTCACCTAGCGTTCCAATTACATACAGTACGCCAGTAATGATTAAAACACTTTGACTTGGCAGTCGTTTTAACAGCCAAAGTAAAAGTAACATCCCCACTATCAAGCCAGGAAAATACCAAAGATGATACATAAAACCACCAAATAATATTTCTTGAACTATTTTGAAAAAAGACCATTTGGCAATTTCTGGTTGAGTTAAATAAATCAATGGCGCATAACCTAAAACAACAAGGCCATATACTTGTAACCATTTTTTTAGACTTATTTTGATACGTTTTACATTCGTATAGTTGCGTGCTTTTAGGTAAGGTCCTAAGACATAATAACCTGTCACAAGTAGAAAAAATGGTACCGCAATTCTAAAAATAGTCAATGTTATCAATTCGTCACCTATAAATTTTCCTAAGAAATGAAAGGGAAAAGTATGAATTGCAATGACCATCAATGTACTCACCCAACGAAAATAATCTAAACCTGCTTGTGATTTTTCTTTCATTGAACACCTGCCCCTAACTGCAGCACGTATTCTTCTAAGCAAAGATCGAGGGCTTGCATTTTTTTACTGTGCTGACGCCCTACATAACGAAAATGCCATGGCTCATAACTGATACCTGTCAAATGCTCTTTTCCTTCAGGATAACGTTGAATAAAACCAAAATCACTCATTTTTGTTAAAAACAGTTGCACAAGCTTGTTTTTTTGCCAATCAAATTCAGGTGAAATTAAATGTGTTTCATTTGCTAAACTTGTGGTTAAATCAACAGCTAGACCTGTATGATGCTCACTACACAATGGTTTGGCGACATATTTTTTTGTATAAGTCATACCAAATTCTTTAACCGAAGTATCATATAAGAGCTGTTGCTCCTCAATGCTTCTAAAACCATTCACTAAACGAATCGATTGTTGCCCATCAATTTCATTTAATAAGGCCATTAACTTTAGGTGCGTTTGTTCTTCCAAATAGACATTATCACGACCTAGAATCAGTTGACCCGGTTGAAAAAATCGTGGTAATGGTTGCTCTTGATTGACGAGAATTAAATAATTATTTTTCATATAAATCACCTTCCTGATGATTATTCAAAAGAATGGTCAAAATTTCAGTAAAAGTAATTCCTGTCGTCGCCATCATCATTGGAAATCTTGAATGTGCTGTAAATCCAGGGAAAGTATTCACTTCATTCAAATAGATAGCACCATCTTCTGTCACAAAAAAATCAAAACGAGATAAATCACGACAGCCATATTCTTTAAAAAGAAGCACTGCTTGACGCTTTACTTCTGTTATTATTTCAATCGGTAATTTTGACGGTTGTTCTATGGTTGTTTGTTCTAAATTATATTTCTCAACAAAATCAAAAAACTCCGTTTGCAGTTCAATTTTATCTAAATTACCAACCAATAACTCATCTTTATTTTGCAAAATACCACATCCAACTTCAACTCCAGAGACTGCTTCTTCAATAATAACTTGCGCATCATACTCAAAAGCTAATGCAATGGCTTTTTTTACCTCACTTAACTTTGAAACTTTACTAATCCCAATTGATGAACCACCCTTTAACGGTTTAATAAAAAGTGGGAATTGCCAATCATTAAGTTCTTTACTATCGAAATCAGCTTCAGAAACGATTACTGATTTAGTCGTTTTAATGCCTACTGATTTTGCTATTTGATGAGTAAATCTTTTATTAAAACAAACCAAATTAGCCTCAGTTTGACAGCCAATATAGGGAATAGCTAATTGATCTAAGATCATGCCTAAAACACCATCTTCACCATACTGACCATGAATAATCGGAAATGCCAAATCAATCTTAATCCAAGTTTTTGTATGCTCATACAAAATGCCAATTTGCTCACCACCAAGCATCACCGTCAAACGATTTTCCTCTCGTTCCCACAATGAGTCATCCATCGGAGAAACATCAGCTGGAACCAAGTACCACATTCCTGATTTAGAAATCCCAATCTTAATAACATGCCCCTCTTGTTTAGGTAAATGCTCAATAATACTCGTAGCCGAAGTAAGTGACACCTCATACTCAGTCGACGCCCCACCAAAAATTAATCCCAAAGTTTGTTTCATTATCTTTATCTCCTTTAATCCATTAATTTATCAAATACATGATTCATAAAAATCTTACTCAATTCCAAGAACAAATTTTTATAAACGATATTATTTTTTCCTTAAGAATAATTAAGATTAAGGAGGGTGAGGTGAGCGGTTTGGGGCGAACAGTAAGACGAGCTTAGTAATCAGACGGTTTATGTCTGAATACTAGAATTGGCTTGGTGCTGAGCTCCAGCTCACAGAACCCGGACTAGAGGAGGGTGGAAAAGGCGCTTTGGGATGAGCAGTAAGACGAGCCTGATAGTCTGAGATTTTTGTCAGACTCATATAAGCAACACAAAAAAGCTCCCCATCTCTGGAAAGCTTTCTTTCTATAATATTAGACTATTTTGCGCCTAAGATTTCTTCTTTAACATGAATTAATTGAGTTAAGAACGCGCAATATGGTGTTGAAATACCAAATTCTTTTCCTTTACGTACAATTGCACCATTGATGTAATCAATTTCAGTTAAACGATTATTTATGATTAAATCTTGATACATTGAAGGATGGTGTAAACCAATTGTTTCCGGATCATAACATTTTTTAATTTGAGCTAAAATAGCTGGTTGATCTAGTTCAATATTTTGAGCTTTGGCAACTGTCACAAACTCAGTCACAATTGCTTCAACAATATCATCCGCATATGTTGTGCCACCAAATTCAGTCATATTACTATTTAACATTGTACATAAACCGTTCATTGTGCCGTTAACACAAGCTTTACGATAGATTGATGCTAAAATATCCTCAGAGAAATTGGCATGTAATTCAGCTTCACTTAAAACTTTTGTAATCTCTTTAGCAGCTTCTTCTTTACCAGCTCCTAAGTTTTGTAAATCTAATGAACCACTACCAAATAAAGTCACACGACCTGGGCCATCCATTCCGGCTGTCCACATTGTATTACCAATGAATATATTTTCAAATTTCACATAATTTTTGATAATATCCTCATGTCCGATTCCGTTAAGCAAACATAAAACTTTTGTTTCTTCGGCTAAACATGGTTGTAATGATTTTAACATTGTTTCCAGTTGCATCGCCTTTGTAAATAGAATCACTAAGTCAGCAGAAAAATCAACATCTGCTAAATCATCTTGATGATATGCTGGTATTTTTTCAACGACTTCTTCCCCATTTAAATTGGCTTGTAAGCCGTCGTTATTAATTTTATCAATATGTTCTTTCCACCCATCTACTAAAATCACGTCATTTCCTGATCGGTGTAGCATCAAGCCAAAACGACTTCCCATTGCTCCAGAACCTGCAATAATAATTTTCATATTGTTCCCCGCCCTCTTTCAAAAAATTTAACTTAAGATACTTTCGAATGTAATGAAACTTACATTCTATTTTCTTTTTTATTTCAAAGGAAAAACATAATGGTTTGTGATAAAATAGAGTCAAATCGTTTTACTATTTACTGAATTATTTTATGAAATACCGCTTATGCCAGTAAGCGTTTTTTTTCACGACATACTTTATGTTTTCCCTAAAAAAATAAAAAAGGTGATTGAATGAATATTCAGCAATTAAAATACTTTATTGAGGTTGCCAACACAGAAAATTTATCTGCTGCAGCAAGAAACCTCTTTGTCACTCAGCCGACTCTCTCATTGGCTATAAAAAAGATGGAGAGCGAACTCAACACCGCACTGTTTAACCATACAGATAAACCGTTTCAACTCACGGATACAGGTGTCTATTTATACGAAAATGGGCAAAGAGTCGTCAACGAATTCGATGACCTTGTCACCCAAATTTATAATATGAATGAAACACCAAAAAAGAAGCAAATCAGACTTGGTATGACCACTTTGTTTGCTGTGCAATTCATGAAAGAAATTTCGCAATTTCTCGCGTCTCATCCAGAGACAGAATTAATCATTAAACAAGAAGGTTCTCCAGTACTTCAAAAAATGCTTGAGCAAAATGAAATTGATATTGGTTTGATTTCATTTCCGAATCTTTATCCAGAAACGCTATCGATGGAACCTCTTGAAACGACAAACAAAGGGTATCATGTTCATGTCGTCATTCCTGAAGATAATCCGTTATCAACACGAAGTGAGCTGACCTTTAAAGATCTTAAAGGACAACGTTTTTCATCCCTATCAACTAATTTTATGATTGGCCGTTTACTTGTTGATCGCGCAAGAAATTATGGTTTTGAACCTAATATTGTGCTTTATAATGATGATTTACAAGTGCTTATTCATAGTGTCAAAAAAAATAATTCCATTTGTTTATTGCCTATCGAATATTACGAAGTTGGCAAGAGCGATAACTTAAAATGGATTCCGTTGAGAGATAAATTTGATTATTTCCCAATCGGAATCGCATTAAGAAAAGATTATCATCTTACTGAGGACTTAAGTGAATTCATTGATATTATCAAAAAGAATTAGCTTATCCTTGGTAAGCAAAGACTACTTTACTATCATATAGTTTTAGGACTTTCTCGAATAAGAATTTTGAGAATAGACCTGCCACGATTGGTACAACAAACCAGCAAAGTGCTACGTAAAGAATGTTTAATCCTGCATCAAGAGATGCTAAAGGTCCAACTAATCCTACTAAACCGAATCCAGCTGATTGTGGTGTTCCTGAAATATTCAGTAATGCCACAGGAATTGCTGAGATTGTTGCTGTAAATAAACATGGTACTAAGA
The DNA here is from genome assembly GCF_004795745.1 of Vagococcus silagei. Classification (GTDB taxonomy): domain Bacteria; phylum Bacillota; class Bacilli; order Lactobacillales; family Vagococcaceae; genus Vagococcus; species Vagococcus silagei. The sequence goes on along the minus strand of NZ_SDGV01000015.1, from coordinate 74,677 downwards.
TAATTGGATACTTGAATAAGTTAGGCATCATCATCTTCATTCCACCTAGAGAAATCGCTAATGTTACCCCTGATTCATTTACTTTCCAAGAATTAATTACTAAAACAATTGTTGTTGCTGCAATACCCATTGCACCAGCACCTGCTGATACACCGTTTAATTGAATCGCTAAACCAATTGCTACTGTTGTAATTGGTGAAATAATTAAAGCTGCAAATGAACAAGCAATCAAAATACTCATTACAATAGGTTGGAAGTCTGTAAAGTTGTTAATCACTTTACCGATTGCAACCGTAATTTGCGTTACGTAAGGATAAGTTAGCATACCGATTAATCCAGCGCCCACACCAACAACGATTGGTAACGCGATAATTTCAACTGAACCAAATTTACTATCAATCCACATTAACATTAAAACAGCAATTGAAGCTGTAATCATAATGTTGATAATGTCTCCAGTCCCTTTTCCAATGAAACCGCCAACTTCCGCATCAAACTTAATCACGCCAGATCCAGCAAATGCTGCGCCTCCAGCAATCATCATTTTCGCAGGTGTCAAACCAAATTGGTAAGCAATTAGTGCTGAAATAATTAATGGTGTTGCAATTTGGAAAATTAATCCAGCATTAATAATCATTTGAATAATTTCAATATCAGCAAAATATTTTAAAATAGCACCTAAAACAGCATTTGGGATTAACGCAATAATTGTACCTTGAGCCGTACCTGCTAAAACTTTATTTAGAAAAACTTTTGGTGTTAACTTTGTCTCTGTTGTCATAGTAAATACCCCTATATATTTATTTTTTTCGATAAACAACAATAATTTTAAAAACAAATGTACTTCTTTGAGAATAAATGCACATGGAAAATCAAAATTAAAATATTAGAGGAGGCGCGTCCATCCGAGGACAGACGGCACCCCTAATATGTAGGTCTAGCTTATTTTAGTAGATATCTGATGCTGCTGAGAAGCGAGCAAGGTTTTCTTTAATATCTTTCAAGAATTGACTAGCTTGTTGACCATCTAAAATTCTATGGTCAATTGATAGACATAGGTTAACCATGTCTGCTGTTTTAAATCCGCCATCAGCCGTTGGTACAATACGTTTATTGATTGATTCAACTTGCAAGATTGCAGCTTGTGGGTGGTTAATAATTCCCATTGATTGAACTGATCCTAATGAACCTGTGTTGTTCAATGTAAATGTTCCGCCTTGCATATCTTTACTAGCTAATGAACCTTTACGTACGTCACCAGCTAAACGGTTAATTTCTTTTGTTAAACCAGCTAATGAATAGTTATCTGCATTGTGAATAACTGGAACGAATAAATGTTCGTCAGTTGTCACAGCGATTGACAAGTTAATATCGTTATGGTAAATAATGTTACCATTATCCCATGATGTATTAATTTTTGGATTTGTTTTCATTGCTTGAACAACAGCTTTAGCAAAGAATGGGAAGAAGCTTAATGTCATACCTTCACGTTGTTTGAAGTCATTTTTCACTTCATTACGTAATTTAACAATGTTTGTTACGTCAGCTTCAACCATGATCCATGCGTGAGGTATTTCGTTCACGCTTTGTACCATTTTCTTAGCAATTGCTTTTCTAACACCGTCAGCTGCGACAACTGTATCGCCTGAAGTTGTTGCAACTGGTGTTGCTTCAACAGCTGGAGTTGATGCTGCTGGTGCAGACGTTTCAACAACTGTAATTGTTTCTTGAACTGGAGCTGCTGCAACTGGTGCCGCACCTGGAGTAAAGTTAAGAATATCTTTACGAGTGATACGTCCATCTTTACCAGTACCTACAACTTGCGCTAAATCAATATTTTTTTCTTGAGCTAAACGCATAACTGCTGGTGAGAAACGACCTGATGCTTTACCTTGAGCAACTGGTGCTACTGGAGCTGGAGTTGCAACTACAACTGGTTCCACTGCTGGAGTTGGAGCTGGAGCTGGTGCTGCTGCTTCAACTTTTACTTCTTCAACAACTTCAACTGGATCTTCTTCAGCACCTTCAACGTCTAAAGTCATGAATGGTGTACCGATTGGCACATCTGTATCTAATTCGATTAAATGTTCTTTTACAACACCATCAAAGTCAGATGGTACTTCTGTAGTTACTTTATCTGAAACAACCTCTACTAATGGGTCGTAACGTTTAACTGTATCTCCTGGTTGTACTAACCATTGAACGACTGATGCTTCTGTAACACTTTCACCCAAGTTGGGCATTTTAATTTGTTTGATTGCCATGATTTTTTTCCTCCTAAAATACTAACTTTAAAACTCTGCTAATTCTCTCATTGCTGAAATAACTTGTTCTTCATTTACTAAGAACTCACGCTCAAGTGGTAAAGCATATGCCATACTTGGTGCGTCTGGTCCAGCTAAACGTTGAATAGGAGCATCTAAATCAAATAATGCGTCTTCAGCGATCATTGCTGCGATTTCACTCATTACTGTACTTTCTTTATTATCTTCTGTAACTAATAGAACTTTACCAGTTTTCTTAGCTGCATTAACTAAAGTTTCACGATCTAATGGATATAATGAACGAACGTCAACTACTTCTGCATCAATACCTTCAGCTGCTAATTTTTCTGCTGCTGAAATTGCATATTGTAACATCATACCGTAAGCGATAACTGTAATGTCGCTACCTTCGCGAACAACGTTAGCTTTATCGATTGGTACAATATAATCATCAGTTGGAACGTCTGCTTTTAATAGACGGTATAAACGTTTGTGTTCGTAGAAGATAACTGGGTCATCACAACGAATTGCAGCTTTAATCATACCTTTTGCATCATATGGATTTGATGGTGTTACAACACGTAAACCAGGTTGTCCAATAAATACTTTTTCAGTAGATTGAGAGTGGTATAGTCCACCACGAACTCCACCACCGTAAGGCGTACGATAAACGATTGGTGCTGTCCAGTCACCTTTAGTACGGTAACGTAAAGTACGAGCTTCTGATAAAATTTGGTTAGTTGCTGGTAAAATGTAGTCCGCAAATTGGAATTCACCGATTGGACGGAAGCCTTTAAGACCAAGACCTACTGCTAAACCACCGATTAAACCTTCAGTTAATGGTGTGTTGAAACAACGATCGTCACCATATTTTGCTGCTAATCCTTTTGTAACTCCGAAAACGCCACCTTTATCTCCACCAACGTCTTCTCCAAAGATAACAACTTTTTCATCTCTAGCCATTTCTTCAGAAATACCTAAGTTAATTGCTTCTAAATATGTCATTTCTGCCATTGTCATTCATTCCTCTCATTGTCTCTAAATTATTTAGCGTAAACTTCGTCTAATAATGTATCTGCTGCTGGTTCTGGCATTGCTTCTGCTTCGTCAGTCGCTTTGTCAACTTCAGCACGAATTTCAACATCGATTGCATCGATTTCTTCTTGTGTTAAGTAACCTTCTTTAATCAATTGTTTTTCAAAGTCAGTCAATGGATCTTTTTCTTTCATTGATTCAATTTCTTCTTTAGAACGGTAGATAGTTTGATCATCATCAGCAGAGTGAGATGTTAAACGAGATACCATAAGTTCGATTAATTTTGGTCCTTTTTTGTTACGTGCATCTTCAACTGCTTTTTTGAATGTTAAGTAAACTTCTGTAAAGTCATTTCCGTCAACTGTGATTCCTTCAAATCCGTATCCAACTGCACGATCTGACATATGTTTGTTTGCATATTGTTCATCAATTGGTGTTGAAATAGCGTAAGCATTGTTTTCTACTACAAAGATTACTGGTAATTTTTTAACTCCTGCAAAGTTCATTGCTTCTTGAACTTCACCTTGGTTGGCAGAACCTTCACCAGTTGTTGTTAAAGCAACATAGTCTTTATTTTCTAATAAAGCAGCGTAACCAACACCTGTAGCTAAAGGCATTTGTGTACTTACTGTAGAAGAGAATGAAACAATGTTATGTTCTTTTGAACCATAGTGATTAGGCATTTGACGACCATGAGAAGATGGGTCAGCGTCTTTACCAAATGATCCCATAAGGATATCTTTTGATGACATTCCCCAAACTAAACATGCAGTCATGTCACGGTAGTATGGTAAGAAGTAGTCTTTTTCATGATCAAAAGCCATTGCCATTGCAACTTGTGCAACTTCAGCTCCTTGACCAGAGATGTTAAATGAAGTTTTACCAATACGAGTTAATTGCCATAGACGTTCGTCTAAACGACGACCTCTCAATACTTCACGATATGCTTGAACGATTTGTTCTTTTGATAAACCTGATTTTTTTAACGTTTTCATTATTCATCAACCTTTCTTCTATTTATGAATTGCTTTTTTATATGAATCCAATGCTGCTTCTTGAATTACTTCTGATAAAGTTGGATGTGGATGAATCGCTTCACCAATTTCAATTGGAGATGCATCTAAGTAAACAGCTGTACTTGCTTCAGAAATTAAATCTGTCGCGTGAGGTCCAATGATTGAAACTCCTAATAAATCATCTGTTTCTTCGTCACGAATAACTTCCACAAACCCTTCATTGGCACCGTAAACTAATGATTTACCATTGCCAGCAAAACTGAATGTACCAATTTTAACTTTTTTATCTGCAGGTACATTATCTTTAACGTAACCAACACTTGCGATTTCTGGGTTTGTATAAACGCCACGTGGTACGTTTACATAGTTTAATGGCTCAACTGTCTCACCTAAAATGTGACTAACAGCTAATTCGCCTTCTTTCATTGCAACGTGTGCAAGTTGCATTGTATCAATACAGTCACCTACAGCGTAGATATGGCTTTCAGTTGTTTGATAGAATTCATTCACTTCAATACCTTTTGGTTCGTATTTAACAGAAGTATTTTGAAGACCAAATCCTTCAACTTTAGGCGCACGGCCGATTGCAACCATAACTTTTTCAACTTTCAAGTCATCTTGACCCGCAATTTTAACATCAATTGCTTTTTTCTTAACGTCAGCACCTTGAACTTCAGCTTTAAGCATTACTTTGATGCCGCGGCTTTCTAGGCTCTTCTTAAGTTCACGAGAAACAGTTGAACTTTCATTAATTAATAAACGGTCTAAGAATTCAACGATTGTAACTTCAACACCTAAACTGTTCAATAATGATGCCCATTCAACACCAATGACACCACCACCAACGATTGCGATTGATTTTGGTAATTCTGCTAATTCAAGCATGCCATCTGATGAAAGAATATTTTCTTCATCAAGAGGTAGACTTGGTAAAGTTCTAGGAGTTGATCCTGTAGCGATAATGACATTTTTCGGAACGATGATTTCTTCTTCTTTACTCTTGTCATTAAATGTAACAGCTACTGCACCAGAAACTGGTGAGAAGATTGATGGTCCTAAGATTGCACCTTCACCTTCTAAAACTTTAATTTTGTTCTTTTTACATAGTCCTTCAACACCTTGATGTAATTGATCAATAATTGATTGTTTACGATCTTGGATTGTTTTGAAGTTTACTGCGTAATCAGAAACATTGTCGATCCCGAATGTCGCTGCGTCTTTGATTGTGTCATAGACTTCTGCACTTCTTAATAATGCTTTTGTTGGAATACAGCCACGGTGTAAACAAGTTCCACCAAGTTTGTATTTTTCAACGATTGTAACGCTTAATCCTTTTTGAGCTGCACGAATAGCTGCTACGTAGCCACCAGTACCGCCACCTAAAATAAGTAAATCTGTTTGTTCTGCCACTGTTTCTTCACTCCCACGTCTGTAAAGTTTAGACTATTGTCCAACTTCACCGTAATTTAATGCTATTTCTTCACCATTTAAGACACGTAACGCACCTTCATTTAAAGCTTCCATTTCAACTTCGCCCGGGAAAGCTTTAACTGGAGCAATCCATTCAACATATTGGCTGATTTTACCTAAGATATACTCTGAGTAAATTGCGCCACCTGTTAAAACGATGTAATCCACTTTTCCTTTTAGCACAGCTCCCATTTCACCAATGTTTTTGGCTACTTGGTAACACATGCCGTCTAAATAGTATTGTGCTTCAGAATCACCAGCTTCAATACGTTTTTCTACTTCACGTAAATCTGTTTCACCTAAGTAAGATTTCAAACCAGCATTGCCGGCAATCATTTTCTTAACTTCTGGAATTGACATATTATTTGAAGTGATTAATTCTGCAAAATTGATAAGTGGTAATGTACCACTTCTTTCTGGTGAATAAGGTCCTTCACCATCTAAACCATTGACAACATCGACCATCTTACCGTTTTGGTGAGCACCAATACTGATACCACCACCTAAGTGAGCAACGATTAGAGAACTTTCATCATATTCTTTGTTCTCAGATTCAACGGCACGTCTTGCAACAGCTTTTTGATTTAAAGCATGTCCCACACTACGACGATTAATTCCCTTAAGACCTGAAATTCTTGCTAGATCATTCATTTCATCAACAACCACTGGGTCAACGATAAATGATGGAATATCAAATTTTTCAGCAAGTTCATACGCTAAGATCCCGCCTAAGTTTGATGCGTGTGTGTTGTATTTTTCTGTTCTTAAATCTTCTAACATCTCTTCATCTACACGATAAGTCCCACCTGGAATTGGTTTTAATAAACCTCCACGTCCAACAATTGCTACTAACTTACTTTCCAATTGATGTTCGTTAATAAAAGCTTCAATCATGTTTTTACGAAATTCAATTTGGCTAATGACACCGTCAAATTGACTCATTTCCTCAACTGAATGTCTTGATGTCTTTTCAGCGATCATTTCAGTTCCTGAGAAAACTGCTAACTTTGTTGATGTTGAGCCTGGATTAATAACTAAAATTGCTTTCATCTACGTTCTCCTTTGTTCCTTTTAAACTTGTTTCATTGCAAACTCTAATGAGTGAAGTTTACTTTCGGTTGAGTCACTTCTTGACGTTAAAACAACTGGAACTTTTGTTCCAACGATTGTTCCGCCGACTTTTGCTCCGCCAAATATAGTTAATGATTTGTACAAGCTGTTTCCAGCATCGATTACTGGAACAACAATAATGTCCGCATCTCCCATAATTGGTCCTTCATAACGTTTGTGCTCTACAGCGTCCTTTGATAATGCCAAATCAAGTGAGATTGGACCAAAGACTTTACTTGTTTCATCCGCTGCAAAATGTTCAGTTACTGCTTTTCCTAAAACTGATGATGGCATTTTTGGATTGAAGTTTTCTGCTGCGCTAAGTAGTGCAATCTTAGGTTGTTTCAAGCCGATTTTGTTTGCCACACCTTGAGCGTTTTCGACGATTTTGATTAAACTTTCTTCAGTCGGTGCAATATTCATTGCGCAATCTGTTAATAAAAACGATTGACCTGTTGCTGGAATATCTACCATTGCAACGTGTGAAAGGATTGATTTTTCTTTCAAATCGTACTCTTTCTTTAAAAGTTCTTTTAGAAGAGTATGTGTTTGAATAATTCCTTTCAAGAGAATTTGAGCGCCACCTTCAGCTACTAGTGTAACTGCTTTCTTAACGATTTCTTGCTCGTCTTCACATTGGACATATTCCCAAACTGTTTCATCTGCAATGTTATCTTTTGTATCAAACACAACAAATTTTAATTGGTTCTCATGACGCGCATGTGCTTCTTTGACAAGAGCTAAAATCTCTGGCTGAGACCCGCCAGCTACTGAAACTGTAATCAATTTCGTTCACCCCATCTTTATTGTTCTTCTTTACACCACCACAATAACCCGTTTTGAAAGCGCACACAAATTGATTTAATTTATTTCGCTATTAGTTATTTTTATACCTCTTGTAAACGTTGACAATACAACGTTACAGAAGAAACAATTTTGTTTTTTAGTCTTTTACACTTTGTGAAAAAAGTAAATTTTACCTAAATACCGGAGGATTAAAAAAGTAAATCTTATAATTTCATGAGAAAAAGTAGCATTTCAGGTCATCACAGGCGATCTGTGTAGTCCGCAAATTTTTTTAGCAATTAACGTTAATGCCAAATCGGTCAAAATTCCTCTCATCATTTTTTAAGAACAGTTTTTTTAACTGTGCTAAAATACAGGTATCACAAAAACTTTATTAAATAAAGGAGTTTTCAACATGAAAAAGCCAAAAATAAAAATTGATACCCTTGAGTCTACTTCTTTCTTTACGATTCTTGATCATGAAGACTATTATTTGGAGTATGCGAAAATCGAAAAGGAAGTCGTTGAGGAGCTAAGTATTGAACGACCAGTCTTTAATGAAGTGCTGTTTAAAAATGTTGTCTTTAGTCGTAATGATTTTAAGAAAATCGAAATTACCGATTGTATCTTCCAAAATTGTGATCTTTCAAATTGTGATTTATTTGAAGGCAGTATCCATCGTGTCACTTTTAATAACTGTAAAATGATGGGAACCAACTTCAGAAAAAGCTACTTTATTAATACAGAATTTAACGCCTGTCTCATGGACCTTTCTAACTTTAGCGAAACCAAACTCAAAGAAACTGTTTTCGATGAATGTAGTTTGATTAGTTCCGACTTTATTGATAGTGAATTTAAAAAATCACAACTATATAAATGCAAATTGGATAAAGCGAATTTTTTTGATACTAAATTAAAGGACTTAGCACTTAATACTTGTGAGTTTGAACGCTTTGATACTCAAATCGAAAATTTAAGAGGCTGTCACATTAATGCTGAACAAGCACTATATTTTTCGATGGCCTTTTTAAATGTCAAAATTGTCGATTAATGCTTGATACATGTTATACTTTTATTTGCATATGAAAGGAAGATGATAAATGGAGATATTAGTTTATGTCGCCAGTGCTTTTAGTAAAAATAATCAAGGTGGCAACAAAGCTGGCGTTGTTTTAAATGAACCAACTCTTACAACAACACAAAAAATGGCGATCGCGAAACAATTAGGTTACGCCGAGACGGCTTATATTACAGACTCAGAAGTGGCTGATTTTAAATTGGAATACTTTACACCTAAAGAAGAAGTTGATTTATGTGGGCATGCCACCATTGGTTCATTTGCCATTTTGATGCACTTAGGACAATTAACAAAAGAAGAATATACAATTGAAACGAAGAGTGGCGTTTTAACAATATCGATTAAAGATGGGATGATTTTCATGGAACAAAACAAACCTAGTTTTTATGATGTTATCGATCCAATCGAATTTGAAGAATGCTTTGCTATAAATAAAATTAATACCGCATTTTCAATTCAAATTGTTTCAACAGGATTACGCGATATTTTAATTCCAATTAAGAGCGACACTTTATTACACGATCTAAATCCTAATTTTGATAAAATTAAGGCGATTAGTGAAAAATACGATGTGGTTGGTACGCATCTCTATACATTTGATGATGATCGTATCATCTGTCGTAACTTTGCACCCCTCTATGAGATTGACGAAGAATCAGCAACAGGGACCTCAAATGGTGCCCTAGCAAGCTATCTATATACAAAACATCATATCGAAAAAGATTTATATGTGTTTGAACAAGGTTATGCCTTGAATTCGCCTTCTGAGATATTAGTGAAATTAGAATCAAATATGGAAAAAGAAATCGAAAAGGTTTACGTTGGTGGTAAAGGCTACTATAGCGAAACAAAGAATTTAACTGTTTAATAGTAGTAAACACAAAAAAATAAGCATCAGTTACAAAACTTGTCATCCAAATTTTGTAACTGATGCTTTTAAATTTTATGTGTAAATAATCGTTATCGTTAGTTTTCCCAAATCTCACTTAAAATACCACCAACGGCAAAAACAATCCATGATGCCGCAAAACCACCGGGTAGAAAGAAGCCCCATACAAAGAAGATAACGGTCACAATTGGCCAAAAAATACTATCAATTTTCTGGTTACGTTTCACTTTTTTTAGTTCTGCTTCAGTTGGTTGTTTTAATAAAGCTTTACTTAATAAAGTATTATATGTTCCTTGAATCAAGCCACTATAGATAAAGAGAAAAACACCAGCTGAAGCGATAATGAAACCAGCGGATAAACTTTTTTCCACCAACGTATCATTATTTTCACTCAATGAGAAAAAAATCACTGGTAATAAAGCAATAATACAAATTGAGACTCCCGCGACCATACTAAAAATAAACGTTTTTTCAAAGGCTTTCTTTTTTTCTTCAATGACTTGACGCGTTTGGCCCGTAATAACAAATGGTTTTTCTAAATAGTCATAACGATTATTTTGCATGCCAGCAACAATAAAAAATCCTGTTCCCACCGCTGCCGCTAAAAGTAATCCCACCGTTCCAATCGCTAAATGATTAAGTGCTTGAAACCACATCATGATCGCCATGCCAATACAACAAGCAATCACACCAATACCAACTTCAAGACCAATCTTGCGTTTAGCCTCAACAATTTCAAGCGCGCCACCCAAATCAATTACTGGAAATTGTTCCGTCACTTCTTCATTTTTTTCTTCAGAAGCATACTCCATCTCTTCTAAAACTTCATCGATATTACCAAATTCTGAAATAACTTGCCCAACTGCTTCATTTTCAGTCATCCCTTGCGCTTTCAATTCATTGTATTTATCTTCCATATTCGCTAAAATATCGGTTTTCAATTGACGCATTTCAAACGTTTCTGGCAAATTAATAAACATGGTTTCTACATAATTAATAATTGTATTCATCTTTTCAGCTCCTCCATTATTCTTATTCTACACGCTTATTTATTAAGTTTATTCACTCTGGCCTAAAAATACTTCAACCACCTCTTGCGTGATCTGCCATTCAAGACGTTTTTCATCTAAAAAATCTAAGCCTTCATCAGTAATATGATAATACGTTCTTTTCTTACCATGCGTTTCATCGCCTGGATAAGATTCAATCAGCCCTTTTTTCTGTAAACGCGTAAACGCTGAATAGAGTGTCGTTTCTTTAATAATATATTTTTCATTAGATCGTTCGCGAATTGTTTTTGAAATTTCGTAACCATAGGAATCTTCTTCTTTTAATAGGGTCAAAATAATGGAATCATTATAACCACGAATAACATCACTACTAATCAACTCATCACCCCTTTTACTCCGATAGATATACTACGTCTCTCGTTGTAAATTTATTTTAGCACTTTTACTACGTCTGTTCAAGTAATTATTTCTAATTTAGTTTTATTATAAAGATTAAGCTTTTTTTAAACTTTTCTTCCAACTTTAATCATTTTTTCTTACCAAACTTTCAACAACTTTATTTTATACTATGTTTATAGTAATTGATGTGGATGAACTTGGTGTTTCACTTGTTTCTATGAGGTAACGAAGAGTTTATTTCATAATTTTTAAAAGGTGTAGGTTCGACTCCTACCATCCACGTAGAAAAACAAAAATTAACATCACCTTATAAATTGAAATGACGCGCTAGGCTAAAGCCTAACGCGTCATTTCTGTTTTTTTGTTCTATGAATGGTTAAACAAAGGAAACTTTGTTATATCTTGCGGAATTTGAGACTTACTCTTAATAAAAAGCGCATCATCGTCATCACTAAAGTTTCTCCGTGATATTTTTAAACCTTCTCGATCTTTAACTGGAAAATGAAAAATAATCTCTTCAATACCTTCAAGAGGCAACGCTGCAATGATCGCTTTTAATTGAATTGGTGTTTGAGCTAACACATCATAAAGGTGTAATTGTGAATCATCTATTTCAAAACAGACAAAACATGACAAGTCCGGCGCATAATAGATTATTTCACTAAATACTAGTTGATAATAAAACATGGATAATGCTTGATGGTTCTCAATCGTCATCTCTAAATGATCAGTATTTCTTGCTTTTACAAATACTTGAAGTTGCGCCTGAACTTCTTCAAAAGTTACTTTTTTAAGATGACTTGTGCTCGACTGACCACTTTCAACTTGATAACGATCTATGGTTTCTGTTTGGCGCGTAAAACCAAATTTAGGATAAAAATCAAGGACTGATTCATTCGCAAACAAGTAGATAAAATCAGTGGTATCTTCATAATCTGCCATGATTTTTTCCATTAGTTTTCTTGCTAATCCTTGACCTCGTGCACTTGTTTTAGTCATCACCGTTCCAATTTGTGCAACTTGATAACTTGCATCTTTCGTTTTTAAAGTCCCTAAACTAACTGATACATTGGCTAAAACTTCTCCCTCTTCAACGACTGCATAAGGAATGTATGTTTGATCCCAATATCCTGTATTCATCCAGGATGAAAAATTAAAACCAAATGTTTCTTCTGCCAGTTGATTAAATGAAGTTAATAATCGGTCGTCCGTTCTAAAATTTTTAATAATTTTCTGCATCTTAATTCCTTCTTTCTATCTTTTTAAATTTATATTCAATTATCCTGTGCCGTTATGAATGAGCCTCACCTCCAAATAAACAGAAAAAAGCGTGGCAAGAAATAGCTTTCTTGCCACGCTGAATGAAAGAGTCTTCTGACTCTTTCTTTTCACTAATGGTTAGCTAAAACTTAAAAGTTGCGCGAGGAATCAACAAATAAACTAGTCAAAAAACCAGTTTTTTTCCTCTTTCAATTCGTTAAAATTTTACGCAACTGTTAATAGTTTTAGCATACATTAGTCTCTCCGTTCGTTTGAAGTAACTCTAGTTTACAATACCTAAGAATTTTTGTAAATTTATTAACTAGTCTATTCCCATTATGGTCTATTTTGACGTCTAATATCTTGTTCGTATCGTGTTTCATTAGCTTGATTCACATTACGCAGTCGACCTTTAATCGGCAATGTTTGTAACGCTTTTAAAACTTCAGGTCCTTTATGATTAAGAATTTCAACAAAAGTTGAAATATCGAGTAATTGAATGACACCAATATCTGTTGCTGACATACCATCAATTTGGCATAGCGCACCAACGATGTCACCTGCGCGCATTTTTTGTTTTTTGCCCGCATTAATATGAATCTTCATAATTTCTTCTTTAAAGTCAAAGCCTTGCTCTTTCTTAACTTCTGGTTTTTGACTTTGCTTCAAACCAAATGCTTGTTGAACAGCAGCAACTTCACTTACAGATGGTAATACTCTTTTTTTCAGATGTGCCTTTTCTTGCGCCAATATCGCTTCAAAATTTTCCTGGTCAAAATCATTGACTAGTGAAATAGCATGACCTGTATTCGTAAACCGAGCTGTTCGGCCAATACGATGAGTATACGTTTCTGGCGAATCAGGACTATCAAAATTAATCACTAACGCAATTGCTGACACATCCAAGCCTCTCGCTGCGACATCTGTTGCAACTAAGTGTCTAAAGTAACCACGTTTAAAGTCTTGAATCACACGGCTACGATCACGCTGTTCCATCCCGCCATGCAAAGCGCGTGCATCGGCACCCATTTTTTTCAAAGCATGATTGACATCATCAACCATTAACTTTGTGTTACAAAAAATGATACTACTGTCTGGATTTTCAAGAATCAGAAATTGTTCAAGAGCCTTCATTTTATTTTCACTATACACGTACTCCTGGGTAATACGTTTTTTCTTAGTATCTTGATTTTCAATTTCTATAAGTTCAGGCATTTTTAAAAATTTCTTCGTAAATTTTTGAATTGCATCAGGCATTGTCGCTGAAAAGAGCGCTTGTGTACGCTCGCGAGGTAACATCTTAAGAATACGATCTAGTTGATCGATAAAGCCCATCGTAAACATCTCATCTGCTTCATCAATAATCACTGTGTCAATCTTAGTTAAATTGATTGTACCACGTTCAATATGATCAAATAAGCGTCCAGGTGTTGCGACAACGATATGTGTCCGTTGTTTTAAATTTTTCTCTTGCGCTTGGAAAGAACTTTTTCCAAAGATTGCTTCAACTTTCAAACGTTTATAGCGACCAATATTAAATAATTCTTCTTTAATTTGCAATGCCAGTTCGCGTGTTGGTGTCAGCACTAAAACCTGTGGAGCGCGTTCTTCCCACTCAACTCTTTCACAGACTGGAATCCCAAATGCCGCTGTTTTTCCACTACCAGTTTGGGATTTTACAATTACATCTTTATCATCTAAAAGAAGCGGAATGACCCGTTTCTGTACCTCTGTTGGCTGCGTATAGCCTAAAACATTTAACGCTTTTATGATTGATTCATCTATACTAAAATGCCTAAAATTATTATCCATTTCATTAACTCCTTGAACTTTTGATTCTATTCTCTGTCGAATAGAATTTCTATCACAGTGTAGCACGCCTGAGACAACTTGGCACTAAAAAAACTCATCGATGCCTAATTAGTTATCGATGAGTTTTTTTATTTATTTTTTGTTTTTGTGTAATTGGCTACAATTTAAAAAGAGTAAACCAATAAAAATAGAAGGGGTAATCAAATATCCAAATTGTGGTTTAATAAAGATGACAATCGTCATCAATACTAGAAGAACCGCATTTAGAAGTGAGACATACCATTTTTTCAAAGCATAGAAAACTGAAATTGTTGCAATATCTTTCCATGTTCCTTGCGGATTTTTTATCTTGAAATACATCATGTTGATACCTAAACCGACTGTAATGACAAACATAATCACAAAAATCGGAATCAACCATTTTACAAATTCAAGTTTTGTAAAAGATAAAATATCTACACATACGATTATTGAGACAACTAAAACTGGTAGCCAGTATATAAACCCTTGTTTCCAGAATTTCTTAACCCCAATAAGATAGGTTTTAAAAACTGGTAAATCGCGATCTTCCTTATATTGATCTAACACATACATTGTTGTGATTAAAGACACACCATATGCTATAAAAGCAATTGCAAAAATAATAAAGTTCGCACTGGAAATTGCTAGAAACAGAGAAGCGATAAATAATAGTATGTTTGTCACTGTAAAAGCAACATTTGAAATTAAAAATACTGATACAAATTTAATTAACTTCATATAGACATTGTTATCATAAGGTTGATTTTTAAGCATGATTTTATCCTTTCATTCCAGAAGTTGCAATTCCTTCTACAAAATACTTCTGCATACTTAAGAATACAATTGCGACTGGTAAAATCGATACCACAGAGGCAGCCATAATTAAAGCGAACTCGGAATCATACAGACCCACAAACATTTTTAATCCCAATTGAATTGTTTTATTCTCTGGAGAAGTTAAATAAATGAATGGTCCCATATAGTCATTCCATGTATTTACAAAAGTAATAATTGTTAAACTAGCAATTGCTGGTTTGGTTAACGGTAAGATAATTCTACGATAAATTCCCCATTCACTCAACCCATCGATACGAGCACTTTCACAAAGCTCATCAGGAATACTACTATAATACTGTTTCAATAGAAATACACCAAAAGCACTAAATGCTTGTAGTAACACGAGTGACCATAATGAATCGGTTAATTTAAGATGACGCATCATAACAAATTGTGGAATCATATAAGACTGCCAAGGTACGGCAATTGTTCCAATATAAGCGATAAATAAAATATCACGGCCTTTGAAATGCATCTTCGAAAATCCATATGCTGCAAAACTTGAAGTAAACAATTGAATTAAAGTAATCACAATACTTAGAAATGCAGTATTTTTAAAGAATGTCGCTAAAGGGATTCGACTCCAAATAATTGAATAGTTTTCTGGGTGAAATGATTTAGGGATCCATTGAATTGGAACTGTAAATACTTCATTATTCGTTTTAAATGAAGTCGACAGCATCCATAAAAATGGAACTAACATTAAAAATGTTAGAAAAACTAATAAAATCATCAACAAAGTCGTCTTAAGATGAGCGAGTTTCTTTTTATCTTTAGTTGTTTTAAGCGTTTGATTTTGAGCTAACTCCATTTTCATCTCTCCTTAGGCTCTTTCTTGAATTTGATTCCATTTAAATTGAATAATTGTAATCGCTAAAACGATAACAAATAGAATCAAGGCAATCGCTGAAGCATAGCCGAAGTTAAATTTAACAAAGGCTTCATTATAAATTTGATAAACCAACACGTTGGTCGCACGACCTGGTCCACCGTCTGTCATTACTTGAACTAAATCAAAAATTTTGAAACAGTTAATCACAAGCATGATTGTAACGAAAAATGTTGTCGGTCTTAATGATGGTAGTGTCACGTTGGTAAACTGTTTCCACTTATTCGCACCATCAATCACTGATGCTTCATACAATTCTTTGGGAATACTTTGTAAACCTGCTAAATATAAGATCATATAATAACCCATATTTCGCCAAATACTAACAATAATAATTGCTATTAAAGCCCATTGCGAACTTGATGTCCACCCTGGAGGATTTTCAATAAACATTTTTAGGAATTGATTAATTGGTCCCTTTGTTGGATGAAATAACATATTCCAAACAACCGCAATGGCAACTAGTGATGTTACATAAGGGAAGAAAAATGCCGTTCTAAAAAATTTCATCCCACGAATTTTTTGATTTAAAAGAATCGCAATTCCTAATGAGCATACTAATGTTAATGGCACAACACCAATTGTATAAATAAAGGTATTCTTTAGGGAAATCCAAAAGGTTTCATCTGTCATCATTTTAGAGAAGTTATGAAATCCAATGAATTTTGGTTTTGAAAATGAATCCCATTCAGTAAAAGCTAAAATGAGTGAGAAAACAACAGGTATCAGTGTAAACACGAAGAACCCGATAAAATTCGGTAATATAAAAGAATACGCAGTTAATGTATTTTTCCTTCTTAATTTGTGATTGTGTTTATCTTTAAGTTTTGCTTCCATGCTTTATCCTATCAGCTTTTGATGATAGGCCTCCTTCCATTTAAGAGAAAGTGGTATTGAAACTTGATCAATACCACTTCATTGGTCTTATTTAATTTCTTGAGCGACACGTTTTTCCATGCTAGCAATACCTTTTTCAGGAGTAGAATCGCCAACTAGAATTAATTCATGTTCTTCTTGTAAAATCTTGTCGATTGCAGAACCATTTTTGTCTACAGGGAATTCAACACGAATTGTATCTGGGTTAAATGCTTTTTGTGATGCTTCATCAGTAGGCATACCTTTTTTACTGAAGTATAATTTGTTAATTGCATCTGTTCTATATGAAGGAACCACACCAACTTCAGCTAAAACTTTCGCACCTTTTTCACCTGAAGCAAAATCTAAGAATTTTTGAGCCATTTCTTGGTTTTTAGCATTTTTGTTAATTGCAAAGGCTGTTGGTGAACCAAATGTTGTGTTTTCACCTTTTTTCTTTTGTGGAACTGGTGCGATTGCCCAGTCAACATCAGTTTTACCAGCGTCTTTATTAGCTAAAACACCAGCCATATACCAGCTACCCATAGGCATCATTGCAGCTTTAGAACTTTCAAATTGTGAAGCATATGTTACACCAGTTGATTTTGCAGTACCATAATCCATGATTGATTTGTCATCTTGCATACGTAACACACGGTCGTAGTCTTCTTTTAAGAATTCATATTTTGCTTTTGTTAAGTTTTTGTCATTTTGTGCTGCTGACATTGCTTGAACAACTGAACGCCACGTATGTTGGTAAGCACCAAATTGACCTGTATCTGTATCTGTTAAATCTTTGGCAACTTTTTCATATTCTTCCCAAGTTAAGTTAACAGGGTATTCAATTTTTTTATCATCAAACATTTTTTTGTTATAGTATAGTACCCAGAAGTCAGTACGATATGGTTGTGCATATGTTTTACCGTCGATATCAAACATGTCATAACTTTCTTTAGCAGCTTTTGTATCTAAATCTTTAATATGATCAGTTACATCTACTAATTGATTTCTCATAGCATAGCCAGAGTAAGAAAGTAAGTTTTTCATTGTAATAATATCTGTCTCATCGCCACTAGACATCATTGTTGTAATTTTTGTATCGTAGTCGTCTGAAGCGATATCGACTGGACTCACTTTAACGCCAGGATTTTCTTTTTCAAAAGCACGGAAAAGTGCTTCAAATTCTGGTGTTGTCTCGTAGTTCCATGTTGTAACTTTTAATTCAATATTTTCTTTATCACCTTTACTAGATTTAGTGTCTACTGCTTTTTCTTTGTTTCCACATGCGCCGGCTATTACAACTACGGCACCTAATAATGCTGTCGATAATAAAACTTTTGTCCATTTCTTCATTTTTAAATCCTCCACTTTATATTTTTAATTTTTTTATAGTTAATTACCAATACAAATTCCAAGCTTGTTTCAATCGAATTAAAGCTTCAACATAATAGTAATCCCCCCAAATCATACATTCATTAACGCCTGAGTTTGTATTTTTATCATAAACACCTTCAATTAATAATCCATTTGATTCAGGATGATTTTTTGTTGTGTATTTATCTTTAAGAGCTTCTGTAACCTCGATTGCAACTTGCTCATAAGTCATACGATCTGGATCTGACAATGGTAAGTGTTTTGCAAGTTCGAGTAAACCGCAAACTAAAATCGCTGCCGATGAACTATCTCTTTCTTCATCACTTCCATCATTAAAATAAAGATCCCAATACGCTACGCGGTCTGCTGGCAAATGATTGATAAAGTAATCGGCCAGTTGTTTAGAAGTTGCCAGGAAGGTTTTATCACCAGTATGAAAATAACTTAAAGCAAATCCATATACTCCCCAAGCCTGACCTCTAGCCCAACAAGATTCATCAGAGTACCCTTGAGCTGTTTTACCAGTTAATGCTTCACCTGTTTCTGTATTAAAGAAATAAGTATGATACGTCGTTGCATTGTCACGAACGATATATTTTTGTGTCTGCTTAGCATGATGATAGGCAGCTTCGCGATAGGTGCTGTCCCCGGTTTGATTGGCCACAAAGTACAGTAATGGTAAATTCATCAAACAATCAATAATCATGCGACCGCTTTCATTTGGATCTGATAAATTCCCCCAAGCTTGAATAATATTTGCTTTAGGACTATATCTTTCCATTAATAAATCAGCTGCGGTAATTGCTGTTTTTACAGATTCTTCATGTTGATTTACTTTATAATCAGCAACTGCTGACAAGCTATATAAGAAACCTATGTCGTGTGTTTCAAGCTCAATTTTTTGTGCTAAACGATATCTAAATGACTCCATTTGAATGTTGATACTTTCATCAAATTCATTACTATTCGTTAATTCTTTAGCAAGGAACAACATGCCAAGCCAAAAACTTGCAGTCCAATCGGTATTCCCTTCTGGGATATAGACTAAATTTTGACTTGCTGCAGGTGGAACGTCAGTTTTAAAAACAGCTTGATTCTCTCGTATTTTCGATAGAACGAACTCAACTTCCGAATCGAGCCAAGCAAAATGTTTCTTATCAATCATTCTTTTTCTCCTTTATTTTTTGTAGCTATTCTAATTCAATATAGGAAGTTTTTACAAAACCATAGTATTCTCCGTAAACAGTTATCTCATCTTCAATTTTTAATTCCTTATCTTGCTCATTGAATATTTGATATTCTTCACCATCATTCAAGAGCACAAAACGATCTCCTTTTTTTATTTTTTTAGATTTACTATCTGATTTTATTATTTTCCCTTTCATTTTTATGTATTCATGTAAAGGAACTTCCCCATTTTGATATTCTTCTGTTGAGTAAGATGACGATTTACTCACAATGGCTTTTTCAAAGTCTTCATCAGTAGGAAAACTGTTCTCTTTTAGTTTTGCACTACAACCAGTCAAAAACAATAGTAAGATGATAAGAGTTGATTTAATCGTTGTTTTTAGCACAAGTTTTTCACTCCACTTCTTAAAGCGCTTTCTTTAACTAAAATTTTACTATTTTTTAGGAAAAAGTCAATATTTTTTACCAAAAATAATCATTTATTTTTAAAAAACAGTACAAATCGGTAGTTAAACAAACATTTAATTAGATTTATGTGATTTTTTTAGTAAAAAATGGTAGAATATACTTTAAATAAGAAAATAGAAAGGTAAGATAGTCATGGCAACCATAACAGATATTGCGAATGCCGCTAATGTGTCCATTTCAACTGTCTCAAGAGTCTTAAATTACGATGAATCTCTTTCTGTCACGGATGAAACGCGGCGTAAGATTTTCGAAACAGCAGAAAACTTAAATTATACCAAGTATAAGAAGAAAAAAAGAGATCGTGATCAAAAAGCTGCTAAAATTGCTGCTAATGCAGCCTCACCTGCCCTTCAAGGAACTATAGGAATTTTATTATGGCGAACAGATGAAGAGGAGTTAGACGATATTTACTATATGTCGATTCGCTTGGGTGTTGAAAAGAAAGCCAGCGAACTTGGATATAACGTCGTAAAACTGTACCAACTTGACGACAACTTAACAACCAATCTTGATGGTATCATTGCGATTGGCAAATTTGATGCGCACACATTAGAGCATATTCAAACTTTAAATCACAATATCTGCGTGATTGGGACTAACTTCCCAATTAATAACTTTGACTCAGTCAATACAGATTTTTCGCAGGCAACCGATTTGGCTTTAAATCATTTATTAAGTTTAGGTCATGAACGTATTGCTTTTATTGGTGCTGAAGAAAATCAAAATATGTATGGCTACCGTGAATATAAAACACCAACGATTTTGACTTA
Organism: Vagococcus silagei; assembly: GCF_004795745.1. Taxonomy (GTDB): domain Bacteria; phylum Bacillota; class Bacilli; order Lactobacillales; family Vagococcaceae; genus Vagococcus; species Vagococcus silagei. The sequence continues at coordinate 54,146 of NZ_SDGV01000015.1, read as the reverse complement.
CCTGGATATTATGAAGAACAAGAATTTATTTTCTGAAGACTATTTCTTTGTTCAAAATGAAAAAAGTTTGAATGTTGAAGTAGCTAAAACACTGACTAAAGTAGCTTTAAAAAAATGGAAAAATAATATGCCTTCAGCGATTCTAGGGTTGAATGATTCCGTTGCAATTGCGATTATTAACACGCTGCAAGAAGAAGGTTTCCGCATACCAGAAGATATCAGTGTCATGGGAATTAACGATATCTCAATCTCACAATATGTTTCTCCCCCACTCACAACAGTAAAAGCCTTTACTGAAGAAATGGGCGAAACAGGGATTGAAATTTTACACGAGCAAATTAATAAGCCCTCTATTAACAAGCGCATTTTCTTAGAAACTGAACTTGTGATTCGCCAATCAACGGCTAGATACGAAGCTTAAACGACATAATAAAAGATCCTCCTCAAAAGCTTGATATAGCATTTTGAAGAGGATGTTTTTATTTATATTTTTTGAAGTAGCACTTTTGTTTGGATTTTTATGTCTTCTGTTGCATTAAAATGTGCTTGAATTAAAAAGGCTGTTTTTGTTTCACCTTTGTGATTCGAATAAACCTTCTCCTCTATTACGATATTCGCCGTTTCCATCTCAATTCGACACATCATCTCTTCATTAGCCAAAGTTACGATATAATCCGTAACAACTGGTGGCATGATTGTAATATAATTCTCAACAACTTTATTTTGCGCACTCTCAAAGTGGAATTCATCTGTAATCAATAACTCGTGATTATTGGCGTTCACATCAAAGCGACGTCTGAAGCTGTTTACTCTGCTTTCTTTAGCATATGTATCAGTTAAGTCATAGCACACCATCTGCTCTTCAGCTGAAACACTAGCGTCATGAATTGAAGAGGATACACTACCACTTACCTGTGAATAACCATTTATGATTGGTATTGAATGACCTTCTGCTGCATTATTTAAAAAGTTATAGCGCGTCTCTTCTTTGAAATAATCTGCCACATATTCACCAGCTCCTAAATCAGTTAAAAATAATTCACGCATATCACCTAGAATAAAATGCCCTAAATCATTATGATTATGACTTTCATCATTGCGTCCACCTTTAAATGCAACATTCATTTTTTCCTCAGGATAACGCGCGAAAAACCACTGAGCATCTGGATAAAACTTAATATCTTTGACAACCTTTTCAGCATGTAGCTCAGTCCATTCGTAATTTCGAATTAATTGAGCGAAACGATAGCAATGATCAAAATCTAAAGGATTGATTGCTTTAATTTCTGGTATCTCAACACCAAATTGTCGGTAACAATACGACAATAACCCTGAAGGTAAAAGTGTTTTATTATAATCTGAAAATGGAACGAAGTTATCATCAGACATTAAGCTATGATATGGAAACGCTGCAATATTTTTTACTTTTTGACTTGTTAATAAGGAAGCATCACCATATTGTTCACGCAACATTTCGGCAAAATAGATATAATAACCAAATCCGTAAGACCAGTAACTCACACCTTCTAAACAAGCGCCATCTTCATAAAAGCCGTCAAGATAGGCACTAAATGAATCCTTTATGCGATAAACAATTGCTTGTTGTCTTGCTGATTGGAAAGGCAATTGATAGAATGCGCACATGCCAACACAGCCACCAACAACAGAATTCCAATTATTTTCGACAGTCTCCCAATGCCATTTTTTAGCTTCAAAAGGCACAAAAATACGTCTGTCAATTTCTAAATGTACGCGTTCTTTAATCATTTGAGATAAATGTTCACCTAGAAGATGCGTCAACTCAGCTAAGGTTTGGCCCGTTTCTGACGCAAATAAATCAATCATTTGGGGACTGTTAGAATCATAAATGCTTTGACTGCTATCCAAATGCGCAGGCAAACTCCAAGTATACTCATTACAAATTAACCAAATAATTTCTTCGAGGAAGCAAATATTCTCCTCACTCGGATTGAAATAGGCATTTAAACCAAAAACAGCTAGTTTACGCCGACGCTCAAAATATAATGCTTCAAATTCAAGACGATTACCATCTTTTAAATAACGCATAAAAGGCTGATACTCGTTTCGAATTACTTCTTGATTTTGATGATATTTATCAACCGCATCTTGAATTGTTTTTCTAAAGATTAATTGACTCTCATTCAAGCGAGCTTCCTCCTTCTAAAGTGTAAATTCATACGTGACAGCACCTGCTACATTTAAAGTATCCCCAGTTAATTCCACTGTAAATGATACTTCTTCTGAAGCTTCAAAACCACCGACTAAACTCACCAAGCGATGTGTGCCTGGCATTAAATCAGTTGCTTTTAAAGACGGATGATTACTACATTGGAAAAAGAGATTTGTATTTGGTTCCATGCGAATCATTTTTGCTTCATCAAAGCCTTTAATTGCTTGCATTTGAGTAATGCCAATTGTATTTTCACAGCGCACCATTTCTTCCGTAATCTTGATTGTATTATCATCTGTAAATGGTACCGCAAAACCACCCTCAACAGCAGTTAATTGACGTGCGGTCTCAATATCGTGAACTCGGATATGCCAACCTTGTCCTAATGGAATAACTGTTGATTTAATCGTCACGTCAACCCATGGCTGCCACACATTAATCACACGATCAGCTAGTATTTCATATGATGTAGTTGTTAATTTCGAACGATAATACAAATCATTCTCAGATAAGGCTAAACAATTGTCAAAACCACCTTGCGTATAGTAAAGAGAACCTTTTGACACACTAAAACCAAATTTAGATGAATAAACTAATTTGCTATACTTGGCATCAATATGCGCTTGATAAGCTTCAAGTTGTCCTCCAACAAAAGATTGGATTTGATTTTTGCTATCGCTAATCACCATGCGAGCTTCAGGTAAGAGATGTAATTCTCCAGTTTCTTTTTTCGCAACTGGCTCTTCTTGCCAATAGGGATGATTATCTGGAACAGCTAATAAAATGAATGATTTCAAAGCCCAATACGGAGAACCGGGAGCATTGTAACCTTCTGCCATGACTAAGTTTTCATAGTGATAACCGACTGACAAAAAACCTGATGCATTAAAAATATCATGAGAAAACCATTGTGCCATATTACGACTAATGATTCCTTTAATTTCGCCCCATGGTAAAGCTTCAACATCACAAAAGACAAGTGCTGACCAAAATGAACACTGTGCAAAACGATAAGTTAAACTACGCCCAAAAGGTAAAGCCTCACCTTTCTCGTCAAACCAATATTGGAACGTTTGCGCAAACATTGTGGCACGTTCTTTGAATAGGGTACATCTTTCTGGGTCTTCTTCTGCCATGAATTTAGCATAAATCAAACTATAATAGTGAATCGCAAATGAAATATAATAATCCATTTGAGAATCGACACCATCAAAGTACCAACCATTATCAATATAGAAACTCTCAATCACTTTAAAATCAGCCTCAACTTGATTTGGATCCCATTTTCCTGCACACTCTTTTAATGCCAAGTTTACAAGCACACGGAAGAATAGCCAATTATTCTTAGGCGTTTTATGATGATTAATTGAATCGAGCCATTTCGCAAGATTATCTTGTTGCGTCTTGCTCATTTTTTCCCATGTTTTTTCTTTACTTAAAAGTAACGTCGTACTTAAAGCAGCCATTTCAACTAGTAATTGATCATAGTCTTTGGTATCTCCCCAATAATGCGCGCTTTCCGGATCAGTACCATTTATAATACCTGAAACATAAGCATCGTTTAAAAACTGATCATCGTGATCCACTAAAAACGGTCCAAACGCCCATAACGGACGTAAAAAAGCTTCAATTTCTTGCGTGTTTTTGCCGTAAACAGAACCACTTGTACCTAAATCTAAGCGGCCATTATCTGAATATTTAGCTTTTAATGGATCCATCAATTTTGAAAAGCCATTTAAAAAATCTTGTTTAGTTTGAAATTTATTTTCCATGGTTCTCTCTCCTATTTGTTACACATATTTTTTACGAGCTGCACTCACGAACGATCCTCCCACTATGAATTCTCGTGATTACAGCTTGTTAAAACCCAAGTCTGGCAAAAAATTGCCAGACTTAGTCATTTATTTTATGCTTTATTTCTTTTCTTTACACACACAATACCACAAAGGAGTAACGTAACTCCAATGATTATTGGTACAAATGTTTGTGTTTCATTTGTTTTCGGTAAAGTTTTACCACTTTGATTTCCTTTAGAGACCACTCCGCCTCCATTACCATTTAAATTATTATTTGGTGTTTTGACATTATCACTTTCAGGTGTTGTGGCTGGAATTTTTGGTTCTTCTTTAACTTCTTTTGCTTCTTCTAATCCATCGATTGCTTTTTGTAACTCAGTGACCATCGCATCGATTGTTTTTTGTTCAACATCTTTTTTCGTTAGTAATAACTGTGCTTTAACAATTGCATTTTGAAGAGTCTCAGCACTTTGTTTAGTAAAGACATGATCTTTGCTTGGTTTGACTTCCTGCGCTTTTTTAACAATCTCTGCTAAAACTTGTTTATTCACTGTTATAGTTTCTTCTGGTATTTCTTTCATTTCAGCAATTGCAGTCTTAATTTCTTTAATCATTTTATCTACTTCAGCTTGGGTAGGATTTGTTGATTCTACGATTTCTTTTGCTATTTTAATTATTTTAGCTAAGTTTTGCTGACTTTTTTCAGTAAAGACGTTTCCAGCACTTGGCTTTAAGTTTTCGGCTTTTGCAATCATTTTTTCAAGTTCTGCTTTATTAACTTTACTTGGTTTGACTACTTCTTCTTTTAATTGGTCCATTGCTTTTTGAAGTTCACTAACCATTGCATCAATTTCGTTTTGAGTGCTGTTTGTTTCATTGATTAGTTTTTTAGCTCTCGTAATCGCTTGATCGAGTACATTTTTACTAGCTGCAGTAAACTCATAGTTCACACTTGGTTTTACAGCTTGTGCTTTTTTAACGAGTTCACTAAGAATCGTTTTATCAACTACAGGTTTTAAGCTTTCTTCTTTTAACTGATCCATTGCTTTTTGGAGCTCAAGCACCATAGCATCAATCACTGCTTGGGTTGACATTTGACCATCAAGAATCGTTTGCGCTTTTAGGATAGCTTTTTCAAAAATTTCTCGTGTTTCAGCTGTAAATACATGACCTGTACTTGGTTTCTTATCTAGAGCTGCACGCATGATTTTTCTAAGTTCTGCTTTATCGGTTGTTGCTTCAGTAATTTCTTCTTCTTCCATTGCGTCAATCACTGTTTGTAACGCATTAACCATTTCATTAACTTCAGCCTGAGTTGCTGTTTTTGAAGCCATTACTAAATCTGCTTTAGCCAATTCAGATTCTAATTTATGCTGAGAGTCTTCTGTAAAGACGTGACCTGTACTTGGAGTTAACTGTTTTGCTTGATTAATTATTTTTTTCAATTCTTCTTTGTCAACTGTCGTTGGTGAGATTGGTAGTTCACTTAGTCCATCAAGTGCAGTTTGTAATTCAACCACCATTTCATCAAGTTCGACTTGTGTCATTTCTGGCTGATTAAGCAATGCTTTAGCTTTTGCAATTGCTTGATCTAATGCTTCTTTAGATGCACTTGTAAAGGCATGACCTTGACTAGGTTGACGTTTTTCAGCTGCCAAAATTAAGGTCGTTAAAGGTGCTTTATTGATTACTGCCTCTGCCACTTCTAAAGTAAAACTATTTTTAACCGTTTCAACTCTCGTACTTACTGCTGTTACTTTGTATTTGCCTAAAGTTGTTTCTCTAGTTGTGACAATTTCACCAGCTTCAGATATGACAGGTAAAACTGAATTTTCATTTGCTTCCAGTGGTTCAATCGACCATTTGACCGCCGAGCTCCACTCATCTGTTTTTGTAAATGGTTCTTCTCCAGCAACCCTATAAGTAACTGGCTGTGTTTCTCCAGCTGTCACCAAAACAGTTTCTTCCGTGAAAGAAATTTTTTTTGGTTTAGGATGTGTTTGAACTTTTTGCGTTGGTTTTTCTTCATTAGGGTTTGTGACACCTGTTGGTAACTTAACTGCTCCTGGGAAATTATATTCTCCAGGTGCACTATTTTCATTATAGTTACTTACATCATCATCCCACCCTGTGACTTCTACTTCTACTTCTTCACCTGATTCAAGAGTTGCCATCACTTTTTTCGGCATTCCTAACGCACCACGACCTAAACCAACAACACGGTCTAATTTAGGTAATGCTTTAAAACTCTTGATGACATTTCCTTTGACATCAATTGTCGCAACAACAGGTAAACTAACGCCTGACGCTTTACCAAGAACTTTATAAGTACCGTCTTTAGTAAAGCTTACTTTTGCTTGCTCGCCCCAGTCTACTTTTACTTCCTTTTTCGTTTCATTTGTGTAAGTTACCATTACTTTTTCTGGTAAAGTGACTTCTTCACCTGGTTTAGCTTTGATATTAATTGCTTCAACTTCCTTTTCATACACGTTTGAAAGATATAGTTTTGGTGCCAACGTCGTCGCACTCATCTCGATATCTTGAGGGAAGTTCGCTGGTAATTTTAGCGTGCCATTTTCGAAATCACGATAAGCTTGTGCAGCACCTTTAAGAGAAAATGCATCGAATCCAGCATTGTCTCGATCAAAATTAGTTACTTTACTCATTGGTATTGTCACTAAGAAACTCACATCTTCAACTGAATCATCTAATTCAGCAAGGTAATGGCTTACGTCGATATCAATCGCATGACCATTATCAATAATTTGACTATTCTTGTATTCTTTATGAGAAACTGGTTTTAACTCCGTGTAATTTGGAATGCTGTCATCAGGGTTTTTACTTGAAACTTCAGCATTTCCTGGTGCATTATTCCATGTTAATGCTTGATCAGTCCATTGGTTGCCTACACCATAAACATCAAGCGCAAAACCTGTATTTCGCAATTGTTCTTCCGTTGTGCCACCCGCACCATTCCATGCATCATAACGGCTTACAAAAATTCGAATATTTGCATCTTTGATTTGATTCATCTTACCTTGATAATCTTTAAGATTAAACTTAACTAAGAAACGACGATTATATGGTGCTGAACCGGCATTTTTCAATTTCAGAACATAGTTATCTGAATAAGATAAGCCAAATGGCGCTTTATAAGCATCTTTTGCACTTGGTTTGCTAACTGCACCTTGTTTTGCTCCATAAGCATCATTCGGATTACCTTTTTGAATAAAGGCAGCGTCTTTAGCAACATAGTGAGCCGATTCTGCGCCCGTTCCCGCTTCACCCGTCACAGTCACTTCAGCCTTAGCAACGGCTGTTTCTTTACTTAATCCTGCTACCGTACCAGATACATCAAATTTTCCGGCTTGCATATATTTATCTTTAGCGATAATATCCCAAGTTACTGCTTTTTTCTCTTTACGTTCATTCACGATATCCCCATAAGTTTCTTTAATTGTGACATCGACTTTATTTGGTAGTTCAGGATAAACACCTGCTAATGTTTTAACTTTAATTGGATTGACTTTAACTTCTTTTTTTTTCTTCACGTTCGAGACTTGATGTGCACCGATATCTGGCGCACGATCTTTGATACTATTACCAAAGAAATCTTCTTCTGGCTGATTTGGAATCACAGTACCAGACGCAATCGCCGGACTATCATCTGAAATTTTAAAACCTTTTGTACGTTCACGTAATTTGCTCACTGAAGTAAAGTCCTGCACACTGTCAGTTTCAACATTCAATGCTGTTTGTTCTTGAGCATTTAAGTCTGCAACTAAACTTTGATCTTCATTAATTAATAATTTTGGTTTTACAAATTTATTATTTGATTTTTCTAAAATATCTTTAGTCGCGCCACTTTTTTCTGAAGCAACACTTTCGGGCCAAATAATATTATTCTTGATATATTTTTCAGGATTGTTCCCTAATTTTCTTTCAATCGCATCGCTACCATTCGTTGGATTTGCAGCAAGGAATTTCAAACTTCCTGAACCTTCTTTATATAAAATATTGTTGTAGAAATGCGCTATTGTACCGCTATTATCACCACTGTTTCCTTCACCAAATAAAGAAGTTGAAACGCCATCACCAACATAAATAGTATTGTTATGAATTAGCGGCATTGCACGGCCTTCACTTTTTACCCAATAATGGAAAATACTTTGTTCTTTGTAATTATAGCCACTTCCGCCACCTTTATCAGCGTTTGTCCCTTTATTGCCTCCACCATCATTCGCACTGATATTGTAACGAACAATTGAGTCCGCTTGACTGTTCATAAGTAATAAGAACCCACCGCTATTATGATGGCTATAGTTATACTGATAAATGACATTGCTACATTGCATATCAATATCATAGGCTTCCGCATCATTATATCCATAAACAATTCCGTAAACTTCATTATATTGGAATAGGGCATTGTCATTTGACATCGACCAAACTGCTGCGTAATTATGCGTTCCATAATCAGCATTAGCAGCACGTTTTGAAACATTTCCTTCAACAACACCATCACTTGCTACCTCACTAAGAACAATCGCATCTCCTGAAATATCTTCAAGATAGTTATTACGAATTGTGATGTTGCTAAATTTTTTATGGAAGGTATTTGCAACCGAAGTATCAGCATCCCCTTTTGTTCGGATGCCTTCCAAACCAACACGTTTCACAATATTATTTTCAATCAAGACATCATTAAAACCAGTCGTACTTCTATGATCACCGGCATTTAAAACGACGTTACCATCTTCATCCACCCAATGCCCTAGGACGATAATTCCGCCAACAGCTTTCAAGCGTTTCGTCTCGCGACTGCCTGATAATTTTAAGTAATATTCAGATTGAACATCATGGACATAGTTGTTTCGAACTTTGACATTATTAAACGTTCTATTTTGTTCATGACCAAGCAAAAGGATACCCACACGTTGTGCGTCACCAGGTTTTTTATAACCTTCTTTGTTGTCCAATTCTGGTGTATTTGTTACTTCTAAATTTTGAATTTCCCAATGTTCTTGATTTACTAATTGAACCGCACCTGTAACATAACGTTTAAATTTACCAGTTCCATAAGTTCCGTCACCGTGAATGGTTGGACGTTTGTTGGACTTAAACGTTGCTTTACCTTCGGAACCTTTCACATAAAAATCTAACTTAATAGTTGCGTCTTTTGTTCCACTTCCTTTTGGATGTAGAATTTGACCACGCCAAGTACTACCAGCTTCTAATAAAATATGGTCACCAGGTTGGAAAGTAGTTGCAGATACTTTTTCTAGACTTTTCCAAGCTGTTTCCGGAGATAGACCATCTGAGGTATCTTCTCCATTTTGACCATCGACAAAATATGTTTTTCCTTGTTTGGATAAACCGACTGAACTAAGTTCAGTCGTTAGTTGTTTCTCTAGCGGTTCTTCCGCGGCATGAACAGGCAACGTAAACGAACCGATACTAACTAAAGTTAAGCACATTATGGCAAGATAATTGATTAATTTAATTATTTTTTTCACTTGTGATACTCCTTAATTTATTTTTTGTTTTTGTAATAATCATTCATTAAATCCACTAATGGTTCTTTTGTCTCAAACTTTAAGGTTTTCATTCTTGTGCTAATTTTGTTATCTAGTTGATCATTTAAATACTTGTTTTTAGCTAAATCTGGTGCCTCTTGCTGTGTTAATTCTCCGCCTCCTTTTTTACTAATAATATAAAAGTATTGCCCCTCTTTTAACCCCTCAATTAAATCTCCTTTTACTTTATTTACTAAAACTTCAGCTAGGGCCAGCTGATAAGTATCCTCTTTTTGGATATTCTGACTATCTAATGTCCATTCTTTGATGACACTATCAGAATATTTTGCTTGAAACTGGCTTTGTATTTCCTCAACTGTCGAAGTACCATTTTGTTTAAAAAATGATATCAGTTCCATTTTATTTTCGTTAAAAAAATTCATTTCAACACCACTAATTTCAAATGGTTTTGTTTTATATTTTTTATCTAGTTGATTAAATGCTTGGTATAAATCTTTTTCTGAAGGTGGATTTACTTTATTGATATTTTTCATCAACATATCTTTACCATCAGAAACTTGATTTTTTATTTCGCCATAAGCACCATTTAACTGTTTCAATGAGTGCTCTTTTTGGGTCGGTTTTTCTTTATCAATTTTTTCTAGTTCTGTTAAAACCGCATAGTCATACAACATCTCTGCTTCAACTTTCTCTCTTAACGCATTGATAATTTCCTTTTGTTCTGCTGATTCTTGTTTCAGTAAATCATCACCATAACTTGTCAATTTGTTTTCCTTAGCATATTGATTTAAGACTATGCCTTCATTTTCTGAAAGATAAAGCTCTAATATTTTGTCTGAAATCGAAAAATCACCGATTTTTCCAACCTCTGTTTCCTTGTTTTCAGTTCGTCGTGTAAGTATAAAAAATAAACTCACCGTAACAACCATAATTAAGACCAAAAAAATAAGCGATTTACGATTTTTCATTGGTAATCCCCCTCAATAAAACATATTTTTGAAACGCTTTCATTAATTTTACTATTTTTTATTAAAATTTACAACAATTCTTTATTTTTTACTAAAATAACTAATTAAGAAGCTTGTTATTAAACATAAAAAAATAATTCATTGCATCCTTAATGGGTGTGTGTTGTTACTTTACACAAAAAAATAACTCTTTAAAAGAAGTTCTTCTTTTAAAGAGCTAACAAATATTTAACTATGCTTAAAGGTTTTTTGAAATTTCTTAGGGATACTTGATTTGAAACTCATTTTTTTACCAGTTGTTGGATGAATCATCACTAGTGTTGAGGCGTGTAATCCTAGACGTTTCATTGGATTACTTGTTGCACCGTACTTCTTATCACCTACAATTGGATGCCCTAAATCTTGCATATGCACGCGAATTTGATTCTTGCGTCCCGTTTCAAGATTGACCTCCAATAAACTAAAATTACTATTTTGTTTTACCAATTGATAATGAGTAATAGCTTTTTTACCACCATTATCGGTTTGATTTGAATACATTTTATAAGTTTTGCTCTCTTTTAGCCATGATTCAATCGTACCAGAATCACGTGTCACTTTCCCTTCAACAAGTGCTGTATATGTTCTTTCAAGCACGACCTTGTTCCAATTTTCTTGAAGTTGATGTTTAACCTTCTCACTTCTTGCAAAGACCATTACACCTGACGTATCACGGTCTAAACGATGGACAACATAAACGCGATTATTAACATGAGCTTGTTTTACATAATTCATCAATTGGCGGTGTACAGTTAATTCTGGTCCTTTATTTGTTGCAATTGATAACAAGCCGGCTTCTTTTTCGACAACAATAATATCATCATCTTCATAGAGTACTGTGACACCTTCTAATGCCATTTCTTTAATGAAACTTTGATTGCTTTCAATTGAGACCACCTGTCCAGGCTTTAACTCATAGTTATGTTGCGTGATTGATTTACCATCAACAGCAACTTGACCACGTGTCAAAATTGATTTAATCGCATTGCGACTTCTTGATGTTAACGTTTCTCTAAGGAATGGTAATAATTCTACCGCCTCCTTGACTTGATATTGTTCTGATCGTTCGTCACGTTTAGGCTTAAACTGCTTTTTATTTTTTACATTTTTTTTATTTTTTTGGTTTATTTTCACTGATTCACAACTCTTCCTCTTCACAAATTTTAACTTGATACGACTAGCTTCGTGTCTTACTTTATCATACTTTAGCGAAAAAACATAAGGATACTTGTTGATTTTAGATCATATCACTTTTCATAGTTAAAATCAGAATAATTTTTCTAATTATTGGGTCCAAATGAGACAACATTCCACTGTTCTTCTTTCTTCAAAATACATGTCCAGTTGTAAAGCGTAAATGAATTTAAGGTCCCCGATTTAAATCCAGTCCAAAATTTAACTTCTACCCCTACAAACTGATCTTGGTTTGCTTGGGACTTTAGTTTTTCCTCTGTTAAATATGCCATAACTAGCTGACTAGATTTTTCAGTAGAGAGTGATAGGGAAATCAGATGTCCAATTTCCATTGTGTCATTAAATTCATTTTTAACACTAGCTAGTACCTCTTTATGTTCTCTTTCTGGAAGCAAATTATCCGAGGTCATACTTACAAAACTAAACTTATAAATCAAAATAATTAACACCATACCAATAAGACAAATAAACAGACTTTTTTTAGATACCAGTTCTCTCACTCCTAAATTTACATATTCTATCGTTCATAATATATAAGTTAAATCATCATGTACAGATGATTTACCCACTCTTTACCGAATTTTATATATTTATTTTTTATTTCCAATTTCGAAAAGAGGTTGTGACAGAAGTGTTCAGCTTCAAGAAATAAGAAGAAGCTACTTCTGTGACACCGTTTAGTTTGTAAAAAAAGACTGTGACGTACTCATCTCACAGTCTCCCTTAATTGCAAATCAACATTGTCACAGAGATAATTTTAACGGAATTATGCTAAGCCTTCTGCCACAATGTCGATTCTTACATACAGTTTATTTCATGCAATTTATTTTTATCATTTTATCTTTATGCTATCACTTCGTCTGAACCAGCTTTTAATCCAACCAATAAGAAGATAATCACAACCCCAATTAATACAAAAAGTGAAATTTGCCAATTACCTGTTTGATCATATAAAAAGCCAAATAGGAATGGACCGACGGCTGCTAATAAATACCCCATCGATTGTGCCATACCTGAAAGTTCTGCTGCTTCACCAGCAGTTGTCGTGCGTAAATTAAAGAACATCATCACAAGACCGAAGGCAATACCACCTGCAACACCTAACGAAATAATCGCAAGTGTTGTTACAAAACCTTGACCAAACATTAAACCAAAAATACCAATTACATAGAATCCAAAATTGATGATGACAAACAATTTTTGATTGCTGACTTTTTCAGCAACGATTGGCACAATAAATGTTAATGGTAAAATCGTCAATTGTAATAATGAAAGCATACTACCAGCTTTGGCAGCACTCACTCCTTGGTCTGCAAGGATTTGTGGTAACCATGCTACTAAAGCATAAAACACAAATGATTGAATTCCCATAAACAAAGTAACACACCAAGCCAATGGTGAATTCCAAACAGACACTTCATTCGTTGCAACAATTTTACGCTCTGTTTTATCACGTTTTTTTAATTGCGGTAACCAGACAACAATTGAGATCATCGTTAAAATCGCCCAAATAGACAGGGCTTTATTCCATGTCATACCTAAATTTGTCACTAGTGGAATACTAACTCCAGAAGCAATTGCCCCAGCTAAATTCATGCTGACTGAAAACAGTCCTGTCACAAGTCCACTATTGTGATAAAATTCTTTTTTGACTAATCCTGGAATTAGTACATTACAAATCGCAATGCCACAGCCTAAAATAGATGTGCCGACAAACAGCGTTAAGATGCTCGGAATGAAACGAACGCCCATTCCAAATAAAATAGTCAATAGTGCACCAAAAATAGTGCGTTCAATTGAAAAACGAGCTGCAATCTTTGGCGCAAGAGGTGATACGATTGCAAATGCGACTAATGGGATTGTTGTCACTAACCCATTTTGTGCGGCTGAAAGATGTAAATCTTCAGCTAATATACTTGCTAAAGGGCCAACTGATGTAATTGGCGCTCTTAAATTTGTTGAGACAATAATAATACCTAGCAGTAAAATATAGTTCTTTTTCTTTTCCATGTCATTCCCCTTTACTAAAAAACACATAATATAATGTATGCAACATACATTATATTATGTGTTTTAGTATTTGACAACTATATTAAGTAAAATATCTTCATTCGTATCATTTATGTAATCATGAGCTAATCCAGAATCAAAATTGATCGAATCATACTCATCTAAGCGATAAGTTTGATTACCAACTTTTAACAATAGGCTTCCTTTCATCACGGTAATAACTTCTGTCGTATTTTTACTTTGGTGTCTTTCCTGATGTGTCGCTTTAGCTTTTAAACAGACACGAAAAACATCAATTTTATCTTCTTGAAAAACGGGTTGGATTAACCAGCCTGTCGCCAAGTCACTGATGAAATGTGTCGTTTCTAATTTTGATACTTCTGTTGTTGGTTGTGCATACCCCACCAATTGAGTGAGTGTAATGTCCAATGCTTCGGCTAGTTTCCAAAGGACATTAATCGTCGGATTTGAGCGACCATTTTCAAGATTACTAATTGTAATCCCACTAACTCCTGAGAGATTGGCAAGTTGTTCCATGGTAAGCCCCTTATTTTTTCTTAAATCACGTAAATTTTTCCCCATCTGATTAATCAATGTCAAATCGTCATTCATTACCATTTTGCATCCTCCCATATTATTCTAAAACTTCCTGTTTCTTCTAATAGTATACCTTAATCTGTGAAAAAATGAATAAAAAATAATAGGAAAACATTGATACTCACGCGCTTCCCTTCACCTTATTTAATATTTTTTTCTTCACACTACCGCAAATTTATCTTTTACTGATAATAATTGAAAGTCTTTTAACACAAGGTTTGATAGTATGTCTTAAAAAAAAACTTTATTTTATACTCAATTCTCCTTTTTTTAAAATACTAAAAAAGCTTTTTCGCCATGAATAAAAGACGAAAAAGCTTTTTTAATTTAGTTTAATGATTCACCATTAAAGATGCGATGGTCTAATTCATCGACAGAACTTGCAACAAGGACTGCTGAAAAGACATCTGAACTCACGTTTAAGACTGCGCGAAGCATGCCTACAAACCATTCAACACCTGCAAAAACGGCAATACTTTCAATTGGAAGTCCCATCTGAGGCACAATAACAGCAAGCGAAACAATGCCAGCTCCAGGTACAACTGCATTTGCCAGTGAGACAAAAGTAGCAACGACTGCGACTGTAATTAATTCGGTAAAGCTGAAGTTAAAGTGGTACATCTGAGCAATTGTAATCACTGTAATCGCCATATGCATTGCCGATCCATTACTGTTGAGTGACATACCTAGTGGTAAAACTAAATTTGTCACATTTGAGCTAATCCCTATTTTCTCTTGAGACTCTTCCATTGCAACAGGTAATGTTATAGCTGATGAAGTTGTCGCAAGTGACATGATCAACATGTCCTTCATGTTTCTGATTAAACGAATTGGATTGATACGACAAGATACCATTAAAACTAATACCCATAGAATCATGAAGAGCAATGTTGCCACGCCATAAACAAGTAAATATTTCAATAAAGAATAAATGACTTGCATGCCTAAAGAGCTAATTGTTGAAGCGATTAAAGCAAAAATACCGATTGGCGCAAAAAACATCACATAGCGAATGACTTGAATGATCACTTCATTGAAATCAATAATTAATATTAACAATTGTGAATTTGGATGTTGATATAAATAATAATTCAACGCAATTCCAAAAAACATGGCAAACAAAATGATTTGAATGACCGCACCATCCGTTAGTGCTTTAAAAATATTGTCTGGTATAAAGTTCAATAGTGTTTCCGATAATGAAATTTCTTGGACTTTTGCACTCGCTCCATTCGCCGTTGAAATTGACATTCCTTGACCTGGTTTAAATAATACTCCGGCTAACACACCCCAAAGAGCAGCGATAAAAGAAGATAGTCCAAACACAAGCATTGTTTTGCCACCAAGTGTGGTCAATTCTCTTTTATTTATACTCCCTACAGCTTGAATCACTTGACCTAAAATCAAGACTGGAATCGCCATCTGCATTAAGCGTAAAAATAAGTCGCCCACTATTTTTACATTTTTTCCAATATTTGGAAAGATTAAACCGCAAGCAATTCCCAATATCACCGCAATGACAATCTGCGTCGTCATCGATACTTTTCTTTTTCCCACAACGATCCCCTCTTTACTTATGAATAATAGTCCCAACTTTTTCATTCATTTTGGCTAAATTCTCAATCGATGTAATCACTGCGGTACGGTTTTCACCTGATTTAACAAAATCAATCGCAGCTTCAATTTTAGGTAACATACTACCTGCAGCAAAATGACCTTCACTTACATATTGCTCAGCTTCAGAAACACTAATTTCAGTTAATGCTTTTTGAGCTGGTGTATTAAAGTGAATGTAAATATTATCAACGCCTGTTAAGATAATCAAACGATCTGCTTGTACGTCTTCAGCTAAAACTTTAGCCGAGAAGTCTTTATCGTTAACAGCTTCAATGCCAACAAGTTGATTTCCTTCTTGATAAACAGGAATTCCGCCACCACCAGCACAAACTGTTAAAACATCAGCAGCGATTAAAGCTTGAACTGCTTCTTTTTCGACAATTGCTTTTGGCATTGGTGAAGGCACAACTTTACGGTAACCTCTTCCTGAGTCTTCAATATAAACAGAACCATCTTGACTTAACACATCTGCTTCTTCTTTTGAGTAGAATGGACCCACTGGTTTTGTTGGATTACTTAAAGCCGGATCTGCTTTATCAACTAAAACTTGCGTGACCATTGACGTAACTGTTTGTTGTTGACCACGTTTTAAAAATTCATTAGCTAGCGCATTTTGAATCCAATAACCGATACTGCCTTGCGTCATTGCACCACATGAATCTAATTTTAGTTGTGGATTTTTTTCACTTTCGCCGGCTTGTTGTTGTAATAATAAGTTACCAACTTGTGGACCGTTTCCGTGACAAACAACAACTTTTTCACCTGTTGTCACAAAATCAGCAATATATTTAGCTGCTTCAGCGACAACTTGCTTTTGTCCATTGTCAGTTGGATCTGTATCTAAAATCGCATTTCCACCTAAGGCAATTACATTTAATCCCATTTAATTCTTCCTATTCTTTCTTAAATTTTTTGTGTTTTTTTGTCATTTGCTAAAATTGCAAAGGCAATTAAACCAATCACAAGTAAAATACATGATAAGTAGAAACCAACTTGCATTGACCCTAATTGATCTGATAAGTAACCTGTTAAGTATGGTGCCAAGATTGAACCTGACATACCAATGAAGTTATAGGCACTTAAAGTTGTTCCCAGTGAATTTGCTGGCGCATTTTTAGCAACAAATGTCACGACAATTGGGTCCAAAGCTAATTTTCCAGTTAATCCATATAAAATTAAGAAGAAAATTAAAAGTGATCTATTGGTAACAAAGGCAATTGAAAAAACTGAAAGTGTTGCTAATGGTACCAAGATATAAACAAGTTTTTTAGTTGCCCCTGTTTTATCGTTAATTCGCGCAAAAATTAAAGCTCCCGGAATTGATGCCCATGGTACAAGTGAAGCGATAAAACCAACGCTAGCGCCTTCGAACCCACGTTCAGCAATTAAGAATTGAGGTAACCAAGTGATAATAACAAAGTTTGCATAAATACTAGTAAAACATAAAATAAATGATGCCAATAAATTGCGGTTTGAGAAGATTTCTTTTAATGAAATTTTTTCTTTTGTTTCTGTTTGTGCTGCTTGTTTTGCTTCTTCACCTGGTTGCACAACTTTTTCTTTAAGCATTGTGTAGAAAATAACTGACATAATGATTGTTGGAATTGCCATCATAAAGAATGGTTTACTCCAGTGCGCGCCATTTTCTAAAACCATTTTACTTGATAGTAAGTAACCACCAGATGTACCAAAGGCCATCCCACTATTGATAATCGCATTCCCAATTGTTCGTTTGCTTTCAGGAATCGCTTCTGTTGATAATGCATATTGCGGACCATAGTAAGCCCCTTGACCCATACCTGCAATTGCGCGAATCACTAAGAACATCACGAATGTTGTCGCAATACCACTTAAATAAGTACTAATTGCTAAAACAACAAAACCTAATGAAATAACAATTTTACGACCAATTTTATCGCCCATCATCCCTGAAGGAATTTGGAAAATTGCATATGTTAAGAAGAAAATACTATTCGCAAGACCTAACTGCGTATTGCTTAAATTAAATTCTTGACCGACTACACCCATAATTGGGTTAAAAATTGTTCGTGTTGCATACATTAAAATCCAACCAACAAAGAAAATAGCAACTGTCTTAATCCAATAGTTTTGACTCACCTGAACGGGTGCTTTTTGTTTTAGATTTTCCATAATAACCTCTCTTTTCTTTCTTCACACTTGTTTTTCAAGTGCGAGTAACATTCCAAACAACATATCTTTTCCAGATGTATGTCCAATTGACATGATTTTTTTTATTTGTGTCTCAATTTGTGAGACTGATTGATGCTCTAAATTTTGTAATAAATCATATACATAAGAGTTAACGTAACCATTTAGCGCTGCATCTAGATAAGCAGCACTAACATCCGTTGTTGTTCGTGTTGAAAGTTCGAGAGCAGTCTTAAAATCAATCACTGCTCCTTCACTTCCTAAAACACGTAACATCGTTAAGTAAGCAACCAAAATATCATCCCCACTTGGAGTTAAACCTCGGCCTCGGCCAATAAAATACTCACACAACTGTGTTGCATTGGTTTCTTTTTCATCTGCTTGTTTCATTTGAGCAAAGAATGTCTCTGTTTCCGCTTCAATCATAAGTCCAATCTGATTTTCAAGTTGCAATGCTTCCAATTGGTTTTTTAGCATTAAAGCGGCTGTTTCAGTCACTGTTCCTGATTCGACACGCAGGTGACTAGTAACAGCTGCTTGTAGATTAACGGTTATTATTCCTTGATAACTGTAAAAATGCAGTTGGTCAGCGTGAATTTTAACCAAGCTGTTCTCTGAGATAAATGTTATCACTTGAGAAAACAGTTCATTTGGAAGATAGATTCCAAAACTTGAAAGATAATCTGAATGATTTGTGATATTGACGAGTTGGGAGCCTATTTTGATATTGAAAGAGTGCTCAAAAATACTATGCACTCTTCCAACACTTCCAAAACGATCCAATGGATTTAAATAATCGCTAATCTTAAGTTTAGTCAACTACAATGCCTAATTTTTCAGCATAGGCTTCAAGCGCTTTTTCGAAACAGCCTAAAGGTGCGCGAACTGTACCCGCTCCAACTTGACCAACACCAGCTTCTTTATGGGCAATCCCTGTATTTATCACTGGTGTAATTCCTGTTTCAACGACTTTACGAATATCAATTCCTAAACAAGTACCTTGGAAATTCCAAGTTGGAATGGTAAAGGTTGGGTTATGTCCTAAACAGATTTGTGCCATTTCATTTGATGTTGCAAGGGCATCATCAAAGCCACCAGCTCCAACAAATCGTGTCACACCTGGAGCAGCAATCATTGCCATTCCACCAACACCAATTGTTTCAGTAATCGCACTATCACCAACGTCTGGGTTACCATCTTCTTCAGTAAAGCCTGTGAAGTATAATCCTTTTGGTGTATTAACTGGTGCTGTATGCCAATCATTTCCTGTTTCAGCAATTCGAACACCAAAGTCCACACCATTACGTGTCATTGTTGTTACAACAGTACCTAAAGTATCCTTACGAGCGCCGTCAACAATTGCTTTACCTGTTGCCATCATGACATTTAAGAAGAATTGATCAGTATCAGCTAAGAACTTAATTACTTCGTATTTTTCACTTTCTGGTGCATCAGTTTTAATAATTAATGGTGCTAACTCTTTTAAGAAGTTTAATGAAGCCGCCATATTTCTTTGGTGGAATTCATCGCCCATTGTAATTGAACGCGCAATTAAAACGTTCAAGTTTAAACCTTCTTCTGTTAACGCTAAAGCTTTCGCTAAAGTTGGTGCTAATGTATCTTTAATCCAATCTAGACGCGTAATTACTTCTTCAGAATAAGCGCCGAAACGAAGTACTTTACCAATACCTTCATTTAAAATACAGTAAGCTTGGTTGCCTTCAAGGCGGTTTTCAACAACGAAAACTGGCATATTGCTTGATGTAATGCCACCCATTGGTCCAACAGCTTGAACGTGATGACATGGCATAAAGCGAACATCGCCGCGTGCTAATAAACTTTCTGCTTCTTCTTCTGTTTCTGCCCAACGTTCAAATAAAGCAGCACCAATACATGACCCTTTCATTGGTCCTGTCATTTGGTCCCAAGTAATTGGTGGTCCAGCATGAAGTAATGTTTTTTGAGCTTCATTTAACTCAGGAATAACAGTCTTAGCTGGTACAACATCAATTAAGAATGGTTGCGCATTTTTCATTTTGTCGAGAACTTTTTGGTTTTCAGCATCAATCATTTCTTTGTGAGCATCTAAAGCATCAAGAATTTTAATCATTTTCTTATTACCATTAGCACGTGGACGCCAATTAAATTGTTCTGATTGGCCACCATAAGTAAGGATTGATTCATTGAAATTTTGTAAACCAACGTTAATAATACGAGGTTTTGTTGTTAATAATTCCATCACTTTTTCACTTACTTCTGGCACTTCGATTGTTGTACCAGCGTAAGGTTTTACTTCTTTGTCTGCTTCTGTAATTTCAATGCCTTTAAGTAATAAAGCAAGTTGAACAGCTTTTGCATTACTTTCAGCAATTAAAACACCAGCCTCTTTCAAGCGTTTCACTGCATCTTGGTAGTTTTGAGGATCTTTCTCAGTTCCACAAACAGTTGCAACAAAGTATAAATCGCGCATTTCAGCAGCTGCACTTTCTTGAGCCGCTTTAATCGCCGGTAATAAAGCACTTACCATATCTTCGTGCGCACCGTAACCTAAAACAACATCAAAAAGAATGATGCCTGTTTGGCTATCTTTTGCGTATTGTTCAATTTTTTCAATCCGAACTTCTGGTGCAATCATTGGGTGAGGGCGACCTTGGGTATAGATATCGTCACCTAAGTCAATCACGTCATAACCATGTGAGTGAAGCACGTAGCCTTCTTGTTTCACTAAACCTTCTAAGCTCAAAGCTTCAGAAATCATCATGCCAGCTTCAGATGCTAATGTTCCACCTGAATAAAGGCCTTTAACTACTTTATCTTCTGCCAATGTTTGAACTTCTGGTGCATCTACTTTTTCAAAGTAGTTTGCTTTAACTGCTTCGTCATTCGCTAAGTCAACCGCAATATGCGCAGCTTCTTCAAGCGTATGAGCAAGATATAATTTACCTTCATGCGATTCTGGTTTTTCACCTAAGAAAATAGCAACGACTGGTTTTGTGATACTTTGTAATAATTGAACCACTTCGTCACGAACTTCTTTTGCAGGTGGTTTTGAGATCACACAGATCACGTCTGTTGGTGCATGGTGTTCTAAAGCTACAATTGCATCTTTCATTGTTGTTGCGCCAACTTTGTCACTTAAATCGCGACCACCAGTTCCGATTGCATGAACCACACCGCCACCTAAACGGTCAATAATAGTTGTTACTTCTTGAATCCCCGTTCCTGAAGCACCAACAACACCAATGTTTCCAGGAGAAACAACGTTTGTGAAGGCTAATGGGATACTAGAGATGATACCTGTTCCGCAGTCTGGTCCCATCATTAGTAATCCTTTTTTATGCGCTAGTTTTTTTAAGCGAACTTCGTCTTCTAAAGGAATATTGTCTGTAAATGAAAAGACATGTAAGTTATGATTTAAAGCTTTTTCCATTTCGCTAGCTCCGTATTCACCAGGAATACTAAACAATGCCATGTTTGCATCAGGTAAACCTTCTAAAGCTTCTTGCCAAGAAGTAGCCGCTTTTTTCTCACTTGCACTATCATTTGATGATAAATCATCTAAGAATGAATGAATTTCTGGTAATACTTCATCCATGATTGCTTCATCATCACTCTCAACAACAATCATTAAGTCATTAGCAGAAGCTTCTTGAGCTTCGCTTGTTAATAGATTTGTGTTGTTCAGAATATCTTTGTTTGCATCTGTCCCCATCATAATTTGACTCATAATCACTGAGTCAAAATCATTGATTCGATTCGTTAAAAGCATTAAGTTAATCGAATCTTGATAGTTGTTTTTCAAAATTACAGTTTGTAACATTTTGATTCCTCCATTTCTTAATTCACCGTCATTGTAGCAAGTGATGTTTTCGTTTACATTGGATAAAAGTCTAAAAAAATGCTATACTTTTTATCCATAAAGGGAAAAGAGGGATAACATGCGTTTGAAAGAATTGCTTGAAATCGAAATTTTAAAGAGCTGTAAAATCCTAACTGAAGAGATTGGCTTGGATAATCCTGTGGAATCTGTGATGGTCTTAGAAGCGTTAGATATCGAAAATTGGAGTAAGAGAAATCAACTGATTCTAACTTCTTTTTATGCGTTTAAAAAAATTGATGCTGCAGAATTACGAGACTTTTTTAAGAAGATGACTCAAATCGGTGTGAGTGGCTTAGTTGTCAAAATGGATCGCTTAATCACAATGATTCCAACCTGGATGATTGAACTGAGTTTTGAATATCAAGTGCCGCTCATCAAAATGCAACAAGATGTGAGTTATGAAGCCATTATGCTTGCTGTTTACGAGCCTATTATTAATCAACAGTCACATTTATTGCGTACTTACTACGACGTGCGTCAACGCTTTATGCAAGTTGACCGTTATTCTTCAACTTTCGACCAAATCATGACCGAATTTTTTGAACTAATTGGTAACCCCTGTACGTTACAAATACCTTGTTTGGATGTTAATTTAACCTTTGGCGAATCTTTTGAAAACTACGTCGTTTGCGATAAGAAACCCATGAAAACAATCGCTTTTACCAAAAATGATTATGATTATTTACAATTATTTTCAGATAAAGCCAATCACTATACAACTGCTGTCCAAACTAATATTCCTAACCCCTTCGATGAAACTTGTATTCTGACGGTCTATCATAAATCAGCTGAAATTCCTGAATACAAAGTCATGATTTTAGAAAACGTCATTGATGCCATCTATGAACAAATGCAAGCTGAATATCTCATTAAGCAAGACCGCTTTACCAAATTGAATCATCTTGCTGATGCAATTTTACAAAATACACCAAGTAATCTGGCCGAACTTGATAAATTGCTGATTGAAGGAAAAATGGCTGATTTTCCAAATTATCAGTGTGTTGCCTTTTCAACAGAAGGTCTTAAGGATATTTATAATAAAAAATTGATTATCAAGAAATTACGTTCGCTGAAACAGAACTATCTTTACTTTGAACACCATCACTATCTTGTGATTCTATATAATTTTAATCATGACCAAATCACCAAGAAAAAACTCTTAGCACTTTTTGATGAAAAACACCTTGAAGAACAAGAGGCTGTACTGGCGATTAGTCGTGTCAAAACGAAAGAACAACTACATGATATTCTTGCTGAATGTTTAGATATGATTCAATTCAATCAACAATTTTATCTAGGATCGATTATTGATTACCATGACTTAGGTATCTTTAATGCTTTTATTAAACATCATCAAATTGATCAACTTGATGCAATTGTGCCAAATAACCTCTATCAGCTTGGCGAAGAAAACCCTGAGTTGTTCGATACCTTTTACACCTTTTTTGAAGTTAATCGGAATTATAAACAAGCGGCAGAAAAATTATTTTTACACCCTAAAACAATCCGTTATCGTTTAAATAAAATTCAAGATCTTTTAGAGATTGATTTGACAAATCCAATTCAGATGGTAAATTATGAAATCGGAACGTACTTAATTTATCTAAAGAAACGGAGTCAAAAAAAATGACAACTGAAATCCAGATTACCTCAGGCGCAAAAGCAACACTATATCCAGTTAAAGAATCGTCAAAATACGTTATCTATTTTCACGGTGGTGGCTTTGTTTATGGCTCAAGACATGATATTCCCCAAGCCCTGATAGAGGTTTTTCATCATGCCAATTTAAACGTGATTGCACTCGATTACTTATTAGCACCAAACACTGCACTTGAAAATATCATCACAACAGCCACTCAAGATTGTCTAGAGCTCATCACGCAGACAATTAAGGAGCAACCCTTTATTTTTTGCGGCCGTTCAGCTGGTAGCTACTTAATGCAAGCTGTAACAAAATGCTTAAATGCTCAGAAAGAATCGATACCAAAAGCTTTGATCAATTTTTATGGCTACAGTGACCTCGACAATATTGATCAAAAACGAGAATTAGTGCCACAAAAAATCACACCTGACATGATTAAAACTTTTGATCTGACAACAACAGTTTGGGATGACCCAACGTTACAACGTTCATTGTTATATTATTATGCAGTACAAGAACAATTATTATCAGATTACTACCAAGTAAAAAATAACGAAAAAGCATTCAAATTATCAAAAGAAGATATTCTTAATTTACCACCAACGTTTGGTAGTGCTAGTTCAACTGATGCGGAAGTTCCCTTTTACTATAGCAAGGCACTCAAACGCTCACCTCAAGACAAATTTGTTGCAGTGTATGACCTTGAGCATGACTTTCTAAAGGAGACGACAAATCCTCAAGTCATAAAAGTCTTCACTCAACTAGCAAAATGGCTAGAGTCACTTTAAATAATTAAATAAGACACCTCAATTTTTAAAGTTGAGATGTCTTATTTAGTTGCAGTTAAAAAATAGTTCTTTTACAAAGGGGATTATTGTTTTTGACTAGCAAAAAAGTTAAAATCTTGCTATATTTAGTTAGTTAAACTAACTATTAAGGAGGATATTGATGGAACAAACATTAAACTTTCAAATTTACCAGACTTTACATTCTATTTCACGTAACATGCATCACTTGGCTCATTATATCGGCGACCAACAAGGTGATATGCAACAACTTGGTCGTTCGCTAAACTATATTAACGACCATAAAAATGTAACCGCAAAAGATATTGCTGCCTTTTACAATATCAAATCTTCTTCCGCAACAGTTAAAGTTAATAAATTAGTTGAAGAAGGTTATGTTGAAAAAACACGTGATACTAAAGACTTAAGAGTCTACTTTCTAAACCTAACCGAAAAAGGAATCAAGAAACGTAACGCAATCAATCAAGATACAACAACACTTATCGAAGACCTTTTCGATGATTTAACCGAAAATCAAAAGCGCGTGCTTTTCGATGAGTTGCAACTCATTGAGCATCGTTTAGAATCTAAAAAAAATAATCAAACTTCAGACAACTAATGACTTGACTTTTGATGACAACTGATTATAATTTAACTAGTTAGTCTAACTAAATAGTTTTTTAGGAGGTCATCTATGAAATCAACATTAGATAATCGTATGAAATATTTTGAAGGCATCAAGCAAAGTACAAAAATTGCCTATCTCAATTTATTTGTCTTCATCCTACTTTTTGGAGCAGAATTAATCATTGCTTTAACGAGTCATTCTAAGGCATTACTAGCTGCAAGTTTTAATAATCTTTCCAGTATTATTATTTCAGTTGGCATTATTTTTGGACTTAAAGTCTCGCTTAAAAATCCGTCGCATTCGCATAGTAAAGGTTATCAACAATTTGAAACACTTGGAAATCTCTTTAGTTCCTTTATGATGTTTTTAATGTCTGCTTATATTGTATTTGATGGCATTAATGGGATTCGTCATGCTGCAGCTATTTCTCAAAGAAAGGCTTCAATGTTACCTGCTTTTGTTGCGATTGGCGCTGGTTTGATCATGTTACTTATTTACTTAATCAATCAGTATCACTATAAGAAAATCGAAAGTAACTCTGTTAAAACACTAATGAAGGACGCATTTAGCGATACCTTAATGAACTTTGGTACAGCATTTGGTATTATCTTAGCAGTTAAATTAAATCCATTATTTGATGGATTTACAGCTGCTGTTTTAGGTCTGATTCTCTCCCGTATGTCTTATCTCGTGGTGAAAGACAACGTTTTTCATCTTTCAGACGGCTTTAATCCCGACTTAATCAAAAACTATTTCATCGTGATTGAACAAATTCCAGGAGTTGAACGAATTGTTGATATCACAGGAAGAATGTTTGGCGATGCTGTTGCCGTTGATGTCACGATTGAAGTGAGCGGCACGATCACTGTTAGTGATGGTGGTTTAATTGCTGATGCCATTGAAAAAGAACTCACTAGTCATTTCGATATTTTTGATGTCGATGTCCAAGTTAAACCAAAAAGCTTGTAAGAAACCATCACTAGTTTCTTACAAGCCTTTTTTCTACCAACTTTCAGTTCGTCTGAAGCCGACAATATTTCGGGTTAAGCGTTCCATCGGTAAAACTTTTGCAACGCCATACATCACAATTGTTTGAATTGGTAACATTGCAGCCGTTTTAACCAAACGTGGCGCCCAAATAATCCAACTATTTAAAGGCGTATTATAAAGCATTGATAACCATAGTGGTGTTAAACCTAAGTTAATCAAAGCTGTAACCGTTACGGTACAAAGAATACAATTCTTCCAAGTAATCTTCTTGTTATAAAAGAAGTAACCATAAATCAAACCTTCTAAAATTTTATTTAATGTAAAACCAAAGAAAAATGGTGCTTTAGCAAACATTGTATTCCCAATTAAATCAGCAACAACTGATCCGACTGCCGTCCAAAACGGTCCAAAAATCATTCCCATAATCATCTTAGGAATAAAGGCGAAAGTCAGTTTTAAAAACTGTGTATCAATTGCTAAAATATTTGATAAAACAATGATTAGGGCAATCAATAGCCCCATTAGAGTTAACATTTGCGTACTTAGTTTGTTTTTCATTCATCATACGACCCTTCACTTTTAACTCACAAAAAAAGATTCCTTCGCTACGCATCACGAAAAAACCTTCTTGATGTGGTAGCAGATGCGAAACAGCACCGCAAGTTATGATAACTTTTCGCTCGAAGACAACCTCCCATTCTTCGATACTTAACGCACTGTTTCTACTCAACCAACAGATTATTCTATTTTCTTGATTTATCTACTTAAACTAATAAAATTTGTGCCAATAGTACTATTAGAAAGTAGCGATTTACTTATGATACACAACTTTAACTCTCGCGAAAATTTTCATTTGTGTAAGCGTTACCTTCAAAAACAATCTACTACATTCTTGTCTTTCAATCGTCAAAAAGACCGCTCGCCAATCACAATTAATTAAATAGACGCAACTATGTGGCAAACTCCACTCTACAATAGAAACATTAGTGATGCCACTAAATTGTTTCTTTGAACAAAGTTTAGTCATATTTTTATAATATCAGTTCACTTATTTTTTAAAATTTGGCCTCATTTTGTTCATTATTATTTCAAAAACCTACGTTATAGTACCTATATAAATAAAATAATTGGAGGTCTTTAAAAATGGCAAATAACGATAAAGTAATCATTATGAGTTTCGACACTGAAAGTAAATCATATCAAGCATTTTCTGAATTAAAAACACTTCACGGTAAAGGTGACATTCGTGGTGAACAAATGGCAGTTATTGAACATCGTTCAAATCATAACTTAGAACCAAAAGACTTCATTGATTTTACAGGTAATGATAAAACATTTAAAGGCAGTATGATTGGTATGCTGGTCGGTATTCTTGGTGGACCACTTGGCGTCTTACTTGGTTGGTTTACAGGTAGCATGATTGGCACATCTCAAGATGTTAAAGAAGTTAAAAATGCGATGTCTATTTTTGAAAAAGCCATTCAAATTATCCCTGAAGGCGAAACTGGTGTCATCCTAATTTGTAATGAAGAAAACACTGGTCATATCGACGATATCGTTTTAGAACAATTAAACGGGAAAATGGAACGACTCGAAAAATCTGATGTTGAAGAAGAGCTTGAAGAAGCAAAATACGCTGAAAAAGAAGCCCAAGAAGGCGCTAAAAAGCGTTGGTTTAAAAACAAATAAACAGGAAAAAAAGAGAATGATTTAAAAAAATCGTTCTCTTTTTTTCCGCTATATTTTTAACTCATTTGATTTTGCTTTCTAAAATACTTGTTCATACTCCAAAAAACTAAAATAACTAACAAAATGACTGGTAGCGTATTAATTGGGAAAAACAAGGCTGTAAAAAGGCCAATAAAAATAGGATTTTTATTTAAGATACTAATTGTAAAACTTGAGGCTGTTATAGCCATAATAAAGACTGGATCCATACCTGGGAAGAGCTTCGTGATCCCTGCTCCGACAAGTAAAGCTGCAAAGAAAATCGGGAAAATATCCCCTCCAGTCCAACCACTTGTTAAACAGAATTGTAAAAGAACTAATTTCATAATGGCTAAAATTAACAGAACCATAAAAGTACTTGATGAGCGCGTTTCAATCAACGGCGAAATGCTCATTTGTCCAGAATGAAGTAAGCTTGGCATCGTTTGACTAAATACAAAAATCATTAACCCACCAAAAATAATACGTTGTGGCATCTTGGGTAAGAGTTGATCCATAACACGCTTAATCACAATTTTAAGCCAACGATAGCCATAAGCCCAAAAGAAACTTAAAAGCACAATCGGAATAAAAATCCAAAGTTCTTTAAAATGCCATGATGACATGCCTACTTTTGTAATGAATGATGGTTGATTGGTTGACTTCATCAAAACCGTGAGTGTCACAAGACCATTGACAATAAATAATAAATTCAATAATTTCTTTTTCTTTAAAATCGTTTCGTCCTTTAATGCAAGCTCTTCACTATATTTTTGAAAATTTTTAGTTGGATGTAAGACTGTTTTAGCACGTTCAAGAAAAGGTAGCTGATTAATTTCATCTTGATTAAAAAACAAAAAACGTAATTTATCTGCCTGCCAGATTGACAACGAAATCACAGCACTTAATAATGCGGCCTCTGGTCCAACGCCAGCACCAAACATTAAAATAATAGCTGCCATTGCTAGACCTTTAAATACATCACTATAATCCAATGTTTTATCTTGTTTTAAACGGTTCATTGTATCATGCGCCGTTTCGGGATAATCGCCCCATTTGTTTTTTAGAAAGATGACAATGCCACTTCCAATCAAACACAGTGCTAAAAAATAAAATGGGCTCTTACCAATAATTTGCGGTGTTTTCTCCCAAAAGAATTCTGTAAAAAAAGCTTCTACACGTAAAAATAAAAAAGAAATAAAACCAATCACTGTGCTTAAAATTAAGCCATACAGGATAAATTCAAATTTTTTTTGAATTAAGTGCACTCGTCCTCACTCCTCTCTTTACTTAATTATTCGATCACAATTTTATGTGATACTTCTTCATTATCACATGTTTTTTAAATCACATTTCAATTATAAGGTTATTTTAATACTATTTTGTTATTTCTCATTTTTTATAAATTGCATCGCTTGACCAACTTTCAATACTTGCCCTACCCCATCTGGTAACAATTTTATAAATTCTTCTGGATCTTGTGTGATTACAGGGAAGGTATTGTAGTGCATTGGAACGACTGTTTTAGCTTGAATTAAATCACTTGCTTTAGCTGCATCTCTTAATCCCATCGTAAAATTATCGCCAATTGGTAAAAAGGCGACATCAATATCAAAATCTTCACGCAATATTTTTAAGTCACTAAAATAGGCGGTATCTCCAGCATGATACAGAGTATAGCCATCCATTTGAATCACAAACCCTACCGGTTCACCTAGATAAACCATCTCTTGACCATTATCATAACCAGAGCTATGTTGCGCAAACACCATTTTAACCGTACCGAATGGAAACTTATACTGACCTCCAATATTCATTCCGTGTTGATTTACAACACCTTGTTGATCCACAAATTGAATGATTTCTGGAATCGCAATCACAGTCGCTTGCGTCTGAAGTGCAAGTTCAACTGTGTCACCAATATGATCATTATGACCATGTGTGACTAAGATATAATCCACTTCGACATCTTCAACTTTTAAATCTGTGAGTGGATTCCCAGTAATAAATGGATCGATGATTAGTCGTACACCTTGATTACTTTCAATACTAACAACTGAATGACCATGATAGGTTACTCTCATTAAAAAAACCTCACTTTCTTTTCATAAAAATTCAACAAAAATTGATATAACTACTCTTTCTCTAAAACAACATCCCCATGTTTAACTTGACTCATTGTTATAAAAGATAAGACAACGAAAAACGTTGCGTAAGGGAATAGCACACGATAACTAAAGACATCAAATAAGAGGCCTGAAAAAATAGGGGTGACAATTTGTGCGGCCATGGAAAATGTATAATATAGACCAGTGAATTTTCCGACTTCATTTGAGTCTGCCATTTCAAGTACCATTGGCAATGAATTTACATTAATCGCGGCCCACGCTACCCCAGCTAAAACAAAATTAAGATAAATAAGTGGTGAAAACTGATGATAAAACGTTGCCGTCAAAAAGACCAAACCTAACAAACAGACACCTGCTCGAATTGTAAATTTGCGGCCAAATTTAGAAGAAAAAATGCCAATCGGAATAAAAGAAACAATCGCACCAACATTCGCAAAAAGTAAAACAAATGATGCTTCTCTCCCCGTCAAACCTATTTGAAGGGTTGCATACCTTGAAAATGCTGTCGTCACAGCATTGTATCCCATATACCAAAATGAAATCGATGCTAATATAAACCACAATGATCGCTTCACCTCTTTAGGCAATGAATTAGTATTTGGATCATCCTCAATTTCGACAATATTAAAATGCCGCATATCATCTAGCATTTGTTGTGCCCATTGATTTTCTTTAACTGTGACAATCATAATTGCTAGACCTAAAAGCATTAAGCCAGCAACTAGTATAAAAATGGGATAGTAACCCACTTTTAACGGATCAAATAAAGATAACCCTACAAGTGTAAAAACACCGCCAATCGCACCCATCAAATTAATGACAGCATTCCCTTCCGAACGAAGTGGTTTGATCGTAATATCAGGCATCAAGGCCACTGAAGGAGAACGATAAACTGACATAAAAATTAAGACAATACCCAAAGAAACGACAAGTAATGGGAGATTTTTTATTTTCGCAGCCAAAGGTAATAAAAACATACCCACCGAAACAAAAAGCGTTCCTACAAAAATATAGGGCATTCTTTTACCAAAACGAGAAAGAGAGCGATCAGATAAAGCACCGAAAAATGGTAAAAGAAAGAGCGCCAAAACATTATCCAATGACATCACAATTCCTGAAATCGTATCACTTATACCAAATTCCTGCCTCAACATTAAAGGGACAACAAAGTCATATAATTGCCAAAAGGCAGAAATTGTCAGAAACGCTATCCCAACTAAAATGGTTTTCTTTTTGTCTAATTTCATGTCACATACCCTCCTAGATACTTTAATTGTATCAGAAAAAACGTTTATTTTTTGAGTTTATTCAATTAGACTGACTAATTCTTCCGAAGATACTTAAAAAGCGTTATAATAATATAAAGGAGTGAAGATAATGAGTCAAAATAAAACGACTGCAACACAAGATTTTTATGAATATGTCAATCATGACTGGTTAGAAGAAGCGATAATCCCTGGTGATAAACCGGCTATTAATAGCTTTGCTTTTCTAGCAGAGAAGATTGAAGAATTATTAATGCATGATGTTAAAAAAATTGCCACTGGTGAGATTAAGATTGATTCAAAAGAGCTGCAAGCTTTTAAAGATTTCTATCAACTTGTCTCAGATGGTAAAACACGAGATAGTATTGGCGTTGCACCATTAATCACGCGTCTAGCAAGGATTAATAATCTCCATTCGATTGGCGATTGGGCTAAACAAATGCCTGATTGGATATTATCTGGTTACCCATGTCCATTTACAATCGATGTGAATTCAGATATGAAACAAGCAGATACATATGGTATTTATCTAAGCCCAACTTCATTAATTTTACCTGATACAACGTACTATACCGATGAGCATCCAAATAAAGAAGAATTGCTTGCAGTCTATAAAAAAATGATGTTAGAGCTCTTTGCTTTAATTGGTTTTAATACAGAATATGCTGAAACGATTGTCGATGATACCATTGCCTTCGATCAAACCTTAGTCCCATTTATGAAGAGTGCGGAAGAAAGCGCAGACTACGCAAAAGCATACAATCCAAGAACTTTAAATGATATCAAAGACTATCATCCACTATTACAATTAGAACAAGTATTCGGTACGCTTTTACATCAAGATCCGAAAACAATTATTGTGACTGAGCCTGTCTATTTTGAAAATCTTCAAAAAATGATTACACACGATACTTTTAACCAAATGAAACATTGGATGATTTCTGCTTATGTTCGTTCATTCAGTAGTATCTTAACAGAAGATTTCCGTCAAACTGCAAGTCAATACAATCTTGCTCTATCAGGTGCTGCTGAACATATTTCACAAGAAAAACATTATTTTTATCTTGCAACTGGCCAATTTGATCAAGTGATCGGCAATTATTATGCGCATCATTATTTTGGTAAAGCGGCAAAAGATGATGTCCAAGAAATGGTTGAACAAATGATTCAAATCTATCAAAATCGTTTAACAAAAAACACATGGTTAGATGATAAAACAAAAGAAAAAGCAATTCTTAAACTCAGTACGCTTGGCATTCACGTTGGTTATCCTGAAAAAATACCTGACATTTATTCACTTTATCAAACGGTCAGCAAGCAAGATGGTGGTACTTTAATTGACAATGTTGAAAAATTTGAACGTTTAACTAGAGAATATTATTTTAACCGCTACTTACAAAAAGTTGATCGCAACGAATGGGAAATGAGTGCTGATACGGTAAATGCGTATTATCATCCACAATATAACGTGATCGTCTTCCCAGCAGCCATTCTTCAAGCACCATTCTATGATTTCAATCAATCTCGTAGTGCAAATTATGGTGGGATTGGTGCTGTGATTGCCCATGAGATTTCACACGCATTTGATAATAATGGTGCAAAATTTGATGAATTTGGTAACCTAAATAACTGGTGGTCAGATGCTGACCTTACACATTTTGAAGCCTTAACCAAACAAATGATTGACCAATTTGATGATATTCCATTTGGAAATGGTAAAACAAATGGAACGTTGACCGTATCAGAAAACATTGCCGATGCTGGTGGCTTAAGCTGTGCTTTAGAAGCTGCACAACTTGAAAAAGATTATAATCCAGCAGAGTTGTTTGAAAATTGGGCACGCATTTGGCGTCAAAAAGCACAAGAACAATACACTGATTTACTATTAGCTATTGACGTTCATGCACCAACAAAATTAAGAGCTAATCTTCAAGTCAAAAATCTTGATGCATTCCACGAGTTATACCAAACAACGGAACAAGATCCAATGTATCTAGCACCTGAAAAACGCATTAGCATTTGGTAGAAAGAGGTTGTGACAGAAGTATTTAGCTTCAAGAAATAAGCCGAAGAAGCTACTTCTGCGGCACCGTTTAGTTTGGAAAACGAGACTGTGACGTACTTATGTCAAAGTCTCGTTTTTTTAACACATATAAGGTCTTGTGTTCTTGCTAATCAAGTCGTAATTATATAGAATTAATAATGCTTACGTTAATTCAAATAAGAAAGAGGTATTTCATGTCAAAAAAAATAATTAATTCAAACAACGCTCCTGAACCAATCGGCCCTTATTCACACTCTGTAATGGTCGATCAAATGCTTTATGTATCCGGGCAATTGGGTATTGACCCAAGTAATGGACAACTAAAAACAACTTTAGAAGCACAAACAACACAAGCTTTTATCAATCTAGAAAGTATTTTAAATGAAGCTGGTCTGGATTTTAAAAACGTTGCTAAAACTACACTTTTTATTACTGATATGGCAAATTTTGCAGCAGTTAATAATATTTATAGTACTTATTTTACAAGTGACTATCCTGCTCGTTCATGTGTTGCTGTTGCACAATTACCAATGGATGCTTTGTTCGAAATTGAAGTCATTGCGACTAAATAAGCGACTATTGATTGTTTTGTTGGTTGATAAAATTGGAGGTCCGACATGCATCACATAAATTTTGATATTCCGTCTACACAATTAGTTGAAATTCACGTCCACACTGAACAAGATGAAGAGTTTTTTTCAATTGGTTACATCATTAAAAACGCTCCTGATTATCTATTATTTCAATCTGTCAGTGAGCAAGGGATTCTAGATAACATCCAATACCGTAAAAAAGAAAGCATCTCAGAAATCGAGATTGAAACTGATTATCTTAAAATGTATGAACAATTTATTTTCTATACAAAAGCTAATCATATTTTTGATTGTTTTAAGCTTGAAACAATTGGTAATCAATTTATTAAGTTTAATTTCGAAGAGATGTTAGATTTTTGCTTAAAAGAAAATAAAATCATCTCTCTTGTATCTGATTTATCTGATGATTTACTAATTGGTAAAATTATTTTAGCAGATACAAAAAAAATCGTTTTTGCAGAGATTGATTTTGAAGAAATGAACTATTTTGAAAAGCATACAATCTCAAAAGAAGCGATTCAATATCTCGAATTGATCAGTGCTGAAAACATTCTTTACACTCAGTATGAACAACATAAATAAGTAAAACAGGCAACGACTCATTTTTATCGAATCGTTGCCTGTTTTGTTGTTGGGTGATCTCTAGTTATCGGGCTTTTTTCTGCTGAGATTCGGCATTAAGCTAATTGTGATATTCAGGCAAAATACACCTGATTATCACAATTGTCTTACTGCTCATCTCAAATCGCCAAAATAATCACCTAGTTATAATAGGCTTCGTCTAGGAATAGTCCTTGGGAAGGGACGGTTTCGCCTGCGTCTTGGCGGACTTTATTTTCAAAGATATCGTCGATTGATGATAAGTCGCGTGTGCCGGCTCCTATTTCTAAGATTGTGCCCATTAAAATTCGCACCATTTTATATAAAAAGCCATCACCTACAAATGTGAAATGTAATTTATCCCCTTCACGTACCATTGATAATTCTTTGATTGTACGTGTTGTTGATTTTTTTGATTTTTTCAAAGCTGAAAAACCAATAAAATCATGAGTGCCAACTAATTTATCACATGCTGTTTGCATTTTTTTCATATCTAATTTTTCTGGATATTGATAAACATAATGATAATCAAATGCGGAAGGTGTGTCTGCCGTCCAAATGTAGTAACTATATTTTTTACCTGTACAATTGTAGCGTGCGTGGAAACGTTCTGGAACTTCTTCAATTTTTTTAATGACAATATCTCTTGGTAAATATTGAATAAAGAATGCTTGCATCTCAGCTAACGACATTGTTGAATTTGTTTTAAAATTAGCAACTTGCCCTCTAGCATGTGTGCCTGCATCTGTTCTACCTGAACCAATAATTTCAATTTTTTCTTCTGTCATTTGAAAAATAATATTTTCGATTTTCCCCTGAATTGTTTTATCCGTATTACCTAAACGTTGCCATCCTGAGTAACGTTTTCCATCGTATTCAATTGTTAATTTGATATTTCGCATTTTTTTATGCTCCTTTTTCCTGATTCCTAATCCAACCCATTGTACCAATTCTCAAGATATTTAACAAAACTATTTACAAAAACGCAACCACTGTATATACTGTATATACACAGTATAATTAGAGGAGGGATACAATGAATCTTATCATTAGGAATGGGCCCGTTCCAATCTATGAACAAATTTATCAACAAATTAAGCAACAAATTATGGACGGAAGTTTAATGCCTAACCAAGAACTTCCCTCGATTCGAGCACTTGCAAAAGAATTAAACATCAGTGTCATCACAATCAAAAAAGCCTATGAATTATTAAATAATAATGATTTGACCTATAGTGTTCCAGGAAAAGGAAATTACGTCGCTGAAATTGATATTGCTTTTCAAAAAAAAGAAGTCGTACAGTATATCGAAGAACAATTGACTGAACTGGAACAATTGGCGCAAACACACGACTTGTCATTACAAGATATTTTTACAAGGAGGAATCAAAATGACTGAATATAATCTTATTCTAGAAAATGTCAACGTTACCCTTGATTCATTTGATTTACAAGACATATCCATTCAGATACCAAAAGGACAAATTGTTGGTTTTGTTGGAGAAAATGGTGCTGGTAAAACGACCACAATTAAAACAATATTAAATCTACTTACTCCTGTTTCCGGAGAAATCAAAATCTTTGGTTCTCACAACTTAGATCAAAAACCTGCAATTAAAGAAAAGATTGGTGTCATTCTTGATGATTCATTTTTCGACGAAAACTTCAAAATTTATCAAATTGAAAAAGTCATGCAGCATGCATATAAAAATTGGGACAGAGCATACTTTTCTGAATTATTAAAGTCACACGATATTGACAAAAATAAAACGTTTAAAGAATGTTCAAAAGGAATGCAAGCTAAACTAAAAATATTTTTAGCACTGGCCCATCACCCTCAATTACTACTTCTAGACGAACCAACAACAGGTCTTGATCCAGTTTCTCGTCAAGAAATTTTAGATATTTTCCGAGACTTTATGGATGACGAAAAATCGATTCTCTTTTCTTCTCACATTACCAGTGATTTAGATAAAATTGCCGATCAAATTATTCTCATTCATAAGGGCGCCATTCAATTTATAGAAGACCAATCGACACTAGATGAAAATTATGCACTTCTAAAAATCACTCCGGAAATTTATGCTGAATTAAATAATTTTGAATTTTTAGCTGTTTTAGAGCAATCGCATTCAGTGACTTGTTTAACGACTCAAAAAGAATTATTTAGACGTGAGTTTCCCGAATTTGAGATGACTACACCGACAATTGAAGATATTCTATTGCTCTTTAAGAAAGGGGTGCATTAGCATGAAAGCTTTATTATTGAAAGATTTTTATCTGATTAAGCGCAGTTTAAAAGGGATTTTATTAATGGTCTTAATGTTTTTAGTACTAGGTTGGCATGATAAAAATGGACAGATGCTATTTGCAATCATTCCTGTCACAACACTATCTTTCATCAGCTTATTCTCTTATGATCAAATGTCACATTTTGAAAATTTTGCCATGACATTTCCAATAAAAAAAACAACCTATGTTCTCGAAAAATATTTTTGTGGCACGTTTATGGCGATAGGTTCATCTCTAATTACACTTTTCATATGCCTCATAAAAAGTACTGTTGGTTCACTTTCTCTCTTATTCGCAGTACAAGGTATAGCACTAAGTTTCATGTGTAGTATCATCATTTTTTCAATTTCATTACCACTTTTCTTTAAATTTACAGTTGAAAATGCTCGAATATATTTTATTGTAGCGATGCTATTTTTCAGTTTTGGTGGTACTTTTTTAGTAAATCAAATTGGAATCCCTGCAATTAGTTTTGTTACATTATTAATCGCTTTAAGTATTACCGCTCTTTTATTAATATTTATTTCGTATTTTATTTCTTTTCATTTTTTCTCAAAGAAATTTAATTAGAACATACTAAACACCAAATCTCAGACATAAAAAAATCCTATGAAATCAATTTTAATGCCTTGATTTCATAGGATTTTTATTTTGTATTATGATAAATTTTTGATTGTTTTGCTTTTGATATTTTACTGCTCAGTGCAAACTGCCTTCTACACCACCTTGATTTACGGGGTTCTGCTGGCAGGGATTCGGCATTAAGTTATCCTGGTACTCAGACAAAAACCGTCTGAATACCAGGATAATCTTAATTCTTAATGCTCATCCCTAAACGCCAGCCTCACCACTTTGATTAATCCATTAGTCTTTTTTGGCCGTCTAGGTTACGGATATGAGTGACATCTTGGGTGGCTTCTAGGCAGCCTAGGTATTGATTGTCATCATCATGTACGGCAAAGTATTGAATATACACAAACTTGCCATGGAGTTCAATCCAGAATTCTGCATGCTCTCTTGATCCTGCTTTAAAATCATCTAGTATTTGTTGCACCATATGCATACTTTTTGGCGGGTGACAATTGACTACTTTACGGCCAATGACAGAATTGGTTCTTGGGAAGACGCGTTCTTTTCCTTCTGAATAGAAACACACCGTTTCACTGGCATCAACAAATGTTAAATCGACAGGAATGTATTTAAACATGTTGATTAGTTGTTTGATTTGTAGATTTCCTGTTGGAAAATTGATTTCACTGCCATCAAAATTATTTGAAGTTTCTTTTGGTACAATACTTTCTTCTGTTGACATTGATTCTGCGATTCCCTCAGTCATTTCCTTCGCTTGTTTAATCATCTCTAAACGAACTGGTTCTCGTTCTAATTCTTTTGCTAAACTTTCTTGACTTGCTTTCCAAGGAAGCGGTTCTGGAATATAAGCAAAGCCAATATCAAAACTATCTTTAGCTATTTGTTCCCAATCTTTTAAAGTGAAGACATCTAAAGTCATGGGAACCATAATTTCCTCTTCTTTGAAAATCATCTCTTCAATATCTTCCTTTAATTTTTCCCAATGAATTTTTATTGGATTAAAGGCAACTCTTTCGCCTTGAACAAGTTGTGTCATTTCTTTAATTTGCTCACGAATATCATCGTCAACACCCCACATAACCATTGGTGGTGCTGTAATACCATATTTTTCCATATATGAAAAAATCAATGTTTCTTTTCTAGCATAGTGTTTATCTAATTGACCTAAATCTTTGACAGCATGGACTAAACGCTCTTGGAACTCCCACTGACCATTCTCAATTTTAACAAGCAAGCCATCGATTTCATCGGTCATTAGTGATTGTAGTACCTGATTTTCCAATTTTAATGTGTGAACGGGATGTCCTGGTTGACCATACTCTTGGTTTGAATGATGGATTTCATTAATTGAACCCTTAAAAACAGCCGCATGAATGGTACATAGTTTTTGAATTTCTGAAGGATCCAAACCATTCTTGATTAATTCACGTTCAGCTGAAGTGATTTCTGTTACATCGACACCATCAAACTCTTCATTGAAAAGGCGTTTCGCTTCTTCAAAAGAACCACCTTCATGTAATAAACCTAAAATTTCCACAATTTTTTTTTGTCTTTCTGCTTTGCTTGATGTTCCCATTTAGTTTTCTCCTTCCACAATAAATCCATGTTCTTCCAACGTTTGGATAATTTGATCTAAGGCGATTTTCTTCATTTTCGCGCCTTTTTTGATCGTCATATAGCGACCTGCCGTTTGCAACATTCCTGGTTGAGCTATAGCTTTAAAACCTAGTTCAAACATGATGTCTTTAACTTCAGGATAAAGTGTTACGATATCAAATAAATTGTCATTTAAATTTATTTTTTTCAATTTTTGTCATCCTCTCCTTTTCTCTTTGATTATAACTTGTATTGTATAATTCTTCACTAATTAAGCTGTAAATATAAATATAAAAAACAAAATAAATAAGTTGACAAATAATCTCATTCAGGATTATAGTAGTTCTATAAAATACTACTTATAAAAAAGGAGGATTACCATGGCAAAAAAAGAAACAAGCACAGTTTTCTCAATGTTAAAATTTATCTTGGGAAAACTTAAAAATAAAAAAGTGTGGCTCTTTGCTAGTTTTATCCTATTACTCATTATTTCACTATTAGAATTTAAGATTCCTCAAATTACCCAACACATTATTGATGTTTCTATTCCAAATAAATCTAAATCAGATATCAGTTTCAATGCAGGTTTATTACTATTTTTTGCTTTACTACTCAGCATTTTTAGTTATCTTTCAACCTTTATTATGAGCCGAATGAGTCAAGATATGATTATTGAACTTCGTGAAGATATGTATCATCAACTTTTGATGCAAGATTTTAGTTTTTTTGAAGAAGCAAAAACGGGCGACTTAATGACACGCCTGTCAAATGATGTTAAAACGCTACAAGATTTAGTTTCACCACAGAGTTTAAAACTTATTTCAAATCTTATTACGTTCATTGTCATTTACGGTTTCTTGTTTATACAAGATGCAACATTAACGCTACTGATTACGTTAACTTTTCCAATACTTTATTTTATCAATGTCTATTTCAGTAAACGGATCAAGAAGGCTTATAAAAATGTTAGTCAATCAAACGCTAAAATCAATAACCTCTTTCAAAATAGTTTAACTTCGATTTTATTGATTAAAACTTTCGTGACTGAAGATTTTGAGAAAGAAAACTTACATCAATTAAACGAAGAAAATAAAAAGAATTATTTTGAAGCAATGAATTATCAAACTATTTTTTCACCCGCGATTGATTTCGTCAATTACTTAGATATGACAATTGTGCTGGTTTACTCAAGTTTCGTCATTATTGGCGGTCAACATTCTGTTGGTAGTATGGTAGCCTATCTTGCTTACCTTAAAATGCTACAAAATCCCATTCGCTCTTTCACCCAAATGATTAGTCGTTTTCAACAATCCGTTGTCTCTTATGAACGCATTATGGAGATTTACGTATCTGAACCAAAGATTAGGAATTTAGCTGAACCGACTATTTTTAATAATTTTGAAAATCGAATTCATTTTAATAATGTGAATTTCCATTATCAAAACGACCAAGATATTCTTAATAACCTTAATTTTTCAATCAATAAAGGCGAGATGACTGCTTTAGTAGGTGTTTCCGGCTCTGGAAAAACGACCATTACCAAATTATTAGAACGACTCTATGACGTAAGTGACGGTGAAATATTAATTGATAACACAAATATTAAAGATTTTTCAATTGATTCACTTCGTCAAAATGTTGGCATGGTTACACAAGATATTGAGTTGATAGATGGTACAATTTATGAGAATATTCTATATGGAGCAACCGATAAAACAGATGATAATTTAGAAACAGCTGTTCATGCTGCAAAATTAGACTCATTTATCGCAAGCTTGCCTCATGGATTAGACACTCAAGTTGGCGAAAAGGGCATAAAATTATCCGGTGGCCAAAAGCAACGAATTGCAATTGCTAGGATTCTTCTTAAAAATGCCCCTATCTTAATTCTTGATGAAGCAACGGCCGCGTTAGATAATGAGGCTGAAAAATTTATTCAGGAATCACTTGATACTTTACTTGAAGAAAAAACTTCGCTTGTCATTGCGCACCGTTTATCAACCATTCAAAAGGCTGACCGAATTATCGTGATGGAGGACGGCGTTATTGTTGAGAAAGGAACTCATGATGAACTGCTTGCCGCGAAGGGTCGCTATGAAGAATTATATGCCATTCAATTTACATAAATTAGGGAGTGTTTGAAATGATTGACCATTTAAAAAAAATTGGCTTAACCGAGTTAGAAGCAAAATGTTATCTAGCTTTAATTGAATCAAACGAACAAACAGGTTACGAGGTCGCCAAAAATATTTCATCTTCACGTTCAAACGTCTATGCTGCACTCAATTCTTTACATAAAAAAGGGGCTTGTCAGGTGATTGAAGGAAAAAGCACCGCTTATGTTGCTGTTCCCATTGATGAATTGATTTCAAAATTACAACTTGAATTTAAGCAAGCATCTAAAATATTAACTGATGAAATAAAACGCGAAAAACAGACTTCTTTTCATTTTTACAACACTCAAGGA
This sequence comes from Vagococcus silagei, assembly GCF_004795745.1. Taxonomy (GTDB): domain Bacteria; phylum Bacillota; class Bacilli; order Lactobacillales; family Vagococcaceae; genus Vagococcus; species Vagococcus silagei. The sequence continues at coordinate 12,819 of NZ_SDGV01000015.1, read as the reverse complement.
CTTGAAGCCGTTCAATCAGTCATTAAACGAAGTATCGGGCATGCACAAGAATCAATTGTTGTGGATGTTTTCCCTGAGGATCTAACTTATATCTTGCCTTTACTTGAAGAAGCACAAGAACGAGGACTTGAAGTTACTCTGATTACATTCAAAAATGTTGAAACTTCTTTAAAGAATATCGTAATTGATGCGCCCGTTGCAATTCATGATGAGGACTTTACCTCTTTTAATATGCTCTTTGATCAGAAAAAAGCGATTATTGGTAGTTTTGATGGACGTCTCGTGCCTTCCGCTGTAGAAACAAAACATCCAGCACTCATTCAAGAAATCATGCTCGGAATCAAACATGATATGATGATTGAAAAAATTAAAAATGATTTTGGTGAAGAAATCGAAGCAAAATATGGTAAAGATTTCTTTAACACTTTATAAATCACACGATGAGGAGTTTTTAGATGTCACTTAAACGTTTTGTCCAATTATTTATTTGTTTCTTTGTTGCAATTCTTATCCCCTTTGCAATGATTCAATTATTAAATATTGCATCATTAACAATACAATTCTTACTCTATGTCATTCTTGGTTATATTATTTTAACGTTACCTTTAACCTTGATGACTTTACGTAAAAATAAATAAAAACTTCGCCTAACTCATATTGAGCGGCGAAGTTTTTTTCTCAGAACAATACGTAAAAAATACACGCTTATTAGTTTGGTATTTTTTAGCTGCTCTTGGGAAACTTCAATTTTACCACTCAATCGAAAAAGCCGATTGAATGAGAAAATCTCCAGTTTCTGCAGAGCAATACGCTAAAAAATACACGCTTGTTTTAGTTTGGTATTTTTTAGCTGCTCTTGGGAAACTTCAATTTTACCACTCAATCGAAAAAGCCGATTGAATGAGAAAATCTCCAGTTTCTGCAGAGCAATACGCTAAAAAATACACGCTTATTTACCATTCTTTTTCTTGGTAGTCTAAGTCGTCAAATAGGCGGCTTTTTTCTTTTTTAGATAAGTAGCGCCATTGTCCTACGGGTAAGTTACCTAATTCAATGTTCATAATTCTTAATCGTTGTAAGCGACAGACAGTGTAACCTAGCGCCTCACACATCCGACGAATTTGACGATTTAATCCTTGGGTTAAGATAATTTTAAAATCAAATTTTGACAATTGTTCAACTTCACAAGGCAAAGTTTTTGTGCCTAAAATTTTAACACCTGCCGCCATTTGTTCTAAAAACTCAGGTGTAATTGGGCGATCAACTGACACCACATATTCTTTTTCGTGACGATTTTCGGAACGTAAAATTTCATTGACAATATCGCCATCATTCGTTAATAAAATTAAGCCTTCAGAATCTTTATCTAAACGACCAATATGAAAAATTCGCGATGGGTAATTAACTAAATCGACAATGTTTCCTTTCACGTTTTTTTCCGTTGTACTTGTGATGCCAACTGGTTTATTCAAGGCAATGTAAACATTGCTTTTTGGCGCAATATAAAGTTGATTGCCGTCTACACGAACATCATCTCCTGGTTCGACTTGACTGCCAACTTTTGCTTTTTTTCCATTTACATAAACGCGTCCTTGCTCGATTAACTTATCGGCACCGCGTCGAGATGCTTTTCCTGATTCACTGATAAATTTATTTAAACGCACGTAGTCACTTCCTTCTTTTGTTCTCATCATTCATCTAAACTATACGTCATAATCACTATAATGCAAGTCACTGCTTTGAACAACTAAAAAAACTAAAATAAGTAAGTTATACTCTCTTAACTGAGAACTAACGGTGTCATCAAAAGTCTTCGGCATAAAAAAATCACAAAAATTTATAAAAAAATCTTTGTGATTTTCGTCTCCATATCTTGAAGTTGAACACTTAGTCACAACTTCTTATAATGTTTCCATTTTTGAAAGTACATTTTTGGGAATATCTTCTTTTTGAACTTCTTCCCATGTTTCAACGAAACGACCCTTCGTATCTAATTTTAGATAGGCTGCTTCTTTTAATTTATCACCTGCATAGTAAGATAGATCATATGCTTTACCACTTTCTGATACGACCTTTTGATGATACATATAGCCACCAGGTTCTTGTTTTTCTGACTGTTTTCCATCAATTTTCACATAAGATGGTTCTTTTTTTATTAATAGATTAAAACGGTCAAATTGTTGACCTAAATCATTATCTGCGGTTTGTTTTTGGCCTTGCGTCAACATAGAACCCACGATTGGTGCTCCCACTCCTAGACCACCTACTATAATTAATGTTAGTAATATTTTTTTCATTTTCACGACCTCCTGTATAACTAAATCATAACAAAGAGCATGTTATTAGAAATCCGCCTTCTGTCCTATTTTTTAGCTAACCAAGAGATGTATATTTTACTCAGACTAAAAAAAGAGGCTACAATGTCAGAACATCATAGTCTCGATATAAGGAGCAAATTTAATCAAATTTTCTTAGGTAGCCAGATAATAATTCTAACCCTTTGATGAGTGTTTCTTTCTTACAGCAATACCCCACACGTGCATGTTGTGGGAAATCAAAAGCGTCACCCGGAATTAGTAAGACTCCTGTATCATTTAATAAGTCTAAACAGAATGAACGATCATCTTGAGGAATATCAAATTTAATAAATGATGTCGATACGTAATTTGGCACAACTAAGCTTACACGGGGTTCTGATTCAACCCAATCTGTCAGAACTTTTAAGTTTTCAGCAACAATTTGTTTATTGCGTGCAAGAATTTTATCTTTATTTTTAAGCGTATGTACTGCCAATTCATCATTAATCACGCCACCACAAATCATCGTATAGTCGCGGTATTTTCTAAATAGATCTGCTAATTCTTTATTAGTCGCAGTCCAGCCAATTCGAATACCAGGTACTGAATAAGTTTTTGATAATGAGTTTGTTGAAATTCCTTTATCATATAAATCAACGATTGAAATGTGATCTGTATCTGCTGATAATGGGCCATATACTTCATCAACTAACACGTATGCACCTGATGTTTTTGCGATGTCGATAATTTGTTCTAACATCTTTCGGTCAATTTGAGTACCTGTTGGATTATTGGCACTATTTAAACAAATCATTTTCGTATTTGGACGAATTAATTCTTTTAATTTTGCTAAGTCAAATTCCCAATTTTCTTCTTCTTTTAATTCAACAAATTCAACTTCTGCTCCAAATGAACGAGGAATATCATAAAGTTGTTGATAAGATGGCAGCATTGAAATCACGTGATCACCAGGTTCAATCAAAGCATATAATGCTAAAAAGTTCGCACCTGTTGTTCCATTTGTTTGAAGAATATTATCTGGATCAACATTTTTATATAGTTTAGCAACTTCTTCCTTAAAGGTATCTGAACCTTCAATCCAACCATAGTCTTGAGGCACTTTACTTAAGCGACCAAAGAATTCTTCAACTGTCGTACCATCTAATGCTAATAACTCTTCAAGAGTAAAAGCTTCAACCGAACTTTGTGAAATATCATATGTTGCTTTTTTTTCCCATTCATTTAACCATTCTTCAACGCCAAAATTTGCAATATCCATAACATTGCCTCCTATAAATTCGGAATCATATTCAATCTGAATACGGTTTCACTTTAATGTTAAAATAAAATAACTTTTAATCTCCTATCTCTCAGTCTAACATAGACTAGTAGGATAAACCGTTACAAATTCGACAAAATAAAAACAAACTAGCAAACGTTTCGCGTTTTCTAGTTTGTTTCAAGTTTAGCTTCATCTTTTAGTAATCCCATTAAGATGACATCATGGTATTGTCCATCGCGATAAAGAGCTTCACGTGATTGCCCTTCGACTTTAAAACCAATTTTTTCATATAAACTAATCGCATTTTGATTGAAAGAAAAAACTTGAAGTGATAAACGATGTAAATTCAGTTCACTAAAGGCATAATGAACCAGTAACGACATTGCTTCAAATCCAATTCCTTTTCCCCACATTGACTTATCCCCAATGTCAATCACACATTCTGCCGAACGATTTTTAAAATCAAGATTGATTAACGACACCACACCAATTGGCTTTTCATTTTCTTTTGTCTCAATCATATAACTTTTGGCATTAGCACTAGTTGAAATCATTGTGACAAACTCTTCTGTCTCCATTGAAGAATATAAATCTAAATACGGACTTGTGCTGCGCATCACACTAAAATCATTACGCCATTCATGATAACTTTCCGCATCTGCTGGTACTAATTTTCTAAATTTAATTTTCTCACCGCTAAACATATTCATTCCCTCATTTCAATAAGATTCTTTTTATTTGTTCTTTTAAATAGTTGATAAGTTTTTGATTATTCATTTCTTCTTGACCATTTACATAGTGATTTAAAAGAATGCCATCTATTTGGCACAGTAACAATTCAACAAAGTTTTTCACGTCGATTTTCGGTTTAAATTCGCCTGATTTGATACCCGCCTCAATAAAGTTTTCAACTTGCGAAGTTAGTTTTTTACGTCTCTCTTCAAGGTACGGTATCTCATTTTTTGTATGTGCTAAAAAATACTCAGAAAGAGCTTTACCAATTTGACAAATAGAAGCTTCCGTAAAAGTAAAACTTTGATCTACCCAAGTGAATAAATTGGAGAGTGCGGTTTGCTCTGGATTTACAACAAGTTGGTTTTTAGGCAAATCGTCAATATACTGTAAGACACTCAAAAATAAATCATCAATATTATTAAAATGTGCGTAAACGCCTCCTCTCGACATACCCGTCGCTGTCATCACGTCTTTCATTGTGGCGTGATTGAAACCTTTCTCAGAGAAAACAGAAATACTTTTGCTAATAATAAGTTGTTTTCTCTTTTCTGCATAAGTTAACTCTTTTTTCGCCATTACATTTCACCATCATCATTTTTTAGACACCCGTGTCTAAAATAAATTTAACACATTTAACTTTAGAGCACAAGTAAAAGCTTTGAAAATCAAAAAAAGAAACCTGACATCATGTGTCAGATTCCTTATTTTCCTACATATCATAAAGTGTACTAAAAATATCATTTTTATAATCATCAAATTCATGTGATGGAACTTGTTCAGGATAACTCATCACATATAAAGGTACTTCCGCTTCACCTTCTCTTAGTGGTGGTTGTGCGTAGTCAACTTCATTTAAGTGATAACCAAGATTTTCATAGAAAGAAATGCGACGTTTGGCATTAGTCGTATCTGGGTGTTCAACTTCTAAAATAATTGGTTTTGAAGTGTCTTCCATAATTTCAGACATGAATTTCCCACCAATTCCGTGACCTCTCATGCTTGAGTCGACTGCGAAATGTTCGATAAAACGACATGTTTCTAAATTCCAAATAGCCATAAAAGCAATTATTTTATCATGATCATTTCTCTTTATCACTAACTCATAATTCGGATGATCCAAAAGTTCTTTTTGTTCCTCATAAATACGTCTTTCACTCTCAGGAAAGGCCTGTTCCATTAAATCATGTATTTCGTCAAAATGTTGGTGCATAAATATCCTCCTAAATAGTCAATTTGGCTAATCAAGCCAAGTTCTAGCCTCCGCAGCTAATTGCGCTAATTCTTCTATAAATAAACTCGCATGATACCCGTCACAGACAGCATGATGAACTTGCAAAGAAACCGGCAACATCACCCGTTCTCTCTCAGAATAGTATTTTCCAAAGGTTGTGATTGGTAATAGAAAGCTTTTATTATTAATATTTAAATTAAATTCCGTAAACGATTGCCAAGGAATCATTGAAACCGGAAAAACATTTTCTGGAGTAAGTATATTTGTTTGACTCGTTTCATTCAAAAAGGCTTTTTGATCAGCTAAATAATTTTGATGAAACAATGAAAACTTATCGTGATTCTCTAACCATCTCTCAGAAAAAAGCTTCGTTTCTTGATTAAAAACGGTGAATGCTGGATGCATTTCGTCCCATGTTCCAAGCTTGTCTTCTGAATTAATAGTTGTTCGAAATTCTGAATGTTGATTGATCACTTTTGTCACCATAAAAAGTAATGCTGGGTAAAGTTTATAATTTTGTTTTTTTAAGTGTGCTAACAAGACTGTAATATCAATTGGAACCGTCATACTAAAACTCGTTTGACTTTCCATATATGAATCAAAGTAAGGTTTTCTTTCCCAAGTGTCTTGTTTAATTTCAATAAATGTCATATTTAATGCCTCCTAATTAATTTGTCTACAAATTAAGAGGCTGCTTTAACTGTTTTGATCACCTATAATTCTCCTTTCACAAAAAGAAAGTACAGCTCTATCATAGCTGGAATCCAATATTTTGTCTAGAATCCCTTTCGATAAGTGCTGTACTTAAGATATTTTTAAAAGACTAATGTAACCTTCGTTTGATTATGCGCTGATTCTATGTGAATTTTCCCATTGTGGAGCTGCATAATTTCAAAACAAATAATAAATCCCTGACCAGTGCCACTATATTCATGTGGTTGTAATTGCTTGCCTCGATTCATTTTTTTTAATGTTGAACTTGGAATTGTTGGACCATCGTTTACGATCAACACTGTCGCGTCAATTATTTCAACAGTTGCACTTTGACTGACACGATAGGCGTTCGCAAGTAAATTATCAATTAAACGCAAAATCAAGATAAGGTTAACCTGAACATCTGTTTCATGGTTAACAACGACATTTAGTAGATCATACTTTTCCTTAAACTCTTCAAAAATTGACGACATATAAAGTGACTCTTTGAGGATGTCTCCTTCTCGTAAATCGCCCATTAACAATAATTGTTCGATGACTTCTTGCAGCGAGTTTTATGCCTCGTAAATCTCACTACTCATTGAAATCTTCTGTTCTTCACTTGTTTTCATACGCATCATCATATCACTATACCCTTTAATCAAAGTCAATGGTGTTCGCAATTCATGTGACAAATTTTGAATGGGGCGGTATATTTTTTTCATTTGGTAATATAAAAAATAAGAAAGCAAACTTGATATAACGATACCAATCAAATAGGTCACACATACTTTCTGCCAGTAAGCTGAATAACTTTTTGAAATATTCTTTCTAAAAGTAACGTCCATCACACCATTTTTTGTTTCCATTGATTTATTAATAATCAACACTTGATGCTGTTTTACTTTAACTAAGTCGATTTTTTCTTTCGTTTCAATCGAGAATTCTTTCAGGTTTTGCGGCGTATTAGCGAAAATAACCTCATCACCTTTACGAACATCATAGTAAAATAAAAGTTCATTTTTACTCGTTTCGATAATGTCAGTTACCATATCATTTTTTCGATCAATTGCTAACTCATCCACGATTAAGTCACTTGACTGAACTAAATTTGTAAAAAAAATCGTTTCATTTTTAAGCATGTGGACATACTCCACCATTAAGTTTAGTGTCACCCCACCTAGTATTAAACTTAAAAAGATAGCACTAGATAGATAAAAACTCTTCTTCCAAAGTTTCAATTAATCCACATCCAATCGATAACCAACTTTAAAAACAGTATTAATATGATGCTCTAATTCGAGCTTTTTACGCAATCTTTGAACATGAACATCCACCGTACGGTCATCACCTTCATAATCTATTCCCCACGCTTGGGTAATCAGTTGTTCTCGCGTTAATGCGATATTTTGATTTAAGATAAATACGGCTAATAACGCGATTTCTTGTGGGGTTAGATCAATGACATTTCCCTCGAAAAGAACTGTTCGTTGCTCAAGATTCACTGTTAGTTTGGCTACTTTAAAAATTTCTTGCGTTTTTTTTCGTCTCAAAATAACGTTAATTCTTGCAATCAACTCTTCTAACGCAAAAGGCTTAATAAGATAGTCTTCAGCACCTAATTCTAGTCCAGTCACACGATCTTCAATACTATCACGCGCAGTTAAAAACAAGACTGGAATCTCATCAAATGATTCAATCAGTTTAAATCCATTAATATCTGGTAATTGAACATCAAGCAAAATCACATCAAACTCATTTTCCTGAACAAACTTCAATGCTTGAAAACCAAAGAATGCCTGACAGCACTCAAAACCAGCTGCTGTCAAACCTTCTTTGATTAGATTATTTATTCTTTTTTCATCTTCAACTATTAGTATTTTTTTCATTTTTTTTACTTTCTATTCTATTTTATTTTTGTAAATTCTTGACTAAATTTTTCCTTGATTTCATCAACAGCTTCTACTGTGAGTGTTCCTTGATTACCTTCCGGATTTATACCATGTTTCTCACAAATTTCTTGGATGATTTTTTCTGTGTCTTGATTAGGGGTAACTTGATTCAATGCAGATAAAACATCTTCCAATGAAGGTCCTTCTAAATCATTCTTTTCCTTTGCATTTTTGGTCAAAATAGGTACTTCTGAATTTCGATCGATAAAATTCATCGCATCTAAAAATTCAAATTCCTCTTCAGTTACTTCTTTATTTGTTATTACTTGAGGATCACGATTAAATTTATCTTTGAATTTTTTCATTGCTTGTTCACTATATCCTAAACGACCCACATACCAATCACTCACACTCATACTTTCGTTATTTGATAAATCTCTAAGCGCAATATCCAAAGAGGCTTTTGTTTTTTGTTCTTCCTTAAGCTGTTGATTTGAAAAAGTGCTTTTTTCAATCTGTGACTGCGCAAATAGTAAAATACCTAGACATACCACTGTGACCAATCCTGTTATCCAGACCATTTTCTTTGTTACTTTCATTGTAATCACTCCTCTTCTTATTTGGTAATTAAATTATATCGAGGTGATATTGCCAAGTTGTAAACAAAGGGGCAATAAATGGAAAATTATATAAAAAAAGTAGACATCTCTGCCTACTTCATCTTAATGTGTTTATTTAATTTTGACAATGTCTAAAGTATCGACTTGTTTAGGTTCTGAGATAGAAAGGCTTGCATCTTGAAAAGTTTCGATACTAACATTATCACCTTTTTTTAAATCAGAAAACTTAAAGTCTTTAAACTGTTTTTCTGAAAAGAAAAACTCAACTTCTTTACCTACTTTATCTTTAAATAAATTATTTTTGTCATTTTCAATATTATCTAATTTCACAGTCACTCTGACTAAATCTAAACCACTATCTGGTTTTGTCATAATATCGTTAACTTTACCATTTAACAAAACTAATGGTTCATCCTTAGCAATTCTAGCTTCTTTTTCCTCGATTTCTTTACGTGCGATATCATCTGCATCTTTTTGCGCATCGTCAATTATTTTTTGATTATCCGCATCAATCGATTCACTAACTGACGTTACAGTTGATTCTTTACTACTTTTGACGTTTTCATTATTTTTTGTACATGCTGATAAGACAGCAATCGTAATCAAACTAACGACAAAAAAGCCATATTTTCTCATCACTAACTTCCTTCCAAAAACGTCTATTATGTTGTGCTACTTATCGGTAACAGTATGATAAAAATCATGTAAATGAGATAAATCATGCATCTGTTGGTTACATTTCACGCTATCTTTACAGATATAATTTCCTTTTTTAGTATACGTACCGTCACCTGAACTTTTAGTTGTGCTTAAGAACATCGCAACATTATCCACTTGGTGGCAAATCGAGCACACATTCTTGATAACATTTGTTGACATAACGCCATAAAAACCTACTAACTTATCATTTTCATAAAAAGAAATATATTTTCGCTGCGTCCCAATATCGTCCCAGGCTAAGTAATTTAACTCCTGTAAATCTAATTGATCCCAATTCGGATATTTCATTTTCTTAACTTTACGAAAGACTTTCTCAAGTTGCTTATCAGAAACCTGTTTAAATGGTTCAACTTCTTCTTTAATAGTTTCAAAAAGTGGTACGGCTTTTGCATTTGTCAACGTCACGTCAAGATACGACAGGCAAATTTTTTCATGTAGTGCTTCACCTAAAACTGGTCGTAATTGCGATGTCACCATCTCTTGAGACGTCATAATGACATCTTTATCACTCACTGTTTTATAGATGTTGATCAGATTTGAAATTTGATTTTTTACTGTATTATATTCATATGGTTGTAGCATATTATTTTCCTTCTCTCTCATAAGTTCTACGATACTTTGAGGAAAATAATGTTTTTTTCGTTCAAAGTATCAGTTAATATTGAAACCTTGAACACGAGATAAAGATGATAGTATCATCTCAATCACCTCCTAATTTGTGGAATTATCATACAATGATTTGAAAAAAAAGTAAAGATTTTTTTCATCTACCCTGACTTTCACGAAACTTTTTTGGTGTATCATGATAAACCGCCTTAAATTGTTGGACAAAATATGACACATTTGGGATGCCAACGCTCTCAGCAATTTCAGCGATCTTTCGATTGGTATGACTTAACATATCTGCTGCTTTTTTTAAACGAATCGACATCAATCGTTGCTGTGGTGTGACACCTGTTTCAGCCTTGTAAACATGCCTTAAATAGGATTCAGAGCCATGAGCCAAGTACGAAAGTTCTCTCAAAGATAGAGGTTCACTATAATGTGTCTCAAGAATCGTATCAATTTCTTTAACCCACACTTGATTGCTAACAGTCTCGTTTAAAGGTTGACACCTCTTACACGGCCGAAACCCGTCTTTAAGAGGGGCCTCTTTTAAATAATAGACATCCACATTATCTCTTTTAGGTAAACGTGATGGACACGACGGTCGACAAAATATTTTCGTACTCTTAACGGCGTACCAAAAAACGTCATCGTACGTCTTATCATTTGTTGAAATAGCTTGCCATTCTTGATCTGAAACAGTCATGTAAAATCACTCACTTTCTCAACTATCGACCTTCAATTTCTAGTAATGCCACTTTACGATCTAATCCTCCCGCATAACCAGTCAAGGCTTGATTAACTGCAACAACACGGTGGCATGGGATAATGATTGAAATTGGATTATGCCCCACCGCTCCCCCCACCGCTCTAGGAGATGTTGGTTTATCCGGATAAAGTCGATTTAGCTCCTCAGCAATTGCTTTATAAGTTGTCTTTACACCATATGGCACTTGACTTAAGACTTGCCAAACACGTTTTTGATATGGTGTTCCTTCAGGTGATAGCGACAATGTTTGTGAATCAACGCAGTCTCCATTAAAATAAGCATCTAACCACAGCATCGTTTTTTTCGTCGTCTCAGACGTTTCTGTCGAGATGTCTGTTAAATTAAATTTCCCACCGTAATATTTTTGCTCAGCAAACCATAACCCAACAAGCGCATCTCCACGTAAGAGACCGACCATTTCGCCAAGTGGTGACTGATAATAGAATTTTGATAACATTGAAATCCCTTCTTTCTTAAACTTTAATACAAGACGCGCCAAATATAAAATGTGGCATAACTACACCATTCACCAAACTGATCTTTAAGTGCTAACAAGTCTCCTGACGTTGGTTTTTCATCTAATCCACGGATTGTTTTAATGCCATTTAACAAACCAATATCTTTCATCGGAAAAGCTTCACCCATCCTCAAACATCTCATTAACACATAATTCGCAGTCCAAGGACCAATCCCGCGTATTTTGATTAAGTCTTTTTCAGCCTCTTTTGCTGAGTCACAGTTAAGATAGTATGATTTACTCATTTCTCCCGATGCCACACGTCTTGAAACATCTAATAAGTATTCTGCTTTTCGTTGCGTTAAGCGTAAAGACAATAAGTCTTCTTGCGTTGTTTTGGCAACATCTTCTGCTTTTGGATGAATCCAATAAACCTCATCTTGATACTCAATTTTTTTCCCGTATTTCTCCACAAATCTTTTCTTTAATGTATAGGCAAAAGACAAATTAATTTGTTGACCTAAGATTCCCCAAACAAGCGCTTCATAAAAATCAGGGACACCTACCAAACGCAAGCCATAAAATTGAGGAATCAGTTCAGCCAGTAATTCGTCCGTTTCTGCGAATTGATAGAAGGCTTCCAAGTGATAGTCTAAATCTAACCACTCCGAGATATAGTCAGCAATTTCTTGCTCTCCAATTGGTGAAACTTTTTGATGATTCAAAAATGTAACACAAAGGCACTTATCCAGTTCATCATAAGTGATTTCACAGATTATTATTTTCCCATCAACTTCAAAGGCTCGTCGCACGCGGCCATCAATCACTTGGTACATCGGCTCTAATGCATCTCGGTTTAAGTAATCAAGAATTGGCTCCCATTTGAATGGCTGTGTCACAATAATTTTCACAGACAGTCCTCCTCGCTGTGTTCGAATAAATAAATTATAACAGCCTTTGACACAAAAAAATGTCAGTATCTGGCTTTTTATTTTTCTTGCTACCTTTGAATAGGATAATTCATCCCAACTGTAAATGTCTCAAATCCAAGCGTTTTGTAAAAATCCTCTAAATAAGCTTCACACAACAACTGCGGATAAATTCGGGCATCCACTAATTTATCAACCAAATAATTCACAATTTTTCCACCAACACCTTCACCTTGATAATCTGGGTCAACGCCAACACCACAAATTAATCCTGTGATGACACCATCAGATAGAATACGGCCTGTTCCAATCAGCTTAGCGCCATCATAAACAGAAAGTACAAGCCAACTTCCTCTAAACATTTGTTCTAGCTCAACAGATGTCAACCCTACCTTATCCCATTCTAAGCGTTGATATAATTGTGCGATCTTATCAATTTCTTTTGGCACACCTTCTTGGTACGTATACATCCTTATCCCTCTTTTTCATACTATTTCTTTCATTGAGCAAATTTCATAATCGTAATGCCTTGATACATTAACGTTCTAAAAGCAATAAAAATAAGAACCTCCCCATCTGTTATAATTA
>NZ_SDGV01000014.1:83754-140499 GCF_004795745.1 Vagococcus silagei | reverse complement strand
AGATATTGACTCAAATCCAAACCGTATACGGAACCGTACGTACGGTGGTGTGAGAGGGGCAATAAACCTAAAGGTTTATTCCTCTACTTGATTTACGCCGATTGTAAAATTAAGCTAGACAACTAAAAAATCATTTGTGATAAACTCAAATTGTATTTCCGACCAAAGAAAACAAGGAGAGCGATCACAAATGACCTATACACATCTTACTACAGACGAACTCGTTTTAATAGAATCATATTACTATTAAAAGAAGAAAGTAACTTTTGTTGCTAAACAATTGAAACGTTCTAGACAGACTATCTATAACGTTTATAACGCATTAGATGATGGTTTATCTATTCTTGATTATTATAAAAGCCGAAAATTTCAAGTACAAGTTAGCCACCTGTAAAGTGTCTAACGTCATTTAAAATTCCTAGTAAATATGTCAAATCGCGTTAAGTCCAGTTTTAATTTACAGATTTCGTTAATAAAAGACTCATAAGGTGTTTGCATAGCTCATCATCTTTCTTGGTAAATTGTTCATCCACTGTTGGATATATTTTATGTTTGATACGCTAACTGTACTGATTTTTGTCCCTTTAGGTATGAAACGACGAATCATTCGATTATGATTTTCGTTGGTCCCACGTTCCCAAGATGAATAAGGATGTGTGAAATAGACCGCCAATTCATTTTGAAAGAGACTGGTTAAACCTGAAAATTCTATCCCATTATCAGATGTGATGGACTGAAAGATTTTTGAAAAATTATGGCCCAATGCTTTCATTAAACCAAAAAGTGCTTTTTATATAAGTTCAAAGCGTGTTAGCCTTTCAGTTAACGTTAATAAAACGGGTTCGTTTCTATTTAATGAACCAACAACGGTATCAATTTCCCAGTGCCCAAAAGTCGCTCTTGTATTGATAACTTGTGGTCTTTTATCAATTGATATACCTAGATTGGTCTTGTTTCTTCTCGCTTTTTTCTTCTTGGTATTGCGACTCATCTTGTAAAGTAAATCAATATTTTTTGTTTTTAGAAAACCTTGATCAATCCAATGATAAAGAGTAGAAGTACTGGGCAATTCACTCGCTAAAAAGTCCCCATTATTTCTCAAAATATACAAGGCGATATCTGGTGAGAAGCAATTTTTTCCACTCATCAGGTCATCCAACTTTCCAAGTATGTCAGGAAAATCAACCCACTTCATCCGGCGTCCCGAATTTTGACGATTCTCATGGTATTTACGCTCGGCAACATCAGCTAAATATAATGTGTGTAGATATTGATACACTTTTCCATTTTGTTTCCGTTGGCTGATTTGAGTCGTCATCCCACGTTTAATTTCATTATTAATCGTTTATGGCGCACGACCTAAATGCTTCGCAATCTCACGATTTGAGTCGCCATCTTGTTTCCAACGTTCAATAGAGATACGTTCTTTAAGAGATAAGTGTTTTCCTTTAGTTGTTTTTGTGATAATCTTAGTTTGCGTCATAGTGAAATCATCCTTTATTAGTTGGTGTTGGAACCCTAATAATACATGAATTTTCGCTATGACGTTTTTTTAATGTTTCAAGTGGCTAACTTGATTATAAAATTTGCCTAAAAAAAAAATTGTATATATCTCTTTCTTTATACAACAAGTTATCAAGATGTGTCATACTACCCAAAATTTGGCTTTAAAATAAATTCAGAGATTGATAATTATCCACTAAAAGATAGACAATTCGTAAGTTTTATAAAGGAGATTTAAAAATAACGCTTTTAAACTGCACTACACAATCATTTTATAAGAAATAACGATCCGACCATTAAACGCTCGTTGCTCTTCTTCAGTGAGATTACAATTCATCGAAATATCTACGAGACAGCTGTTAGTATATTTCTTTAAGATGATCCCTGAATAGTTTCGTGTATCATTTAAAACGTGAAATGTGATTTGATCTCCTACGTTTCTTTGCAAATTGTAAGTATTTTCTTTAATATCAAAATCTAACGAGCAAGATCTTGTTTTGTAGTTCATGTGAGCCCTCCTATGACATATTAATACAAATATTATATCGTATGAAACTGATAGGTACGCTGAATTCTTAAGGAAAAATTAATAAACAAAGATGTAAAGATAGGGATTAAGTAAATTTTTTAACAAAAAAATAAGCATTCACCTTTCATGGAAGAGGTAAATGCTTTCAGTAATAATAAGAATCCGAATCGTTCATTTGGGTTGTTAACTCCTTATACAATTTTTTGTAATTCTTTTACTGCTTGTTGAATGGTAGTACCAGTTGCAACTTTGTTTTCATTTTCTTTTGAGAAAACGATGAATAAGTTTAGATTAGTATCTAATGTTACGCGGTACTCCAATTTTTTGTTATTGAATGTCATATAGCATTCTCCTTTCTGTATGTTGATGAAAGGCAACTAAAACGTTCATAACGAAATTCCATTATTAGTATATTATATTAAAAAGAAAATTGCAAATGAAAAGTTTCAGAAATTGAAAAATCGAATGAATCCTTGTTTTGACTCATTCGATTTTCTTTTTTATTTATCTATGGTTTTTTTAGTAAGATACT
This sequence comes from Vagococcus silagei, assembly GCF_004795745.1. Classification (GTDB taxonomy): domain Bacteria; phylum Bacillota; class Bacilli; order Lactobacillales; family Vagococcaceae; genus Vagococcus; species Vagococcus silagei. The sequence continues at coordinate 137,935 of NZ_SDGV01000014.1, read as the reverse complement.
CATACCAAGAGCAGTACTAATTAATGAAATGCCTAGTAGTGTGAAGTGAGTTGCTTTTTCCCCGGTTTGAGGGAGTTTCTTAGTTGGTGTAGTTGTAATAGGTTTAGTTGTATTCGTAGTAGTTGGTTTTACAGGGTCGATAATTGGTTCAGGTTTTGGAACGACAAAGGTAAATTTTTCACCAACACCTGTGCTATCAGAAGCTGTAATATAAATAATATCTCCTGCTTTTGCTGGTGCCGAAATGCTGAAGTCTCCATTTTTATCAGCATCAACAATGCCATTTCCGCCATCTTTTCCAACGATTGAAACTGCTGCGCCTGGTTTAGTTGTTCCACTCAATGTTTGAGTATTAAAGTTATAAGCCACATTAGAAATATTGAGCTCAGTATTAGTTACAGTCACTGAATAGTTTGCAGGCATTAAGTATTGCTGTCCACTGTTGATTGTTCCAATAAGTTCAATAGTTTTAACGCCAGATTTATCAGTTATAGGAGTGAGACCATCTTTGAATTTAAGTTCAATAAATTTAAGATTATGTATTTCTTCTAAACCATTTTTAAAATCAGCGGGACTTGCTTTTTGACCAGCTTGATAATTGACTAAAACAGATCCTGAGTTTGGTAGTGTGATGATTTCTTTAATTGGTTTGGTTTCTGTTGTTGTTGGTTTTGTCTCTGTCGTATTAGTGGGTTTAACTTCAGTTGTATTTGTTGTCGTTGAAGTAGAGTCGGCAAATACAATAGCGGAAGTACTAGCAAGAGATGATAATGTAAATAGACTAAGAATAATACCGGTTGTAATAACTTGATTTTTTTTCATGATTTTCAGCTCCTTAATTTTTGTAACGCTACATAAATGTTTGTAACTTATTTGTAACACAATCGTAACATCAGGATGTATATTTGTCTATTACTTTTTTAATAAAATTTATTAAGAATTCTTAAAGATACAGAAAAAGTGACATGCTTGTCAGTGTAAGATATCGTATAATTCAGTCATAAATAATAGAAAGTAGGTATAGACGATGATTTTATTTAATCAAATTACTAGATAAAATTTTGATGAATGTCTCTTTTTGGATGTGACTGAAGCACAAGAAGATTTTGTAGCATCAACAATGTATTCGTTAGCAGAAGCCAAAATTTTTACAGAAAACCAACCATTCGCTATTTATGATGAAGAGCAAATGGTCGGATTTATCATGTATTCTTTAGATCCTGACGACAATCAATATTGGGTGACGCGATTATTAATTGACGAAAAATTCCAGCAAAAAGGATATTGCTCTCTAGCGATGAAGAACATACTAAAGCTAATTAAAAACGAATTTAATCCAAAATGTGTGTATACAAGCTTTGAACCAGAAAATAAAGTAGCTGAAAAATTGTATCTCAAGCTCGGATTTTTACATACTGGCCGCATCATTGATGATGATGAACTAGTCTTGGAATATATTTATTAGTTTATTTATTGAATAGTTTGACAATGTGTTCTTTTAAATTCTAAACTTATCATATATGTAACTAATTTTTTTGAGGTGGTATTTAATGGATTTAAATAATAGCAATCTATCTGAACAAGATAGAATTCAAGTGAAAAAAATTGTGTCAATGATTGAATATGAATTAGATTCCAAGTTGATATCTCTTTACTTATTTGGTTCAGCTGTTGATGAAGGATTAAAGGTAAACAGCGATTTAGATTTTTTAGCAATCACGAAGAGCACGATTCCGAATAGGAAGAGGGGACTTATTACAAAGCAGTTAATGAATAACTCACGTGAAATAGGGACAACTGATAAAATTCGTTATGTTGAATTGACAAGTGTTGTACTTGAAGATTTGCACCCTTGGAAACACCCAATAACGCAAGACTTCATATATGGAGAATGGTTAAGGGAGGAATATCAATTAGGAGAGTATTCACAACGACTCATCAATCCAGACTTAACCATTTTGTTATATCAAATCCAAAAGCAAGGTATCTTGTTAATTGGTAAAGACAAGCAACTTCCCAATGTACCATTTAGTGATGTTAAACTTGCAATTAGTGATCAACTTGACATTTTAGTTACAGAACTAGATGGTGATAAATCAAATGTTATTCTTACTTTGTGTCGCATGCTCTATACACTTAAAACACAAGAGTTTATCTCAAAAAATAAAGCTGCAAATTATGTCGTGGAAAACTTTAGCACAATTGAGACAAAAGTCATTTTGGCTGCTCTTGATGAGTATCTAACGGGAAAGTCGATGAATTTGATGTCAACGAGAGTTAAATCAACGGTTCATCAACTTATCCAGCAAATAAAAATTGAGATAGGAGTTTAGAAAAATGATCAAAAAAATAAGTCAAATCACACAAACCGAACTTGATACGATTTCAGATATTTGGTTGACTGCGAATAAAGAAGCACATGAATTTATTTCCGAGAGCTATTGGGATCATCATTATGCGGAAGTTAAAAAAATGTTACCGGAGTCAGATTTATATCTATATTACATGGAAGAAGAAATTGTTGGTTTTATGGGAATTATGGATGATTATATTGCCGGAATTTTTATTAAATCTTCTTATAGAGGAAAAGGGATTGGTAAGTGTTTAATTAAAGAGGCTAAAGGAGACCACGAAAAATTAGAACTCGCTGTGTATAAACGAAATGATGCTGCCTATCAGTTTTACATTCAACAAGGATTTATTGTTTCTGTAGAACAATTGGAAGAAGAAAATAACGAAGTTGAGTATATCATGACCTGGACGAAAAACGAATAACAGTTAATGTAATTAAATAAGCAGTGTTGCTATCTTAAATGGAGGTGCCATATGTGTACAAGTATTTATTTTAAAACAGCAGATCAAAAACATTTACTTTCAAGAACAATGGATTTTTCCTATGAATTAAATCCGAATCCAATCTTTATGCCACGACGATATCAATGGAAATCAACCATTGAAGGTGAGCTTAGAGAAAATAAATTTGGATTCGTAGGGGCGGGAAAAAAGTTAGCTGATCATTATTTTGTTGCCGATGGTGTAAACGAAAAAGGCTTAGCAATTGCTGAACTTTATTTACCTGGTGAGGCAAAGTATCAAAGTTCACTTGACCCGGACATGATAAATTTGGCACCACACGAGTTTATTACCTTTTTACTTGGCAATTGCGCTTCGATTGAAGATGTAAGGATTCTACTTTCAGAGATACGACTTGTCGAAGCAAAAGTACCAGTCATGGGCATTGTAACGCCGCTTCATTGGATTTTAACTGATTGTGACGGTAATTGTTGTGTGATTGAACCAACTGAAAAAACACTAAAATTAAAACCTAATCCGGTTGGGGTGATGACTAATACGCCTTGTTTAGAGTGGCACTTGGATAATTTAAGAAATTATTTAAATCTATCAAATAGGCAACGTCCTTCATGTCAATTTGGTCAATATACAGCGGTACCGTTTTCGCAAGGAACAGGAAGTTTAGGTCTACCAGGTAGTTATACGCCACCAGATCGATTTGTCCGTGCAGCCTTTTTCAAAGAGCATACACTTGAAGCTCAAAATGAAGCAGAAGGTGTTCTAAATGCCTATCATATTTTATCAACAGTTTTTATACCTAAAGGTGTTGTTGTGACGGACCGTGAAACGAACGACTATTCTCAATATATTGGTACCATGTGTAATGAGAGTCGAACATACTATTATAGTTCATATGATAATACGCAAGTTTCTAGTATTATATTAGATGAGGAACTATTAAAAGAAACGGAACCAAGAATATTTAATATTAATCAAGAATTTATCATTCGAAATCTGAATGTTTAGTAAATTGCGTGAATGAAGTGGAGATGAAAAAGATGCGAATTTTGTCGGTTATTGATTCTATGAAAGGGTCTTTAACAAGTATAGAAGCTAATGCGATAATTTCTGAGGTTTTTTCTGATGAAATATTTTCAGTGACAGAATTAGCAATTGCTGATGGCGGTGAAGGAACAGTTGCGGCATTTCTCCAAAATTGTGCAACAGAAGAGAAGTTGGCTAAAGTATCGGATTTAGCAGGTCGAGAGATGCTGGCGCATTATGCTTGGCTTGAAAAAGAAAAACTTGCTGTTATTGAATCTGCGAATACTGCTGGGATTCATCTCTTAACGGATAACAATATAAGCCATCCGCGGCAAACAAGTACTATTGGTGTTGGTCAAACGATTCAAGTTGCACTCTCTAATCAGGCAAAAAAGATTATCATTGGCTTAGGTGGAACTGGAACGATTGATGGTGGCATTGGGGCAATGTCGGCCTTAGGAGTTGCATTTTTTGATGTTGAGGGAAAATTATTAGAACCGATTGGCAATTCACTTGGTTCAATCTGCACGATATCCTATGATAATGTCGACCCACGAATACGAGATGTCGAGTTTATTCTTGCATCTGATGTGGACAGTTTTCTAACTGGTGAAGCGGGTGCCGTACAAATGTTTGGCAAACAAAAGGGACTTAAAGATTCTGATATGAACCAATACGAAGCAGACATGTTGTCTTATCATAAAACTTTAACAAGTTCTTGTGAAAATGTAGCTGGCGACGGAGCAGCAGGTGGTTTAGGAATTGGTTTAAGAGTATTACTACAAGCAGAAATGGTTTCTGGAATTGATTTACTTGCCCAATATTTTCAGCTTCTAGATCAAATTGCTCAAGCGGATTTAATTTTTACTGGAGAAGGGAAATTAGATTCTCAGAGTCTAAAAGGAAAAGTGCCTGTTGGTATTAGTCGTCTAGCTCAAAAAAAAGATGTACCAGTGATCGCATTTGTTGGTTCATTTGAAGGTGAAAGTCGACAATATGAAGAAGTTGGCATTCATGCAGTGGTGCCAATGATTACTAAAGTCTGTACTTTGGAACAAGCGTTGTCTGATGCGGTAAAGAATTTAACTCAAGCAGCCAATACGGTAAAAAATATTTTAGTATTAAACAAAGGAAGTAACGCTTAATGGATTTAAACGATACTAAAAAAGCAGTTTCTCAACGGAATATATTTCCGCTAAGAAACTGCTTTTTGTCTAATCTGGTTGTTGACCATCGTGAGGTAACCATAGACATTCGCCAAATTTAAATTCAGAAAAGCTTGCTTTAAAGGAAGAGTCTTCAGGTGAACATGCGTAGATACCAAACTGAACATCTTCATAAGCTTCATGCATATGACAAATACGCATTTGATGGAAGTAAATACCATCTGTGGAGTGTTCAATACAAAAATCTTGATCTCGGCGACTCAAGCGATACCACATCGTTTTTTGCGAACTATCAATCTCAGTCGTAGCCCAGTCAGAAAAGCCGTGATTTGTGACAACACTACCTAAATGTTGAAAAGTATCATTTTCATATTCAATTGACGCTTTGAGCCAGTTTTCGCTATTGAGATACATAACAATGCCGCATTGATCGAATCGGACAGCACTATCTTTGAAATCGGTCTTAACACTAAAACTGAAAGATTTAAGAGCGGTATTGATTTGAAAGACAGGAGCATTATCATTCTGAAAATGATAATAGGTACGTTGCCATAAGTCTGTTTTAGGTTGAGTTAAAATGTCGATTTTATCATCATTAAGCCAATAATATTTCGGTGTTCGTGTCCATGCAAAGTCAGTAAGTTTCATTATTGTTTTCCTTTCGTCATCATTTTAAATTCAACAATTCAAAATGATGAGTAATCCATGTTGAAAAATCAATCAGATAGTAGTTTGGACCGGTTAGAGTGATCCGAATAAATTTTTGTGGTAACAATTGATAATTAAATTTTTTAGTAACAGAACTTTCAGCATACATTAGATTAAAGTGTGCTAACGTTTTGTCGCGAAAGAGGCTGATTGCTTGATCTGAATCGAATTGAAATGTTAGGACAGTTAAGCCTTGGTTTAGTTCCGGTACCTGTTTTAAATAGTTTAAAGCTAGGTTGTTTTCTTCGTTTAAATCATCTGTTTTACCAAAAAAATCGTAAATATTTTGTTCGGTGAAACGCCATTGTCCCCCTACTTTTGTTCCCGTCAGTTTTCCTTCCTTTAGATAGTTACGAATGGTGCGGGTGGTCACATTTAATTCTTCAGCAAGTTGTTCAACAGTTAGCATTCTTCAATGTCCTCCGTTAAAGTTTTATAGTTTTGGTTGCGTGAATTTGATTGGTTTGATCATGAGAAGTATAGATGACAATTTTACCTTCAGCGTGCGAGAGCAATGTCTTAAAAATGTGTAAACTAGCTTCTTCATCAATATTACTAGTACATTCGTCCAAGATATATAAATCGGCATCAGTCATTAAGAGTCGGGCGATTGCAAGACGCTGTTTTTCACCACCAGATAGATTGCTACCATTTTCAGTTAAAAGAGTATCCCAAGACTTTGTTTCAAAAATGGGTTCAAGAATTTTCGTATTGCGAAGGTATTCTTTTTGACTACTCGTTAGTTTTGTTCCTAAGCCAATGTTTTCCTCAATTGTCGCTGTTAAGATTAATGGATTCTGCGATAGATAACCAATTTTTGCTCTTAAACTGGTTTGCAAGATTTGATTGATAGGCATTTGATTAATGTATATACCTTCAGAATGCCTGAATTGAAGTAGTAGTTTTAATAATGATGATTTCCCACAACCTGATTTTCCAGTGAGGTAGATAATGTCACCTTTTTCCATCTCTATATCAATAGTATAACCAAAGATTTCTTCTTGTAAATGAAAGCTGGGATTTTTTAGCGAAAGAGTAGTAATCTGTTCAATAGATTGGTTACCCTTTATTTCTAAGTTTTGATCTAAGTCAGTTTCAATAAAATCTCGTGTTGAAGTTAACGTATTATAATCGATATTCATTTTTGTTAAATCACCCAGGGAAGCAAAAAATAATGGGAGTAAAATACTGACGATAATTAAATTTGCAAGTGGTAATTGATTTTGGCTAATCAAAAGACTAGTTTGAATCAAGACAAAAGTTTGAAAAGTTTGATTCAGAAACGTTAAGAAACTACTCGTTGTTTGCGCAAATTTATTTAATTTTGCGACAGTCTGATACATGTCGCTAATGTTTACATACAGTAAATGATGAAGGGTTTGAGCGTTTAATTGAATTTTTACCGCGTCATGATTACCGAAAGTAGCAATCAAGTTTTTATTCGTCTGAGCTGCTGATTTTTGCATATCGTTTAGACGTTGTTTAAGTTGTTTGTTGATATATCTGAAACCAAAATAGTTAATTGGAATTAAGAGAAACATAAAAAAACTTAGTTTAATTGAAATAAAATGAATGAGAGTCAAGGATAGGATAATTGTGAATCCCGATCTAACTCCCGTACTAAAACTTGAAATTAAAAATTGATATAAAGCATCGACTGCACTAAAGATTCGATTAATGAGGTAACTTGATTCGAGCTTAAGAAATGCATCATATTCAAGGTCATACATCTTTGTTAGTAAGTTAAACAAATAATCAGTATTAAATTTTGCAGCGTAATTCTCTTTATAAACCATGATGAACATTTGGATAATAAAAGAGCTGAGCATGGCCAAAAAAATGATGACTAATAGATTTCCGTTGAGCGTTTTGTCTTTTTGGGCAATTTGTAATAAAATGGGGGCAATTAAAGAAGTTAAGGTTGTCACAATGGCTGTAAGACTAATCAAAATAATAAAATGTTTATTTTCACGGATAACCTGTTTCATAGCGAGACCTACTTTCCTACTTTTTCTCTATTTTAGGAAAATAAAGGAATAAAGTCAAGAGTTGTTTACGTTAATTTTCCTAACTGAAAGGAATAAATAGGAAAAATAAAATTAAAACAAACTATTTTGTTGACCTAAAACGGGTTACAACAGTTAGAATAGAGGTGGTAAAGAAAGCGTTTTGGAGTGAGCAGTAAGGTGAGCATGATAATCTGACGTTTTTTGCCAGAATATCATGATTGACTTAGTGCCGAACTCCAGCTTTCAGTCCCCGTAAATAGAGGTGATAAAGTTTGCTCTTTAGATGAACAATAAATAATACGAGCATGATAAATAGAACAATACCAATGCTTACCCTCTATCATGGCCCTATAAAAAAGACAAGGAATGATAATCAATGATAAAACGAATTTTTTCGGATATGGATGGAACTCTATTAAATAAACAAGGTGAAATTAGTAATGCTAATATGAATACTATTAAAACAATGCCAATCCCTTTGACACTAGTATCTGGTCGTGCGCCAATTGAAATGGCGCCTTCAATCAAGCGGCTAGGTTTGACAGAAGATCAAATTGGATTTAATGGTGGTCTGATTTATAAAGTAATTGATGGTGGTTTTGAACTATTACATGAAAATTATTTAGAATTAGAAGTGATTGAAACAATCAGTCGAACAATTAGAGAGAAGTATCCTCAAGTCAGTTTAAGTGTTTATGATGAAGCAAATTGGTTTTCGGATTTAAAAGATCGAGGTATTGATTTGCAGCATCAAGCAACGAGATGTAATGTCCAACTGACATCATTGGCAGAACTATTCCGGGCTAAAAAGCGTAAAATTTTCAAAATGATGTTGATTGTTTTTGATCAAAAACAATTAGATGAAATACACGAATATATATTAAGTTTAGGCTTTGACTCGATTGCGGTTCATCGTTCGGGAGGAATCTTTTTAGAGGTGACATCAAACCAAGCACAAAAAGCCTTAGCGATTCAAAAAATTATGGCTTTAGAGAACCTAAAGAAAGAAGACATTGCAGCTTTTGGTGATGGTCACAATGATATCTCGATGTTAAAATTAGTAGGAATGCCCATTGTGATGGGAAATGCTCAAGATGAAATCAAAGAGTATGCGTTACACATTACAAAGAGTAATCTTCAAGACGGTGTTGCTTACGGGATTGAAAAGTTTTGTTTACCAAAATAAAAGGAGTGAGTATTTGTGGCAAATATCTATGATATTGCGAAACAAAGTGGTTATTCTGTGGCAACTGTTTCAAGGGTTATTAATGGACATAAACATGTTTCTAAAAAAGCACAGCAGGCAATCGAGGAAACAATGACACGACTTGAATTTGTTCCCAATGCGATGGCACGGAATTTGAGCTTTGGTAACACCTATAATATTGGTGTTGTATTACCACACACAAAACATCCTTTTTTTACAGAAATTTTAAACGGTATAATTGAACGTGCTATTTCAACGTCATATCAAATTGTGATCTTACCATCAAAATACGATGAAGATTTAGAACTAAAGTATTTGGAGCAATTGCGACAAAAAGCAATTGATGCGATAATTTTTACCTCACATGGTATTTCATTAGAAACATTAGCAGAATATTCAGAGTACGGCCGGATTGTATGCTGCGAAAAAACGAATCGGAAGGAAATATTATCCGTTTATCCAGAACGAGAAGGGGCTTATGTAGAAGTTTTTTCATGGTTAAAAGAAAAAGGGATTAAACAGATGCATATTCTGTTAAGTCGTTCATATGATAAGAGTACTACCAGTCAAGTTACGATTGATACATTTCGAAAGGTGTATGCAGAGACACCACACAAGGAAGAAATCATTACAGGTATTATTTCAAATGTTGACGCCAAAGAGGCGATGCTCAAAAGAATAAACGCTGGAGAAAAATTTGAGTGTATTTTCTCAAATGGTGATGATGTGGCGTCTGGCGTTTATGAGGCATTTTTAGAGAGTGAGCAGGAAATGCCGCTTATTATTGGTCAAGAAAACCAAATTAGTGGCCGCTTATTAGGTTTGCCAACCGTTGAACATCGCTTTAAAGAGATTGGTTTGCGTGCTTTTGATCTTGCAGTTATGAATCAACCTAGTCAACCTGAACCAATCATCTCGACCTTCATTCCTCGCTAACGAGTGTGTAGGTCGTTGCCTTTTCAAGTGAAATAAGGTAGTGTTAAAAATAAAAGGACGTGATTAAAATGATGATTGATTTAGCAAAAAAATTTAAAGAAGAAAATATCTATTTTGAGTTGTATAATCATCGTGCGATTTATACGAATGAAGATGCTTTAGTGATTAAAGCTGAACAAGGATTTAATGGCACTGAAACTAAAAGTTTATTTTTAAAAAATAAAGCAGGCGATAATTTTGTTTATTTAACTTTTACAACAAAAGCGACTGATTTTAAAAAGATTAAAAAAATTGTGGGTCAAAAATTATCGGTAGTAAAACCTGAAGATATGGAAGCAAAAACGGGTCAAAAACCGGGTGCTGTTTCTCCTTTTGGTTACAAAGAACATGTGCCAGTCATTGTGGACGCTGAGCTATTGCAACACGAAAAACTTGTTTTTGCTCCGGGAAGACCAGATCAAACGATGGTTGTTTTAGTGAAAGAATTGCCAAAAATTATCGATGTTTTAAATATTGAGACATATGATTGTCCAGTTGAAGATATTGAATAAGTGAGGAACAATTGATGCAGATATTAGAAGGATCTATGCCTTATTTAGGATATGAAACATATTACCGAGTTGTCGGTGAGAAGAGCACAAAAAAAGCGCCACTCATATTAATTCATGGTGGACCGGGCTCAACGCATAATTATTTTGAATTATTAGACGAACTGGCTAATGAGGGGCGTCAAATTATCATGTATGACCAATTAGGTTGTGGTCGCTCGAGTATGCCTGATCGACCAGATTTATGGCATGCCAAAACTTGGATTGAAGAATTGATGGCTTTAAAAAAACATCTAGGCATTGAAGACTGTCATTTGTTGGGTCAATCATGGGGTGGTATGTTAGTTATTGCTTACCTTTGTGATTATCAGCCCAAAAATGTTAAGAGTGCTGTTTTTTCGAGCACACTATCGTCAGCTAAGCTGTGGGCTGAAGAACAAGCAAGATTGATTCGTTTCTTGCCAGAAGTACACCAAGAAGCGATTGCAAAAGCTGAACAAACACAGAATTTTAAATCAACTGATTATCTAGAGGCCAATGCATATTTTATGCAGAAATATGCAGGTGACCGTCCGACTGAGGCTTCACCAGAACCATTAAGAAGACCTAAAAATAGCGGCGTTCAAGCATATCAAACTGCTTGGGGACCCAACGAATATATGCCAACAGGCACACTAAAAGATTTCAATTATACTGAAAAATTAGCAACAATTGAAATCCCGGTGTTAGTCACAAGTGGCACAGAAGATTTATCAACGCCATTTGTGTCAAAAACAATGGTTGATCATCTCTCTAATGTGCGATGGGAGTTATTTAGACAGAGTCGTCATATGCCTTATGTTGACGAAAATCAGCGTTATATTAAAGTTTTGAATCAATGGTTAAATCAACAAGATTAACTATTTTGAGAAACTCGGATTCATTTGAGAAGCATATTGCATGCTTCTTTTTTCTTGTTCAACAGCACTAATTTTCATCACGATACCAATGAGAATTGAAAGTGTTAATAAATTAGAACCACCATAACTCATAAATGGTAATGGCACACCAGTTAAGGGGATAATACCTAAAATTCCACCTAAGTTGACAAAAGTTTGAATCAGTAAGACAGCACCAGTTCCTAAGCAGACTAAGGAATTAAACGGGTCTTGAATTTGAACGCCGATGGCCAATATTCTTAAAATTAAGAGAAAAAGTAGCAGTAAAATACCAATTGAAGCAATAATGCCAAGTTCTTCTGTGATTAAAGAGAAAATAAAATCGGTTTCTGTTACAGGAAGAAAACCTTTCTTTTGAATACTCTGTCCTAAACCTTGGCCAAACCAACCGCCATTGTGAATGGCAATATATGAATTCGAAAGTTGATACCCATTTGTTGAAAAGTAAGCAAAAGGGTCTTTCATGACAGCAAATCGATCAAAAATATAAGCATACTTTTGTGGTAAGAGTGCACCATCTTTAAACATAATCAGCGATGTAGCAAGGAAATTAATGATAAACACACCTAGAAGACCGCCAAGAAAATATAAATATGAGATACCACTAGCGAAAATCATTGTGAAAAATAGTAAAGTAAGAATAGCTGCGCCGCCAACATTTGGTTGAATCAGTGTTAAAAAAATCAAACTCCCAACAATTAAACCAGGTACTAGAATTGATTTAAAAAATGAGTGTTGTAATGTTTTTCCTTTCTTTGAAAACTGTACGGCGCAAAAGAGAATCACAGTAATCATCATCACTTCAGAAGGTTGAATACGAAAGGGGCCAAATTCAAGCCAGCGCTGTGCGCCTCCAACCACAGTACCTAAACCTAAAATACTTGTGATAAACAGTAAGACAAAAGACCCGATGATCATCAATGATTGAAAAATATTACTTTTAAAAATACTTAATTTTATTCTTAAAATAATAGCGATTAAAATAAGTGAAAGGATTAAAAAGACACCTTGTTTTACGCCCGTACTCATTGTATTTTTTTGCATTTGATCAAGATGATATGAACTCGCACTGGTAATCATTAGTAAACTAATCATATTTAATAAGAGATAGGGGATGAAAATTTTAAAATCAATTTTTTTTAACATGGTTACACTTCCTTTCGCTTTTTAGCATACATGAAAAGTTTTCTGATTAAAAAAACAATTGTCAACATTTAAAGAAAATTAATAAATAAGCGGGTTTATTTAAAGGTCACATTTGTGCTATTGTTGACATAGAAAATAAATTTGTTGAGGTGACATATGAAAAGAGTACTTGTGTTACATACAGGAGGTACAATATCAATGGTTCAAGAAGAAGGAGGCGTCACACCTACTTCACATCATCCTTTGATGGACCCAATGGCATTTTTACCTAAAGATATCGAAGTGACTGTTGAAGAAATATTTAATTTACCTTCACCACACATTAGACCTGAAGAAATGTTACAGTTAAAGACACGCATTGTTGAAGCACAAAAGCAAGGGTTTGATGGTGTCGTGATTACACATGGAACGGATACCCTTGAAGAAACAGCGTATTTCTTAGATATGACGGTATCAAAACAAATTTCCGTTGTCATTACGGGCGCAATGCGATCTAGCAATGAAATAGGTTCAGACGGCCAATACAACTATTTACAATCAATTATTACGGCTGCAAATGAAGAATCAAAAAATCAAGGCGTACTTGTCGTGATGAATGATGAGATTCATGCAGCCAAATTTGTGACTAAAACTCATACCACAAGTGTTGATACTTTTAGAACACCAACATTTGGGCCAATTGGGATTATTTCTAAAAAAAAGGTCATCTTTATTAAAGATGTTGTTGATCAACGAATTGTCGATATTAATACAGTGACAGGAAATGTGCTTTTAATCAAAGCATATGCAGGGATGGATTCCTTTATTTTTGATTTAATTGAAAAGCAAGATGTCGATGGTATTGTGATTGAAGCACTGGGTGCTGGTAACATGCCACCTAGTGTCATTGAATCGCTACAACGCTTAATTGATAAGGAAATTCCGATTGCACTTGTTTCGCGATGTTCAAATGGAATAGCGCAAGATATTTATGATTATCCTGGTGGAGGGATTCCCCTATCTAAGATGGGTATTACTTTAGTTAAAGGCTTGTCGGGACAAAAAGCACGTCTTAGAATGTTAGTTGGGTTAAACTGTGGTTTCAAAGCACAAGAACTGAAACAATATATGATGAGTTAGAGTATTAAAATGTTGATGTATTTGTATCTTTCACTTGCATGAGGTGCAAGTATCGGATAAACTACATTAGGAATCTATTAGTTGATAAATATAGGAGGTGACTAAAAATGACAAAACCAACATTAGCAATTGTCGGTCGTCCGAACGTCGGAAAATCTACCATTTTTAATCGAATTGCAGGCGAGCGTATTTCTATCGTCGAAGATGAACCAGGAGTAACGCGTGATCGCATTTACGCTCAAGGTGAATGGTTAGGTCGTGAGTTTAATATTATCGATACTGGTGGTATTGAGATGAGCGATGAGCCTTTTATGGAGCAAATTAAGCATCAAGCAGAAATTGCGATTGAAGAGAGTGATGTTATTCTTTTAATCGTTAGTGGTCGTGAAGGTGTGACAGATGCAGATGAGTATGTATCACGTATTTTGTATAAAAGTGATAAACCTGTCATTTTAGTTGTAAATAAAGTTGACAATCCAGAGATGAGAAGTGATATTTATGAATTCTATTCTTTAGGGTTAGGTGATCCATTCCCAGTCTCAGGAGCACATGGTATCGGATTGGGAGACGTGCTTGATGAAGCGTGTCAAAATTTTGGTATCGAAGAACAAGAAGAAGAAGACGATATTATTCGTTTCAGCTTAATCGGTCGTCCGAATGTCGGTAAATCTTCATTGATTAACGCGCTTTTAGGCGAAGATCGTGTGATCGTTTCGAATGTTGCGGGAACAACTCGTGATGCAATTGATACTTCTTTTGTTTCAGCAAGTGGTCAAGAGTTCATTATGATTGATACGGCTGGTATGCGTAAAAAAGGTAAGGTCTATGAGAATACTGAAAAATATAGCATGATGCGTTCTCTAAGAGCGATTGAACGCTCAGACGTTGCATTAGTAGTATTAAATGCTGAAGAGGGTATTCGTGAATATGATAAGCGTATCGCTGGATTCGCACATGAAGCTGGTAAAGCGATTATTATTGTTGTGAATAAATGGGATACATTAGAAAAAGATAATCATACGATGAAAGAATTTGAAGAAGATATTCGTTCTGAGTTCCGCTATCTTGATTATGCACCGATTATGTATGTTTCAGCGAAAACAAAACAAAGACTACACTTATTACCAGAGATGATTGAGGAAGTGAGTCAAAATCAAACATTACGTATTCCATCATCAGTTTTAAATGATGTGATCATGGATGCGGTGGCAATTAATCCAACACCAACTGATAAAGGTAAACGTTTGAAGATTTTTTATGCAACCCAAGTTGCGATCAAACCACCAACATTTGTTGTATTTGTAAATGAAGAAGAATTGATGCATTTCTCATATGCGCGATTCTTAGAAAACCAAATCAGAAAAGCTTTTGTTTTTGAGGGAACACCTATTCGTATTATTGCACGTCGTAGAAAATAATTTTGCATTTTACCATAGTTTTTTAATTTAAGCAATAACTTGGCATTTATTAAAAAAAAGTCCTAATAAAAGACTGAAAAGCCTTGATATCACTTGGTTCATATGGTATCTTGATTAAAGAAATATTGAAATCAATATTTTAAATAATCATTTTTGGACCACTCAAAAATGATTACTCTTATGATGAATAATCATACATCAATTCCTTTTTGAGGAGGTGAAAATTAAGATGGCTAACAAAGCAGAATTAATCGAAAAAGTTGCAGAAGCAACTGGTTTAACTAAAAAAGATGCAACTGCATCTGTTGATGCTGTATTCGCATCAATCCAAGAGTTTTTATCTGAAGGTGAAAAAGTTCAATTAATCGGTTTTGGTAACTTCGAAGTACGTGAACGTGCTGCCCGTAAAGGACGCAACCCACAAACTGGTGAAGAAATCCAAATCGCTGCAAGTAAAGTACCTGCATTCAAACCAGGTAAAGCTTTAAAAGATGCAGTAAAATAATGTAACAAGTAAAACCCTTGCGTAGCAAGGGTTTTTTGTATGTCTTGGGCTAGTAAAACTGTTTTAGTGACAAAATGCATATTTATATTCTTATATAATATATATAAAATTTATAAAAAATAAGATCAATAAAAAATCCCGATTAAACAGTGTAATGACTCATTACTTTGTTCAATCAGGATTTTTTTATTTAAGTTGTTTATTATTTTTTTACAATAAAGATTTCAACTCGGCGATTCTTCGCACGATTTTGTTCAGAATTATTGGCAACTTTCGGTCTGAACTCACCATAAGCTTGAATTGAGACTTTCTTCTCGCTGACAGCTTTTTGTTGAACTAATTCGTCCATGACACTAATTGCCCTAGCTGCACTTAATTCCCAGTTAGATTGATATTCAGCAGTATGGTTAGGGACGTTATCAGTATATCCGGCGATAATAATTTCATTCTCGACATTCTTTAGCGAATTTCCGATTTTTTCCATTACTTCTTTTGCTGAACTTGGAATTTTTGTACTACCAGGAGCAAAAAGTAAACCACTATCAATGATGATACGAACGCCATCTTTTTCTTCATTTACTTGTACTTCAGAACCATGGCCAGCTTTTGTTAACTCACTTTTAATATCTTCACCGGCTTTATTGATGGTTTCTTCGTTTTCTTCTTGTTTTGGTTTCTGTTTGTGAGCTTTAGGATGAGCAGGTAAGATGCCACCATTTCCACTAGTAGCACTTCCAGAAAGGATAATATTAAATTGATCACTTAAATCATTTAATTTACCAGTATCTGTTTTTGCCATAGCAAACATTACGATAAACAAGGCTAGAAGTAACGTCATCATATCAGAATAAGGTAAAAGCCATCCTTCATCGACATGGTCTTCTTGTTTCTTTCTACGCTTCATGTTTTCACCTCGTTACTTATTACCATCATTTCTTAAATTAGGATCCATTAAACCATTTAGCTTGCGTTCAATTGTATTTGGATTTTGACCACTTTGAATGGCAAGAATCCCTTCAATTGCGATGAGCATATAATCTACTTCTTCTTGAGATTTACGAGCAAGTCGATTACCAAACGGGATTAAGATGACATAACCCAAGAATATTCCGTAAAGAGTAGCAACGAAAGCTGCAGAAATCATATGTCCTAAAGCATCCACATCATTTAAGTTACCAAGCGCTCCAATTAAGCCGATAACTGCTCCTAAAACGCCAAGAGTAGGTGATGATGATCCAGCAGTTTTCATCATAGCTGCTCCAGTTCCGTGTCTAGCTTCTAAAGACATCACTTCGTTTTCCATAATCTCTTTAATTTGATCAGGGTTCATCCCATCAACTACCATTTCCATTCCGTTCTTTAAAAATGGATTTTCTAAGGCGTTAACTTCTCCTTCTAATGAAAGTACACCTTCACGACGCGCTTTTTGTGCCAATCCCAAAATCGTTTCAACAAGTTCACCAGTGTCGAATGATTGATTTTTAAAAAGGACGCCAAAAATTTTGGGAAGACGTTTAATATCTTTTCTCGGATATGAGTTGATTAAAGCTGCAAATGTTCCGATGAATATGATAATCGCCGCAGCTGGGTTTAAAAGAGCTAAGACATTTGCCCCTTTAACAATCATCCCAACAATAACAGCAAACAGTCCTAAAAATATCCCGATTAGTAAAAATATATCCATGATTCCTCTCCTAGCTTAAATTTTTTATAACACTTTAAATATCGGTTATATCATCCTAAATATTAAGGGTTCTTAGACATTAAATCAAGTGAATATACAAAATTAGAATGACTGTTAATTGATTACGTTTAAAAAGTATACAATTAAATGGTGGTTTTTTAACACAAATGGAAATTTGTTAAAATGGTTTTGACAAAGTTTTCGTGCTATATTACCATGGGAACAGAGTGCAAATAACAAAATATTGATAATTTGTATACAATATTGAGTTGTTTGCTGAAAGTTTCAATACATATTTTTAGAAAACGTTTTTAACGATATGTAAAATAACAACAAAAAATCAGGAGAATGCGGAAATGACTAACAATATTTTGATACGTCAAGCAATGGACGCGGCAAACTTGAGACAACAGACTATCTCAAATAATCTTGCTAATATTAACACCCCGAATTTTAAAGTCGAACGAGTCGTTTTTGAGGACAAATTGAAAGATGCTGTAAATAATCAAGTCAATTTACCTCTCACTCGAACAAATCAACGTCATGTTGATCCACGTGGAACTTTAGGTCCGGAAGTCCTCAAAAGAACGAATACGTCAACGAAGGAAAATGGCAATAATGTTGACATCGAAATGGAGATGGCGGAAAAAGCAGCGAACGAATTTTACTATAATTCATTAGTTCGTCAAATCAACGGGCAGTACAATATGTTAAATACTGTAATTAATAGTTAGAGGTGGAGGAGAAAGAAAATGGCGATTTTTGATGCATTTAACATCAATACTAGTGGACTTGCATTGGAGCGATTTAAGCTCGATACGATTTCTACTAATATAGCGAACGTGAATACAACACGTGGAGAAAATAATGAACCATATAGGAAGAAAACAGTTCTTTTTACTGAAAGTTTGAAAGAACAAGAACAGAAATGGCAGACACAAGCCGCTCAGCCTCAATCAAAAAGTATGGGTGTTCGTGTCGTTGGTTTAGAAGAAAGTCAGGAAGAATTCAATCAAGTCTATCAACCAGATCATCCAGATGCGGATGAAAACGGTTATGTTTCATTGCCAAATGTAAACATAAGTGACGAGATGGTTCAGATGATGGAAACGGTACGTACCTATGAAGCAAACGTTTCTGCATTTGAAAGTAGTAAAAACATGATGCGAAAAGCATTGGAAATTTCTAAAGACTAAAAAGGAGAGTGTTAGGAATGAATATTGAATCAAAGCTTCCATTAATGGATTACCAAGCTACTTTAAAAGAACTTGGTAATTCGACTTCTCAGATTGGTAGTCCAAAACTTAATCCAGCTGAGGTTTATCAACAAGAAAAGGATTTTAATCAATTCTTTGAACAAGCATTTAATGGTTTGGAATCTAAGATTAATAAAACTGAGACAAATATTCCAGATTCAATTACGGGTAAAACTGAGAATTTACACGACGTCATGATTGATATGACTGAAGCGCAATTGAGTTTGCAAACAGCAATTCAAATTAGAAATAAAATGGTAGAAGCCGTAAATGACTTAAAAAATATGCAGTTTTAATGATGTTAGAGGGGAAACGAGAAGCAAATGAAAGAAAAGTTTCAAGAACTGACGGAGCGGTTCAAGAATTTTTGGACAGAATTAGCTCCATTAAAGAAAGTAGCGATAATTTCTGCTTGCATCAGCTTCTTTGTAATAGTAGGCTTGTCATTTTACTTAACGCAAAAAGTAAATTATACAACTCTATTTCAAGGGTTATCTGAAGCTGAATCGGGGGCAATTGTAGAAGATCTTGAGTCAAAAGGAATCAAATATAAGATTGAGAATAAAGGAACTAAATTATTGATTGATGAAAAAGCAATTGATAAGTTTCGTATTGATTTAGCAGTTGAAAATAAATTACCTAAAAAATCAACAGGTTTTGAAATATTTGATTCGACAGGAATGATGACAACGGATGAAGATCGCAAAATTATGTATCAACGTGCAGTAACAGGAGAAATTGAGCGTTCGATTGAAACTTTAGATTCAGTTGAAAAAGCAAAAGTAATGCTTGTTTTACCCGATCGCAGCATTTTTGAAGAAAAAAATAAAGATGCGAGTGCTTCGATTGTATTGAATTTGGTTAACGGCTCAATTGACGAGAACTCGATTAAAGGAATTGCTTCATTAACATCCGGTGCAATAGAAAACTTACCTCTTAAAAATGTCAAAATTGTTGACGCGAAGGGAAACGTTCTTTCAGATATTTTAGAAGAAGGGACACCAAACGCGACATCAATGATTAGCAAGTATACAGAGATAAAACGTGATTATGAAACGCAATTAGAACGTAAAACAGAAGATCTATTAGGCGCTCTGTTTGATAAAAATAAAGTCCGTCTTTCTGTAAATGCTGATTTAGATTTTGATTCAATTGAGCGAACGACCGTCACTTATGGCGATACAAAAGTCAGAAGTGAAAGTGTTAACGCTTCAGGAGACCGTTTGAATCAACAACAAGTTCAAGGTGGCAATATTAACGATAATGTCGCTAATGTTATTGGGAATAACAATAATAATGGTAGTAAAAATTATCAAAAAAATACGAATAACGAAGTCGATACGGAAACAACTAAAGTTTTAAGCGCACCAGGAGTTGTCAAAAAAGTATCAGCTTCAGTCTTAATCAATCAAAATCTTTCAAATGCCGAAAAAGATCGTCTTGAACAAGTTGTTCGAGGTGCTGTTGGTTTTGATGCGAAACGTGGTGACACAGTAAGCATTCAAGGAATGAACTTTTCAAGTGCTGAGGAAGAGGAAGTTGTTAAAGAAAAAGAGACTGGAATGATGAAAGTGTTGCAAGAAAAAGGTGCATGGTTCCTTGTTGGAATACTAGCCATTATTACATTAGTCATCCTAATCGTACTATTAAGAAGAAAGAATAAGCAGTCATCTGAGGATGAATTAGATCTTGAATTAGAAGAAGAAATCGATGTAACTCAAGAAGTACCAGTCTTCATGCCAACAGAACCTGTTGCAGTTGAACCAGTACAACCTGAACCTATCGAAGAGCCTGAAGAAGATCTTGAAGCGCAAAGGAAATTAGAGCGTGCAAGAATCGAGCGAGAAAATAAGGCAAACGAAGAAGAACAAAAAATTAATGATCGACTCGAAGAAATGGCAACTGCTAAAAAATATGCAAAAGATAATCCAGAAGTTGCAGCTGAGTTAATTAGATTATGGATGAAAGAAAAATAGGAGATTGATGTAGTGGACATGGAAGATGGAACAAGAAAAGCAGCCCTATTACTGATTTCATTGGGAAAAGAATCGGCTGCAAAAGTTATGAAATTATTGCCGGAATCAGTAATTCAAAAAGTAAGTTATGAAATTGCTAACATCGATTATGTGAGTGCTGAGGAACGAGAAAATGTCATTTCTGAATTTGTGAACACCTCCAAAGCTAGAGAATATGTAATTGATGGTGGATTAGACTATGCTGTTGACTTACTCAATCGAGCATTGGGTTCGCAAAAAGCAAAAGAAGTTATTGGTGTATTAAATCAAATTCAATTAAGGGAAAGACCGTTTGATATTGCAAGAAAAGCCGATACACAACAATTAGCAAATTTACTTCAAGGAGAACATCCGCAGACTGTAGCGCTAATTCTTTGTTACATGCAGCCGGATAAAGCAGCACAAATTTTATCTCAATTTCCAGATCATCGCCAAGCAGAAGTTGCAGAGCGAATTGGTACGATTTCAAATACGTTGCCAATCGTGATTGAAAAAATTGAAAAAGTTATCGAGAACAAATTCTCAAATGTAGTTGAAAATCGCACTGAAAATGTTGGTGGTGTGAACACGCTAGTAGAAATTCTTAACTCTGTGGGTCGTAGTACTGAGAAAAATATTATTGATGATTTAGAAAAAACTCAACCCGAATTATCAGAAGAAATCAAAGCGAACCTATTCACCTTCGAAGATATTGTGGGACTGGAACGATCAGACGTACAAAAAGTTTTACGCGACGTCAATCACGATGTTTTGGTGCTTGCGCTTAAAGGTGCAAGTGAGTCAATTAAAGAATTTATCTATAGTAACCAAAGTTCACGTTCTGTTGAGATGCTGAAAGAAGATTTACAGTTCTTAGGACCAGCACGTTTATCTGCTGTTGAAGAGGCACAACAAAATATTGTGGCTGTTATCAGACGTTTGGATGAGCAGGGTGAAATTTACATAGGACGAGGGGATCAAGATGCTGTTATCTCATAAAGTTGTTAAATCAAATCAAGTGAATGAGACAGATAAAAATAAAAAAATTGAAGTTTTACAAGCTGCAATTAAAGCAGATTCAACCCTAAATACGTTAGCTGGAAATTCTGAAGAAGTGTCGGTTGTGGAATTAAAAAAGCGTGAGAGTGCTTTCTTTAACGATGTTGAAAAAATGAAAGCATTTATAGCTGAAGAAAAAGAAACCCAATTAAAACAACTTGATATAGAATTGTCAGAAAAAAAAGCAGCACATCAAGTTGCTTTGGAACAAGAGAAAGAAATATTTAATCAGGAATTACAAGAGTTAAAAATGAAAATGATTCAGGAAACTGAGTTAGAAATTGAAATTCTTAAAAAAGATGCAGAACAAGAAGGCTTTGAACAGGGACAACAAGCTGGCTATCAAAAAGGTTATGAATATGGTAAGGCAATTGTCCTTCAAGAAATGGATGAAGTTCGAGCTAAGTCAATTGAGACGATGCAAGATGTCGTTAGAAAATCGCAAGAATACGCGATTGAAAAAAAACAGGAATGGATTGATTTAGCCGTTACAATGGCTCAAACCATTCTTGAAACAGAAATTTCTCAAGATGACACTTCCTTATTCCTAATCTTAAAACCGTATTTATTCACCTTAAAACAGCAGGATTCATATGTAATGGTTTTTGTGAATAAAAAGAATTCTGAAAAGATTAAGCATGATGTTTTAGCTTTTAAGGAAGAAAATCCGCAATTAAAACTATCGATTATTGTTGATGAATTACTTGCAGATGACGCGTGTCAAATTGAAACGACCTCAGAAATTGTTGATTTATCAATCAAAGATCAATTAGAACGCATGAAAAATACATTGGTAAATGAGGCACTTGAAAATGTTTAATATGGATTTTGAACACTACCGAAAAATTTTAAATAAAAATAAATATTATTTAAAATCTGGAAAAGTTTCGCAAGTGGTAGGACTCATTATCAAGGTGGAAGGACTGGACGTTTTTATTGGTGAAGTTTGTGAAGTCACAATTACTAAAACTAAAAAAATTGTTTTGGCTGAAGTGGTGGGATTTGTCGATAAAACCGTTTTGTTAATGCCACTTGATGAAATTGACGGCATTGGTCCAGGTTGTTTAGTTAAGCCAACAGGTAAAAGTTTACAGTTAAATATTAGTGAAAAAATGCTGGGATGTACTCTTGATGGTCTGGGGAGACCACTTACAACAAAACCATTTGAAGAAGGCGAATCGTTTGATGTCAATCGTGAATCTCCTAATCCGTTTACGAGAAGAAAAATCGAAAATATTATGAGTACGGGTGTGAGAGCGATTGACGGGATTTTAACCGTCGGAGAAGGGCAAAGAATGGGGATTTTTGCCGGTAGTGGTGTTGGTAAGAGTACACTCCTAGGCATGATTGCACGATACTGTGAAGCTGATATTATCGTGATTGGTTTAATAGGTGAGCGTGGTCGAGAGGTAACGGAATTTATTCAAAATGATTTAGGTGAAGAAGGCTATCGTAAATCTGTGGTTGTTTGTGCAACCTCAGATCAACCGCCGCTAGTCAGATTGAAAGGTGCATATGTTGCAACTGCCATTGCGGAGTACTTTAGAGACCAGGGGAAAAAAGTAGTCTTAATGATGGATTCGGTCACACGTTTCGCAATGGCTCAGCGTGAAATTGGTTTGGCAACTGGGGAGCCACCAACTTCAAAAGGATATACGCCGTCAGTATTTACGCAACTGCCGAAATTATTAGAACGCAGTGGTATGAACGAAATTGGTTCAATTACTGCCTTCTATACAGTTCTTGTCGAAGGGGATGACATGAACGAACCGATTGCAGATGCGGTTCGGGGGATTCTAGACGGACACATTGTTTTATCTAGAAAAATCGCATCTGAAAATCATTATCCGGCAATCGATATTCAACAAAGTTTGAGTCGATTGATGAAGAGTATCGTTTCTAAAGAAAGTAATGCCTTGGCTGGGCGTTTAAAAGAGTCTTTAGCTACTTATGCGGAATCGAAAGATTTAATTGATATTGGTGCCTATCAAAAGGGTACAAATTTGAAAATTGATCAGGCGATTGAGTTAAATGATAGTATTAAATCTTTTTTAAAACAGCCAACAGATGAACCTACAAGATATGATGAAACAGTCGTCCGTCTAAATAAAATATTTCAAGATAATCGAAACTGGTCTGTGTAAATAAGGAGTAGTCAATGAAACAATATAAATTTTCAATGGAAAAAGTTCTAAACTTGCGCCAATCACAAGAAGATGATGCTAAAAAGGACTATTTAGAAAAAAAATTACTTCAGCTTCATGAAGAAGAAAAATTAGAAAAAATGGTCAAAGCAAGTCAGGACTTAAAAGAAACAACGCATTCATTCGGAACAGTTAATGAATTACGTCAACAGTATTTATATAAAAACTATTTAGATGAACAAATAAAATTTCAAGAATCAGAAGTTGCGTTAGCCGAGAGAAATACTCATTTTGAATTGTCAGTTTTTGTCGAGAAACAAAAAAAACGCAAAATGATGGAGCGTTTAAAAGAAAAGAAATATGAATCTTTTAAAGAAGAAGAACGTAAAGAAGAACAAAAAGAGCTTGATGAAATGGGTATTCTAAGATTTAAATCAAAAACAATATAAAAGGGGGTTGACTGTAATTGGATATTAATCCTACGCAGGAACTTAACCTACAACAATCTGAAAGTGGCAATAAACAGTCGGTCCCAGTTGATGTGTCACTGTTCAAAGCATTGCTCAATCAACAAGTGATATTGACAGGTTCAGAATATTCAATCGCACCTCAAGATGCGGGTGTAGAAAATACTGAAATTATCCCAGAACAATTAGTGGAAAGTTCCGTTAACAAAACAGAACTGTTAGATGCTATTACAGAAATTCCAAATCAAGTTCATTCGAAACCTGATATGGATTTAACGAAAGTTTTTCAAAACTTTAATGGTATTTTGAAAGATGGCACACAAATTAATTTGTGGATTGAACCGCAATCAGAAACAGCAATTCCTTCAGTAAATCAGGAGGGATTTAATCTAAATGTTGAAAATGAAGCAACTTTAATATCTGAATTTCCGAATTTAGAGTGGGAAGAACGTGTTTTAACTGAACCCATCACGCTTAAGAGTGGGCAAGTTCTAGGCAAAGACCAAAAAGTAATTTTACTTGATATGCCAACACATCATCAAAAAGATCATCAATTGATGTTAATTCCAAGTGAATTTTTAGATCTTGAGGCAGATGTCTTGCAAGTGGAATCAAAACAAATTGAGACAACAATGCCAGTTAGTCTTGAATCAATGTTAACTACATTAGAATTAAAAAATAAGCAAGAGATGTTAATTGAGCCGGTGATTGTTCCGCTTGAAAAAGCAATAAATACTGGATTTTCAAGTGAATCACAAGCAGTATCAAGTGTTATGTCAAAAGAAGCTTCGATGACCAGTCAACGTTTAACCCAACAAGTTTTCCAAAAAGAAAACGTACCTAAAATTAGTCGTGAAGTGACTGAAGTTTTAAGTCACATCAAGGATGGTGAAACGTTAACAACGAGATTAACGTTAAAACCTGAAAGTTTAGGAAAAATAGAAGTTGTTTTACATAAACAAGAAAATGCTGTTCAAGCAAAATTTATCGTTGGTAGCGAACAAGTAAAAGAATTAGTTGAAAAAAGTTTACCTTTATTTGAACAAAATCTAGGCAAACAACAAATTTCTTTAAATAAAGTTGAGGTTGTCACACCTCAAGTAGCAACAAGCGATTTTAATTTTAGCGGTCAGTTTTCTCAAGAACAACATCAAACTTTTCAACAGTTTAAATCACTTAGAAAAGAATCTTCTCAACGTCAATATCAAGTTGAGCAAGAGATTGATGAAAAAAAATCTGACGTCTTAGCAAGTCGCGTCGATATCACGGTTTAGGAAAAAGGAGAAAGAAAAATGCCAAATGTATCAGGACCAACAAATTATGGTGTTGGTAGATCTGCCAATGCCGCCGCAGCATATGGTAGTCAAGATTCTGCTATCAAGAGAAATAGTGGAATTGACATGAATGATTTTCTAAAAATTCTTGCCGCAACGATGAGTAATCCGTCAATGGGTGGCGAAAGTGGTGGACAAGGAACGGACTATATTTCTCAGTTAGTTCAATTTACAACACTGGAACAAATTGAGCAGCTAAGTACAAATTTAGAAAATACGATGTTTATGACGCAGCAACAACAGGCAATGAGTATGATTGATAAAGAAGTCACACTTGTAAATGAAGCCGGTGAAACAATCACTGGAAAAGTTGAACGTGTTAAATTTATCGGCGGGATCCCAACGATAAAAGTATCTGGAAAAGATTACATGATGGGACAAATTGTTGAATTAGGAAAATAATAACAACTTATTAGGGGGAATTTTAAAATGCTTAAATCATTATATTCTGGAGTTAGCGGAATGAAAAGTTTACAAACTAAGATGGACGTTGTCTCAAATAATATTGCCAACGTAAATACGACTGGATTTAAAGCGGGACGTGTTCGTTTCCAAGATATCATGAGTCAAACAGAAGCAAACGCGCAAGGCCCAAATGATTTTGGGTTGGGTGGAACGAATGCTAGACAAGTAGGTTTAGGAGTAAAAGTTGGTGCTATCGATACAATGACAGGTGTAGGTGCACCGCAACCAACAGGACGACCATTAGACTTTGCTTTAGATGCTGGAGGCTATTTTATTCTAGATTCTGGCAATGGCGATACGAAATTCTATTCTAGAGATGGTGCGTTTACTTTAGATAATGAAGGAAACCTTGTTTCTTCAAGTGGATTCAAAGTGATGTCACGTGGGGTATCATTTTTAGATGAAAATGGCCAAGTAGATGGTCAAAAATTAATTAAATATGATAAAGATTTTACAAATGATCAGTTACAACCAACAGATGATTTGAAAACAGTTAAAATCCCAACTGAGTTAAAAGGTGAAACAGGAGATACTGTTAATTTAGTAAGTTACTCAATCGATTCTACAGGATTGATTACAGGTAAGTATAGTGATGACAATACTTATGTCTTAGGACAAATTCAAACAGCAACATTTGCTAACCCGGATGGATTAGAAAAAACAGGAGGCAATAACTATGTGGTTTCAGGTAACTCTGGAGAACCAACTGTAGGTGCACCTGGTTCAAACGGTTCAGGAAAAATGGTTCAAGGAGCTTTAGAAGGTTCAAACGTGGACTTAGCAAATGAGTTTACTGAAATGATCATCGCGAGTCGTGCTTATCAAGCGAACTCAAGAAGTATTAGTACATCCGACGAGATGTTACAAGAATTGATTAACTTGAAACGATAATAAATGAAACGAATTGAGGAATTTTCATGATAAAACTAACGTTGCTTAACGGCATAAAAATATATTTGAATACAAGTGTAGTTAGAACCTTAGAAGCATCACCAGATTCAATCATAACGTTAGTTGATGGAAAAACAATAATTGTAAAAGAATCACCGGAAGAAATAGTGGATCTTTTTAAAGAATATCACCAAAGTATTGGTCTTATAGGACTTTAAGTAGTTTGGATTATTTAATGAAAGACGGAGTGAATGAAATGGAAAAAAATCAGGATGTAGAAAAAGAACTTCAAGAAGTTGAAGAAACCGAAGTACCAATCGAGAAAAAAGGTCACTCAAAAATGATTCTATTACTGGTTGTCGTATTAGTTGTTGGGGTTATTGGCGGAACAGCAGGCACGTTTATCGGTAATTTATTTTCAAATAAAAAAGCAAAAACAGAAGAAGTTGACCATATTTCTGGAAAAATCAGCAATGAGCAAGATTCAATTGCACTTGATGAATTTTTGGTGAATTTAGCACCAAGTAAAACTGGTGAGGACGAGTACATTAAAATCTCAATTTCATTACTTGTACCAGCTAAAGTTGGTGAAAAAGAAGTTGAGAAAAATAAAGATGTCATTCGTGATAGTATCGTTAATACATTAAGAAAAACGCAAGCTGAGAGTATTCTAAACGATAGTAAAGGTGTTGAATCATTAAAAGTTGAGTTGAAAGAAGCGATTAATAAAGCAAATAACTCTTCATTAGTGAAAGAAGTCTTTATTACCAATTTAGTTATTCAGTAGTTAGTCAGTCAAACATCAGGGGGAAAAAATGGATCAAATGTTTATGTTAATTAAGGGGATTTTCTTTCTTATTGTTGTCCTGTTACTGGCAAATTATGCGATTCGTTTTCTAAATCGGTATGTCAATCAGAATACCCAAAATTTAGAAATTATTGAAAGACTTGCTGTCAGCAAAGAAAGTAGTTTATGTATCGTCAGAATGTGCGGTACATACTACTTTATGACAGTTGGTCAAAGTAGTTCAGATATAATTCGAGAACTGACAAGCGAAGAAGTCGAAGAGATTAGCCGAAAAAAATTAAAGGCTGAGGTGAAACAAGTAGCACAACAAACAAAGTATCAAGA
Source organism: Vagococcus silagei (assembly GCF_004795745.1). Lineage (GTDB taxonomy): Bacteria > Bacillota > Bacilli > Lactobacillales > Vagococcaceae > Vagococcus > Vagococcus silagei. The sequence goes on along the minus strand of NZ_SDGV01000014.1, from coordinate 109,972 downwards.
AGTTGTTTTACGTTTTTCTTCATGGGTTACTGGCAAATTAGAAAAGAGGAAAAAAAGTTGAAAAGAAAAATTTCAGTTGTTTGTTTGTTGATTGCCTCATCTCTTTTTATATTTACTGAGAAAGTTGAAGCAGTAGGTTTAGATGATATTACAACCACCATTGAAAAATTAATGGGTCAAACAAGCGGTTCTTCAAATGTGATTAATATTTTCGTATTGATGACATTACTCACTTTAATACCGACTCTTTTAATTCTGACAACTTCATTTACCAGAATTATTATGGTGCTTTCTTTTGTTAGAACGTCTCTAGGTACACAACAAACACCGCCAAATCAAGTATTAGTGGGAATTGCTTTGTTTTTGACCTTTTTTATTATGACACCTGTTTATCAAGATGTGAATAAAGAGGCTATTCAACCATTAATAAAAAACGAGATTACCCAAACTGAAGCAATCCAAAAGGCTGAAAAGCCAATCAAACGCTTTATGTTAAAAGAAACACGGGAAAAAGATATTGAACTATTTTTAAAACATTCAAAAGCTAAGAAACCCAAAAATCCTGAATCCTTATCAATGGTGGTAGTAACGCCAGCCTTTTTAATTAGTGAATTAAGAACAGCATTCAGTATTGGTTTTTTAATCTTTTTACCATTTTTAGTGATTGATATGGCCGTTTCAAGTATTTTGATGTCGATGGGGATGTTTATGCTCTCGCCGGTCATGATATCGTTGCCGTTTAAATTATTATTATTTGTATTAGTCGATGGCTGGTATTTGGTCGTTGAAAGTTTAATTCGAGGTTTTAATTAGAGGGGGAAATTATGACAGTTCAAATGGTTTTAGATGTAATGCGAGATGCATACATAAAGATAATGCTCGTGTCAGGTCCGATTCTAATTATTGCAATGGTTGTGGGCTTATTGATTTCAATTATCCAAGCTACAACACAGCTTCAAGAGCAAACGTTGAGTTTTGTTCCTAAATTACTTGCAGTTTTCCTTTCATTGATGATCTTAGGAAATTTTATGTTGAATACCTTGTTAGAGTTTACCAAATCTCTTTTCAAAATAATTTCAACATTATAAAAGAGGGAAATTATGAGCGAAACACTTTTCAATTTTTTATTAATATTTTCTAGAATAACGGCGTTTATCACTTTGGTTCCGGGACTATCGTATAAGCATTCACCAGTGATAAGTAAAGTCGTTGTGTCGGTTGGATTAACAATCGTTTCTTTAGAAGTGATGACTCAAGGGGTTCCTTTACCAGATTCTTCACTACTAATATATTTTGGTTTAATGCGTGAAGTATTATTGGGACTTGCAATGGGGTTTATCGTTCAAATGCTTTTTCTATCTATCGAAATGGCGGGACAATTTGTCGATTTTCAAGTTGGTTTTTCAATGGGAACTGTTTTTGATCCAGCATTGGGCATACAAGCTTCTAATTATGGACGATTATTTCATTGGATCAGTTTAGCGTTATTTTTCGCCTTAGATTTTCATCATTTAATTATCGGTCAATTATTGGATTCGTTCATCGCGATTCCAATCGGTCAAGCCCAACTTTCCAACTCAACAATTGAAGGCATCATTAAATTGTTTGGTGAATCGATGAAGCTCGCGTTAATATTGGCGTTGCCACTAATGATAGTAGCTTTAACGGTTGATGTCATTTTAGGAATCATTTCAAGAAGTGTCTCTCAAATAAACGTCTTAATGTTAGGTTTGCCTTTAAAAATCTTAACCACATTTGCTTTTATGTTGTTTTTGATTCCTAATTTAGTTCGTGAAATTCAAAAGATATTTCCTATAATAGTTCGTTATCTAGCAGAATTTATTACGTCAATGAGTTAAAAGAGGTGAGGATCGTTGTCTGATAAAGATGGAAAAACAGAAAAACCCACCCCAAAGCGGCTGAGTGATTCCAGGAAAAAAGGGGACATTGCGAAGAGCCAGGAGTTAATTTCTGCTGCTAGTTTTGCAATTATTACATTTGCTTTTTTGCCTCTGTGGCGCTTAGTCACCAATCAAATCATGAACTTATTAAAAAAATCATTTAGTGAAAATTTAGGGGTAACCGGTTTTGAAAATAATGTCAGTCCTATCGTTATGAAGATGATGCTGAATTTTATTGTGATTATCGGTCCATTTCTAATACTTGGCTTTTTAGCCTCAGGGTTAGCAGTTTTTTCTCAAGTTGGCTTTCTATTTACACCAGAGGCAATCAAATTTGATTTAAAAAAACTAAACCCGATAAGTGGTTTTAAAAATATCTTTAGTTCGCAAGCGATATTTTCTTTAATAAAAAATCTAGTTAAATTAGCTTTGATTTTTTACATTACAATTCAAGAAGTAAAAAAAGTACTACCAGAATTATTAAATCTTTTTAGTGTCCCGCTTCAAGTAAGTTTTAATTTCTTTTTGGATTTACTCTCAAGTATTGGTTTTAAATTAACATTTGTCCTACTTGTCTTAGGTTTTGCTGATTTCTTTTATCAAAAGTATAAGTATAAAAAGAAATTAAGAATGTCAAAACAAGAACTTAAAGATGAATATAAAGAGCAAGAGGGCGATCCTCAAGTTAAGTCACAAAGACGAGCGATGTATCAGCAGTTGACAAGTGGGATGATGAATAACGTGAAAGATGCAACAGTCGTTATTACCAACCCGACACACTTGGCAATCGCGATTAAATACGAAAGAGATCAAGAACAAGCACCAATCATATTAGCTAAGGGTGCTGATTTTATTGCTCAAAAAATCAAAGAAGAGGCTAAGCTTCATGAGATACCAATTATTGAGAATAAACCAGTCGCCAGAGCGCTCTATAAAATTGGTGAAATTGGCTTACCAATTCCACTTGAGATGTACGAAACAATTGCAGAAGTTTTAGCACTCGTCTATCAAATGGAAGAATCAAACAAAGGAAAGATTTAACAATCTAAGTAAAAATGGAGATAAGGAAGGGAAAATTTTTGAAGGAATATTCAATAAAAAAACGTCTCAGCCATATCAATTATGCAGACGTAATTGTGTCATTCGTAGTTGTTGCGGTAATAGGGTTAATAATGATTCCACTTCCAAGTTTTTTACTGGATTTCTTAATTATTATCAACATAACAATCGGGATAAATGTACTGTTAATGACACTCTTTACGAAGAGTGTATTGGAATTTTCAACATTTCCAACCCTGTTATTAATCACGACAATGTTTCGATTAGGCTTAAACATTTCTTCGACACGATTAGTGTTGACGCAGGGAAATGCAGGACATGTTATTGATGCTTTTGCCAATGTTGTAGCAGGTAATAATTATATTGTAGGGGCAGTCATTTTTGTCATTATTACAATTATCCAAATTATCGTTGTAACTAATGGTGCCAGTCGAGTTTCAGAAGTGTCGGCTCGTTTTACTTTAGATGCAATGCCAGGTAAACAAATGGCAATTGATGCTGATTTAAATGCTGGCATTATCAGTGAAGAGGAAGCCAAACAACGACGAAGTGATTTACAACGAGAAGCCAGTTTCTTCGGTGCCATGGATGGTGCTAGTAAGTTTGTTAAAGGAGATGCTATTGCAGGTATCATTATTACTTTAATCAACTTAATTGGTGGAATTTTGATTTTCTCAATTGGTCAGGGCATGGAAATTACAGAGGCCTTGAGTACTTTTGGGAAACTTTCAATTGGAGATGGTTTAGTTAGTCAGATTCCGTCACTATTAATCTCGGTTTCTTCAGGGATTATCGTGACGCGTTCGAATGATAATTTAACATTTGGTGGCTCAATCAGTGGGGACTTATTCAAGAATCCATTAATCATGTGGATTGTCACAATTGTCTTAATCACATTAGCACTTGTACCAGGTTTTCCAACGATTCCATTTCTCATTGTTGCAGCTTGTTTTGCCGCAATTGGTTATTTCTTGAAAGGTAAAGAAAAATCAGAAATAGCAGCTGCCAAGAAAGCAAAACAAGAACAAGCTTTAATTCGAAAAGAACAAGAAATGGAAGAGGACGAAAGTGTTGCATCATTCCAAGTAGAACCAATCTCAATCGAAATTGGCTATGCTTTAATTTCTTTAACGGATGAAACAATGGATAACAGCTTGATGCGCCAAATTGTAAATATTCGTAAACAATGTGCCCATGAACTCGGGGTATTATTGAGTCCAATCCGTATTAGAGATAATTTGCAACTCGCACCAAATGATTATTGTATCAAGATTAAAGGTAATGAGGTCGCGCGTGGTGACATTTATCCGACTAAATATCTTGTTGTTAATCCAGATACCGATCAGGTAACACTAGATGGCATTCCAACAAAGGAACCAGCTTTTGGATTGGATGCTTTGTGGGTGGATGAAGGCACAAAAGAGTTTGCCGATTTAAATGGGATGACGATTGTCGAACCGGTTACTGTAATCGCAACGCATTTGAAAGAAGTCATTTATCAAAATACCTCAGAGTTGTTGGGACGACAAGAAGTTAAGACCCTACTTGAAGGAATTAAGGATCGTTACAATGTGGTCATTGATGAATTGATTCCAGATATTTTAAGACTGGGTGAAGTTCAAAAGGTCTTACAAAATTTATTAAAAGAACAGATTCCTATTAATGACTTGGTCACAATTCTAGAGACATTAGCCGATTTTGGAACGATGACTAAAGATGCTGAATTATTAACGGAACACGTTCGTCAAAGTTTAAAACGAACAATCGTCAAACAATATTTAACGAATGATGATTCACTATACGTCATTACATTATCACCGACTGTTGAAGATATGTTAACTAAGAACATTCAGAAAACCTCAACTGGGTCGATTCCGGTCTTGAAACCAGAAATCATTACGGCCATTTTTGATAACTTGAATACAATCCATCAACAACTTGTTGCACAAGGATTAAATCATGTCGTCTTAGCTTCACCAAATACACGATTAGTTTTCAAGAAACTGATTTCGTATAACTTTCCAGAAATATCTGTCTTGTCACTTAATGAAGTGCCGAATGAAGTGTCAATTGAAACATGTGGCATGATTACGGTTGATCACGCAGAGTAAGAATAATAGTTAGTGAGGTGGAATCATGTACGAACCAAATCTTGAAGATGAAGTATTACGATATTTGCCGCTCGTTAAACGAGTAGTCCAACGTATCGATATTAAAAGTAATGACTATGAACTAGATGATTTAATAAACATTGGTGTGATAGGTTTGATGGATGCACTAAAAAAATATGATGCGACAAAAAAAGCTTCTTTTGAGACATACGCTTATATTCGAATTCGCGGAACAGTCATTGATGAGGTTCGTAAGACTTCACGTGTTTCCAGAAATCGTATGGATCAATTAAATGCTTATTATCGAGCAAAAGAGGTCTTGGAAACAGAAAAGAAACAAGAAGTATCCGAACGTGAGATTTGCAAAAAGATGGGGATTTCTGAGAAAGAATTGCGAAACATACATGAAACACTTCACTACTTAGCAAATGTTTCATTAGAGGATACATTATTCTCCTCCTCTGATGAAGAGATGACTGTTCAAGAATTAATTGCAGATGAAGAAGCTGTTCCTGCAGATGACTTACTAGTTCAAGATGAACAAAAATTATCTTTAACAGAAGCAATCAGTCAATTAAAAGAGCGTGATCAACTCATTCTAAATTTGTATTATGTTGAGGAATTAACGCTTAAAGAAATTGCTGAAGTCATTGAGGTGTCAGTACCAAGAGTGTCTCAGTTACATGGAAAAATCATTTTAAAGCTAAAAAGTTTAATGGAGGATAAAGCGGATGATTAGAAGTATGGATACGCTTCAAAGTAATTTAAATATTTTACAAAAAAAGCAACAAAATATTAGCAGTAATGTGTCGAATGCCAATACACCCGGTTATCGGGCACAATATTTGTCACAACAAACTAAACAAAGTTATGAGATGTTTAACTTTACCAATGGTCCCAAAATTAATGAACAAAATATTTTTGGTGATTATATTTTTGGTAATCAAATTGACCAAAGTTATCGCAACCAAGAAGCAGGTGGTTTAAAACAAACTGATCGAATTACAGACTTTGCTGTGCTTGGTCGAGGTTACTTTAATGTCCAATTGCCAAATGGTCAAACTGCGTATACTAAAAATGGTAATTTCACAGTGAATGAAATGAATCAACTGACAACTCAAGAAGGATATTTGGTTCTTGATCGAGCAGGCCAAGGTATTGATTTAACAACACAAAGAGGGACACCTAATTTTGCTTTAACAACATTTGAAAATGAGTCTGAGATGACTTCATTTGGTCAAACTTTGTATTTATCTAATGCGGGTCAAGATGATAATCAAAGTTTGGTTCAAGAAAAAATGTTGGAAGGGTCGAATGTGTCAATGGTTGCTGAGATGACGAATTTAATTGAGACAGCTCGCCAGTTTGAAACAAATCAAAAAGCATTACATGCTTCTGATGAAACTTTAAGATATGCAACGACGCAAGTCGGAAAAGCGTAGGAGGGATTTTAAGTGAATACATCATTACACATTAGTAAATCGGGTTTGAATGGTTTGCAAAAAAACTTAGATATTATTTCTAATAATATCGCGAACGTTAATACAACTGGTTATAAGAAAAAAGATGGTTCGTTTCAAGAACTTTTATTAAATGATTTACAACAAGAGTCGGTTCCTTTAGCAAATAATGCAGATGCAGCCATTAACCGCGGTACAAAAGTTATTCAAGATCAAGTTAACTTTACTCAAGGTGGTTTAGTTAAAGGTCAAAATCCTTACGACTTAGCAATTGAGGGTCAGGGCTTCTTCGCCGTTCGCAATCGTAATAATGAACTACTCTTAACAAGAGATGGTGCATTCGCAATGGATGAGAACCGAGATCTACGATTATCAACGGGTGAGCGCTTAGAATTAAATGAAGTAATACCTAAGGGTCAATGGCCTGAAGGTGAACTTAAAATCACTTCATCAAAGGAGGTGATGGTGGGAGGACAAGTTGTCGCACGACTACCCATCTTTTCAGTTGCACGCGAGGGAGAACTTATCCCAGTAGGTCAAAATCGTTTTGCACTTCCAGCTGGATTACAGCTTCAAGAATTACAAGACAGTAAGGTTCATCAAGGTTTCCTTGAAACATCTAACGTGGATTTGGCTGGAGCAATGACCGATATGATTGTGACACAACGTTCGTATTCATTAAATGCAAAAGTTTTACAAGCAACTGATGACATGATGCAACGCATTAATGAGTATCAGCAGTAATGTGGTTTTTAAGGTGAGGTGAAAAGCTAATGATCAAGTTTACAGATGTTTACAAAACATATAATCAGAAGCGTTGGGCGTTGAAAAAAGTTAACTGCGAGATTGAACAAGGGGAGTTTGTTTATCTTGTAGGAAAAAGTGGAGCTGGTAAAACAACTTTTTTGAAACTCTTGACTCTTGAAGAGCCTCTTACACGGGGAGCTCTTCAAATCGGGAATGCCAATTTAACAACAATGACGGAAAAACAATTGCCGATGTTTAGACGCCAGTTAGGAATTGTATCGCAAAATTTAGCACTTCTCGAGAATATGACGGTCTTAGAAAATATATTATATGTTTTAAGAGCAACGGATTTTGGTGGAAGATACGCAAAAAAACGCGCTTTAGAAGCTTTAGCCGAAGTGGATTTAGTCGACGTGCAAAAGAAAAAACCAGAAGAGTTATCAATTGGTCAAAGACAAAAAGTATTGATTGCCAGAGCAATAGTCAATCAACCCAAAATCATCTTAGCTGACGAACCAACAGGAAACTTAGACGATAAATCTGCAATTGAAACCATGCGCATTTTTTTCCGTTTAAATCAAAAAGGCACGACGGTTATTATGTCGACCCATCATAGCACGATTGTTAACACAGTGAGGCATCGTGTTCTAGAAATAAATGAAGGGCAGATCGTTCGTGACCAGTCTGAAGGAAGTTATGGACAACCAACAGACGGAAGAGACATTTTCTATATATAAGAAGTACATTCGATATCGAGTGGGGTTCGAAAGGGGAAAAAGAAGTTGACAAAAAAAGAAAATAGGCAAAAATCATTAGGACCAAAAATAATCGGAACGTTACTGGCTGTATCGATTATTCCTTTAGTAATAATTATGTTAATTAACATCCAAGTAATGACTGGTATTTTGGAGCGAAGAATGGATGTCGAAGCGAAAAACGAAGTAGATAATGTTTATCAAACTCTAGATAACATTATTAAAGATGTTCAAAATTCGATTAAAGTAACTAGTGAGATGCCTGAACTACGTCAACCAATTAAAGGTAAATCGGAAGTACTTGCAATTGAGTCTCGTATGAAGACGGTTGGAGCAACAAATCCAAATATTACATCAATTTATTACCAACCAGTAAATAAAGATACAATTTCAAGTTTAGATTCAAATCTAACATTTGCGGAAATGAGTGTTCGTCCTTGGTATAAAGGTGCTGTTGATAACCCAAATGATTATAATTATACAGATCCAATGCGAGATGTTGCAACAGGTCATACTGTTATCACAGTGTCAAAAGCTATTATGTCAAATGGGAAACTAGCAGGCGTTTTAGCTGCTGACGTTAATTTCCCGCGTGTAACGCAAATGATTAAGAAGTCTAGAATTGGTGAAACTGGAAAGGTTCAATTAATGAGTATGGAAGGTGAAGTATTAGCTTCACCATTCGAAAAAGATATGGGAACTAAAGTTAACGATCGTAACATCTTTAAAGAAATTAAAGCAGCTGGTAAAGCCGGAACTGTTGAAGATAGTACAGGTCGTGCAACATTTAAGAAAAATTCTCATAACATTATTGTGACATCATTTATTCCACCAAACGAATTATCTAAAAATAAAAAAGAAATCGTTAAAGTATCACTGGTCTTAATTTTAGGTTGGGGTCTGTTAGCTATTATCCTAGCATTATTCATTGCTAAAGCAGTGATGCAAATTGCCAAACTGTTAGTGGATGCATTTGATCGTGCAAGTCTTGGTGATATGACAGTTAAAATTGAAACACTGAGACCTGAAGGAAAAGAACCAATTTTAGCAAAAATTCCATTTATTTCAAGAAGACTTGGAAATGGTGAAATTGATGAAAATGGACATGAAGTTCATCGGATTGTAGTTGCATTTAATCGTATGATTTTAGGCTTTAGTCGTTTGATTGAAGGTATTCAAATGGAGAGTGATAACTTAGCCCAAATGGCAGTAGACTTATCAGAAATCTCAAAACAAACAAACTCTGCAACAGAAGAAGTGTCAGAAACAATCACAGGTATTGCACAGGCAACGAGTTCTCAAGCAATCGATGCTGAAAGTACTGTGTCTGAAATGAATAGTTTAGGCCAGTCAGTTGATAATATTTTAACTAAATCAGTTGAAATGAATGATGCAGCTAAAGAAACAACAGAGTTGAACGTTGAAAATACGAGATTAATGGTTAATGTTTCTGAGAATTGGGAAGTTGAACGCATGAAATTAGGCGAACTTGCTCAAAGTATGGAAATGATGAATTTAGAAATTCAAAATATCAATAAAATTATTAATGTCATTACTGATATATCTTCACAAACGAATTTACTAGCATTAAATGCTTCAATCGAAGCAGCACGCGCTGGTGAAGCAGGAAAAGGATTCGCGGTTGTAGCAGAAGAAGTCCGAAAACTAGCTGAGCAAAGTGCAAATTCAACTAAAGATATTGAAGGAATTATTGAAACAATTCAAAGTAAGTCTCAAGAAATTGTAACGCAAGTCACAGATTCATATGAGGGTGGCGTAAAACAAACAGAAATTATTAATGGCGCTATCGGTTCTAATAAACTTGTTTCTGAGAAAGTCGATTTGTTTATTGATCAAATTAAACAAATTGATGAGTTAATTGAAAAAGTTAAATCAGAAAAAGACACAGTTTTATTCGCAGTTGAAAATATTTCTGCATCGACTCAAGAAAACTCTGCTGGGACTGAAGAAGTTTCAGCCAATGCTGAAGAAATTCTGGCAACAATGGAAGAATTTACAACCAACATTACGGAGTTGGAAAAAACAACAGATGTCTTAAATCTACAAGTGAATAGTTTCAAATTGAAATAAGTTTAATAAAAATGAACCAATGTTTAAGTAGCATTTTCAGTTAAAATTTCTTTTGCTTTAAAGCAATCATTTCTAGTATTTAATGCTAGAAATGATTGTCATTAATACACACCAATAATTCGCGTTACACATATTTTTTTGCACATCATCTATTTAGTTGAAGATAGTGTTGGTATTAAAGATTTTAAAGTCAATTACTTCGTTAAACCTGGTTTTATGGGTTTTAGAGCTCATAATTAAGCCGTTTATATAGATTGAGAAACATTAGTTTGAGAGGGGAAAGAAAGTTGACTAAAAAAAGCACAAAACAAAAATCATTAGGACCAAAAATTATCGGAACATTATTAGCAATGTCAATCATACCTTTAGTAATTATTATGTTTATAAACTCTAAGGTAATGACAAACATCTTACAAAAGAGACTAGATATAGAAGCGAAAAATAATGTCGAAAATGTTTATCAAACATTAGATAGCATTCAAGACGCAGTTTTAGGTGCTGTTAAAGCGACAGCACAATTACCTGAATTAGGTAAACCTGTAAACAAACCTATGGAAGAGCTAAAAATCAAAAATGCTTTAGAATTAGTTGGAAAAACTAATCCAAATATTACTGAAATTTATTTTTTACCAAATGATCATGATTTAATTTCAAGTGTAGATGTTGAGGCATCTTTTGCAGAAATGAGTGTTAGACCATGGTATAAAGCAGCAATGGATAATCCAAATGACTATAATTGGTCAAAACCACAAAGAGATAAGATTACTGGCGATACAGTATTAATGATTTCTAAAGCTATATATTCAAATGGAAAAATAGTTGGTGTTTTATCTGCTGATATGAGTTTCCCACGGGTAAATAACATGATTAAGAAATCAAAAATTGGTGAAACAGGCCGTGTCGTCATGATGAGTGATGAAGGTAAAATTTTGGCTTCACCACAAAACAAAGAATTAAATGAAAATGTCCAAGAACATCAAGTCTATAAAAATATTATGGAAAGTGGTAATTCCGGGTTTGTCAAAGATAAAACAGGAAATGCCTATTTCAAGAAAAATAAACATGGCTTAATTGTCAGTTCATTCTTAGAGCCAAACGAATTGAATAACAATAAAATGGCTATACTACAAAAATCTTTAATAATGATTATCATTTGGAGTGCAATTGCTATTTTTGTAGCATTAGTGGTTACAAGAGAAGTAATTAAGATGGCTCGATTAATGGTTGATTCATTTGGGCGAGCTAGTATGGGTGATATGACAGTCAAAATTGGTGTCTTAAGACAAGCAGATGAAAATTCTATTTTAAGAAAAATTCCATTTATTAAAAATAGAATAGGTAACGGTGAAATCGATGAAAATGGCAACGAAATTCATCGTATCGTTTCAGCATTTAATCGCATGATTGAAGGCTTCAGTCGTTTAATTGAAGGTATCCAGATGGAAAGTGATAACTTAGCTAAAATGGCTGTTGACTTAGGAGAAATTTCGAAACAAACAAATTCTGCAACAGAAGAAGTGTCAGAAACAATTACCGGAATTGCTCAAGCAACGAGTTCACAAGCCGTGGATGCTGAAAACACAGTTTCAGAAATGAATAATTTGGGTGAAGCAGTTGAGGGAATATTAAATAAAGCAAATGAAATGAATGATGCAGCTGCTATTACAACTGAGCTTAATGTTGAAAATTCAAGACTAATGGTCAATGTCCATGAAAATTGGGAAATTGAACGTGTTAAACTTGGAGAATTAGCTGAAAGTATGGAAACAATGAACTTAGATATTCAAAATATTAATAAAATCATTAAAGTCATTACTGATTTATCAGCACAAACAAATCTGTTAGCATTAAATGCTTCAATTGAAGCTGCCAGAGCTGGTGAAGCTGGAAAAGGTTTCGCTGTTGTAGCGGAAGAAGTTCGTAAGTTAGCGGAACAAAGTGCTAACTCAACAAAAGATATTGAAAACATAATAGAAACAATTCAAACTAAATCACAAGAAATCGTGACACAAGTTAGCGAATCTTATGAGGGTGGTTTGAAACAAACAGAAATAATTGATGGTGCAATTGAATCAAGTAAAGAAGTTGCTGCTAAAGTAGATGTGTTCGTTAATCAAATTACTGAAATTGACGCCTTAGTTGAACACGTTAAAGCCGAAAAAGATACTGTCTTATTTGCAGTTGAAAACATTTCAGCTTCAACACAAGAAAATTCGGCCGGTACTGAAGAAGTTTCAGCAAATGCTGAGGAAATTTTGGCTACAATGGAAGAATTTGCTACGAATATTTCAGAACTTGAAAAAACAACAGAAATACTAAATCTACAAGTGAATAGTTTCAAATTAAAATAATAGCAATTGATTAAGTAGGCACATTACGTGCCTACTTAAATCAAGTGATGTACTTATGGGGGAATCAATATGAAGAAGCAAATTGTTTTTAAGAGTCATCAACAAACCTTTAGTCTCCCAGTTGAGCAAATTGAAAAGATTATTTTATGGGAACAACCAGTTTCAGTTCCGTTAGAACAGGAATTTGTTCTAGGTGTGATCAAACATCAAGGACATGTTGTTCCAGTTATTGATTTATCTTTTCTATTTTATCAAGCGTTCACTGAAATTAATTCTTCGTGTAAATTGATTATTAGTTCGTTAAATGGAAAACTAATTAGTTTTCTAGTTGAAGACATTGTTGGTATTAAAGATTTTGAAAAACAACAATTTGAAGAAGTCGATGATGAATTTATGGTTGAAAAAGAATTTATTGAAGCATTTGTTAAAACAGATGCTGATATTATCTTAGAGTTGAACCTAGCTCGTTTATTAGATTTAAAAGCGATTAAAGGTATTGAACTTGAAACATTTATTCAATCATTAGTGGACAAGGAAGACGCATAATGTGTAGCGAAATAAAAGTAGGTATTGCTGATTTTAAAATTACAGAATCACCCAATGTAATTCAAACGTTAGGATTAGGTTCTTGTGTTGCCGTTTTTGTTTACGATAAAGCAAAAAAAGTTGGGGGATTGAGCCATATTATGTTGCCAGATAGCACCATGTTTCAACATCGGGCTGAAATAAAGGCGAGCAAATTTGCTGATTTAGCAATTAAAGACATGGTCAATGAAATGATGACTAAATATGGCTGTACAAAACTCGTTGCAAAAATTGCGGGTGGTGCTAATATGTTTAGTTTCAATCAATCTTCCCAAACCAAGAATATCGGTGAACGGAATGTCGTGGCTGTTGAACAAGAATTAAAAAAATTAAGAATTCCGATTTTAGCAAGAAATACTGGTGGCACGACTGGACGCTCATTTTTTGCCAATTTAGAAAATCTTGAGGTAAAAGTTAAGATTGTCAATTCTGACATCATTTATTTGTAAATAGGGGGAAACAAGATGTCAATTAAAGTTTTAGTTATCGATGATTCAGCGTTTATGCGCAAAATTATTTCCGATACAATTAATAAAATTTCAGAGTGTGAGGTTGTAGGAATCGCTCGTGATGGAGAGTCGTCACTACCACAGATTCGCAAACTGAAACCAGATATTATTACACTTGATATTGAAATGCCGGGAATGAATGGCTTAGAAACACTAAAAAAAATTAAAGCAGAATTCGATATTCCAGTTATTATGTTGAGTTCACATTCTGGTGAAGAAATGACGATTGCTTCCTTAGAAATTGGTGCGATGGACTTTATCGAAAAACCAGAAAATTTATTTAGTATTAGTAGTGATTTTGAAAGTGAGTTAAAACAAAAATTAACATCGATTTCGGCAACTAAGCCGACTAAACAACGAACCCCTTCAGAAAATAGACAAAAAAGAAGGATACAGAACCGTAATCTTCCGAGTTCCGTTAAAGCAATTGTGATTGGGGCTTCAACGGGTGGTCCGAGAGCTCTAATGAGACTTATTAAATATATTCCAAGTTCTTTAAAAATTCCTATTGTTATTGTGCAACATATGCCAAGTGGCTTTACGTTATCTTTTTCAAAACGCTTAAATCAAGAAGCAAATGTAAACGTTGTTGAAGCAAGAGACAACATGATTCTAAAAGGTGGCACAGTTTATATTGCACCTGGTGACTATCATTTGCGAATTAAAAGTGGACGCATAAAACTAACTGAAGATGAAGCAAAGATTCACGGCGTCAGGCCAGCAGTGGATTATCTCTTTGAATCAGCATCTGTAGAGTATGGTGAAAATTTAGTAGCAATTATTCTAACAGGTATGGGTAACGACGGTACAATTGGTATGAAGAAAATTAAAGCTTTAAAAGGATATACGATTGCGCAAGATGAGGAAACTTCAGTCGTCTTTGGTATGCCAAGACGTGCCATCGAAAGTGGTGTGGTTGATAGCATACTAAGTCTAGATGAAATTGGAGACCAATTAAATGTATTGATTGAGGAGAAACAATGGAAACAGAATTCATAGAATTTTATCATTGGGTAAAGAAAAATTTGGGTTTAGACTTATTTTCTTATAAAGAAAAACAATTACAACGACGTATTTTAACAATTATGAAAAATACAACGGCAACAAATCTTACTGATTATTGTCAGTTGATGAAAACTAATCCAGAAGTAAAATATGAGTTTTTGGATTATATTACGATAAATGTGACTGAATTTTTCAGAAATCCGGAATTATTCCGTACCTTTGAATCAGAGTTAGTTTCAAAAATTGCGCCTCAATTTTCTTCATTAAAAATATGGAGTGCAGCTTGTTCAATTGGCTGTGAACCGTACAGTGTGGCAATGTTGGCCGATAGGAATCAATTATCATTAACATCGAACAAAATAATTGCGACTGATATTGATCAAACAATTCTAACTCAAGCAAAAAAAGGCGTTTTCAAAGATAGTCATCTTAAAAATGTTTCCGATACAGATTTAAAAAACTATTTTAAAAACGAAAAAGATGATTTTTATATTTCAGATAAGATAAAGCGAAAAGTTCACTTTAAGAAACATGATTTACTGCTTGATCGTTTTGAAAAAGATTGTCATGTCATTATTTGTCGTAATGTGACAATCTATTTTAAATCAGAAGCACGTGATAAAATCTATCAACAATTTAGTGAGAGTTTAGTACCTGGAGGATTGTTCTTTACAGGTGCAACTGAAACCATCATGAATCCAGAACGTTTTGGATTAAAGAAAATGGGAACCTTTATGTATCAGAAAATAGGTTAGAAACAGAAAGGGGTGTTTTTTATGGATGAAAATAGTCAATATCGAGAACTGTTTTTTGAAGAAACAGCTGATCATCTTGAAAGTTTGAACGATGCTATCATGGAATTAGAAAGTGACCCAACAAGTAGTGAATTAATCGACAGTATTTTTAGATCAGCACATACACTAAAAGGTATGGCGGCTACTATGGGTTATGAATCAATGACTAAGCTTACGCATAAGATGGAAAACATTTTTCAACTTGTCAAAGACCAAGAAATCGAAGTGACACATCAAGTTATTTCATTAATTCTAGAAAGTTTAGATTGTCTTGATACCATTGTTGAAGATTTAAAAATTGAAATTGAGACAGATATCAGTATCATTCAAGAACTCATTGAACGCTTGGATCATTTAAATCCAGAAACACAAGATACATCAGATACAGAAAAAACAACGCCGGAATCAACAGAATTTTTTCAACATTTGGATGAAACAGAAAAAATGATGATTGATGAAGCACAAGACAATGGTTTTGAAGCATTGGGGCTCAAAATTACTTTAGATGAGTCGTGTACGATGAAGGGACCTCGAGTATATTTGATTCTAAATAGTTTAGAGTCAATGGGAGAACTTGTTCATTGTGAACCCGAAATGGAAAAACTAGAGAACGGTGAGTTTGATCAAGCTTTTACACTGTTATTTTTCACTAAAGAAACAGCAGAAACAATTGTAGAAACAATTAAAAGTGATATCGATGTAGCGCAAGTTGAACTTAAAAAAATGACACCGCTTGATGAAGAAAATGTTGTGGAAGAAGCGACAGCTTCAGAAGTGGAAACTGTTGGACAATCGGATAAACAAGCAGAACCAGGCAAAACAGTTATTAAAAAGAATGATAAACTAAAAGAAAAGCCACGACAAAATCAAAGTATCAAAGTTGATTTAGATCGGTTGGATACTTTCATGAACTTAGTTTCTGAACTGGTTGTATATCGTACACGACTTGAAAACTTGAGTCATCAATTTAATGCAACTGAAATTCAAGATCCACTTGGTCAAGTTGGTCGGATTACGTCTGAATTACAGGACTTAGTCTTAAAAATTCGAATGCAACAAGTCAGTGTCGTGACAAATCGCTTTCCTAAAATGGTTCGTAATTTATCTCGTGATCTAGGTAAAGAAATGAATTTAATTATTGAAGGTGAAGAGACGGAGCTTGACCGAACAGTGGTAACCGAGTTGAGCGAACCATTAATTCACTTGATTCGAAATTCTGCCGATCACGGGATTGAAAGCAAAGAACGCCGCTTAGAACTTGGTAAACCAGAGATTGGACAAATTAAATTAACAGCTTGCCAACAAGGAAATCGCGTTATTATCACACTTTCGGATGATGGTAAGGGCTTGGATCCAGAGATGCTTGCTCGAAAAGCGCAAGAAAAAGGCATTGAAATTGATGGTAAGGGCGAAAAAGAAATCTTAAATATTATCTTCCATCCTGGTTTTTCAACTGCTCAAGAGGTAACAAACGTCTCAGGTCGAGGTGTTGGAATGGACGTTGTTCATTCTAAAATTGAAAGTTTAGGCGGTAGCATTGAACTTGCGAGTGAGGTTAATCGTGGGACCGAATTTACGATTAATTTACCATTAACGCTATCTATTATTCAATCCTTAATGGTTAAAGTGATGGATCAAACATTTGCATTGCCTTTAGGTGTCATTGAAAAAGTTATTTCAATTTCCGAAGAAGATTTAATCAGTGTCCATCAAACTGAAATTTATACTTATCGCGGTAAGGCAACACCAGTTATTCGTATTAAAGATGTTCTTGGGTTTGAATCAAATGAAGTCACAACTGAAAAACATTTAATTATGATTTTACTCGGTAAGAAACATTATGCTTTACTAGTTGATGAATTGATTGGACAACAAGAAATTGTCATTAAAAAATTAGGTAAAGAACTAGGACATTTAAAAAATTATCTAGGTGCAACAATTTTAGGTAATGGAGATGTAACTTTAATTCTTGATATCAATGCAATTTGCAATGAAAGTACAGGTGACGCATATGGAAAAGTCGATTAATAGTATCCAAATTGATGCTTTAAAAGAGCTGATTAATATTGGAGGAGGAAATGCCGCAACAAGTATTTCTGAAATTATCGACGAACCTGTCAACATGCGAGTACCGGTGATTGATATAATGGATTATGAAGAGTTGTATTCAACTGTTATGGCAGAGGATAAACCAGTCTATGCTGTAATGAATCAAGTTTACGGAGATGCAGGCGGAATATTTTTATTTTCATTGACGCATGAAGTTGTAAAAACAATGACAGCAATGATGTTGCCGAAAGATATTGAAGTAACAAGTGAGTTGGAACAATCTGCGATTATTGAATTAGAAAATATTGTTGTGAATTCCTTTTTAATGGCTTTAAGCAAAGAAATAAACTACAATATGCTTTCGTCAGTTCCTCAACTTACAATCGATATGTTTGGTTCGATTATTAGTAGTCTCTACATGGAGATGGGGCAATTTGATGAGCAACTTTTAATTATAAAAAATGAGTTTCTATACTTAGGTGATAAAATTGATGCGTCACTTTATTTTATACCGTATGAAGGAACATTAGAAAAAATATTTAAATCAATGGGTGTATAGGGAGAGATTATAATGTCAAAAAAAGTATTAATCGTGGATGATGCGGTATTTATGAGAATGAAATTAAAGGATATTCTAGAAAAAAATGGTTACGTTGTCGTTGACGAAGCACAAAATGGTCTAGAAGCAATTGAAAAATACAAAGCAACACAACCAGATATCGTGACAATGGATATCACAATGCCAGAAATGGACGGCTTAGATGCATTGAAAGAAATCAAAGCATTTGATAGCAACGCAAAAATCTTGATGTGTAGTGCAATGGGACAACAAGCAATGGTTATGGATGCTATTCGTTCAGGAGCGCTAGACTTTATTGTTAAACCATTTGATGCTGATCGCGTGATCAAAGCACTAGACAAAGTCACATTTTAGTTTGCCTAAATTTTTTTAACGAGAGGAAGATTGGATGCAACTGATCGTATTTGTAAAAGAGAAAAAATATTACGGCATTCAAACTGAAAATGTCGGTGAAATAATCAAAAAAGGAAAAGTTTTCCCAGTTCCTCAGGCGCCGATTTGGGTTGAAGGATTAATAAACTTACGTGGAACGGTCGTGACACTTGTCAATTTTGCTACATTTTTAGCAGAAGAGACAAATGAAGAGCTAGAAAACATTATCGTTTTAACTAAAAATACTGATAAAATTGGTCTTTTAGTGGAAAAAATCCATGGTGTTTTCACAGTTAATCCAGAAGATATCCAACACATTAAAAAGTCAGAACAAAATCAGAATATTGAAGGATTAATCTCAATTGATGGTAAGATGACGAATATTATTAATATTATGACAATATTCTCGGAAAATGAGGGATTTCATTGAAGCAAGTATTAAGTCAACAAGAAATCGATACATTGCTCTCAGCGATGAATAGTGGTGATATCGACGAGATTGTTTTAGAAGAAAATGAGTCGGAAGAAAAAGTGAAGTTGTATGATTTCAAGCGTCCTACAAAATTATCTAAAGAGTATATTAATACTCTACATATGATCTTTGAAGATTTCTCAAAATATGCTAGTAATCAATTAACAACGCAACTTAGAACAAATGTTGGTGTCAAATTAGCTGCGATTGAACAAGTCAGTTATGATGAGTTTATTCATTCGATTCCTAAATTTACATTATTAGGAGTCTTTCATTCGGCGCCATTAAATGGAATCCAAATGATTGAGATGAATCCTCAATTTAGTATGCTAATTGTTGAATTGTTATGTGGTAGTACTGAGCAAGTAATTGCAAGAGCTCAAGAACAAGATTCTGATAAGAAAACATTTACAGATATTGAACTTGCGATTTTAGAAGAAGTAGTGAAAACGCTGGTTGGTGCGTTTGAATCATCTTGGAAAGACATTGAAAACCTTGAATGTCATTTAGACAGCTTAGATACTAATCCACAACTATTACAAAATATGTCACCGAATGAACCAGTTGTTTTAGTTACTTTTAGAACAACAATTTTTAAAAAGAGCACATTTATCAACCTTTGTGTACCTTATGTCTTCTTTGAAGGTATTATGGACAAACTAAGTATTCGTAATTGGTTTGATTCAGATAAAGGCTTTAGCCGCAAAGACAATGAACATTTGAAAAAAAATATTGAGACTGCCAATTTGGCCGTTGAAGCGAGTTTAGGCAAAACAACAATGACCTTGTATGATTTTGCTAACTTAGAAGAAGGCGATGTAGTTGCCTTGGATCAGAAAATTTCTGATCCATTGAAGCTTTACATTGAAAATCAGTATTTTGGGTTAGTGAGACCTGGAAAAAATAATGAAAAGCTTGCAGTGGAAATACTGGAGTTTATAGAAGGGGATGTTGAGTAATGGCCAATGATTTATCACAAGAACAAATTGATCAACTCGTAAAAGAAAAAGAAACATCAAATGAAAATACAAATGATACTGGTGCGATTCCAATTGATCAAGAAATCGTGGATTTAATTGGAGAAGTTGGTAATATTGCAATGTCTCAGGCTGCTACAACATTATCTTCTATTTTAAATCGTGCGGTGAATATCACCACACCAAAAGTAAGTTATGTACCGTTCCAAGCAATTTTAGAAGATTTGGTTACACCAAAAGTATCTTCGATTGTTGAATTTAGAGAAGGACTTGAAGGTAGTAATTTCTTATTACTTGATGTTAAAGATGCTATTATCATAGCTGATTTGATGATGGGTAATGACGGAACGACTAAAAAAGAAGAGTTTACAGAATTAGAATTAAGCGCGGTTGCAGAAGCAATGAATCAAATGATTGGATCAGCATCGACTTCGTTAGCAACAATGTTAACGAAAAAAGTTGATATCTATCCACCAAATGTTATTCTTTGGGAAGATGAACAAGCGGTTGAATATGCGAAAATTTCACCAGAAGAGATCGTTTGTAAAACATCATTCTCATTAACAGTTGAAGGTGTTATTGATAGTGAAATTATGCAAATTTATACTGAAGACATGGTAAATGAAATTTGTGATATCATGTTGGCTGATTTCAGTAAAGAACCCGCACAAAATACAGAAGCACCAGCTGAAGTTGCAGTTGAAGCTCCTAAAAAAAGTGAGGTAGTTAAAGTGGATGATGTGAATCGTAAAAAAATTAATGTTCAAAGACCTGAATTCCAGGATTTATCAAATAAAGAAGTGACATCTAACGTTGAAAATCTCGAATTATTAATGGATGTGCCACTTGATTTTACCGTTTCATTAGGAAAGACTAGAATGTCTATTAAAGAAATACTATCACTTGGCGTTGGTTCAGTCGTTGATTTGAAAAAATTAACAGATGAACCATTAGAGATTTTTGTAAATGGTAAATTAATTGCCCAAGGTGAAGTTGTGGTAATCAATGAAAACTTTGGCGTACGTATTACAAATATTGTGTCTCAAAAACAACGTTTAAATAATATTTCGTAATTAAAAATTAGAGGCAGCTATTAAAATAGTCACCTCTAATTTTTTTATCTAAAAAGACTTAATAATTTTTAAAAATGACCGATATAGGACGTAAGAGCTGTTATACAGTTTAAATTGTATAAAAAAAGGAAGTGACTTCATGAAAATAAATCATCAATATCAAGCGTACTTAGACGCAAGCCAACATCTAAATGCAAAGGTTTCTTCAAAACAAGCGAATAAACCAAGTAAGGATTCTTCGGTTCAAATTGAGATTTCAGAAGCCAGTCGTAAATTATTAGCTGCAAATAGTGGTAGTACTGATGTTCAGTCTGCAAAAGTATTAGCTATTAAAAATGCAATTAAAAATGGAACTTATCAAGTTTCTCCTGAGCGTATTGCTGATTCTATGATCGCACAAATGAATCAAGAAAAGGAATAAACAAGCAATGGATAACAAAGAGATGCATTTTTACTTAAAACAATTTATTTCAATTTTGAAGAAAGAACAAAAAGCCTTAATTCAAAATAAAAATGAAAAAATTGAAGCGATTGTAAAACAAAAAGAAGAATTTGTGGCAGTGTTTGAATCATTTGAACCTGTTGATAGTCCAGAAATCAAACAATTAATTTTAGAAATTAAAGAACTACAAACAACTAATTTAATGTTGACCGAACAAGCAATTCAGTACAACGATGCATTCTTATCGGCCGTTGTAAAAGAATCAAAAAAAACACAGTCAACTTATTCTGCTGATGGAAAATATACACAACAGAAAGATGTTAGTTTTATTGAACAATCATTTTAGAAAAGGATGGTGAGTGTTTATGGCAGGTTTATTTGGTACATTAGGTACTGCGAATAAAGGCATGAACGCACAACAAAAAGCCTTAGAAACAACAAGTCATAATATTTCTAATGCAAATACTCCAGGATTTTCACGTCAACGTGTGAATTTACAAGCTGATTTACCATATACAATGACTGGAATTGGACAAATTGGAACAGGAGTGAAAGTTTCGTCAATTACACGAATTGTTGATGATTTTGTCATTAAAAATATCCGTAACGAAACCTCTGCACTTCACCAATATGAAGTTAAATCAGATATCTTGGGCCAATTAGAAGGTATTTTTAATGAAGGAGATGACGTAAAAGGTTTGTCGTATGATTTAAGTGTCTATTTTGACTCATGGACAAAACTAGCGAATAATCCTGAATTTGATAATGCTAAATCGATTTTATCTGAGAATGGAAGTACATTAACAGATAATATTAATCATATGGCGATTCAAATTGATGATCTTAAAAATAATACTTTATCGACATTAGAAAAAAGTGTTCTTGATGTGAACGGTAAATTAACTGAATTGCAAGATATCAATAGTCAAATCTATAAACTACAAAATGATGGCGTTTATCCAAATGATTTATTGGATCGTCGCGATAGTTTATTAAAAGATATCGCAGGCTTTTCAAAAGTTGATGCGAGTTTTGACCAATACGGGCGCGTTTCGGTTAAGATGGATGGTCAAGATATCTTAACGCCAAATAGTCTTTCAACGATTAGTGTCGTTGTTGGCCATGATAAGGATGGTAATGCGTTAGTTTCTCATGGTGGAAATTCACTCGTAAATCGTGAAACGGTTGATCAAAAAGATCTTAAAGTTGGTCAATTGATGATTTCAAATGATAAACAAAATGAAAAAGATTATCAAACTTTGGATGTGATTTCTGGATCAAGTAAAGGTCATCAAGACGCTCTAACTGAATTAGATCAACGTTTAGAGGAATTAAATCAATTTGCATTTGGTTTAGCGTCTAGTGTAAATATGATTCATTCAGATAATGGTAAGAGTATTGATTTCTTCGACTTAGGTAGTGATAAAAATTATGCACGTAACCTTAAAGTATCTGATGAAATTAAGAAAGATCCTAAAAAAATTAATGCAGCACAAAATATTGATAATCACGAAGTTGGAGACGGTTCACGTGCTTTAGCGATATCACGATTGAAAGATATCACTTTTAATTATCCAATTACAAAAGCTGATTTAGACGCTGCTTATGATGAAAATAAAATGACCTTTAAAGCTGTTGACGGTGGTTTAACATTTTTAGGTTCATTTGTTGATATCGTTACTAAAAATGGTATCTCAAAACAACAAGCTGATAATAAAATGATGGCGCAAGACTATATTGTCAATCAATTAGAAGTGAAAAACTCTTCGATTTCAGGTGTCAATATAAACGAAGAAGTTTCAGGCGTTATTCGTTACCAACGTGCTTTCCAAGCTAATGCTAAAGTTATTTCTGTCATTTCAGAGATGCTGGATACATTAATTAATCGAACAGGAGTGTAGAGTATGAGAGTTTCAACGTCAATGATGTATACTGATTTTACTCGCAATATCAATCGAAATTCGAGTAAACTACAAAAATATCAAAATCAATTGAGTACTTTAAATGAGTACAGTAAATCATCTGATAATCCAATTGAATTTGCTAAAATTATTAATTTAACTGATCAAATTTCACAAAATAAATATTTTAATGAAACAATAAATGATGCTATTTCTTGGAGTAACTCACAAGATGGTGCTTTAAGTAACGCGTCGGATTCTTTCCACCGCATTCGTCAATTGATTACTTCTAGTGCGACAGGCACACAAGGTTCAGAAGAAATGGAAGCCAATAAAAAAGAAATTATGTCTGAAATTGAAGGAATTGTGGATGCTTTGAACACAAACTTTGATGGTCGTTATATCTTTGGTGGACAAAATACAAAACAAGCTCCTTTTGAAGTGGTAAAAAATGATAAAGGTGAGTTAGTCGAAATTAAATATCACGGAACTGATAGTAAAGATGGTCAGGTCAAAACAAATCTAGGTCGTGAAATATCAAAAGGCGTGACGATTGATTTGATTACTGATGGTAATTTATTTATCAATGAAAAAGGAACTGATGCAGACCCGGATAATTTGAGTTCATTTTTCAACGAAGTGATTACCGCAATTAATGATGGTGATCAAGACGCTTTATCTGGTCCGCTTCTTGAAAAAGTATCGATCCATTCAGAGAATTTTGTGAATGTTCGTTCTCAAATTGGGACATTATCAAACCGCTTATCGGCAGCAAAAGATCGTAATGAGATGGAAAGCTTGAATTTAAAACAAGTCTTATCAAACAAACAAGATGTTGACATTGCTGAAAAGTATATGAATTTTTCAAAGGAATTGATTTCATATCAAGCGTCTCTTTCAATGGGAACAAAAATCTTACAAACAAGTATTTTAGATTATGTATAAAAATAAGAGCTGACTTTACAATTATTAAAGTCTAGCTCTTATTTTTTTAGTAATGCGTAGGTAAAACATGTAATGAATCAACTTGTTTAGGTAAATAACCTTTACCCGGTTGCCATTCAATAACGACACGATAAGCAGCCCCGGTTTGGCGATTGGTCAGAAATCCTTCAACTAAGTTACCTTTAACATTTGTGAGCCACCATTCTTCAAGTAAGTCTGGCGCCACATCTAAACTTTGTGCAAAAGCTTTTTTCATTTCAATGCGGTCGAGACTACCAGCATCAAAAGAAATACGGTGCGGTTCACTTTGACTCGTTTTTACGATATGCCATTTTGAATCTTGGTAAGACTCTTTAACGTTAGCATCCGCAGATTGTAGTTTTTTCTTAGTTTCTTTTTTTGAGTCATCCAACGTCGGCATTTTTTCTTGATCAACAATTTTCTTTTCAGGTGTTTTCGCCACTTTTTGATTATTGCTGGGTTCTGTTAATTTAATTGTTTCTCCGCCAATGGTTTCTTGTGGCTTGTCCCGAGCGGCCATTTGCTTGCCAGTTGAAAAAGCAAAAAGGCAAATGAGTACAACTGCGAGATACCCAAAATACTTTCTGTTGACATAAATTTTTCGTTTCAAAAGAATCCCCATTTCTTTCATTAATCTTCATCATTATACCATTTTTAGATGGATAAAAAAAATCTATTTAAAAAGATTAACTATTATTTTTTTTTGCCGATAATATGTTTTGAGGATAACCTCAAAGATAAAATTGGAGGAATTACAAATGAGAATTAATACAAATACAGCAGCTTTAAACACTTATTCACGTTTAGGTGCAGCAAACGCATCAAAATCAAACTCTTTAGCTAAATTATCTTCAGGATTACGTATCAACCGTGCTGGCGACGACGCAGCTGGTTTAGCAATCTCTGAAAAAATGAAAGGCCAAATCAGTGGTCTTAAACAAGCAACTCGTAACGCTCAAGATGGCATTTCATTAATCCAAACAGCTGAAGGTGCTTTAAACGAAACTCACGATATCTTAAACCGTATGCGTGACTTAGCTTCACAATCAGCAACAGGAACTTTAGGCGACGATGACCGTAAAGAATTGAATAAAGAATTTAGCGCATTAAAAGAAGAAATCACTCGTATTTCTGATACAACTGAATTCAACAAGAAAACTTTATTAAATGGTGACTTCAATACAGCTGGTTCATTAACTGAAACTAAAGGTGCTGATGCAAGCAAATATTATTCTGTTAATGTTTCTGATGAAGCTAAAGCAGATAAATTAGAATTATCATTTACTCGTACTGATGGAACTGCTGGTAAAGCAACAGTTAACACAGGTTTCTTCTTAGATGATGCTGATGGAAATATTTATACAGGTACAGATAAAACTGGTGATTTAGTAGGTAAACTTACTTATACAACTGAAGGTAAAGCTACAGCTGGCGATGTTGCAGCAACTGCAACAAAAACAACTTTTGCTGCTCCAGTTGAAGACAAAACTAAAGCTCTTAAATTACACATCGGTGCTAACAAAGATCAAAACATCAGCGTAAGCATTGGTAAAATGGATGCTAAATCTTTAGGAATTAACGAATTAGACTTATCAAAACAAGAAGATGCTAATGATGCTATCGAAGTTATTGATAAAGCAAAAACTCAAGTATCAAGCACTCGTTCTGACTTAGGTGCGGTACAAAACCGTCTACAACACACAATCAACAACCTTTCTACAACACAAGAAAACTTATCAGAAGCTAACTCACGTATCCGTGACGTTGACATGGCTGAAGAAATGATGAGCTTCACTAAGAGCAACATCCTTTCTCAAGCTGCAACTTCAATGTTGGCACAAGCTAACGCTATGCCACAAAGCGTTCTTTCATTATTACAATAATCTGAGAATGTGAGAAAAGAAACCAAAATTTTTGGTTTCTTTTTTTTCTTTAGGGTTAACATTTCTAAATGGACACCGATAAATAGGGTAGAGGATAACCTCAACGAAAAACATATTGGAGGAATTACAAATGAG
>NZ_SDGV01000014.1:0-83565 GCF_004795745.1 Vagococcus silagei | reverse complement strand
CGACGATGACCGTAAAGAATTAAACAAAGAATTTAGCGCATTAAAAGAAGAAATCACTCGTATTTCTGATACAACTGAATTCAACAAGAAAACTTTATTAAACGGCGACTTTGATGGCGCTGCTAAAAGTAAAACAACAGCTGGAACAGAAGCTAGCAAATATTATACTCTTGACGTAAGTGACCATGAAAAATCTAACTCATTAGAAGTTTCATTCACTCGTACTGATGGCGATGCTGGAAAAGCAAAAGTGAATGCAGGTTTCTTCTTAGACACTGATGGAAAAGTTTATAAAGGTACTGATAAAACTGGTGATTTAGTAGGATCAGTTACTTTAACAACTGAAGGAAAATCAAAAGTTGGCGATGTAGCTGATACAGATACTAAATCTACTGTTGCAACAACAGCTCCAAAAGATGATACTAAATCATTAAAATTACATATTGGTGCTAACAAAGGTCAAAACATTTCTGTAACTATTGGTAAAATGGATGCTGAATCTTTAGGTATTAATGATTTAGACTTATCTAAACAAGAAGATGCTAACTCAGCTATCGAAGTTATTGATCAAGCAAAAACTCAAGTATCAAGCACTCGTTCTGACTTAGGTGCGGTACAAAACCGTCTACAACACACAATCAACAACCTTTCTACAACACAAGAAAACTTATCAGAAGCTAACTCACGTATCCGTGACGTTGACATGGCTGAAGAAATGATGAGCTTCACTAAGAGCAACATCCTTTCTCAAGCTGCAACTTCAATGTTGGCACAAGCTAACGCTATGCCACAAAGTGTTCTTTCATTATTACAATAATAAAAGCATCACGATATTGAATTGAAAAGTCGACGATTTTTGTCGGCTTTTTCATTCATTTTAGATAGTGTTGTTTTGTTTAGAAACAAAAGGAGAAAATTATGGATATTAATCATATGGTCCACGCTAGTCCAAGAGTGTTACCAATTTCTGATTCGTCTAAAGTACAAACCGGAGTGCAACCAGATATGACAAATCAAAAACAACCACTTCAAAATAGAATTCAACATTTAAAAGATTCAAATGGAGATTTTTTTGATGCGGGTACGTTATCAGGATATAGTAAGGAGCAAATCGACAAAGCCATTGAGGACGCGAATCGTTTGTTAGTTGGAAAGAATACGAAATTTAGTTATAAAATTCACGAAGATACGCAACGGATTATTATTGAGTTAAAAGATATTCAGACAGATGAAGTAGTTAAAGAAATACCACCCCAAAAAATGTTAGATATCATTGCTGATATTTGGAAACAAACGGGAATAATTGTAGATAAGAAGGGATAATAAATGGCAAACGTAACTAGCACAACGGGAATTAGTTCAACTTTAGGTAGCTATTCTGGAATTACCAGTCAAGATATTGACAAATTAATTGAAGCAGAATCATTACCGATTGTAAAACTTAATAATCAAAAATCAAAAATTAATGAGCAACAAAATGCGTGGAAAGATATTAAATTACGCTTGAGTACAATGTTGGCAAAAGTTGAGAACTTACAAAAACCAGAAGCCTTCAATACAAAAAAAATCAGTAACTCAAATGACAAGAGTGTGGTTTTTACAGCCGATGCTAAGGCGATGAATGAAAATTATACATTAACAGTTGATCAATTGGCGACGTCTTCAAGAATGACATCAGGTAAAATTGCCGATTTAGAAGGTAAAACTGTTTATGAAAAACTTGGTGTTGCCGGTGAGTTAACTTTTGAAGGAACTAAAGGCAAAGCAACGATTAATGTTGATAATTCTGATAGTCTTAAAGAAATCACTAATAAAATTAACGAAACATCTAAAGATACAGGTGTTAAAGCCGCGATAATTGATAATCGTCTTGTTATTTCAAGTGTGGAGACTGGTCAAAAAGAAATCAAGATTGAAGCAACAGCCTTAGCAGGCACTTTAGGATTGACTGAAGAAACAGGTGGGAAGTTCGACGAAGGTAAGAAAGCTCAATTTACGATTGATGGCATGAAAGTCGAACGTGACTCAAATACAATTACTGATGTGATTGAAAATGTCAAAATCCAATTAAAAGCACCATCTAAAGATCCAATTCATATTGAAATGACGCAAGATATTGATCATGCTGTGAAATCAGCGCAAGAATTTGTTGAACAATATAATAATGTTATGGATTTTATCAATGAAAAATTAGACGTTGGTGATCCTAGTAAAAAAGACAACAAAGCTGGGGCTCTTGTTGGCGATAGTTCTTTAATTCGACTTCAAACACAATTACGTGAGATGATGACTGACAATGTTGATTCTGGTGGGAAATCAGGAATTAAAAATCCGTCTGAATTAGGAATCAGTAGTAAAAAAGAGAGCCGGTCGACGATTGTTTTTGATGAAGAAAAATTTAGAAAAGCCTTTGAAAAAAATCCAGAAGATGTCCAAGCATTCTTCCATCAAGCCATTGAAACAAAAGAAACAGTTGTCAATGAAGCTGGCGAATCTGAAATTGAAAAAGTAACAACGAACTTTGGCTATACTAAAGGAATAAAAGAACTAATGAATTCTTTTATTACGGATGACAAAGGGAAGAAAAGTGTATATACTACTAAAAGTGATAGCTTTTCAGCATCTGTTAAAAATATCGAATCACGTATCGAAAAATTCACAGCGCAGATTGATAAAAAACGTGATTATTATGTTCGTACTTTTACAAGACTGGATAATGTGATGATGAAAGCTGAAGAACAAATGGCGTATCTACAAAGTCAAATGGCTGCGTTTATGCCACAATAGAGTTTAGGGGAAATTATGACAGATAATGTATTGAATACATTGTTTTTAAACTTGGAAAAGTGGGATGGCAATTTAGCTCATGGCGAGCAAATTATCAATGAGAATCACCCACTTTTTGAACAATTGAAGCAACAAGATATTATTTTTGATTCAAAAGACAGCCAAAAATTAAAAACAATTATGACAAAAACGATGATGATTCGGACACAAATTAGCACTGAAAAGAAAAAAGTTGTAAAGCAAATGTCGCAGATGAATCAAAAAGACAAAATGGTGAATAGTTACTATACGTCATCGCAAGATGCGAGTTTTATTGATCGCGCATTTTAAGGCAAAGGGGAAAATAAAATGGGGTATCAAAAAGGTGTAAATGCATATAAAAATAGTCAAATTTTAACGGCATCACCAAAAAAAATTATTGATTTGTTGTTAGAAGGTGCTGTTAAACAGATTAAATTGGCACAATTGGCTCTTGATCAAGATAATTTTGAAGCAGTTAATATCCATTTAATTAAAGCACAAGATATCATTCTAGAACTTAAATTATCTGTTGATACAACAGTTGAAGGTGATATTCCGAATCAGTTGATTGAAATGTATGAATTTATGTTCTCTCGTTTGGTCACTGCGAATATGGAAAAAGACCTTGAATTAATGGAGTTAGTCATTCAAATGCTCGAAGAGTTTCGCGAAACTTGGCAACAATTGTAATCAGGTTATGCCAATGAAAAAATCTATTTATCGAAAATTAACTATTTTAACTCTTGTTTCTCTAAGCATTGGGACAGGGATTTATTTTAAAGATACGGTCTTCGATGCTGCTGAATCAGATTATCAGCAAGTCAATTTAATGCGTGGTTATCGTGAAATTCAACCATTAAAAGAAGTGACAAATTATCAGCTAGAGGTTCCTTTATATAATCAACTTGACGCTCCTAGCCTACCTTATGGTTGTGAAGTAACTGCCTTAGGGATGTTACTAAGCTATTATGGCTATGACGGCAATAAAAATACATTACAGGATCAAATTCAAAAAGAACCTTATCAAGACGAAAATGGCTTGATGGGAAATCCTGATATTGGCTTTGTTGGAGACGCCACGGGTAAGAAACCAGGAACGGGTGTCAATCATGGCCCCATTGCTGATTTGGCACAAAAAGTTGTTCAAAATGATTATCAAGTTCATGATATTTCCAATCAATCTTTTGATAAAGTCATCGAACAAATTAAAGAAGGTCGACCGGTTTGGGTTGTGACAAGTATTGACTATGAGGTGCCTTCTAGTAGGGATAAACTAGCATGGCAAACGAAACAGGGAATGATGACTCTTGAGTTAAAACATCATGCCGCTGTTGTCACAGGTGTTGACCAGACTCATGTCTATTTAAACGATGCTTTTGGAGAGAAGAAAAAAATTGAATATCCAAAATTTGAAAAAATCTTTAAATCAATGGGATCACAAGCCATTTATTTAGAAAATAATACGATTTCATAGTAGTCTACGAAACAATTTATGTTGTTTTGTGGACTCTTTTTTGCATTTTATAATAATACCTTTTACAATTAAAGTAACAAATGAATTTAAATGGAGGTTAACTTAATGTATTGGCTATGGATATTAATTGTAGGTGCAACGATTGGTGCGATTGCAGGGGCATTAGTAAATAAAAACGATTCAAAAGGCTGTCTTTTTAATATTATTGCTGGATTAGTTGGTTCATCAGTTGGACAAAAATTGTTTGGAGATGACTGGGGCGGACAGCTTGCTAGTATGGCATTAATTCCGTCTATTTTAGGTGCTGTCATCGTTGTTGCGGTAGTTTCCGTATTTATGAAAAAGAACCACTAATTACGAAAGACTGGAGGGGTTCTGATGCATGTAAATTTTTGTAATCAAGAAAATGAAACAATGAGTGTGACTTATGCTGAATCATTTAAAAAGTATGTAAATGCTGGCAAATTTGATGCTTGGTTGAACGACGGCCCCATTTTGATTATAAGTCAGGCAACTCTTTATGAGCGATGTTATGATTTATTAATGAAACGTGTTAAAAATATCGATAAAATTCAGTGGTATATTCTCCCAAACTTACCGCTTGGTGAGTCTTTTTCATTATTTTCAAAAACACTAATGTTTATTGAGCAGATGAAATTACCGCGGGGGACAAAACTTTTGAGTCTTGGAAATGAAACAATCAATCAAATTGGCTCATTTATTCATGGTGTGAGTCCTTATATAGCTGAACAATTTCATATTGCGAGTGATTTGTCGGGCTTCCTCTCTGCCATTAGTGGTTATGCGACTTTAACCGGGCCAAATCTTGAGACTTTATCGGAGCGAAAGGCTTTGCCGAATGGTCTGTTTTACGATACAATGTTGAGTGGTAGTGAGACTCTTTTTGAGACGAGGCTGTCTTTATTTAGAATGGTTCAAATTGGTTTGCAATATGATGTGTCAATTTTGAATCGACTTTATGAAGAGACTGATAAAAGAACCGAACACTATGTTGCGTTTAGTCAGGACCTACTGGAATTAGCTCAAAAGCAGTCGCTTGATTTTGAATATGGTAAAACATTCACCCAAGCACTATTTGTTACAGAAGGTTCTTATGCCCTAAATTATGAGCAAAAACGTTGGTTAGGTTTACTGCTAACAATGTGTTGTCAAAACGAACAAGTACATTATCACGCTGATTTTAAAATAATCAAGCACTGGTTGGAGTACCAATTAGGCGAAAGCTTAAGTTTACCAAAATTTTTATTAACCAGTGATTTAGTCGAACAGGTGGCTTTAATCTTAGGAAGAGAACAGAAATGGTTTGGCTTAAGTCAAATGGGAAGTAGAACAACGCAAGCAATACCAACATTATTAGAAATTGAGCACGGAATTGAATCGTTTCGCTCAATAGAATAAAAATTTATGAATGTTAGATGGGAGTAATGAAATGTCTTATAGTAAAAAGATGTTAGATTTTATTTCAAAAGGGGAATTTATTGATGCACAAATGGTCTTAGAAGATGTCATCGCACATGACCTGCCAGAAGAGAAACTTCAATTAGCCGATAATTTATTCCAACTTGGATTTTTAGAAGAGTCAGAACAATTGTTTGAACATCTCTTAGAAGTTTTTCCAAGTGAGGAAGGGTTAAAGATTTCACTGGCTGAGATTGCAATTGAAAATAATGATATTGAAAAAGCAACGGAATTATTAACGTCAATTCCGGAATCAAGTGATGTCTATGTTCAAAGTTTATTAACGCAAGCTGATTTATACCAAATTCTTGAAATACCAGAAGTCAGTGAACAAAAATTAAAACAAGCACAAAAACTTTTACCAAATGAACCAATTATCCAAGTTGCCTTGGCAGAATTCTATTTTTCAATGGAGGATTATCAAGAGGCAGTAGAGCTTTATCAAACAGTTCTAAAAGAAAATCCGACATTAGATATTGGGATTAGTTTTTACGAAAGAATTGGTGTGGCACTCTCAAGGATTGCTGAATTTGAAGAAGCAATTCAATATTTGGAAGAAGCACTTAGAGAAGAAGAAACAGTAGAACGTTTATTCCAATTGGCGCTATGTTATTATCAATTAGGCGAAAACGAACGTGCTATCGAGTTATTACGCCAAGTTGTTTCAATCAACGAAGATTTTCAACAAGTATATTATCCACTTGGTCAAATTCTTTTTGACGAAGGAATGGACGAAGAGGCACTAAATTATTTGGAAATTGGGATTGAAAAAAATCCTTATGAAGTTAGTCTTTATCATTTAGCATCTGAATGTGCGTATCGCTTATATAAAAAAGAAACGGCCATTCATTATTTACGTCAGGCTATTGCACTTGAAGAAGATAGCGATTTTTCTAAATTACGCTTAGTAGATTTACTTAGAAATGAAGAAGATTTTGATGAGGCGTTATCGTTACTATCAACGCTGGAAAATCCCAACTTAAGTGAAGCACAATGGTATGCTGCTAGATTATATAACGATTTAGAGGAATTTGGTCAAGCTGCGGTTGCCTATGAAAAAGCCGCACCAGAACTGTTAGAAGATGCGGAATTCTTAAAAGAATATGGTATGTTTTTAAGAGAAGAAGGAAAAATAGATCAATCAACACAATTACTTCAAGCTTATTTGAAACAAGTACCTGATGACATGGAGATTAGTGATCTGATTGATTAAGGAATGAGACGATAATATGACGGGTATTGAAGAAAAAAAGACTTTTATCAAATGGGTACTAGAAACCTTTACATTACAAAAAAGAGAATCGTATTGGGTTTTGAACTATTTATTAAATCACGAGGTTTTACTTACAAAAATTATTTTTGTTAGAGATGCACTTGCGACGCCAAGAGGTTTAAGAATCAGTGAGTCTTCGATTAGCGATGATGACTCTGGAATGGTACTTGTAAAAGATGGTCTATTATTTGATGATCCAGAACAAATTTTTCATGATATTCGTTTGAATTGGCGCCAAGTTTTATATGTTGAGATTCAATTTCCGAACGCGAGCCGTTATCTACCATATCAGGCTGTTTTAGAAATTAATCCTTACGTTCCTGAAACAAATGAAATTGACAGTGAATGGGACTATTCATTAGATGCATTTTTGAATAATTATGATCAGACAGTTCAGCTGGCCAATCTTTTGACAGCTATCAATCAAGCGATTGATGAAGAAGATGAAACTAGCTTTAAGCAACTGACTAAGAAATATAATCATTTAAAGAAGTTAATATCTGAGAAATAATAAAAAAAAGAGGGACTGTGACATAAGTACGTCACAGTCTCTTTTCTAAACTTAAACGGTGTCGCAAAAGTAGCTTCTTTGGAAATAAGCCGAAAATCACAAAAATTTGAAAAGCAATATTTGTGATTTCTTTCTTATTTCTTGAAGGTGAACACTTCTGTAACAACCACTCTAGTGTGTATATATTATTCTGGGCTACTGGAGAGTTGTTCTTTTCGACGCTTAGTTAAATGTTTGAATTTTTTTGGCTTATCAAATGAGAAGCCTTCACCATGCACTTCTTTGACGTCGATAATAGAAATGAACGCTTCAGGATCGATTTCTTGGCACAGTGACTTAAGTTCAGTTAATTCTGACAAGTCAATTACACAATAAAGCATCAGACGATCTTGATTAAAGTACGCACCTTCCGATTTAATAAAGGTCGCGCCACGTTCGAGGTTTTGCATAATTGAACTGGCGATGTCTTCAGAGTAATTAGAAATAATAAAGACCCCTTTTGAGTAGTAACTAATACCCTCTTGAATGAAATCAACAACAATACTAAATATAAATACAATAATTAAGGTATATGTCATTTCACGAATAGAAAGATATGTTAGTGACAAGGTTAGAACAATAATATCGAGCATTAACATCGACTTACCAATTGAAATTCCAGTATATTTTTGAATAATCCGAGCAACGATATCTGCACCGCCTGTTGTTCCGCCAAAGCGGTAAACAATCCCACTTCCGATACCAGATGCTAGTCCGGCAAGTAAAGCTGCAATCAATAAATCATTTTCTAACGGAATAGAGACTGGAAATTGTTGTTCCCACCACAAGTTAAATGAAAGTGAAAAAGAACCAACAAATGTATATATAAGCGCTTTCTTTCCTAAAAATTTAAAACCAATGAATAAGATGGGGATATTTAATAGCAAAACTGAGGTTGCTGGATTTATGTCATAAAGATGAAAAAGAATCAATGAAATCCCAGTTAATCCTCCTTCAGCTAGACTGTTGGCCATGTTAAAATTAATTAAGCCAAAGGCGACTATTACTGTCCCAAAAAATATCATAATTGTGTCAATAAAATACTCTTTTTTTAATGTCATATCGATCGACTCCTTTCATAAATCACACGAGTTCATCATATCACAAGATATAAAAAACGAACAGATAATCTCAGTTGCGAAATGTAATTATTTCTAATAAAATTAGGGAAACTGAGTCATGATATAGGGGGAATAAAAAATGAAGCAAGAAAAAAATATTGCAGCACTACAAGAAGAACTGGCACAATATATTGCTCAGTTTGAAGAAGGTTATTTTTCTCCAACAACGCAAGTTTTGAATTTAGTTGAGGAAGTTGGTGAATTAGCACGTGAAATTAACCACCACTATGGTGAAAAGAAAAAGAAAAATCAAGATGAATCAAATCATATTGAAGAAGAGTTGGGTGACGTTTTAATTGCGTTAATTATTATGGCGAATTCTTTAAAAATAGATTTAGCTGATTCCTATGAAAGTAATATGCAAAAATTTAAAAGACGTGATCATAATCGTTTTGAGCGATTGGACCGGAAAGAGATGGAGCAAACTGAATGAAATTAGAAAACTTACCACAGGAATTTACTGATGCTATTCCAGTGATGGAAAAAATTATCGCAGCTGGTTTTGAAGCATATTTTGTTGGTGGCAGTGTCCGCGATTGTTTCTTAAATCAACCTATTCATGATGTGGACATCGCGACAAGTGCTTATCCAGAAGAAATAAAAGCGATTTTCAAAAAAACAATTGATGTGGGAATTGAACACGGTACCGTTTTGGTCTTAGCTGATCAAGGAGAATATGAAATTACAACTTTTAGAACTGAGTCAACCTATCAAGATTTTCGTAGGCCAGATCAAGTTACATTTGTTCGATCTTTAGAAGAAGATTTAAAACGACGCGATTTTACGATGAATGCCTTAGCAATGACAACAGAAGGAGAGGTTATTGATTTATTTGATGGTGTGCAATCGATTAAAAATCACGAAATTGTAGCAGTTGGCAATCCACAAGAAAGATTTTTTGAAGATGCTTTACGCATGATGCGTGCCTTACGCTTTGCATCTCAACTTGACTTTGATATTGAAGTTAAAACACTTCAAGCAATTAAAAAACATGCTCATTTACTGGAAAAAATCTCAGTTGAAAGAATCGAGATTGAATGGGTAAAACTATTACTTGGTCAAAATCGTGCTAAAGGATTGGCACTTTTCATTGAAACAGCATGTTATGAATATTGTCCAGGATTAAAGCATCAAGCTCAAGCATTGAATCGTTTCTTAAAGTTACCATCTAATAAAATTTCAAATGAAACACTTGCTTGGCTCCTATTAATTTATAAATTAGAAGTGAACAATGTTTCGAAATGGATGAAGCAATGGAAAGTTTCCAATAAAATGATTCAAGATCTAACAGCTGGTTTAGCATTATTAAAAATAAGGCTTGAAGATGAGTGGCGTTCGAATATGCTTTATCATGCGAATCCAAATCTTATTCAGTTAGTAGAGGATGCTCGAGAGTTTTTAGGGAAAGATAATGATTATTTAGCCGCAATTTCCCTTTATGAGGAATTACCAATTCATAAAATTCAAGAATTGGAAGTCAATGGCCAAGTTTTAATGCAACATACGCAAAAAAAAGGTGGGCCATGGTTGGGCGAAACACTACATGAACTTGAACGACAAGTAGTAAATGGTGACATTCAAAATAATCAAGTAGACTTGCTTAGTAAAGCTGATGAATTACTTGGAGAGGAAGCTTAAAAATGTATCGTAAAAAATTTACTGTCACAAAAGACTGGACAGCCTTAGCAATGGGTTCGGGTAGCTTACAAGTTTTAGCAACACCGGCTTTAATTGCATTTGCTGAAAATACCTGCGCTGAGTTAATTGCTCAAGAATTATCGGCAGATGATACAACTGTAGGGACCCAAATCAATTGCAAACATCTTAAGGCAACAGGATTAGACCAAGAAATTGATATTTCTGTTAAACTTATCCAAAGTACTGGTAAGAAATATGAGTTTTCATTCCAAGCTTTTGAGGGTGAAATGTTAATTGGCGAGGGCAATCATACGCGTGTTAAAGTCAATCGCGTAAAATTTTTACGTCACGTTTAGTAACGTATATAATATGTGAAATATTTCATAAAGTTATATTTTTTGCTTTCATTTCATGGTATACTAAATGCGTTCCAAGATAAGCAACCTAAATAGAAAGAGGAGATTTTGATGACAAAAGAAATGACTAGTTTTAAATTCTTTTTTAGAAATGGTGAAACATGGACAATAGACCGCGAGTATATTGGGGATCTTTGGATTAGTAAAGTAACAACAAGTTATGGCCGTATTCATGGTAGTGATTTTCAAAAAATTCACCCATGCGAAGGTTTAAAAATTGAAATATTCAGCGAAGCTGATCATGTTCAATCAGATGATATCAATCAGGGTGGCCTTGAATTAGGTATGTTTGCTAGAGCATTAAAATATCAGGACATCGAAAAAATGGCGATAAATTTTGACGATCAAACGAGTGATCTCATTTACTTCCCATACAAAGATAAAGAAACGCCAGGTCAAGAAGGTTTAGACAATATTTATCAATCAACAAAGATTTCTGCTGACAATCGTTTATATATCGTAATCGATGCTGAAAAAACAGTTGCAGAAATTTACCAAGATAAATTTTAATTAATCAAAAATTAAAAAAGTAAAAATCATAATTTGAGTGATTTTTACTTTTTTTATTGTGGTTTTAGTGAAAAAATCTAAAAGAAGCTGATACAGTAATGTCCCGTACCTTGTTTCAGAAAACTAAATCTGTTAAAATGGACAAGATAATAAAGAGGATAGGTGAAATAATGAAAATTCTAAGAGCCGATCATTTAACAAAGTCTTATGGTGAAAAGGTCTTATTAGATGATGTTTCTTTTTTAGTTCGTGAAAAAGAAAGAATTGGTTTGATCGGTATTAACGGTACCGGTAAATCAACGTTGATGTCAATTTTAGCTAAAACAGATCAACCTGAAAATGGAACACTAGATCACCCAACAGATTATTCGATTAGTTATCTTTCGCAATATACTGATTTTGAGGATGACTGGAGTGTGATGGATGTCGTCTTTGCAGGCGATAGCCCAATCATGAGAGCTGTCAAAGGTTATGAGTTAGCATTAACTAACTTGGCTCTAGATGGTGAAAACGAAACTTTCCAAAAAGCTTACACAAAAGCTGAAGAAAAAATGAATCAAGAAGATGCTTGGATTGCAGATACTAATGCGAAAACCATTTTAAGTAAATTAGGCGTTCTCTTTTTAGATAAAAAAGTTTCTGAATTATCAGGTGGTCAGAAAAAAAGATTAGGTTTAGCCCAAGTTTTAATTCAAGAACCAGATTTACTATTATTAGATGAACCAACTAACCATTTGGATTATAAGAGTATTGAATGGCTTGAGAATTATTTAAAACAATATCGCGGCGCCTTAGTCGTAACGACACATGATCGTTATTTCCTTGACCGTGTGACGAATCGAATGATGGAGCTTTCTAATGGTCACCTTTCTGAATATGATGGCAACTATGAAGCGTATCTTGTTCAGCGTGCTGAACGTGATGAAATAGAAAAGAGTCAAGAACATAAGAATAAGCAACTTTTCAAACAAGAATTAGCTTGGATGCGTGCAGGTGTTAAAGCACGTGGTACAAAACAACAAGCACGAATCGATCGCTTTACAGACTTAAAAGAAAAGGTATCACAAGCTAGTGATACAGATTCTTTTCAAATTACAACAGGCTCAACGCGCTTAGGAAAAAAAGTAATTGAAATTGAAAATGCAAATTATACAATCGAAAATCAAATTATTTTAAATGATTTTAACTTGTTGATTCAAGGGCAAGAACGTTTAGGAATTACTGGTGAAAATGGAACTGGTAAATCAACGCTACTTAATTTAATTGCAGGACGCATGAGTCTTGATAGTGGCACTTTAAGTTTAGGTGAAACCGTCAAACTTGGTTACTATACGCAAGAAAATGAAGGTATGGATGAATCAAAAAGAATGATTCAGTATTTGCAAGAAAAAGCTGAAGAAGTGAAACAAAGTGATGGCACAGTCATTAGTGTGACTGAAATGTTAGAACGCTTCCTTTTTCCACGGCATATGCATGGGACGTCAATTTCGAAATTATCAGGTGGTGAAAAACGTCGCTTATACCTATTAAACATTTTAATCCAACAACCGAATGTGCTATTATTAGATGAGCCGACGAATGATTTAGATATTGAGACGTTAACTATTTTAGAAGACTATTTAGAAACGTTCCCGGGTGCTGTTATTACAGTCAGTCATGACCGTTACTTCTTAGATAAAACAATGTCTAAAATTATGATTTTCGAAGGTAATGGTGAGATGGAGCTTTATTACGGATTAATGAGTGAGTACTTGTTAACAAAAAAAGAAGCAGATGAAGCTGTTTCCACTCCAATACCATCAGCTATTAAAGAAGTTAAGGCTGAAGAAATACAAGAAAAAGTTAAAAAGAAATTAACGTATCAAGAAAAGATAGAATGGGAATCAATTGAAACCGATATTGAAAAGTTAGAAAATAAGTGTGAAGAAATCAATGATTCAATGTTAGCAAATGCGAATGATGCTGGTAAATTACAAGATTTACAAAAGGAATTAACTTTGACTGAAACACAGTTGGAAGAAAAAATGGAGCGCTGGGAATATTTAAGCGAATTCTCCGAAAGTTAGGATGTAAAAGAATGGAACAAGTATATTTAGATTTAGGCCGTCATATTTTGGCTGAGGGTCATGAGAAAAGTGACCGGACTGGAACCGGAACTAAAAGTATCTTTGGTTATCAAATGCGATTTGATTTACAGAAGGGGTTTCCATTGTTAACGACCAAAAGAGTACCGTTCTCATTGATTAAAAGTGAATTGTTGTGGTTTATTAAGGGTGACACCAATATTCGCTATTTATTAGAACATAACAACCATATTTGGGACGAGTGGGCATTTGAAAGATATGTGAACAGCGAAGATTATGTTG
Organism: Vagococcus silagei; assembly: GCF_004795745.1. Lineage (GTDB taxonomy): Bacteria > Bacillota > Bacilli > Lactobacillales > Vagococcaceae > Vagococcus > Vagococcus silagei. Next base: position 69,930 of record NZ_SDGV01000014.1, on the reverse strand, counting down.
GTCCTGATATGACTGATTTTGGTCGTCGTGCGTTAGTCGATGAAGCATTTAATGAGCAATATCAAAAAGAAAGCCAAGCATTTTGTCAAAAAATTATTGAAGATGATGATTTTTGTGAAAAATACGGGGAACTTGGCAATATTTATGGTGCTCAGTGGCGACACTGGCAAACATCAACAGGGGAAACTATTGATCAATTAAGTCAAGTGATAGAGATGATTAAACAAAATCCTGATTCTAGACGTTTGATTGTATCGACTTGGAATCCGGAGGATGTACCAAACATGGCTTTACCACCTTGTCACACGATGTTTCAATTTTATGTGTCTGAGGGCAAACTAAGCTGTCAATTATATCAAAGAAGTGGCGATGTCTTTTTAGGGATTCCGTTTAATATAGCAAGTTATAGTTTGCTTACACATCTCGTCGCGCATGAAACAGGATTAGAAGTTGGTGATTTTGTCCACACAATTGGAGATGCACATCTTTATAGTAATCACTATGATCAAATGGCTCTACAACTAAGCCGTGAAGTACGTGAATTACCAACATTGGTATTGAATGATAAAAAGAAAAGTTTGTTTGATTTTGAAATGGAAGATATTGTTCTGGAGAACTATCATCCACATCCAGCAATTAAGGCTCCAGTAGCTGTTTAAAATTTTAGGGGGAAAATGAATGTTAGTAGCAATATGGGCTCAAGATGAGAATGGTTTGATTGGTAAGGCGGAACAACTTCCGTGGCATTTGCCCGATGATTTGCAATTTTTTAAGAAAATGACGCAAAACAATACTATTGTAATGGGTCGTAAAACGTTTGAAGGTTTAGGCAAAAGACTGTTACCAGATCGTTCAACAATTGTTTTAACGTCTGATCAAAACTATGATGGTAACGGTGCAACTGTCATGCATTCCGTTCAAGAAGTTTTAGATTACGCTGAACAATTTGAAGGCATTACTTTTATTACTGGTGGTGGTGAGATTTACAAACAATTTTTACCATACTATGATGTCTTGTATCGTACGCTGATTAAAGCTGAATTTGAAGGTGACACTTACTTTCCTTATTTAGATTGGGATGAGTGGAATATCGTCAGTACCAGTGAAGGCACGGTTGATGATAAAAATGCCTATGCCCATGATTATGAAACATATCAACGCAATAAAAGTGTTGTAACAAATTAAAATAAAGAACTTATAAAAATCGCTGCTAAACGCAAATTTTTATAAGTTTTTTTCTTTTGTATTCTGTTGTTTTTAGAAGTATGCTTAAGGAAAAGAGGAGGAACAAAAAGGATGGATACATTTAATAAAATATTTGAAGAAATCAAACAAGATCCAATGAATCAAGCTTTCACTCAAGCAAATATTGATCCGCTTTATTCCGTTTCTAAAGAAGTTCGTTTACTTATAATTGGTCAAGCTCCAGGTATTAGAGCACAAGAAACACGTTTATTTTGGAATGACCCAAGTGGGGACCGCCTGAGAGATTGGTTGAATATTTCGCGGGCGACTTTTTACGACTCTAAAGAAATTGGTGTTTTACCGATGGATTTTTATTATCCTGGTAAGGGAAAAAGTGGCGATTTGCCACCACGAAAAGAATTTGCGGCCAAATGGCACCCACGACTTTTAGCATTAATGCCTAAAATCGAATTGATTCTGCTTGTTGGTTCGTATGCAACGCATACTTATTTAGACTTAAAATCGACAGTAAAATTAACTGATATTGTTCGAAACTATGAACATTATTTACCAACATATTTTCCAATTATCCATCCTTCTCCTCGTAATCAAATCTGGATGAAGAAAAATCCGTGGTTTGAAATAGAAGTCATTCCAATCTTACAAAAGGAAACAGCACGTATTCTGTCATAATTCTACTGAATAGGTATCCAAATCTCTGTAATATGTGAAGGAGAAGTTGGGTCTTGATCTAAAGGATAAGCTTCAAAATCTGGCAATTTTGCTGGTTTTAATTGCGAGCTTGGGAAAAAAACTTGGAAAATGTCTTGATATGTTTTTCTTAAAGCGTCAGGAACAGTACCTTGAGCTTCAAAAACCAACCAGGAACTAGCCGGTATTTCAAAAGTTTTTGTTTCAAGTTCAGTTTCTTTCAAGCCGTAAGTCGCAATCATATAGTCAAAACCATTTATATCTTTCGGAATGCAGATTCCAAGGACTTGGTTTGGCTGTGTGGTATCTCGATTCGCTAACAATCGTTCGCCTTCTTCAGATTCATTGAACCAATCCCAAAATTTTGGAATATCAGTTTGGGCTACTTCATCATTATCATAATGTCGGGTAAAACCTTGAACGGTTATTTTTTCATTTTTTATAATTTGATAATTCATGGGAACATCTCCTTCAAGTTGGATACGTATTTTTAGTTTTGGAAAAAGTGTTACAGGCGTTTCGGCTTTGCGGACTGCAGATGGTGTTTGATTAAATAAATTTTGAAATGCGCGTGTGTAAGCTTCAGATGATTGATAACCATATCGAAAGGCAGTATCGATAATTCGATCATTAGAATATTGTAGATCAGCAATCGAGCGAGAGAGTTTACGTTTTCGAATATACTCTGAAAGTGTCATACCAGTTAATCCCAAAAACATTTTTTGAAAATTATAGTATGAGACATTTGCGAGATGCTCAATTTCTTTTTCATTAATCGTATCAGTCAGCTGTGTTTCTATATAATCAAGAATATTATTTAGAGCTTTCATAAAGCAATCTCCTTTCTGATTTAAGATTAACACGGGTGGTTCATATAAAAATGATAGTATTAGTTCAATTTTATCAAAATAATAAAAAAACATAAACTCTTTCACAGGTGGAAATTGTTTATGGTTTATCTTTATATTAAAGCTTGTTAGACAATTTGCTGATTTAGTTCCCAATTATTTTCGATTTCTTTTTCATCAAAATCAAGATAATCAACAACTGATCCTTCATAAATATATTCTAAAGGTAGTTCATCAAGTAAATCCATCGGTTTAATAAAATGCGTTTGTTTTTCAAACTCTTTAATTTGCGCTTCTTTTAAAATTGTTGCGACAAATTGAGAACAAAAATAAGCATTTTGTCGTTCAAAATTAAAGTTGAGAGCAAGTGTTAATAAACCGATAAAGTTGTATGTTAATTGATGTTGGTGTTTTTCGAAGTAGTGAATAGCAGCTTGTAAAGCATTTAATTCTTCTGGCGTGACAGTCAAAGAATAAATTGCAGTTTGACTACATAAGAAAAACGGGTCATAAAAATCTTCCTTCACGAATCCTCCAATAAGTGGGTTTGAGATTTTTTTTCTACCAAAACTATAAACATTTTTAAGTTCAGAATCGAATGCTATTGAAACGTGATTATAGCGTTGTTGTGTATACATACCAATTAATTTAGATAGGAAACTATCTGTTGCGCTAAAAATTAAATATATTTTCATTTGTTAAACTTCCTTTTATTTTATGAACTAAGTATAACAAAAAAGAATAGGAAGATATATCAATCTTAAGTCCTATTCTTTCTTCATATTTAGTTAGATTATTTTCAGGTGCTTAAACATATAGCAGTACTGAGAAATAAATGAAACCAGCGCCTAGCATAACGAATAAATGCCAAACAACGTGCATGTATTTTACGTTTTTTAAATTATAGAACAAGGCGCCAATTGTGTAAGATATACCGCCAAGAACGAGTAAAGTGAAGCCAGCCATTCCCAAACCAATGTATAAAGGTTTAATGGCAACTAAGCAAAGCCAACCCATTAAAATATAGATGATGACACCGGTTTTTTTAGCTGATTTTAAGAAGAGTGATTTATAAACGATTCCTGCAATCGCCATTGCCCAAATGGCACCGAAAAGTGTCCAGCCTAACCAGCCTTTAATGACAACTAGACAGTAGGGCGTGTAGCTCCCTGCAATTAATAAGTAAATCGAACTATGATCAAATACCTGGAACACGGTTCGAGCTTTAGTAAAAATTAAACTATGGAAAAGTGTGGATGCTAAAAATAGTAGTACCATAGTTGACCCAAAAATTGTATTCGACACAACATGAATCGCAGAGCCAGTTTGCGCTGCTTTGACAATTAAAATGACGAGTCCCGCAATACTTAAACCTGTTCCAATACCATGCGTAATTGCATTAAATACTTCGTTTACGATTAAGTAGCGTTTAGTTTGTTGCTTGATTTGTTGCATGTGAAGGCACTCCTTTATTTTTTAAGTGAAAATATAAACCGTATCTGTTATACTAGTCAATAGATAAGTTTACAATAATTGTACACGAATAGCGTGCATTTTGAAAGAGGTTTGAGAATGACAACAATAAAAATAGTGACTGACTCATCTTGTTTATTTGAAACAAGCCGAGCAGACGAACTAGATATTCATATGGTTGATCTATCTGTAATGATTGACGGTGTATCTTATGATCATCGCGAAGACTTAGATCATGAAGAGTTTGTAAAGATGATGGAAGCTTCAAATGAGTTGCCAAAAACAAGTCAACCGCCATTAGGAAAATTTGTCGAATTATATGATGAATTAGGTGCGGATGGAAGTGAAATTATCTCAATACATCTAACTGAAAAATTAAGTGGAACTGTAAATACAGCACGTCAAGCAGCAGAAATGACTGATAGCAACGTGACGGTCATCGACAGTCAGTTTATTGATCAAGCATTAGGGTTCCAAGTATACGAAGCTGCAAAAGCAGTTCAAGCAGGTGCTTCAAAAGAAGAAGTCTTAGCAATCATTGAGAAAACACGTGAAAATACACAACTCTTCATTGGGGTTGCGACATTAGAAAATTTAGTTAAAGGCGGCCGCATTAATAAACTTGTCGGTGCCTTGTCAGGATTTTTAAATATGAAAATTTTGATGGAATTTGTAAATGGTGACTTCGATGTTGTTGCCAAAGGTCGCGGAAATAAAACATTCATTAAGTGGGCTAAAACATTAGAAACAAAATTAGCTGACTTAGATGTCAAATACATTGGAATTTCTGATGCAGATAGTCGCGAATTAACGACAGAAATTAAAGGAATGCTTACAGAGGTCTTTACAAAACGTAATATTCCGATTCTTCATACAAGTCCTTTAGTTGCGACACATGCTGGAAAAGGTGCCTTTGCAGTTATGTATTACAAGAATTAACATTACGAGTTAAAGCAGATCTTTGATGGTCTGCTTTTTTAGATAAAGGAGATTTTAGATGAACAAATTAAAACAAGCAAGTCCATTCGTGGCCTTTTTTGTTGGTGTGATATTTATCTCATTTTTAGGATTGTCATTATTTATTCCTAAAGCAGATAATATTGCACAACCGAAACCAGAAAAACCTAAGGAGAAACGAACCGAAATTGTTAGAATTAGTGCACTGGGTGATTCTTTAACAGAAGGTGTTGGCGATAGTACTAAAACGGGAGGTTATGTCCCGATTTTACAAAGAGATCTGGTTGATTCAATGCCAATTGATGTGGTTCAAATTGATAACTTAGGTAAATCAGGCGATCGTAGTGATCAGATCTTAAAAAGAGTAAAAAAAGATGAGTCTATTCAGGAGTCGTTAAAAAAAGCTGACGCTATTTTGTTAACAGTCGGCGGAAACGACTTATTAAAAGTTATAAAAACAAAAATGTTTGATAAATTTAATCCGAAGAGTTTTAATCGTCCTCGAAAAAAATATATTGCTGAACTGGATAAATTGTATCAAGAAATCAGAAAATATAATCCCAATGCGCCTATTTTTCAGTTAGGCATCTATAATCCTTTTTATAAGAGTTTTGGTGAAATAGAAGAGATGCAAGAAATAGTGGACCAGTGGAATCAGTCATCGCGTGAATTTGTTGAACAAACGGATAATGCCTTTTTCGTTCCAATTAATGATGATATTTATAAAGGACGTGAAGCAACTTTATCACGAGATGAAAATGCTGATACAAGTGAAACTGAGGCAAATAAAAAAGAAGCCATCAATAATCTATTGTCAGAAGATGATAGCTTCCACCCTAATAATTTAGGGTATCAAATTATAGCCAATGCGTTTAAAGCAAAACTCGAAGCAAATAAATCATTATGGATGGATGTGAAAGAATGAAAAATCGAAAAGGGCGCGTAAAAGTGCAAAAGAAAGTGCAAAAAAATAATTTTTTTAGTAATCCTTGGCGCATAGCATTTTTAACGGTGATAGCGCTAATTATAGGGGCATTCCTCTTTATTGGTAGTCGTATTTTTACAAGCCGGACAACATATGATCCTAGTCAACCAAAAGTTGAATTAAAGGGTGAACCTGCTGTTCAAATTAAAATGAAAAAAGAGCAAGTGAACCGCTTAGTCACATATTATTTTAAAGATTTTATTAATGATTCTGATGTTGATTTACACTTTGTATTAGAAAATAATGCTTTAGTTCAAGGAACATTTCCAATCTTAGGACACAATACTAAGTTTTATTTATACTTTGAACCTTATGTGATAAATGATGGGAATGTGCAACTGAGAGCTAAAGAGTTGTCGATTGGAACATTAAATGTACCAATATCAGCCGTGATGAATTACATGACCCATAGTATCGATTTTCCAAACTGGATTGATGTTGATTCAAAACAAAATATGATTACATTGCATTTAGATCAATTTGCTTTAAAAAATGGTATGAGTGTGAAAGCTAATAAAATCAATTTAATTGACGACCAAATTTCTTTTGATTTATACTTACCTAAATAAAAGAACAAATAATGAGGTGGCAAGATGAAAGAAGTAGCAATTTTTGCTGGTGGTTGTTTTTGGTGTATGGTTCAACCATTTGATCAATATCCCGGTATTTTATCAGTGATTTCAGGATATACCGGTGGACATATTGAGAATCCAACCTATGAGCAGGTTTGTTCAGGGGTAACAGGACACACTGAAGCAGTTGAAATTACCTTTAATCCAGAAATTATCACGTATAACGAATTATTAAATATTTATTGGCAACAAACTGATCCAACGGATGCTTTTGGTCAATTTGAAGACCGCGGCGATTCTTATCGTCCGGTCATCTTTTATACAAATGATTCGCAGAAAGAACTTGCGCTAAAAAGTAAACAAGCATTAACTGAAAGTGGTCGCTTTATGAATCCGATTGTGACAACAATCGAGGCAGCCAAACCTTTTTATAAAGCAGAGGAGTATCATCAAGACTTTTATAAAAAAGCCCCAAACCGCTATCATTTAACACATCAGAATCGGCAAGATTTTATTGACGATCATTGGAAGGAGTCTTTTTAACTGAATGAAAAGAAGTTTTTATCACTATATGCAGACATTTCGCGATTCAAAACTAAGAACAGATGAAACGCTACTTGCCGAAGATATTTTTAAAGATTTGCAATTTCCGAAACAATCAGAAGATTACGAGGAAGTCTCTTATTATTTAGAAACAAATGCCTATTATATTTCGAATATGAATTTATTTGATGATTTATGGGAAAAATATCTTGAAAATAACTAGAAAAAGAAGGATTTTGCGATGAATAATAATCAACCCCATAAAAAATTTACATTGAAATATATAATTGTACTTGTTGTTGTTGCTGTTATGGCTTCAGGAGCAACGGTTTTTATCTATGAATTGAGCGGTAAAAGTGCACCTCTCGCTTCTTCAGGTAGTAGTTTTGAGGAAGTTGATCAATTGTACGAGATGATTGAGGGCGGCTATATTAAAAAAGTTGATAAGGAAAAATTAATTGATGGTGCGCTAAAAGGTATGACTGAAGCTGTAGGTGACCCACATACTAACTATTTAAGTCCTGAAAAAGCAAAGGATTTTGATGATAGTGTCTCAGGAAACTTTGAAGGTATTGGAGCTATTATGACACTTAAAGATGGTTATCCAACGGTTGCTGAACCACCAATTAAAGGGTCACCAGCTGAAAAAGCCCAACTTAAAACTGATGATGTGATTATCAAAATTGACGGTAAAGATGTAATAAAAGATAAACCACTAGAAGATACAGTGAAACTGGTTCGTGGTAAGAAGGGAACCTCAGTTAAACTAGAAATTTCCCGTGGCAAAGATACATTTACTGTTAATATTAAGCGTGACACGATTCCGGTTGAATCCGTTCATAGTTCAATCGATAAAAACAATAAATCGATTGGAAAAATTGAAATTACGAGTTTTAATGACACTACGTCTGATGAATTTAATAATGCTGTAACACAACTGAGAAAAGAAGGAGCTAAATCATTTATCGTTGATTTAAGAGGTAATCCTGGTGGTGTATTAGGTGAAGTTGAAAAAATTATTAGCCGTTTCTTAAAAGATGGTGAAACAATTGTTCAATTTGAAAGTCTTCATGAAAAACGAAATGCCGATAAAGCACGCAAAGAACTAGATAAAGGAGATAAAATTAAGGAACCAACAGTCCTTTTAGTTGATGAGTATAGTGCGAGTGCGTCAGAAGTAATGGCAAGTGCCCTTAAAGACACGGGACGTTTTGAAGTAGTTGGTGAAAAAACGTTTGGTAAAGGTACAGTGCAAATGTTATTGCCACTTGAAAATGGTGGTGAATTGAAATTAACAGTTCGCAAGTGGTTAACACCAAAAGGCGAGTGGATTCACGAGAAAGGTGTAAAACCAACAGTCGAAGTTAAATATCCAGATTATTTTGAAAATCTTGTGATCGATACATCACTTAAATATCGCGAAGGCGTGATTAGTGAGCATGTAAAAATTATCAATGAGTATTTGAAACTGCTAGGTTACCCGATTGAAACAGTTGGAGATGTCTATAATGCTGAAACAGTTGCAGCAGTTAAACAGTTCCAAAGCGATCAAAAATTATCAGAAACTGGGAATGCGGATGAAGAAACAATACAAAAATTAACGACAGCAGTTTTTGATAATTGGAAAGAAAACGACCAACAATATCAAAAAGCAGTTGAAATTTTAACTAAGTAATGACAGAAAGAGGTGTGACAGAAGTATTCGGTTTATTTCCGAAGAAACTACTTCTGTTACACCATTTAAAACGTAAAAAGGATCAAATTCAGACTTAATGAATTTGATCCTTTTATATTATTTTTTGGTTTGTTGTTTTCCAGCGTTACGGCCTTTGCCGTTTTTGTTACCTGATTGATTTGCGTTTGCCTGTTTTTTAGATGTTACGTTTTTCATTGGTTTAGCATTTGGCGCTTTAACTTTAATGGGATTTTTTTCAAAATGATCTGCGATATCTTTTTTGATTCTTGGTTTGTAGTAAAGATTTGTAATCAGTGCTTGAATACAACTGAAGAACCCACTAATTACCCAATATAAAGTTACACCCGCAGGTGATTTGATTGAGATAAAGATAATCATTAAAGGTGAGACATAAGTCATCATCTTCATTTGTTTCTTTTGTTCCTCATTCATTCCAATCATACTAATGAAACTTTGTGCGAAGTAACTGATACCTGCCAAAGCAACTAAAATCATACTTGGTTTACCTAATGGAATAAAGTTTAAGAAGACTGCTTCTTGAATCCCAGGTGTTGTTTTTGCAGCAGAGAATAGTGCTGCGAAAATTGGCATTTGAATCAATAATGGTAAACATCCCATTCCACCGATTAAATTGATACCATTGTCTTTATAAAGACTTTGAAGCGCCATTTGTTCTTCACGCTGTTGTTCCGGTGTCGTTGCAGCTTTGATACGGTCATTAATTACATCCATATGCGGCTTGATTGCTTGCATTTTTTCTTGTTGAATCATTGATTTTTTCATTTGACTTAAGCCAAGTGGTAAAATAATAATTCGGACAATTAAAGTTAGGATGATAATCGCCATTCCATAACCTAAACTCATGTCCTCAGCTAAATAAGTCACTAAAGCAATCATCGGTTTCACTAAAAATCGGTATATTAGCCCAGTCTCAACAGGATTCCCACTTTTGTCATATTTGACACATCCAGATAGTAGCAAAACTAAAGCAAATAGTCCTGATCCATAGAACCATCTCTTGATATTTTTCATCGCATTCTTCCTTTTCTATAAATGTACACAAAGATAACTATAACGAATTTTGATGTAGATTTCAATTGCTTTCTTGAAATTAGTAGACGATTTCAAAACTAAGTGGTGTTGCTTCTGATTGCTCAAGTTTCTCCACTTGAAAATCTTCAACTTTACACCACGGACTAGGTCCTTTTTTGATTTCGTTAATAAATTCGTTTAGAATGCGTTCTTCTGCATAGGCTATGATTTCGACTTGTCCTGAGGTCAAATTTTGGACTGTTCCTTTAACTGTTAAATTGACAGCTACTTGTTTAGTAAAATAGCGGAAGCTTACCCCTTGAACGCGACCCGATACGACAATTTTTACTTTCATAGTCAACCCCTCCCTTTTTTCTATTATTATACGCTTAAATCTTTTAATATGAGAATTATTTGTTATAATGAAACACGAAGAAATGAGGAGATTTCGATGGAATACATTACATCAGCAAAGAATCAACTAGTAAAAAATATAAAAAAATTAGCAAAAAAAAAATATCGTGATGAACTTAATCAATATGTTTTAGAAGGCGAGCACTTAGTTGAAGAAGCATTAAAGGGTGGAGCAGATTTTGTTTACCTCTTAACAACAGACGGAGGCTTAATAGCATACCGAGAATTAATTCAGCATGTAGATGAAGATAAAATTCGAGTTTTAGCGTCCCATGTTTTTGAAGGGATTTCTGAGATTCCAACGCCACAAAAAATAATGGCAGTTGTCAAAAAACAAAATCTTAACAGTCAAAACCAGTCTTACCGAAAAATATTAATCTTAGATAATGTCCAAGATCCTGGAAATGTTGGCACGATGATTCGTACAGCGGATGCAGCAGGATTCAGCCACGTCATTTTAGGATTGGGTTGTGCGGATATTTATCAAGGGAAAGTCTTGCGCGCGATGCAAGGCAGTCAGTACCATATTGCCATTGAAGAACATAATCTATTAACTTTTATACCAGAACAACAAACTAATAAAATGAAAATTTACGGGACGGAATTAAATAAAGATGCATTTGATTATCGTCATATAGAAATGAGTGACTCTTTCGGTATTATCCTTGGAAATGAAGGTCAAGGCGTTTCAAAAGAAGTCTTAGCGTTAACAGATGCAAATTTATATATTCCAATCTTAGGTCAAGCTGAATCATTAAATGTTGCCATTGCAGCTGGTATTTTGATGTTCAGTTTATAAGAATTAATTAAAATTTGTTAATTTTTAACGAAATGATAGTCGTTACGCTCTAAAGATGGTAAAATAAAAAAAGTTGGGTTGCCGAAAGGTAAAAATTAGGAAGATGGAAGTGGAGTTAAGCATATGACATTAGATTGGCAAAATGATACAGAGTATCTTGAGCTTGTTGAAGATTTAATTTTTACTGATGAGGTTCAATCATTAAAACAATATAAACAACACCATTATTCAAATAGATTAGAGCATTCAATCAGTGTATCGTATCGTAGCTTTTTATTAGCTAAAAAATGGAATGGTGATGTTCGAGCAACAGCACGTGCTGGACTTTTACACGACCTATTCTTCTATGATTGGCGTGAAGAAAAAATGGGCGAAGGCACACATGCTTATGTGCATCCAAGAATCGCTTTAAAAAATGCAAAAGAATTAACTGAAATTTCACCATTAGAAGAAGATATTATTGTGAAGCATATGTTTGGCGCAACAATCGCACCACCTAAATACAAAGAAAGTTATATTGTGACTTTAGTTGATAAATATTGTGCTTGTGAGGAAGCAATTTCACCTTTCTATCGCAAAATGAAATTAAGAGCTTTAAGTTTTGTTTAATTAGAATAGAATGATTATAAACAGATAACTAGTAGTTTTCCTTATTTTGCTTTATACTAGTTTCACAAGATATTGGCAGAACAAAGGGGGAGATCGTTATCGACTGTTTAGAACGTCAATTCCAAATTTGCCCAAAATTCGAACAAACATTTGCAATTTTAGGTAAGAAGTGGAATGGCTTAATTATTGATGTACTGCTAGAAGAAGGTCCTCAGAGATTCGTTGAGTTGGCTGGTAAGATTCCAAATGTTAGTGATCGCGTCCTAGTAGAACGATTAAGAGAATTAGAAGAAAAAAATATTGTAGAGAAAAAAACAATTTCAGAAGAAACCAATCGTGTCGCTTATCAATTGACTTGTAAAGGAGAAAATTTGCGCGGCGTCATGCGAGAAGTCCAAAAATGGGGAGACAAATGGCTAGACTAACTTGACCTTTTGTCAAATCTTTTGTAGACTGTTTGTATTGGAATAGAAAAAATATGATGATGGAAAAGAGTAGCTTTAGCAACTTTTGACAGGAACGTTTATCACCGACTGAGAGTAAACGAAAAGAAACTTTAGTGAAGTTCACTTCCGCAGTAGTTATATGATAACCGGTGTCTGACATCGTTAACAAATTTTGAGACAAGTCTTTTTGACTTGTGAATTAGGATGGTACCACGAGACATCGTTCCTTAAGTTATTAAGGAATGATGTCTCTTTTTGATTTATAAAAGTAGAAGGGAATGGGTAAAATGTCTTTAAAAGAAGTTTTGGAGAAATTAAAGCATGAAACAACAGAAAAAATCGAAACCACTGAATCTTTACAACAATTAAATGAGATTCGTGTTCAAATTTTAGGTAAAAAAGGATCAATTACAGAAGTCTTACGTGGTATGAAAGATTTAACACCTGAAATGCGTCCAGTAGTTGGTAGTTTTGCCAATGAAATAAGAGATACATTAACAGAAGCATTGGAAGAGAAAAAAGCTGAATTAGAACAACTTGAAATGAATGCTGCTCTTGCAAAAGAAACGATTGATGTGACGTTGCCAGGTAAAAGTATGAAATCAGGTCAATCACATATTTTAACCCAAACGATGGAAGAAATTGAAGATATTTTCTTAGGTCTAGGTTATGAAATAATCGAAGGTTTTGAAGTTGAACAAGATGAATATAACTTTGAACGTATGAACTTACCAAAAGATCACCCAGCGCGTGATATGCAAGATTCATTCTATATTTCGGAAGAATTATTATTACGTACGCATACTTCGCCAATTCAAGCTCGTACAATGGAAAAACATGATTTTTCTAAAGGACCACTGCGTATGATTAGTCCAGGTAAAGTGTTCCGTCGTGATAATGATGATGCGACTCATAGTCATCAATTCCATCAAATTGAAGGCCTAGTTGTTGATGAAAATATCACAATGGGTGACTTAAAAGGAACTTTAGAAGTTTTACTTAAGAAAATGTTTGGTGAAGACCGTGAAATTCGTTTACGTCCAAGTTATTTCCCGTTTACAGAACCTTCAGTTGAAGTTGATATTAGTTGTTTTAAATGCGGTGGTAAAGGCTGTAATGTTTGTAAACAAACTGGCTGGATTGAAATTTTAGGAGCGGGTGTTGTCCATCCACGTGTCCTTGAAATGTCCGGTATTGATTCGACTAAATACAGTGGTTTCGCCTTTGGCTTAGGGCCAGACCGTGTGGCAATGTTAAGATATGGCGTGAATGATATTCGCTATTTCTATCAAAATGATCTTAGATTCTTAAATCAATTTAATGTAAAGGGGTAGAAAAATGTTAGTTTCATATAAATGGTTAAATCAATTAATTGATATTCAAGATATAACACCTGATGTATTGGCTGATAAAATGTCACGTTCAGGTATTGAAGTGGAAGAAGTAAATGTTGCCCAAGATGGTTTGAAAAAAATTGTTGTTGGTGATGTTAAAGAATGCGTACCACATCCAGATAGCGATCACTTATCAATTTGCCAAATTGATGTTGGTGAAGAGGAACTTTATCAAATCGTTTGTGGTGCTCCAAATATTCGTGCGGGCAAAAAGGTGATTGTTGCTTTACCGAATTCTCGCATTACAGGCAACGTAAAAATTAAAAAAGGTAAAATGCGTGGTGAAGTATCCTTAGGGATGGTTTGTTCATTAGGCGAATTAGGCTACAGTGATAGTGTGGTACCAAAAGAATATGCTGATGGCATTTATTTCTTACCAGATGATGCTAAGGCAGGCGATGAGGTCTTTTCATATTTAGATATGGATGATGCAATTATCGAACTTTCTGTGACGCCAAACCGTGCTGATGCTTTAAGTATGCGCGGTGTTGCGTATGAAGTGGGAGCTATTTATGGTCGTAATCCACACTTTGAAACAAAAGCTCTAATCGAAGATGAAAATGATACAATCGAAAACTATGTGTCTGTTGCTGTGGAATCTAAGGATGATGCACCAGTCTATCGGATGCGTGTGATTAAAGACGTCACAGTAAAAGAAAGTCCGTCATGGTTACAAAACCTATTAATGAATGAAGGCATTCGTCCTGTTAATAATGTTGTTGACGTTACAAATTACGTTTTATTACTATTTGGTCAACCACAACATGCTTTTGACTATGCAAAATTAAATAGCAAAGAAGTTAGTGTTCGTCGTGCCCAAGACGAGGAAAAATTAACAACTTTAGATGGCGTTGAAAGAGAATTAGCTCCAAATAACCTAGTCATTACAAATGGTCAAAAAGCAATCGCTTTAGCTGGTGTGATGGGTGGCGAAGAAACTGAAATTGACAAGTCAACAACAGTTGTTGCGCTCGAAACAGCATTATTCGAACCTGTCTTAATTCGCCGTACAGCACGTAGTTTTGGCTTATCAAGTGAATCGAGCAAACGTTTCGAACGTGGTATTAATACAGGCACAATTTCAGAAGCTAGTGATTTCGCTGCAGCAATGATTGCTGAATTATCTGGTGGTACAGTCGTTAAAGGTGAAGCAATATCAGTTTCGCCAAAAAAACCATTAGAAACAGTTTCGATTACACTTGAAAAAATTAACAATTCACTTGGTACAACATTATCTCTAGAAGAAGTGAATACAATCTTTGCTAATCTACAATTTGACTATGAGCTAGAAGGTGAGAAGTATACTGTGACGGTTCCGACACGTCGTTGGGATATTTCAATTGAAGCTGATTTAGTTGAAGAAGTGGCTCGCATTTATGGTTATGACAATCTACCATCAACGTTACCAAAAGGTAGTTCTCTTGCAGGCCGCCTATCACATTCTCAAAAATTAACACGTGAAATTCGTCATTATATTGAAGGTAATGGCTTAGTTGAAGCGATTAGTTATGCTTTAACGACACCTAAATCGGCAACTCGTTTTGTCTTAGAGCCGAAAGATGTTGTCACATTGGATTGGCCAATGAGTGAAGAACGTTCAGTTTTACGTCAAAGTCTAACTTCAACTTTATTAGAAGATGTCCGCTATAACTTAGCTCGTAAAAATAATCGTGTGGCATTATATGAAATTGGTAATGTATTTGAAGCGACATCAGCAAACGAATTACCTGTTGAGACAAAACATTTAAGTTTTGCAATCAGTGGTGAATGGCAAGCAAATGATTGGCAAGGACAAGCACAACAAGTTGATTTCTATACACTAAAAGGTGTTATAGAAAGTGTTTTAACTTCGTTAGGATTAATTCAAGATACCCGCTTTGAACCAATTCAAGACGCTCCAGACTTACATCCAGGCCGTACTGCTTTAGTTGTGGTTAAAGACGAAGTTGTTGGATTTATTGGTCAAGTTCATCCGTTAACAGCTAAAGAGTTAGATATCTCTGAAACATACGTGAGTGAGTTAAATCTTGAAAAGCTATGTGAATTGGTACCAACAATGGTTGATTTCAAAGAAGTCGGAAAATATCCTTCTGTTAAACGGGATATTGCGTTATTAGTCAATCAAGAAGTGAGCCATCAAGAAATTTTAGATGTGATTTATGCTAAAGCTGGTAAACATTTAAAACGAATTGAATTGTTTGACATTTATCAAGGAGAAAAATTAGGAGCTGGTAAAAAATCACTCGCTTACTCATTAATTTTCCAAAATGATGCTGATACATTAGTTGATGAAGAAATTACAAATACAATGACAAAGATTACTGATGAATTGGTAGCTGCTTTAGGAGCAGAAATTCGTTAAATTTAGTCAATAGATAAGAAGATGTCGTCCTTAGGGATGGTGTCTTCTTTTTATTTGTCGTTTGTGTGCAAGAGTATTCGTTAATCATAAGGCACGTGTTATACTAGAACATAGGAAGTGAGAAGCTTTTTTATGAATAATATTAAACTCTTTCTAGAAAGAAGAGTTTATTTTGAATATCTATTAAAGAAGGGAAGCAATGTTTTATGAATGAAACTATTCAGAGTCAATTAAATCATCGTACCATTCGTCAATTTAAACAAGAAAAAATATCAGAGGAAATGGTATCATCATTAATTGATGTAGCAAGACACACCGCAAGTAGTAGTTTTACACAAACATTTAGTTTAATTCGTGTGACAGATATAGAATTAAAGAAAAAAATCGCCGTAATCTGTAATCAAGCTTATGTGGCAGATGTCAGTGAGTTATTAATTTTTGTTGCTGATCAATATCGTAATGAACAGATAGCTGTAGAACAAGGACAAGAGACATCGGTTTTACAAAATATGGACCGATTTATGGTTGCAATGACAAATGCAGTTTTAGCTAGCCAAAATGTAACCGTTGCCGCTGAAAGCTTAGGTTTAGGGACTGTTTATTTAGGTAGTATTTTAAATGATAGTCGACAAATCATTGATTTATTAGAACTTCCAGAGTACACTTTTCCTATTTTGGGTTTAGGCATTGGTTATCCAGATCAAGAACCACAATTAAAACCGCGTTTACCACAAAAGTTTATGTGTTTTGAAAATAAATATGCCTTACCTTCACCGCTAATAGCTGAGTTAAAAGATTATGATGAAGTAGTTTCAGAATATTATGATTTACGGGATACAAGCCGCCGCGTAGACTCATTTACAAAACAAATGGCAAGTGATATGACGAAAAAGCCAGAGAAGAGATTGCATATCTTAGAGGAGATAAAAAAACAAAAATTAATCTTAGAATAATGATATCTTTTCGATAATTTATCGAGTATGATTATCTTGTAATTACTTATTATTGATTGGTGATGAAGGAGGCTTTTTAAGTGGGCAATGTAACAAAAGCATATCAACAAAATGAAACAATTAAAAAAATAATTATCGTCATTTTAGCTGGCTTTTTATTAGCAGTAGGTTTAAATATATTTTTAATACCTGCCAATGTGTTTTCGGTGGGATTGAATGGGATTTCGCAATTATTATCGAGTTTTATTGACATGAATTTTGGAATCCATATCAATACCGGTATCTTCATCTTCCTGTTTAATATCCCAATTGCTATTTTAGGCTGGATAAAACTCGGGAAGTCGGCAACCATTTATAGTTTGCTCACAGTATTATCAGTTACAGTCATGACACTTATCGTGCCGATTGTTGAAGTAACTGACAATATTTTAATGAACGCAATTGCTGGTGGTGTTATTACTGGTGTTGGCGTAGGGTTAACTATGAAATTTGGTTTTAGTACTGGCGGGATGGATATCATTTCATTAATCCTTGCTAAAACAACTGGACGGTCTGTCGGTTCATTAATGTTAAGTATCAATGCCTTTATTATTGTAGCAGCTGGCTTTTTATTTAACTGGGAATCAGCTTTGTTTACCGTTATTTCTATCTTTGGCACTACGCAAATGATTGATACAATCCATGTGAGTCATCAAAAAGTAACAGCTTTTATTATGACTAAAAAACCCAATGAGACCATTGAGTCAATTCAAAATGAATTAGTTCGCGGGATGACCGTTTTACCTGGGATGGGTGCATTTTCCAAAGCTGAAATTTCGACAATTATGATTGTTGTCACACGCTACGAACTATATGATTTAGAGCATGCTGTGTATGATGCAGACGCAAATGCTTTTATCAATGTCATGCCTACACAAACAGTCATGGGGCAGTTTTGGAATCAAGATCAACAAAATGAATTCCGCAAAAACTTAGTCAAACCAGAAGATAAATAAATTAAAGCTTAGTTTGAGGGAGCTAGAAGCCCTATAAACTAAGCATTTCAAATTATTTTTAAAATATTTTAAAAAAAGTGTTGCATTTCAAATTATTTCCGTATATACTTTGAACATCAAATCATTTGAGCTTCAAAGTATTTTTTATCGATACTTTGATATTCAAACTAAATGATTTGATTATTTCTCAACTAATACTTTGAGTTTCAAACTAAATTTCGAGATTGCTTTTTTTTATTTTTACTTCTATACTTTGATTATCAAACAATAGACGAAAAGAGGCTGATAAGATGTCGCAAGAATTTAACATTATCAACGCCCAACTAGTAAGAGTCTTTAATGACATTTTGACGATTGAAGAAACAGAATTAAAAAAGAGTAATTTCAGTGATTTGTCAATCAAAGAGATGCATACTATCGAAGCAATTGGTATGGGTGGAAATAAAACAAGTAGTGAAGTAGCTAAGGATTTATCTATCACAGTCGGAACGTTGACTGTCGCGATTAATAATTTAGTGAAAAAGGGCTACGTGGATCGTGTTCGAAGTGAAACTGACCGCCGGGTAGTTCGCTTAAAGTTAACAGACAGAGGTCGATTATTTTACCGAGCACATCAAGATTTCCATAAACGAATGGTTGAGGCGGCTTTAGAAGGAATGGAAGAAACAGAACGAGAAGCCTTAATGAAAGGATTACAAAGTTTACATTCATTTCTGAGAAAGTACTACTAAATTGTTAAGGAGAGTATGATGTATCCAAAAATCACAAAGGTTGCAAAGTACCTACCCCAAAAGACTGTCACAAATGATGAGTTATCAAAAATTATGGATACGTCAGACGATTGGATTCAAAGCCGAACTGGCATCAAAGAGCGCCACATTGCCCTCGATGAATCAACGAGTGACCTAGCGTTTGAAGTTGCCAAAAAATTAGTTGAAGACAGAGATGTCTCATCAATTGATTTTATTATTGTTGCGACAATGACTAGTGAATATGGCACACCTTCCACAGCATGTCTGGTCCAAGGAAAACTCGGCGCGCAACAAGCATTTGCATTTGATGTGAGTGCAGCTTGCTCAGGATTTGTCTATGCTTTATCAGTTGCCGAAAAACTGATGCAATCTGGCATTTATCAAAAAGGACTTGTGATTGGTGCGGAGAAGATGTCGAGTGTCCTAAATTGGCAAGATCGGCGAACGGCAGTTTTATTCGGAGATGGTGCTGCAGGCGTACTACTTGAAAACACAGCAGCAACCTCACATTTTCTTGGCGAACGCTTGGCTTCTGATGGAACAAGAGGATCATCATTAACAACACGTCAAAACACAAAAGAATTTCCAAATATTAGTCAAAAAACAGAAGATGCTGAATTTTTAACAATGGATGGAAAAAAAATATTTGATTTTGTCGTTAGAGATGTTGCCAAACAAATGAAGTTAATGTTAACTGACATTGAAGAAAAGAATCTAGTGTTAGACTACGTATTGCCGCATCAGGCGAACGAACGCTTACTGGATGCACTTTCTAAGAAAACAAAAATTCCGCGTGAACATTTCTTGGCAAATGTGGCGCACTATGGAAATACCTCCGGTGCATCAATTCCGTTACTTTTAGCGGATATGATTGATGAAGGGACACTTAATTTTGGAAGCGGGCAAATTGTACTGCTTACAGGATTTGGTGGCGGCTTAACTTGGGGAAACTTATTAATAAAATTATAAAAATTCGGAGGAAACAAAAATGACAACAACTTTTGAAAAAATTCAAGCAATTATTATCGATCAATTAGGTAAAGAGGAAGAAGAAGTATTAGTTACAACAAAATTAAAGGATGAGCTAGAAGCAGATAGTTTAGATTTATTCCAAATTATGAATGATATCGAAGATGAATTTGAAGACTTTGATGTTAAAATTGAAACTGATGAAGGTTTAGAAACAGTTCAAGATTTAGTGGATTATGTAGATAATCAAATTAAAGCAAACAAATAGTAGAAGATAAATAGAGAATAGCTATAAAGATTCGTCTTTTTTAGCTATTTTTTTAAAAGGATTGAAAGGGTGAAGACATGAAACAGACAAAATTATGCCAAATGTTAGGCATTGATTATCCAATATTTCAAGGAGCGATGGCGTGGGTCGCCGAAGAAAATTTAGCCAGTGCGGTGAGTAATGCAGGAGGCTTAGGTTTAATTGCTTCTGGACATGCGTCAAAGGAAGTTATCAAAGATAAAATTGATAAAGCGCGCCAGTTAACAGACCGTACATTTGGTGTAAATATTATGCTGATGTCTCCCTTTGTTGATGATATTGTCGATTTAGTAATTGAAGAAAAAATTCGTGTGATTACAACTGGTGCTGGTTCACCGGCTAAATACATGGCACGTTTCAAAGAAGCTGGAATTATTGTGATTCCTGTCATCGCTTCTGTTGCACACGCGCGTAAAATGGAGCGTGTTGGAGCTGATGCAGTAGTCGTTGAAGGAATGGAAGGCGGCGGACACATCGGTAAATCAACGACGATGACTCTAGTACCACAAGTTGCTGATGTGGTTAATATTCCAGTAATAGCAGCAGGAGGTATTGGTGACGGACGTGGCATTGCGGCAGCATTGATGCTAGGAGCCGATGCGGTTCAACTAGGGACACGCTTTTTAGTATCGACTGAATCGATTGCTCACAATAATTTTAAAGAAAAAGTTTTAAAAGCCAATGATATTGATACTGTGATTACGGGACTATTAACAGGACATCCCGTACGTGGACTTCGTAATCGCTTAACCAAAGAATTTGAAAAAGCAGAACGCGAAGAAGGCGGGAAAGCAGAACCAAACTTTGATCGTTTGGAAGATCTGGGTAAAGGTGCGTTGAAGCGTGCAGTTATTGATGGTGATACCAAAGACAGTTCAATGATGTCAGGTCAAATAGCTGGTTTAATTTCAAAAGAAAATCAAACATGTCATGAAATTATTGATGAACTAATGGCTGAAACCACAGAAGTGATAAAATCACGAAGTAATTTTTGGTTAGAATAGGAGTTATTCTATGACAATTGCATTTGTTTATAGCGGCCAAGGTGCACAATACCTTGGCATGGGCAAGGAATTTTTTGAATCTTCTGATAATTTCAAAAAGAATTTAGAATTTGCGAATGAACAGGTCTCATTTGATTTGTTATCCGTGCTTTTTGAAGATGAAGGAAGATTAAATCAAACAGAGTTCACACAACCTGCAATTTTGGCAGTTAGTGTGGCCATATCAGAATTAATAAAAGAAATGTGTCATATCAGACCTACAGCGGTTGCCGGCTTAAGTTTAGGTGAGTACACCGCTTTAGTTGAGTCTCAAGCATTATCCTTTGAAGAAGCCTTAAAACTGGTTCAGATAAGAGGCCGTTTGATGAGTCAAACTGTCCCAGACGGTGTAGGTGCAATGGCAGCCGTTATGGGTTTGGATCGTCAAATAGTTGAGAATGTTTGCCAAAAATGTTCTGGTAATGAATTAGTGGTACCGGCTAATTATAATATGCCCGGACAAATCGTCATTGCAGGACACAAGAATGCTGTATTGCGAGCAAGTGAGGAGCTATTAAATGAAGGAGCGAAAAAAGTGATTCCTCTGAATGTAAGTGGTCCATTCCATACTTCACTCTTAAAAGAAGCGAGTGATGAATTATCCCTTGTTCTAGCTGATATTAATTTTAAAGCCTTACAAATTCCAACCTATACGAACGTAAATGGTCACCAAATTAAAGATGTTTCTGAAATTAGAGATCTGTTAACAAAACAAGTCATGTCACCTGTTTATTGGGAAGATTTGGTTTTACAAATGATAAAAGATGGTGTAGATACTTTTATTGAGGTGGGCCCTGGTCGAGCACTTTCTAGCTTTATTAAGAAAATTGATCGGAGTGTCACAGTTTATAATGTTGAAAATCTGAAAACATTATCAAAATTACAAGAAAAACTAGGAGAAAACAATGTTAAAAAGTAAAACGGTTATCATAACTGGTAGTTCTCGTGGTATTGGTCGACAATTGGCATTAGATTTTGCTAAAGCGGGAGCTAACATTGTGTTAAATGCACGTCAAGAGATTCCAGTTGAAATTATCGAACAAATTGAAGCAATAGGAGTAAAAGTTCATATCGTTTTGGGCGATGTTCAGGAAAAAGAAGTTGCTAAGCGACTCATTAATGAGGCAAAAGAAACATTTGGTTCAGTTGATGTTCTAATTAATAATGCTGGTATTACGCGAGATGGACTCATCATGCGAATGTCTGAAGAGGACTTTGATACTGTCTTAAATGTGAATCTTAAAGGTAGTTTTAATACAATTCAAGCTGCGTCAAAAATTATGTTGAAGCAAAGATCAGGTACGATTATTAACCTTTCAAGTGTGATTGGTTTGATTGGAAATGCGGGTCAAGCAAATTATGCTGCAAGTAAAGCTGGGGTGATTGGTTTAACCAAATCAGTCGCTCGTGAATTAGCAAGTCGTGGCATTACATGTAATGCGATTGCACCAGGCTTTATTGAAACAGAGATGACTAATAGTTTGAATATCAAAGTAAAAGAGCAAGCTGTACAACAAATTCCGTTAAACAAGATGGGAACAACAAAAGATATTGCTCAAGCAGCACTATTTTTAGCAACGCAACCATACATCACAGGTCAAGTTTTAAATGTTGATGGTGGAATGGTAATGAATGGATAGGAGATAAACAAACATGAGAAGAGTCGTAATTACAGGGATTGGTGCCGTAACTCCTCTTGGAAATACGGCCCAAGAAACGATGACAAATTTACGTGAAGGTAAAAATGGGATTGCACCCATCTCACGTTTTGATGCTAATGAAACAGGTATTACAGTTGCAGGTGAAGTGAAAGATTTCGATCCGACTTTATATATGGCAAAAAAAGATGTCAAACGTATGGATATGTATTCTGTTTATGCGATAGCTGCTGCCGAACAAGCTTTACAAGATTGTGGCTTAATCATTGATGAATCAAATGCGGACCGAGTGGGATCAATGGTCAGCTCAGGAATTGGTGGTATGGAAACTATTCAAAACCAAGTTATTCGCATGTCTAAAAAAGGGCCTAAACGAATTGCACCACTTTTCGTACCAATGGTGATTGGTAATATGGCAGCGGCCAACGTAGCAATCAAAATTGGTGCCAAAGGAAATTGTTCGTCGATTGTAACAGCATGTGCCTCTTCAACAAATGCCATTGGTGAAGCTTTCCGCGATATTAAGCATGGTTATGCTGATGTAGTCTTTGCTGGAGGAGCAGAAGCAACAATTTGTGAAATTGGCATTGGTGGTTTTGCTGCTTTAACAGCACTTTCAGAAGAAACAGATCCAACAATTGCATCTCGTCCTTTTGATAAAGATCGTGATGGTTTTGTAATGGGTGAAGGTAGTGCAATCTTAGTGCTTGAAGAATTGGAACATGCAAAAGCACGTGCCGCAAAAATTTATGCTGAAGTTGCAGGTTATGGATCAAACTGTGATGCACATCATATTACGAGTCCCAATGCTGATGGTTCTGGTGCCGGTAAATGTATGCTCTTAGCGATTGATGAAGCTGGTATTGCAAAAGAAGAAATTAGCTATATCAATGCTCATGGTACAAGCACACCAACTAATGACGGTGCTGAAACAACAGCTATTAAATATGCATTTGGCGATTATGCATATAAAATTCCAGTTTCAAGTACAAAAAGTATGGTTGGGCATCTTTTAGGTGCCGCTGGTGCAGTTGAAGCGCTAGCTTGTATTACAGCCTTAGAAAATGATGTGATTCCACCAACAATTGGTTTAGAAAATCCAGATGAAACATGTGATTTAGATTATGTACCAGGGCAACCACGCCAAACAGAAGTTAACTACACCTTAAGTAATTCACTTGGATTTGGTGGACATAATGCAGTCCTTTGTTTGAAGAAATGGCGAGGTAATTAAGATGATAACAAGTGAATTAATGGAACTATTAAATTTCTTTGACCAAAGTTCAATTCGAGAACTTGACTTGTCACTTGAAGATTTGGATTTATATTTGAGTAAACAAGAACAAGCCAGTCAAAGAAATTTCGAACAATCAACAACTGTTCCAACACCAGAAGCACCAGTCAGTTTGACTCCCACGCAAAAAGTGGAAGTACCGATTGTTGAAACTAAAACACCCGTGGAGGAAAGTGCTGTGAATCATGTGATTACTGCTCCGTTAGTTGGGGTAGCTTATACATCAAGTGATCCAAGTGCTACACCCTATAAAAAAGTAGGTGACACGGTCGCAGTGGGTGATACTGTGGCGATCATTGAAGCAATGAAAATTATGAATGAAATCAAAAGTGAGGTTGCAGGAGAAATTATTGAAATCTCATTCGAAAATGAAATGGTTGTTGAATTTGGACAACCGTTGTTTAAAGTGAAATAGGAGGCAGAATGATGCAATTAAACGTTCAAGAAATTATGGAGATTATTCCCAATCGCTACCCAATTATGATGGTAGACAAAGTAACTGAATTAGAACCAGGAAAATATGTTAAAGCCATTAAAAATGTGACTTACAACGAGCATTTCTTCCCTGGACATTTTCCAGGAGAGCCAGTGATGCCAGGCGTCTTAATTTTAGAAGCTCTTGCTCAAACAGGCTCAATTCCACTTTTAAAAAGTGAAGAATTTCAAGGTAAAACAGGCTATTTAGGTGGTATTGATAAAGTAAAATTCCGCCAAAAAGTGGTGCCAGGTGATGTTTTAGTAATGGAAATGGAAATTATTAAACGTAAAGGAAATATCGGTGTCGGCAAAGCAACAGCTAAAGTTGAAGATAAAGTTGTCTGTCAAGCCTTAATGACCTTTATTATTGGGGCATAGTCTGATGGCATTTGGAAAAGTATTAATTGCAAACCGTGGTGAAATTGCAGTTCGAATCATTCGTGCATGTCGTGAATTAGGCATTAAGACCGTTGCAGTCTTTTCCGAAGCGGACAAAGAAGCACTACATGTCGAACTTGCAGATGAAGCGATTTGTATCGGTAAAGCACGAGCAACCGATTCATATTTGAACATGCAACAAATTTTAAGTGCAGCCGTAGTAACCAATTCTGAAGCGATTCATCCTGGTTTTGGTTTTCTAGCGGAGAATAGTTTATTCGCACAAATGTGTGAAGACTGTCAAATTAAATTTATTGGTCCTAAAGGTAAAACAATTGATGAGATGGGTAATAAAATCAATGCCCGAACTCTGATGCAAAACGCTGGTGTTCCAGTCATTCCTGGAAGTAAAGGCGAAGTCTCCAATCTAATCGAGGCTGAAAAAATTGCCAAAGAAATTGGTTACCCTTTAATGTTGAAAGCTGCTGCGGGTGGTGGTGGCAAAGGGATTAGGAAAGTTTTAACATCATCAGAATTGGCAGAACAATTTCATTCGGCACAACAGGAAGCCTTAGCCTCATTTGGTAACGGGCAAATGTATATTGAAAAAATAATTTATCCAGCCAAACATATTGAAATTCAAGTTTTGGCCGATGAATATGGCAATGTCATCCATCTCGGTGAGCGTGATTGTTCCTTACAACGAAATAATCAAAAAGTTCTCGAGGAAGCACCTTCACTCACTCTGAGTGCTGAACTTAGGGACAAGATGGGGCAAGCGGCCTTGAAAGCCGCCTATGCGGTGAATTATGAAAATGCTGGTACCATCGAATTCCTAGTTGACGCTGATCAAAATTTCTACTTTATGGAAATGAATACCCGAATTCAAGTTGAGCACCCAGTAACAGAAATGGTGACAGGTGTTGATATTGTGAAATGGCAATTACAAATTGCGGCGGGTGAAAAGCTGTCCTTAAAACAAAGTGACATCGAATTAAAAGGGTTTGCAATTGAATGTCGGATTAACGCTGAAGATGCTACCCGAAATTTTGCCCCTGCACCAGGAAGAATTAAAAATTTATATTTACCGAGTGGTGGTATGGGTTTAAGGGTCGATAGTGGTGTGTATAGTGATTATTTAATTCCGCCATTTTATGATTCAATGATTGCCAAAGTGATTGTTCATGCTGAGACACGGATTGAAGCATTGAGAAAAATGCAACGCGCTTTAGGCGAACTTGTGACAGAAGGCGTGACAACCAATCAAGAATTTCAATTAGATTTAATTACACATCCTGATATTATTGCTGGCAAGTATGATACCAGTTTTTTAGGTGAAACATTTTTACCCACATGGGAACCGCAGAATGAATAGATTAAGAATGGAGGTGGCTTGATATGGGGTTATTTAAGAAAAGAAGATACATTAAAATCAATCCCTCCCATGTCACACCAGAAGTGCCAGTCGAAAAAAAAACAATTGTTCCAGATGGGATGTGGGAAAAATGTCCAAGTTGTCATGCGGCCATCTATACCAAGCAGATGGGGCAAGAAAAAATATGTACAGCTTGCGGATATGGCTTTAGGATTGGTGCCTTAGAACGTCTCACTTTAATTGCGGATGCTTTTGAAGTGTGGGATACAGATTTAGAAACGCAAGATCCCTTGGGATACCCAGGTTATCAAGAAAAAGTAGCTAAGAATAAAGAGATGACAGGTTTAGATGAAGCAGTTGTCACAGGAAAAATTAAGATTCAGAATCAAGAATGTGTAGTAGGCATCATGGATAGTCGCTTTATTATGGGGAGTATGAGTGCCGTCGTTGGTGAGAAAATCACCCGTGCCTTTGAAAAAGCAACTGAGTTAAAATTGCCAGTTGTGATGTTTACTGCATCAGGTGGAGCCAGAATGCAGGAAGGCATTATGTCGCTGATGCAAATGGCTAAAATTTCTGGAGCGGTAAAAGTTCATAGTGATGCGGGATTATTATATATTACTGTTTTGACAGATCCAACAACCGGAGGCGTAACTGCAAGTTTTGGGATGCAAGGCGATATTATTTTAGCCGAACCACAATCCATGATCGGCTTTGCGGGTCGTCGTGTGATTGAACAAACCATCCGTCAAGAATTACCAAAAGATTTTCAAAAAGCCGAGTTTCTTTTGGATCATGGCTTTGTTGATGCCATTGTGCCGCGAAATGAATTAAAAGCAACACTAGCTCAGTTACTGGCCTACCACAATCAAGGGAAACGGGAGGTAAGCCATGAAACTAAAAAAACAGGCAAGTGAAATTGTCAAACTCGCACGAAAAGCAGAAAGACTTACTTCACGCGAAATTATTGAAGTGATATTTGATACATTCTTTGAATGTCACGGAGATCGTTACTATGCCGATGATGCAGCCGTTGTAGGTGGAATCGCCACTCTTTCAGGTGAAACAGTCACAGTGATTGGCATTCAAAAAGGTCGTGATTTGACAGAAAATTTAGCGACTAATTTTGGCTCACCGCAACCTGAAGGGTATCGCAAAGCTTTGCGGTTAATGAAGCAAGCTGAAAAATTTAAGCGTCCGATTATCACATTTGTTGATACACCAGGAGCCTTTTGTGGAATTGAAGCGGAAGAGCGTGGTGAAGGTGAAGCAATTGCGCGAAATTTATATGAGATGAGTCACTTAAAAGTACCTGTCATCACTATTATGACTGGTGAAGGTGGTAGTGGTGGTGCTTTAGGCTTAGCAGTTGGCAATAAAGTTTGGATGTTAGAACACAGTATTTATTCAATTCTTTCACCGGAGGGATTTGCCTCGATACTTTGGAAAGATAGTTCAAAAGCAGATGAAGCAGCTAATTTAATGAAATTAACAGCTAATGACTTATTAGAATTAACTGTCATCGATGGCATTATTCCGGAAACGAAACGGCAAAAAGTTTTATCAAATGAGCAAATTTTCGCGAGTATGAAAAATGTGATTCAAACCGAATTAACAGAATTGTCGCGTTTAAGTTCAGACGAACTTGTTGCACAAAGATTAGCTCGATTTAGAAAATATTAAAAATAAAATAGCCTGAAAGAAAATACTGTTTGGTTTTCTTTCAGGCTATTCTATTGGTGCTTCCTCTGAGTTAGATAATTGGATCGGTATCAAATAAGGTAAACCCTCTTCCGACAACTTCGTTTGCACTAGTAATGGTAATAAAAGCTTCTGGATCTAGTGATAAAACGTGTTGTTTAATATTAATAAAATGTTGTTCACGAATAACAGTCATAATCATTTTTTTGGGGTCTTGATTTAACCCGCCTTCAATGGCTATGTATGTTATACCTAAACCTAAATCTTTGACTAGCGATCTGCCAATCACATCGTAATGATCTGAAATGATATAAATACTTTTCGAAAGGTCAGGACCGACTTGAACGGTATCAACCATACGACTTGCAAGATAAAGTGAAATAAGTGACACTAAAACAATTTGCAAATCAAAAACGAATAAAGCACATAAAATAACGAGGCCATCACAAAAACCAAGCAAAATGCCAATTCTTAAGTTGGTTACTTTTTGTAAAAGTAACGCTAAAATACTAGTGCCGCCTGTTGAGCCATTGCCTAAAAAGACGATCCCAACGCCTATCCCAACCGTTACGCCTCCGTAAAGACTTGCTAAAAGCGGGTCATTAACACCCAAATCAACGCCTTTAAGTAAAGAAACGAAGAGTGGACTGAGCATACTGCCTAAGAGACTTTTCACAAAGACTTCACGTCCAAGGAAAATTAAACAAAGAGCAAGTAGCAGCCCGTTTGCAACAAATAGTATCACACTTGGAGACCAACGTAGAGTTTCGTAAAGAATAATGGTCAAGCCGTTAATACCACCTGAGACAATTCGGTTCGGTAAGAGGAAGGCATTAAAGCCAAAAGCAACGATGAACGACCCTAATGTTATGAAAAACACATCAACGATACGTTTTCCAAAAAGATTGTGTAGTTTTTGAATCATAAACATCCCTCCAAGGACTTATCCTAACTGATTTAGATAGACTTAGCAATCTTTTTATATGATTTTTCTAGATTTTTTTCTGAAATAAAGATAAACGTCGATTAATCGTAATATAGATAGAAAAGTCTGACAATTATGAAGCATATAGTGAAACAATGGGACGTCTTATTAAAGTTAAAAATAGGTCTTGATTATATATAATACGTCATATATAATTGAATCAGTCGTATTATATATAGGAGGTATCACATGTCAAAGCAAGTCTATCAATTTAACGAAGGTCAAGCTTCAATGCGTGATTTATTAGGAGGAAAAGGAGCTAACTTAGCCGAAATGACTCGTTTAGGTTTACCCGTTCCCCCAGGATTTACAATTACAACGGAAGCATGTATTGAATATTTAGAAAATGGTAAAACAATTTCAACTGAATTAAAAAAAGAAATCGAACGTCATTTAGTTCTATTAGAAGACCAAGAAGGTAAGAAATTTGGTTCAAGTGAAGAGTTACTTTTAATATCAGTTAGAAGTGGTTCAAAATATTCAATGCCAGGAATGATGGATACTATTTTAAACTTAGGATTAAATGATGAAAGTGTAAAAGTTTTAGCAAAAATGACCAATAATGAAGTATTCGCTTATGATTGCTATCGCCGTTTAATTCAAATGTTTGGAAATGTTGTCTATGGAATTGATGGCCAACAATTTGAAAGTTTGCTTGATTTTTATAAATCAAAATATCGCGTTAAACAAGATTCAGATTTAACGAGTGACCAATTAAAAGATATCGTAGAAGATTTCAAACGTGTCTATTTAGAAAACAAACGTCAACCATTCCCACAAGATCCAAAAGAACAATTGCTTCAGGCAGTTGAAGCGGTCTTCTCATCTTGGAATAATGAACGTGCTTTTGTCTACCGTAATCTGCACAATATTGATCACTTTATTGGAACCGCTGTCAATATTCAAGCAATGGTCTTTGGTAATAGTGGTAATGAAAGTGGAACAGGAGTTGTGTTCTCACGCCATCCAGCTACTGGTGAAAAGGAACTGTTTGGTGAATATCTGATTAATGCTCAAGGTGAAGATGTGGTGGCTGGTATTCGTACACCACAAAGTATTCATCAATTGAAAAAAGATTTACCCGAGTGTTACGACGAACTAAATCGTCTAGTTAATCTTCTAGAAACTCATTATCTTGATATGCAAGATATTGAATTTACAATTGATAACAAAAAACTATATTTACTTCAAACACGTAACGGCAAGCGAACAGCTAAATCGGCGGTTAAGATTGCTGTTGATATGGTGAGCGAACGTTTAATTACGAAAGAAGAAGCGATTATGATGATTCGTCCAGAATCAATTGTAAGCTTATTATATCCAGTCTTTGATGAAAAAGCGTTAGCTGAAGCAACGTTAATTTCTGATAAAGGTCTGCCTGCAAGTCCGGGTTCTGCCACAGGTAAAGTTTACTTTGATGCTGACAGTGCAAAAGCTGCCGCAGCTTCAGGTGAAAAAGTTGTCTTAATTCGTCAAGAAACATCTCCGGAAGATATTGGTGGCATGGTAGTCAGTGAAGCAATTGTGACAAGTCGTGGTGGTATGACGTCGCATGCTGCTGTTGTAGCTCGTGGTATGGGGACATGTTGTGTGGCTGGTTGTTCGGAACTTGAAGTGAATGAATTAGTGAAACAAGTCACTTTCCCTGGTGGCGTTATTAAAGAAGGCGACGTTGTTTCAGTTGATGGTTCGGTTGGTGCTTTATATGTCGGTGCAATTGCACAAAATGTTGCTGAACAAGATGAAAACTTAGAAATGATACTAAAATGGTCACGTGAGTTAGCAAGGTTGGAAGTTCGTATGAATGCTGAAACAGTCAACGATATCCAAACAGGACTTGATTTCCACGCCAGCGGTATTGGTTTAATTCGTACAGAGCACATGTTCTTTGCTCCAGAAAGACTAAAAGAAATGCGTCGTTTTATCTTAGCAGATACATTTGATGAACGTAAAATGGCATTGAAAACTATTTTAATGTATCAAATTCAAGACTTTAAACAAATATTCGCTACAATTGGTGAAAAACCAGGTGTGATTCGTTTGCTTGATCCACCTTTACACGAATTTGTGCCAAGTAATGAAAAAGAGTTTGCGAAAATTGCGCAGGATCTAAATGTACCAGTTGAAAAAATTGCTTCAAAAGTTAACGAACTACATGAAATTAACCCAATGCTTGGACATCGTGGTTGTCGTCTGGCTGTTACCTATCCAGAACTTTACATTATGCAAGCAGAAGCAATCATAAAAAGTATCATTGCACTTAAAAAAGAAAAAGGCATTATCGTTGAGCCCGAAATTATGATACCATTAGTAGGCACTACAAAAGAATTAACACTACTTAAAGAAAAAATTGTGAACTATGTTGACCAATTGTTAAATGAAGAACAATGTCAGGTTGTTTATACAATTGGCACAATGATTGAGATTCCTCGTGCTTGCTTTATCGCAGATCAAATTGCTGAGTCGGCAGAATTCTTAAGCTTTGGTACCAATGACTTAACACAGTTGACATTTGGTTATTCAAGAGATGATGCAGGTAAGTTTATCCATCAATATCTTGAAGAAGGTATTCTAATGGATGACCCATTCCAAACAATTGATTTAGAGGGTGTTGGCGAATTAGTGCAAACGGCTGTAGTACGCGCAAGAAAAACACGTCCGGCAATTAAAATTGGTGTTTGTGGCGAATTAGGTGGTGACCCACGTTCAATCGACTTCTTTAACCGAATCGGCTTGGACTATGTGTCATGTTCACCATTCCGTTTACCAATTGCTTATATTGCAGCAGCAAGAAGCCAAATTGAGTTTCAAGAAAAGGTAGATGTGAATAAATAATAATGAGGGATGACGATGCAATTAAGTGAGCGCCAAAAAAAAATTATTGATATTGTTAAGAATAATGAACCAATTAGTGGGGACCGAATTGCAGAACAATTAGGTTTAACAAAACCAACACTAAGAAGTGATTTAGCTGTATTAACGATGACGGGCATACTAGATGCGAGACCAAAAGTGGGCTATGTTTATTCAGGCTTAACCTTTGATCCATTGTTACAAGATCAGTTATTTAAGACGCCGATTTCAAGTATGATGTCTTCACCAGTTCTTTGCTATCCAGATACATCTGTTCGAGATGCAACAACTTCACTATTTATGTATGACAGTGGTTCCTTGTATGTTGTCGATCCTGAAAGTAAAGCCCTTTTAGGTGTGGTCTCACGCAAAGATCTACTGAGAAGTTTATTAAATAATCACGATAACGATTTGGCGATTACAGTGATCATGTCACGCATGCCGAATTTAGTAACCGTAACTGAAGATACGACTGTCTTAAAAGCGGGAGAGTTGCTAGTGAAACATGAAGTTGATTCATTGCCAGTTCTTTCAGAAGATGGCCGCGATGTTGTCATCGGTAAAATCTCAAAAACAAGAATAATGGAACATTTTATCCAGATGGGGAGCGAAAAAGAATGAACCAACTACAAAAGAGACGCGAAAGTCCTTTAAAACTTTTTGTCATTTCAGATTCGATTGGAGAAACAGCACAACGTGTGATCCATGCAGTCTTAGCCCAATTTCCTGATTTAGACGAATATGAAGTGAAAACTTTTCCGTTTATCAATTCAAAAGAAGGCTTATTAGAAATTTGTCAGGATGCTTTAAATGAAAAAGCTGTTTTAGTGACAACAATGGTCGATCTTGAGTTAAATCAAGTTTGTCGGGAGTTTTGTGATAAAACAAGTTTAGAATTAGTTGACTATATGTCTGAGTTGATGGGGATCATTTCAAACAGAACACATATGGAGCCAATTTTCGAGAGTGGCTCACAATATCACTTGAACCAAGAATATTTCAAGCGTGTGGAGGCGGTTGAGTTTGCGGTTCGTTATGATGATGGAAAAGATGCGAAAGGTTTTAAAGATGCTGACATCGTTGTTTTGGGTGTTTCGCGTACATCTAAAACGCCACTTAGTATGTATTTAGCTAATAAATCATATAAAGTTGCCAATTTACCATTAATTCCTGAAGTGATGTTACCACATGAAATTGAGGATTTAAAAGGCAAAGTTGTCATTGGTTTAACAGCAAACGCGAATTACTTGATGAATGTTCGTCAAGCGCGTTTAAGTTCGTTAGGATTAGAAGGGCTATCTTCTTATGTTAAATTGGAAAGAATCAAAGAAGAATTGGCATATGCACGCGACGTTTTTGAAAAAACTGATGCCTATGAGATTGATGTCACAAATCAATCAATTGAAGAAACAGCACAAGCAGTAATAGAATATCACAATGATTTTTATCAAAAATAAAAAATAAATAAGTTTGTACCCAAATTTCACATTAAAGTTGAAATAAAAAGGAGTCAAGCTTTAAGTGTGGTATTTGGTTTAAAGGATGAGTCAGCTGACAAGTCATTCAAACAATTTTGTTTGAGTTTGTCAGCTGATTTTTTGTTGGATTTATTAGAACACTTGAAATGAGGTTGAGCTTTCTAAAAAAATAGTTTAAGGTAAATTAGAAGAAAGAGATAAGCTAAACGTATCTTTAGATAGAAGTAAATAAATGGATGAAGGATGTTTTGTAGAAATGAAAGAAGCACAAAAAATTTTAGCAGAGACGTTTGGCTATGAAACTTTTAGAGAAGGCCAAGAAGCTATTATATCGCTTATTTTGGCACAAGAAAATAGTTTGGGAATTATGCCAACAGGTGGTGGGAAATCGATTTGTTATCAGCTTCCAGCACTGATGTTAGATGGGTTAACACTTGTCGTGTCGCCACTAATTTCTTTAATGAAAGATCAAGTTGATGCCTTAAATGATATGGGCATTCCCGCAACGTATGTTAATAGTAGTCTGAATTATCAAGAAGTGAGTCACCGCTTTGGTTTAGCAGCGCGAGGCGAAGTAAAACTACTCTATGTTGCACCAGAACGTTTGGAATCGCCAGACTTTCTTGAAATGGTACGCCATACGCGAATTGATTTACTTGCAGTGGATGAAGCCCACTGTATTTCCCAATGGGGGCATGATTTTAGGCCA
This sequence comes from Vagococcus silagei, assembly GCF_004795745.1. Taxonomy (GTDB): domain Bacteria; phylum Bacillota; class Bacilli; order Lactobacillales; family Vagococcaceae; genus Vagococcus; species Vagococcus silagei. The sequence goes on along the minus strand of NZ_SDGV01000014.1, from coordinate 35,977 downwards.
AGTTACTTAAAATTAGCAGAAACGATTCAAGTGATTCAACCCAAACCGACAATCGTCGCCCTAACAGCGACAGCAACTCCAGAAGTTGCGCAAGATATTTCTAAATTACTGGCTATCAGTCCGGAAAATCAAATCAAAACTGGCTTCGCACGTGAAAACCTAGCCTTTCAAGTGATGAAAGATCAAAATGATATTTATTTAATTGAGTATTTAAAAATGAATCAAGGTCAATCCGGCATTATTTATGCGAGTACACGTAAGGAAGTTGAACGTTTATATCGCTTGATTCATGCTGAAAACTTAAGTGTAGGGATGTATCACGGCGGGATGTCAGAGGTTGAGCGAACGAAGAATCAAGAGTTGTTCTCTTACGATAAACTCCAAATTATGGTGGCAACCAATGCTTTTGGAATGGGAATTAATAAAAGTAATGTCCGTTTTGTCGTCCATGCTCAAATACCAGGTAATTTAGAGTCTTATTATCAAGAAGCAGGACGTGCGGGTCGAGATGAATTGCCAAGTGAGGCAATCTTACTTTATCGCCCACAAGATGTTCAAATTCAACAATATTTTATCGATCAATCAGAGTCAGAATTAGAATATAAACAACATGAATATGAAAAACTGCGTGAAATGAATCAATATGTGCATACGCAAATGTGCTTACAACGCTTTATCTTACGTTATTTTGGTGAAGAGGGTGAAGATTGCGGTCGTTGTACAAACTGCTTGGATGACCGTGAATCTGTTGATATCACCGTTGATGCGCAAAAAGTGCTATCTTGTGTGAAAAGAATGGACGAAAAATTTGGTAAAGCGTTGATTGGTAAGGTACTAACAGGTTCCAAAGATCAAAAAATTAGTCAATGGCGTTTTGATCAACTCTCAACCTATGGCATTATGAAGCATTTAAGTCAAAAAGAAGTCAATCATTTGATTGATTTTCTAACAGCAGAGCAACTGTTAGTCCCATCAAAAGGACAATTTCCAACTTTATCTGTTTCGGCGACTGGTGTCGATGTGTTGTTAGGAAAAGAAAAAGTTTTCCGTAAGCAAGTGATGGTTCGAAAATTGGTTCAAGACGATGCGTTGTTTGAAAAATTAAGAGTCATTCGTTCTGATTTAGCATCTGAACAAAATCTACCACCATATGTTGTCTTTTCGGATAAAACTCTTCGCGAGTTTTCAGAAATCCAGCCTCAAACATCCGTTGAGTTTTTACAAATTAAAGGGGTAGGAAAAAATAAATTAGACAAATACGGTAAAATTTTTATGGATGCCATTCATGACTATCAACAGACGAAAGAGTCTGAATAAAAAAATTAGCGAGATTGTGACAGAAGTGTTCACCTTCAAAATTAAGAAGGAAATCATGAAAACTGCTTTTCAAATTTTTGTGATTTTCGGCTTATTTTGGAAGAAGCTACTTCCGTGACACCGTTTAGTTCGTAGGAAAGGGACTGTGCCGTATTTATGTCACAGTCCCTTAAAATAATGTGGTGTTTATTTAATTTGGTTTTTCTTACGCATTGATTTCGTCCAAAAACCACCTGAGATGTATTTGGGCTCGTAAGAAATAATGAAAGCACGCTCTTCAAATTCTTTGACAAGTTGATAAAGAGCACGTTCACGTTTTCGAGATGACAGAATTTCTAAGACAAGGCGTTCGCCGTCACGACCTTCACCAATACTTTGTGTGACACCATACCCTTCATCACGAATTTGATTGGCTAATTTTGAATGAATGTCAGGGTTATAAGGAATAATAACAGTTACCATAATATATCCAAGTGCTAAATAGTTTTCAATTTGAATCCCGACACTAATTCCGACAGCGTAACCCAACGCATAAACAAAAATGTTAACCGGGTTATCCATTCGATTTAAGACCAGCGATAAACCAACAATGTAGATGGTGATTTCTACCATGCTGACGAGTGGCGCAATGACTCGGTAACCTTTCATCGTCAACATGAAACGAATTGTGTTTAGTGTGATGTAACAAAAGTTAATCGAAAAAATCATTAATAATTCTTTGATATCCATAAGTGAGTCACTCCTTCTATATTCTCTGTATTAATAGTAGCATATTTGTGCGAAAATGAATTTAATTTGACGGATAATTTTGAGTATGTTATATTGCTTTTAGCAATTATAAGGGTGAGACAAATGGTTTTTATTAGACGAATTTGCTCTGAGCATATGAAATTTAGATGAAGCATACGTTCAGAGCTTAATGAAAGATTTCTTCATCACTACTTTAGAATAAGTGGAACGAAAAGACTGTTTTAATTAGTCTTATTTGATGATGCTTTTATTCTAGTAGTGATTGTAGAGAGGGCGATTGAGGGATGTGTTTCAATTGTCTTCTCTATTTTTATCTAGAATGAAAGTAGAGAGATTAAACGCAAGCCTACATCCGCGCTTAATCTCTTTTAATATGTATACGAAAGAAGGAGTAACAAAATGAGTATTTTAACAATTACAGATTTAAATTATGAATTACCAGATAAAGTTTTATATAAAGACAGTTCGTTACGTTTAAATAAAGGTGAACATTTAGGTTTAACTGGAAAAAATGGTGCCGGAAAATCGACACTATTAAAAATGATTCAAGGAGATGTTTTGCCGGATAGTGGTCAAATCATTTGGCAAAATAATATTCGCATTTCATACTTGGAGCAACAATTAACATATGCAGAGGGAGATACAATTTTTGACTATCTAAAAAATGCCTATGCCTACCTGTATGAAATTAATGATAAAATTCAAGCTTTGTATATGGAATATGCTGAATCATATGATGATGCATTGCTAGAAGAAATTGGAAGCTATCAAGAAACATTAGAAAATCATGATTTTTATAATATTGAAACCGAAATTGAGCGTGTTGCATCAGGTTTGGGCATTCAAGCGCTCGGTTTGGATCGTGAAGTCGACGCTTTAAGTGGGGGTCAACGCTCGAAAGTCTCTTTAGCAAAATTATTACTTGAAAAAGGGGATGTCTTCTTATTAGATGAGCCAACCAACTATTTAGATGTGGAACATATTACTTGGTTAGCCGATTACTTAAATCAATTAGAAGATAGTTATATTGTGATTTCCCATGATCGTGATTTTCTAAATCGTGTGACAAATTGTATTTGTGATATTGAGTTTCAAACTTTAACAAAATATACAGGTTCTTTTGAAGCTGCGATGAAGCAAAAAGAAGCCCAACAAGAACATCTACACCGTGAATATGAAAAACAACAAAAAGAAATTGATAAGTTAGAAAATTATATTCGTAAATATAAAGCGGGTAGTCGTTCAACAATGGCGAAAAGTCGTGAAAAACAATTAAATAAAATTGACCGCTTAACACCACCAGTTTCTCCAAAACCTGGCCATTTCCACTTCCCTTATACTGCATCACATGGCAGTTTAGTTGTTGAAACAAAACGTTTGGAAATTGGTTATAAAAAAGCTTTATTACCACCAATCAATTTATTGGTTAAAAATGGTGAGAAAATTGCAATTAATGGTTTTAACGGGATTGGTAAATCAACCTTACTTAAAACGTTAATTCAGGAAATTCCAGCTATTGCTGGTGAAGTGGAATTATCACGAGAAGCAAAAATTAGTTATTTCTCTCAAGATTTACACTGGGAAAATCCACATCAATCAGCTTTTGATTGGATTAAGGAACAGTTTCCAAAATTAAATAATAAAGAAGTGCGTCGCTATTTGTCTCGTAGTGGGATTGTTGATGATAATGTGACGAAAGATTTAGATCAATTAAGTGGTGGAGAACAAACCAAAGTTAAACTTTGTGGTTTAACACTGCAAAAAAGTAACTTCTTAATTCTTGATGAGCCAACTAACCATTTAGATCAAGGGACTAAAGATGGTTTGAAACGTGCATTAAAAGATTATCAAGGAACATTAATTGTCGTTTCGCATGAACCAGATTTCTATACTGGTTTAGTTGACAAGCAGTTTGATGTTGAAAGCAATCAAATGAAATTTGTCTAAGCAAATATGTGTTTTAAAACGTCTTTTCACAATTTAAGTGAAAGGCGTTTTTTATTGGTTTTTTTACATTAAAAATGATGAGATATTTTTGTTGAAATTCTCAAACATGTGTTAGACTATTCTTAAGATGCATTAGATAAATTCAGTACAGCTAGGAGGAATGATTATGTTTTCAAAAGTAACAAGAGAGCAACACCTAGAACGTATGAAAGAAGAGCAATTAGATGTCTTAGTGATTGGTGGCGGTATTACTGGTGCAGGCATTGTTTTGGATGCGGTTACACGAGGGCTTAATGTTGGCTTGGTTGAGATGCGTGATTTTGCTTCAGGCACTTCAAGCCGCTCGACAAAATTAGTCCACGGTGGTTTACGTTATTTGGCTCAATTTGATGTCAAAACCGTTGCTGAAGTAGGAAAAGAACGTGAAATTGTTTATCAAAACGCACCCCATGTTACAACACCAGTCAAAATGATGCTACCCTTCTATAAAGGTGGCACGTTTGGTTCATTGACAACCGGAATAGGCTTAGATATATACGACCGTTTGGCCCAAGTAAAAAAAGCTGAGCGTAAATTTATGCTAGATAGTGAAGATGCTTTAAAAAGAGAACCGATTCTCCAAAAAAATAATCTTGCTGGGGCAGGAGTTTATGTTGAATATCGGACTGATGATAGTCGTTTAACATTAGAGGTTATCAAGAAAGCGAATGACTTAGGTGCGAGTCTGGCAAACTATGTTAAAGTAGTGAAATTACTTTATCGTCAAGACACGAACCAACTAATAGGTGTCCGTGTCTTCGATGAAATAAATAAAGAAGAATTTACGATTCACGCGAAACGTATTATTAATGCAGCTGGACCATGGGTTGATAATTTACGTGAGTTAGATCATTCTAAAGAAAACAAATATTTACATCTGACAAAAGGGGTTCATATTGTCGTTGATCACAAAAAATTTCCGATTCAAAATGCTTTATATTTTGATACTCCATTCAACGATGGCCGGATGATGTTTGCGATACCACGCGGAGAGAAAGTTTACGTAGGCACGACAGATACATTTTATGAAAAAAATCCAGCCGAACCTGAAATAAAACGCGCCGATGTTACATATATTTTAGATGCCATTAATCAAATGTTTAATATTCAGGCACTCACAATTGATGACATTGAATCGGCATGGGCTGGCGTTCGTCCATTGATTCACCAAGCTGGGAAAGATCCTTCTGAGATTTCGCGTCGTGATGAAATATTCCATTCTACAAGTGGCCTTTATTCAATTGCAGGTGGAAAATTAACTGGCTATCGTAAAATGGCCGAAACAATTATGGATCAAGTTTTGAAAGATTTATCCGAAAATGAAGGGATTCCTTATTTAGATTGTCAAACACGGACTGTCTCTTTATCAGGTGGAACAGATTGTGGTTATCCGGCTTACGATCAAATGATTATGAAATTAACGCAGCAAGGTGTGACTCACTATAATTTAGATAAGCAAGTCGCGAAAGAAGTGGTAGCACATTATGGTACCAACGCAAAATTGGTCTTTGACTTTCTCCTAGAAGATAATCCATCAACGTTAACCGATATTTGTTTTGCTAAACTACGTTACGCTTTAGAATATGAAATGACCTTGCACCCAATTGATTTCTTGCTGCGTCGTACTGGCTTGATGTTGTTTGATATTGCGGAGTGTCGTGCGATTGAAGCCGAAGTGATAAATTATATGGCCAGCTATTATGATTGGAATGATGCACAGAAAGAAAAAATCATAGCAGAAGTAGCCACAGAATTTGAACGTCACACACAATTTAATTATTAATTTTTTAGATAAAGTTGTTTTCGATGTAAGTTAATCGGAAGCAACTTTTTTATTAATTACTTTTTGTAAGCAAATTATTTTGGATTTGATCTTAAAAGCGGTACACTATTTTTATCAAAGAAAGAGTGGGGAATGAACGTTATGAAAATTGAGATTTGGTCAGATTTTTTATGTCCATTTTGTTATATCGGTAAGAGAAAGTTAGAAATGGCTTTAGCACAGTTACCTTTTATTAAAGATCCTGAAATTGTTTATAAAAGCTTTGAATTAAATCCAGAAGCCTCTTTATTTAATGGCACTAAAATTGAAGTTGAATTGGCTGCTAAGTACGGCATGTCGATCGATCAAGCGCGCCAAAATAATCAACAAATTAAACAGGTAGCTGCAGAAGTTGGTTTAGCATTTGATTTTGAGGCGATGAAACCAACAAATAGTTTGGCGGCTCATCGTTTAGCAAAATATGCGAAAACAACAGCCTTTGAAACTGAATTTGTAGAAGCTTTATATCAAGCTTATTTTGAAGAGGGACAACTAATTAGTGATGCTGAAGTTCTAAGTGCAATTGCTGTCGAAGCTGGTTTGGACAAAGTAGCAGTACAAGAAGTTTTAGCAGATGATTCACGTTATCTTGCTGAAGTTCGTCAGGATGAAAATGAGGCTTATCAATTTGGTATTTCAAGTGTCCCATATTTTGTTTTAGATCAAAAATTTGCGATTCAAGGCGCACAACCAATGGAAATTTTTATTAAAGCATTAACGGATGTGTGGGCTGAAGGTAATGCGACCGATTCGATTCAACAACAAAGTGATATGATGTGTGATGAAACAGGATGTGAAATAAAGAAAAGCTAAATCCGTTTTAGGGATTTAGCTTTTTTCTTTATTATTTTTATCTTTGCTCGTTTCATTAAGAAACTTTTGTGCGAGATGGTTAAACTGATTAGGTCGTAAAAATGGGATAGAGTGTGGTGTGTTTTTAAACGTTGTAAAGAAAGCATTTGGTAATTTTGACGCAAATTCTTTAATTTGTTGCGGTTCCATAATATCATACTCACCCACGACAATCAGAGTCGGGATATCCCAGTCTTTAAATTGATATTTAAAAATAGGTAAGTCGGTCATTGCCAGACGAATGACACGCGCTTTTTTCTTCAGTTTTAAGATATTTTTTGTAAATGAATAAGAAATTCTCGAAGCTGTTCGTGACACAAATTTTAGTTGATCAAATGTGATATTTGGTGAAACCAAAATAATGCGGTCTACTAGCTGTCGATAATAACTACTAAATGTTAAGGCAATATTTGCCCCATCACTAAAGCCAATAAATGAGACTTTTTCTATTTTTTCATTTTTTAATATGGCACGGATATCAGACATGATTTGTCCAAAAGTGAGATGATCAGAACGATTAATCGAGCGACCGTGATCACGTGTATCCATTAAAATAAGCTGATACTTATTTTTAAAGAAATCAATTTGTTTCTTAAAATAGCGATGATTACTACTATTACCATGGATAAAGAAAAGAGGTTGTCCTTCACCAATTACTTCGTAGAAAATTGTACCGCCATCTGCAGTTGAAATCATTTTTTCCATATTTATCACCTTCAAAGCGAATTATTTTTTTAGTTCATAAATTTTGGACGGACGTCCAACACCTATTGCTTTTTGTCCTACTTCATTAAAGTAAGGAAGGAGAGCTTTCTTGAAATTAGAATGATCTAAATCTCGATAGTCGACCCCTAAAAATTTTGCATAAACTTTACGTGCTTCTGTGATTGTAAAGTTTTCCCCTAGAACGCGTAATACTTGTGGTTCATGAAACATTTTGTTGCAGACACGATTAAAAGCTTTCGTTACGATTTCAGCGTGGTCAAAAGCAAGAGAGTCTTTACCTAATGACTCACCATCAATTAAATTGAGTTTAATCTGTGTTTTATTTGGATTGGATAAAACCAATAAGTTAGCAGTGCGTTTAATTGATAACCAAGAAGCTTCATTTGCTTCTAAACCAGCTTTTAGTGGTTCTTCGCCGATAAATGCCAAATAACTAACTGTAATCACCCAACCACGTGGATCTCGGTCTGGACGACTGAAAGTGTGCAGTTGTTCAATATTCGAGCGTGTAATTGAGACGCCTGTTTCAGCATAGGTCTGTCTAATACAGCATTCTGATGTTGCTTCTTGTTGATTGACAAAACCGCCCGGTAGTGCCCATGAATATTGGTACGGGTGTGTATTTCTCTTAATTAAAAGAACTTTTAAATCATCCTCTTCTCTATTATAACAGAAAAGAACGATATCGACCGTGACAGAGGGTACCTCTTGGGTCGGAAAATGTTGATTTTTATACCAACTGAGGAACTCTTTTTCAGAAACTTGTGTTTCAAAATAGTGCTGTTCTTCAGTCTTAGATTGAAATGATACCATACTTGCCAACCTTTCTAAATTATCAGTAAATAGTACTATAACAGTATCATTTTAAGCCGAAAAAATCATCTGTTTTGCTAATTTTTTTGATGATTTTAACAATTGAAGGAAATGTTTTCAAAATTTTTAATAATTAGTGGTTTCACAAGCTTGTGAAAGGGTTTTATGATAAGATTAAATAAAAATGGAATGTAGAAAGGGTATTGATAAATGAGTATGTCAAAAGACCAATTAAGCGTTGAAGCTGCTAAATTGTATTACCAATTAGAATACGGCCAACAACAAATTGCGAAAGAATTAAATATCTCAAGACCAACAGTTTCTAGACTTTTAAAACATGCTAAAGATAATGGATTTGTGACGATTACAATTACAGATCCATTTAATGAAACAGTTGTGTTAGCCAATAAATTAAAAGAGAAGTTTGGCTTAAAAGAAGTTCGTATCGCTCAAACACCGAGTGAAAACTATGATCTTATTATTGATCAAATCAGTACCGAAGCAGCAACATTCCTTGATGAAGTGATTGTTGATGGTGACACAATTGGAATAGGGTGGGGAACCACAATCTATGAAGTTGCCAAAAAATTAAGTCACAATCAATTAAAAAATGTGCAAGTTGTTCAGCTAAAAGGCAGTATCACTCATTCTAAAGTGAACACATATGCACATGAAACTTTATCATTATTTGCAGATAGCTATCATACAACAGGAACGGCTTTACCTTTACCTGTTATTTTTGATAATAGTGAAGTGAAACATGTTGTCGAACAAGACCGTCATATCCAACATATTATGACGTTACAAGAAGAAGCGAATATTGCCATCTATACAGTGGGAACGACGCGCGAAGAAGCACTTCTGTTTCAGCTAGGCTATTTAACCGATGCTCAACGTGAGAATCTCCAAGAAAAAGCAGTTGGTGACATTTGTTCACGTTTTTACAATCAAGAGGGAAAAATTGCCTCAGAAGAGATAAATGATCGAACAATTGGTATCGAACTATCTGAACTACATAAAAAAGAGCTTTCGATTTTAGTTGCGGGAGGCGAGCACAAGCTTGACGCAATCAAAGGAGCATTACGGGGAAACTACGTCAATACACTGATTACTGACTATTGGACTGCAGAAAAACTGGCGGATTGAAAATAATTTCATTTTGTACTTTACATTTGTTCAAAGAGGGTATATACTTCATTTATAAACAAAAGAGAGGAAGATTTTATTATGACAAACTACGCACAAATGATCGACCACACAAAACTAAAAGCAGATACTACAAGAGCGGACATTATTGCTTTAACTGGTGAAGCTAAACAATATGGCTTCTGGTCAGTATGTATTAATCCATTCTGGATTCCATTTGCTAAAACTGAATTAGCAGGAAGCGACGTTAAAATTTGTACTGTTATTGGATTCCCTTTAGGTGCTAACTCTTCAAAAGTAAAAGCTTTTGAAACTGATCAAGCAATCAAAGATGGTGCTGATGAAGTGGATATGGTAATTAATGTTGGTGCTTTAAAAGCTGGCGAATTCGATGTTGTCTTAGAAGACATCAAAGCTGTTATTGATACAGCTAAAGGTCGTGCTTTAACTAAAGTGATTATCGAAACTGCATTATTAACTAAAGAAGAAATCGTTAAAGCTTGTCAATTATCAGTTGAAGCTGGTGCTGACTATGTTAAAACATCAACAGGTTTCTCTACACAAGGTGCAACACCTGAAAACGTTAAATTAATGAAAGAAACTGTTGGCGACAAAGCATTAGTTAAAGCATCTGGTGATGTTAGAACAACTGCAGACGCTGAAGCAGTAGTTGCAGCTGGCGCATCTCGTATTGGTGCAAGTGCTGGTGTACAAATCATTGGCGCTGCTGATGGTTCTGCAACAAGCGGATATTAAGAGTCTTATCCAAGATCAATTAGGGACATTGTCTTGAAATCCCCGTTTTAAGTCATGACTCGTTTGATAATGATTGGGCTTCCCCATTCTCCCACATCTTAAATAAATGTAAAAAAGCAAGCGACCAAGATCAAAATAATGATTTTGGTCTTTTGTTTATGTAAAAAATAGTTAAAATGAAAAATTTATGAGAAAATGTCATTTTTTTTATTGACTTCTTAATAGTGCTTTGGTAAGATGAATCCAATCAAACAACAAAATGATTTAAAAATTAGCTTTGAAAAGAAGAGTATATGTTTTAGAACTTTTAAAGAGACCTCGGTTGGTGAGAAAGAGGATAGGGACAGACATAGAAGATGGTCTTTGAGCTTAAAGTGGGTGAGTTTAAGATGAGCCTACTTCGGGAGTTCCCGTTAGCGGACAGCAGTATTGAAGAAGAAAACTTCTGCGTACTGAGTAAGGTCATTGTTGCAAAGCAATGATAAAAAAAGGTGGTAACACGAATAATGCTTTCGTCCTTTGTTTACTTTTAATTAGAAAAGTAGATAAAGGACGGGAGCTTTTTTTGTTCATCGCGTTTACAAAAGGAGGATTATTGAAATGGGAATTATTAATTTAAAAAATGTAACGAAAACATTCCAAACAAAAGATAAGGCTGTTACAGCCGTTGATGATGTCACATTATCAATCGAAAAAGGTGAAATATTTGGTGTGATTGGTTTCTCTGGAGCGGGAAAAAGTACTTTGGTCCGCACATTGAACCAACTTGAAACAATTACAAATGGATCAGTTGAAATTAACGGCCAAACAGTGAACGACTTACAGGGAAAAGATTTACGTGATTTTAGAAAAAAAGTTGGCATGATTTTCCAACATTTTAATCTATTGTGGTCACGGACAGTCATTGAAAACATCGCGTTACCATTAGAACTAAATGGTATGTCAAAAGAAGAACGAACTAAAAAAGCGACAGAACTTCTGAAACTTGTTGGTTTAGAGGGTCGTGAGAATGCTTATCCAAGTGAATTGTCTGGTGGGCAAAAACAACGTGTCGGTATTGCCCGAGCTTTAGCAAATGATCCTGAAATTTTACTTTGTGATGAAGCGACGAGTGCACTTGATCCACAAACAACTGAGGAAGTATTGGATTTATTACTTTCAATTAATCAAAAATTAAATTTAACGATTGTCTTAATCACACATGAAATGAACGTGATTCGTAAAATTTGTCACCGGGTGGCAGTCATGGAGAATGGTCGTGTAGTGGAAGAAGGACCAGTTATCTCAGTGTTTAAACATCCGCAAACCGAAATTACCAAACGCTTTGTTAATCAAGATGTGGTGATTGAAACAGAAGAAAACCAAGAAACAGTGCGTGACTTAATCGCAGCTTATCCCGATGGTATGTTACTTCGTTTGTTATTTGAAGGTAAGAAAGCGACGGAAACGATTATCAGTAGTGCTTTAAGAGAATTTGATATTAATATTAATATTTTACAAGCGAATATTCGTCCGACTAACCAATTGTCTTTTGGGACAATGTTGGTACAAGTGACTGGTAACCCAGAACTTGTTAGTGAGAGTGTCGCTTACTTTGAGAAAAATGGTGTTGGTGTGGAGGTAATCAATTATGGATAAATCATTTGTAGAAACATATTTTAATTGGAGCGAAGTCCAATTAGACGCACTTTTAAAAGCATCAAAAGAAACATTATACATGACATTTGTTTCAACATTGTTTGTTGCGATTATCGGATTATTAATTGGTTTGCTACTTTTCATTTTTAGTCGTAAAAATACAAAAGTGAATCGCACGCTTTACACAATTGTCTCAGTCATTAGTAACACATTCCGTTCGATTCCATTTATTATTCTCTTGATTCTTTTATTCCCAGTTGCGAATACGCTCTTTGGTTCAATGATTGGACCAACGTCAGCCTTACCGGCGTTAATCTTATCAGCATCACCATTTTATGCACGGATGGTTGAGATTGCCTTTCGTGAAGTCGATCAAGGTGTGATTGAAGCGAGCGAAGCAATGGGCGCGTCACTCACTCAAATCATTTGGAAAGTCTTGATTCCAGAAAGTCTTCCTGCATTGATTTCAGGCATTACCGTGACAACAATTACCATGATTGGTTTTACAGCAATGGCTGGTGCTGTTGGTGCCGGAGGTTTAGGTAACTTAGCGTATCAAACTGGCTATGCTGCCAATAAATATACAGTCATTACCGTTTCAACCGTTTTAATTCTAGTCCTTGTCTTTATTGTACAGTGGATTGGTGATTTATTAGTTAAAAAAATAGATAAACGATAATATAGGAGGAATTTATGATGAAGAAAAAATTATTAACACTTGGTTTAATCGGGTTAGTTGCAATTGGTTTAGGAGCTTGTGGTAAAAAAGAAGCCGCATCATCAGATAAAACAATCAAAGTTGGGGCTTCACCAATGCCTCATGCTGTTATTCTAGAAAAAGCAAAACCACTTTTAAAAGAAAAAGGTTACGATTTAGAAATTGAAGAAATTAGTGATTACAAAATTCCAAATAAAGCTTTAGATGGTAAAAATATTGATGCTAACTTTTTCCAACATATTCCTTATTACGAAAAAGACGTGAAAGATAAAGGCTATAAATTTGCGAATGCTGGACCCGTTCATATTGAAAAAATGGCTTTTTATTCAAAACGAATTAAAGATGTGAAAGATTTGAAAGAGGGCGCACAAGTCCTGGTTAGTAATTCACAAGCAGACTGGGGACGTTTAATTACAATTCTTCAAGATGCTGATTTAGTGAAAGTGAAAGAAGGTACGGATTTAACTAAAGCAACTTTTGATGATATTACCGAAAACCCTAAAAAACTTAAATTCAAATATGATATTGACCCAGCAATTATGGCAACAACTTATACAAATGATGAAGCTGATTTAGTAGCAATCAATGCTAACTTTGCTCAATCAATCAATTTGAACCCAGAAAAAGATGGTGTTTTAGTTGAGAAAGACAATTCACCATACGCAAATATCGTTGCTGTTCGTGCAGAAGATAAAGATAGTAAGAAAATTAAAGCGTTAATGGACGTTCTTCATTCAGATGAAATCCAAAAATTCATCACGGACGAATGGAAAGGTAGCGTTACAGCAGTCAAATAAACAAATAAACAGTCGTTAAATACTCAAAAGAGTATTCAGCGACTGTTTTAATTTACTATAAAGGGATTGTAAAATATTAGACTTTTAAATGGTTGTTAAATTAATTGTTTGAAAGTTTTTTGTTTTGTCGTAAATGTATTAAAATAGAAGTATGAAAACTAATACTCTATTTGATGTCTATAATAAAAGGGATAATGTTTTAAAGAAGCATACTAAGCGTATTCGTTCAGTTTTTAAAGCTGAAGTGAAAAAGTTTCGTTATTGTGGAGATTATACAAAAGGATAGCTGTTAAAAAGATTTAATTTTCTATGAGCTACTAATGCTTCTAAATATATGATACGAGGAGTTGTTGGATGATGAAAAAACGATTTTTTAAATTGACAAGCTTTTTACCAATGAGTGTTGTTTTTGTATATTTTTTATTTGATATATATCTGACATTAAAAGATATTGAAGGGCCAATGTTTACTAATAATCATACTAGTTCTAACTATGGTAATGCAATGGGAGCAATGACTGGTACTACTTTTATAGTTCTCTTTATGTTGATCGATAATTTTTTATTTAAAAAGAAAAAAATAAAGTTACTTTTTTCTTCAGATAATAGAGGATATCTTATTGGCGTTCTAGTGATGTTAAGTATTTTTATTATAGAAAACCTAGTGATTATTCGATTTATAATTAATAATAAATTAGTTTAAAAAGTAAGGAGTAAAGAGATGGCTAGATATGCTGAAATTGAAATCGTAACCTTTAAAGAAAGACAAAATAGATTTATCGCGACTTGCGTAAAAGACATGGGTGAAGAAATTATAACTCATGTCAAAAATACTGGAAGGTGTAAAGAACTACTAATACCAGGCGTTCAAGTTGCTGTTAATTTCCAAGATAAAGCAACAAGAAAAACCAAGTATGATTTAGTATCTGTCAAAAAAGAGGACGCTTGGTTCAATATTGACAGTCAACTCCCTAATGACTTGGTTGAAGAAGGTATCAAGCAAAATCTGATAAAATTTGCCATACTAAGGGGCAAAGTGACGAATCTAAAAAGAGAGTTCACGTATAAAGATTCAAGAATTGATTTTTTAATTGAAACAGATTTAGGTGAAAAACTCCTAGTTGAAGTAAAAGGGATGACTCTAGAAGCCAATAGGATAGGCTCATTTCCAGATGCGCCGACGTTAAGAGGTCTTAAACATGTAGAAACTTTGATCGGTGCCAAAGAAGATGGCTATTTAAGAGCTGTGTTATTTGTAGTTCAATTTGAAAATATTGATGTAGCGACCATTAATAAAGAGATGCAGCCTGATTTGCAAGTTAGCTTTCAAAAGGGCATGGAACAGGGGCTAGAAGTATTAGCTTACAATTGTAACGTTACTCATGATGAAGTAGTTATTAAAGAACAAGTCCCATTTAAATTATTATAGGAAATAGAAAGGTTGAGTTACTTGTTTTAAATTTAGGAATTATTGGATCAAATTGGATGACCCGCGAATTTGTAGGCGCAGCAACCACAAGTGGCGAGTATCAATTAAGCGCAGTCTATTCAAGAAATGAAGACCAAGAAAAAGATTTTTCAAGTAAATATCCTAATGCTAAAAGTGTGATTGCCTCAACCAATCTTGTTGAGTTTTTTCAAATTGTTTGATATTTATTTAAGATGTCAGCTTTGAAATCAGCTAAACTCATTTCAGGAAGGACTTCAATAACGACAGGAATATCAAAACATAAGCGTCGATAAGGCACTCTAAAATATGATTCTAAGGTATCTTTAAATTGAACGTTTTGATCAAAATTGTGAGCATCAATGCTTAATAACTCTTCTTTGTTATCATCTAACAAGACCAGTTCTTTTAAGTTTAATTCGTTGGGAGACAGATTAAATAAATCTGCATGACGATAGACTTCGTAAATTTTGTAGAGTGTTAAAGTAGTCTGCGTATTGTCATAACTTGAGATAGCTTCTTGGGTTGCTAATAAATTATATTTCATTGTTTTTACCCCTCCTACATGATGCCTAAGAATGCATGAGCTAACGGTACTACGACGACTACAATGACACCAATAATAACAACAGAGATACTAGCCATCGCAGTCTCGGTCTCACCCATATCCATTGCAACGGCAACACCTAATGCATGTCCTGACGCACCAAGAGCTAAACCTTTCGAAATAGGATCATTGATATGGAATAATTTAAGAGCTGCTTGACCAAGTGCAAAAACAATCACAGCATTGAAAATAACAGAAAAGGCAGTTAGAGATGCAATCCCGCCGATTGATTCAGCTACAGGAATTGCAATGGCAGTCGTTGCAGCTTGAGGTAAGAGTGAACTAATCATTTTACCGTCCATTGCAATCACCCGTCCAACAGCAATGATACTAATTACAGAAACCAATGAACCAATTACGATAGCAGATGTAATTTCAAGCCAATATTTTTTTAAGATGTCGCGTTTTTTATAAAGTGGAATTGCAAAAGCAATCGTTGCAGGTTCTAAGAAAAAGCTGATGACTTTTCCACCTTGATTGTAGTCTTCATAGCTGATGCCAGTAACCTTTAAGATCAGTACACCTAAGATCATAGCGACAAATAATGGGGTAAAGAGAAAGAACTTATTGGTTTTTTTGAAAAGATAAGTCCCAATTCCGAATGAAACAAGTGAAATAATAATACCGACATATGGTGTCATGATTAACGAACCTCCTTAACGTGTTGTGTAGCTTGTTTAAGACTGACTTGCTCGGTAGCTTTTTCTTCGCTAGAAGCTCGGCGAACTTTTAAAAGGAAATCTGAACTCCAACCAATTAATGCGAGTAGGACAAAAGTAGCAACAAAGATGATGAGTAGTATTTGGAGACCACTGGTGCGCATGATGTCTAATGAGTTAATTAATGAAATTCCAGAAGGAACAAATAAAAATGAAAGAATGGCAGAAAGTTTGTTACCGACACTTTCAACTTGTTCTAGTTTGACAACATGCGTTGATAATGCAATAAAAAGTAAGATTAAACCAATTACTGATGCAGGCATTGGGAAAGGTAAGATTGCAGAAATGCCATTTGAAATAAGTAAGATGAAAGAGAAAATAAAAGCTTGTGATAAAAATGTTGCCGGTGTGGCGGCTTTTTCCTTGCTTGTTTGTTCTTTAATAAGTTTTGAATGTTTTGTATTTTCCATCTAAATTCACTCCTATATTCTTTTGACACTCTTAGTATAGGTGGAAAGAAAGCGCTTGAGCTCGATTTTTCGTCAAATGCAAGCTACTCGACGTAGAATACAAAAATGACCACCCAAAATACATCATATTTTAGGTGGTCTTCTTTTAATTTAATCCAAAATATTCTTTCAATGTTTTTACGTAAGAGCGACTAACCGGTACTTTTAAGCCATTATCCAAGGTCACTTGTAGTGTATGGTTAAACCAAGGTTGGATTTCTTGGACTTTCGTCACATTCAGAATATAGCTACGGTGTGTTTTGAGAAATAGCTGTTGTGGCAATTTTTTCTCAATCCCACTTAAAGTACCAGGTGTTTGATAAGTGTCACTATTCGTGTGAACCGTAAGTTCTTTGTCATCAACAGAAACAAGATAGATTTCTTGCGGATGTAAGAGATAAATACGATCTTCGCCTTGGATTGGAATGGCTTCAACAACATTATTCGCTTGTGTTTTATTATCAGTTTGATTATTTTGATTGTTTTGTTGATTTAATGCTTTCTCAATCACTTTTAAGACCTTGGATTCTTCGAATGGCTTTAAGAGATAGTCATTTGCGTTAACCTGAAATGCTTTTAAAGCATAATCATCATAAGCCGTGGCAAAGACAAGATAGGGCGGCTGTTTTAATTTGATAAGTTTATTCGCTAAATCAAAACCTGATTCTCCAGAAAGTTGGATATCAAGGAATAAAAGGTCGGGTTTTTGGTCCATGATGGCATTCAGCGCAGTTTCAACTGAATCTGCTTCTGTAATTGTAGTGATTGCTGGATGCTGTGAAATTAAATAGTGTAGTTCTTCTCTTGCGAGAGGTTCATCGTCAACAATTAAGACATGCATGATAAATTAACTCCATTTCATAAAGTTATGCTTCACTTTTGTGGTGTGGGAAACTAATCGTAAAGTTTGCACCACCTTCGATTCGATTATAGCATTTAAAAGTGGCTTTTGAGCCAAATAGGTTTTGAAGTCGACGTGAAAGGTTTTCTAAGGCAGTCCCCGTTCCTTTCTCAGAACCGACTTGTTTATTTCCGAGAAGAGGTAAACGGTCTAACGGGATACCAATGCCGTTATCACTGACTGAAATTGTAATAATATCTTGGTTACTAGATATAGTAACCGTCGCTTGATTCGCGTCTTTTCTACCCAAAAAGGCATGTTTAATCGTATTTTCGATTAAAATCTGGACGGCATATGGTGGGACCAACGCATCTTCGAGACCAGGTTCAATGTTGAAATTAATCTCAAATCGATTAGGAAAACGGGCTGATTCGAGTGCTAAATACGCGTCAACTTGTGCTAATTCCTGTTGTAAAGGAATCAGCGTTTGCCGTGCACCTTGTAAGTTACCTCGGAAATAGGTGCTTAATTGTAATAATAATTCGCGTGCTTGTTCACTATTTCGTCGCATCAAAGCCGAAATTGTATTGATTGCATTGAAGAAAAAGTGCGGATTAACCTGTGCTTGGAGCGACTTGATTTCAGCTTCTTTAAGTAGTTTTGACTGTTCTTCGGCTTTTCCCAGTTCAATTTGCGAAGAAAAGATTGAACCAAGTCCTTCAGCTAACTGTTCTTCTACATGCGTCAATTGATCCGCATCAGTAAAGTACATTTTGAGTGTACCGATCACTTCATCTTGAATGATTAACGGAATGACAATGGCGGCTTCTAATGGGCAATCGGGATGTTGACAGCCGATGCCTTCTTTTTGATGTACAACCGTAATTTCCCCAGTTTGTAACACTTTTTTCGATAATTCAGTCAGCAATTCCAAATCTTGAATATGATGATCGTCACCCGCGCCAACATGCGCTAAGATTTGGTGAGTATTTGTAATACTAATCGCACTGACTTTCGTATAGTGTTTGATGATTTTCGCAACTTCTTGACTTGAAGTCTCATTTAATCCAGAACGGAAATAGGGTAGCGTTTGCGCAGCAAGTTCCAAAACATCATGGGTTTGAACAGCCTTTGCTTGTTCCTCTTGCTTCAAGGTAATCGTTAAAATCGAGAGGAAGATGTAGGTGCCAATACTATTTAAAATAATCATTGGTAAAGCAATCAAAGAGACAAGTTCGATGCCGTGCGTTAAGTTATCACTGGTAAACAACATGACAAAAAACATTTGGACACTCTCGACTAAGGCACCAATTAAAGCACCTTGAAGTGGAGAAGGAAACTTATTTTTCTGAGCTACTTTTTTACCAAGTAACCCCGCAATCACCCCTACTAATACTGAAGAGGGGATGTAGAAAGAACTCGCGGAACTTCCCTGTAGCATCCTGTGAATCCCACCGATAAAGCCAACAGCAGTCCCAACAATGGGACCGCCCACAATGCCAGAAACGCCAATCGCGAGTGTCCGCGTATTTGCGATTGAGGTATTTGACGCAATGTCAGTTAAAATATTACTCGGAATAATTTCATTATTGGCAATTTGGATACCAGTCAAATTCGAAATAAAAGTGAAAAGTGCAAAAATAAAAATTAAAACCAATTTAGACGTCCATTTTTCACGACTTAAAAGAATCTGTTTAAAAAAGGGGACGTTCACAAGTAGAAACGCTAATAAGATAATAATCCCAACACGTTCCACCATTAAAATAAATAGTTCTAACATGGTAACCTCCTAATCAAGTAACGCTAGATAAATATTTTTTAACACTAGTGTATAGTGAAAACCCGACTTTGTATAGGGAGCTTGCTTAATTAAACTAATTATTATTTATAAAAGTATGTGAAATAATCGGAAACGACAGAATAGACAACAATTGTTGCATTTTAGATTTGAAATACGTTCTCAATTAGGCTAGAATTGAAGAGTAGTTTATTAACAGATGGAGGGATTAGTATGTCCGTTTTAGAAATTAAAAATTTACATGTATCGATTGAAGATAAAGAGATTTTAAAAGGTGTGAACCTGACGATGAAAACAGGAGAAATTCACGCTATCATGGGACCAAACGGAACTGGTAAATCAACTCTTTCCGCAGCAATCATGGGTAATCCAAACTATGACGTGACTGAAGGAGAGATTCTTTTAGACGGTGAAAACGTATTGGAAATGGAAGTTGATGAACGTGCACGTGCGGGTCTATTTTTAGCCGTACAATATCCTAGTGAAATTCCTGGTATTACCAATGCTGAATTTATGCGTGCAGCAATTAATGCCAAACGTGCTGAAGATGATAAAATTTCAGTGATGGACTTTTTAGATAAATTAGATGAAAAAATGGCGTTATTAGATATGCCTGAAGAGATGGCAGAGCGTTACTTAAACGAAGGCTTCTCTGGTGGTGAGAAAAAACGTAACGAAATTTTACAATTATTAATGCTTGAACCAACTTTCGCTATTCTAGATGAAATTGACTCAGGTCTTGATATTGATGCTTTACAAGTTGTTTCAAAAGGTGTCAACAACATGCGCGGTGATAACTTTGGTTCACTCATAATCACTCACTATCAACGTTTATTAAATTATATCGTGCCAGATGTGGTTCACATTATGATGGATGGCCGCGTTGTATTAACAGGCAATGCCGATTTAGCAAAACGCTTAGAAGCAGAAGGCTACAAAGGCATTGGTGAAGAATTAGGCATTGATTTTAAAGAATCAGCTGAATAAATCGTAAAGAGAGGACAAGATAGCATGAAATCAGTAGAATTAAATAAATATCTTGACGACATTACGTTATTCTCAGCGAGTCAAGAAGAGCCTCAATGGCTGTTAGAAATGCGTTTAAGTGCTTTAGAAAAAGCTGAAACGTTACCATTACCAAAAATTGAACGAGTGAAATATCATCGCTGGCCACTTATGAACGTGGGTAACTTGAATGAGGAACTGATTGGAGATCTTGTTTTACCAGCTTTTGATGAATTAGAAGACAATCCATTGATTATTCAAGGTCGTACGACAACGATGTACGAACAATTATCTTCTGAATTAATCGAACAAGGTGTCATCTTTACTGATATCTTTACGGCTTTCCAAGAACATGGCGATTTAATGAAGGAATACTTCATGACAAAAGCGGTTAAATACGATGAAGATCGTTTAACATCCTTTCATGCCGCAATGTTAAATGGTGGTGTCTTCTTATATGTTCCTAAAAATGTCGTGGTTAAGGATGCTTTCGAAGCATTGTTTTACCATAATGCACAAGATAATAGTGCCTTTATCAAACACGTTTTAATCGTTGCTGATGAAAATAGTGAATTAACATATGTTGAACGCATGCAATCATCTGGAACAACTGATGAAAAATTGTCTGCCAACGTTGTGGTCGAAGTGATCGCTAAACCAGGTGCGAAAGTTAAATATGCTGCGATTGACCGTTTAGGTGAATCAGTGAGTTCATATATCAATCGTCGTGGCTATGTCATGCGTGACGCAAGTGTCGACTGGGCATTAGGTGTGATGAATGATGGTGATGTGATTGCGGACTTTGATTCTGACTTAATTGGTGAAGGCTCACATGCCGAAACAAAAGTAGTCGCAATTAGTTCTGGCCGTCAACGTCAAGGTATTGATACACGCGTAACCAATAAAGCGCCACATTCAATCGGCCATATTTTACAACATGGTGTGATCCGTGATCGTGGCACTTTAACTTTCAATGGTATCGGACATATCCTTAAAGGAGCCAAGGGAGCAGATGCACAACAAGAGAGTCGTGTATTAATGCTTTCAGATCAAGCTCGCGGTGATGCGAACCCAATTTTATTGATCGATGAATTTGAAGTAACAGCGGGACATGCTGCCAGTGCTGGTCGTTTAGATCCAGAAGAATTATATTATTTAATGAGTCGTGGCTTACCACAAAAAGAAGCCGAAAGACTTGTAACGAGAGGATTTTTAGGTTCTGTTATTACAGCTATCCCAGTGAAACATATTCAAAAGGAATTTGTTGATGTGATTGATAGAAAGCTGGCTGACTAATATGAACGTAGAAAAAATCAAACAAGATTTTCCGATTTTATTTCAAGAAGTCAATGATGAACCCTTTGTTTATTTGGATAATGCCGCAACTGCGCAAAAGCCAAAACAAGTGTTAGAAGTCTTGAATCACTATTACGAACATAATAATGCCAATGTCCATCGTGGCGTCCATACGTTAGCTGAAAGAGCAACAAGTCAATATGAAACTTCACGCGAGAAAGTGCGTCAATTTATTCATGCTGAGCATGTCTGTGAAATTCTATTTACACGTGGTACGACAACCGGTTTAAACTGGGTAGCCCGTGGCTTAGGTGACAAACTTGTTTCTGCAGGAGACGAAATCGTCATTTCACAAATGGAACATCATTCGAATGTCGTCCCTTGGCAAGAACTGGCCAAACGAACAGGCGCAACCTTAGTCTATATCGACTTAACGCCTGAGGGTGAACTTGATTTAGAAGATGCGCGCGCTAAAATTACCGCTAAAACAAAAATTGTCTCACTGGCACATGTTTCAAACGTGTTAGGGGTAGTCAATCCAATCGCGACGATCACTGAATTAGCTCATAAAGTTGGAGCCGTGATGATTGTTGACGGAGCACAATCAGTTCCGCATATGGCAGTCGATGTCCAAGCGTTAGATGCCGACTTTTATGCCTTTAGTGGCCATAAAATGTGTGGACCAACCGGAATCGGCGTGTTATATGGTAAAAAGAAATGGTTAGAAATCATGGACCCCGTTGAGTTTGGGGGCGAGATGATCGATTTTGTTTATCATGATCACAGTACTTGGGCAGAACTGCCTTATAAATTTGAAGCAGGGACACCCAATATTGCGGGCGCGATTGCATTAGGTGCTGCGATTGATTACTTGACTGAATTAGGGATGGATAATATTCATCACTATGAACAAGAATTAGTTAATTATGTGCTACCAAAATTGCTAGAAATTGACGGCGTCATAGTCTATGGACCAAGTGATCCAGCAAAACATACGGGTGTCATTGCTTTTAATATTGACGGCTTGCATCCCCATGATTTATCAACTGCACTTGATATGGAAGGGGTCGCTGTTCGAGCAGGACATCATTGCGCACAACCTTTACTATCATATTTAGGCGTTCAATCAACAGCGCGTGCTAGTTTTTATTTCTACAATACTAAAGAAGATGCAGATCGTTTAATTGAAGCGATTCATGCGACAAAGGAGTTTTTCGGTCATGGCTTTATCTAGATTAGACAATCTTTACCGCCAAGTCATTTTAGATCATACCGCCCATCCTAAAAATAAGGGTGTCCTTGACGTGGCGACAAGCCAAATTGAGTTAAATAACCCAACTTGTGGCGATGTGATTCAATTACAATTACAAATTGAAGACCAAGTCATTAAAGACGTTCGTTTTGACGGGCACGGCTGCTCAATCAGTATGGCAAGCGCCAGTATGATGACAGATGCAATTAAAGGAAAAACTGAAAAAGAGGCGATTGAAACTATCGCGACATTCCTTGAACTTGTTCAAGGAGAAGATGTCAAAGAGAATAAAAAAGCCTTAGGTGATGCTCAAATGCTCGCAGGTGTGGCGAAGTTCCCAGCACGAATCAAGTGTGCAACTTTAGCCTGGAAAGCACTAGAACGCGGTATTATTGAGGAAAATGAAACAATCGTTGATGAAGTGAAACACACTGACGATTAAGAAGGAGTGTAACCAATGAGTGATGTACCACAACTAGAAGAATATAAATTTGGCTTTCATGATGATGTCAAACCTGTCTTCAGTACAGGCGAAGGGTTAACAGAAGATATTGTCCGTGAAATTTCAGCCAGAAAAGAAGAACCAGAATGGATGTTAGATTTCCGTTTACGTTCCTTAGAAATGTTCAACAAAATGCCAATGCAAACTTGGGGACCGGATTTATCAGATTTAGATTTCGATAAAATTAAGTACTACCAACAAGCAAGCGACAAACCAGCCCGTGACTGGGATGACGTGCCAGATAAAATTAAAGAAACATTCGAAAGAATTGGGATTCCAGAAGCTGAGCGTAAATACTTAGCCGGCGCCTCTGCCCAATATGAATCAGAAGTGGTTTACCACAACATGAAAGATGAATTTAAAAAATTAGGCATTGTTTTTACCGATACAGACACAGCGCTAAAAGAATATCCTGATTTATTTAAACAATACTTTTCAAAATTAGTGCCACCATCAGATAATAAATTAGCAGCACTAAACTCAGCCGTTTGGTCAGGCGGAACTTTTATCTATGTACCAAAAGGCGTCAAAGTAGATGTTCCCTTACAAACTTATTTCCGTATTAATGCTGAAAACACAGGTCAATTCGAACGAACATTAATCATCGTTGATGAAGGTGCAAGTGTGCATTATGTCGAAGGCTGTACAGCACCAACCTATTCAAGTAATAGTTTGCATGCCGCAATCGTGGAAATCTTTACCCTTAAAGACGCGTATACACGCTATACAACCATCCAAAACTGGTCAGATAACGTGTATAACTTAGTTACTAAACGTGCCAAAGCTGATGCTGGCGCAACAGTCGAATGGATTGACGGCAACTTAGGTGCCAAAGCAACCATGAAATACCCAAGTGTTTACCTTGAAGGCGAAGGCGCACGTGGTACTATGCTTTCAGTCGCATTTGCCGGTGCAAATCAAGTGCAAGATACAGGTGCTAAAATGATTCATAACGCACCAAATACCTCAAGTTCAATCATTTCAAAATCCATCGCAAAAGATGGCGGTGAAGTGAACTACCGAGGTCAAGTTACATTTGCCAAAAATAGTGCCGGATCAATGTCACATATCGAGTGTGACACGATCATCATGGACGCACTATCAAAAAGTGATACCATCCCATTCAATGAAATCCATAACAGCCACGTTGCCCTAGAGCACGAGGCCAAAGTATCAAAAATCTCTGAAGAACAACTTTACTACCTGATGAGCCGCGGTTTATCAGAAGAAGAAGCTACAGAGATGATCGTCATGGGATTCGTCGAACCGTTCACCAAAGAATTACCAATGGAATATGCGGTTGAGTTGAATCGATTGATAAGTTATGAGATGGAAGGGTCGGTTGGTTAATAAATTTAAAGAGTACCAAAACATTGAATTAACAATGTTTTGGGCTCTTTTTTTGTTGCGTGGTTTAAGAGTAAATGCCAAAT
The DNA here is from genome assembly GCF_004795745.1 of Vagococcus silagei. Classification (GTDB taxonomy): domain Bacteria; phylum Bacillota; class Bacilli; order Lactobacillales; family Vagococcaceae; genus Vagococcus; species Vagococcus silagei. The sequence continues at coordinate 11,308 of NZ_SDGV01000014.1, read as the reverse complement.
TAAATGCCATTTGATTATTCCATAGCTCCAAAGACTTTTCTATACTCGGTAGGATCTCTGAAGCCTCTTAATAGTGCATCATGCTTATAGCTATAAATTTTAACTGGTTTCTTTATGAAAGTTAGCTCATCAGAAGTTACTTTATTAATATATATATCTGCTGAAATATAGCATCCTGTTGTAATAGCTAATGGATAACAAGTTTCTGAATTTGCAGATAGATAGTTAATATTTATTGAGTTTTGTATAGTTTTATAATCTATAAATTCTATAGACTCTTCAATTATATCAATTTCATCTATGCCAGTTTCATATATTACTTTTTTAATAACATATGAAATATCAATTTTTACATTAGTTGCTGGGAAATCAGCTTTATTATGTATTAATAAATCAATATAAGTAGGTGAATGAGAATCTTTAGGGAAACCACTACCAGCTTTTGTGTCAGCAATTTCCCATTCTAAAAGTTTTAATTCATGACCAAATAAAAGATTTTGTATAAAGTATTTGCTATGTTCAAAACTACTCATATCCGTTTTGTCTGTAAATATTTCCTTTTGTTTTACTACTTCAAAAGATAATTTTGGATTACTATCTTTCTTGTTTATTTTGTAAACTAAAATAACGAAATAAATATTAATAACACCAAGAATGACTTCAAAAATATCTTTCCAGTTATCAATAAAAAAGCTTTTTAACCAAACTATCAAAAAAATTACTCCCCTCAAAATAATTTTTAAAAATTAACATATTTTGCAAATCGTTCTCCTGTCTCCCTAACTTTTTCAGGAGTAACATGAGTATAAATATTCATAGTAGTTTTAACATCTTTATGTCCTAAACGCTCTTGAACTTCTTTGATACTTGCTCCAGATTCAAAAAGCAAACTAGCATGGGTATGTCTAAAACCATGTAAAGTAATTTTAGGTAAGTCATATTTTTCAAGAATATTATATAACCAGTCATTTGGAGCTTGAGGGTAATACAATTCATTGAATTTGTTTGTAAAAAGAAACTGAGTATCTTTTGATGTATTATAACCAAACTTAAAATACCATTCTTTTTGATTATATCGCCATTGTTCTATGACCTTAATGGTTTTAACATCAAGAGCGATAACTCTTTGAGAACTAATGGTTTTAGGCTCTTGAATGATTATTTGATTATGCTCGTCCATAGCAAGAGTTTTTCCAATAGTTAGCTTTTGATTGAAAATATCTATATCTTTCCACTGTAAGGCAAGAACTTCTGATTTTCTCATTCCTGTGAAAGCTAAAATACGGAAAAAAGTTAAAATTTTGGTGCTAGTACGACTAACTTGTTCTGTATGACTCTCTAAACACTTAAAAAACACCTCTAGTTGCTCTTTGGTGTAAAAGTTAGGGAATTCCTCCACTTCTTTTTTACGGGGCAGTACAGTCTTTCTCATAGGGTTAGAATCGATTAACTCCATTTGAACACCAAATTGAAGAACCTGACCAACTACTTTTCTAAAATAATGATACTGTTTGTATTGATCATGCCAAAGATTGACTATTTCTTGACAATATCTAACAGTGATTTTATCCAACTTTAATTTACCAAAGTGTTGTAACGCATAATTTTCTACAAATCGACGTGATGTAGCAACCGTTGAAGGTTTCACTTTTAGTCGATATTGTTTTAACCACAAATCATAAAGTTCTGAAAAAGTGATTTTTTCTTGATTAGTTAATTCTCGATTATTTTGTTCAAAATCTGTTTGTAGTTGTGCTAAGGCAATTTGTGCTTCTTTTTTGGACTTAAAACCACTTCTAGTTGTTTTTACAGGTATACCTTTTACAGGATGAGTACCTAAATATGCTTGGAATTTCCAACGTTTATTGCCGTTGCTTAATGTGTATTGCTTAAATGAAGCCATGTTGTACCTCCTAGTTGTATTGTTTTTGAGGAGCTATTTCAAAAATCAATTCAGGAGTTAAATATCATTTTATCCGTTCATTTAATAACTGATTATATTCCTCAGTTAAGGTTTTTATTAATTCAGATTTTTTATCTTCAGATGTGGTCTTATCAACATTTAAACCTTCAATTATCGAATCTAAGATGTCTCTGAATATTTCAGATAGATTCTCATTTTTAATCGTTTTTAATTTTATGTGTAAAAACCTATCAGTTAAAAATTCATTCATACCTTTTTGTAGGTAATCTAAATTAAGTTCTTTTATTTTTTCCTCAGATTCCTTCACAGATTCTATGACTGGGTTTGATTCTTCATTCCATAGTAATTCATCAATCGTAGTGCTAGCCATTGATACAATCATTTCTAATTGTCTTTTTGTAGGCAATAAATTTTCATTTTCCCAATCTGAAACAGTGTTTTCTGTTACATCGCCAGTGTTCCTAAAGATACGGCTAAATTCTAATTTAGTTATTCTTAACTCATTTTTTCTGAGACTTCTTATTTTATTCCCGTATCCATTTAATTGTTTTCCGAATAGTAAATAATCTGTGGAAACTCCGCCAAGACTAGCAATTTGGTGCAATCTATCCTCGTTAGGTAGATTAATACCTTTTTCCCATCTTGCAACTAAACTTCTGTCAGCTACAGGAGTTAGGAGTTTTCCGAAAGCAGCCATAGAAGTTTTGGAGTCTTTTAGATTTTTTCTGATTTTGCTTATCCTCAAACCGACACTTTGTTTATCAATAGACATCAAATCACCTCATTAAAAAATATTATAAACCAAACAAGTCATTATTGATACTATGTGACGAAAAAACTTCTCGTTTTTATTGACGCATAATTCTTCTGATGATATATTTATCTAGATGAGACGTTTTTTCGTCTCATTATTTTGAGGAGCTACTCAGAAATAAATAAAGAAAGGAATGGTAAAAATGTCAGGATTTCAAGTTATGCTTAATGAAACTCAGACAAAAGAATTACAGAGGTATATTTTTGAATTAACGAATGAAGCAGTGCAGCAAGCGATTCATAACGCTGGAACAGACAAGGAATTTTTAAATCAAAAGGAAATGGCAAGTTGGGTTGGAGTTAGTTCAACTACATTAAGATCATACGTTAATGAAGGGATGCCGATGATTGTAATTGGAGGGAGGAATTTATATTCAAAAAAAGAAGTATCTAAATTTTTATTGTCTAAACAAAAATAGAGCACTGTTCTTAGCTTGGTGGCATAAACAGTACTCATATTTACAAAAAATAAATACAAAAGTATTTACAATTGGAATATAGCATTTTTTTATTATTATTTCAATGATGTTGATACTTTGGAATGGAGAAGTTAGTGGCAGAAAGAAGAATGATGTCCAAACAATTTGTTAACAATGCTAGTTTTATGAAAATGTCTGATTCCGCAAAACTATTATATTTTTATTTGAATGTTAATGCCGATGATGATGGAATTGTAGAAGCCTATGCATATTCTCAAATGTTAAATACACCTGAAGATGATGTTAAAGTTCTATGTCAAAAAGAATTTATTGTATTTTTAAATGATGATTGGTTAGCATTTTTACCTCATTGGTTAATAAATCAACAACTAAGAGCTGATAGATATAAGCCATCAATTCATAGAAATACACTATTGAATAAATATCCGGATAGTATTTCTAAGTTAAAAAAAATAAGTTTAGAGCAATTTAATAAATCTATACAACAAGAGGAGCTGAAGCCAGAAGTTTATAAGAAAATTTTTGGTATACCAACTGACAACCAACTGGAGACACAGGTGAGGTCAGGTCAGAAAAGTCAAGGTCAGGAAAGTTTAGAAAAGGGTAGTGTAGATGAGTTGAGGTCAGGTCAGATTAAAAGAAGTGAACTTCAAAAAACAATAACTGCTAGTTTCCTAGATCCAAAATCTAAAGAAATTATTATGGATAGAGTTGATAACTTTTCAGAAGAAGAGCAAATACAAATATTCAAAATCCTTTCTCAAAGCAAATCGTCAATAGAGAGGAAAACAGGCGTAATGATTAGGGGGTCTGAATACGAATCATTGACCCATCAAATGCTAGAAATAGTTTTAGAGGAGCTCGTAAAAAAAGTGAAGTCCAGAGAAAAAGTAAATATGTTTGCTTATCTAAATAAATCTTTTACAGAGTATTGGAATTCACTCGTTAAAACTATTCATAACGAAAGAAATTTGAATTTTTTCCAGAATTAAAAATTTGAAAATTATAGAAAACAGGGATAGTATTTTTATCTCTGTTTTATCCAAAAAATAAAAAATAGAAAATGATACTGTTTTTGCTTTATTAAAAGGGCAAGCAACGGGTTTGTCATGACAATCCCAAAAATCAGAGATTTTTTCTTGTTAGGTTACACCTAAAACCGTTGAAATATAGTTCAAATTTCAGATGAAATTTAAAGCAATATTTTTGTCGTTTTACTCGAAAGGAGAATGGAAATGACTAAAAGGAAAAAGACGTATTTACAGATATCTTTAGACCCTAAAGAAAAAGAATATATTAAGGAAAAAACCAAACTTTTTGGATATGCAACTATATCAGCATTTCTAATAGATTCTGCTAATTCTCATTTTATGTTGAATGTAGATATGTCTGTTTATAGGAAGTTATATAGAGAGGTAAACTACATTGGAAAAAATATAAATTCCATAGTTCGAAGAATTAATTCAGAAAAATTTTATAGTGATTTAGAAGTAGAACATCTTGAAAGAAGAATGGATGAAATATATGGATTGATGGAAAAAGAATACGATCGGTTAGAAAAAGTAGCTTTTCATTTTACTAGTAATGATTTAACAGAAGATGAAGTTGTAAAAATAATAAAAGCATATGAGGAAAATCATCTGCCTATCCCTAAATTTGTATTGCTTCAAGATGTTTATCAGAATATACATGATTCGTTGGTTTTTATAACTGAAATGATTCGAGAATCTAAATATCAAGATGAAGAAATAGAAGAGTACCTCTGGATTTACTTAAATAATGATTTTTTCAAGAATCTAAGTGATGAGAGGTTAACAGAATTTTCTAATAGGCTACTCAAATACTATGAAAATTTGAGACGAAAAAAACTTAATCTTGATTATCATTTTTCTGATGATGATTGGTTTGATTTAGTTGATATATTAGATGATTACGAGGAATAGGAAATAAAATAAGAGGGAAAGAGCTAGGATAAAATAATCTATCTTAGCTTCTTCTCTCTTATTTTCATTATTACGAGCGATATTAAAGTGTAAGAATCGTATAAAAAAGGTAACAGTAGTAGAAATACATTAGTGTACATGTATGTTTTACTTGAAATGTAACCTTGCTTTGTAATGTTATCAAGATAAACAAAGATGATAGGAACAAGGAATACTAGAATAATAGTGACCAGGTAGTTTTTAGATATTGCAAAACAAGTGTAGATAATAGAAATAGCTAAATAAGTAAGAAAAATAGTTCCTATTTTTGAATTATATGGATTTGATATTGGAAAGAAAGCAATAATTAAAGAAATAATAATCTTTGAAAAAACTACTCTAGAGTATCTTTTTTTCTCAAAAATTTTAATATCATTGTAAGTCATAATGTTCTCCTTTAAGTGGACTAGTATTAGTCCCATTGTAACATATTAATTCTCTAAGATTAATAAAAAAGGACTAATTTTAGTCCAGAAAGTGTGTTAATCTTGAGGGAAGAGAGAATTATTGATAACGATAATATTATTGGTAGTAATATAAGACGAATTCGTCTTGAGAAAGGCATAGGACAGACTGAGTTGGTTAAACAATTACAATTGATGGATGTTGATATTACAAGGGAAACACTAGTTAAGATAGAGAGTGGAAAACAACATATTAAATTAGAACAACTTATTGGGATCAAAAACATTCTACTAATTAATCTAGAAAAAATATTAGAAAGAGAGTAAATTCATAAAAAGTGGTAGTATGGACAGCAAGAATACAGTTTAATGCTTAAACAGTAATTTTGAGAAAATTGTTGATCATTAAAAGTTGAGAAAAAACTCAGAATGGAAAAAATAAGAATCAATAATTATTTAGAAATCTTAACCTTTATTCTTTAATATTTAATAGTAACATGAAATAGATTTCTAACTTTGCTTCAATATTAAAAATTGATTTTATAAAGTAATGAGAAGTGTAAGAATTATGATATAATATGAATTAAAAATTAAATTATAAATGGAGATTAAAATGAGTAAGAGTGAGAATATTGAGTTTATTTGTATGAAACTGCAAGGGTTAACAAAGCTCAATTTTCAAGTACACTTAGGTCGAGTACTTGAAGAATTTTATGTATATAAAGGATTAACTTATGAGATGCCATCACCAAATGGTGGTGATGATAAAAATGATGGTTGGGTAGAAGAAGAAAAGTTGTTTTATCAAATATATGCACCAAGTCAACTTAGAGAAAGTTTACCTAAAGACATGAAAAATAAATTTTCTGAGGACCTAGAAGAACTTTTAAATAAATTAAAAACAGGTAAATGGAATGGAGATATAAAACAATTTATTTTTTTGGTTAATACATTTGATGATAATTTGCCTAAAGATTCGGAACGATTTTATGATACAAAAGTTGAAGAGCTTAAGAAAAAAACTGGGTTTGAATTTACTTATAAAGTTTCTAATTTATCTTTTGTTAAACGATTATTATGGGAAATAGATGATTTAAATGTTTTTGAAATAATTAAATCAAGCTTAAATATAACAATGGGTAACCCAATTGCTTCAATGTCAAATCAAACTATGTATCATTTTCTTACACAATTGGGAAATCAAATAATGAGTAGTACAATAATGGCTTCAACAGGAACTGGTTATAGTAGAATTTCTACCCAAAGAAAAATAGATATAAATGATCTTGGTGATATGAGAGAAGAGTTAAATTTTATTATTGAAAAACTTTATGTAATAGAAGAAGCTGTAGCAGCAATGAATAAAAGTACGGATACGAGTGAGCTATTTGAAAATATTGTTAAATTCGTTATTTCAGCTTATAATATTTTATCTAGAGATCTTGAAGGCATTGAGTTATTTGATGCATTATGTAAAGAAATATCTAAACACTGTGACCAAGAACTTATTGTCGATATTCCAACAAAGTATTTAATAGTTTATGTGTTTGATCATTGTGATATTTTTAAAAAAGAGGAGGTACCTAATAATGCTAACACCTAATAAATATTTGACACTAGTTGAAAGCTACATAGGTATCAGCGGATTGATTTTGGAGTGTCTAGGAAAACAGTCATTAACTGTTGATAAATTATGGGAAAAATTTTCGAAAAGAAATATAAATAGAATTAATATAAAGTTTCCAGACTATCAAAAATTTATCTTTTCATTAGATTTTATGTATATGGCAGACATGATATCTTATAATTGTGATGGAGAGGTGTATAATGAAAATCTTAGAAATGATAATTAAAAACAAAAGTGGAGATATTGTTAGAGATATAAAGTTTAAGGAAACAGGACTAACTTTTATATATGGTGACATAAAAGAACCACAAAATATTAATGCAACTATTAATAGTTTAGGAAAAACATTATTTTTAAAAATGATTGATTATATTTTTGGAGCCAATAATGACCCAAAAACTATGAAAAAAGATATTGATGGCTTTGAGTTACATGCCAAGATAAAATTTAAGGAAAAATGTTATTTAGTTAAAAGAGTTATTGGAGCGAGTAAAGAAGAAGCTATTTTTGTAAATGCTGAATCGAAAACTATTACCGAATATAGAACTATGTTTGAAATAAATAGAAGTTATCTAGATAAACAAATAATTTTAAATAGAAAAAATAGTGAAGTTTCTTTAAGAGAAAATCCAAATAAATCAGACTACACTGCGTTATTAGAATTATTAGATTTAAATAGTCTTTGTTCAGAAGTTCAAAAAATTTATGACTTTCAGGATGAATTAAAAAAATTAACAAAAGAAAGTAAAGCATTTACAGAGGAATTTGATGATATTTTAAAGGAGAATGAGACTCTAACTGAAAAGATATTTGTGATCGATAAGACTGTAGAAGAACTTCAAAAAAATCTAGATGGTATTTCAAAACAAGTCTCTGACTTAGAGACTTCTGCAATTAAAGAAGATAGTATTAAAGAGTATGAGCTTAAAAATATAGAGTTTAAAAAATTAAGTCAAAATTTAGAACAATTAAAAATAGAACAAAAAAGACTAGTAAATTATATTAATGAAGTTGATAGCAACGAAATAACCAATGCTCAATTAATTAAAATGTTTAATAAGGCTGAGGTTGAATTGCCACAAATGGTTATAAAAAAATTAGAAGAAGTAGAAGAATTCCATAAAAATGTAGTGAGTGAAAGAAAACAAACTATAAAGAAAAATATTGAAAGAACTTCACTTTTGATAGAAAAAACCTCAAGAGAATTAGAGGTTTTATCTAATGAATTGGATAGATTAGGAAAAATTCTTTCAGAAAATAAAGCTTACCGAGAGTCTATTGAGTTGTATGGGGAGTATAATTTAAGACTACAAGAATTATTATTTCAACAAGGGCAATTGACAAATGTGAAAAAAATAAACGATGAAATTACGGAATTAGATAAAAATTTAACAACTTCATTCTCTAAGTCAAAATTAGAATTAGAAAATGAAGTTGTAAAGAATAAAATAAAAAGTTATCGAGAGTTTGTGTTTAACTTAGTAAAAGAGATATATAGTAAATCTATTATTAGTTTTTTTGATATCGAAATAAAAGATAGACATAAAACAAGAAGACCAATCGAATTGAAATTAAGCATGCAAGGTGAGACCGGAGAAGGGATTTCTGAAGTTAAAAAAAATATAGTTGATTATTTAGTATTTAATTTTAATAAAGAGTTGGAAATTTTAATTCAAGATTCTTCGTGCTACAACGGGATTGATCCTAGGCAGGTTTCAAATATGTTAGTAGAATTAAATAAAATGGCAATTAATAATCAAAAACAAGCTATCGTTGCAATTAATAAGTATCAGTTGGTTTCTGACAATCAACATGATGTATTTAAAATTTTTGATGAAAAATTTGGTATTAAATTATCAGAAGATAATAAGTTATTAAGATTTAATTTCTGAAATAGCTCCTCAAAAAAATTAATGCCAAACTAAATGCCATTTAGTTTAATTTAGTTGAATACCATTCATTGTAATTTAAAAAAATGAAATGATAAAATGTTGATTTAAAGCTTATTACTATCCATTGATAATTAAAAAATCTAATGGAAGGCTCCGTCGGATGATGTGAAATTTTAATCAAGAAAGTTGATTTAACAACTTTCTTGATTATTTTTTATCACAAACTTTTTAAGTGTCCCACCATATTACCCATTTAGAAGTAAAAAAAATTAAGGGGGTTATCAAAGATTTTTAGTGGATGTGTCAAGCTGGCAGAGAAGGCAGGCTTTTTCTTATTCTACTATATATATTGTAGAATAAAAGTTTAAGTTAGAAATTTATATATTTCGCAAACTTCTCACCTGTATTTTCAATCATCTGAGGGGTAGTGCAGGCATAGATATTCATAGTTGTTGAAACGTCTTTATGCCCAAGTCTCGATTGAACTTCTTTAATACTTGCGCCACTTTCAAAAAGAAGACTACAGTGAGTATATCTGAAACCATGTGGGGTAATCTTATGAAATAATTTTTTTGAGTCTTTTTCATAAATCCAATTCAACCAGTCATTAATGATTTGTGGATAGTATAAACTATTATTCTTCCCAGTGAAAATATGTTGTTTATCAGATTGTCTAACATTTAATAGTTTAAGCTGTTTTTCTTGTTCACTTTTCCAAGATTCTAATTGTGATATTGTCCCTTCATCCAACTTGATTACTCTAGTTGAATTGAGAGTTTTAGGCTCTTGTAAAATTACTTGTTTAAACTCATCAATAGCTACAGTTTTACCAATATTAAGCGTTTTACTAATAAAATCAATGTCCTTCCATTGTAAAGCAAGTGCTTCAGATTTACGCATCCCAGTAAAAGCAAGTAGACGAATAAAGGTGTATGTTTTTGGGTTACATATATCTTTAGAAAAGTTTAGAAAATCAATTAACTCACTCTTAGTGTAGAATTTAACAGGGGTGTCAATTTCTTTTTTACGCGATACTATTACTTTAGACATTGGATTTGAAGCCATGAGTTCACTAGAAACCCCAAATTTCATTATTTTTTGAGTTTCTTTTCTTAAATAGTTATACTGTTTGTACTTTGAGTGCCAGATGTTTACTTGCTTTTGACAATAAGCTACAGTAATTTTATTTAGTTTTAAGTGACCAAAGGCAGGTAAAACATGTAATTCACAGTATCTTTTGGCAGTAGCGACAGAAGAAGGTTTAACAGATAAGCGGTATTGTTCTAACCATATATCATAAAGTTCTTTAAACGTTAATTGTACCTGTAATTCAGGTGCTTTTTTTGTTTCATAATCAGAAATAGCTTGATTTAAAGCTTTTTGAGCTTCTTTTTTAGTTTTAAATCCTTTCCTAGTTAAGCGCAGTTCCCTTCCATCTTCTTTATAACCAATAAAAGCTCTTACTTGCCAGAAAGAACCTTTAGAATTGGTGTATTTAGTGATCGATGCCATAAATATACCTCCTAAATTTTTTTATTATTATAACGAGTAATTACTAGAATTAAATTAGAGTTAAGTTAGTTAAAGGCTAGGCTTTGGATTTAGAAATTAAGGCTGTATGCTATAAAATGTTCTGAGGTACAATTTCATCATTTTTCGTAGATAGTGAGAGCATGTCGAAATACTTAAAAACATATTACAAGTCTAGCTTTTTGAGTTAACTATTTTTTTTTCAGTTATTCTAAAGCCACTTAGAAGCTGAGCTTTTAAACTCTCTTAGTTGTGATTACAGTTAAAAGTAAATAAAATGCAGTAGATGTGACAAAGACTTGATAGATTAATCAACCAGCAAGTATAAGTTATTTTTTGTCAAAAAAATAGCCTACAAGTGAGGTATAAGGTAGTTAAAAAAGATTAATCTAAAGGAAAATAAAATGAACAGGTGATACGAAACGCAAAATACAAAATACATAAAAAAGAAGTAGAAATGTCCCTAATCAGAGTAAAATGGGAAGCGTGTATTAAATATCGAAAAAAGTTCACAGATTTTTACAAACGGTAATTACAAGTAAGTTATGTTATTGGGACTGTTCTAAAAATGAAGTTAAGGGAAATACTGTTTACTTGGCATATCAATTAAACCATTAGAAGTGATGGACAAAGAGGTAACTAAGCATACCTCTTTTTTATTTTGTTTAAAATTTTTTTGGATTTGAGTCAATATCT
>NZ_SDGV01000013.1 GCF_004795745.1 Vagococcus silagei | reverse complement strand
TTTAAAAGATATTCTGAAGAAGAACTTAATCAGGTTCAATTTCTTGTTACAGATATGAACGCTGCTTACTTTAAACTTACAAAAACATGCTTTACAAACGCTAAAATAGTGATTGATCGATTCCACGTTGTTAAGCATATCAATACTGCGTTCAATGAATTTAGAGTGAGAGAAGTAAAGAGATTAAAAAAAGAAAAACAAAAAAAACACGCTCAAAAAATTAAATCCAATTGGAAGTTACTCCTAAAAAACCAAGCCAATATTGATTGGTCGGACTTTCATACTTGGAGAAGTTTTAGAACACCTATCTATCCTTTACTTACCGAAGGTATGGTGATAGATCGATTACTATCTTATTCAACTCAATTAGAAGATACGTATTACTGTTTTCATTCATTGTTAAATGCTTTTAGAAGCAAAGATTCACATCTGTTTTTCTATCATTTAAATCATCTTCCTGAACATATTGATGAAGAGTTTAAATCCAAAGTACAAAACCTCTTAAATTATGAAGAAGGCATCACTAATGCTCTGAATTATCCATACTCAAATGGAAAATTAGAAGCTAAAAATACTCACATTAAGACATTAAAACGAGTGTCTTATGGATTCAAGTCCTTTCGTAACATGAGAATTAGAATTTTTATGATTAATAAATTAATACAAATAAAATAACGAAAAAGGAACTGATTAAGAGCTTCCGCTCCCAATCAGTTCCTAATCAAATATTTGCTCATCAGTCCAGTTTGACAAAGAGCCTTTTTATGTTTTCAAAACTATAGTTTACTCTACATTTTGTAATTCCCAGTAAAGAATTCCTTCATTATATTTTCCTTTTAAATTACCCGTAAACACATCTAAATATAATCCTACACTGTTATCAGCAGAGAATAAATTCAATTGATTACTGATTGCAGCATTTGTTTCGGTTTTTAATGTGGTCATCTGTTGTGTAGAAATTAACTTAGGTTGAGCAACCGTCGTTTCTTGGTAATACATTTGCCCTAACAATTTTTGTGAGGCTTCATTAGACATCTCTTTTTGCAGACGAACGCCTAATTTCCAAGCACTTGCACTCCCTTGGGTATTCGTCACATCAACTTTCTCCATTTTAGTTAGAGGAACGCGTTTTTGTTTCGTTGCAAGGATTTTTTGCTTCACAAAAGTTAACTCTTTTGGTGCTTGTAATTCTAAGCTCCCACGATAAATTAAGTTAACTTCAAAATTATTTTTAGGTACTAATTCAGGTAACGGTGCAAAATTATTTGTGCCATTCTTCAATGTCGCTTCGGCAAAACTATAGCCTTTTAATTTCTTATCAATTAACGGTTGTAGTTTTGACATCACAACAGTCTCAACTTGGATCGGCACCTTAATAGGATCTTTCTTTTGTTCGCCATCTTCTAAATCTTTAAGTGGCTCTAATTGATTGTTTTTATTTTTCAACCAATAATTAACGGTCATGGTCACTTCGCTAATTTCCCAATCAGCATATAATGTGCGCGAACCGCGTAATTCTTTCGTTGATATACTTTGTCCAGGGCTATATTTCACACCAACGGGATCATTTTTTCGCAAAGTCCAACCTGTAAGTTTATATCCTTTTTTTGTGACAGCTGACGTATCAAGTAACTTCACGGATTGATCTTCCATTGTAAATATTTTTTCAGTTGGCTCCGTCGAGGTCCCACCATTCAAATCATGAATTAATTTATATTCATTCGGTTTATATTTATCAACAATTTTTTGAGGTGTCGCTGATATCGTTTGAACACGTTCCACTAGATTTTGCGGTTCATAATGCTCGATATTTGCTGTTATTAATGTCCGTTTATCGCCAATTTTAATACCATCCGCATAATATTTAACTTCTTTTAAGGTTGAGCCATTTTTAGTACTGATAAACTCTTGTTGAATCGGCGCCGGAATTTTGGCGGATGCGATTGCTTGAATCTCATCTTCATCGGTATCAACCTCGACTTCACCACCATAAGGGGAGAATTCAACATAGAAGCCTAAGATTTTTGAAGTAATATAAGTATTATAGGGAATATCATTCCACCATTTCCCCCTCTGTGCAAACTGAGTCACCGCTTCGCGTCCACCTGAATCATTCGGTTCTTCTCCTCGTGGTTTTTCCGTTTCTTCTGGTGGATCATCCACCGTAAATTTCATGTTTTTAGGGTTATTAAAGCCGTGATAAACGGGTGTTTTTTCTTCATCTGATCGAGGATCAGCTAGATAGTCTTTGTATGTAGCAAAGTGATAAAATACTTGTCCCGCTTCAGGACCATCAGCCCAATACCATTTTTTTGCTTCTTTACGATCATAATTATACTTATTAATGTCTCGATCTAGTTGAACCGGATCATTAATCATTTGCTTCGTTTTAGCGTCAATCATTCGCGTCCCGCCAAAATAGCCTGAATATTTGGCGATATTATCATAAACAAAAGCGTGTTCTTTATAACTAGTTAAAGTAGCTAAATAACCACGCATCCCACGATAACGCATTTTTTTTGCATCATTATATGCATCAAACCATGTATAACCTTCATTATCACTAGGATTAGGTTTACTAACAAATTGATAATAGTGACGGACACCATCTGCACCTATTTGAGAGGTATAAACATCAGAGAATAGTGTAATCTTAATTGAAGCGTCACTCAGTTTCCCCTTTGGATTATCATCTCTGAAACGAACCGATTCCAAGAAACCTTTGATAACTGCGACATCATTATTTCCTTCCATCGATAAAGTCACATTGTTTTTCTGGTCGTCATCATCCGATTTTACCAATTGGAACCATTTTTCTGGTAACTCAATTTCATCCTTACCGGCAACTTTTTTCGTGACAACTTTAACACCCTCTGGTAAGGTAAACTCCATCATCCGATAATCGGCTTTTTTGATTTTCGCTGTATCAAGAACAACATTTTCAAAATTTAAAATATCATCTGTTCGCTTGATGAGCATTTTGACATCATTCTCAGTAGTTGGATCAAAATGCGCTTCCGCTTTATTACTTATTATTTCTTGGCCATTAATTTTTAGAATAGGTTCAATTTGTAATTTTAGGGCATTATTTTTTTCAGAATCAATCGTTTTGCTATTTATTCGAATCGAATAGCGACGATCATAAAACTCTGGATTCGTCACGCGATCGCCATTTTTCTTCGCAATAATTGATAAATTATTATTGCTTACTGATACATCAAACAGATTTGTTCGATCCTGACCTAAATCATTGACAATCTTAACATCACCTGCTGCCACTTCAAGCTTTGGCGAGAGTGGTGCCTGAATTGAGTAATCTGTAAAATACGCTTTTGGGTCTACGTGTGGCACCCTTTGCTCAATTTCATAGGTTAAAACTTTTCGGTTCCTATTTTGACCTCTAATCGTCTTTCCTTTTGAAAAAATTTCAAAATTGGTAATTTTACCTAAGGATTCAGAATTATAAAAGACGCCAAATGTTGGGCGTTCGTCCACACCTTGAATAGTCGAATTTAATTCCGATTTATTGTTAAAAGTCAGTGTTAAAAAAGTGACGTCGCCACTTGTTGGATCTTTCCCAAAGGCACTGTTTGTGAACAATGCTTGATCACCATTTAGACTATAATGAAAATCAGCATTATCTTTCACATAGTATTTATCAAATTGATGACGGTTAAACATCAATTTTTTTAAAGTATTGATTTGCGAATAGGTCCAGTGACCATTAATCGTTAATGGTTTAAGATCCTCATCTAAAAATTCATACTTAATATCAATTTTTGTTTTGTTATTCGTCTTAACTGAACTTTTTGCAAAATAAACACCTAATGCATGTGTCTCGTCTAAACTTAACGCAATCTTTTCATAATTTGATTTAAATGACATTCTAATATTTACCATTTTATTCTTTGTTCTGCCCATATTTGTATAAAGGACAGACCCAGAATTCAAGTTTGTATCACTCGCATTTTTTCTCGTAAAGGTCGCAACTTTGCCTTTAAAATAAATATCATCAAATTCTGATTCTTCTAGTTGCTGTAATTCAACATTCTTATCCGCTGTCGTTGGTGTTGCCTTTGACTCTTCTTTACTAAATTTTGGTGTATAACCATTATATTCAGGAAGTGGTTCTTGCCCACGTTCAGAGACTTTTATCACACCAGGATATTGAGTAACAGGTTGATAACTTTCGGCTGAACAACTATAGTTAGATTTAAATACAGAAAGCAATCCAATCAATAAAACAAGCCATAATCTTTTCTGTGGTCTCATATTCTAATACTCCTTTTTTGTGCATGTTATATTTATTGTATCTTTTTATCGACACATATACAACACCATCACCTAAGCTTGTCTGATTAGTTAGTCACAATCCCCAAAATAGCACACTTAAGAAGAACAATGAATTCAAAATAATAAAATTATTTTATACTTTAATTCGCATATATAAAAAAAGACAAAAGAAAAAAACAGTAGAAAAATCTACTGTTTAAATCATGTTATCCTTATTGTTTAGGTAATATTTTCTAATACGTTCAGTAACTCCTGCCTCGATTCTTTCTACGGCTTCCGAAATCACATTAAATGCTTCTTCGTAGTCATATTCACGAGCAAACAGGCTCATACTTTTATCGATTGCGTTTTTAATTTCTGGATGTGAAAAGCGGAAACGGTTAGCATATTGAATCATTTGCTCAGTTAGTGCAGCACTATCAATCAAGTTCTCCGTCTTGTCTTTCAGAGACGTGATATCTTCTTGACAAGATTGCACTAGAAAATCGATATGATTCATATCTATTCTAATCTTGTTAAGTTCACGACTTAACTCCTCAATTCTTTCTGTCGTTACAAAGAAGAACTCTAAATAATTATTCGGGATGCCCGGCAATCTTTGTTTTTCAATGTAGCGTTTCAACATACGCAATTCTAATTCATAATCATCGATACTTTCCAATGCTTTGCGCTCTCTTGGAATAAAACCTTTAATCGATTGATCAATGTTTAATTGTTCAGCTTCAATATCTTTTAACTGAGCTAAACTTTCTTTGTAAAAGGCTGCAATTTGAGAGAAAATTGCTTTCTTTTCTTCTAAAGCGATTTCTGTTACTTCTAATTCTTTATGAATTTCTTCCATTTGTGCTTGGAAACCTCTCGCTTTACCAATTTCATTATCATTTAAAACATAACTTTGAGAAACATGATCCAATTCGACCATTAATGATTCATTGTTACTTTCGGCATGTCTTAAGAAATTAGTTAGTTGAGCTTTATGATCATTTACGTATTGACGAGCTTTGATTTCTCTTTCCATCAAATCGTATAATGAATCAATATCTTTTGCCATTTCTTTATTTAATTTTGCCACATTTTCAACTTCAAGTTTTTCTAAATTCATTAAAGTTGAGTGAATACGACTTTCCAGTTTTTCGATGTTCGCTAAAATTGTGTCATTTTCAAACACATAGTGGTCTTTTTTAAGGGTCTCATAACCACTTTTAATTTCTTTGAGTTGTTTTGGAAAAACTTTATCTAAAGTTTCAAACAATGGCGGAACTTGCTCAATAACTTCTTTAATTTCATAAGTTTTATTTTCAGCTTCTTCTAATACAGTACGAGCTTCCATTGGGTCACCAGCTGTATTCAAAGCCTTAAACTGAGTGAATTCTCTTTCGATGCCTTGAATTTGTTTTTCTAATTCCTTATATGCTACCCCATAAATTTCTGGGTCTTCAGCTACTGATTGACTGATTTCATTGTAAGCATCTAAGGCTTCTTGGACAACTTCAGAGTTTCTTTCTTCACTTTCAGCTAATTCTTTTAAGCCGAGGCGAATTTCTTCCACTTCTTTTTCCATATTCGCTAAAGTTTTGCTTGCTTCCTCACAAGCATCTTTAACTTTAAAAAAGCGGAATGTTTCATTTAAGTTTTCAATTTCAAAGATAAGACTTTCTAATTCTGCAAAGGAGATAGTTGAGATGTCGACCCATTTCTGGTTCCACTCTCTAAAGGTGTTTTGACTTTGGCCTACCAAGTGCATTTTCTTCACGCTGTCAATTTCTTCAAGTATCGGCAAATCAAACAGGTCAATTTTTCGAGTTTCTAACTCCTCCAAACGTTCCAAGTTTTTTCGCTTGATCAAGAAGGTTGCTAAGTAGCCTAAAACTGCAGCAATGACTACAATTAGTAGTATCCACAACCAAAGTGTATTTTTCATGAAATTTCCTCCATATTATGTTTAGTCACCACTACCCTTTCCATACATCAGAAATGAACAGTTTTACCCGCAGCAAAAAAGCCGCAAATAAAAGAGCTGTTCTTCATGCAATCGGTTAACATATTAGAAAATTTACATCTAACTAAGATTATATCACAATCAATTGATTGTATCACTAAGAATTTATTTAAAAAAAACAAATTATGAACAGTTTTTAATAATTCAATCATTAATTCGTTTTTTCGTTATCATTATTGCCTTTGTCGTTGCTTTTCGATTTCACTTTTCAGTTTTGCTTCAGGAGCAAAATCTTTTTCCCAATTGTCTGGTTTTAATACTTTGCCAGTAATTTCATGATAATGTGGTTCGCCATCTGGAAACATTTTTCCCATATTTGCTTGATGAACAATGTTAAATAACGGTTCTGGATCGATACCCATCATCACAAATGATCCGAAAGTAAAATACAGCAAATCTATTAAGCCGTCCACCTCATCTATTAATGGATCAACTTGGCCTTGTTTCTTACTATCTATTTTCTGTAAAGATTCATCTAATTTTATTTTAAGATAATTCAAGTCTTGGGTTACTAACTCAGTATCGCCCTCTCTTGCTGCATAGAGAAATTCAACAATTTCTTCAATTTTAAAACCAGCACGATTTTTCGCAGTTTCACCGGAGAGTCTTTTGACTCCCTTAATGTCAACAGGATCAAAAAACTGATGAAATTCCTGAACACTTTCATAATAATCCTTCATTCGTTCCTCCTAGTGTATAACCTCTAATTTTTGTAATGCACGATAGATGCCATCCTCTTCATTCGATGATGTAACATCGTACGCTAGTTTTTGTACGCCTTCTGGTGCATTTCCCATCGCAATACCGTACTTAACACCTGTTAGCATCTCAACATCATTCCAATTATCGCCAAAGGCTATGCAATTATTCAAATCTAAATTCAAGTGTTTTGCTAAGGCACGAATGCCATTAATCTTTGAACCACCTTTTGGGACGATATCAACTGAAAAAGGATTAGAACGTGTAATCGTACAATTCATAAAACGTTCTTCTAACTCTTTTTGCTCGGCTTCCGGACTTAATAAAACTGCTTGATAAATTCGTTTATCATAAATTGGTAATGATTGATAATAATGTGTCCGTACTTTATTCGGAATCAAGTCTTCTAACATATGATCCATTTTTTCATTTGAATTAACTTTTGGTAAATAAGCATACATTTTTTTCATTACTTTTTTTTGACCCAAACGAATTGAGCGACTGCCATAAAACTCTTTTCGGCCACCAAATACAATTTCACGTTTGTTTTCATCAGCAAATTTGGCTAAATCATGTAACGTGTCTGCATCAAAATAATGTTCAAATACACCCTCATCTTGCGTAAAGACAAGCTGTCCGTTATATAAAACAAATGCATCCATGGGAATCCCGCGAATTAGACTCCTCGCACTTTTAGGTCCACGACCACTTGCGATTACACATAATATCCCCTCTTGATGCAGTTTTTCAATCGCACGTAATGTACTATGAAGTGGTTTTGCTTGGCCCGTTAAAAGAGTGCCGTCAATATCAAAAAATACTGCTTCTATCACATCTCTTCACTCCCTCATTTAAAATTATCTGCATCTCCATTGTATCAAATTTTCGAAATACAGCCAAAATTTAAATAAAAAGTAAAGCCTGCGCGTCCAAAACTGTAAACGCGTAGGCCTTTTAATTTGAGCTGAGAGCAGGGCTCAAATCTTTACTTAAGAACGGACTAGATTATCACTGGTTACAGGTGATAAAAATATATGTTCGTCGATTGTTCTAGTCCTGAGGAGCTGTTCTTAATCATAATATTAGTAAAACATGATTTTATTTTTTATTTTCTGCATTATTTTTTAATTTTTTTTCAAGTTGCGATAAATCAACAGTCTCCACATCTTTGGCAATCATTAAAACACCATCACCTAGTGGTAAAATTGTGACTGTTAAATCCGGATGATTTAAAACTGTATCATATAGTAAATTTAATTTACGATGAATCGTCCGTTGACTTTTAGGAACGTCCAAGCGGTCATGCATCACAGTGCCAGCTTGAAAAACATCATCAATCATTAATACACCATCTTTTTTTAAGACACGTAAGCAATCAGGTAAAAATTCGATATATTTTGATTTTGCACTATCCATAAAAATAAAGTCATAAGAGTCCGTCAAACTTGGGAGGATATCTTTGGCATCTCCTTCAAGTAAGGTTACTTGCGATTCAACACCTAATTTCTTAAAGTTGGCCTTCGCTTTTCGAATCATCACGTCAAAACGATCAATCGTTGTCACATGTGCGCCTTCGCCAGCCGCTTCTAACATCAGGCTTGCAGAAAATCCAATAGCTGTTCCAATTTCAAGAATTGATTTTGCTTTAATTTGCTTCACGAAAAAACGTAAAAATGACGCTGTTTCGTTTGGAATTACTGGAACACCATCCACTTTAGCTTGCTGTTGAATCTCGCCAACACGACCTTGAATTTCTGGTTGACGAACACGGATTAAATCGATTATTTCATCTTTCAATACAGGACGGTGCATCATTTCATTTCTCATCTTTCGTTCTTCCTTTCTCATTCCATATTGATTATACAAAGATTAATCCATGAGTTCAACATTGAAATCTCATAAGATTGGTACGGTTGACAATACCTACCTTTTCACCTATCCTTAACCTATCATAGTGAAAAGAGGTCTAGTTTTTTTATGGATAAAAATAAGTACTTTGAATTATTGGGAAAGACTTTTCAGTCGACAGAAGAAATTGTAAGCGAAATCATTAATTTAAAAGCAATTTTAAATTTACCCAAAGGAACTGAACACTTCGTCAGTGATCTCCACGGAGAGTATGACGCATTTCAACATCTCTTAAGAAATGCTTCTGGTAATATCAAAGAAAAGATTAATGATTTATTTCACCAAACTCTGACAAGTAAAGAACAAAAAGAATTAGCGACACTTGTTTACTATCCCGAATTACGTCTAGCTCGGATTGAACATGAATTATCAGCTACTTGGTATAAAGAGACGATTGATCAACTGATTCAATTGACACGACTTTCAGCAACAAAGTATACACGTTCTAAAGTCCGTAAAACATTACCAAAACGATTCAGCTATATTATTGAAGAATTGCTTTACCAAAATATCGCGACTAATGATAAAAAAGATTACTACGATCAAATTATTAATGATGTCATTCAACTTCGACAAGCACAACCTTTAATCATTGACCTCAGTTACACAATTCAACAATTAGCAATCGATCACTTGCACGTTGTCGGCGATATTTATGATCGTGGACCAGCACCTGATAAAATTGTGGAAGCACTAATTGAGTATCACTCAGTTGATGTCCAGTGGGGAAATCACGATATTATTTGGATGGGGGCTGCTTCCGGCTCGGCAATCTGTATGATGAATGTCATTCGGATTTGTGCACGCTATAATAATCTATCCATTATTGAAGATGCTTACGGCATCAACTTACGTCCTTTATTAACTTATGCTGAAAAATATTATCTTGATAATCCAGCCTTCCGACCAAAATTAGCAAGTGATGATCACGTGTCAAAAGAAAATTTAGATGAAACAACTAAAATGCATCAAGCAGCTGCCATTTTACAATTCAAACTCGAAGAACAACTCGTTCGTCGTCGTCCAGAATTTGATATGGAACATCGTTTACTCTTGTCGAATACTAATTTCCAAACACAAGAAGTCTTAATTCACGGTAAACTTTACCCACTTGAAAATACCTGTTTTGCTACCGTAAATCCTGAGCGACCTGATGAAATTACGCCCGAGGAACACGACTTGATTGAACACTTACTAAGTAACTTCGTCAATTCAGAAAAATTGCGTCGTCATCTTAATTTCTTGATGAAAAAAGGCAGTATGTACTTAGTCTATAATGAAAATCTCTTAATTCACGGCTGTATTCCGTTACAATCAGATGGCTCATTTAAAGGGATGACACTTAATGGTAAAACTTATGCAGGAAAATCACTCTTAGACTATTTCGAAACATCACTGCGCGCAGCCTATAAAGAGCCACACATCACGCAAGACTATAATACCGACTTAATTTGGTATCTTTGGTCCGGCGAATGTTCATCACTTTTTGGTAAAAAAGAAATGACAACATTCGAACGCTATTTTATTGCTGACAAAGTAACACATACTGAAGAAAAAAATGTTTACTATGAACTTCGTGAAGATGAAGCCGTGATTCGCCAATTGCTAAAAGAGTTTGACTTAAATGGTGATGATAGTCATATTATCAACGGTCACACGCCAATTAAAGAAGTCAAAGGCGAAGACCCGATTAAAGCTAACGGTAAAATGATTGTTATCGATGGCGGTTTTTCTAAACCCTATCAAAAGACAACCGGCCTAGCTGGATATACACTTCTGTATAATTCATATGGTATGCAACTTGTTGCCCATAAAGCTTTCTCTTCAATTGAACATATCTTAAGCCAGCACGACGATGTCCTCTCAATCCGACGCGTCGTCGACCGACCAGTAGACCGCAAAAAAGTCTCCGACACAACCGTCGGCGCCCAACTAAAAACCGAGATTCAAGACTTAGTAGGCCTACTCGCTTATTCATCCCTAGGTGATTTTTAAAGCGATTTGAGGTGAGTCGCAAGACGAGCTTACGAATAAATCGTTCTTTGATTTAATCGTAAGATTGACTTGGGACCGAACCCCAGCTTTAAAAAATCCTATTTCCAAAAGAAAACCCATCTCATCGTCAATTTGTACTGACTCCGAGATGGGTTTGTTTTATTATTTATTACGATTCTTTTGTACACCTTTACGCACTTTTTCAATCGTACGCATTTTATGATTCCAACATTCTTTCGATAAATCGACCGGATATTTTTGCGGGTTTAAATTACGTTTATATTCTTCCCACAATGAATCCAAACTTTGTTGAGCCGTTTGCTTAATCTCAAATAATTCAGGTAAATCATAGACACGTTTACCTTTATGATAGATATCAACTAATATTGGGCGAGCATCAAAATTTTCGACAGTTTTATTAATAAAAGTATGGACCGGATGGAACATAAATAATTCATTTTGTTTACGAGGATCTTCATGCCAAAGTGTAATATAATCACCCTCTGACTTACCATCTTCAGCAGTAATACGCCAAACTTGTTTCTTACCAGGAGTCGATACTTTCTCAGCATTACTTGATAACTTGATTGAATCGACCATTTGACCTTGATCATTTTCAATCGATACTAGTTTATAGACAGCTCCCAATGCAGGCTGATCATACGCTGTAATTAACTTCGTACCCACACCCCAAACATCAATTTTTGCTCGTTGCATTTTTAGATTTAGAATAGTTGACTCATCTAAATCATTTGAAGCATAAATTTTAGCATCAGGAAATCCTGCTTCATCTAACTGTTTACGCACTTTCTTAGAAATATAAGCCATATCGCCACTATCAATTCGAACGCCTTGGAAATTAATCTTATCACCCATTTCACGCGCAACACGAATCGCATTTGGCACACCACTTAAAAGCGTGTCATAGGTATCAACTAAGAAAACACAATCTTTATGCGTCATTGCATAAGCTTTAAAACCTTCGTAATCATCCAAGTATGATTGAATTAAACTGTGAGCATGTGTTCCCGCAATCGGAATCCCAAATAATTTACCCGCTTTAACATTACTTGTCGCGTCAAAACCGCCAATAAATGCCGCACGTGTGCCCCAAATCGCAGCATCCATCTCTTGCGCACGTCTTGTGCCAAACTCCATTACAACATCGTCTTCAACTACTGACTTAATACGAGCAGCTTTTGTCGCAATTAAAGTTTGATAGTTAATAATATTTAAGAGGGCCGTTTCAATCAATTGACATTGAGCAAGCGGACCTTCAACCTGAACAAGCGGTTCATCATTGAAGACCATTTCACCCTCAACAGCCGAACGAACTGTACATTCAAATTTAAAATCTTTTAAGTAATCTAAAAATTCTTCCGGATAATCTGTGACTTCTCTTAAATAATCAATATCATCTTCAGAGAACTTTAATTGATCAAGATAATTAACCAATCGTTCTAATCCCGCAAAAATCGCATACCCACTTTTGAAAGGCATTTTTCTAAAGTAACACTCGAATACTGCTTTTTTATCAGCACGCCCTAACTCCCAATATGTTTTCATCATATTGAGTTGATAAAAATCTGTGTGAAGCGCTTGAGAATCGATCATTTGTTGCATTACCATTATTACCCAACCTTCAATCTTAATTTAATACCTTTATTTTACGTGAGATGAAAGATATTTTCAACTTAACGAACTAGGTGGTGAAGGGAGCGCTTTGAGCTGAACATTAAGATGAGCCTGGACTACAGACGGTTTGTGTCTGAAGACCAGGATTAGCTTAATGTTCAGCTCAGCTCACTAAACCCCAATAACCAGGCGCCCCAACCTCTTCCACCTCCCCAGCAAAACAACCAAAAAAATCGAGACTATCCTCAGACAATCTCGACTTACTATTTACAATACTTCAATTAAACTTTCAAACAATAGTGCACTTGAAGCGGCACCTGGATCGATATGGCCAATCGAACGTTCACCCAAATATGAGGCACGTCCTTTTTTAGCTAACATATCTTTGGTATTGTTTTTCGCAGCTTCTACAGCCTCAGCTGTGAAATCACCTGCTTCGATTAACCCAACAATAGCATCCCACACATCAACCATTGTTTTATCATCAACTTCAGCTTTGCCGCGTTGCTTAATTCCATCTAACCCTGCCGCAATAATAGTTTGTAATTCATCTTGTGAAGTAAATGCATCCATTCCTTGCGCAGCTTTGGTCATGCCCATAAATGCTGAGCCATAAAGTGGGCCTGACGCACCACCAACTTTAGAAATCATTGCCATTGTCATAACTTTAAATGTATCGGGAATTGTCGTTGGTTTTTGTTTAGCAAGCGATTCTTGATACGCTGCAACACCACGTCCCATATTATTTCCGTGATCCCCGTCACCAATCGGTGTATCTAAATCACTTAAATAAGCTTTATTTGCTTCAATTTTTTCTGTAAATTTATCTAACCATACTTGAATTTCTTTAACTGTTAATTCCATACTTCTCTCCCTCCATTACCAAGATATTGTCTCAACAGAACGATTCAAACTTTCTAACCATGATTCGTCTTCTAAATTAATTAATGTTACTGAAACACCTTGCATATCAATGGAAGTCATATAATTACCAACCTTAGTAAAGGCCACTTCAACGCCCTGTTTTGCCAAAACATCTAGGCAATCTCTCATGAATACAAATTGTTCCATCAATGCTGTACCACCCATTCCATTGACTAAAACGCCAACACGTTTTGGTTTAGTGGCACCATCAGTTAAAATTTTGGTTACCATGTGTTCTGCCAAAACACGTGAAGGTTGGATTTTTTCACGATGATATCCTGGTTCACCATGAATACCCACACCATATTCAATTTCATCATCTGAAAGTTCAAAACCGGGTTTGCCAACTTCAGGAACAGTCGCTGCTTTTAAAGCAATTCCTATTGTTTTAATTTCTTTAACTAAGCGGTCGCCCAGCACCTTTAACTCAGTAAGTGAAGTACCTTCACGCGCAGCATCACCTAAAATTTTATGAACTAAAACAGTACCAGCAACGCCTCGTTTACCAGCCGTATAAGTGCTATCTTCCACTGCGATATCATCATCAACAACAACCATCTCAACTGAGATATCTTCTAATTGCGCAAGGTCCATCGCCATTTCAAAGTTTAAAATATCTCCCGTATAGTTTTTAACAATTAACAAAACACCTTGACCATTATTGGCAGCTTGAATGCCTGTCAAAATTTGATCTGGTGTTGGAGAAGTAAAAACATCTCCGAGAACAGCAGCTTGTAGCATACCGTCACCCACAAAACCAGCATGTGCGGGCTCATGACCACTACCACCACCAGAAACTAAACCAACTTGATTCACTTTGGCCACTTGGGTAACAACACGTGAGTCATCGACACGTTTGATTAATTTAGGGTAACTTAGAATCATACCTTCTAGCATTTCTTCAACAATTGCACCTGGTTCATTGATAATTTTTTTCATTATTTGTCCCATCCTTTTCCGCCTGATTTTTTTGCTTCAGCCATAATTTGATCGAGATCATCTATCACACCAGCTGTAATCGCTGCTGCAAACGCACCCTCAACAAGTGGCGCATCAACTAAATAATAATTTTTTTGTTGTGCCTCATCCAACATGTCATAAGCTAATTCAGAACTCATTACCGCACTACCTAAATCAGCGAAGACTAAAAAGATTTCAGTCGGTGCTGCGTCATTTACAACGGTTAAAATTTTCATTGGATCAGACCCTAATAAATCATCAAATGTGCCGCCTAACGAGTGAACTTCAACTTGATCTGACTGATTCATTTGATCAATCATTTCTTTTAAGCCATCCGTAATTTGTTTACTATGTGAGACTAAAATGATATTTTTCTTCATGCTACACACCCCTGTTCTAACTATTTGTGGTTCATTTTATAATCATGACCAATTTTATCTGCAACAATAATCGCATTCGCCACTTCTTCTTCGACAATTGGGAATGGCATTGCGTGAATTGATTCTTCTGGAATACATGCAATTTTAGCTACCGCTAAAGCTTCTTCATAAGAAATATTGTCGACACCTAAATCGTTTAAAGTCACTGGTAGATCAACCGATAAACAGAAGTCTAACACTGCTTCAAGTTCCGCCTTTTCAGCGTCTTCTAAGACCAATTGAACGATTGTTGCAAACGCTACTTTTTCACCATGTAACGCGCCATGAGCGCCTTCAAGAACTGTCATACCATTATGAATGGCGTGAGCTGCTGCTAAACCAGCACTTTCAAAACCTAAACCAGATAAAAGAATATTTGTTTCAACAATTTTATTTAATGCTTCAGTTGCTAAGTTTGCATCACAGGCAATTTTAGCTTGTAAGCCGTCTTCTTGTAAGAATTTCCAACATAAGTGTGCCATTTCTAAAGCAGCATAAGTACCTACTGCATTTGGTGTTAGACCTTCACGAGAACCCATTGGTAAACTTGCATTCACACGAGAATATGAATTATGACTTGCACGAGCTTCAAAGTATGTTGCTAACGCATCTCCCATTCCAGCTACTAAGAATCGTGTTGGTGCTTGTGCAATTACTTTTGTATCGACTAAAACGACACTTGGACTTTGTTTAAAGTACGCATAATCATCAAAACTTCCGTCTGCATGATAGAGAACTGCCGAATGAGAAGTTGGTGCGTCTTGCGCAGCAATCGTAGGCACGATAATTAAATTTTCGCCTTCCGCTACAACTTTAGAAGCGTCAATTGCTTTTCCACCACCTAAACCAATGACACAATCAGTTTTTTTAGCTAACGCTTCTTCTTGTAATCGTTTCGTTTCTTCACGTGTAACCTCACCACTGAAACCGCCTTCAATAAACTCAATACCAAATTTTTGTGCTGTCGCATCCAATTGAATACGTACTCGGTTTACATCATCTGGATGGGCAATTAATAATGCGGACTTTCCAAAAGTTTGTACAAAATAGCCTAAATTATATAATTCGTCTTCCCCTTGGACATATTTTGTTGGTAAAATAAGTGCTTTTCTCATTATCAATCATCCTCTCTTCTTAATACATTCATCATAAAGCGTTTTCACAAAGAATTCATTAGACAATCATGATGACATTTAATCTTTACATACTGACTTTTTTTATCAAATAGACTTTTTTTGCGATTTAGCACTTTTTTTTGTATAATAAATAACGAGGTGAAGAATATGGGAATGTCTTTTGAACTAGAGAAAGTATTAGATTTAGAGAAATGGGAGCGCGTTCAGGATTCAATCGCAAAAACAACAAAAGTTGCCATCATTTTAGTCGACTATCGAGGGCGTCCTGTTTCAAAACATAGTAAAATTCAACCCTTTTGTCACCTCGCACGTTCAAATCCGGAACTTTCAAAATACTGTGAAACTTGTGATGCTAGAGCTGGACTAGAGGCAGTACGGACAGAAAAACCCTATATCTATCATTGTCATTTTGACATTGTCGATATGGCCATTCCGATTCTTATCAATGACCGCTACGTGGGCGCGATTATGGCCGGTGAAATTCTGTTAGATGACGACAATCAAAAACTAGAGAAAATCTTACATGTACCTGATCAAACAATCTTAGATGATTTTAAAACTAAAAACCAAGAATTATTTAATCAATATCCCAAACTATCCTTAACAGAACTCTTACAGGTTGCAGATATGCTAGCTAGACTTAGTGAATATATTGTCTCAGAAGCAATCAAAAAAGAATACTTAATTAAAATGTACCAACAAACAATTCATCTGACACCTAAAGAGCATGATTCTTTAGTACCACCAACAACTGAGAATTTAGAAGTCATGCAAAAAGATTTGAATTCAACACTTTTAAATCAGCGACTTGAAGATTTTAGTCAAGGTTATCAAACTAAAAACCAGCAACTCCAACCTGCACTAGATTATTTATACGCAAATAAAACACAACTCGTCACACTGAAAGACTTAGCAAAAGTCACAAACCTCAGTCAAAGTCATTTAAGTCGCTTACTAAAAGAAGAACTAGGTGAGTCATTTAAAACGATGTATATCAAGATGAAAATGACTTGGGCCAAAGAACTTTTAGCAACAACTGATCTAACAATTACTGAAATTAGTGAGCAATTAGGCTATCTTGAGTCGAGTTACTTTGTTCGTCTATTCAAACGTACTCAAGGTGTCACGCCACTTAATTATCGTAAGATTTCACGAAAACATTAAAAAAAGCTCATTGCAATTGCTTGCAATGAGCTTATCATTTTCATTAAAAAGATTATTTTAATGTAATTGAAGCGCCAACTTCTTCTAATGAAGCTTTTAATGCTTCAGCTTCTTCTTTAGATACGCCTTCTTTGATTGGTGCAGGAGCGCCATCTACAACAGCTTTAGCTTCTTTAAGACCTAAACCAGTTGCTTCACGTACAGCTTTGATTACTTTAACTTTTTGGTCGCCAGCAGCTGTTAATTCAACTGTAAATTCAGTTTGTTCAGCAGCGCCACCTTCAGCAGCAGCACCAGCAGCAGCTACAGGAGCAGCAGCAGATACGCCAAATTCTTCTTCGATAGCTTTAACTAAGTCATTTAATTCTAAGATAGTTGATTCTTTTAAATCAGCAATAATTTGTTCAATGTTTAATGCCATGATATGTTTCCTCCATATTAATCTTTCGATTTGTTTTTTTATTTTTTGTTTAGATTAAGCAGCAATTAAGCAACTTCTTCTTCTTTTGTTTCTGCAACAGCGTTGACAGCGTAAGCCACGTTTCTGACTGGAGCTTGTAATACAGATAGTAACATAGATAGTAAACCTTCGCGGTTTGGTAATTTTGCTAAAGCTACGATTTCTTCTACTGAAGAAACTTCACCTTCGATTACGCCACCTTTGATTTCTAATGCTTCTGCATCTTTTGCAAAGTCATTCATGATTTTAGCTGGTGCTACTACGTCTTCGTTACTGAATGCTACGGCTGTTGGTCCAGTGAATACTTCACCTAAACCTTCTAAACCAGCTTTTTCAGCTGCACGACGTAAGATACCATTTTTGATAACTTTCATTTCAACGTTTGCGTCACGTAATTGTTTACGTAAGTTTGTTACTTCTTCCACTGTTAATCCACGGTAGTCAACGACTACGATAGATGCAGCTTCTTTAAGTTTTTCTGCAACAACGTCTACTTCTTGTGCTTTAATAGCGATTGATGCTTCACTCATTATTTTCACCTCCTGAATTAATAGATGGTGGAATTTTTTTGCAATAAAAAAACTCCATGCCACCGTTGACATAGAGGGACCTTGATTCGATCAAATCAGTCCTCGGTAGGAAATTAAGACTTGCGTCACCTACTGTCTTCGGCTTTTATTTAATAACCTAGATAACTATAACATATACAGTTATCTAGGTCAATAAATTTTTTATTAATTAGAATGAAAATTTGTCAACTTTAACCCCAGGGCCAAATGTTGTTGTTACAGTCAAGCTTTGGATGTATTGTCCTTTAGTTGCTGCAGGTTTAGCTTTCATGATTACATCATGAATAGTGTTGAAGTTTTCAACTAATTTAGCTTCGTCAAATGATACTTTACCGATTGGAACATGGATGTTACCTTGTTTGTCAACACGGTAAGTTACTTTACCAGCTTTAACTTCTTCAACTGCTTTTGTAACATCCATTGTTACAGTACCAGTTTTAGGGTTTGGCATTAAGCCTTTAGGTCCTAAGACACGTCCTAATTGACCTACTTGAGCCATCATGTCTGGAGTTGCTACGACAACGTCAAAGTCAAACCAGCCACCTTTAATTTTTTGAACTAAGTCTGCTTCTCCAACGTAGTCAGCACCAGCTGCTTCAGCTTCTTTAGCTTTTTCACCTTTAGCGAAAACTAAAACTGATTGAGTTTTACCAGTACCGTTTGGTAATACAACAGCACCACGGATTTGTTGGTCAGCTTTCTTAGGATCAATATTTAAGTTATAAGCAACTTCAACTGTTGCGTCAAATTTTGCAATGTTAGTTTCTTTTGCTAAAGCTACCGCTTCTGCGACAGCGTATTCTTTTGTTACATCAACTTTCTTTAATGCATCTTGCATTTTTTTGCTTTTCTTAGCCATTTTGTTTCCTCCTTGATTGTGGTTATAACGGATGAACCTCCCACTTATTTATATCTTTCAACATAAATTCGTCTGAGAAGCTACTTCTAGATAGTCAGTTATTAATTACTCAACAACGATACCCATGCTTCGTGCAGTACCTTCTACCATGCGCATAGCTGCTTCTACGTCAGCTGCGTTTAGGTCTTCCATTTTTGTTTCAGCAATTTCTTTAACTTGATCTTTAGTTACAGTTGCAACTTTTTTAGAGTTTGGTTCACCTGAACCTTTATCAATCTTAGCAGCTTTTTTAAGTAAAACTGCAGCAGGTGGTGTTTTTGTAATGAATGTAAATGAACGGTCTTCATATACAGAGATTACAACTGGAATAATTAAACCAGCTTGATCTGCAGTACGAGCGTTGAATTCTTTAGTGAATCCCATAATGTTGATACCCGCTTGACCTAATGCTGGACCTACTGGTGGAGCTGGTGTTGCTTTCCCTGCAGGAATTTGTAATTTAACTAATTTTTCTACTTTTTTTGCCACGAGACATACCTCCTTAAGTCCGTGATGTGGTTTAATGGAGATGAAAATTTCTCCTCCCACACTTCCATAATAAAAAATACGTATAAAACACGTACCTCATTAATTATAAACACTTTAGAGAATTTATCAAGTCTTATTGTCACTTTTGTTAAAATTTTTTCACTGTTGAAACAACTTTCTTCTATTATATAGGCACTTATTTTCAAACAGTTAAAGTTGCGAGCAGTCAGAAGTCGTGATAAAGTGTACCATGAATACTGAACGAGGAGGAAAACATATGATTAGAGCAGCTCGACCAGAAGATGCCGTTAAAGCAATGGAACTAGTAATGATTGTCCTAAAAGATATGGAACTTGAGGTCTTTAATAAATTAACTGAAGCACAACTTTTAAAACTTTTAGCTGAAGCTTTCCAAGACTTACCAGACTATCGTTATGGTTTCAATAATGCGATTGTTAAAGAAATAAACAATGACATTGCTGGTGTTGCATTTGGCTACACTGATGAAATGGAAAAAACAATTGATACACCCTATCATCAATTTCTACAACAAAAAGATTTTTCAACAGAATATCATCTCTTTGACGAACTTGAAACATACCAAGATGAGTGGTACTTGGATACCATCGTTGCGTCACCAAACTTTAGACGCCAAGGTGTTGCGACTGAGCTATTAGGTGCCTTACCATTGAAAGCTAAAGAACGTAAGCGCAATGTGATTGGTTTGAACGTTGATCAAATTAACTTAAGTGCTCAAAAAGTTTATCTAAATAATGGTTTTGAAAAAGTTGGCGAAATGATGATCGCTGGACACAAGTACGATCATTTACAAAAAAATATTTAACTTTTTAACTATGATAATAAAGGAAAAGATTACCAGTAAAAAGCGGTAATCCTTTCCTTTATTTTTTTCTTAAAAAAGTTCATTTTTTAGTTGTCATTTTCACTATAATATGATATGATATTCATATGAACAGGTATTCATATCAAAAGAGGAGGTTTTTACTATGTCAAATCACGAACACAACCATGATCATGAACATGACCACAATCATTCACACGATCATAACCACGAACATAGTCATGGCGCATTGCCAACAATTTTATACTTTATCGGGTTGGGAGCATTTATCTTAAGTTACTTCCCATTTGGAACCCTTACAGCAAATATTTTAGCTACAGTGACAATCTTTTTATCAGGGTATCATATTATTATTGAGGGCTTCTCTGATACAATTTCGCAAACAAAAGAAAATCGTAAATTCACACCTAATGTTCATATCTTAATGGCATTCGCTGCCTTTGGTGCGGCAATTATTGGTGACTTCAAAGAAGGTGCCCTACTGATCGTTATCTTCGCCGGTGCTCATTTCCTTGAAGATTATGTTGAAGAAAAAAGTAAAAAAGAAATTACAAACTTGATGGCAATGAACCCAACAGAGGCGCGCTTAATTTTAGACAACGGCGACACAAAAATTGTACCTGTTGGCGAACTAAAAATTGGCGACCATTTACAAGTCTTAAATGGTGATCAAATCCCAACTGACGGGGAGATTCTTTCAGGATTTGCCAACATCGACGAATCATCAATTAACGGTGAAAGTATTCCCGCTGAAAAAACAACTGGGGATTTCGTTTTTGGTAGTACAATGAACGGCCAATCTTCATTTACAATGGTTGTTACAAAAGATAGTAGCGACACAGTTTTCGCTAAAATTTTAGAATTAGTAAACCAATCACAAAGCAACTTATCAAAAACAGCAACTAAAATTAAAAAATTAGAACCTAAATATGTCACTCTTGTATTAGTGTCGATTACTTTATACATTATTTTAATGCCACTCGTATTTGGTCATACTTGGTATGAAAGTTTCTATAAAGGTATGGTCTTCCTGACTGTTGCTTCTCCTTGTGCCTTAGCTGCAAGTGATGTACCGGCTACACTTTCTGGTATTTCAAATCTTGCTAAACGTGGTGTTTTATTCAAAGGTGGTTCTTACCTTTCAAACTTAGTCGACATTAAGGCATTTGCTTTTGATAAGACTGGTACTTTAACTCAAGGTAAACCAAGCGTTACTGATGTTTATTTCTTAAATGAAAACAAAACTGAAGCAGAAAACTACAAAAATATTATTGTGGCAATGGAAAAACAAGCAAACCATCCATTAGCAACTGCAATTATTGAAGGTATCCCTGTGACTGAAGAACTTGACTTAGTCGTTGAAAATCAAATTGGTCATGGTTTAGTCACAAGTATCCAACAAGATCTATACAAAATTGGTAAAGCAGAACAATTCAACGTCTTGCCTCTACAATTGGAACAAAAACGTGAAGAATTTGCTCGTGAAGGTAAAACTGTCGTTCTCTTCGGTAAGAACGATCATGCGATTGGTTTAATTGCCATGATGGACTTACCAAATGAAAAAGCTGTTGATATGATTAAATACATGAAACAAGCCGGTATTCATACAATCATGATTACTGGTGACAATGAAGTGACTGGTCAAGCCATTGGTAAAACTTTAAATGTTGATGACGTTAAAGGAAATGTCTTACCTGAAAACAAAGCGCAAGCTGTCGAAGAACTTCAAAAAGTTTACGGTCAAGTTGCGATGGTTGGGGATGGCGTCAATGATGCCCCTGCACTTGTTAAATCTGACATCGGAATTGCCATGGGTGAAGGTACTGATATCGCGATCGATGTAGCTGATGTAGTCCTAATGAAAAACGATTTAGATCAATTGACATATGCACATCGCATCTCTAAACGCTTAAATCGCGTTGTCATGCAAAACATTACATTCTCAATGGCAGTTGTCTTACTCTTAGTTGTCTTAAACATCTTCGGTAAGATGAACTTACCAATCGGTATTCTAGCTCACGAATCAAGTACAATCCTTGTTTTACTTAATGGTATTCGCTTATTAAAACCATTAAAATAAAAAATAAAAAAGCATTTCCTTCTATTATATAGGGGAAATGCTTTTTACTATTTAAATGAAATTAACCGATGTACATCGCGGAAAACTTTTTTATCAAAATTTAGATTATTATAAACAGCAACTTTTTCTGTTGCCTGAAACATCAAGATTCGAATTTCTTTGGTGAAGTCAGCCATATCCTCTTCAAGTAAAGGTGAGTAACTTTGCAAGAACTCTTTTTCATACTTCGACAATTTTGAACGTCGTCCCTCATATTGACTCCAATCAAACGTCGCATTAGGTGCATAACCTTTTTCGATATACCACATTGACACCAGTGAATGTTTCAGATAAAGCGAAATAAATTCAAGATCATTGAGCTCTTTTCGTTTCAAACTACGATATAAAGCAAAATAATGTCCATAATATTTAAAGACTAAATCATCAAACTCAGCTTGATCAATTCGATAAACGACACTTTGAGAAACATATTGCAATTCGCGAATCATACCATTGTCTTTAACAATTTCAATATTTTTTGACCAAACACTTGGTTCCAAGTCTGCTTCATAATAAACAAATAAATCCAATTTAATAAATGTAGCGTAATGAATCACAGCATAATTTAAGCCTTGTGTTTCAATAAAGAGGTGTTCACCAATTGCATTAATAATTTCACGCTGTTTTCTTTTGAGATTAACATGTGGTTTGACGACAATTCGAGCATCAATATCCGAATAAAAGTCTTCTTGATTACTCCCAATTGATCCATCAAAGAAACATCCCACAATTTCTCGGTCTTCTTTGACTAAACGAATCAATCTATTTTTCAATCGATCACGTTCTACAGGTAAATTTGAGTCTACTATCATTATCTCACACCCTTCATCTTTAACTTTTTAGTGTTGTCTGATACTAGTATAAGAAAAAACGGCTTAAATAGCTATTTTTTTCGCACATTTTTCATCAAAACAACTCCAAAAACCCATAATTTAATGCTACAAACACATTTCAAGCGTGATATATATGTAACACTTGTAATAATTATGACTAATAACTTTCAAACTTTGATAACTGGTTTCATCTCTAACATCATCTATTATACAACATTTGTAAGGGTTTATTAATAACAATTTCATAAAACTTGTTCTTTTTAACGTTAATTTAGAATCATTACAATATTTCTTAACGTACAGAAATATTACATATTTGACGATTCTTGTTACCTAATTTCATTCTTTTATTCACCTACGAAATCTTTTTTGATGATAAAGTATATTTTGTTGAGGCAAGCTAAAAATTATTGCCCAACCGAAAAAATTTTTAAACACAGAAGGGGATTTAATTATTTATGAAATCACTAAGATATTTATTATTTGGGTCAACGTTAGCCTTTGGATTATTTTTGGGAACTGAAGCAAATGCAGAAACTTTATACACTGTTAAAGCTGGCGACACTTTATCAGGCATCTCACATCAATTTTCAGACAGCAATGCGTTAATTGATTCAATTGCAAAAGACAACAAAATTCAAGACATTAACTTAATTCATGTTGGTCAACAATTAGTGATTAACGATGATAAGAAAAAAGTTGAAGCAACAACTGCTCCTGCTGTTCAAGAAGAAACTTATGTTGAAGAACCAATTCCAGCAGAAGAATTCCAAGCAGAAGAATTCCAAGCAGAAGCTATCGAAGCTCCAGCAGTAGCATCAAACGCTGGTTCTAACTATGCTGGTCAATCTTCAAGTGCTAAAGAATGGATTGCTCAAAGAGAATCTGGCGGTAGTTATACAGCATCTAACGGATACCATGTTGGTCGTTACCAATTAGATCCAAACTATTTAGGTGGAGACCACTCTCCAGAAAATCAAGAACGTGTTGCTGATCAATACGTAGCTGATCGTTATGGTTCATGGGAAAATGCACAAGCATTCTGGATGAACAACGGTTGGTACTAAAATTAGTTACTAAGGAGTCGGGATTATTCCCGGCTTTTTTATTTTGCATATTTTCAATATATCAAAAAAGGCCCTCGTAAAATGATGATCATTTTACAAGTGGCCTTATTTATTTAAATAATATCTAACTCTTTAAAGTCACTTAGTATTTCAACATCATGCGAGACACTTACGAACGCGTGCTCATCGACGTCTTTCATTAATTCTTTTAATATTTCCATTTCATAGCGCGTGATAACAGTAATCAAAACGGCTTTATCTTGATGCATGTAACCACCTTTAGCGTTTTCTATTACCGTAATCCCTCGCGTTAACCCCTCTTGAAGTCTGGCTACAACTCTATCGGGATAATGCGTAATTATCATTACTTGAACCTTTTGATGCTTAATATAGACCATATCTGTTGCCTTTGCGCTCACAATAATAGATAAGACACTATAAAAAGCATGTTGCCAACCAAAAATAAAGCCAGCTGTTAAAACAATAATCCCATTAATAATCATCGAAAAATGGCCAATGCTCTTACCCGTAATTCTTCTTAATCCGATTAAAACAATATCCATACCACCAGTAGACATACCATATTTAAGTGCTAGTCCTAATGAATAGCCCCCAATAGCTCCACCAAAGATTGCACAAATTATGGGATCTTTCGTGAGCGCTACGACAGGCATTGTATCAATCGCAAACGACGCAAAAGTAACACCAATAATCGTGAAGACCACAAATTTACGATCAACAATAAACCAGCCCACTAAAAGAAGTGGAATATTTAGTGCATAATAGATATACGCAATTGGGATATCTAGGGTTGTAGTTTTACTTAAGAAAGTCGTAATGATTTGCGAAATTCCAGTGATTCCCCCTGAATAAATATTACCATTCTGCCAAAAAACATTCAGTGCTATCGAATACAGAAACGCATAAACCATTAAAACAAATATTTTGGTACCATACTCGTATAAGCGATTGCTATACGGTTTTACCTTGTCCAACTAAACCCTCTCCTTGATAAAAAGTAATTACTCCCATTTTAGCTAAAAAATCACCGATTGTAAAACAGAAATTTGAGTTTTCATGAATAAATTTTCATAAAAACCTATTTTTCACTATCAAAAAAAGACAGACCTGTAAAAAGTCTGTCTTTAAAATATAGAGGATTAGAATTCGATTGTTAAATCGATTTTTTCTTCAACAGCTCTTAATAGGTCGCCCTTGATTAATACATCTGTTGCTTTTTCTAATTCGTCATAGATTTCGATTTCTTTGTCTAACTCTAAGAATTTAACGTGTTGACGGAAGAAGTCGTACGCGATTTGAGTACCTTCTCCTAGTTGTCCACGGTCTTTCACGAAGTCGATACCTTGACAAGCAGCCATTAATTCAGTTGCTAAGATACGACGAGAGTTTCCAACGATGTCACGAGCAGTACGAGCTGCAGTTGTACCCATAGAAACAAAGTCTTCTTGGTTTTCACATGAAGTGATTGAGTCAACACTTGCTGGATGAGCTAAAATTTTGTTTTCTGATGCTAATGATGCAGCAGCATATTGAGTGATCATGAAACCAGAGTTAACACCAGGGTGTTTAACTAAGAATGATGGTAAGCCACTTAAGTTAGTGTTTACTAAACGTTCAACACGACGTTCAGATACGTTACCAATTTCTGATGCACCAATTCCTAAGAAGTCAAATGGTTGTGCCATTGGTTCACCGTGGAAGTTACCACCAGAGATAACATCACCACGACGAGTAATGATTGGATTGTCAGTTACAGAGTTGATTTCAATTTCAACTTTTTTAAGTACGTAAGCGACAGTATCTTTACTTGCACCATGAATTTGTGGCATACATCTTAGTGTGTAAGGATCTTGTACACGTTCAGCAGTAGCTGGAGTTGTAAGTGTACTTCCTTTGATTAGATGGCGGATATTTCTTGCTGTAGCTAATTGTCCACTTTGAGGACGGATAGTATGTAAATCTTCGTCAAACGCATTTACGATACCATTGTGTACTTCTAATGATAAAGCACCGATGATGTCTGATAATTTTAATAATTCAATTGCATCATATGTTGCTAAAGCACCGATACCAGTTAAAACTGTAGTACCATTGATTAAAGCTAAACCTTCTTTAGCTTCTAGGAAGATTACTGGCACGCCAGCTTTTTCCATTGCAACTTTACCAGGTAATAATTCACCATTGTAGAATGCTTTACCTAAACCTAACATTGGTAATACCATGTGAGCAAGTGGTGCTAAGTCGCCTGATGCGCCTAGAGAACCTTTTTCAGGAATGTGTGGCACAACGCCTTTGTTTAACATAGCCATTAATGTTTGGATTGTTAATAGACGAATACCTGAATATCCTTTTAATAATGAGTTGATACGGATTAACATAATCGCACGAACTTCATCTTCTTTTAATGGATCACCGAAACCGCTTGAGTGAGTACGGATTAAGTTTTCTTGTAGTTGACGAGTTTCTTCTTGAGGAATACTTACTTTAACTAAAGAACCAAATCCAGTGTTAACACCGTAAGTTACTTTTTTGCTTGCTACGATGTCGTCGATGATTTTACGAGAAGTATTAACAGCTTCAACTGCACCTTCTGAAATTGATACTTTAGCGCCTTTTCTTGCTACTTCGATCACTTGATCTAATGTTAAGCTTTCGCCATCTAAAATAATTTCTTTTGTCATAATTCTAATTCCTCCTAAAATTTATACATAAGTTTTTAATAATGTAATACTCTAATTAATTAAGCTTCTTTAGCACCACGGTTAAAGATGAAGTAGAATGCTAATGCTACTACAATACCAATACCTCCGGCGATTAAACTTTCTTTAGAAGCTCCAACGATTAACATCCAACCACTGACTAAGATAGCTAGAAGTGGAATTACTGGACCTAACGGAAGACGGAATGCAGTCTTCATATCAGGATTTTTCTTACGTAACATAATTACAGCACCTGCTGTTGGGATGTATTGGATGAAACGGAACACTACAGAAAGTTCTGCTAATTGTTCAAATTCGCCCCATGCTAACAAGCCACAAGTTAAGATTGCTGAGATGATGATTGCGATAATTGGTGCATTTTTACCATTCTTTTTAGCAACTGGTGCAGGTAATAAACCTTCATCAGCAATTGATGCACCGTAACGAGGAATCATCATTGAATCTCCAACGTTTAAGCCTAAAATTGAAATTAAGGCACCAATTGAGATTATCCAGCTACCTACAGGTCCAACCATTTCTTTAAATGCGTCTTGAACTGGTGCACCACTTTGTAAAATACCAGTACCTAACATTGCAATTGTACCAGCAATAATCATGAAGTAAAGGATTGACACGATACTAATTGAACCAACAATTGCTTTTGGAACGTTTTTCTTAGCATCACGCATTTCACCAGCAACAACTGGTAAAGCTTCGAATCCGATAAATGCGTAGAAAATTGTAAGTGACGTAGCACCTACGGCTTTTGAAACTGTCATTCCTGGTTGTAATTGTAGGAATGGTGTAAAGTTACCTTTATCAAATCCACCTTTGATAAAGAAGATACCGATAAATACAAATGCGATAATTGGGATTAATTTAGCAACAGTAATTGTGATTGTAAAGATTTTTGACGTTTTAAGACCAGTACTATTAATAATAGATAGTAAAATAACTAAAGCGATACTAATGAACTTATTTTGACCTTCCAATGCAGGAAATGCCATAATCAACAGTTTTGCAAAACCAGCAGCCATTGCTGACCATGCAATAATCGTTACAAACCAACCTAGTAAACCGACAATAAATCCAACAACATCACCAAAGGCAGCTTTAGAATATTGGAAAGCTCCTCCGTTTTTGTCAAAGTAACAAGCAACTTCCGCGAAACATACTGCTAATAATAACACTAATATGGCATCAAAAATCATTGCTAAAAGGGAAGCTGGTCCTAAGTCTTTATAAATTGTTGCTGGAAGTAAGAAAATACCTGATCCGATTACGGCATTAATTCCGTAAAGGGTTGCTCCACCCAGACTAAACTTAGATTTTTCTAATTCATCCATTTCTTCTACGCGAACATCTTCCGCTGTGTTTTTAGTTTCCATTATTCTTATCCTCTCTCGATTCCCGGCACACTACTATTTAGTCTATACCTATTTTTTATTGAATCTTTGAACAAATGACAATTGGTTGAAAACTTTCTTGAGAATTAAATTCTAACTGATATTCATCAGTCATATCCTCGAGAATAAGACTACTATATTTTTCTAACTGATAACTTTTTATCAACTCTTTATTTTTTTTAAGATCGATTGCGACATCTGCTAAACAGTAGATAATCGTTACTCCTGTATCCAAAGTCTCTTGTTCGGCTTTGTTAAGCGCTTTCATACTACCTTTATACATTGGCTTATAAATCAAATTAAAATCTGTACATTGTCCGTACGATGTTGTTTGGTCATCTCCTGAAAAGGCATGTGCCTGAAATGGCGGTAATGTCAATTCTTGAATACCTTCTGGACTTTCATGTTTTAAGCGTATTTCATTGTCGAGGGACATGATCAACCGATGATAGTCAGTGAGTTCAGAGAAAATTGACTCTTTTAACTCAACCGTTGCTGAAGATAACCGATAATCAAATTTTCCAATTTCATAAACCCCATGGGCGGGAGAGAGAAAGACTTGTCTTGTCTCTCCTCCACTCCATTGAGAAATTTTCAACTCTTCTTTCGCTAGGACACGAATCTTCATTTTAGAATAATCCTGAAATGTTTCCTTCAGCATCAACATCAATTCTTTCTGATGCAGGTGATTTAGGTAAACCAGGCATTGTCATTACAGCACCTGTTAACGCTACGATAAATCCAGCTCCTGCTGAAACTTTTAAGTTACGGATTGTAACTGTAAAGTCTTTTGGTGCACCAACTAATGTTGCATCATCAGAGAATGAATATTGTGTTTTTGCCATACAGATTGGATAATTTCCAAAGCCAAGTTTTTCTAACTCTTGTAACTCACGACGAGCTACTTTAGTTAATTCAACACCTTTACCTCCATAAACCTTTTGCACAATTTTATTTAATTTTGTTTCGATTGAATCTTCTTCATCATATACAAAACTAAAGTTGTTAGGTTTATCTGCTAATTCAACCACTTTTTCAGCTAATTCTTCGGCACCTTCGCCACCTTTAGCCCATACATCTGCTAAAACGATATCAACGCCTTGTGCTGAAACAGCATCTTCAACAGCTTTGATTTCTGCATCTGTATCTAATGGGAATTTATTAATTGCGACAACAACTGGTAAACCATAAACATTTTGAATGTTATCTAAATGTTTTTCTAAGTTAACGATACCAGCTTTTACTGCTTCAACGTTTTCTTCGCCTAATTCAGTTTTTGGTACGCCACCATGCATCTTAAGCGCACGAACTGTTGCTACTAAAACAACTGCATCTGGACGAACTCCTGATAAACGACATTTAATATCGATGAATTTTTCTGCTCCTAAGTCTGCACCGAAGCCTGCTTCAGTGATTGTATAGTCAGCATATTTCATTGACATTTTTGTTGCGATAACACTGTTACAACCATGAGCGATATTTGCGAATGGTCCACCGTGGATAATCGCTGGTGTATGTTCTAAAGTTTGAACAATGTTTGGATGAATTGCATCTTTAAGTAATGCAGTTAAAGCTCCTTCAGCTTTCAAGTCGCCAGCAGTAACTGGTTCACCAGTGAAGCTATACGCCACGATCATTTTTTTTAGTTTTTCTTTTAAGTCAACGATATCATTAGCTAAACATAAAACAGCCATGATTTCAGAAGCTACAGTAATATCATAGCCATCTTCACGGGGAACACCATTTACGCGACCTTGTAAACCGTTTACGATATGACGTAATTGACGATCATTCATGTCAACAACACGTTTCCAAGTAATTTTACGGCTATCAATTTGTAAAGCATTACCATGGTGAATATGGTTGTCTAATAAAGCAGCAACTAAATTGTTAGCAGCGCCAATCGCATGGAAGTCACCAGTAAAGTGTAAGTTAATATCTTCCATTGGGACAACTTGTGCATGTCCACCACCAGCAGCTCCACCTTTAACACCAAATACTGGTCCTAATGATGGTTCACGCAAAGCGATCATTGATTTTTTACCAATACGGCTTAATCCATCTGCTAAACCAACTGAAACAGTTGTTTTTCCTTCGCCAGCTGGTGTTGGCGTAATTGCAGTTACTAAAATTAATTTTCCGTCTTCTTCGTCTTTCATCTTAACAAGTTCGTTAACATCTAATTTTGCTTTGTATTTACCATATAGTGTTAAATCATCTTCTGTTAAGTTTAAAGTTTTTGCAACCTCTGTAATAGGTTTCATTTCAACTTGATTTGCAATTTCGATATCTGATAAATGTGCCATGTATGTAAAACTTCCTTTCTAGATTTAGGGATATATTAAACTTGTTTTAAAATTTCTACGTAAACACGATCTGCGATTTGGCAACCTTCTTCTAATAAAGCTTCGCCTTTTTCGCGATATGTTTTCACAAATGCTTCGTCTTTAATACTTGATAAGTTAATTAATACGTTTAACCATGCTCCCTGAAGGCCTGCTTTAAGGTTTAATGCAGCAACACCTAAGTCACTTGCAGCGTTAGCGTTTGATTTGCCAACTCCTTTTTCAGTTACTTTAAGCGCGGCAACCATTAGAACCATCATATTAAATGGTGATTTAGCTGCACCTTGTAATGCAGTTTGCATTGCTTCACGACGCGCTGCTTTATCTGCATCAGTTTCTTTTGGCATTGAGAAAACTGCTGATACTTCATTAAATGCTTCCGTATCTTTATCGATTGATTCAAGTAATTCGTCTTGTAAACGAATTGCTTCAGACATAATTTCATCTGTTAAAGTTTCAAACTCAGCATATTTTTTCTTACCTTTTGTTAATTCAGAAACCATTTTTACTAAAGAAATACCCATTGTTGCTGATAATGCTGCTGCCGAACCGCCACCTGGAGCTGGTTCGTCTGAGCCTAAAACTGTCATAAATTCATGAACTTTTAAATCAACTAATTTCATTGTATGTTAATCTCCTTTAAAGTTATTAGTTTAATAAGTGGTTTTCTAATACTTGTTTACCATAATCGAAATCTTCAATTTGTAGGTAGTATTCAGCCACGTCAACTAACGCTTTAGCTGGAGTTAAACCAATTACTTCACTACCGATAATGTTAACGCCGTAACGTTTAGCTTCGAAACGAATTGTTTCAAATGCACGGTAAAGTGGAGTTCCTTCAAAGTTAACCATGTTCATAGAAACTTGAGCAATGTTACGATCTTCTAACATTACGCCAATTCCTTTACAATATTTGAAACCGCCACCAGAAGCACGGATAATTTTAGCAATGTTATTTGCAATTGTAATATCTGATGTATCTAAGTTTACGTTAAAAGCAACTAATGG
The DNA here is from genome assembly GCF_004795745.1 of Vagococcus silagei. Classification (GTDB taxonomy): domain Bacteria; phylum Bacillota; class Bacilli; order Lactobacillales; family Vagococcaceae; genus Vagococcus; species Vagococcus silagei. The sequence continues at coordinate 11,383 of NZ_SDGV01000013.1, read as the reverse complement.
CATTCTAGCGCCAACTGCAGTAATACCAGCTGTTGGATGAATTGCTCTTTCACCAAAGTCAGGAGCCCAATCTTCTTCTTTTAATTTTTCAGGCATGCCTTCGAATTGACCTTTTCTTACGCGAGCTAAGTTTTTACGATCAGGTTTTTGTGCTGAGTCTTCATATAAGAAGATAGGAATATTTAATTCATCATTAATACGTTTTGCAACTTTTTTAGAAATTTCAACACATTCTTCTGCTGTAATATCTTTAATTGGTACAAAAGGAACAACGTCAGTTGCGCCCATACGAGGATGTTCTCCGGTATGTTTTGTCATATCAATATTTTCACTTGCAAATTTTACTAATCTAAATGCTGCTTCTTGAATTCCCTCTTCGTCTCCCACTAAGGTGAAAACACTACGGTTATGACTTGCATCTGATGAATGATCTAAAAGTGTAACACCGCTAACGCTTTTTGCAGTTTCTACTAAACCATTGATGATTTTTTCATCTCTACCTTCACTAAAGTTTGGGATACATTCTACTAATTTTGCCATTTAATTCCTTCCTTTCAATTAAAAAAAATATAATACTTTATTCATTGAATCAAATACTATTAGATAAAACTTTGATCTTGCCATAAAATGACTCAACATCCACAAAGAAATACAACGTCTTTTCACTTGTTGTCCTAAAACACCTTAGGAAATTGCTCTATTATAAAAAACAATCTTCATCTCCAGTTTTTCCGTTCGCCCCGAATAAATTTACGACTATCACGACTTTTGTTTCCTTTTAAAAGATGTTTTTGTTGAATTCACTCTCCTTTAGCAAGTTATTAAGCTAAATCACGAATAATACTTGATTCAACTCATAAAAACTATTTCTTTCAATAACTCAATCTGACTGACCTAAAAGTACCATTCTGGTGCTTATAAGTCAAATTATTGTAAACGCTTATATACCAACGTTTACACGTATATTTTTGACTTTTTAATCGACATTCTCTACATTGAAACCGTTATCAATTATCCTGTTTAGACTTTTTTTAGACTCACCTGAGCTATAATAAAGTTCGTACTGACTATTTTACACTTTAACGCCAATAATACATTAGTTTAAAGGTATTTCGATACCTTTTACACTCCGAAATAAATTGTGCTTTTAACAAGATTCACATAACTTTTAAAACCAGATTATCGAATTTTTTGTGAGGAATTATACAAATTTGACGTCTTTTAGATTATCGTTTTGACGTTTTGACGAAAAAACTCTAATCAAATTTTAATGTTTAAAGCTATAAAGGGGGAGTTCCATCATGGCACACCATGTTTTATTAATCGATTTCGGAAGCACAGACACAAAAGCAACCTTAATCAATTTAGACCAAGAAGAAATAATCGCAACTACAAAAACAAAAACAACCGTAACATCTAATTTAATGAATAGTTTTCTTCAATTGAAAAACGATTTACTACAATTTTCAAATCGTGATGTAATCGAAGAAGCAGAAGTTTTGATTTGTTCCTCAGCTTTTGGTGGCTTCAAAATGATCGCCATTGGCTTAACTGATAGTTTAACAACGGATGCGGCGAAGCGTGTCGCTCTCGGAGCTGGAACTCGAATCATGAAAACTTTCTCTTACACATTAACTGATGATAATATAGAAGAAATAAATAATGACAAACCAGATATCATCCTTTTAACAGGAGGAACAAACGGTGGTAATCGCGATTTCATCGTAGAGAGTGCTACCAAATTGGCTCATACTTCACCTGAGATTCCAATCTTAATTGCTGGAAACGAGCAGATTCAAAATCAAGTAGAAGAAATATTAACATCTCGTGGTAATTTCTTCACTTCAGATAATGTTATGCCAAAATTAAATGTCCTAAATCCCGATAAAACGAGAAAACTTTTACGTAAAATATTTTTCGAAAAAATTATTTATGCCAAAGGCTTTGGCGAAATCGTCAAATTAACTGACCAGCCAATTATTCCAACACCTTCAGCAGTTCTTTCCGCAGCCAATCTGCTTTCAGTTGGAACAGAAAAACAAGCGGGAATTGGTACCTTAAGTGTTGTCGATGTTGGTGGGGCAACAACTGATATCCATTCCGTAGCGCATAATATCTCCGGACTACAAGAAGTCGTCTATGAAGGATTACAAGAACCTTTCTTAAAACGAACTGTCGAAGGTGATCTTGGCATGCGTTACTCGGCTAAGAGTGTCTTAGAAACAACCGGAGTTAACGCCTTCAAAAATTTCTTACCTCTTTTAAGCGACCAAGACATTTTTGATGCTTGCGCTTTTCGTGAAAAAAACACAGAATTTATTCCTAAAAAAGCTGAGGATCGTGAATTTGACTACACAATCGCAAAACTAGCGATTGCAAACGCAATGCGACGTCACGTTGGACACTTACGTGTTGAACAAAGACCAAACCATAATCTCTATTTTCAAACAGGAAAAGATTTGAGAACAATTAAATATCTCATTGGAACAGGAGGCGTCCTCGTACACAGCGAAGACCCAGCAACACTCTTAAAAGAAGCCCTCCAAACCAAACCAAGAGAACTCTCACCACAAAACCCAACACTCATGCTAGACGAAGACTACCTCCTATCATCATTAGGATTACTAGGAGAAAAATACCCCGAACACGCATTAAGAATGCTGAAAACCAAAGTGGTGAAGAAGGCGGTTAGGAGCGAGCAGTAAAAAAAGTGATGAAGCTGGTGTTTAGGGATGAGCAGTAAGGTAGTTCTGATAATCAGGCGCACTTTGCCTGAATAACAGAACGGACTTAGTGCCGAATCCCTGCCAGCTAAATCCCGTTCGTAAGGTGATTTTTGGAGCGCTTTGGAGCGATCAATAAGGCGTGCACGAAAAAAACTGGTTTTTAGTTTATTTTCGTAATTGACTTATTGCCGAGCTCCAGCACAGAAAATCCCGATATTCTCAAACCCAAATCAAAACTCAATACATCAAAAAACCAGCTCTTACATCAACTTAAATGTAAGAACTGGTTTTAATTATTTAATCATGATTTTGATTAATACTAACCTCTGGACTCTTAGTTAATATATCGTCAAATGTTCGATGCAAAAGATTCGTTTCAAGTTTATTACGGTTAGGACTCAAATGATTAATCGCTTTTTCGAAATAATACGCTTCATCTTTATTCAAGATTTCATTCAAATCTTTTCCCTTATCTTCAGGAAAATTCACTAACTCATGTTTAATCATCGCTTCAGCAAAGTAAATCGTGCCCAAAACACGAGAACTATTAAACTGTTCCATATACTTTTTAGAACTTGAAAGATAAACAGCTACCTTGTCATAATTTCCCTCATACATATTGATTAATGACATATAAGCATCTAACTGCGGACGTTTCCATAAAGAAGAAAAATGTTCATAGATTTGGTAAGCCTTGTTAAAGTAAATCTTTGATTTTCCATAGTCTTTCTTACCAAATAGAATAATGCCCATATTAATATAGAAAACAGATAAACTAGAATAGGCACGTTTGTTTTCACATAAATCAATCGAATGTTGTTGTAAGACAATCGCCTCATCAAATTTTTCTTGAATGCTGCGTATCTCAGCCAAATAATCATAAGCAGCCGCAATATTGACTGCATATTTTTTCTCAATGGCTTCCGTCAATTTAAACGTTCGGATTGATTCGTTTAACTGTTGTTCGGCCATCGCAAGATTACCAACCATTAGATAATACAAGCCTTTTAATCGCAGTAAGATTCCAATTAATTCATGGTTATTACTACGAATCGCTTCACTTAAGGCTAACTCCACATAACGGTTCATCTCTTTTTCGTCTTCAATTTGAATGCAATAATAAATTAAATGTTTATATCCTTCAAGAAGGAACGTACTATCATTTAATTCTTTCGCAATCTGAATCACGAGATGACTAGCTTTAAGCCCTTCTTCATATTGACCATAACGAATATAAAAACGACCTTCCATACTGTAAAATTGCATCAATAATCGCTCATAAACAGGATCATTCTCATAAGTTGGTTTTAACTCATCCAAACGAACGCGAATTTTCTCAAACTCAGCAATCGTTTCTTTCTTTTCAAACTTAATCTGTTCGACTGCCATCTCTTCAGGATGATCATTAACAGGGAAAAGTTCATGGTAAAACTTATAATATGTTTGAAGATACTTAATTTGATATTCTAAAGCCTTTATTTTTTCTTTTGCTCGGTCAAAATGATATGAAATTTTTGCGTAGATCAAATGATCATCATTCAAACGTGGTAATTCTTTTTCCAATAACTCGGCAATTTCACGATGGACTAAACACTTCTTAGACTCGAGTTCATTCATGTATATAAATTCACGAAAACGATTATGACAAAAACTAATTTTAATATCTTCGTTCACAACGTGTTCCGTAAAAATAGACTCATTAACTAGTTTTTCAATCATCTCTGCTAATTCAATATTAGGTATTTTTAAGATTTCAGATAAAAATTTAATCGAGACGTAATCATAAAAATAAGAAACAATACTCACAACACGCAACTCTTGCGAAGTTAAATTAATAAATCGATTCCGAAGTGCATCCTGCATTTTGATATTCATGATATCCAACTTATTATTGTTTTTAATCATATTAATATACTCAACTAAAAAGAAAAAGTTTCCCTCTGTTAATTGATAGAGACGATCCACGATTTGAGTCGTTGCTTTTTTTTCGCCCAACTCTTTAATCGCATATTCTTTTGTTTCATCATAACTCAATGGCTTTAGTTTTAATTCCATTAATAAATCATATGAGTTTAGAACCGCTAGGAAATTATGCACATGCATCGGGATATCATCTCTTAAAGTAAAGACAAATAGGACTTGATCATTATTAATATGTAACATTGTGCTAAGTAATAAATTAAAACTCGCTTCATCAATCCACTGAATGTTTTTACAAACAATGACAACTTTAGTGTTACCTGAAATAATGCGTAACGCATCGACTAAAACTTGCGACAGCATGTTCAAATCTAAATGTTTCTTACTTTCTGTGTCAACAGTTTGCGTGATATCACCTTCAACACTTGGGAAATAAGTTGCCACAATCGATTCCCAACCCTTTGGTGCCTGAATTTGTTCTTGCGCTAAAATTTTTGTGATTTGAGAAAATATTTGACGCCACATTCGTAAGTCATAATTAATTTCGAGTTCATAACATTGTGTTTCGAGAATATGATAATTATCATCAACATTGTCTAACACACGATTGACTAAGCCTGTTTTTCCAACGCCACCCGGTCCTTCAACTAAGACTGAATAGGCCTTTTCGCCTTTTGAGAAAGACTTAAAGTTGCTCTCCAACTGCTTAATTTCTTCTAATCTTCCAAAGAAACCTGAAGTAAAGCGTTTTGGTTTAGAAATATTGTTAACGTTCACAATATTTAGCGAAGTTTCAAATAATTGACGTGTCTCTTGACTTGGGTCAATTCCAAGTTCTAAATGAAGAATATCAGCCACTTCATAATAGACTTCTATCACCTTATCATGACGATTAATTTTTTGATAATAATCCATTAATAGACGATAATTTCGTTCGTCAAATTCATCAATATCGATCAGTTGTTGAATATGTTTCTCAACATCTTTGTATTCTCCTTGCGCAATATCATCTTTAACTTTTCGATAACATTCATTTATAAAAGTTTTCTCAAAATAACTACGCATTTTTATGGTCCATAATTCAAAATCCTCAGAATCTTTTAGGAAAAAGCCTTTTAGAAATTGATTACGATAAAGATTTAAAAATTTATCGGGTTGTTCTTTAAACTTTTCCACATCGCTAGTAATTTTAAGTTCTTGATTTAGAACTAATACTTTACGATTTGGTGAATAGATAAAATCATCGCCAAGAATTTTATTCGCTTGATAGATGGTATTGCGGAGATTTTTTTTCGCATTTTTCTCATCCATCTCTGGCCACAATAAACCGGCAACTTCATCACGACTGACAGTTTTATTTACGAACATATAGAATAACAAAGCATTAATTTTGCCAAAAGAAAAAATGACAGGTTGTCCGTCTAAAAAAACTTGCGGGCTGCCAAATAATTGACCGTATACTTCTTTGCTCAAACACGTCACCACCTCAATCAAGATTGTTTTGTACCATTACTAATAATCATACTACAAAATTGTGTAAAAAAACAGAAAAGGAAAACCCCTATTTTAATAATAGGGGCTCAAAACAAATTATCACTAAATTCTTGCGAAATCTTTCACAACTAGTTGACCATCTTTGTAAACATCTTTCACCAAGTTGGTAGCAAAGAAGTAAAGTGGGTAGTCGATATTAGCTGCATCAAAGATTGCAATATCGGCACGTTTTCCTTCTTTAAAGCTTCCAATCGTATCCCCACGATCGATTGAATAAGCAGCATTAATTGTGACTGCATTAAAGACTTGAATTGGTGTTAATCCCATTTCGAAACACCCAAGTTGCATCATAAATTGAATGTTTGCAGTTGGACAACTTCCTGGATTACTATCTGTTGAAAGTGTAATTGCCATGCCTGCGTCTAACATTTTCTTAGCTGGTGCATAAGTGTTAACCATTAAACTAAATGTTGTTCCTGGTAAAAGATTACCAATGACATTTGCGTCTGCCATTTTTTTGATACCTTCATCTGTAGCAGCCATTAAGTGTTCCGCACTAACTGCGCCAACTTCAGCCGCAACATCCACACCACCAATTGAATCAATTTCATCCGCATGAATTTTTAATTTGAAGCCCATTTCTTTAGCTGCTAATAATAATTTACGTGATTCATGAGCATTGAAGACTCCTGTTTCACAGAAGATATCGCAAAATTCTGCAAGATTTTCTTCTTTAACTTTTGGTAACATTTCTTCAATAATAATATCGATAAACCCTTCAGGATTTTCTTTAAATTCTGCTGGAATCGCATGTGCTCCCATGAATGTTGACACAAGATCAATTGGTTCCATCTCGTCTAATTTCTTCACAACGTCCATTTGACGTTTTTCAGTTTCCCAGTTTAAACCATAACCACTTTTAGCTTCAACTGTTGTCACACCATGGACTAACATTTTATCTAAAAGATTTTTTGTTTTATCATACATTGTGTCAAACGAAGCTGCTTGTGTCGCACGGACTGTACTTAAAATACCGCCTCCTTCTCTTAAAATATCTAAATAGCTCACACCATTTAATTTTTTAGAGAATTCATTTTCTCGACTACCTCCATAAACTAAATGCGTGTGACAATCAATCAAACCAGGTGATGCCATTTTACCTGTATAATCGATAATTTCTGTTTGCGCATTAACTAAACTTGCGTCTGGTTCACCACTACCTAGCGCTAAAATTTTTCCATCTTTAATGGCAATAAATCCATCTTCAATAATTGTTGCGTCTGACATTTCTTTTCCTTTTAAAGGACGACCTAAATCAATCGGAGAAAAAATTTGGTTAAAATGTACTAATACTTTATCTGCAAACATAATATGAATCACCTTTTCTTTCTATTTATTCACTATCCATTATATTACTCTTTTGTCAAAAATTCGTCAAAACTTATGGTAGCGCATTCAAAAACACTTTTTTAAAATTTTCACACATAATTGACCTTTATTTGACAGAAGGAAGGTATACTTAACTCATAACTTTCAAATAATTTTTAATCTGACTCATTAAAAACTATTTAATTTTCTTAAGGAGGAAATTTGAATGAACATTGATAACCTAAAGATTAGTGACGCAATGACAGTTAAATTAGATAACATTTTACCAGAAATGCCTGAATTCCAAGAAGGCATTCGTCGTGCTCCAGATAGAGGTTTCCGTCTATCTAAATCACAAACAAAATTAGCTTTACAAAACGCTTTACGCTACATTCCTGAAGAATTACATGAACAAGTAATCCCCGAATTCTTACACGAATTAAAAACTCGTGGACGTATCTATGGTTATCGTTGGTATCCAAAAGAAACAATTACAGGTAAACCAATTGATGAATATAAAGGAAACTGTACAGCTGGTAAAGCTATCCAAGTTATGATGGATAACAACCTTTGTTTTGATATTGCATTATATCCTTACGAATTAGTAACTTATGGTGAAACTGGACAAGTATGTTCTAACTGGATGCAATATCAATTAATCAAAAAATATTTAGAAGTTTTAACAGACGAACAAACATTAGTTATCAGTTCTGGACACCCTATGGGATTATTTGCTTCTAAAAAAGACTCGCCACGTGTCATCATTACTAACGGTTTACTTGTTGGAGAATATGACAATATTGAAGACTGGGAAGTTGCCGAAGAAATGGGTGTAACTAACTACGGTCAAATGACTGCTGGAGGTATGATGTACATTGGACCTCAAGGGATCGTACATGGTACATTCAATACTTTACTAAATGCTGGTCGTCTAAAACTAGGTATTGCTGATGATGGCGATTTAACTGGTAAATTATTCGTAACATCTGGTTTAGGTGGTATGAGTGGTGCTCAAGGTAAAGCGGCTGAAATTGCGAAATCTGTTTCAATCGTAGCAGAAGTTGATATGTCTCGTATCGACACTCGTTTAGAACAAGGTTGGATTAGTAAGTTAGCTAAAACACCAGAAGAAGCCGTAGCAATTGCACAAGAATATTTAGCTAAAAAAGAATCCACTTCTATTGCTTTCCATGGTAATATCGTTGACCTATTAGAATACATGAACGAACATAACGTTCATATTGATTTGTTATCTGACCAAACTTCTTGTCATAATGTTCACGAAGGTGGGTACAATCCTGTTGGTATCACTTTTGAAGAACGTACTGAGCTATTAGCAACAGACAAGAAAAAATTTGTTGAATTAGTAGACATGACTTTAGGTCGTCATTATAAAGTTATCAAAGAATTAACTGCAAAAGGTACTTACTTCTTTGACTATGGTAATGCATTTATGAAATCAGTCTTTGATTCAGGTATTAAAGAAATCTCTAAAAATGGCGTAGACGATAAAGATGGCTTTATCTGGCCTTCATACGTTGAAGATATCATGGGACCTATGTTATTTGACTATGGTTATGGACCATTCCGTTGGGTATGTTTAAGTGGTAAACACGAAGACTTACAAGCAACTGATAAAGCGGCTATGGATGCAATCGATCCGAACCGTCGTTACCAAGACCGTGATAACTACAACTGGATTCGTGACGCTGAAAAGAACCAATTAGTTGTTGGGACTGAAGCTCGTATTCTTTATCAAGATGCGATGGGGCGTGTAAACATTGCACTCGCATTCAACAAACTTATCCGCGAAGGAAAAATCGGACCTGTTATGTTAGGTCGTGACCACCATGACGTATCAGGTACTGACTCTCCATTCCGTGAAACATCTAACATTAAAGATGGTTCTAACGTGACTGCTGATATGGCAACACAATGTTACGCTGGTAATGCTGCCCGTGGTATGAGTTTAATTGCTCTACATAACGGTGGTGGTGTTGGTATTGGTAAATCTATCAACGGTGGTTTCGGTATGGTTCTTGATGGTTCTGAACTATGTGACGAAATTATCAAATCTGCAATTGCTTGGGATACTATGGGTGGCGTTGCTCGTCGTAATTGGGCTCGTAACGAACATGCGATTGAAACTTCTATCGAATACAATGAAATGCGTAAAGGAACTGATCATATTACAATTCCTTACCTTGCGGACGAAAACTTGGTAGATAACGCTGTAAATAGTCTATTTAAATAATCTCCTTGAAACTATATTTTAAAAGCTGGCTCATGTTTAACAACATGAGCCAGCTTTTTTTGATCATTCAGTTATCTTCGGCACACTTTCAAGCGACCAAACTATTTTTGTTGAGTATTGATCAATTAGATTTCCTTGTTTTTGCGTTAATACTAGTCCCTCTTGAGTAGTACCTTTAAAATCAATTTCTTGGACCAGTGTTTCACGTTCTTGATCTATCACGTGTTGCCTTGCATCATTGATTTGCTTAAACTTCCCTTGTTGATACAAACGCAATTCGCCATTAAACAAGCGATCTTGTTTTTCATTTTTCATTGATGAACCTGTTGCATATAGTTGCCAGTCTTTCTCTAACTTTGAATTGATAATTTTTAAAACACTTGGTTTAGTTAAAGCATAATGCTCTATTTGCCAAGCAACGTTCATTTTATCAAAATCAAACGTTGGAGCTTCGACTAATGCTACCTGTCCTTCATAATGAATCACAAGTTCAAATGATCGACGCGGTACGGGATAGTTTTCTTCAATTTGATGACCGTTAACTGTCATTTTTTTGTAGTCATAACCTTCGTAAGTACGATTTATATTTAAATTTTCAAGTAATTCAGCCATCGTCCCCTGACTTAAAAATTCATAAGTTAGTGGATCTTCAGAGGGTACTTTATGTTTTAAATTCTGATAAATGCTTTTTGATGTGTCTTCATAAACATGCTTAACTGTCATCTTAATTTCATACTGTTTCAAAAATACAGCTAGTTCTTCTTGTACACCGTCCAATTCAAGTTTGACAACAAATGGCATATTTGGCTTCCAAATTGACGAATCTCCCTCAATGATAATTTCAGGATCGGTCGGCTTAAATTCTGTCTCAGTAATCAAAAAACCTTCTACTTTTCCCTTATTTCGAACATTTTTTTCACGTTCTTCAGGTGAAAAATCTAACCATGACACATAGTCCTCTTGATAATCCTCATATAAAATAATTGCTTTCTTAGGCGCTTCATCTTCGTAAACAAAGATGGGCATTGAGATAGGTTCACTTATATTACCTGCCTCATCGGTTAGCTGGCCAAGAGCTTCTTTAAAACCTGTTGTCTTCACTAACTCAGTCAATTCAGCATCTGTTGAGATGACTTCTTTCAAGATATTTTCTTCCAAACTAGAATCATCCATTACATCGTAAAACGCATCACGTAATATTTTTTATTCTCATTCACTGGTGTCCCTTTTTTAGCAATACCGGCTTCACCTTACCTGTCGGTGGTGTTGTATCCACGACTTTAATCCAGATAGAAGAATTACCACAAAATTCATAGTGAATCGTCAATTTGCCATGTGTACCAGATTTAACGTTGGCAAGTTGAGCTGAATCAATGATCCAGCTACCATTCGCTGATTGGATAGGCGTTGAAGTTTCGCGACCAGCAATCGAAAAAGTAATACTTCCGTTAGTAACTAGTTGATGGGTCAATTGGCCATTTTCAGCATAAAAGGTTTGTCCAGAAAGCGTTAAGTCACTATTTTGAAACAAATAAACATCTCGTTCATCTTGTGCGTAACCAACCGGGATAATTTGCGGTTGGAGATGACGATTTGACAAATAATTGAGCTAATTTCATAA
>NZ_SDGV01000012.1 GCF_004795745.1 Vagococcus silagei | reverse complement strand
GCCACGCTTTGTATTTTTAATGTTGGGGGTTTAGCTCAGCTGGGAGAGCACCTGCCTTACAAGCAGGGGGTCAGCGGTTCGAACCCGTTAACCCCCATTTTTTAAGACTCGTTAGCTCAGTTGGTAGAGCATCTGACTTTTAATCAGAGGGTCACTGGTTCGAGCCCAGTACGGGTCATTTTTTTAGCCGGCTTAGCTCAGTTGGTAGAGCATCTGATTTGTAATCAGAGGGTCGAGGGTTCAAGTCCTTTAGCCGGCATTTTGCGGAAGTAGTTCAGTGGTAGAACACCACCTTGCCAAGGTGGGGGTCGCGGGTTCGAACCCCGTCTTCCGCTTTAAGTTCCAGCCGGGGTGGCGGAACTGGCAGACGCACAGGACTTAAAATCCTGCGGTGAGTGATCACCGTACCGGTTCGATTCCGGTCCTCGGCATTGTTTTATATTAGCGCCCATAGCTCAACTGGATAGAGTGTCTGACTACGGATCAGAAGGTTAGGGGTTCGACTCCTCTTGGGCGCGTTTTTTTAATTGCTACGGGAAGTAGCTCAGCTTGGTAGAGCACTTGGTTTGGGACCAAGGGGTCGCAGGTTCGAATCCTGTCTTCCCGATTTTTATTTTATTTCGCGGTGTAGCTCAGCTGGCTAGAGCGTCCGGTTCATACCCGGGAGGTCGGGGGTTCGATCCCCTCCGCCGCGATAATTTTGTAACTTGGACCTTTAGCTCAGTTGGTTAGAGCTCCCGGCTCATAACCGGGCGGTCGTAGGTTCGAGTCCTACAAGGTCCATTGTTATACTAGCTATGGAGGATTACCCAAGTCCGGCTGAAGGGAACGGTCTTGAAAACCGTCAGGTGTGTAAAAGCACGCAAGGGTTCGAATCCCTTATCCTCCTTTTATTGATATCGCGGAGTGGAGCAGTCTGGTAGCTCGTCGGGCTCATAACCCGAAGGTCGTAGGTTCAAATCCTGCCTCCGCAATTAGGTTCCGTGGTGTAGGGGTTAACATGCCTGCCTGTCACGCAGGAGATCGCGGGTTCAAATCCCGTCGGGACCGTCTAAAAGAAAAATGCGGGTGTAGTTTAGTGGTAAAACCACAGCCTTCCAAGCTGTTGTCGCGAGTTCGATTCTCGTCACCCGCTTTTCTTGAAAATTAGGGCCTATAGCTCAGCTGGTTAGAGCGCACGCCTGATAAGCGTGAGGTCGATGGTTCGAGTCCATTTAGGCCCATTATCTTTTAAAGATATTTTATTTTAATAGTTCTTAACTGGCCCGTTGGTCAAGCGGTTAAGACACCGCCCTTTCACGGCGGTAACACGGGTTCGAGTCCCGTACGGGTCATTTGTTTTATTTTGGAGGATTACCCAAGTCCGGCTGAAGGGAACGGTCTTGAAAACCGTCAGGTGTGTAAAAGCACGCAAGGGTTCGAATCCCTTATCCTCCTTTTATTAATATCGCGGAGTGGAGCAGTCTGGTAGCTCGTCGGGCTCATAACCCGAAGGTCGTAGGTTCAAATCCTGCCTCCGCAATTAGGTTCCGTGGTGTAGGGGTTAACATGCCTGCCTGTCACGCAGGAGATCGCGGGTTCAAATCCCGTCGGGACCGTTATATTGGCGCAGTAGCTCAGTTGGTAGAGCAACGGATTGAAGCTCCGTGTGTCGGCAGTTCGATTCTGTCTTGCGCCATATATTTTTATGCGGGTGTAGTTTAGTGGTAAAACCACAGCCTTCCAAGCTGTTGTCGCGAGTTCGATTCTCGTCACCCGCTTTTTCTTTAAATTAGGGCCTATAGCTCAGCTGGTTAGAGCGCACGCCTGATAAGCGTGAGGTCGATGGTTCGAGTCCATTTAGGCCCATTATTTTAAGATAGGAGAAGTACTCAAGTGGCTGAAGAGGCGCCCCTGCTAAGGGTGTAGGTCGGGAAACTGGCGCGAGGGTTCAAATCCCTCCTTCTCCATAGTGTTTTAACACTAATAATATTGGCCCGTTGGTCAAGCGGTTAAGACACCGCCCTTTCACGGCGGTAACACGGGTTCGAGTCCCGTACGGGTCATAGACTTAAAATTGTAAATCAATTTTAAGTCTTTTTTTTTGCAAAAATGTATTTTAAAAGGGAGTTAGTTTTATGGAGAAACCGGTTAAATTAAAATTTTCCAATTATTTATCAATCGGAATGATGATTTTTGGTTTGTTTTTTGGTGCTGGAAATTTGATTTTCCCGATTCAAATGGGCCAAGAAGCAGGTAAAGCTGTGGGTGCTGCAAATTTAGGCTTTTTAATAACGGGAATAGGTTTACCATTTTTAGGGATTTTAGCGTTTGGTTTTTCTGGAAGTGATAGTCTAATTGATTTATCAAAAAAAGTAAGTCATCGTTTTTCATATGTATTTACAACGATATTGTTTATGATCATAGGACCATTATTTGCGTTACCTAGGCTTGCGACGACTTCTTATGAAGTTGGTATTTCAACATTTGTGCAAGCGGAATACCAAGTGCCTGCGTTATTACTTTTTACTTGTTTATTCTTTGCTGTTACCTGGTATTTATCGCTAAATCCTACGAAACTTTTGGATTATATTGGAAAATATCTAACACCCTTATTCTTAATATTATTAGCAATTTTAATGTTTCTAGCTTTTGCGATGCCGATGGGGAAAATTAGTACGGCGCCAACGCAATCAAAATATATGTTACATCCATTTTTACAGGGATTTTTAAATGGTTACAATACGTTAGATGCTCTTGCAGCACTAGCTTTTGGAACAGTTATTGTGACAAGCGTTCAAAGATTAGGCAATTTTACCAAAAAAGAAGCAGCAATTAAAATTGGATTTTCTGGTTTGATCGGTATTGTCTTGATGGGAATTATTTATACGCTGCTCTCGTATATGGGAACAATGAGTCTAGGAGAATTTCCACTAAATAAAAATGGTGGGATTACGTTATCTCAAATTTCAGTTTACTATTTGGGTAATTTTGGTTATATTATTATGTCAGTTATTGTTTTGATAGCTTGTCTTAAAACAGCGATTGGCTTAGTTTCCGCCTTTTCGCAAACATTTACAAAATTATATCCAAGAGTAAACTATAAATGGTTTTGTGTAGGGGCCACTGTTTTGGCTGGAGTTGTTTCAAATATTGGCTTGACTAGTATAATTGCTATTTCAACTCCGGTATTAATGTTTATCTATCCGCTGGCTATGCTACTTATCTTTCTTTCTTTGTTTAGTCAGTTTTTTGAAAATTTTAAAGCAGTTTATCGCTGCTCCATTTATTTAACGATGATTTCGGCCTTTTTTGAGGGATTAAATGCAATGCCAGTTTTTGTAAAACAACAACACTGGATTGCTAAATTATTGGATGGCGCAAATAAGTACTTACCCTTGTATGAATATGGTTTTAGTTGGCTCCTGTTTGCCACAATTGGTATTCTAGTGGGGATTTTGCTGTCAATCTATCAACGCAATCGAGTAAATTCGTAATAAAAAAGCTTCCATTCACTTGTATAAGTGTGTGGAAGCTTTTTTTTATAAATAGTATTTATTGAGTACTTTTAGTTCATCATCAAGTTCATAAACTAACGGTTGTCCAGTTGGAATTTCAAGTCCCATGATATCATCATCCGAAATATTTTCGATATGTTTGCATAAGGCGCGTAAAGAATTTCCGTGGGCTGCAACAAGTACAGTTTTATTATTTAATAGTGATGGAGCAATGTGATCCTGCCAAAATGGCAGTGCACGTTCTAAAGTAACTTTTAGATTTTCGCCACCTGGCACGGATTGTTTGTCTAGTAATTGATAACGACGATCATGAATTGAAGATTTTGGGTCGTCAGGACTTAATAAAGGAGGAAGAGTGTCGTAAGAACGGCGCCATAGTTGTACTTGATCAGCTCCATATTTATCAGCAGTTTCTTGCTTGTTCAGTCCTTGTAATGCTCCGTAATGACGCTCATTTAAACGCCAAGATTTTACTTCAGGAACCCAAAGTTGATTGGAACCTTCCAAAATATAATGACAAGTTTTAATTGCACGTTTTAAGTATGATGTATATGCAATGTCAAACTCGATATTTGCATCTTTAATTTTTTGACCAGCTTCTTTTGCTTCTTTAATACCAGTTTCGCTTAAATCCACGTCTTCCCAACCGGTAAAAAGATTTAATGCATTCCATTCGCTTAAACCATGTCGTACAAAAACTAATTTTTTCATCTGTACCATCCCTTTCTTGGTTAGCGTGGCACGTTGATTGTTTTGACACCCTCAGTTGAAGTGCCGATAATGACACGTGTCACCATATCTAAGAATAAACCATGCTCAACAACACCGACTTGATGGTCTAACCATACAGCTAATTCTTGAGGAGCAGAAATATCTTCTAGATATAAGTCAATAATATAATTTTTACTGTCAGTTAGCAACGGATTACCATCTTCTGTTAAACGAATTTTAGGATTTAGTTCTTTAGCTGTGAATTTTCGTAATAATTGATCGCTACCATAAGGGATAACTTCAACTGGAAGAGGGAATGCTCCTAAATGCTTAACCATTTTTGATTCGTCTACAATCCAAATGACTTCTTTGGAATAAGTAGCAACGATTTTTTCAAATAAAAGAGCTGCACCGCCACCTTTAGTTCCTTGATAATCTTCAGAAATTTCATCGGCACCATCAATTGTTAAATCAACAAAATCAACTTCATCAATACTTTTTAAAGGAATACCTAATGAAAGTGCTTGTTTTTCTGTTGCTTTTGAAGTTGTCACACCGACGATATTCAAATTTTCTTCTTTAACACGACGACCAATTTCTTCAACCATGAAGTAGGCTGTAGATCCTGTACCTAAACCGACAGTCATTCCATCTTTGACATATTTTGCAGCTTCAATACCTACCATTTGTTTTAAATTCATAGTGTTGCCTCCTATTATTGTTAAAATATCTTCTGAATTTATTGTAAGCATATCTTCTAAAAAAAGATAGCCTAAAAAAGTTAAATGATTTTTCAGAGAATGTGTTGACGAATTCAGAAAAGATATGCTATAGTAACGGAGGTGCTTTAAGACAGGTTTCTTTAATTGAGACATGCTGACTGTGCAAAGCATATATACCATGCAAGATCTCTTGCATCAATTTTTTTACTACAAAAAAGAACCACCTGGATGTGTGGCTCTAGAAAGATTTCAGGAAGGAGGAACTATCATGCCTACAATTAACCAATTAGTGCGTAAATCTCGTAAATCAAAAATGAGTAAGTCTAACTCTCCTGCTTTAGGAAAGACTTATAATAGTTTCAAAAAATCTCAAACAGATGTGAACTCTCCACAAAAACGTGGTGTATGTACACGTGTCGGAACAATGACACCTAAAAAACCTAACTCTGCGTTACGTAAATATGCCCGTGTTCGTTTATCAAACTTAATCGAAGTAACTGCATATATTCCCGGAATTGGACATAACTTACAAGAACATAGTGTTGTTTTAATCCGTGGAGGACGTGTTAAAGATTTACCAGGGGTACGTTACCACATCGTTCGTGGTGCTTTAGATACAGCTGGTGTTAACGATCGTAAACAAAGCCGTTCTAAATATGGTACTAAAAAACCTAAAAAATAATTCGATTAAAAACAAATAGATAAAAATAAAATTTTTGGAAGGAGGAGTTACACATGCCTCGAAAAGGTCCTGTTGCAAAACGTGATGTATTACCAGATCCGATTTATAATTCTAAATTAGTGACTCGTTTAATTAACCGCGTGATGATTGATGGCAAGCGTGGTGTTGCTTCAAGTATCATTTATGATGCGTTTGATATTATTAAAGAATCTACAGGGAATGATCCATTAGAAGTTTTCGAACAAGCTATGGAAAATGTTATGCCTGTTTTAGAAGTTAAAGCTCGCCGTGTTGGTGGTTCTAACTATCAAGTACCGGTTGAAGTTCGTCCTGACCGTCGTTCTACATTAGCTTTACGTTGGGTTGTTAATTATTCTCGCTTACGCGGTGAACATACAATGGAACAACGTTTAGCTAAAGAAATTATGGATGCTGCCAATAACACTGGTTCATCTGTTAAAAAACGTGAAGACGTACATAAAATGGCCGAAGCTAACCGTGCATTCGCACATTACCGTTGGTAGAATCCTCTTTTTTAGTGGTCAATCACTAGAAAAAGTATAAATAAAGAAGTAAGTAAAGAGAGGAGTAACAAAGAATGGCAAGAGAGTTTTCACTCGAAAATACTCGTAATATTGGTATCATGGCCCACGTTGACGCTGGTAAAACAACGACAACTGAACGTATCTTGTATTATACTGGTAAAATTCACAAAATTGGTGAAACGCATGAAGGTGCATCACAAATGGACTGGATGGAACAAGAACAAGAACGTGGTATTACAATCACATCTGCTGCAACTACTGCACAGTGGAAAGGTTATCGTGTAAACATTATCGATACACCAGGACACGTGGACTTCACAATCGAAGTTCAACGTTCACTACGTGTATTAGATGGTGCGGTAACAGTTTTAGACTCACAATCAGGTGTTGAACCTCAAACAGAAACTGTTTGGCGTCAAGCAACTGACTATGGTGTACCTCGTATTGTATTCTGTAACAAAATGGATAAAGTTGGCGCTGACTTCTTATATTCAGTAAAAACAATTCATGACCGTTTACAAGCGAACGCTCACCCAATTCAATTACCAATCGGTTCTGAAGAGAACTTTAAAGGTATCATTGATTTAATCACGATGAAAGCAGAAATCTATACAAATGATTTAGGAACAGATATTCAAGAAACTGAAATTCCTGAAGAATATATGGACTTAGCTGTTGAATGGCGTGAAAAATTAGTTGAAGCAGTAGCTGAAACTGATGAAGAATTAATGATGAAATATTTAGATGGTGAAGAAATTACAATCGATGAATTGAAAGCCGGTATCCGCCGCGCAACAATTAACGTTGAATTCTTCCCAGTTATGGCTGGTTCAGCATTTAAAAACAAAGGTGTTCAACTTATGCTTGACGCTGTTTTAGATTACTTACCAGCTCCAACTGATGTTGCTGCAATCAATGGTATTGATATGAAGACAGACGAAGAAGTAACTCGTCCTTCAGATGACAACGCACCATTTGCATCATTAGCATTTAAAGTTATGACTGACCCATTCGTAGGTCGTCTAACATTCTTCCGTGTTTATTCTGGTGTCTTAGAAAGTGGTTCTTACATTCTAAATGCATCTAAGAATAAAAAAGAACGTATTGGACGTATTTTACAAATGCATGCCAATACACGTAAAGAAATTGATACAGTTTATTCAGGAGATATCGCTGCTGCTGTTGGTCTTAAAGATACAACAACAGGAGATACACTTTGTGCATTAGATGCTCCAGTTATTCTTGAATCAATTGAATTCCCTGATCCAGTTATCCAAGTCGCTGTTGAACCTAAATCAAAAGCTGACCAAGATAAAATGGGTGTGGCTCTTCAAAAACTTGCTGAAGAAGATCCATCATTCCGCGTTGAAACAAACGTTGAAACTGGTGAAACAGTTATCTCTGGTATGGGTGAGCTTCACTTAGACGTTCTTGTTGACCGTATGCGTCGCGAGTTCAAAGTTGATGCTAACGTGGGTGCTCCACAAGTTTCATATCGTGAAACATTTAGAGCTCCATTAACTCAAGCAGAAGGTAAATTCGTTCGTCAATCAGGTGGTAAAGGACAATACGGTCACGTATGGGTTGAATTTACTCCTAATGAAGAAGGAAAAGGGTTTGAATTTGAAAATGCTATCGTCGGTGGTGTGGTTCCTCGTGAATACATCCCAGCGGTTGAAAAAGGTTTAGCTGACTCAATGAATAACGGTGTCTTAGCTGGTTATCCATTAGTTGATATTAAAGCGAAACTTTATGATGGTTCATACCATGATGTTGACTCGAATGAGACAGCATTCCGTGTGGCTGCATCTATGGCTCTTAAAGCTGCTGCTAAAAAAGCAAGTCCAGCTATCTTAGAACCAATGATGAAAGTTACAGTTACTGTTCCAGAAGAATATCTAGGCGATATCATGGGACACGTTACAGCTCGTCGTGGACGTGTTGAAGGTATGGAAGCTCATGGAAATTCACAAATCGTTAACGCGCTTGTGCCATTAGCTGAAATGTTTGGATACGCAACTACATTACGTTCTGCAACACAAGGTCGCGGTACATTCATGATGGTATTTGACCACTATGAAGATGTTCCAAAATCTATCCAAGAAGAAATCATTAAGAAAAATGGTGGCGAAGCTTAATTAGTTTTCACTATGAAAAGTAAGAGCTATCATGTAAAATGATGGTGTAAGGAATAGAAGCTTGCTTTTATTCCTTTCCCAATATATTATAATAATTGACTTTTAAATTTAGGAGGAATTATACAAAATGGCAAAAGAAAAATTTGATCGTTCGAAATCCCATGTAAACATTGGTACAATCGGACACGTTGACCACGGTAAAACTACATTATCTGCAGCAATCGCTACAGTTTTAGCTAAAAAAGGTTTCGGGGAAGCTCGTGACTATGCTGAAATCGATAACGCTCCAGAAGAAAAAGAACGTGGAATCACAATTAACACTTCTCATATCGAATATGAAACTGCAACTCGTCACTACGCTCACGTGGACTGCCCAGGACACGCGGACTACGTTAAAAACATGATCACTGGTGCTGCTCAAATGGACGGCGCGATTTTAGTAGTATCTGCAGCTGACGGCCCAATGCCACAAACTCGTGAACATATTCTTTTATCACGTAATGTTGGTGTACCTTACATTGTTGTTTTCTTAAACAAAATGGATATGGTTGACGACGAAGAATTATTAGAATTAGTAGAAATGGAAGTTCGTGACCTATTAACTGAATACGACTTCCCTGGCGATGATACTCCAATCGTTGCAGGTTCTGCATTAAAAGCTTTAGAAGGCGTTGAAGAATACGAAGATAAAATTATGGACTTAATGGCTGAAGTTGATGCTTACATCCCAACTCCAGAACGTGATACAGATAAACCATTCATGATGCCAGTTGAGGACGTATTCTCAATTACTGGTCGTGGTACTGTTGCTACTGGTCGTGTTGAACGTGGACAAGTTCGCGTTGGTGACGAAGTAGAAATCGTTGGTATTGCTGAAAAAATTAACAAAACAACAGTTACTGGTGTAGAAATGTTCCGTAAATTATTAGATTACGCTGAAGCTGGAGACAACATTGGTGCTTTACTACGTGGGGTTTCTCGTGAAGATATCGAACGTGGACAAGTATTAGCTGCTCCTGGAACTATTACACCACATACTAACTTCAAAGCTGAAGTTTACGTATTATCAAAAGAAGAAGGTGGACGTCATACTCCATTCTTCACTAACTACCGTCCTCAATTCTACTTCCGTACAACAGACGTTACTGGTGTTGTAGAATTACCAGAAGGAACTGAAATGGTAATGCCTGGCGATAACGTAGCTATGGAAGTTGAATTAATTCACCCAATCGCGATCGAAGACGGAACTCGTTTCTCTATTCGTGAAGGTGGACGTACTGTTGGTTCAGGCGTTGTAACTGAAATCATTAAATAATTCAAACTTTGCAATATATTAAAGCTTCATGTACTCGGACATAAGAAGTAGTTACACATTGTAACTACTTCTTTTTTTCTTATTCAGTTTGTCACCACAAACAGACTGCACTTTGAAATTTAAATTATGGGGGATTATATTTATGAAGGGGAAAATGAATATAGTTTTTTTTATCGTTGCGTTAGTATTTTCGTCAACAACAGTGATTGCTGGGAATATGTATCATCACAAAATTCAAAATACTTATGCAAAAGAAAATTTGCAACCAGTTGAACTAAAGACATTAAATAGTTCGCAGCAAACGAAAGTTGAAGCGACAGAGTCTAAGAAACAAGAAACTTCTCAAACAAGTACTGTTAAGAAAGAAAAAGCAGTATCGAATGTTTCAAAAGAAAAGCAGGATGAGATTCAAAAGAAATTAGATCTAATTATAATAGAAGGAACAGTAACTTCGGACTTTACATTAGATCAATATAAAGAAGTAAAAAATCAAGTTGATAACTTGGCAGAAGGTGCAGTGAAGACAAGCTTTTTGAAAGATATCGAGTTGATTGAAACGGCAATGACAAATATGGGGATTAATTATAATTAATTTTCATAAAAGACTTGAAAATAACGTAAAATTTTAGTATACTTCATAAGGTGCTGAATAAAAGAGTAAGTCAGTATCTCGTATGAAAATGCGAAGGCGTTGAAGCGAGAGGTTGCGACACGCCAGGGAGCATTGCCATGGAGGCGTGTTGGAGATTTTCGTGGAGCTATGTCTACTTTTAAAATAGGCGAAGGAGGGAAAAAAGATGGCTAAACAAAAAATTCGTATCCGTTTAAAAGCATATGAACACCGAGTATTAGATCAGTCAGCTGAAAAGATTGTAGAAACAGCAAAAAGAACAGGTGCTGAGGTTTCTGGACCAATTCCATTACCAACAGATCGTTCAGTTTATACAGTTATTCGTGCGACACACAAATACAAAGATTCACGTGAGCAATTCGAAATGCGAACTCACAAACGTCTAATCGACATCGTGAGCCCTACACCAAAAACAGTTGATGCTTTAATGAAGCTTGACTTACCAAGTGGTGTAAATATCGAAATTAAATTATAAAAAATAAGATCATGGAGGTGTACTCATGACTAAAGGAATCTTAGGAAAAAAAGTAGGAATGACTCAAATCTTCACTGAAAATGGTGAATTAATTCCAGTAACTGTAATCGAAGCAACTCCAAACGTTGTTTTACAAGTAAAAACAGTTGAATCTGATGGCTACGAAGCTATTCAAGTTGGATACCAAGACAAACGTGAAGTTTTATCAAACAAACCTGCTAAAGGTCATGTTGCAAAAGCAAATACTGCTCCTAAGCGCTTCATTAAAGAATTCAATAATGTTGAGCTGGGAGAATACGAAGTAGGACAAGAAATCAAGGTAGATGTATTCCAAGCTGGAGACATTGTTGATGTTACAGGTACAACTAAAGGACACGGCTTCCAAGGCGCTATTAAACGTCACGGACAATCTCGTGGACCTATGACACACGGTTCTCGTTATCACCGTGGACCTGGATCAATGGGTGCAGCATCAGATCCTTCTAGAGTATTCAAAGGTAAAAAACTTGCTGGTCGTATGGGTGGAGATCGTGTTACAATTCAAAACCTTGAGATCGTTAAAGTAGATGCAGATAAAAATGTTATTTTAGTTAAAGGTAATGTACCTGGAGCTAAAAAATCATTAATTGAAATTAAAACAGCAGTTAAGGCTGCTAAATAATTGTGGGAGAGGAGGAACTAAAGAATGACATCTGTAGCATTATTTAAACAAGATGGAACTCAAAATGGCGAAATTACTTTAAACGAAGGGATTTTCGGCATTGAACCAAATGAAAGTGTCGTATTTGACGCAATCATTATGCAACGTGCTTCTTTAAGACAAGGAACACATGCTGTTAAAAACCGTAGCGCAGTTCGCGGTGGTGGACGCAAACCATGGCGTCAAAAAGGAACTGGCCGTGCTCGTCAAGGCTCAATCCGCTCACCACAATGGCGTGGAGGTGGTATCGTCTTCGGACCAACACCACGTTCATACAGCTACAAACTTCCTAAAAAAGTACGTCGCTTAGCAATTAAATCTGTATTATCAGAAAAAGTTGCAGAAAATAAAATGGTTGTTGTTGAAGGCTTAGCATTCGACGCACCAAAAACAAAAGAATTTAAACAAGTTTTAGCTAACCTTTCTATCGATTCTAAAGTACTAGTTGTTTTAGAAGGTGGAAATGATTTTGCGGCATTATCAGGACGTAACTTACCAAACGTTTCTATTGTAGAAGCTGACAACGTAAGCGTACTTGATGTGGTTGCAGCTGATAAATTATTAGTTACTAAAACTGCTCTTACTCAGGTAGAGGAGGTGCTTGCATAATGGAATTAATCGATGTAATCAAACGCCCTGTCATTACAGAAATGTCTGTAGAAGCTATGGACGATAAAAAATACACGTTTGAAGTGGACACTAGAGCCAACAAAACATTAGTTAAGCAAGCTGTAGAAGCAATTTTCGATGTTAAAGTTGAAAAAGTAAACATCATGAACGTTAAACCTAAATTCAAAAGAATGGGTAAATATGCTGGATATACAAAAAAACGTCGTAAAGCGATTGTTAAGTTAACAGCAGATTCAAAAGAAATTCAAATTTTTGATGCAGAATAATAAAGACATCATTTAAAGTAGGAGGGAAATTTCGTGGCGATTAAAAAGTATAAACCTACCACAAATGGCCGTCGTAACATGACTGGTTTAGATTTTGCTGAGATTACTACAGCAACACCAGAAAAAACATTGTTACGCCCGTTGAGCAAAAATGCTGGCCGTAATAACCAAGGTAAAATCACTGTCCGTCACCAAGCTGGTGGACACAAACGCCAATATCGTGTGATCGATTTCAAACGTAACAAAGACAATGTTGTTGCAGTTGTTAAAACAATCGAATACGATCCAAATAGATCAGCAAATATCGCTTTAGTTCATTATACTGATGGAGTAAAAGCTTATATCTTAGCACCAAAAGGTCTAACAGTTGGTACTCAAATTAGTTCTGGTGAAAATGCAGATATTAAAGTTGGTAACGCGTTACCATTAAATAACATTCCAGTAGGTACTGTTATTCACAATATCGAATTAAAACCAGGTAAAGGCGGTCAACTAAACCGTTCTGCTGGTACAAGTGCACAAGTATTAGGTAAAGAAGGAAAATACGTATTAGTTCGTTTGAACTCAGGCGAAGTTCGTATGATCTTAGGTACTTGCCGTGCTACTATCGGTACTGTAGGTAATGAACAACATGAATTAGTTAATATTGGTAAAGCAGGCCGTAGCCGCTGGTTAGGTAAACGCCCAACTGTACGTGGTAGCGTAATGAACCCTAACGATCACCCACACGGTGGTGGTGAAGGTAAAGCACCAATCGGACGTCCATCTCCAATGAGTCCTTGGGGTAAACCAACACTTGGATACAAAACTCGTAGCAAGAAAGCTAAATCAGATAAATTTATCGTACGTCGTCGTAAATCTAAATAATCACCTGGTTAATTTAATTAACCAAGGTGAAATATCGAGAGGAGGTTCACCATGGGTCGCAGCTTAAAAAAAGGACCTTTTGTAGATGAACACTTAATGAATAAAGTGGAAGCTCAAAAAGATCAAACTAAAAAACAAGTTATCAAGACATGGTCACGACGTTCTACAATCTTTCCAAACTTTGTAGGATACACAATCGCAGTATATGACGGGAGAAAACATGTTCCTGTTTATATTCAAGAAGACATGGTAGGTCATAAATTAGGTGAATTTGCACCAACTAGAACTTACCGCGGACATGCAGCAGATGACAAAAAAACTAAACGCTAATTGAGGGGAGGAAACGAACATGTCAGAAAGAATTACTTCAGCTAAGGCAACTGCTAAAACAGTTCGCACTTCACCTCGTAAAACAAGACTTGTTGTTGACCTAATCAGAGGTAAACAAGTAGGCGAAGCAGTTTCAATCTTGAAATTCTCACCTAACAAAGCAGCAGGTATTGTTGAAAAAGTGCTTATGTCAGCAATTGCAAATGCAGAAAACAACTTTGACTTAGATGTTGAAGATTTAGTAGTTTCAGAAGTATTTGTAAACGAAGGACCAACAATGAAACGTTACCGTCCACGTGCAAAAGGTTCTGCATCACCAATCAACAAACGTACAAGTCATATTACAGTAGTAGTATCAGAAAAATAAGGAGGGATTAATCAGTGGGTCAAAAAGTAAATCCAATTGGAATGCGTGTTGGCGTTATCCGTGACTGGAACGCGAAATGGTACGCTGAAAAAGAATATGCTGATTACTTACACGAAGATTTAAGAATCCGTAAGTTTATCGCAACTAGACTAGCTGATGCTTCTGTTTCTACAGTTGAAATCGAACGTGCAGCAAATCGCGTTAATATTTCAATCCACACTGCTAAACCAGGAATGGTAATCGGTAAAGGTGGTTCTGAAGTTGAAGCATTAAGAAAAGAATTAAACAATATTACTGGTAAGAGAGTACACATCAACATCGTAGAAATCAAAAAACCAGATTTAGATGCAAAATTAGTTGGTGAAGGAATTGCACGTCAATTAGAAAACCGTGTAGCATTCCGTCGTGCTCAAAAACAAGCAATCCAACGTACAATGAGAGCTGGAGCTCAAGGTATTAAAACTTTAGTTTCAGGTCGTTTAAACGGTGCAGATATGGCTCGTTCTGAAGGTTATTCTGAAGGAACTGTTCCTTTACATACTTTAAGAGCAGACATCGACTATGCATGGGAAGAAGCAGATACAACATACGGAAAACTAGGAGTTAAAGTGTGGATTTGTCGTGGAGAAATTCTTCCTGAAAAGAAAAACACTGAGAAAGGAGGAAATTAATCATGTTAGTACCTAAACGTGTAAAACACCGTCGTGAATTTAGAGGTAAAATGCGCGGTGAAGCTAAAGGTGGTAAAGAAGTAGCATTTGGTGAATACGGCTTACAAGCTGTTGAATCTCACTGGATCACTAACCGCCAAATTGAAGCATCTCGTATTGCTATGACTCGTTACATGAAACGTGGTGGGAAAGTATGGATTAAAATCTTCCCTCACAAATCATATACATCAAAAGCTATTGGTGTTCGTATGGGTTCTGGTAAAGGGGCACCTGAAGGTTGGGTAGCACCAGTTAAACGCGGTAAAATTTTATTTGAAATCGCTGGCGTGCCAGAAGAAGTAGCTCGTGAAGCATTAAGACTTGCTTCTCACAAATTACCAATCAAAACTAAAATTGTAAAACGTGAAGAAATGGGTGGTGAATCGAATGAAGGTTAAAGACATCAGAGAGTTAACCACTGCTGAAATGATCGCTAAAGAGAAAGAGTATCGAGAAGAATTATTCAACTTACGTTTCCAATTAGCTACAGGTCAATTAGAAAACACAGCTCGAGTTTCAAAAGTTCGCAAATCGATTGCACGCATCAAAACTGTTTTGCGTGAACAAGAGACTGCTAAGTAATAGTGGAAGGAGGCCATATATAGATGACTCAAGAGAGAAATGAACGTAAAGTGTACACTGGACGTGTGGTTTCAGACAAAATGGATAAAACTATCACAGTTGTTGTAGAAACTAAAAAAACTCACAAGATTTATGGTAAAAGAGTAAAATATTCTAAGAAATATAAAGCTCATGATGAAAACAACGTTGCTAAAACGGGAGACATCGTAAAAATCATGGAAACTCGTCCATTATCTGCGACAAAACGCTTCCGTCTATTAGAAGTTGTTGAAGAAGCAGTAATTATTTAATTCGAATTTTCCAATAAAGTTAATAAGCTGAAAGTTTGAAAGGAGGATACCTCAAGTGATCCAACAAGAATCTCGTATGAAAGTTGCGGACAACTCAGGTGCTCGTGAAGTATTAACAATTAAAGTACTTGGTGGTTCTGGAAGAAAGACTGCTAATATCGGTGACATCGTAGTTTGTACGGTTAAACAAGCAACACCAGGTGGTGTTGTCAAAAAAGGTGAAATCGTTAAAGCTGTTATCGTGCGTACTAAATCAGGCGCTCGTCGTGCCGACGGTTCATATATTAAATTTGATGAAAATGCATGTGTGATTATTCGTGATGATAAGAGTCCACGTGGAACTCGTATCTTTGGACCAGTTGCTCGTGAATTACGTGATAGCAACTTCATGAAGATAGTCTCACTAGCACCAGAAGTGTTATAATACATACTCATGCTTAAAGGAGGTGCGAAACAAGATGTTCGTTAAAACAGGCGATAAGGTAAAAGTTATCACAGGTAAAGATAAAAACAAAGAGGGAATCATTTTACAAGTATTTCCGAAAAATGACCGCGTAATCGTTGAAGGTGTTAACATGATGAAAAAACACCAAAAACCTAGCGCAACAGCTCCTCAAGGAGGAATTATCGAAACTGAAGCATCGATTCACGTTTCTAATGTAATGGTGATTGATCCATCTAATGGAGAACCAACACGCGTTGGATACAAAGAAGTAGATGGCAAGAAAGTACGTATTTCCAAAAAAACTGGAGAAGTTTTAGATAAATAAGCAAATTAGGAAGGAGGCCCTTTTTAGATGAACCGCCTAAAAGAAAAGTATCTTAAAGAAGTAACACCATCAATGATGGAAAAATTTAATTACACATCTGTAATGCAAACACCAAAAGTTGAAAAGATCGTTGTCAACATGGGTGTGGGCGATGCAGTTTCAAATACTAAAAACTTAGACAAAGCTGTTGAAGAATTAGCATTAATCACTGGTCAAAAACCAATCATTACTAAAGCTAAGAAATCAATCGCTGGTTTCCGTTTGCGTGAAGGTATGCCAATCGGATGTAAAGTTACTCTACGTGGAGAAAGAATGTACGAATTTTTAGATAAATTAGTAACAGTTTCATTACCACGTGTACGTGACTTCCATGGTATTAGTAAAAAATCATTTGACGGACGTGGAAATTATACTTTAGGTGTTAAAGAACAATTAATTTTCCCTGAAGTTGACTATGATTTAGTTGATAAAGTCCGAGGTATGGATATTGTAATCGTAACAACTGCTAATACTGACGAAGAATCTCGTGAATTATTAGCTCAACTTGGAATGCCATTCCAAAAATAATTAAAGGAGGCGAACTACGTGGCTAAAAAATCAATGATTGCTAAAAACAAACGTCCTGCAAAATTTGCAGTACAAGAGTACACACGTTGTGAACGCTGTGGACGTCCACATTCAGTTTATCGTAAATTTAAACTTTGTCGTATTTGCTTCCGTGAACTTGCCTATAAAGGACAAATTCCCGGCGTGAAGAAAGCAAGTTGGTAAAAAAGTAAACCGCTAAAGGAGGTAAATGTTTCAATGGTTATGACAGATCCAATTGCAGACTTTCTAACTCGTATCCGTAACGCGAATATCGTGAGACATGATTCATTAGAAGTACCTGCATCTAAAATTAAACTAGAAATCGCTAAAATCTTAGAACGTGAAGGTTTTGTGCGTGAAGTAGAAACCATCGAAGATGACAAACAAGGCATCATTCGTGTATTCTTAAAATACGGTAAAGATAACGAACGTGTTATTACTAACTTAAAACGTATCTCAAAACCAGGTTTACGTGCATATGTTAAAGCTGACGAAGTACCAAAAGTACTTAACGGTTTAGGTATCGCTATTATCTCAACTTCAGAAGGTGTCTTAACTGACAAAGAAGCTAGAGAACGTAACATCGGTGGAGAAGTATTAGCATACGTTTGGTAAAAATTAAAGATCAAGGAGGTGTCCTAGAGTGAGTCGTATTGGTAATAAACCAGTTGTTATTCCTGCAGGTGTTACAGTAACACAAAACGGAACAACAGTTACAGTTAAAGGACCTAAAGATGAATTAACTCGTGAGTTTTCATCTAATATTACATTAAACATCGAAGAAGGCGTAGTGACATTAACTCGTCCAGACGATAGTAAAGAAAACAAAACTTTGCATGGAACAATGCGTGCTAACTTAAACAACATGGTTGTTGGTGTTAGTGAAGGTTTTGAAAAAGCTCTAGAATTAATCGGGGTTGGATACCGTGCTCAATTACAAGGCAAAAAACTTGTATTGAACGTTGGATACTCTCATCCAGTTGAATTCGAAGCTCCAGAAGGTATTACAGTTGAAGTTCCTTCTAACACATCTGTTATTGTTAAAGGTGCTAACAAAGAAGTTGTTGGTGAATTAGCAGCTAACATTCGTGGCGTACGTCCTCCAGAACCTTATAAAGGTAAAGGTATTCGCTATGTTGGTGAATATGTAAGACGTAAAGAAGGTAAAACAGGTAAATAATAAATAAGAGGTGACCGTTGTGATTACAAAACCAGATAAAAACAAAACGCGTCAAAAGAGACATCGTCGCGTACGTAACAAAATCTCTGGTACTGCTGAGTGCCCACGCTTGAACGTTTTTCGTTCTAACAAAAACATCTACGCTCAAATTATTGATGACGTAGCGGGTGTGACGCTAGCAAGTGCCTCTACTGTAGAGAAAGAATTTACAGCAGAAGATAAAACAGCAGCAGCTAAAGCCGTAGGCGCAGCAGTTGCAAAAAGAGCAAACGAAAAAGGTATTAAAGCAGTAGTCTTTGACCGTGGTGGATACCTTTACCATGGCCGTGTTGAAGCATTAGCACAAGCAGCACGCGAAAATGGACTAGAATTTTAATAGAAGGAGGAACACCATTCATGGTTAATATTGATGCTAGACAATTCGACTTAGAAGACCGCGTCGTTGCTATCAACCGCGTATCTAAAGTTGTTAAAGGTGGACGTCGTTTACGTTTCGCAGCTTTAGTAGTAGTTGGTGACAGAAATGGTCATGTTGGATTTGGTACAGGTAAAGCACAAGAAGTACCAGAAGCTATTCGTAAAGCAGTAGAAGATGCTAAGAAAAACTTAATTGAAGTACCAATGGTAGGTTCAACTATTCCTCACGAAGTGATTGGTTCATTCTGTGGTGGACGTATTTTAATGAAACCTGCACTTGCCGGTTCTGGGGTTGCAGCTGGTGGACCAGTTCGTGCCGTCCTTGAGTTAGCTGGTATTTCAGATATCACAAGTAAATCTTTAGGTTCAAATACACCTGTAAACGTTGTTCGCGCAACGATTGAAGGATTAAGCAGATTGAAGAGAGCAGAAGAAGTTGCCGCGTTAAGAGGCCTTTCTGTTGAAGAATTAATCGGATAGGAGGACTAAAAATGAGCGAATTAAAAATTACGTTAAAACGTAGTATCATTGGACGTCCCCAAAACCAACGTGATACAGTCAAAGCATTAGGTTTGAAAAAAACTAATTCAACTGTTGTTAAACCAAACAATGAAGCAATCAAAGGTATGGTTAACACTGTGTCACATTTAGTGGACGTAGAAGAAATTTAATTAAATTTCAACAAACTACTTTAAGGAGGTGCCGAGTTAATGAAACTTCATGAGTTAAAGCCGGCAGAAGGATCAAGACAAGTACGTAACCGTGTGGGTCGTGGATCATCATCTGGAAATGGTAAAACATCAGGTCGTGGTCAAAAAGGTCAAAAATCACGTTCAGGTGGTGGCGTACGTTTAGGATTTGAAGGGGGTCAAACACCTTTATTCCGACGTTTACCAAAACGTGGATTTACTAATATCAACCGTAAAGATTATGCTGTTGTTAATCTTGACGTATTAAACCGTTTCGAAGACGGAGCAGAAGTAACACCGACAATCTTGATGGAAGCAGGAATCGTTAAAGATGCTAAATCAGGAATCAAGGTATTAGGTAACGGGGAATTATCTAAAAAACTTACTGTTAAAGCAGCAAAATTCTCTAAATCCGCTCAATCTGCCATTGAAGCAGCTGGTGGTACAATAGAGGTGATCTAATGTTTAAACTGTTGAAGGATTCGTTTAAAGTAAAGGAAATCCGTAGTAAGATCTTCTTTACTCTTTTCATTCTCTTCGCGTTTAGGGTTGGGGCTCATATCACTGTACCGGGTGTAGATGCAAAAGCATTAATTGGATTAAATGATCTTGCACTTGTAACGATGTTTAATACAGTTAGTGGGAACGCCATGGAAAACTTCTCACTGTTCGCAATGGGTGTTTCTCCATACATTACCGCATCAATCATCATACAGTTATTACAAATGGACATCGTTCCAAAATTTGTAGAATGGTCGAAACAAGGAGAAGTTGGTCGACGTAAGTTGAACCAAGCGACTCGCTATTTAGCACTAGTAATTGGGTTTGCACAATCTATAGGGATTACAGCCGGATTTAACCAATATACCCAAGCAGGGTTCGTTAAATCGCCAAGTGCATATACTTACTTTACTATCGGATTAATACTAACAGCTGGTACGATGCTTGTTACCTGGATGGGTGAACAAATTTCGGAACGTGGAATTGGTAACGGTGTTTCAATGATTATCTTTGCAGGTATCGTTGCTCGTTTCCCTACAAGCGTTAGAGAAATCTATGAAAAATTATTCGTCAATGTTGAAGCAGGACATATTTTTAAATCTGTCGCATTGTTATTACTCTTAGTCGTAGCAGTTATTGCCGTAGTAACACTCGTTACTTACGTGCAACAAGCAGAAAGAAAAATCCCAATTCAATATACAAAACGTGTTGCAGGTGCACCGCAAAGTAGTTATTTACCATTAAAAGTAAATGCTGCTGGGGTTATCCCAGTAATCTTTGCAAGTTCACTGATTGCAACACCTCAAATGATACTAAGCGCTTTATCCGCTACTCAAGGTGGTAAAGGCTGGTACGAAGTTCTGATGACTATTTTTAGTTATCAAACGATTCCAGGTGGGATTGTCTATACGATTCTGATTGTTGCTTTTACATTCTTCTATGCATTTGTTCAGGTTAACCCTGAAAAAGTAGCTGAGAATTTGCAGAAGCAAGGAAGCTATATCCCAAGTGTACGACCTGGTAAACCGACTGAAACTTACATCTCTAAATTATTAATGAGATTAAGTACAGTTGGATCAGTCTTCTTAGGATTAGTGGCAATTTTACCAATCTTAGCTCAAAACTTGTGGAATTTACCACAATCAATCGGTTTAGGTGGTACAAGTTTGCTGATTGTCATTAGTGTGGCTCTTGAAACTAACAAGCAGCTTGAAGGACTACTATTAAAACGTCAGTACACTGGTTTTATCAGAGAGTAAGAGTGCGTGTTGAGGTTATGCCTCAGCACTTTTCTCGAACTTAAGGAGGAAGACAAATGAATCTCATCATTATGGGGTTGCCAGGAGCAGGAAAAGGAACACAAGCAGAAAAAATTATCGATACTTATGGAATTCCACATATCTCAACTGGAGATATGTTCCGTGATGCAATGAAGAATGAAACTAAACTTGGATTAGAAGCAAAAGCTTTTATTGAAAAGGGAGAGTTAGTTCCGGACGATGTGACAAACGGGATTGTTAAAGATCGCTTGGCACAAGCTGATACGGAAAAAGGATTTTTGTTAGATGGATTTCCTCGTACGTTAGCTCAAGCAGAAGAATTAGATAAAATTATAGAGGAATTAGGCAAAAAGATAGACGTTGTCCTAAACATTCATGTGGAACCTGAAGTTCTTGTCGAACGATTAGCAGGTCGTTTCATTTGTAAGACATGTGGCGCTACTTATCACAAAATGTATAACCCACCAAAAGTGGAAGGTACATGTGATCGTTGTGGTGGTCATGAGTTTTATCAAAGAGAAGACGACAAACCAGAAACGGTTAAAAATCGTTTAGCAGTGAACATCAAAAACACAGAACCAATCTTAGCTTATTATGAAAACCAAAAACTGATTTCTGCAGTTGATGGAAATCGTGATATTAATCTCGTTTTTGAAGATATTAAAAAAATATTGGATGAATCGAAATAAGCCACATTTTAGCTATCTAACATTCAGCGAGTCACCTTTTTGCTTGACTTATAATTTTAATATATGTTAAAATCCCATGAGTCAACTTTTGATTCTTGATTTATTATGGTATAATAGTCAAGTTGAAAAAAAGAAGTGTGAATTCTATTGTTCAGTTTGTCAGCATGTCAAATTTAAAACAATGTTATTAAGGAGGTACTAGTTGTGGCGAAAGAAGAAATGATTGAAATCGAAGGTACAGTCGTCGAAACTTTGCCGAATGCAATGTTTAAAGTTGAATTAGAAAATGGGCATGTTATCTTGGCACACGTTTCAGGAAAGATCAGAATGCATTACATTCGTATTTTACCTGGCGACAAGGTAACGGTTGAGTTATCTCCGTATGACTTAACACGTGGCCGTATTACTTATCGCTTTAAATAATTGTACTCCGTAAAATCAAGGAGGTATAATCATGAAAGTAAGACCATCAGTTAAACCAATTTGTGAAAAATGTAAAATAATTCGTCGTAAAGGTCGAGTTATGGTTATCTGTGAAAACCCAAAACATAAACAACGTCAAGGATAAAAGGAGGTTAACGAATAATGGCTCGTATTGCAGGTGTAGATATCCCTCGTGATAAACGTGTTGTAATTTCTCTTACATACATTTATGGTATCGGAAAAAACACAGCACAAAAAGTTTTAAAAGAAGCAGGCGTTTCTGAAGAAATTCGCGTGCGCGATTTAACAAATGAGCAAACTGACGCGATCCGTGCAGCAGTTGACTCATTAAAAATTGAAGGTGACTTACGTCGTGAAGTGAACTTAAACATCAAACGTTTGATGGAAATTGGTTCATACAGAGGTATGCGTCACCGTCGTGGATTACCAACTCGTGGACAAAACACGAAAAATAATGCACGTACTAGAAAAGGACCAGCTCGTTCTATCGCTGGCAAGAAAAAATAAGATTAGAGTGAAGGAGGTTTAAAGCTTCATGGTAGCAAAAAAAGTTACTAGAAAACGTCGAGTGAAAAAAAATATTGAAGCAGGTGTGGCACATATCCACTCTACATTCAATAATACAATTGTGATGCTAACAGATGTACATGGAAATGCTATTTCTTGGTCATCAGCAGGTGCATTGGGATTCAGAGGTAGTAAAAAATCAACACCATTTGCGGCTCAAATGGCAGCAGAAACTGCAGCTAAAGCAGCAATGGAACACGGTTTAAAAACTGTTGACGTAACTGTTAAAGGACCTGGTTCAGGTCGTGAAGCAGCTATTCGTTCATTACAAGCAACAGGATTAGAAGTGACAGCAATTCGTGACGTTACTCCAGTTCCTCACAATGGATGCCGCCCTCCAAAACGCCGTCGTGTTTAATGAGAGAATCATTCCTTTGTTAGGACTTTTAGCGACATTGAACAGGACACTTTTCGTTTTGAAAGGGGTATAGATAAGAATGATTGAATTTGAGAAACCAAGAATCACAAAAATTGATGAAGATAGAGACTATGGTAAGTTCGTAATCGAGCCTCTAGAAAGAGGTTACGGAACAACTTTAGGAAATTCTTTACGCCGTATCTTATTGTCATCTCTTCCAGGTGCTGCAATCACTAATCTACAAATTGAAGGTGTTTTACATGAATTTTCAACAATTCCTGGAGTACGTGAAGATGTAACGCAAGTCATTTTAAATATTAAAGGCTTAGCATTAAAACTTTTCGCGGAAGAAGAGAAAACATTAGAAATCGATATCACTGGCCCAGCTGAAGTAACAGCAGGCGACATATTGACTGATAGTGATGTTGAAATTATGAATAAAGATTTATTCATTTGTAGTGTAGCTGAAGGAGCAACATTCCGTGCAAGCCTTATGGTTAAACCTGGCCGTGGGTATGTTCAAGCAGACGAAAACAAATCGGAAGATATGCCAATTGGTGTGTTACCGGTAGATTCTATCTACACTCCAGTGAGTCGTGTGAACTATCAAGTAGAAAACACACGTGTGGGTCGTCGTGATGATTTTGACAAATTAACTTTAGATGTTTGGACAGATGGATCTATCGCTCCACAAGAAGCTATTAGTTTAGCAGCAAAAATCTTGACTGAGCACTTAGATATTTTCGTTAACCTTACGGACGAAGCTAAGAATGCTGAAATTATGATCGAAAAAGAAGAAACACAAAAAGAAAAAATGTTGGAAACAACTATCGAAGAATTAGATTTATCTGTACGTTCATACAACTGCTTGAAACGTGCTGGTATCAACACGTTACAAGAATTAACAAATAAATCTGAAGCGGAAATGATTAAAGTCCGTAACTTAGGACGTAAATCTCTAGAAGAAGTGAAAGCTAAACTAGGTGATTTAGGCTTAGGATTACGCCAAGACGACTAGTCATTAACATCGATTAAAGGAGGAAATACGACGTGAGTTATCGTAAATTAGGTCGCACAAGTAGCCAAAGAAAAGCTTTACTTCGTGATTTAACGACTGACTTAATTATTAATGAACGCATTGAGACTACAGAAGCTCGTGCTAAAGAAATTCGTTCAACAACTGAAAAAATGATTACTTTAGGTAAACGCGGAGATCTTCATGCTCGTCGTCAAGCGGCATCATTCGTTCGTGACGAAGTTTTAGAAGCACACTTAGCTGATGACCAAGAAACTATCGTTCAAGAAACAGCTTTACAAAAATTATTTAATGATTTAGGACCTCGTTATGCAGACCGTCAAGGTGGTTATACACGCATCCTTAAAAAAGGACAACGCCGTGGAGACGCTGCACCAATGGTTATCATTGAATTAGTATAATATATTTGTTATGCATCACTTTATAGATGATTCTTTTAGAGTGTTATGATGTTGGAGTATTCTTACTCCGAGTCTAGCTCGGTGCTTGCCCTCCGAAATTCGTTTCGGGGGGTACGCTCTCATCATATAAAGTGCTTTTTTTTACCCAAAATTGGAACCGTTTCACGTATTTTGACGATCATAAACACAATTATTCGTTTTTTTGTGCTTTTTACTGTACTGTTAGTAAAAGGTAGAAAGAAGCTTTTTAATTTATATAGAAAAGGGAGATATCTGATGAGTCATCCTCAAATTGAATTAAAAGAGATTACATTTAACTATCATGAAGATGATAAAAAAGCATTAGACAATGTATCATTATCGATCAACCCTGGGGAATGGGTCGCTTTAATTGGTCATAATGGTTCGGGGAAGTCAACGTTAGCCAAAACAATTAATGGTCTAATTCGTCCAACAGCAGGCGAAATTTTGATTAATGGCGAAAAATTAACAGAAGAGAATCTGTGGGATATGCGAAAAATGATTGGCATGGTCTTTCAGAATCCAGATAATCAATTTGTGGGATCAACTGTTGAAGATGACGTGGCTTTTGGCTTAGAAAATCAAGGTATTCCACGCGAGGAAATGTTAGTGCGTGTGAAAGATGCTCTTGAACGCGTACGCATGTCAGAATTTACTTTAAGAGAGCCTTCAATGTTGTCAGGAGGCCAAAAACAACGGGTTGCGATAGCAGGCGTGGTAGCATTACGTCCTGATGTCATTATCCTAGATGAAGCGACTTCAATGCTTGATCCAGAAGGACGAGCAGAAGTGATTCAAACGATTAAGAAAATTAAAGATGAATCGAATCTAACGGTGATTTCAATTACGCACGACATCGATGAAGCGGCTTTTGCTAATCGTGTCTTAGTGATGAATTCAGGACAATTAGTTGCTCAAGGGACACCAGAAGAAATTTTTTCGGGTAACCGTGAGCTTGTTGAGCAAGGTTTAGATATTCCGTTTCCAGAAAAATTAAAAGCGGCGTTAGAAGATCGTGAGATTGAAGTACCGCAAGAATATCTGACGGAAGAAAGGTTGGTGGAATGGCTATGGACATCCGGTTTGAAGAAGTAAATTTCACTTACCAACCTAAAACACCATTTGAGCAACGGGTTTTATTTGATATTAATTTAGAAATTCCTAGTCATAGTTATACAGCAATTGTTGGGCATACTGGTAGTGGGAAATCAACGCTCTTACAACATTTAAATGCGTTGTTGAAACCAACGAGTGGTCGTGTGATATTGGGGAATCGTGAAATTACACCTGAAACAACGAATAAAAATTTAAAACCATTGCGTAAAAAAGTTGGGATTGTTTTTCAATTTCCTGAGTCACAATTGTTTGAAGAGACAGTTGCCAAGGATATTGCTTTTGGACCAAAAAATTTCGGCGTTTCAGAAGAAGAGGCAACTCGTTTAGCAGCTGAAATGATCGAATTAGTAGGCTTAGATGCGTCTTATTTAGACCGTTCACCTTTTGATTTATCTGGAGGACAAATGCGTCGAGTGGCAATTGCTGGTGTTTTA
Source organism: Vagococcus silagei (assembly GCF_004795745.1). Classification (GTDB taxonomy): domain Bacteria; phylum Bacillota; class Bacilli; order Lactobacillales; family Vagococcaceae; genus Vagococcus; species Vagococcus silagei. Next base: position 25,859 of record NZ_SDGV01000012.1, on the reverse strand, counting down.
GCGATGGAACCAGAAGTTATTATCTTGGACGAGCCAACAGCAGGTCTAGATCCTAAAGGTCGTAAAGAAATGATGGATATGTTTTATCGTCTGCATAAAGATAAGGGCTTGAGTATTATTCTTGTGACGCATCTAATGGATGATGTGGCAGAGTATGCTGATTATATGATTGTTTTAGAAAAAGGTAAGATTCAAAAAGATGGCCATCCGCGTGAGATTTTTAGTGATTATGCGTGGCTAAAAGAAAAACAGTTGGGTGTACCGAGTGCAACTGAATTTGCCTTCCGCTTGATGGACGAAGGTGTTCAGTTTTCGCAATTGCCTTTGACGGTGGCAGAGCTTGCTGATGAGTTGACGGCAAACATAAAGGGGGATCTAAAAAAGCATGAATAAACTTTTATTAGGTCGTTTTATCCCGGGAGATTCATTCGTTCATCGTTTGGATCCACGTGCAAAATTACTTACGAGTTTTTACTTTATTATTATTATCTTCTTTTGTAATAACTTTGTCTCTTTTGGTGTCATGTTTTTATTTGTTTTAGCAGCGATTCTAGCATCTAAAATAAATTTAGGCTTTTTCATCAAAGGGGTGAAACCATTAATTTGGTTAATCCTGTTTACTGTTTCTCTACAAATACTTTTTACAACAGGTGGCGAAGTCTATTTTAAACTAGGCTTTTTAACAGTTAGTGAATTTGGTTTAGTTAACGGTGCATATATCTTTTTCCGCTTTGTCTTAATTATTCTGATGTCGACGCTATTAACACTAACCACAGCGCCATTATCTTTATCAGATGCGATTGAGTATCTGTTAAGACCATTAAAGGCGGTTAAGTTCCCAGCTCATGAAACATCAATGATGCTTTCGATTGCACTTAGATTCGTACCAACATTAATGGATGAAACAGAAAAAATTATGAATGCGCAACGTGCGCGTGGTGTTGATTTTAATGAAGGCAATTTAATGCAAAAGATGAAAGCTATTGTACCGCTGTTAATTCCACTTTTTGTTAGTGCATTTGACCGTGCTGAAGACTTGGCACTTGCAATGGAAGCAAGAGGTTATCGTGGCGGTGAAGGGCGGAGTAAGTATCGTGTTTTACGTTGGACACTTAAAGATACACTGATCATTGTGAGCATGGTTGTTTTAACAGCCTTGTTAATGTGGGTTAGAAATTAAAGATGAAATAAATAAGGGAGTGTGACAAAAATAGTCATACTCCTTTAATTACGAGTAAAGGTTGTGATAGAAGGCATTTGGGTAGAAAACAGCCGAATGCTTCTGTTATAACTGCTTAATTATTTTAAAGGGAAGTGAAAGAATGCCTCGTTTTAAAGCGATTATTCAATATGATGGAACCAATTATGCGGGGTTCCAAATTCAAAAAAATGGACGAACGATTCAAGAAGAGCTTGAAAAAACATTAAAAAAATTAAACAGTGGCACAAGAGTCACGATTCATCCGTCAGGACGTACGGATGCAGGAGTTCATGCTGTAGGTCAAGTCATTCATTTTGACATGCTGCATCCACGAGACGCTGAGAAGCTGCGTTATGCGCTCGATACGCAAACGCCACATGATATTAATATTACCAGTGTCGAAGAAGTTGATGAGATGTTCCACGCGCGCTATATGTCGACAGAGAAGACGTATCACTACCGTGTCGATCGTAGTCCAACAAAAAGTCCATTCAAACGTCTGTACACGTCACACTACCAATACGATTTAGATCTTGATGTGATGCGTGAAGCAGCAAAAGATATTGTTGGGACACATGATTTTAGCATTTTTTGTGCAACAGGTAGTTCAGTTGAGGATAAAACGCGCACTGTTTATGAAGTGCGTATTGAAGAACAACCAGATCATGAGTTACTGTTTATTTTTAGAGGCAACGGATTCCTCTATAAAATGGTGCGTATGCTCGTTGGGACCTTACTTAAGATTGGTGGCGGTCGTTTACCTCAGGACGCCATACAACGCGCCCTAGAGAGTCAAGACAAGAAAATGACAGGACCGACTGCTCATCCGCAAGGTTTATATTTGATGGAAGTCAAGTATGACAAGCCTTTAGATTAGAAAAAAGATTGAAAAAAACTTCGGAAAACGATTGACAGATGAACGAATTACCTTTAATATGGTAAATGGTATTGTTTGCCCCACGATGAGCCCCGGAATCTTATTGTGTATTGTCAAACAACAGAAGAAAATTGGAGGAAAGAAACCCATGCGTACAACATATATGGCCAAACCAGGCGAAGTAGAGCGTAAATGGTATGTAGTAGATGCAACAGATGTTCCTTTAGGTCGTCTATCTACTGTCGTAGCGTCAATCTTACGCGGAAAAAATAAACCAACATTTACACCACATGTAGATACTGGTGATTATGTAATTGTAATTAATGCAGACAAGATTAAATTAACAGGACACAAAGCGACTGATAAAGTTTATTATCGTCATAGCCAACACCCAGGTGGATTAAAATCTGTCACTGCTGGTGAATTACGTGCTAAAAATTCTCGTCGTTTAATCGAAACTTCTATCAAAGGTATGTTACCAAAAAATACTTTAGGACGTAAACAAGGTTCTAAATTATTCGTTTATGGTGGAAGCGAACATGAACAACAAGCACAAAAACCAGAAGTATTAGACATTACTAACCTAATTTAAGGAGGGAATTTCATTGGCTAAAGTACAATATATCGGCACAGGCCGTCGTAAAAAATCTGTAGCACGTGTACGCTTAGTACCAGGTACAGGTAAAGTAGTTATGAACAACAAAGATATTGAAGAATATATTCCACATGCTGACTTACGTGAAGTAATCATGCAACCACTAGTAGCAACTGAAACTAAAGGATCTTATGATGTATTAGTTAACGTTAACGGTGGTGGATACGCAGGACAATCTGGCGCAACTCGTCACGGTATCGCTCGCGCGTTACTAACAGTAGACCCAGACTTCCGTCCAGTTCTTAAACGTGCTGGCTTGTTAACACGTGACGCTCGTATGGTTGAACGTAAAAAACCAGGTCTTAAAAAAGCTCGTAAAGCATCACAATTCTCAAAACGTTAATATTACTTATATATCAACGTTTCAAACACCTTTTGGTTCACACCAAAGGGTGTTTTTTTTACGCTTTTTTAAAAAGTTCACACCAAAATTCACACCATTTTCACACCATTCAATTTTTCAAATTTCGATAAGCGATTTCCCCGACAGCCATAGGAACTATATTTGACGTATTAACATAGTATTTTGTTGTATTTGTATCACTATGTGTTAGAGCCTCAGAGATAGTTTCTATAGATACACCACTCAAGCGAGCTAAAGTTGCTCCTGTATGGCGTAATTTGTGTGGTGTAGCGTGTGTAAGTTCAGGGTGTCTACGTTTAACTGTTTTCATTTTATTATTTAAGTAATCAGCGTGTAAGCGACTATTTACATTGCCTTTAGAATCAATATAAGTAAATACATACTGTTCATCAACTTGAAGAATATTAAATTTAGCCAATTCTTGTTTTTGTTGAATTTTCCAAGAGTGGAGTAAAGCTGTTAGCTCAGCAGGTATTGAGAAAATAGTTTTTTTATTTCCTTTAGTATTTTTCACACCTTTTTTTCTGTCTAAAGCTTGTACTAAACTAATTTCTTTATTTTCTAAGTTGATATGCTTCCATTGTAGAGCATAAGATTCTGATTTTCTGTTTCCAAGAAAGAATGTAGTAAAGAATAAAACGTAGTCTTTTAAAGACAGTTTGTCTTGTTCTAAGTCTTGTTGAAATGCTGAAAACCATGCTTGTAATTCTTCTTTTGATAAGTATAGATCAGAATCATTTTTTTCTTCTTGTAGTTGAATTTTCTTAATAGCTTTTATTCTTCTAATCGTTTTTGCAATTCGATTATATTCAATATAATCCAGTTCTTCTGCCCAATCAAAAATTGAAATAACATAACTTTTTATTGTTTTGAAATTAGCATATTCTCTAGATTTTTGAGTCATTAAATTGAGAATAACTTGTTTATTATTATTTAGAAAATCAATTGAATAATTACCTAAGAGTGGTAAAATATGCTTTCTAAATATAATTTCAGTATTTTCAATAGTGACAATGGTTGGTGGCTTAGCAGTAGAAGTTGTTTGTCCTGATTTGTATGCTTCCCACCATATGTTTGTATAAAAATCTGAAAAAAGAATGTTACCGTCACTCTCTAAAGGTATGTCTATACCTCCATCAAATATATTTGAAATTTTAGTTAATAACTCTATTTCAAATTTTCTGGCATCACTTCTTTTTTTGAATCTTTTTTCAACTACCTTAGAGGAAATCCCTAAAGATGATTTTACTTCTTCAGGGATATACATTCTAAGTCTATATGTTCCATTTTCTGTTTTTGTTATTGCCATGATAAATTTCTCCTTTTAGTTTGAGCTAGAAAATTATCATAGTAAAATCATAAATCAATTATGATTATTTTTCTAGCCCATTTATCCATTTATGAATTTCATTTTTATCAAATCTAATTGTTTTTCCAATTCTTATAGTTGGTAAACCTTTAGTTATCCAATTATCTAGAGTGTTATTAGAAATATTTAGGTACTCACAAGTTTGTTTTTTATTTAGGTAGGGACTAGATAAATTTAGATTGGTGAGATGAAACTTTATTTCTTGCTCTATTAAATTAGATATTAGCTGTTGAATTTCTTTCACTTGTTCATCTAGTAATATGACGTTCATATTTTTTACCTCCATTTCATATTATTAATAAATGTTTCAAGTATTGTTCTCACAGCATTATTCTTATCAATCATTAATTCATTTGAAAATGTATAGATATATTTTTCTTTTTCAACTGAATCAGAAAAAGGTTGAGTTGTTTTTTTCTCTTTTACAGGGAAGGACAGGTGATAAACATCATTAATATTTACTAATATGTCTAACCTTCTAATAAATTGATTTATATCTTCATTTACATTATTTTTTGAATCATAGAAAAAACTGTTAGAATCCTTAATGCTTGAAATAATAATAATTTTTGCTGATCCAACTTTATTTCGATAACGAGCAGAAATTGGACTAACGGTATATGGATCAAGTAATTTCAACCAATCCGATGCAGTCAAACTATCTCCTCGGACATCGTCCATAAAAAGAATCTCTTGCCCATTGTATTCATCAAAAGGGTTAGTTGAAGCAGTCATACAATGTTCCCATCGTTCATTTTTTTCTTTTGCCAATTGCTTAATTTTTGATATTAGTAATTTTGAAAAGACTGTTTTTCCAGCTCCACTATCACCAGTTATAAAAAGAATAGTTTTTTTAAATTCCCCATTCTCCAGAGCATTAATTGTTTTAAGTCCTTTTTTTTCAGTATAAACAGAAAAAGCATCATCTATTTTTCTTTGATTAAGAGCATATGTTTTATAGTAATCATCAGTAAGAAGGATTTCGTTTTTAGAAATATTTCCCTCAAGAATTTCAGATATTAAGTAATCTACACTTAAATTAGCTTCGGAAGCTTCTTTAGTTGCACGTCCTTTAGTCCATGACTCTTTTTTTTGATTATAGATAGTGAGGTAGTTTTCTCCTCGAACGGTTATTACTTCTTCAGGGGAGTAAGGATACTTATCTCTGTCTTTCGCATGGATAAGATAAGCGAGTAAGTTATCATAGCCATATCGTCCAGATTTAGCTTTTTCTAAGTATTGAGATTCTAAACCTATGTAACTAGCTAAATTTTCTAATGTAGCTCCTTTTTCAAATTTGATTAATAGATGTATATGTGTTGTTTTAGTATTTGAAATATATGTTTTTGTTTGAGTATCCCAAACGCTTATTTCATCTTTATCATGCTTAATACCATAGGCTTCTGAGACGATGCAATCTTCTTCTTCAATTTTTTTGATGATTTCTTTTATTAAGGGTTCGATTGAATTATTGCGAGCATCATCAATGATTTTACTGTTCCAACCTTGCCAGTGTTCAGGTTCTAACTGTTGTACAACCATTACACAAGTTAAAGTGGATAATTTCTTATAATTAGTCATAGTTAAAATCCATTCTTTTAATTATTCTGTGTAGCTTATTGTTGAAGTAGCTTTATAAATATCGGTTTTATTGGTTTTTAAGTATCCGACATGTTGACAAGCCCTGTCGGATACACCCGTAGAGAATAGTTAGAGTTAAAAAATTACTCATTTGATTGATAAATCAAATGAAAGACAACTAACTAAGTAGAATAGACTTCGTTAATTCAACTTAGTTAATTGCCGAATTTGTTTGAACAAGTTGTTTTCTAAGATGAGATAGAATTGTCGCTTTTTTTTATCACGTTGTGATAAAAAAGCGACAATAAACTATTAACTATTTTTTCTACTTCCAATTAACCAAACGCCATCTTTTTCATAAGACGCTTCGGAGAAAGAAAATAAATTAGTATTTTTGGTTTTTATATGTTTTGTTAAGGACTCAATCTTCTGTTCCAATAATTCGTTAGCTTGGTCAGTTGAAGGGTACTTCATAAATAGAATATACCTATCATTTCTAATATCCACATAAAGATACTTTAATGATTTATTAAATAGCTTTTGATTTATAGTGCGATTCTGCCCAAAAAGAACTCGTTGATATAAGTACTTTCTAGTTTTTATAGTTTCAATTATTGATGGGTATAGGTTATCTAAAGAATCGTTCCATTTTCTGTCAGCTAGTTCGCAAATAACAACAATGACTGCTATCATTATAGCTATTAATGATGTAAACAGAGATATGCCGGCAACTTTCATAGATAAATCAAATATTAATGAGAAAGGTAGTTGCGACATTAAGTTATCACTACTTGAAATTTCTACAACAAATCGTTTTGCTATATTAAAGAGTGTAGTTGTACATAAGGTTGTTCCTAATGCTATTAATGGGGTATTAAACGTCTTTATAAAATGTGTTTTTGTCATACTAAAACACCTCTTTCATAGTAATAAGTTGGGCAAAGCAACGGTAGTACTTGATAAGGTTGCTCATTATCAATAATTTGGATTAGCCCTGTTCCTTTTCCAGATGGAATTACAATTCCTTCAGGGTCAAGATCTGGAAACAAAAATTGTGTTGTTTTTTTATTTATATTTCCAACTTGAATTAAAACGTTCATCTGTTCTCTGACCGATACTGGAATAGTATTGTGGTCGAACCTTTGGCTAACCAACAGAAGATGAACTTTAGTTGCTCTTCCAAGTAATGCTATCTGTGATAGTAATGAAAAAAATGAGTCTTTTATATTTTTATTAATCCCCTCAGTCAAGGCAAGAACTTCATCTATAACAATAGTTTGGTGCTTAAATATTTTTTTTGAATCATTATAGAGTTCTTCTTGCCTTTGATAAATAAGATTTAATATTTGACTCAAATTTTCATTAACTTCAGATACAAAATCTGATTTAGAACGATTTTTCTGAGGATGAATTACATCAATATTGTTAACTTTCGCCCATCTACTTGGTGTGTCAAATTTAGGATCGACTATGATTAAGTCTGAGATTTGTTTCAACATAGTTAAAAAGTAAGTTAAAGCATATGATTTACCAGAGCCACTATTTCCTGCTATAGCAATAGAAGTGACTTTGTTGTAATCTATCTCAAGATTTTTCATAAGAGGAATTTTCCCCTTATGAGTAGCACTGAATTTCCCTAAATCAGGAATAACTAATCTCTCAGAAATCCCCAATTTCCACGGAAAGAATAAAGCTCTTTCCGTGTGTATATCTTTAGATTTTATAGGGATAAAATAAGCTGAACTTTGCTTTAATAAAGTGAATCGTGGATACAATGAAGCATTGACGATTAAAAAAATTTTTTGATATAGGTTATCGTCAATAATGTATCCAGCTGGAAGCCGAGGAAGAAAGATTAATCCTTCTTCCGTCACTTCACAGGTGAAACTATTTGTATAACTAGTTTCACCTTGCATGATTGACCCCAGAGCCATATTAAGACTTTGTAATATGTATTTTTCTAGCTCTTTTTTGGTCATCATTTAATCACCTTGATATCATCGGCTTTGAAGTAGACATTATAGTTTACTTCAATAGCTTGAAGATTTTCGATAGTCACAATTGATAAATACTCAGGTAAATCAATTTTTTTTTCAAATTTGACAGCAAATGGTGGAAGGTCTTTTTGGCTAAACCATGCTTTATATCCTGAGATTTCATCTGTTCGTTTATTGTCTTCGTATTTGTATTGTTCTTCTAATTCCGTGCTAATGCTATGAATAGCGTTACTTTTTTCAATATATTCCTCAGCTAATTTTGTTGAGTATCCTGATTTTTTGTATTTTTTTCTCATGTTCATTTCTCCTAGTTAGTTTTATTGTATTTTTTTTGTTCATTTGGCTATTTATCTCCTTTCCCAATCTCTCTAAAAAAGTTCTTGACAAGATTGAACTTTTTGTTTAAAATGCACTTAGAGAGATTTGTTATTTGTGAATAATAAAAAATAAAAAAATTATTCGTAATTAAAGTGGGGTACGGGGTAACAAACCCGAAGGTTGGCGTTGCGTATGCAACGGCAACGGTTTTGTTTTTACGAGAAAACGTTTTCATATAAAGCGAGAAGGGCACAAACTATTTAATTTTTGTGTTCTTTTTTGTTAGAAAAATTTGTTTGAATTTAAAGGAGAATAAATTTATGTTTAATCATGAGGAGTACCTATCAAAGACAGATTCAATGTCATTTGAGGAAGCGATAGAAATTTATAATGATTTGTCAAAAGGAATAGATTTAAATGATGAGACATCAATTGAGCTATACTCAAGTCTTATAAAGTCTGCTGTGAAATATGTTGAGATAAGAAATAGATGGTTATATCTATCTAAAGAGGAAAAAGAAGTGATTGATTCAACGAGAACTAGTCTACATAATGCCTATATGTCTAATTTAGCTCCTCTTTCTAGATACATGCAAAAAGTTGGGAAAGATGTTTCTTGGCATGAAAAACTAATTTCAGGTAATGAAAGTAGAAAGAGATTAGGTGATTTTGCAGGATATCTTTTGTGTATTAATTCTATTGTGGCAAGGTAGTTTATTAAAAATGGAGTTTAAAATCAAAAAATAGCTAATGAAATCTAAGTCTTAGAACTTTGATTTCATTAGCTATTTTTTATTAGATTGTTATTATTCATTTTCAATAATACTATTTGCCTTTTCTATTAAGGAAACAAATTGAAGAACACTCTCCATCTGCTCATCTGTCAAACCACCCATTTTAAAAGGTAAGTTATCAGAAATTCCTATTAGATAATCTGATGATGTATCTAATATATGACAAATCTTTATTAATGTTTCAATTGAAGGAAAAGAAACACCTTGTTCGTAAGATGAAATAGTACCTTTACTTACATCTAATCTTTTAGATAAGTCTAGTTGTGTTAAGCGCTTTGCTTTTCGAACTGCTTTTAATCTTTCCCCAAAAAATTCTAAAGACATTATTAATCACCCTCTCGAATAACAATATCAAACAGTTGTATAGCTTTTGCATATACTTTATACATGTAATATTGATACTTTTTAGTAAATATGCTAGTATTATTTGTATTAAGTATATTTAATACGTGTACTTTTATATGAAAGGTGGAGAATTATTTTATGAAAAAAAAGGATTTGAAATTCAAAAATAATGTTAGAAGTTTAGCTTTAATTGCACTTGGAGTTATAACAATTGGAACAGGAACGACAGTACTTGCATCTACAACATGGAAGGCAAATACTCCTGAAAGTATCAAAATAGTTGAAGGTCAAAATAGCTATACTATGGTAGAGGGAGATACTCTGTGGGCTATTGGTATGAAAATTAATGTGAATGTTGAAACATTATCAGCTATTAACAACATTAATTTATCAAATGGTGAAGAATATCATTTAGCAGTAGGAACAATCATTAAATGGGATAAATCGGGCAATTTAATCGCTCAAACACCAAATGGTAACCAAGTTAATCAAGGGGTAAAAGTTGAAGACTCTAACAAGATTATTCCAAGTAAACCAATTGGATCAGATGTTACTGGAGATGTGATAGAAAATAATATTCCAGATGATCAAATACAAGGTGGTAATGAAGTAGAAGTCAAACCAGTTGAGCCGACTACTCCAGTTAAACCAATCGAGCCAACTAATCCAGTAGACCCTGTGAAGCCTGTTGATCCTGTTAAACCAGTAGATCCAACGACACCAACTGATCCAGTTGACCCAAAACCACCAGTTCAAAAAAATTATACGGTTTGGTATGAAGGAAGAGATACAAATGAGTTTGATATTGCTTTAGGTGCTAATCTCTTTGAAACCAAAGAAGAAGCTCGTCAGTTTATTGATAATTATGCAGATAACTTATTGTTAGAAGGCTACGCAGCTCAAAGCTATGGAACTGCTTTATGGGAAAATAATTAGTTTTTTTAATTGTGATAGTAGGGAGAAGTACTATGAATAAAGAAGAACTATTGAATAGTTTGGCACGAAAACATAAAGTAACAAAAGAAGCAACTCAGCTAGAGAAAAGTTTAAGTAAATCATTAGCTGTAAAGCAACAAGCTAAGAAGTCATGGAATGTTCCAATTATAGTTTTATCTCTAGTTGGAATATATGCAGGTGGATTACAGGGGTATGATGTAGGCATGATTCTTTTAGGGATAGCTATAATTTTAGGCATTTTAAAATATAGAAAAATGAAAGAAAGTTCTAAAAAAGTTGAAATTTTGGAAAAACAATTAGAACTAGAAATGAGTAAACCAGAATATCAAGCTGAGATTCAAAATTTCCCTATTAAATTTTATGATTCTTATTCTATAAATAGATTGTATCAACTTATAAATGAGGAAAGAGCGACAACGTTACAAGAAGCATTTAATTTATTAGAGAATCAACTAAATGCAGAATATCAAATCAATCTAGCTGAACAAAATTTAGTATCTGTACAAGCAACAGAAAGAAGTGCTAGAGTCACAGCTGTATCTTCGACGATATCAGCATTTAACACATCAAAAAAATAAGTTAAACATAGAGACTGGAAAAACTAGATTAGTTTTAACCCAGTCTTTTATATATGTATAGAAAATTAAGGGGTGTAGGGATTATGAAAAAAGTAAAAGTAAGTATTTTATTAGCCATTGTTAGTTTGATAGTTTTATCAGGTTGTGGAAAGAAAGATTTATCAGGAGTTTACTATTATGAGCAAACTAAATCTATGACAACATCAAAAAATTCTAGTGAAGATGTACAAGTACATAAGTTGGAAATAGTTTCATCTAGTGACGATAAGAAAAAATATAAAGTAGCAGAATCAGCACAGTATAATCCTCCTGCAAGTGAAGGCGTACTTGAAATCGTTGATAAAAATTACTTAGATATGAAGATGTCCAAAAGTTCTAATGAGTTAAATCCAAGTGACGTACTTGATGGGATCGATATTAGTGAACTAGAGAAAGAGAAATTTTCTTTTAAAAAAGGTGTTATTGAAATAGGAGAAGTAAAATTCTATGAAAGTGGTACAAAAGAAGGTAAGAAGTATGAAAAGGTTTGGGCAGGAAGTTCGACTTGGGGAGAAGAATTTGATAAATAGAAAATAATTTAAATTCAAAAGTAGACTTGTAATAGTAGCAAGTCTTTTTTTATGCACACAAGAACTTACGTTCGTTTTGTGGTAAAATAAGTAATAATTTGATATTATAGTTTATACGTGGGAGAGTGTAAAAATGAGTAAATTTAAAAATCCAATGGTAAAGCCATTTTTAAAATGGGCTGGGGGAAAAAGGCAGTTAATTCCTGAAATGAAAAAATACTATCCAAAAGAGTTTAAAAGGTATTATGAACCATTTGTAGGAGCTGGCTCTGTGTTTATGGATATCCAACACAGCGATATCGTTATTAATGATTTTAATAGTGAGTTGATAAATGCATATAAGGTAATACAAAATGAATTAGAATTATTGATTGATGAATTGAAGAGCTATCAAGAAAAAAATAATAAAGAAGATTATTATATTGTTAGAGAATATGATAGAGACGGTACTTTAGATAAAATGAGTAGCACTGAAAAAGCTGCTAGACTTATATATTTAAATAAAACTTGTTATAACGGGTTATTCAGGGTTAATTCAAGTGGACAATTTAATGTTCCGTTTGGAAATTATAAAAATCCCAAAATTTTAGATGAAACAACTTTAAAAGCAGTTTCCAAATATTTAAATAAGAATAAAGTTATTATTTTGAATGGTGACTATAAAGAAGCAGTAAAATCTGCTAAAAAAGGAGATTTTATCTACTTAGATCCTCCCTATGCACCATTATCTGATGATAGCCAATCGTTTGTTGGATACACATTGAATGGTTTTGGGGTTAGAGAACAAGAAGAGCTGAGAAATACTTTTGTAGAATTAGATAAAAAAGGATGTTTTGTAATGCTCTCAAACTCTTCTGTACCTTTAATTCATGAACTATACAAAGAGTATAAGTCAACCACTTTAATATTAGGGGCAAATAGAATGATAAATAATGTAGCTAATAAAAGAGGAAAAGTTGATGAAGTTTTGATAATGAATTATAAAAGTGAATAGAATTTGTGAGGTGGGTAAATGAAGAAAGAGTTTTTAACTAAAAATGATGAAGCGTGGGGCGTTTTATTTGAAAAATTAAGAATTGTTAATGAAGTTAAAAATAAGGGCGTATTCCAAATAAGTTCAAAACAAATAAATCAAATTGGGCAAAGAGAAGCTCGTTTGATGACCAAATTTGATCATAAAAATAACTTACCGTCATTATTTAGAGAAAACAATTTGTCAATTTTACCTAACTCAAGAGGAACGTATTTAATAGGTAACTTTAAAACTCATGGGAAAGTTGAATATGATAAAGTTCTAAAACCTATAAAAAAGAGGTTTCCAAATGAAATTCTGACAATTGATCCTAAAAGTATAACTAGTGAAGCAATTGCATTGAATGTAGCTTATGCATCAGGGATGATAGATGAAGTAATTGAGACTTTAAGCGAAACATATTCTTTTCTGACATTAACAAACAGATTAGGATCTAAGGAGCTTAGATTTTCAATTGATTCCAATATTTCAAAACAAGATAGCCATAATATTATTGTGAAAAATAGTCAAATAGAAATAGATTCTACATATGAAAATCTATATAATATTGGAATATTTGAAGCAAAGCTAGGTACTCCAGATGATTTTTTAATAAGACAATTATTTTATCCGTATTTATTTGTCTATAATTTAAATACAAATAAAAAAATAATGCCTATATTTTTTACTTATGCCGAAAATGTTTTTAGTTTTCATATATATAATTTTGAAGAACCTAACAATTATTCTTCAATAAAAAGAGTAAAACAAATGGATTTTGTACTAGAAGATGATATTGATATAGACTTAGAAGATATTCAAAAAATTAATAGAACAGTACAGAAAAAGACTTTATCTGATGACAATATAGTTCCTTTTCCTCAAGCAGATAATTTTTTAAGAGTTCTTAATTTATTAAAATTTATAGAGAATGAGCCTAAAACTAAAGAAGAAGTAGCATTAAACTATGGATTTGATGAAAGACAATCAGATTATTATTTTAACTCTTTAAGATATCTTGGGTATGCAGAAAAAATAAAAAGAGGATCACCGATAACGATTACTGAAAAAGGAAAATATATTTTACAGAATAAAGAAAAAAAAGTAGGTAAATTAGAAATTGTTTCAGATATTCTATCAGATCCAATATTTAACTACTCTATGCAAGTTACTTTAAAAGAAGGTGAAGTAATTTCTAATAACGAAGCCAAACAAGCTATAAAAAAATATATAAAAAAAGACTATATCAATGAAAGTACAATGAACAGAAGAGCTTCAAGTATTAGAGGTTGGATTAATTGGATCTTAAATTTAATTGAGACATAGTTTTTTACTCAATTTCTAAGAAAATAATGGTGTGAACTTTGATAATTTCTAGCTCAAAATTATAGTTTTTAGTCTAAAGTTCACACCATTCAGATGAAATTGATTGAAATTAGATGAAATCATGAGTGTTTTCTTTGCTTGAAAAGCTTGATGTTAAAGCTTTTTGAAACTTATGAAAATAAAAGTTGTTAGAACCAGGTCTTAAAAAAGCTCGTAAAGCATCACAATTCTCAAAACGTTAAGAGAAACATCTCTATATCAACGTTTGCAGATATTTTTTGGTCTTGGCTGGTCTTGTTAAGGGTCAATCAGACAAAGAAATTAATAGATTTAAAGCATCGGCTTCTTGCTGGTGCTTTTTTTCTGGCATTAATTCTAGATAGTAATTCATTGTTGTTTGCAGATTTGAATGACCTAACATCTTTGAAACATAGTCCAGTCGGATATCGTTTGAAAATAGAAAGGATGCGATAGTATCACGTAGTCCATGAAAGGTAGTGCTGGGTAGTTCTAATTTTACCAATAACTTTTTCAATCGCTGAGATTGTTTAAATCCATCAGGGTCAAACGAATAGCCGTTTGATTTTGGTTGTACTGAACGAACGATAGTATAGACTTCATCAGTAATTGCAACAGTACGTTTTGATTTAGTTGTTTTTAAACGAGTATCATCGTTCGTAGGGCTTATAGAGCGCTGGATATGAATTCCATTTGAAGAAATATCTTCGGATTTTAACCCAAGAATTTCTCCTCGTCTAGCACCAGTTTCAAGTGCAATCAACGCAATGATATTAAATTCATCTTCTGTATGAGAGAGAAGATAGTTACGAAGAGTTTTCATCTCGTTTATTGATAACGCCTTGTTTCGTTTTTCTAATTCTTTTCCACGAGTCTTTACAAGAGAACCAAAATCATTATCTAATAATCCACGTGCATAGGCATAGTGTATAGCAGTTCTTATTTTCAACAGAACTTCAGTTGTAGTTTTTCGAGAATGAGTTTCTCCGTACTCATCAATTTTCATCTGTACTACTAAATCATCAAGATTACTGATTTTGATATCTTTGAAGAGAGAACGGACAATGGTAACCGTGCGTTCATAATTGATAAATGTTGAAGGGCGCACATCATTGCGTTTGACGGTATAGACCCATGTTTCAAAAAAATCAGCAAACGTATCTTCACGTTTCGCAATATTTTTTCCTTTTAACACTTCTTGTTGGTGCGCCCATACTTTTGCTTCCGATTTGGTAGCGAAAGTTTTTGTTATTTGTTTTTGTTTGCCATGTTCCATGACTGATACACGAGCACGGAAGGAGTTTTTTCCTCGTTTTTTCTATTGTTGGCATATATCAACTTTCCTTTCTGTATAAACAAAGTTGATAGCTGACTATTTTGATTACATCTTTATGATAAGATTTTTTCAGAAAACTATTAACTTGTAATTAATTTACAGAATTCTTAGTAATGAATTCTTTTAAATCTGAAATGGTATATCGTTCTTACTTTCCTATCATAAATCGCTTTAAGTCATCTCTTTGACGGAAGTATTTATCAAATGATTTTGGATCAATACCAAGGTATTGAGAAGCGGTTTCTCTTGTTAAGAGATAAGGCATATTCTTATTATTTTTCATAATAGTGCCTCCAATCATTTTATAATTGGTACAAAGGGTTCAATTGATATGCTATAACAACAATGAAGCCTGTGCTAAATTGAAACAAAGTGCTTCAATTTAAGGATTGTCATCAGTCTTAGGTGTAGGAGTCGGGAGCTGATGTTTTTTTGCTTTAATTAAATAATCATTTGTTTTTGCACTAACTGACCAGTTGCATCTTTTTCCAATTTATAGATAACTTTTTCGAGAACATTATTTCCGTTCTCATCTGTTTCAACTATTCTAAAATTTGGTATAAAATCTTTTAAGTTATCTGTTTCTGAATTGATATAATCAATTTGTGGTTTCTTTAAGCCTTTGTTATTGAAATATCTCTTTTTTCGAAACATTTCTTTGTTTGTCATTAACTCTTTTGTAATGTATTTTGTTAAATAACTAGAAGTCCGTTCTTTATCTTCAATTTCTTCACAATCAGTGAATCCATATGTCCAGTCAGTTAAGTTGTATATTTTTCGTTCGTTTCGTAAAAGTGGCGCACCTGTTTTAGGTTTTTTGCTTCTATAAAATTTGCTGGAATATTTCCCAGTAAAAAATGGAAATGGACAGCACCACTTTTGTGTAGCTCGGGAACAATTAAGTAATCAAAATTGCCATATCTATCACGTATTTTTCGATACCATTTTAATAACAGATCTTTTGAACTGTCGTAATCGAGACTGTCGTGTAGTTTAGGGTCTATTGTTAGGGTTGTGAACCATTTGAAATCATTCGCCAGTGCATAGTCTCGTATTTTCCGTTTGATTGCGTAGCTTTGCTTTTTTGTGCGTTCTTCTTGTGCTTCATCACTTATCTCTGAGTTATCAGTTGCACCACCCTTGTGTTTCATACTAACTAATTGTCGTATTTGATAATCGTGATAGACAGTGATTTCAACCATACCATTACCAAAATCGACGATTTTCTGATTGTATTCTTCTAATATCTGTTCCTTGTAATCATCTTTATTAAATTCCATAAAATCCCTCATTTTTTCTATTTATTCTTGCTCATACTGACTTTTTTCGTCGTAACGTCGCCTTTTGTCAAGTAAGGCGACGAATAACTAAATGAACGCATATAATCAATTTTGTGAGAAGCGACCATCACTTTCTCACGCTTCGAGCGATGCGCATCAGCCGTTTACCATCCGATGGCTTTCGCAAGCAAAATCCATCGGATAGTCGCCCACACAGCACACGACTCGATGCGTGACAAGATGATTTTCACACTCTCACATAGTCAATTAACAAGTTCATCAGGAGCTACTTGTCTCGCTTTCTAAAGCCAGCACTAAAGTAAAATGCAGAAGATAAGAGTGCTACATAGGCGCCTTGACTCGTTTTTTGCGCTTTATCTTGTAAATAATCCAGTGCATACGAGCGAGCCATTTGCTTTTTATCCGTACTGATGATTCGTGTCAGCCCGTCATCAAATTCTACCACTTGTAATGTTTTAACTACTTGTGCCATTTACGTATTCCTCCTATAACAGAAGGCATGAATAAGCGCCCGAAAATCATTGACTTTAAAATTCATGAATGGGGACTAGAAATAGGTTAATCCGTTCTTTGGTGTAACCACGTAGCCTTTTCCAACTGCTCCTTTATAGGAAGTACCAAGATTTTTCTTATAACTACCAGTAGCTAAGTGGAATAATTCTTCCGATACATTGGCACCCATAACATAACGTGTTTGGCATTGTTCAGTCACTGTCTTAGGCAAGTCTGTGGCTAATAATCGTTGAGAGGTTAGTACAATGATATAGCCTGCCATCCGCCCTTTTAAGGCTAGTAATTTGAGTAATCGTTCCATCTCAACTTTTTGTTTTTTATCTCCACTATCAAGCGCAGAGAGGACTTCATCAAAGATGAGTACTTGAGCTGGAAGTTGATGTGTGGCAAAATTATCATCTAATTGGACACTATTGGAAGAAAAGATAGTATCGTAATCGTGAGTCATACTCTCAACCAAGTCAGTGAGTAGACAGAGAATCTCATCGGGAGTTGAGGCTGTTCGCACGCCTGAACTTTGAAAAGTTGCCCTAAAACTAGTGTTCTTAGCATCTATGATGAATAAATTGTGTCCACGCTTTAATATCATTCCCGCTAAGTAGCTAAGAAACATGGTTTTTCCAGCACCAGAAGGGGCAATAAGTAACGTATGACATGATTCCGTTGTTAGATCCCAATAGATGTCATCATATATAGGGATAGGGTTATAATTTGTCATTTTTTAAAATCTCCATTCCATTTAATCGTTTTGGGAATTCTCCAAATATATCGCGTACGCAGTGATTTAATTCTTTGTAAGCCAACAAGTTTTCTTCTAAATATTCGGACAATTGTATGCCCAATCGTTCCGTGTCTGTAACTAATCCTCGTGCATATAAGTCAATGATTATTTTTCCATCAGTACAAATATAGTGCCATCTAACAGAATGCATGAGTTGACCATCTTTGGTTTGTTTTGTAAGTTGTTCAGTGGATAAGATGAGTTTCTTGTGAAGTTGCAATGTATCGATAGGGCTGAATCGTGAATATAAAAACAAGCTAATCATCTCAATACTGAATAGGATTGCTCCTATCATTGAAATTGATAACAATAGGTGTCCATTAAGAAGAAATGTATCAAATGTAATGATATAGATAAACATGGGTAATACAGTGAGTGCTAGCACCGTTCCAAATAATTTGAACGGTGCCACTAACTGCCTGTTAAGTTTGACCTGTAATTTTTTCATAATTACTTACCTTCAACTTTTGTTTCAGTGAGTTTTGTAACTAGAAGTTTCAATCCTGTTGGTGAATAGCCATTGAACGTACCGCCACGCATATTTGCATCTAAAGACACATTGAATGATTCGATTTGATAGGTTTTATTGATGGCTTCGACTGCATCGATGGTTTGTCCGCCAACTAATGTCAGGTCTAGCTCTACCATATCCATTAAGGATGTCCCTGCAACAGCATGGATTTTTTGAGTTGTTTCGTTTGTTTCTTGGTTGGTAAACGGGTTGCGGACTTGTTTTACTATAATGTTTTTAGGAACACTAATCTGTTCTTTGATTGCTTCTTGAATTTTTGGGCTTGCAATTAAATCTTTTACTCTTGTTTGGTTAAAAATTTCTTTGGTCATAATAATGATTCCTTTCTTTGACAACCGACTACCAGCAAATAATCGGCAAGTGAACCAACGAGTGATATCGCTCGTTGATTTGACAACTATCAGGAGAATTGCTGTTCTCTTGATATAATTAGAATACCATCATATAAAAGGAATAAAAAAGAATATTAGTTGATATAATTATGTATAAACCCTTGTTATAATAGTGTTATAAAGGTTGTAATGGAAGTTATAAAAGGAAAAAAAGGAGATATTAAAGAATGGGACAAAAATACACAGTATTAGAGATTGCAAAAGAAGCGTTAGCTAGATATAGAATTACAGAAACAGACACCATGTTGGATACAGTAGTGAAAAAAATAAGAAAAATCATTAATGTGCAACAATTTGAAGCAATCGGTATGAAAAAATCAACACCACAGACAAAGAAGTCTGGACGAGCATATTCGGAAGAAATTAAGAATGAAATTGTTCAAAATTTTCTTTTTGACTATATGATTCAACGAACCTATGATGAACGGGTCAAAAGAATGAAATCTCCAAAGTATTATGATGAGCACGCTGAAGATAATAATGGCGCGTGGGAGGATGAAACGCTCACGATTTTAAATATGACTCGTCCAGAACAAGAGGCCCTGTTAGAAAATCAAGGAAAGACAGAAAAAATTCGTGAGAATGATATATTTATTCGTGAGAAAAAAATGGAGATTATGTTAGAAGCACTATTTTCGAGGTATTTTTTATTGAATGTCGAAGAATTTGTGGAAGATGCGAATAAAGTGTCTTATGCGACTCGCAATAAACAAGGAGCATTTGATAGAGAGGATATGCGGACTTTCGAGCGTTTCCATAAATGGGAGAGCTATGTAGAAGAGAGAGAATAAGAAAAAGTGGTATATAGCCAATTTTTCTTATTTTGATTTTTTGTCCGCTTTTATTAAGACTTAGTGTAAAATGAAAGTTATGGAAATTAAATGTAATAGAGGAGAATACATAGTGAAAATTGAACCAAGACTATTTGATGAATTAAAAAAAGTTTTAGCAGATTTTGGAGAGAGGTATTTTGTAGGCGAGGAGTTAAACCGATCCAAATTGAGTGAAGATTTAAGAAATTTTGATGAAACCTTGCTTGAGAAATTATTTCAAACAGATTTTATTAAACAGCATTTTATTAAAGAAGTTGCAGGACAAAAATTATTTCAGATTGAACAACTGGAAGAGGTTATTCTTTATAATGATTATTGGGATACAAGTTATACGAAATACGAAAATCGTATTGGTTTAGCTTCTAATGGGAAATTCTTAGAAGATAGTCAGGATGTGGTATTAGATTTTCCATTTAAAGATGGGGTTTTAACAGCTTCGATGACAAAAGAAGATAATGAAGCTGGCTATGACGATGCATTTTTAAATGAAGTGATTGAAAAAGATGAGATTGACCGATTATTTGATAAGAAAATATTTGTAAACAGTAAGCGCTTTGATGAATCTGGTGAATCAGCTGTAACAGATTTCAATGCAGATATAGACAATATAGTTATCAAAGGAAATAATTTGTTAGCCTTGCACACGATTCAAGAAATTTATCTTGAATCTCTAGATTGTATTTATATTGATCCTCCATATAATGTACCATCTTCAAATAATTCATTTACTTATAATAATAAATTTAATCATTCAACATGGCTGACTTTCATGAAAAATCGTTTGGAAGTTTCTAAAACGCTCTTGAAAAAAGATGATGGAGTACTTATTATTGCAATTGATGAAAATGAGGTTAATTATCTAGGGGTGCTTTTGGATGAAGTTTTTGATGAATATGAAAAGCATTTAATTACAGTAATTCATAATCCTAGAGGAATCCAAGGAACTAATTTTTCGTATAACAATGAATTTCTATATTTTGTTTTTCCAAAAGGAAAAAAAATAATTGAAAATCGTAGACTTTCTGAGGATGAAATAACACTATCTAATTTACGAAATTGGGGAGGAGAATCGTTGCGTGGTGATGGGAAAAACACATTCTACCCAATCTTAGTTAAGGATGATGAAATTATTGGCTTTGGTGAAGTTAGCAAATTTGATTTCCATCCAAAACAAACAGAGATCCTTGACGGCATTGCATATGTTTATCTTATTGATCCTAAAGGTATCGAACGAAAGTGGAGATATGCTAGACATACGATTGAAGAAATAAAAGATATGTTGGTTCCGAAACGGAAAAGTGATGGCAGTTATGAAATTATGCTTGGGAAAAATTTTGGACAGTACAAAACTGTATGGCAGTCTAATCTCTATGATTCGAGTGTCCATGGTAAACAATTGTTGAATAAGTTGGTTCCTAATGCTCCATTTTCTTTTCCAAAGTCTGTATATGCTGTGAAAGAAGCCCTGTATGCAGTTGTTAAAAATAGAAAGAATGCAAAGATTCTAGATTTCTTTGGAGGATCAGGTACTACCGCGCATGCAGTTCAAATGCTCAATAAAGATGACAACGGGAATAGAATTTTTATTACGACAGAGCAAATGGATTATATCGATACCGTTTTAGTTCCAAGGTTATTAGCAGATGATGATAAAAAGAGAAATGATGGATTTATCTATGCAGAGATGTTTCCTAAAAATATGGGTTATTTACAAGATGTCATTCAGGCTAAAACGTTAGACGACTTGAAAGTGGTCTACAATCGTATGTTAGAAGGAACAGACACTAGGGAACCTGCTGACATTTCTTTCCGTGCTGACCTAGATAAAATCGATTGGCTGGAAGGGTTTAATAAAAATAAACGCTTGTTGATTAAGTTATTAGATAAAAATGGACTGTATTATAACTATTCAGAAATTGACGATGCAAATGTACGAGAGTTAATTTCGGATGATGACTATCGCTTTAACAAACAATTTTATAAAGGCGGTGAATAGAATGGTGAAAAAGAATGCATCTAATATCCGTCATTTCCCTCTGATAGAACAAGCGGAGTTAGCAGAAAAAGATTTATTTAATGCTCATCAAGGTTATACAATACCTGAATATATTAATGCCAATCTAATTCACACACTACGACATTATCAAGATGAAGCCGTACGAAATTATCATTATACTCAGACACAAATTAAACCAAGCCCACAACATGTTTTGTTTAATATGGCAACAGGTTCAGGAAAAACAGACTTGATGGCAGGACTAATCTTATACCTCTATCAAGAATATAATTATCATAACTTCTTATTTATAGTAAATACGAACTCTGTTTTGATGAAAACGAAAGATAACTTGGTTAATAAGAATAGCGATAAGTACCTTTATCAGAACAAGATAGAAATTGACGGAAAACAGATCTCTATTGTAGAAGTAGAACGCTTTCCTAGAATTCAACAAGAAAATACCATTTATATCAAATTATCTTCTGTTCAAAAGGTGTCAGATGACTTATTTGTATTAAAAGAAAACACAATGGGACTGTCTGATTATGAACGTCAGCCCGTTGTAATTTTGGCAGATGAAGCTCATCATTATTCCGCAAGTACCAAGTCTGAAAAAGAAGCCGAAAACACATGGGAATCTGCAATTAATAAAATTTTGAATGTAAGAAACGAACAGGAACAAAAAAATCTTCTTTTAGAATTTACGGCAACTGTTGATTTTGATAAAGAAGTTATTTACGATAAATATCGTGATAAAGTTGTTTATCGCTATCCACTAAGTAAATTTATGTTTGATGGCTATTCTAAGCAGGTCAAACGAATTGAAACATCTGCAAGTGATGAAGATAAAATGTTAAATGTCGTACTCCTATCGCAGTTTAGAAAGTATCGAGCGTATTCAGAAGGAGTAACGAGCACATTCAAACCAGTGATAATGTTTAAATCTCCCAAAGTGGCTGTCTCATTAGAAGCCAATAAATTATTCAATCAAATGATTGAAAATCTTAATGTAAGAGATTTGATTACTTTTATCAAGCGCCAACAGCTGATGGATAGTAATAAGAGTTCAGCATTAAGTTTAGTCTATGATTTTTATTTGAAGAATGAAGATAATTTAGGGAAAATTGTCAGAGAAATCAGACATGACTTTGATAGTAGAAATGTTTTAAATGCAAATGATACAAGTGGAAATATGCTTGAAAAAGGACAGTATCAAGCATTGAATACATTAGAGAATCCGAATAATCTCTATCGTGTTGTTTTTGCGGTAGCCAAGTTAACAGAAGGATGGGATGTTCTTAATCTGTATGATATTGTTCGTATAGAAAAAGAAGCAGGGACGAATAAAAGAGCAACTATGGCTGAAGCTCAACTAATTGGTCGTGGTGCTAGATATTATCCATTTGAATTAGAAGGACAGAAAAGCTACCAAAGAAGGTATGATAACGAACCATCTAATAAACAACTCTTTCTTGAAACGCTTCATTATCATACGATGAATGAACCACAATATTTAAAACAATTAGTGGGTTCTTTAAAACAAATGGATTTACCTACAGGAGAAGATAAAAAAAATCCACCTATTGAAATCAAGGTGAAGTCCTCTTTCAAGAAAACAGAAGCCTATAAAAAAGGAAAGATTTATTACAATGAAGTGGTAGATGTAGAAGACGAATGGTTTGATTCGATTGATAAGTATGGTATCAATCATCAAACAGATATATCAAGGAGTCTGAATTATGGTAGTCGGGAGGTTTCATATCAAGCGAATGTAGGTATGAATGAAACAAAAACAATTAGTGTAGGAAAAATTGATGCAAAGTATGTAAAAAAAGCAATTCAACGTTTAGACTTTTACCAATTTGATAACTTAAAGAAATATGTTCCATTACTGCCATCAATGAAAGATTTTATTTATGGAAAGAATTGGTTGAATGTGGATGAACTGCATTTATTTTTAACCGTGCCAAAAGAATATCGCTCAACTGATGTGACGCCAGATGATATATTAAATGTTATCATCGAGTTATTAAAAGAATATGAAGTGAAATTTAAATCGGGTTATGTTAAACGAAGAGGAACGAATAAATTTATTGGTTATCCAATTAATGAGTATTTGACGAATTATAATAAACGTGTGCCAGAATATGATACAGTGAATCTATTTAATGAAGCCATGCAAAAAATTGCGGTTTATGAAATAGAAGATGATTTCTATGTATACGAAAAAGCTATTGTGAATAAGTTAGAATATGAGTTGATAGAACGTGTAAAAGCTCATGTGAAAGAATTAAAAGAGAAGTATCAGAAAGCTGTCTATCTTCTTCGTATGGATGAGAATATGCATCGTGAATCTGCAAAAAGTGAAAAGCTAAAACTATATCAATATGGTTCACGTCTTAATCGACAAGGTGAAATAACGGAAATACGCTTACAAGGTTTTCAACCTGACTTTATTTTATTCCTTGAAGATAGTGAATTTTATTTCCAAATCTTTATCGAACCAAAAGGAATGAGTGGGGATAGGTTTATTAGTGAATTGTGGAAGCAAGATTTATTTTTATATATAACAGACCATCAAGCAGAAATAGAATTCGAAGCGGATGAAGAAAATATTCGTATTAGTGGATTAAAATTCTATACTAAAGGTGATGGGCAACAAATGATGGAACAATTGAAAGAGATTGTTCAAATTAAAAATTAATATAATTTAAAATGTATAGGATGGATATGATATGACAGTAGAAATCAAATCAAATAACGATAATACAATAACTATTAAAAATTTATCTTCCGAACAATTACAAGTGTTTAATAATATTTTTGGTAATCCAATGACGAATATGAATAATCTAGTTAATCAAAATAATCAGCAGTACACAGCTCCTGTTACAATTAATGGAGATATTTATGCATACAGTGTTTATGACGCACCAAATTATGGTAAGAATACGTATACAATAGATATTCAAATGTTAGGTAATTAATTGGAAAAAATAAAAACCAGTAGAATGAACTGATTTAGTAAAAGGTGTAATCAAATAATAGTCAGTATCATCTTGGTCATAATTGGTCTTGTTTTTGTCAATTTATATCCATAATCATCCTTTTTCAAGAAATTTAAAATTTAATTTATTGAATAGTAAAATGAAGCCAAAAGAACTACGGGAAGAGTTACAGGCTTTGAGAAATGAGGGCGAACCATTTGTTTTGCTGACAACGGGAAGTTATGCAGGCGAAGGATTCGATTTAGCAAAACTTGATACATTGATGTTGGTGATGCCAACTTCGGGTAAGACAGCGGTCCAACAATACTTAGGCCGATTGCTTAGAAACCTTGACGAAAAGGATGAACTTCGTATTTATGATTATGTAGATTATGCAGTTCCGTTAGTTTATCGTATTTATCAAAAACGATTAAGAAATTATAAGAAATTAAATTATATTGTACATGATGATCAGCAAACGGCTTTATCTAAAAGCAATTTATTTACAGAAAACTGTGAGGAGATTATTTTTAGCGATTTAGAATCAGCGCAGGAAGGCTTGATTTGTTTAGCGCGTCTTCATTTAGATTACTTTAATCGGTTAAGTAATTTACCATCACCATCAAGAATTAAATTAATTTTACCTAGCTTAACATCAATTAACTCGAAAAGTCAGAAAACATATAAAGAACAAGTCGAGTACCTAATCGGAAGAGGATATCAAGTAATAATCAGAGAGCAAATCAATCAAAACTGTATCATTATCAATCATTCTGTTGTTTGGCTGTTGCCAAGTCAGGGGAAAGATGCGGTTTCCTTACGATTGATATCGAGAGATATAGCTGGGAGATTAATGGGGTATTATGGGGAGAGATGAAGTGAAATGATATAATTTTATAGTAATTTAGATTGCTTTCATCAAACAATTCATCATGTTCAATTTAAAATGTCTTCTCATCACTTGCTCTCATATCTGTTTTATGGGATCCTATTTAAGAGATAATCAAAAGTGAGGCGAGTATGTTGAAAAAGGAAATTCATGTGGTTGGCGCAATTATTATTTGGATTTGAGTCAATATCTTGGACACATTTTAGTAGAATTTTTTGTGAAAATGTCATTGGTGAGTATGTCATTATTTCCTTTAACCCTCAAGCCAAAACCGCTTGACCGTTAAAGGAAGTAATGACAAATAAATCCCATGACTTTTTCGCAAAAAATGATAG
>NZ_SDGV01000011.1 GCF_004795745.1 Vagococcus silagei | reverse complement strand
CCACTTCAAAAATGTCGTGAATGTCCACTATTTCATGAAAAAATATGTCAGAAAGTAATAAAAATCAAACAAAGTAGTGATATACGAAAATTTAATCATCCTGCACGCGGAACAAAAGCTTGGGAAAAACTATACGCTAAACGAAGTGCAGTTGAAAGAGTGAATGGCTATCTAAAAGAACATATGAAATTAAATGATACGACACACTATCAATCAGAAATTGTTCAAGTGGAACTATTATTGATTCAACTAGCTTATAATTTAAAGAATTTTGCAGCACAACGATTGTCACAAGAGAAATATAGAAAAGAACTAGTCGCTTAACTTCAAAAAACAATGATTTTGAAATTGGTCGAGTGTTTACTTTTCTAAAAAGTGAATTATGAAATTAGCTCAAATATGACATTTAAAAAATTTGTTGTTATCTTTCTTAAAATGTTAATCTTTCAAGAAAGGTAGAAATGCTCTCTTTTAAAAAGAAGAAAATTTTGTCTTTTGTTTGATTTAAAAATTTGGTAATAAAAAATTACCGTAATATATCGTAAGGGTGTGTCAAGTGATATATTGCGATAATTCATGTATGTAAAAACAACTTTGATCCCATTAGTGTGGAAGTAGTAATGAAAAATCAGGTTGTTGCTACCAGATTAAATTTGCGTTAAACTTTCTTGCGTTTGTAATTTAATATCTCGTGCTGCATACCATTTTTCGTAGACACTCTTCGTAACGCTGATTGTTGAAGAAAGTAAAACTAAACTGATAACTGTACCTTCTCTGATGAAGAGAGAACCATGGGTGACAAGTGTGATAACAAGTGACGTTGTGACAGAAAAAATGTCGACCCCATAGCGAAGTTTTGCGAATGATGTGTTTAAACGTGTTGCTAAAAAGTGACAAACACTTTCAATTGGAAAGGCTAAAATTTTTAGGTTTAAGACCATTCCAGTCCCGAAACCTGCAATGATTGAGCCTAACATAAATAATCCTAAGCGAGCAATATAGTGGTCAATACTGATTGAATCAAAGACTTGATAAGTGAAGAAATTAATGACTTGACCTAAACAGAGAACTGAAATCGCTTGAATGACATAGGATCTAATTAATTTTCCACGTGTAAGAATGGTATATGTCAACAAGAATAATCCATTGATCATTGTCGTAACTGTGCCAACTTTGAGCGATGTTAAATGTGCAACACTCAAATTAAGTGAGTTAAAACTACTTACCCCAACGTTTCCTAAAATAGTTAAACTAATACCGAATCCCGTTAATGTATAGAATAATAAAGACAAAATCAATAAATTTGTTTTTTTCATGGCTCCCACCTGTCCTTTCATTTGTAATTTATCATTAAAAATCGGATAATAATATGAGATATAGCACATTTTGGAGGTAAACATGAAAAAAATAAATATTTCAAATACAGCGAGATACCAAGAGGTTTGGCAGGCCTTTCTAAATGTATCAATTGATGAACTCGAAAGAATTGCAGATGTTGTCATTTTTAAACCCAAAGAAACAATTATTCGGAATGATTTAGGTACCGAAATGCTTTTTATCTTACTTGAAGGAAAAGCCAAAGTTTCCCTACTTCATGAAGATGGCAAGCAGTCGATCGTTCATTTTGTTCAAGCTGGGGAGTTAATCGGTGAATTGAGTCTATTAGGTGTGGAAAATCAAACCAAAGATGTGACTGCTCAATCAGAGTGTCTCTGTTTAGCCATTCCATTTCAAAAAGGCCAAAGTATGTTACTCGAAAATACGATATTTTTAAAACAACTGAGTATCTATTTGGCCCAAAAATTATTATCAAGGACTAATCGTTTAAGTGAAGGTCAAAATTACCCTATAATTAACCGTTTAGCAGCATTTATTCTCTACACTGAATCAAATACTCATTATCATGAAAAACACACTGAAGTTGCCGAATATCTCGCTGTCAGCTATCGTCATCTCTTATATACATTTCAACAACTGATGGAAAGTGGTATGATAATTAAAAATAAACCTGGTTACGATATAGTGAATCGAAATAGTCTTCAAAAACTTGCAGGGACAATCCGTTTTTAGGAGTGATCTATTATGTCAACTGAGTCAATGAATCTTATATTAGCGAAAAATCAAAGGATTGATACAAAACGTTGCCTTCTCAGAAAAATTACACTAGAGGATACTGATGATATGTTTGAATACTGTCAAAATCCTAATGTTTCTAAATATACAACTTTTTATCCTCATCAATCAAAACGTGACACACAAGAAGTTATCGCCAATATCTTTCTTTCAAATCAGTTAACAAATTGGGGAATTGAATTGAAAGATTGTGGCAAAATTATCGGAACAATCAGTATTGTTCCTCGTTCTAAAAATGAATTTGAATTTGCTTGGGCAATTGGAGAATCTTATTGGGGAAAGGGCATTGTATATGAAGCTGCTGAACAGCTTTTACAATTAGTTTTTGAGTTATTAGAAACTCAGATTGTATGTGCAAGATTTCTTAAGCAAAATGTTAATTCTGGACGTGTAATGGAAAAATTAGGGATGACATATTGGGGCAAAGATTATATCCAGGACATTAAGGATGAAAAAATGGTTGAAATATTGAAATATGGTCTAACCCGTGAAGAGTATCAAAAAAATAATATATTATAAGACAAAAGTAATGTTATAATAGAGTTAAACTAAGATGGAGGTATCTTCAAATGATACTCTATTATTTAATGACTCAAAGTTTAAGACGTTTATCACGAATCGAAGGCCTGTTTTCGACTTTTATACTTTGTGAACTTGTGTGTATTATGGCACTGTTTATTTGTGATATTTTCCTGTTTTTTAGCCATCTTTTGAAGGAAATGAATCAATCAGTTGCTGTTGAGACCGATCCACTTGAAGTGCAGATGAGTCTGGGTCCAATTATGGGGTTTACTTTATTTAAGTACGCCTCACTCTTTCTTGCTATCTTAATGATTCTGCTCACCATTACAACTATCAAAAGAAGCTTTAAACAATATTTTATTCTGCAACACGAAGATTTTAAAATCATGTCGTATCTCGGTGAAACACCAGGTAATTTAGCAATGTACTATACCTTTCAGGTCGCTTTTTTTGCTCTTTTTGTGATAACCATTGCAATGATTGCATCTCAGCTTATCTTTTTTGCTTCAGTCATAAAGACAATCAACTTAGGCGTTACTCTATCCGATGTCCAATCATTTCGAATCAATCCAATATATTTGATTATTCTAGAATTAATGATGCTGAATTACGTCTTTTTAACGACCTTTTTTAGCTCAAAGAAAAAGCTCTATTCATTAACCTCAAAATAAAAGCTAAAGGACTGATATTTATGTATGAAGAAAAAGATTGGATCATGCGTCAAGTACGCCGCATTGCTGAAGGACTAGGCATGATGGTTGGAAAAGAATCGATAAAAGAGTTATTAAAAATTGATAAATCAGAAGCGTCTTTAATTTCAGATGAAGAAATTGAACGAATAATCGCTATCGTTGATGTTAACCGTAAAATAAAAAGCGACAATTTATCTGAGGAAACCTTTTTAGAAACAATTCAGTTTACGACTGATCAATGGGCGTCAATAAATCAGGAACAACGCGTACCAAACGATCAAGAATATCAGGCAATATTAAATTTTTTAGGTTAATATAGGAGAACTTATGATTATAATAATTACGGGTGGGACTCATACGGGAAAAACAACTTTAGCGCAATCTTTGTTAACCTCACTCCACTATTCTTACTTGTCTCAAGACCATCTCAAAATGGGCTTAATCCGCTCTAATCAAACAACATTAACCGTTGAAGACGATGACGCCCTAGTTGATTATCTTTGGCCAATTACATGTGAAATTATTAAGACAGCAATTGAAAATAAGCAAAATTTAATTGTTGAAGGTTGCTATATCCCGTTTAATTGGCAAAATAGTTTTGATGCTACATATCTTGAAAGTATTTTATTTGAGTGTCTTGTCATGACGGAAGATTATATAAAAACTTCTTTTGAAACAATAAAAGATGAAGCGAATCGTGTCGAAATGAGGCTGGATGATTCGCAATTATCGCTAGAAAATATGATAAAAGAAAATCATGCAAATATGCAAGCTTGTCAAACTAATCAACTTTCGATGACGCTAATCCAGTCTGATTATGAATACGAATTAAGACAGCTACATGATAAAATAAGAGGAAGAATAAAAGATGATTATTTGGATTAATGGTGCTTTTGGATCAGGGAAATCGACAGTATCTAATGCATTGAAAGATAAGATGTCAAAATCTAAAATTTATGATCCAGAAATAATAGGTTCATTTATAAACCAATTAACACCTAAGTACAAAAGGAAAAGTGATTTTCAAGATTATCCTGCATGGCGTAAGTGGAATGCTAGACTTTTGCTATTATTTTCAAAAGTTTATTCTGGTGTCATTATTGTCCCGATGAGTCTCTATCAAGAAGATTATTTTAATGAAATTGTGGGTGAACTTCAGTATCGTCGGATTGACGTTTACCATTTTATTCTTGATGTTGAAGATGAAATCGTCATTAAACGCTTAAAAAATCGCAATGACGAGACATTGGCTTGGGGTATTTCAAAATTATCGCAGTGCCAAGATTTTTTCAAACGTCGTCCAAAAACTGAAAAAATTGCTTATAGCAAATCTTCAGTCGATGATGCTGTTAATAAAATATTGGCTAACATAGCTTCTAAATAAACTGAAAGAGTG
Organism: Vagococcus silagei; assembly: GCF_004795745.1. Taxonomy (GTDB): domain Bacteria; phylum Bacillota; class Bacilli; order Lactobacillales; family Vagococcaceae; genus Vagococcus; species Vagococcus silagei. Next base: position 106,446 of record NZ_SDGV01000011.1, on the reverse strand, counting down.
ATGTTTAAATGAAAAAGAATATTTTACTTGTCGGATCATTATTGGGTATTCTTGTATTTGGCTCATCATGTATGGCGAACATGCCAAATAAAAAATATACAACACAAGATATTACGAGAGTGTCGGATCAATATCAAATAAGCCAACAGAACACAAAACATTCAGATAGCGCTTATAATGGTGTGCTAAACTTAAATGGACGAACAACACAGTGGGAAGTTGTTGTGAAAGAGGATTCTGTATTTACGATTACTTATGATATTCAAAATACAAAAGGCATTTTCAAGCTTGTATTGACTGATAATAAGCATTATGTCAAAAATATTGTTAGTTTGAAAGCCAAAGATTCTAGTGACGGTGTTAAAGATATTGAATTAAAAAAAGGAACATACTTCATCAAGTTTACTGGTGAAAAATCAGCAAGTGAGATTAAAGCTTCTTTTGATTTTCCACAAGATAAGATATCCTGCGAGTACCAATATGATGACGATGATGATGATTAGGAGTGTATGATAAATGATTTTGTTATTAATAGTATTGATGTGGCATCTCAAAGCGAAAAAAACAAGTGCTGCCGAAAAAACAACCTCAGTTAAAGAGTTACTGGTTGGAACACTTCAGGGCTTAAGAAAAATGCTCATGATTTCTGGAGGTATCATTTTAGCTTTAGAACTTATATTATTCTTTACTATTGGCTCAAGAGGGATTATCGCAGGTCTTTTATTAGAATTGCTAGTTATGATGGGAGCTTTTGTTTACGCGTTGCTCAGTGTTGATTCTAAATTAAAAAAATGATTATGTTTTGATAAAATAAAGGTGGCTAGCACTAATGAAATTTGAACGGACATTAAATCCTAAAGATGAAGATATTTTAGATATTCGTAATATTTTACGTCAATATAATGCAAAAAAATTCGAAATATTGGAATCGGAAGATTTTGCAATTTATGCTAAAGATGAAACAGGAAAAATTATTGGTGGCATTACTGGAGAAATTTTTGGTCAATGGATGGATATTGAATATTTAGCAGTTGATGAAGCTTATCGCAATCAAAAGATTGGGCATCAACTACTTCAAGAAGCTGAACAATTAGCGCATGAACACAAATGTGGTTATATCTTTATTTATACATTTGGTTTTCAAGCCAAAGATTATTATCCCAAATATGGATATGAAGAAGTCTTTCGTCGTGCGCACTATCCAATTACTGGTACTGAACATTACTTTGTTAAAACACTATAAAAACAAGTTTAATCTGAATAATATTATTTTAGATTGAACTTGTTTTTTTAAATTTAACAATGAATTGTTTTATTAATGTATACTTAATGTAACTTTTATCTACTAAGGAGGAGTATTAATGGACGCAAGGGCTTTAGTTGGTTTAGTATTTTTCGTAATACTCATAGTTTTTGGCATCATCTCAACGGGTGAAATTGTTAGTGTTGTTTTTAATTACAAAAAATTTGATATAGATCAAAAGAAAGTTGTTTATGAAACATTAATTTTAAGCTTTGTAGTGTTGGTCCTGATTCATTTTATTCAGACACTTATATCAATCATTTCGCCGCAATGGAAATTATTTATGCAAACTTTTTTCTCACCTGTATTTCCATTATTTACAAACTCGCCACTTCATATCAATAGCTTATTCTTAGATGCGATGATTTTTGAAATCATCTATCTAATTAAGCGTCGCAAGAACAAAATGGATTAACTCCAAAAAGTTATAGTTAAAAAATTGAAAAATAATAATTATTAAGGAGATTTTACAATGGTCGAAAATAAGGCATTAGTTTTAGTATATGATGGTATGTCAATGAGTGAAATTACGTTATTAACAGATTACTTAACTGTGTATCAGCCTTGTGGTGAATGGTGGACAATTGATACTGTCGGTTCCCATGATAAAAAGATGATTCAATCAGAAGATTCGTTTCAAATAGTGCCCAACAAATCATTTAGGGAGATAAACTTTTCAAATTACCAATTAATTTTACTAACAGGTATTATGAATCCTTATCCAATTGCTGAAGACAAAGAATTGATTGATTTTTTAAAACCTCTTGCGAATCTAAAAGACAGACCATTAATCGCAGCAATATCCTCTGCACCAATGTTACTCGCGAAAGCTGGCGTCTTGAGAGATAGCAAGTTTACTTCTGGTTTATTTGAGGAGACATTAAACGAATTTGAGTTTTTCAACAAAGAAAACATCGTCAGACAACCACTTGTTTATGATGAGAAACAGCATATTATTACGGCAATAGGCTTTGCTTACCGAGAATTTGCAGTTAAAACTGCTCAAATATTAGGATTTGACTTAGCAAATGATAAATTTTCTGGTCCAAGAACAACACCACCTTATACCGAAGAAGAGTTAACGTTTTATATGTATGGACCCGATGAATAACGTGTCTGACTTCAATGCCTTACAGTGCTTTTCATTTCTTGAAAATCTAAAATAATATCTGTATAATTAAGATAAAGAAAAGAGACATGCGTCAACATGTCCCTAAAATAGGCCGTTAAAGACGGTGATTGTCTTAGATATTAAGAATTAAACCATCCGAATCGTCAAAGTTGTGGATGGTTTTTTTGTTTTCTATTTACTAGTATCATTGTTTTTCAGTAACAATACTAACGGCGTAGATGTGATCATTAAGTTTAACGCTTCGAAAACAGTCATTTTAACAAGAGATAAACTACGGCATTATGAAGAATTTATAAATGATATTCTTTAATTCTTAGGAGGTATTGTAATGGATAATTTTGTTAATATAGTAATTATTTTATTTGCATTAATCAGTAGTCTTCAATTTTTCAGGTAAAAATGGCTATTTTTGATTGCTGGTTACAATACAATGAGTCAAAAAGAAAAAGAACAGTATAGTATTTCGAGGCTAACAAAAATCATGAGGTCAGAGTGTCTATTTATCGCATTAATGTTGTCAGTCGATATTTTTTTACCCAAGTCTTCAATGTTAACGACCATGTTAATTCTTATTTCTGTAGTAATAACTGTTGTCTTAGGGAATACAATTGCTAAAAAGAAATGAAGAGTATTTACTATATAAATTATTGGAGGTATCACATGGAAAAAATTGATGATTTTTTAATTAAGTTACCATTTTGCTACGATAAAATTAAAGAAAATATGTTTTTTTATTTGAATTATTTTCAATTAATAGGAACAGCACAGCATTCTTTAGAAGTTGCACAAGAAGCAGAAATATTAGCTGATAAATTTGGCCTAAACCCGCAGAAAGCATATGTGGCTGGACTATTACATGATATTGGTGGGGTTGTACCTGATGAGAGTAGAGTAATTTTAGCAACTGAATTACATTTCAATATCTTTGAAGAAGACAAGCACCTTCCATTGCTTTTACATCAGAATTTCTCTGCTTATATTGCTAAGGAACACTTTGGAATTGAAGATGAACAAATTTTATCTTCAATGGCCTGTCACACAACATTAAAACCAGGTGCAACGGAATTTGATAAACTTATTTTTATTTCTGACAAATTGAAGTGGGACAATAAACATAGTGCACCGTATTTTGACGAAGTTTTAAATCAACTTGATATATCATTAGATAAAGGATGTCTAGCGTATTTTGATTGGCTTTTTGAAGTCGGTATGCCAATTATCCATCCATATACACAACAGGCATATGATGAATTGAAATTAAAATATCAATGATGAGGTTTGCTTATGCCTAAATAATGTAATCTATTCAAGCCAGTTAAGTTAAATGCCGTATAGCTTTGACTTGCTATAGTGTAACAACCATGTTTTTTCGATAAAAGACCTAGAATTGAATAATTAACAGCTTTTTAAAGAAGATGATATTAACGAATTTCACGAAAAACTATTTTTTATAGCTCATTGATGAATTAAAAGGAGATAATGTTGTTGAAAGAAATTAATAAGCAGTTAATAAATAATTTTACAGAAACTAGTTTTATGAATGCATTTCAAACTTATTTTGCAGAATTTGAAATTGTAGTCGATGATTGGGAAAAGTTCTTTCAAGAAATGAATGAAGAAAAAGGAAATCAAGCATTCGTTTTAACAGAAAAGGAAAATACCATTGCTTTTATTCTATTTAGAATTGAAGAATTATCAAATTGGTTTTTTCATGAGGAAGTGTATTTTATTCGTGAATTATGGGTAAGCCCACGATTTAGAAAGCAAAACATCGCAAGCAATTTGTTAAATCAAGTTGAAAATTTAGCAAAAATCAAAAAAATCCATAAATTAATTTTAACAACCGATTCGGACGCAGAGTTGTATTTAAAAAATGATTTTAGAATGGATGACAGTTATCGAGCTAAAAACAAAGATCAAGTATTTGTTAAAAATATTTAATCTAAAACATAACTAGATAAGTTAATAGTGACTAAACTATAATAAGGGGTCTGATGAAAAATATAAAACCAAGAAAATTCTGCTATATTTAGTATTTGCTAAGTAGAGATTCTCAATAATATACTGACTTTAAAAAAACTTTCATAAACAAAGAGGTTCTATTTGTCAGTAGTGAGTTAGTTGAAGAAACTTAATAGTAAATTTTCGCAATGAAGTAGTTGTGTAATGGTTAAAACTAAATGAAGAGATATGACATTGGGAATTTGAGAAAAAATGGAAATTACCAGCGTGTTTGAAAGTTTATGTAGAAAATGACAAAATAAAAGTATGGCAACTTTACTACGATTCTGAAATTTCCCTCGATTCGATGAACGATTACTAAAGTATATACTCAAGCCACTTGATGCATTAAGGAATATAATCAATGTAATTAAAATAAAAGCGATATCTTTATCTTTTTACACTAAAAACGAATTTGTAACTGAGCCAACATTAAGCTTTTGCACTTAACGTTGACATTCGTCACTTTTGGATAACTTCATATAATATATATTATGTAAACCAAGATATAAAATTTTAGTTTTGACTATCTCCCAACTTGATTACCTTTCTGTCATCTTTTATTATCATGATACTTATCAGACTCCTTCTCTTGCTAAATTAATACTAAATGTCTTAACATTTACATCAATAATAAAAACGCAACGAACATAAATAATGTTATAATATTTTGTACATACTTATGATTAGGAGCTGGAAATTAAAAATATGAACTTACAAAACAAAGAAATTTCAATGGAAACAATCTTAAAGAACAAAGAAAACTTATTAACTGGTCGAATTGAGTATTTTACAGAATTAGTTAAGGTTGCTGTATCTTTAAGTAATGAAATTGCAAATGATCCTTCTGACGATGTAAAACAAATAAAGTCAATGTTAGTCACAGAAATAATCACAATGCTGACAGCTTCATGGCGCAACACCCTTCCCTTTAACCTTTTTGTATCAGAAAAAACAGCTGTATTTGCAAAGAGTTTAGGTGTGGATGACTTATGTAAATATGATTACAGTCTAAAATTTGGAATGGATGAAGTTGCTAGTTTAGTTGATGATCCAGATTTTCTTGCAGTTGCTTCACATCTTAGTGAACAAGATGTTGCTAAATTAAATAAAGCGTTAGCAAAAGATGATAAGGCGGTTAATTCAAATGTAATGTTGCAATGGGAACATGCATACACTGGAAGAATGTTTACGGCAGATGTGACTGAATTAATAAGTAATCTTAGCCAAAACAATGCTTCTGGTGATGAAATTTCTGAATCTGTTAAAGAACTAGTTGAAAAGCAAGCTATCGTTTGGATTTTGAAAACAGAAAATTATGAAATTATCGAAAAAGGCTTTAAAGATGTTCGACTTCCGAATTGGGAATCAGCTTATAAGGAATGTGGAATAGAATTAAGTCCGAAATCAAAAGAATATTACCTTGTAGCTTTCGGTAAAGAGTGGTAATTATCAATAACTATGGGGATGTGTGAGATTTATCAATTCTCCCCTCTCCTTTTTATTGAAAATTATATTATTTTAATCTTGAAGTTAGTAAGTTTAAAGGAGATGCTTTTTATGGAGAATATGTTTATCATTCTTATTTTGATTGTTGCTGGGTTTTATATTTACAATAAGAAAAAGAAAAAAGGCAAAGTTCCAAGTTTAACTGATGTTACAGTGCTTGATAAAATAAATGATGTGACAACTTCATCTGAAACATATTTTTTACTGGTTGAAACATGTCTTAGAAACGGACAAAAACTTGAAGAGAAAATGGTTGTATCCCAAGAAGTTTATCAGAATGTTGAAATTGGGCAATCGTATCCAATTGATCAATTAAGCTCTGTTAAAAAATAGTGTCCCCCTCTTCTATTACAAAATAAAAATAATACTCGTACCTGTTTGTTTGAACACGTAAAAAGGTACGAGTATTTTTGATGATATTTCGACTTTTTATTTAATTAGATGAGTGATGGCGTAAGGTTTCCCAAAACCATCTACAAGGTCTTCAGATGAAACTCTGAAGCCATGCTTTATATAAAAGTTTTTAGCATTTGTATTCTCTGAATTCACGTCAATTTGATTAATATTTTCATTTTCGATTAACCAAGTTAGAATTTTACTGCCATAACCGTGACCTATAAAATCAGGATCAAGGAACAACATCACAAGTTCTTGTTCACTTACACCTGAAAAACCAACAATAGCTTCGTCATCACGCCATAAATTTAGTTCAACTGTGTCTAAATGCTGTGGAATGATATTCTTATAGAATTCAAAATCTTCTTTAGAAAGAAAATCGTGTGTCTTTTGTGCAGATTTCTCCCAAATACTTAAGACTGTTTGATAATCATTTTGTGTTGTATTAGTTTTAGTTAACATATTAATCATCCTCTTATTTTTTTATTATCCTCTCCTTTCGATTTCTACTTTAATTATTTTCTGTGTGTAACACCATGAGTAGTATGCATTCATTTTTAATACCTCGTATTTGTTTTTTTTATTATGAACAATCTTACTTTCGTAAAATTACCTTGTCAACTATTTTGATTGTTATCATGTGTTAACGACGAGCAAATAATATGAATATGCTCAGTTGCTGCGGGAATATCTAATAAGTTGAAGATAAAATACTTGAGTTGTAGAGGAAATGGTAGTAATTTTATGTATTTATAGCCACTTAAGTATCGAATCGCAAGTGTTGGTTGTTCACGTAAAAAATTATAAAGTATCTCTTCTTCCCAATCTAAACTATCTACTTTAAATAAAAGATCAGTAATCGAATTATTCGAATTTTTGATTTCGAATAAAGTCTCTTGATCATAATATTGAATTTTCGCATCGGGATCTACGATGGAGAGTAAAAGTTGAATCGTTCGATTGATTTTTGAACCTGCAAAGCTCCGAACGGCTAGTTCTTCTTTTTCAATGACAAGATAGGGATTGTTAGGATAAACTTGATCATCAATTAATGATTGAATAGCTATTTTCATCTCGGGTTGCAGTGCTTCTATCCATAAATCATCTGTCATCAAGGTAACCATTTTTTGTGTCACAAGATGACTAGTATCTCCCCCATCAGAAAAAAATGTCGGTGGGACGGCATCGTTTGCAGTTGTGACAATAATTTTTTTACTATCATGTCTTACAGCAGAGATTCGCCACTTTTTACCACCTAAGATGATATTCTGATCCACTTCAATCATTGGAGTAAAATCCAACTCTCCGATTTTCTTAGAATCATTTAGAACTGTATAGGTTTCAAAAGTTACAAATTGTGCAAAAAAATTACCCTTATACATGAGCGATTCAATATTTTTACCTATGATAAGTTCATTTCCGATGTCTTCAATGTATGAGTATTTAATTAAGTGATTAATGATTCCTTTGATTTCTCTTCGTTCAAGCCAACTAAAATTTTTGGAGGTTTGATTTAATTCTATAATTCGTTCTCGCGTCATACCAGAATGTTCTAAAAGTAGGGCGAGTACTTGATGGGCAAAAATGTCATAAGGTTTGATTGGTCTATCAAAGCGTTCAATTTCTCCATCATGGTAGACAGCAATTGTCGCTAATCCCTTAAGTAATTCAAAGGGTTTTGTTGCGATAAAATGTAGGATACTAGTTTTGGTTCGTCGTCCACTTCTTCCCAGTCGTTGGCCTAAACTTGTGACTGAATGAGGCGCGTTATATTGCACAACACTATCAACAGAGCCGATATCGATTCCCATCTCTAAAGTGGAAGTGCAACAAATTGAAAAAAGTTCACCTCTTTTCGTGTGTTTAGCGAACTGCTCAATCGAGGTTCGAGTGCCTTTTGAAAGTGAGGAATGATGAGCAAAATAATTAACATCAACATTATTCTTTTTAGCCATCTCTTTAAGCTGAACAGTTAATAATTCGACTTGTGATCGTGAATTTGGAAAAATTAACATGCATTCAATTAGAGAATAAGAATAAATTTTTTCCAGTGCTAACTCACTGTATTTACTAGAAATAATGGGATAATAATCAGTTGAAAGTTGTAGTTCATTTCTTGTTTTATCCTGAATAATGACAGTTTCCACATCATTTTTGAAGTAATTCTTTATTAACGCGCTATCTTCACGAGGTAAAGTTGCTGACATACCAATATATCGCGGTTGATCAATCATATAGTGTTGCATGCGTTCTAACATTGACTCTAAATGTAGACCTCGATTCGATGCGATAAAACCATGGATTTCATCAATAAGAACCCATTCAACCCCTTTAAATAAAAATTGTGCTTCTTGAGGTTGTAGTGTCAACATTGCTTCGAGCGATTCTGGCGTAATCAATAAAATACCAGCAGGATGAGCTAACAATTGTTTCTTTTTTGCTGCGGAAGCTTCACTGTGCCACGCAGTTACTGGGATTTTTAAATAGTGACACAATTCAGTGATACGCTTAAATTGATCATTAATTAATGCAATCAATGGTGAAATGTAAATAATTTTTAAACCTGACTCCCAATCATTCACCGCGTTAATGGCAGGTAAAAAAGCTGCCTCTGTTTTACCAGAAGCAGTCGGAGCAGAGAGAATAAGATTATGATTTGAGTTCGCAACTTGGCTAATAGCCGCTTCTTGGGTTTTTGAGAGCGAAGGCCAGCCTTGATCATAGATGTATTCGCGAATTTCTCTTCTTAATAGATGATAACTTGTCATTTAAAATACCTCAATGTCGTCATCTAAATTATCATCATCTTTTTCAACTGGCAAGCTATTTTTACCAAATTTCTGAAGAATAATCATTGAAATTTCGACAGTTGGATTTTGTTTAATTATGGCTAAGATTTCAATAAAATCTTTAATCACAGCTCGCGGTGTTAAAAACTCATCTGCTCCTGGACGATTTAACTGCTCTTCCATATATAAAGAAATATGTTCCAGGCTTAAATCAATCGACTCATTCTGATCGGTATTATAGATGACAACTAATTGATTTAATAAAGTAAAAATATCCTCATTTGACAGTGGTTTTAGTGGTAGGACTGTCCGATTTGTATTGACAAACTGAGAATCCATTGAGTGTTCATCACCTAATCTTGTTTTTAAAGCTCCATAGCTAGCCATACCGCGATCATCATCAAAAACAGTTTTGCGAGTCGCACCGAAGTTTACAAATAAATGTTTGATTTGATTTGACTTACATTCATTATAAATATTTAGTATTTTTTCATAATTTCGTTCACGTGTTTGTCGCATTGGTAACTTATAAAGATTAACAGATTCATCAAAATTGAGCACAAAGCCGGCATAACCTAAAGAAGAAAAAAGTTCGGATAGATTTTTAATCGCGTCAAACCAATTATCATCATTGATAATTTTGTTAATTCCAAGTGTCTTCTTGGCTTCAGTTTTTGTCTCAATATCACCACGAATCCATCTCAATGCATTTAACATTAAAATCTGATCCCCTGTTATGAAACCTTCATAATATTTGATGACAGAAGAACCTAATTCAAAAGATAAACCTACAGAAGAAAACGAACTAGAAACAGCTATTATTTTATTCTCAATGTTACGTTGATATTTTGGTGTCAATATTTTATTAATTGAGACGTTTTCTTCACTTGCCATCTCAGAAGCTAACTTGTGAATCCATTCCTCTATAATTGTTTTTAAGGCATTTCCGTTTTGTGACGTTTGAATCATGAGATTATCGATAATTTCGGTATAGAGTGCGCGTGCTTTTCCATCTGAAGCCACAAAACGTCGTGTTGGTGTCAAATCAACGGTTGAGACGACAAAGTTTTTTTGTAAGGCAATGGATTCTATCGTACGTAACATAAAACTTTTACCACTACCAAAATCCCCTACCCAAAAACGAATATCACTTTCACCTTCTTCAATTCGTTCAAGCGTTCGTACGACTTCATTCACTTCATCATTTCTGCCAACAAGTAAATGTCGAATACCTTTTACGGGTACAACGCCTGATTCTAGAGCACTAATTATAGTCACAGCTTCTTTTTTGTTTACCTTATTCTTCAAAGTTAATCTCCTCCATTGCATATTCTAAGTAATAATCATCAATGATTACCATATCATCCTCAACCGTAAAAAGTTGATCCGACAGATCGTCATAAAATAGTTTATTTAAATCACTGAGATACATATTAAGCATTTTTCCTTGATTCATTGCAAAGTCATTAACTTCTGAAACCGGGATACTTTTTTCGTCCAAAATACGTTTGATTAGAAAGACTGCATCGTCTTTTTCTGTATATGAGGCAACTTTTGGAATTTTTTCGGTTGTTTTATCTAAGCTCTCTTGTTCTGTAACAATTGGCTCTATTTCTTCTTCATCAAAATACTCTTCTAAAACAGAAATTGTTTCATTTAGCTTGGCTTGAGATACTTTTATTTGTTGTGCATTCAAAGAAACTGTTTTTCTGATCGGTTGTTTTAAGTTCAAAATCGTTTCAATTTGATTTTGTGTTAACCTCTCTTGATTTTTTATAAGTGTTTCAAAAATTGTAATATTTCCAACATCAATCATTGAAGTAACTTGTTTTTTTCTCGCTTTTGTAAATTTATCGAGACGGCTTTGTTCATAAAGAATGATTAGTTTAAAGTCTTGATTTGAGATGTTTTTTCCTACTTCTTTAATAATTTTCAAATAATTATTTTGTTCTTGAATACTAATTAGAGATTTTTTCCATTTTTCAGTTAATGCTTCCAATGATAGTTTTTTTATGATGATGTTATTGTTACGTGCTTCAGAATAATGTAGCGTATTTACTAATTTTAAAAGAACGTCTTCGGATAATTGTTGCAAGTATTCTTCAGTAATTGTATTAATTTGAATCATCACTTTTTCTGGTAAAAACAAATCAATCGCATGGATTTCTTCGTCAATGTTTAAATTTTGAGTATAATTTGAACTTGGTAAAATTTGACGTAAGGTATTTTCAGAAACCTTGAGTAATCCATTTATGAAACGCCATGATCGTTGTGTTTCTCGATAATTTTGCGTTTTAAGTTGTTCAATTGTTTGTTTGGATTGTTTTTTCCACGTCTCTTCTTCTAAAGAAGTATTTAGAATTGAATTTAAAGCTAAAAGATATAATTTTAATATTTCAATTTTAATATCATAAAGTTCCCAAATTTTGGTTTCTCGAGGGCACGTTAAATCAAGCAAATAAATATCCTCAGCACTAAAAATATTTGTATCACGAATTTGATGTTCAGGGTCCCACCAAACCCAATCATTTGAAAAAATAGTGTTTTGCATAATGGACTGGGGATCTGTAATCGTATGCTGACAGACTGCTAAAGCATATTCCCGTATCTTTTCTTTTAATGTTTCACCAATCGCTTGCTCGAGTAGTTGGTATGAAAAAGTATTATCATAAGTTCCTTGAGTGACATGTCCTTCAGCAATGCAGTAGATTGTATAGGGCAGATTATTATATTGAATGTTTTCGTTTTGATAATTTTCAAATAATTCAGGTAGAGTTGTACCAAGCGCACCAAGTTCATAATTTAGAAATTGACAAACTTTATGATAAAGTGCCAAGGTCTGATGTTTTATCTCTTCATCTTCCATACATTTTCTTTCATAAGGTAAATCTAAATAGTATTGCCAATTCTCTTCAAATTCTGAGTAATTAATTGGTTTAATATCAAGATTAGTAATGTCGATGACATCAGAATGATTGTTCTGATTTATACTATTTCGGATTTGATTATTTATATTTTTAGCATTAACTTTTGGCTGTTTCTGAACGGGACGTTTAGATTGTTGGTCTTTTCTTTGTTGTAATCGTGCAATTTTTTTTTGCCGGATTCGTTCTCTTTTAATGCCATTTAAAAGATAGCTTAGTCCTTCAATTATTGTATAAAACCAGAGAATAATGAATCCTGGCATAAAAAAAATTAGTGTTACCATTGAAAGTAACAATAACAGTAGACCCGCTTTTTTATTATTTAAGTAGAATTTATGAGCGCCAGTGCAGCCTAAAAATAAAGCTAGAAAACCAGCTGTAGACATATTTTTATTCATTTTTTTAAAATCACGAAAATTATAGATATAGAAAAGTTTCATAAGATGATGCCACACCTATCTTTGTTATTTATAAAAATAAATTGATTATCTTTAGTATAACGTATAAAGTAATGCTTTTACAGATAGAATCCTAAAACTATAGTAATTAGTTTTAGTAGTACTTTATTATTTCAATAATTTTGATATGATTAAAATAGAATTATTATAGAGGTGACTTATTAAAGTTATGTTAAAAAATAAGAATAAGCAACAAAAACTATTTCTATCCTTTTGGTTTATATATGGTTTTGTTTAATACGTTTATTTGAAAACGCATATAAACAAAGGAGCTTAGATATGGAAAATCATAATGAAATAAAACGTTTAGATGGAACAAAAATTAGTTTTATCGGAAAAGGTCTCGTAGTTGGATTAATTGCTGGTTTTGTGGTGAGCCTTTTTCGATTAGGAATTGGTTATTTTAGTCATATGGTGAAGGAAATCTACCACTTCTTGCATCAACAACCAATCTGGATAATTCCATGGATTCTACTCTCGCTTGTTATCGCAATTTTTATTGGAAAATTGATTAAGAGTGATCCAAATATTAAAGGAAGTGGCATCCCGCAAGTCGAAGGTCAATTACGCGGTCAAATTCATGTGAATTGGTTCTCTGTACTTTGGAAAAAATTTACTGGTGGTGTCCTTGCGTTAAGTTTAGGTCTTTTTCTTGGTCGGGAAGGTCCGTCTATTCAATTAGGCGCTGTTGTTGGTCAAGGTGTGAGTCAAAAGTTAAAATCAACGCCTGTCGAAGAAAAAATATTAATCTCAAGTGGTGCGAGTGCCGGTTTATCCGCTGCATTCAATGCACCGATTGCAGGACTACTATTTATTCTTGAAGAAGTTCATCATTCGTTCTCACCTTTAGTTTTACTGACTGCTTTTTCGGCAACTATCACAAGTAATTTTGTTTCCCTTCATTTCTTTGGCTTGAAACCAGTTCTAGATCTAGGTAAAGTTGAAACCCTTCCGCTGCGCTATTACTGGACATTATTACTATTGGGAATTATTGTCGGATTATTAGGTCTCTTTTATCAATACGTGCTTTTAAAGATGTCGTCATGGTATGGAAGAATTAAAAAGATTCCTGAGTACTACTATGGCATTATTCCGATATTATTTGTGATTCCAATCGGTTATTATTTCCCTCAATTTCTTGGTGGTGGTCATGACATTATTATTGACTTAAAAGATTTGAGCTTTTCGATTACAGCTTTAGTCTTACTGTTTATTTTTCGCTTTGTTTTCTCAATGATAAGTTATGGCTCGGGACTTCCAGGTGGTATTTTTTTACCAATTTTAAGTTTAGGTGCTGTGATTGGTGTTTGTTTTGGTGCTATTTTAGTTCAAACAATTGGATTAGATGACATTTATGTGAGGAACTTTTTAATTTTTGCAATGGCTGGTTATTTTGCGGCCATCAGTAAAGCGCCTTTGACTGCGATGGTTTTGATTACTGAAATGGTCGGTAGTTTTTCACATCTTATGTCAATCGGAGTGGTTGTCTTAACAAGCTATGTTGTCGTAGATTTTTTCAATGGAAAACCTGTCTATGAAGCACTTCTTGAAAAGTTAGTCCACTTGAAAGAATTTGATATTAAAGGTAAAAAAACAATCATTGAGTTTCCGATTGTTATCGAAAGTGCTTTTGATAATCAAATGGTCCGCGATATTAATTGGCCAAAACATATGCTCCTCACTTCTATTCGACGCGGTGAAGCAGAAATATTAACCCATGGTGATACAGTGATTAATGTAGGAGATACTTTAATTATTCTAACGGATATTGGGATCTCACAAAAAATAAAAGACGAACTCGTTCGTGAAAGTAAAATATAAAAGATGACTTACTTCTATTTTAGGAGTGAGTCATCTTTTATATATCATAATATTATTATGTAAACTGTAGATAAGTTTTCACAATTTTCAGTTTTTTTAAATCTTCTTATATTCTAATCTATCGTTATAATAATGGTGTTGTTTATATAAAGTTATCATGAAAATTTGTGAAATTGATTGTCACAATCTGATTTGCTAGGTATGATGAATAAGGATATTTTAAGAAAAGGAAGTGTAAAATGGGTGATTCAAAACAATTGCGATGGTATAACGTTGCGATTATAGCTTTCGTCTCTGTTTGGGGACTTGGAAATGTTGTAAACAACTTCGCAACTCAAGGAACTTCAGTTGTTGTTTCTTGGATATTAATTATGGTCTTATATTTTATTCCTTATGCTTTAATTGTTGGGCAACTTGGTTCAGCCTTTAAGGATAGTTCTGGTGGAGTAAGTAGTTGGGTTAAAAACACAACAACGAAAAAAATTGGTTATCTTGCAGCTTGGACCTATTGGGTGGTACATATCCCCTACCTTGCTCAAAAACCACAACAGATATTAATTGCATTTGATTGGATGTTTAATCAAAGTGGAGATTTCGTAAAACAAGCGAACCCAACCTTAATCGCAATGATTAGTTTAGTCATCTTTTTATTCTTTTTATGGATTGCCTCAAAAGGACTAACAACGTTAAAAAGAATTGGTAGTGTTGCAGGAACAGCGATGTTTATTATGTCGATTCTTTTTATCATCTTAGCTGTAACGGCACCTGCAATTAGTAATGCGACTTTCGAAACACCTAATATGGGTGACTGGCGTACTTATATGCCTACATTTGATTTTAAATATTTTACAACAATCTCAATGTTAGTGTTCGCAGTTGGTGGCTGTGAGAAAATTTCACCATATGTAAATAATACTAAAAACCCAGAAAAAGAGTTCCCTAAAGGTATGTTAATCTTAGCTTTAATGATTGCAATTTGTGCAATTTTAGGTTCGTTTTCAATGGGTATGCTGTTTGATGCAAATAATATTCCAGATGATTTAATGGCGAATGGTGCCTACTTAGCTTTTGGTAAATTAGGTGCTTATTACAAAGTTGGAAATCTTTTTGTTGTGATCTATGCGATTGCTCAAGCAATGGCAACTATCTCTGCACTAGCATTTTCAATTGATGCACCACTGCAAATTTTATTATCTGACTCAGATAAAGAATTTATTCCAGAAAGTTTTGCTAAAAAGAATAAAAATGGCACACCGGTTAAAGGTTATATTTTGACAGGTGTCTTAGTAAGTATCTTAATTGTTGTACCAGGACTAGGTATGAAGAATATGACAGTACTATACAATTGGTTATTAAGTCTAAATGCAATTGTTATGCCATTACGTTATTTATGGGTCTTCTTTGCCTATATGATGTTAAACAAACTATCTAGTCAATTTAATTCTGAATATAAATTTGTTAAAAATCCTAAGGTTGGTTTTGTGATTGGATTATGGTGTTTCCTATTTACAGCTTTCGCGTGTATCTTAGGAATCGTTCCAAAAGTCGATTATGCTGCACAACCAACTGAATATATGTTCCAATTGGGATTAAACATTCTGACTCCAATTGTCTTAATTGGCTTAGGTATGATCTTCCCGATCTTAGCTCGAAAAGAATTAAAAAAATAAATCAAAAATGAATTAAAATATCCAAAAATTTATTTTTTAGAGTGGTTCGCCACTCTTTTTTTTGTGTGATTTTTAAATAAACATAGTGATTCATGTTATTTTATGATACACTTTTATCTTAGAGGTTTAGAAAGGGTGGTTATTATGATACTTATTTTTTATTTTTATTATTTTTACTTATTAAATAAAGGGGTTAAGTATGAGGTCGAAACATTTAATTTATTGAAGCAATACTATCAAGTTGAGACGCATCGAGCACCAAATACAATTAAAGATCTACTTAGTTTGGAGAAATCGTTGGGTGTAAATGTGTACACGAAAGCTAGAAAAGGCGCCAAACGTTGTGTATTGATTGCCATACTCATGTTTATTGCATCTTGTGGGCTTGGTTTTTATATTGGTCAAAACCATTCAAGTGCAGTTACCTTTGAAACTGCGACAAACGCTGTTCGTGTTGTTTATATATCTTTTCTTGTCTTATTATTTGGTGCCTATATCATGGTTTTAATTGGTATCTTTTTATGTGCACGTGCTGAAAAAGTTGCTAAAAAAGAAAGCTGGCAATTAGTTCTAAAAAAATTGAATATTAAAACTAGAAATAGTGCTTTTGAGAAAAGAGATTGGAAAAAGAATTTACCGAATTATGTGCTTAGTTCTATCGAGTAGTTTTTAGTATAATGTTTTAAGTATAATGACAGCTTTAGAATTATTTGAATTCCTTAGAATCGTTCTCTGTGCATTCGAATATATTTTTTGATTTTTTTGAGTTCACTATATTATGTAAAATCATGAACTCAACCCCTTGTTTAATCAGCTTTAAATTCGTGATATATTTTAGTTCACTAATATGATAATATAGACCTAAAATAGTGAACTTGTATTTTACAGAAAGTAGGTGATTTTTTGTCATATAATGTTCAGCCCTTAAGAACACAAACTGAAATCGATGATTTTATGTTTTGGCTGCGCAGAACGAGTCAACCAGAACGAGATACTTTTTTATTTCTCTTTGGTATTAATAATGGTTTACGTATGTCAGATATCGTGAAATTAAAAGTGAAAGATATAAAATATGAAAAGCGACCGATTATCGTCGAAAGAAAAACGGGAAAACGTAAAGTCCTCTATCTTGATAATTTACAAGAACATATTGCTGAATATATTCAAGATAAAAATGATGAAGATTGGCTCTTCTCTAGTCGTCAACAAGGCGGTCATCTAAAAGTTAATTCAGTTTATAAACAGTATCAAACAATCGCTAAAAATTTAGATCGTAAAGATATTGGCACTCATACATTACGTAAAACATTTGGTTATCATTATTATCGTAAAACCCGTGATATTGCGACTTTGATGGAAATCTTCAATCATAGTTCAGAACGTGTTACAAAACGTTACATAGGGATCACCACTGATGAAATTGGCAATACATTAGCAGACTTTAAATTAGGATTCTAAAAAAGCAAGTTCCTCACTATAGAGAAACTTGCTTTTTGTATTGGTTGATTGCTTTTTGACTGAGATAAAGCCGATAAAATAGGAAAATTGCTAAAATAATCGGAACAAATGTCACTCCGAGTCTTAAAATTGCAAATGGCAATTCAAATAAAAAGGCTTTTACAAATAAACTTCCTTGCATCTCAAATAAATGAGGTGTTAAAAATGCTCTAGAGGGATGCAGGATTAATCTTAAATCGAAAAATAAAATGAAGTATAGGACGAGCATACTTGTATTCATAGTAAGTAATTCATTTCTTGATCTAATATCTCTTTGAATTCTTGATTCTACATCAGAAAATAATTCGTTAGTGTCAGAATTTTTGCCAATAAAATATAGCTTTCCGCTTTTTTTATTTGATTTAATACCAGTCCAACCAAATTCTTTTAAGAAAGAACAGTATTCTTCATATTCAGAGTTACTTTTAAATGTTTGACAATCAATCCGGATAATATAATCTTGAATGTTTGGACCTACTCCAAGATCACGGCGTTTAATTTTTCCCATTGGCGTGTCATCGGAAAAAGTATATGTCCCATAGCCGTCTGTTTTTATTAATACATGACCTTCTATAAGCTGTTTTTCTAACCAAGCTTCTTCTCTTTCTATCGTTGCGAAAAGTCGAAATTTTCTTTTCATATTCTTTTCCTCCTTTTTTGTGGCTCTTAATTCATCTCGTGTTTATCTTGCCATATATGTATGCAATGCGCCATTCGCTCAACTTCTGCGGCAAGAACTTCATTTCCATAAATTGTTGTTTGATATATCTTGCGTCTTTCCACCTCTGATGGAATTTGGTTAATCATCTTATTTTTCAATAAAGTATCGATTGCTCCGTACATCGTCCCGGCTGCAATCCTTACCTTCCCTAGGCTCATTTTTTCAATGTCCTTAATTGCTAAGTATCCATAAGTTGGTTTCTGAAAAGCCATCAGGATATAGTATACAGTTTCGGTTAGCGGTAATACATTCTTTACCATCTGATCGCCTCCCTTTCTTAATTATATAGTACCACTATATAGTTGTGATGTATAGTCTAACTGTATATATTTAATTTTAAAAAAAGAGTATACTTAAGAAAAGCGTTTTTGGAGGATTATTATGCTATATATTATTGCAGAAGATTTCATTCATCCGGATAAAATTCAAGCAGTACTGCCTTTATATCATGAACTCGTTGAGTTGACGCAACAAGAACAAGGTTGTCTGTCTTATGAATTAACTCATGATTTGAAAGATGAAGGTCATTTTCTTTTTCTTGAAAAATGGGAAACAGAAGTAGATTTAGATCACCATATTTCGTCAGAACATTTCCAACGTCTTGTACCTGAGATAAATACTTATACACGTTTAGAATCTCGTTTTACTAGAATGCTCTCTTTCAAAGAAATGGAATAAAAATGAAGTCCTTACTCTATTATTTTGAGTAAAGGACTTCATTTTTTATAATTCGCGATTATATTTTGTTAGGAAAATTATTCTAAGAACAGCAATTAAAAATGGTAGAACGAATAGGACGCCTAACATAAATAAGGCGCTATTTTTCTTTAAAATATCATTAAAGCTAGCAAGAGAACCGGTGAAGCCAGTATAGGTAACCAAACTAATCAGTGCAATCGGCAAAAGTAAAAACCAGATGCTATAGAGCGTCATTGTATTTGCTTTGGCAGTAATCATTTGCCAACGTTCATCATTTTGGTTAGCTGCCCTATTCTTATTTTCATATAGCATCGTGGCATATCCTAAAATAGATAACAATGCTAAAAACCAAATGATCAAATTTTCATTGTTCATCAAACAAACCCTCCTCTGGATAAAAAACTTCTGTCAGTGGTAAATCAAAAGCGTGGGCGATTTTAAAAGCCAATTCTAATGACGGTAGATATTTATATTTCTCAATAGAGATGACTGCTTGTCTAGAGATGCCGATACGAAGAGCTAAATCAGCTTGTGTCCAGTCATTTTCAGCACGTAAAACTTTTATTCTATTCTTAATCAATGTAATCATCTCTTTCCAAAATGTAACGACTTATTTACATTGCTAGTATATAAAATAGAGGCATCGAAGTCAAACTAAAAAACTAACTCATATAAGTTAGTTTTTTGAATAATGTCTGAGTAATTAATATAAATATGCAAACTTCCGTTACAAGAATTTAATAATTGTAGGATATAGTACTACTCTTCAATTATTTTTTCCAATCGTTAGGAAGTAAAGCTGTCAGAGAAATCACTTTTTCAGTACCAATCATAATTTGAACATTGTCTGAGTTATCAGTAATTTGGCTCATTATTTCTCTACATCTTCCACACGGAGGAATTGGAATTCCTTTAGAATTGACAGTAACAATTTTTTTAATTTTATACTCACGACTTGTTATCATTGCTGCGATTGCTGAATGTTCAGCGCAAAAACCTAGGGAACATGCAGTATCAATACAGACACCTTTATAAATATGATTATTTTCTGTTTCTAAAACGGTTGCGACACTCCCAACTGATACCCACTGATTTATATCTGTTGGAGCAAGTAAGTCCTTTGCTTCTGCTAATAACTCATTAAAGTTCATGTTTTTGATCCTCTACTTTCATTTTTATATTTTTGAAATTAATTGTTTTTGAATGGATTCATATTTCAAGAGATCATACATTTATTAATTGTCGTATTCTTACCTACTAAAAGTATAAACTATGATGCTAGAACACAGTCAAATTAAAAAGCCCTATGGAATGAGACTATAAAATACTCATGTCATAGGGCTTTATTGAAAAGTGATAGTATATAAAACGCTACAATTTGCTTGCCAACTATGTTTTATATGAATTATTTTACCATCGCTTAAAAGAATCTTAGTAGATCTTCGAGTTGTAGTTTTGCTTTTTCTTCTTGATTAAAGTCTTTTTTGATACACCCCTTCTCAAGTACAATCAAGCGATTACCAAAATTTAACGCATCTTCCATGTGGTGCGTGATCATTAAACAAGTTAAATTTTTCTTTGTTACAAATTTTTGAGTCAATGACATGAGTTGCTTAGCTGTCTTCGGGTCTAGCGCTGCGGTATGTTCATCAAGCAATAATAAATCAGGATCTTTCATTGTTGCCATGAGTAAACTTAGAGCTTGCCTCTGTCCACCAGATAAATTGCCAGTCGGAGTATCGAGATGATTTTCGAGTCCGTTACCGATTGAAGCGCATAAGTCGTGAAAGTAATCTCGATTAGATTTGATTTCACGTCGTTTGAATATTTTACGTTTTTCACCACGCTTCATGGCTAGTGCTAAATTTTCTGCGACGGTCATTCTAGGTGCTGTCCCATTTTTAGGATCCTGAAAGACACGTGCAATATAGGTTGCTCGTTTTTCTTCTGAAAGTTGCGTGATATTCGTTTTGTTTAATTCAATAATTCCCTCTGTCAGCCTTAAGTTACCTGTAATTGCGTTAAAAAGGGTTGATTTTCCAGCGCCATTGCCACCTAAAATAGTAATAAAATCGCCTGGTGCGACAGAAAGGGATAATTGATCCATAATTTTTAATGAGTTATCAAGTTCAATTGAGGCTTGTTTCAGTTCTAATTGCGCCATTATTTAGTACCTCCTTTAAGCACTTTTTTTCTAACTTCTGGGACCATTAAACAGACTGCAAGAATTAATGAAGAGTAGGCTTTTAAATAAGTCGTATCAAAGTTTAATTTGATGACTGATAAAATGAGTAGTTGATAAAGAATACTCCCAATCACGATTGCGATTAAACGCTCGAGTAGTGTTAATTCACCAAAAACGAGTTCACCAATAATAATTGAAGCAAGACCAATCACAATAACTCCTATCCCTTTATTGACATCCGCGTATCCTTCACTTTGGGCAATCAAGGCACCTGATAAAGCGATAATGCCATTTGAAATCACAAGTCCTAGTATTTTCATGGCATCGGTATTAATACCGAGTGATTTGGCCATCATCTCATTATCTCCTGTAGCAATGTAAGCTTGCCCTAATTCTGTATGTAGGAAAAGATATAAAATTGTGATCACGACACTGACAACGATTAAACCAATTAAGATGACATCAAAATTTTGTGGTAAATTTAATTTCTCAATTTTTTTGAAGATAGTTGGTTGATTTAAAAGTGATAAGTTAGGTGATGACATCACGAAGAGCATAACCGAATTTAAAGCACTCATTACCAAAATTCCTGCAAGAATAACAGGTATTTTTCCTTTAGTATAGAGAAATCCTGTGACAAGACCGGCTAACATACCAGCTAGAAATCCAAAAAGTGTTGCTAGAATTGGATTAACTCCTTGTGTGATTGCAGCAACGGTCACTGCACCACCAAGTGGAAAACTACCTTCTGTTGTTAAATCTGGAAAGTTTAAAACACGGAAAGTCAAAAAGATACCGATGCCTAAGACTGACCATAGTAAACCTTGTCCAATTGTTGAAATTAACATATCCTTACCCCTTTTCTTTCAATTGATATTTTTGTAGATGTTCTGGAATTTTAATATTCAATAAATCAGCTTGTTTTTTATTAATCACAATATCTCCATCAGTAAAATGATAGATTGGATAGTTTGCTGGTTCTTTTTTGTGTTCCATAATATTAATGGCCATTTTCGCTGTTTGAACACCTAATTGATATTGATTGACACCGACTGTTGCTAAACCGCCTTGTTCAACCATCGTTGCAACTGGTGGCACAATGGGTAGTTTATATTGATTTGCAACCGAAACAACTGTTTGCATTGCGTTCGCAATCGTATTGTCATTTGGAATCAGCAAGAAATCAACTTCTTTTGCTAAGGCATGTACTGTTTGATTAATTTCATTAGATGATGGCACTGCATAGGGTTTTATTTCTAGATTTAGTTTTTTTGCTTCTCTTTTTGCTTGTTCAACTTGCGTTTTAGAGTTGGCTTCTGATGACGAATATAAAACGCCGACCGTTTTTGCATCTGGAATCAGTTCAAGTGCGAGTGCTAACTGTTTATCAATTGGGGCTGAATCACTGACACCAGTAATATTTCCTCCAGGTCTTTTATTATCTTTAACTAAGCCAGCACCTTTAGGATCTGAGACAGCACCTAAAACAATTGGTACTTCCTTCGTTTGATTAGCTAAGGCTTGTGCTGCGGGTGTGGCAATACCGACTAAAACGTCTGGTTTTTGTTGTAGTAATTGTTGACTCATACTAACAAGCTTGCTTTGATCAGCTTGCCCATTTTGATATTGAATTGAAATATTTTTTTTGTCTTGGTAACCTTCTTTTTCAAGTTCTTCAGTAAAACCACGATAGATTTCATCTAATGCTGGATGACTGACAAATTGTAAAACACCAATTGATAATTTTTGAGTCTCCTTTGTTTGTTCTCTAACTAAGAATTTTTCTTGAACAAAGGAACCGATGATAATAGCAAAGATAATAGTTAAGGCGACAATAATTTTTTTGTTTTTCATTTAACTCTCTCCTTTTTACAATAAAAAAAGACAACGACCTCTTGTTAAAAGTGGTTGTTGTCTCTCAAAAGTTTTGAAATAAAAAACCACATAAATGATAAGTCATCTATGCGGTTTGTTTGACGTGTTTACGGACCTAGCATAGATACAAAAATTTAGAATTGCTCTCTAAAAAGTTGTATCTACTGATAAAAGATACAACTATCTACGCCAGATTTGCCATGAAGTACTATTTAAATGTGAAATTGATTTGTATGTGTATGTTTTCATGACAAGTCCTCTTTTCTTTAATTGATTGGCTTAATACTACGCTTAAATTAAAAAAATGTCAAACATCTTTTTATTCAAATGTTATTTCTTGCGTATCAACTTTTTCATTTTTTGTTGTTGATTCAGTTGTTTCAGGGATAATTTCAGCGTCACCTTCAGTTTTTGAAGATTTATTCTGAACGGGTTCTTTCTGTTTGATTTTGGGATTTAAGATTGTATAAATCGCATCGTTGATCTCTTTTGTGCCATTATCAAGAGTGTTAAAACCAAAAATTGTATCCATTTTTCCTGATTTAAAAGAAACCATATTGTTTTTTTCAGTCAGTTCCATTTCTTTCCAAATTGCTTTTGAATTATAGACGGGTTGATAAACGTATATTGGTTCATCAATACCTTTGACTTTAGCCCCTTTTTTGAGGAACTCTTCGACAGTATCTAGTCCAGGATTATCTTTTGTTTGATACATAAAAACTAAGAAATTATCTTGTGCATCTAGTTTTTTATTGAACTCTGAATCAGTTAGAAAATCGAATTTTATATTTTTCATTTCTAATGCAGTGACTGCCGCAATTTGTTGATTCCGTATTGAGTCTTTGACAAAAATTGACGCAATAAAAAGGATAATTAAAAGAAGAACTGCTCCAAAGAGCCATCTTTTCATTCGTCCTTTTTTTGTTTTATTTTGAGACATACAGCCTGATACCACCTTCATATTAATTAACCATATTATACCCTAACAATTCATAAAATGACATTAAAGTTTCTACTATTTTTTCAGAAATCAATTTAATCCTGAATATCGCTATTTTTTTATCTATTTATAGTATATAATATATGAGTTAACGTTTATAAAAAAATGATTAGGAGCGATTTAAGTGCCTAAAGCGGAAAAAAAATGCCCAAATTGTGGCCATATCTTATCAACTAAACAAGAATTCTGTCCAGAATGTGACTTGTTTGTACCTTTAGATATTTTAGAAGAATCAGAAAAACAAGAAAAACAATCAAAACCTGAAATTAATGAAACAACTGATAAAGTTGAAGAAAAAGAAACTATAAAAGAACAAGGTATCAGTGACGACACTCCTGATTTGAATGAGACTATTGAAATTTCTGAAGATTTTTTCAAACATCGTGTGAGAGCTGATGAAGAAGTTTCTACAGCTAAAACTAGCAACGTTAAAGATGAAGATCCTAAAGTAACTGCTGAAGAAAAAGTAGAATCTGTTCAAGCAGACACTCAAAACACTGTGATGGAAGAAGAAATTATTTCTGAAACGGATGAAGTTATTGAATCTACTGAATCAGAAGCTTCAGATCGTCCACAAATGGATCAAATTCCTATTGTTGATGTTAAAGATGAACCTATTGACGAAACTCATAATACATCATCAAATAATCATGCTGAAAGCCAAACTGCAATTGAACCAATTGAAGAATTATCAATTCCTAAACAAAATACTGATGATGTTGAGATGATGATGCCCCAAGAGCCAAAATCTAATAATAATGTGAAGAAAATTATTGGTGCGGCTGTTGTAGTTGCTGCTGTTAGTGGTGGTGCCTTCTGGTATCAATCATATTCAAATAAACAAGAAGAAAAAGAAAATCAAGCGTTAGTCATTGCCTCAGATACCTCTGTTAAGTCTTTATTCTATAATTCGGAACATGTCTTCTTAAAAGATGGTTTAACAGAAAGTGATATTGAAAAAGCAGAGAAACAGTTAGATAAAATTAAAGCGTTTGACGGCAAAGAATATGATGAACTTGCTGCAGATTTAAAACAGGTTAAGAAAAAATTTAAAGTTCAAAGTAATCTTAATGATCTCTTCTATTCTCCAGTTTTAGATGGAAATAAAGTAAACTTAAAAGCAGAATTGAAAACAGCAGATTCTATTAAGTTAGAAAAAATTGCAAAACCAAAAGATGCCTTTGAAGAAAACTATAATGAAGCACTTGAACATGCTTTAACACAAGAAAAAGAGCATGATGAGGTTCAAAAATTAATGGTCGTTGTCTTTGATCATGATGATGTTGTGACAACTGTAACAAGAGAACAATATGATAAAGCTCTTGCTGCTGTTACTAAAATGCCTGATTCTAAAACAAAAGATGATTATAAAAAACAACTTGATAAAGTGAAAGACTTTTTAGAAAAACAAGAAAAAGCCAATCAAAAAAATACGGCACCCGTCGCTCAAACTGATGCTAACACAACAAATCAGTATACGGCAGCACCACAGCAACAAAACCAAACACCAAATTATGTTGCAAAAGCACCAACAGCTGTTCCGGGACAACGTTGGGGTAACCGTGAAGATAGCTATAAAGATTTTTCTAATCCTGCCTGGGGTTGGAATCCTGGTGTTCAAGAGAAATTTATCCAAGAAGTGTTACAACGTGGCTATGTTGTTGAAGGTGGCTACTCTCTTGTACCTAAATATATTGAAAATGGCGAAGGTTATTATGATTTATATGCTACAACAAATTCAAGACTATTTCCTAAGAGCAAACCTGAAGAATTCCCTATTTACTTAGTGACAGTAAATGTGAAATCTGGTTGGTTTATTGGGAATGGACCTAACTAATTGTAATAAAATCTAAGTAAGAAAGTCACAATTTGCTTTCTTACTTAGATTTTAAATTTAAAGGAGGTTTTGTCATGTCATTTGATGGTTTATTCACCCACTTGATGGTCGATGAATTGAATGAAACGATTGTAAATGGTCGTTTGTCAAAAATACATCAACCTTATGACCATGAATTAATGTTAATCTTTAGAAATCACGGAAAAAACATGACGCTTTTACTTTCCGCACATCCAAGTTTTGCAAGAATTCAATTAACTGAAATAAGTTATAAGAACCCTCAGACACCACCTAATTTTTGTATGACGATGCGTAAGTATCTTGAAGGTAGTATTTTAGAAGCTGTTGAGCAAATTGAGAATGACCGTGTGATTCATTTTACTTTTAGTAGTCGAAATGAATTGGGAGATTTAGAGAATTTATTATTAGTCGTCGAATTAATGGGAAGACATAGTAATCTTCTATTAATTAATCAATCCACAGGTAAAATATTAGATGCGATTAAGCATGTCGGCTCAACACAAAATAGTTATCGCTTAATTTTACCTGGTAGCACTTATCGTGAACCCCCTAAACAAGATCAGATTAATCCATTAACGGTCTCTTCTACCCTACTTCATGAAAAACTAGCGACAGCAGATGAAATAAATACTGGTTTTATTCAGTCTACTTTTCAAGGGTTAGGTAGAGATACTGCAACTGAATTGGCCCTTCGCATTCAAAAAAATCCGAAAGAGAAATTGACAACTTGGACCAGTTTTTTTGAAGAGTGTTTAACTAAGACCAATCCAAGTCTTGTTAATGATGGGAACAAAGAAAACTTTACACCAATAGTTTTTGAGTCTTCAAAAGCTCAAGAGATTCAATCATTTGATTCATTAGGTGAATTACTAGATGCTTTTTATATTGGAAAAGCTGAAAAAGATCGCGTGAAGCAGCAAGCAAATGAATTACTTAAAAAGTTAGCTGCAGACAATAATAAATTAAAAAAGAAAAAGAAAAATCTCGAAAAAGACTTACGTGAAACAGATAAAGCTGATGAATATCGACTTAAAGGCGAACTTCTGACGACTTATTTACATGAAGTGCCCAAAAATGGTACAAAGGTTAGTTTACATAATTATTATACAGATAACCAACTTGTTGATATTACACTTGATCCTTCCCTATCACCTAATCAAAATGCACAAAAATATTTCCATAAGTATCAAAAATTGAAAACAGCTATGATTGAAGTGCAAAAACAACTTGAAATTGCTGATTTTGAGTTGCTATATTTAGAATCAGTGATGGCTCAATTAGATATTGCGCAACCAAGCGATGTTGAAGTCATTCGCGAAGAATTAATTCAACAGAATTATATTAAAGAAAAAAGACAAAACAAGAAAAAGAAACAACAAAAAATGAGTAAACCTGAAGAGTTTATATCTAGAGATGGTACGACTATTTTGGTTGGAAAAAACAATTTACAAAATGATCAACTCACATTAAAAACGGCAAGTAAAAACGATATTTGGTTACATGCTAAGGATATTCCAGGCTCACATGTTATCATTAAAGCAAGTGATCCAAGTGAGGAAACACTATTCGACGCAGCTGTTTTAGCAGCCTATTTTTCTAAATATCGCTTATCTAGTCAGGTTCCAGTAGATTATGTAGCAGTTAAACATATTCGTAAACCAAATGGTGCAAAACCTGGTTATGTTATTTATGAAGGTCAAAAAACACTATATGTTACACCGACCGAAGAACATGTTACATCATTAAAAAAATAATATCACTTAGCTATTCTTTCAATCATAATTTAAAAGAATAGCTTTCTTTACATGATTAAAAAGGAATAATTTTGGAGGAGATAAAATGAATATTACCAAGAAGGCTTTATCTCAAGCATTAAAAGAATTAATGAATCATATGGAATACGACAAAATCACCATCTCTGATGTGACGTCGCAAGCAGGTGTTTCACGAAATACATTTTATTATCATTTTCAAGATATTAATCACCTACTTGAGTGGACTTATGATGTGGAGATTGTTAATGAGTTAGCCGGTTACGAAAATTTGGAAACTTGGAGAGATGGTTTGTTAAGTGTGTTTACTTATACAGAAACAAATCGTAAGTTTTGTTTGAATACTTTTCATTCATTAAGCCGTGATCGTCTGGAAAAGTTTTTGTATCGGATTACTTATGACATGATGATTTCAATTATGAATAAAAAGTACTCCCTTACCCTTCTACCACAAGAGTTAAAATTAGATATTGCTGATTTTTATGGTCGTGCAATTGTTGCTCAAATGATTCACTGGCTGGAAACAAGACTAGAAGAACCGAAGGATGAATTGATTGCCAGAGTTGAAAGAGTGACGACCGGGGTTATTGACTTAATCGTTAAAAAGCATTAAGAGCATTACAAATCATAAATTTTGCCCAAAAATTAAACAAATCATTAAATTTGTCAATGTTGTTTTTTTGAAAAGTTTGTATGATAGGAATGTAACAAACAAACTTTTATTGGGAGGAATTTTTAATGTTTTTCTTTGAAGCAATACCATGGTATTCAGTTTTAATGTGGTTTGTTGTAGTTGGCGGATTAATGCTAATGAATGAACTTGCAAGAATGAACAAATGGGTCGCTATTATTTTATTTACCGTTTTACCAATTATTTTAACAATCTTCGTATGGCCAACTACAGCTGGTCCAGGAAGTAGTACAGGAACTTGGTTCCACTGGGTTAAAGTATACTCTGCTTTAGCTGGCTGTTTAGGTTTCTTAGCGTTAAGATTTATCAAAGGTGCAGAAAACCACAAATTCATGATGGCTTTCCCAGCTTTAATCTTAGCAATTAACATTATGGAAGCAGTTATTCGTGATTTCCAAGTTTATTCTCTACACGGTATGGTTGATGGAGTTTTCATGAACGGTGGCGTTTGGAACATCATGAACGGGGTAGCTGGTATCTTAAACATCCTAACTATTTCAGGTTGGGTTGGTATTCAAATTAGTAAAGATAAACAAAAAGATATGGTTTGGGCCGATCAAATGTGGTTCTGGATCATCGCTTATGATGTTTGGAACTTTGCATATGTTTATAACTGTGTATCTGACCACTCATTCTACGCAGGTCTTGGATTATTAATGTCATGTACAATTCCAGCATTCTTAATCAAAAAAGGAGCTTGGTTACAACACCGTGCTCAAACATTAGCATTCTGGATGATGTTTACAATGACATTCCCAGCATTTGTTGGTGAGTCTAAATTTGCTGTTGCAAGCTCACATAGTAGCACAGCGTTATTCACATTAAGCTTCTTAGCTCTTGCTATTAACATTGCCGTATTTGTTTACCACATCTACCGCATCACGAAATACAAGAAAAATGTTCTTAAAGACGAAGTTTATTCTGGTCTAAAAGGATTTGAAGAAGTAAAACAAAATAACTAATAAAATTGTTAGTTTAAAGGACTGAAGCCTCAACAGCTTCAGTCCTTTTTTAGTGTTTAGCTCTCAAGTTTGCTAATGAGAGATTTTTTATTCTCTACTTCAGATAGCACTCCATCTTCAATTAGGTAGACACGATCACAAAAATCAATCATTCTAAGATCATGCGTCACCATAATTGTCGCTTTGTTTTTTGTTTTTGTCTCGTTTGCTAAAATTTTAACGACATCAAAAGCTTTTTTGGTGTCCAAACTTGCGGTTGGTTCGTCAGCTAAGATAATGGAAGGATTATTATATAATGCTCTCGCAATTGCAACACGTTGCCGCTCGCCTCCAGATAGCTCTTCAGGATATTTATCGACTAATTTCTCGATACCAAGTTCTTTGAATAAACTCGTCTCCATAAATTTTTGTTTTTTGATTTTATCGACTAAAAGCAATTGTTTTTTAACAGTTAGAAAAGGAATCAGTTTGGAGCTTTGCAGAATAAACCCAATTTCTTCAAAGCGCATTTTGGCACGATTTTTTTCTTTAGACTGGCTAAATGGTTCGCCATTTATAAGTACAGTTCCTTCAGTTGGCGTTTGTAAACCTCCAGCAATCGTCAAAAAAGTACTTTTACCGGATCCAGATGGTCCGATTACTGCAATAAACTCACCACGTTCAACTGAGAAATTTGTCTTCTTTAAGGCAACGATAGTCTGACTACCATCACTGAATCGTTTTTCGATGTCTTGAAATTCAATAGCTTTCATATGCTCCCTCCTATCCGATTGCTTTCAGCGGGTCAATTTTTGTGATTGTTCTAACTGAGAATAATGCACCTAGGATTGCGAAAAGAACCATCAGGATACTTATACCGATAAATAAGTATAGATTAATTGTAAATGGGACTTTATTAGGTAATAACACTGCAGTTAGTAAAGTCAGAATGGCACCTAGACAAACAGCTACTGTCGCTAAGATAAATGTTTCGTAAATAACGGATTTTGAGATATATCGATTAGGCACACCTTGAGCCTTCATCACACCAAAAATATCGATTTTTTGCATTGTTAAAACATAGATGAAAATACCAATGACAATAGCCGCAATAACGATCAGAAAGCTGATCATGAAGCCAAAAGTTAGCACCTGTGCACTATATCCAGGTATTTTATTAATAAAGTCTTTCAGACTTTCTGATTTTAAGCTCGAGGGGATGTTCTTCGGTGTTCCTCTGACAACTAATGCATTAACAGGTAGATTATTCGCATGTTTTGCTTCAAGGTTCTCGTAACGAATTTCCTGAAAAGTTTCAGTGGATGTATAAATGACAGGTAATGTATTATATTTTGCATTGTCAGTAAAACCAACTACTTTTAATTTTGTATTATTTCCTGAAATGGCTAATTGGTTATTCAGCTGAATATCATGTTCTTTATTTAAACTATTATCTACCACAACTTCATTTTTTGCATGATACATTTTTCCTGCACTAATATTTGGCTTTAAAAATTGGTTAGATTTAATACCAAAAAAAGCAACATTTAGATTATCTTCTTGCTTGCCTTTAGTTATCACTCCAGGAGTTTGAAGGAGAATTGCTTTTTCTTTGGCGTCTACTTTATTAATGGCTGTTAATGGAATCATCGACATATTTAAGTTATCATTCGCGTCATCAGTCAAAATAATATAATCCGCTTGCCATTTGTCAACGGCAGTACGATTATCCTCAGCTAGACCAAATGCTAAACCGGATAAGAAAAAGACCAGATAAGCAATTAAAAAGATAACACCAGAAACTAAAGAATATCTAAATAGTGCATGCTTAATTTCATTGAATGCTAAAAACATTGTACTCCCTCCTCCTCGCTTGTTGTTAATTTATTATAACACAACCTTTGTAAACGCTTAATCTGTAACCCTCGCCATTTTATTTAACATTAAAAGAAAAAAATCCCTTTAAAGGGATTTTTGATTAGTGCCACTCTTTAGGGTTGGTTTTCCAATTTTTTAAGATTGCCACATCTTCTGCTTGAATATAATTGTTTTCTAGTGCTGTTTCAATTAATTCGGAGTAATTGGTCAAAGTTTCGAAAGCAATTTGATTTTCAGAAAAATTACTTGTACTTTGAGGTAATTCATATGTGAAAATGGCAGCAACGCCTAAAATATTTGCGCCTTCCTGTTCAGCTGCTACACATGCCTCAATGACACTCCCGCCAGTCGATATTAAATCCTCGATGACAACCATTTTTTGACCATTAGTAATTTGACCTTCAATTTGGTTTTTCTTACCGTGATCTTTAGCTTTGCCGCGAATATAAACCATTGGCAAATCTAAGAGTTCTGCAACCCATGCTGCATGAGGAATGCCGGCTGTCGCAGTTCCAGCGATGACTTCAACTTCTGGATATTTTTCTTTGATTAGTTGTGCTAAGCCTTTTGCAATTTCTCTTCTAACTCGTGGAAAACTCATTGTTAGACGATTGTCGCAATAAATAGGACTTTTTAACCCGCTTGCCCATGTAAAAGGTTCATTTGGACTAAGTGCAACTGCTTTAATTTCTAAAAGGTTTTCGGCAATATGTTTCATCTCTATTCATCATTCCATTCTTTTTTTATTTTTAGATAACTTTGATAAGGCGTTTTTGACTGTGTAATCGGTCGTCCTACAACAATATAGGTTGATCCAATTGTTTTGGCTTTAGCTGGTGTGACGACCCTTTTTTGATCGCCAACTGCACTTTCAAGAGGGCGAATGCCTGGAGTTAAACATATAAAATCAGCTTGGGTCATTGCTCTAATTTCTTTGACTTCAAGTGCGGAGCAAACGACACCATCTAAGCCAGACTGTTCTGTTATTTGAGCATAATGTACCACATTTTCAATTAGTGATGTTTGAATCATTTGATCATGTTGCATCTCTGTTTCACTAGTTGATGTCAATTGTGTCACTGCGATTAACCTGGGTCTATTTGCACTAAGACTACCTTCTTCAAGACCTTTACGTGCCGCTTTCATCATCTCCATACCGCCAGCAGCATGGACGTTTGTCATCGCGACACCTAGTCCAGCAATATTTTTCATTGCTGAATATACGGTATTAGGAATATCATGTAACTTCAAATCTAAAAAGATATCATGGCCAAGGGATTTCAACCATGTAACAATTTGTGGTCCTTCTTTGTAAAAAATTTCCATGCCAACTTTAACATAAAGTTGCTCGTCTTGTGGAAAGTGAGCAAGGAAATTTTCAATTTCGGTTTTATTTTTAAAGTCTAAAGCAATTATTGGACGGTTCATTTTCTGCTCTCCCTTACTTCTTCACGTAATTTTTCTAAGCTTGTGATACCTAGTTCATCCATTCTTTGTGGTAAGGCTTCAATGAGTTTGGGACAAATATAAGGATCAGTGAAGTTCATTGTTCCAACAGCAACAGCACTAGCCCCTGCCATGAACATTTCTAGTACGTCGTCAACAGTCGCAACCCCTCCCATTCCGATGATTGGAATATCGACAGCATGTGATACTTGATGAATCATTCGAATTGCAACTGGTTTGATTCCAGGACCGGATAGTCCGCCAGCTCCGTTTGCCAAAACAGGTTGACGTGTATGTAAGTCAAGACGCATACCCAAAAGTGTATTAATCATGGTAATCCCATCTGCACCAGCTCGCTCAACTGCTTGTGCGATTGGAACAATATTTGTGACGTTAGGTGATAATTTGATGTAGACTGGAACTTTTGCGACCTCTTTCACAGCCTTTGTTAATTCGTAGGCAACTTCAGGACTGGTACCAAAGGCAATGCCACCTTCTTTAACATTTGGACATGAGATATTTAATTCTATCGCTTTAACGTTTGGTGCATCACCTATTTTTGCGCAAACGGCAACATATTCATCGACTGAAGAGCCGGCAACATTCGCAATAATTGGTAAATCATATTTTTCTAAAGCCGGTAGTTTTTCTCGCATCACAACTTCAAGGCCTGGATTTTGCAAGCCAATCGCATTTAACATACCAGAGGGTGTCTCAGCCACACGAGGTGTAGGATTTCCCATTCGTTCATCTAATGTTGTTGCTTTTACCATAATGGAGCCAAGGACGCTTAAATCGTAGTATTTGGCATATTCTTCGCCAAAACCAAAACAACCACTCGCTGGAATAATTGGATTTTTTAAGTCTAGTCCAGGTAAATTTACTGCTAAGCGGTTCATATTCTAACCTCCCCATTTTTGAAGACCGGACCGTCTTCACAGACTTTTTTTGTTTTATTTTCTTCAGTTTTACTTTCGCAAACACAGGCATAGCAAGCACCTACGCCACACGCCATTCTTTCTTCCATTGAAAGATAAACATGTTCGATGTCGTTGAATTTTGTTTCAACTGTTTTTAAAAGTGGGATTGGACCACAGGAGAAAACGGCTTTAGGTTTACCGTAGACAGAAACGGCTTGATCAATTAATTGCCCAACGTGTCCTTTTATTCCGTATGAACCGTCATCAGTCGAAATCATTAATGTACCAAGTTGACTGAATTCCCTTTCGTAGAACATGACACTGCGATTGGCAAAGCCGTTCATAAAAATGATTTTCGCATTTTTTTCTTTTAATTCTTTACCTAATTGATATAAAGGAGGAACGCCTATTCCACCACCAATAACAAAAACTAAATCTTGTTCTGCAATAAAATCATGCCCAAAGCCTGTTCCTAATGGACCTAAAACATCAACGCTGTCTTGTGCTTTTAACTGAGCAAGATCCTTAGTGCCATCTCCACTTGCGCGATAGATAATTTGACATTCGTTGTTGTCAGAATCAATATTTGCTAAACTGATTGGACGTCTTAAAATGAGGTCTGTTCGATTCGGTTTGAGATGTAAAAATTGTCCCGCTTCTTTCATCTCCTCTACAAGTTGACCACGTAGTGTCATTTCATAGATGTTTTTTGCAATTTCAATTTGTTTTGTAACAATCATTTGTTCTTGTCGCATTGTTATCTCCTATCTTATTTTTTTGACCAAACAATTTCGCCATTAACCAAAGTTTGTTGGATTTCTCCTGTCACTGTTTCGCCAATGAAAGGTGTGTTATTTGATTTTGAGTTAAAGGAATCGGTAATTTCATAATTCTGATCTAAATTGATTAGTGTGATGTCAGCACTTTTTCCGATCGTCAGTGTACCTGCATCCAGATTAAAAATTTCTGCTGGGGCTTCACTCATCCAGTGAATGACTTGTGTCAGTGTAAATATATTTGTTTTAACAAAGTGGGTATACATTAAAGCGAAGGCTGTTTCACTACCAATAATTCCAAATGGTGCTTGACACATGCTTTGATTTTTTTCTTCATGACTATGTGGTGCGTGATCGGTTGCAATACAATCAATTGTTCCGTCTAATAATCCCTCAATCAAGGCTTTTTGGTCTTCCATAGAGCGTAGTGGCGGATTCATTTTGAATGATCCGTGGTCGTGTGTAATTGCCGTTTCATTTAAAATGAGATGATGGGGACAAACTTCACAGGTTACATGAATGCCATGACGTTTTGCTTGGCGAATGATTTCAACACTTTCTTTAGTTGACACATGGCAAACATGATAATGTACGCCAGTTTCTTGTGCTAAAAGGCAATCTCGAGCAATTTGTGAGGACTCAGTTGCACTCATGATACCAGGTAAATTTAATTCTTTGGATTTTTCACCTAGATGCATGACACCACCAAAGAGTAGTGACTCATCTTCAGTATGAGCAACAATTGGCATCTTCAATCTAGCAGCTTCTTTCATGGCTAAATACATAGCACCTGCTGTTTGTACCCCCACTCCATCGTTTGTGAAGGCAAAAGCCCCCGCCTTTTTCAATGCCTCGAAATCAACCAATTCTTCCGTTTTCAAATCTTTTGTGATGGAAGCATATTGTAAGATTTTAACACTAGCATCTCGAGCAATAATCTGTTGCACTTTTTCAAAGTTTTCAACAGTGTCCGGCACTGGATTTAAGTTTGGCATCGCACAAACAGTTGTAAATCCTCCACTGGCTGCAGAAAGACTACCAGTTGCTATTGTTTCTTTGTACTCGAAGCCTGGTTCACGAAAATGGACATGGACATCAACAAAACCTGGTGCAATTAAATATCCGTGGGCATCAATTACTTCATCAAAATTGATTAAGTTATCATCAAAATATCCGATGCCATTGATTAAGCCATCTTTAATCCAAAGGTCTGTTTTAACTATTTCATTTTGAGGAGTCACTGTGACTCCATTTTTAATTAAGCGATTCATTGTTTTCCTCCTATGCTTTACCGTGTAAGATTGCTTCTAGAATTGCCATTCTCATGAAGACGCCGTTGGCCATTTGTTGTGTGATTCTTGATTGGTAACATTCCACTAAACTATCAGCAAGCTCAACATCGCGATTGACTGGTGCTGGGTGCATAATAATTGCACCAGGCTTCATGTTTTCGGCACGAGTTTCTGTTAAGCCAAACTCGGTATGATAGTTTTCTTTAGAAAATTGTGAGTCATCATCATGTCTTTCATGTTGCACGCGTAGCATCATCATCACATCGACTTCACCAATCACTTCATCAATTGGTTTGAAGGTTCCATATGCTTCGTATTTTTTGTTATACCACTCTTCTGGCCCACAGAAGTACAGTGTCGCCCCTAATCGTTTAAGCATCTTCATGTTAGAATTTGCAACTCGTGAGTGCGTTAAATCACCACATATTGCAATTTTTAAGTTATCGAAGTGACCGAACTCTTCATAGATGGTTAATAAATCAAGTAAACATTGGGTGGGATGATTGCCACTTCCGTCGCCACCATTGATGATTGAAGTTGTAATGGTTTTACTTTCGATTAATTCGTTGTAGTAGTCTTCTTCCCAATGTCGAATGACACAAGCGTGTGCACCAATCGCCGACATTGTCAAAACGGTATCATAAAGGGATTCACCTTTGCTTACCGAACTTGTTTTTGCGTCAAAATCAATGACATCAATTCCCATCTTCTTCTCAGCTACTTCAAAACTTTTATGAGTACGAGTGCTATTCTCAAAAAATAAATTTGATACAAAGTATTGTTGTTTTTCTAATGCTGGTAACTCTCCGTGTTTAAAAGCTTGTGCTCGTTTGATAAGACCCATTACTTCTTGATCACTTAAGGCCTCTGCTGTAAGTAAGTGTTTTAAACTGATTTGTTCTGATGTGATAATCATGATGTCACCCTTCCCTTTTTTGTTAAATTGATTGCTCGTTTTCTATTTCAATTTCACTTTTTGCTTGTTTTGGTAAAACTACATTTAAGATGATGCCGAAAAGTGCTGCTAGAGCCATGCCTGATACTGCAACTGCGCCAATTTCAAATTTCAGTCCGCCAATTCCGACGACAAGAATGACTGATGCAATTAGTAAGTTACGTTTTATATTAAAATCAACTTTATTATCGATTAATATTTTTAAACCACTTGAAGCAATGACCCCAAAGAGAATGAAACTAATGCCGGCAATTACTGGTCCAGGTATACTTTGAATGATAGCTGTTAGTTTCCCGACAAATCCAAGCAAGATAGCCAGAACCCCTGCTCCTCCGATTACAAAGACGCTATGGACTCTTGTAATCGCAAGAACGCCAATGTTTTCTCCGTAACTTGTTACAGGAGGTCCACCGACTAAACCGGCAACAATTTGTGCTAAACCATCGCCCATCAATGTTTTATGTAAGCCCGGATCTTCATAAAAATTTCGTTTTGTTAATTTGTTTAAGACCATCAAATGTCCAATATGCTCAGTCATTGTCACGAAAGCAATGGGTGCCATTGTTAAGATAGCTGTGAGATAAAGTTTAGGTTGGTAGGTTATGAAAGGTGCTTGGAAATCTGGTAGTGCAAACCAAGGTGCGTCAATAATCGGTTGTGTCTCGACGATTCCGAAAAACAAAGCAACAATATATCCAGTTACAATACCTAGTAAGATGGGAATGAGTCCTAGAAAGCCTTTAAGGTACATGTTAAATATGATGGTAACCGCTAGTGTAATGAGAGCTACGATGATATATTTGACGTTGTATAATTGTTCACCATTTTTTAACGTTTCATACATGGCTTGGTTCGCAGTGTTGGCTGCTAGTCCTAATCCGATAACCATGACGACTGGTCCGACAACAATTGGTGGAAGTAAAGCATCTAACCACGCTGAACCAGCTTTTTTGACAATCGCAGATACAATGAGATAAACCAGTCCTGTTGTGACAGCTCCTAAAGCAATTGCTGGGTAACCATCTTGTTTCATCAACATTTGCATTGCTGCGATAAAAGCGAAACTACTACCTAAATATGCAGGTATTTTTCCTTTGGTAACGAAAAGATAAACTAATGTGCCAAGACCTGAACTAAAAAGTGCGATTCCGGGATTGATTCCAACGAGTATTGGGACAAGAACGGTTGCACCAAACATTGTAAATAAATGTTGTAAACTTAAACCAAGCCATTTTAAACCATGTGGTCGGTCGTGAATATCTAAGACCACATCCGGATTTCTAAATTGTTTTTCTGCCATTACATATCTTCTCCTTTTTCTATAAAAAAATGCCCTGTTTCGCTAGAAACAAGGCATATAAGTATACACTTCAATCCTTATATAGATTGAAATATTTCCTTGCTTTTTCTAGTCTCTCTGTACTTGATTAAAAAGCTTATATTTAATTTTTAGATTTTAACAAGATGCTGTCTAATTCATCGACTTCTGTCATGCGGACAACAACTTGTTCTGTTTTTGACGTCGGAATATTTTTTCCAATATAGTCTGGGCGGATGGGTAACTCTCGGTGACCACGATCCACTAAAACACCTAATGAAATTTTACTTGGACGCCCAATATCCATGATAGCATCCAGTGCTGCCCGAATTGTGCGACCTGTAAAGATTACATCATCAATCAAAATGACTTCTTTACCATCGATTGGAAACAGAACATTTGTGGCATTGAGTATTGGTTCAGTATCATCTGCCACGTGGTGATCATCTCGATAAAGTGTAATATCTAACTCACCAACGGGTATATCATGACCTTCCAATTCTTTCAGACGTTGACTAATACGATTGGCGATAAAAATGCCGCGCGTCTTAATGCCGATTAAAACGACATTATCAATATTTTTATTTCGTTCAATAATTTCATAAGTCATACGCGTTAACGTGCGTTTCATAGTCATACCATCAATAATTTCTTTAGACTTTGTCATTTTTATTCCCCTTTCCTTGTTCCAATAAAAAAACTCTTACCTAAAGTTAGAGGTAAGAGTGTATCTTGAATAAATGATTGTTAAAATGTGTGCCACACATCATTTTAAACATCAACGGATACCTTTCGAGCCTCTCTGGACTGCCATTAAAGGATACAAATATTTAACTATATAGACTTTACCCTATTATGAGGCAAAAATCAATTCATTTCGCGTAATTTTTTTAATTCTACGGCAAATACTTCAGGAATATCACTTGAGAATGTTAATAATTCATGTGTTGTAGGATGTTCAAAGCCAATTGTTTTAGCATGTAAAAATTGACCATTCCCTTTTAATGTTTTACGGGGACCATACATTGGATCGCCAGCAATTGGATAGCCAATATAATTGAGATGCACTCTAATTTGGTGTGTCCGACCTGTTTCTAATTGACATTCAATTAGCGTAAAATCATTAAAGCGCTCTAAGACCTCAAAATGAGTTAAAGCAGGCTTACC
This sequence comes from Vagococcus silagei, assembly GCF_004795745.1. Lineage (GTDB taxonomy): Bacteria > Bacillota > Bacilli > Lactobacillales > Vagococcaceae > Vagococcus > Vagococcus silagei. The sequence continues at coordinate 67,452 of NZ_SDGV01000011.1, read as the reverse complement.
ATCAGCAACAACAGCTTGTTTTTGGCGGTTTTCTTTACTTCTGCCAATTGGTGCCTCAATTGTTCCTTTATCATGAGGAATTTCACCATGAACTAAAGCAACGTATTTTCGTAGTGCTTTACGTTCCTTTAATTGGTCGGATAAGAATAAATGCGCTTGATCATTTTTAGCAACCATTAATAACCCAGAAGTATCTTTATCAATTCGGTGAACGATCCCTGGTCGAATAACATCATTAATCGCTGATAGATCTTTACAATGATATAGTAAGGCATTGACTAAAGTGCCATTAGGGTGACCCGCTGATGGATGGACAACCATGCCTTGCGGTTTATTAATGACAATGACGTCATCATCTTCATAAATAATATCTAAAGGTATATCCTCTGCGATTAGTTCAAGTTCTTTTACTTCAGGAATTTGAATGGTAATGTCGTCATGTTCTTTAACTTTATAGTTAGCTTTTACAGGTTCCTGATTGACTGAAACAAGACTTTCTTTTAACCAACTTTGAATTTGTGATCTCGAATAGGCATCGAAAACTTGTGTTAATACTTTATCAATTCGGCCTGCTTCATCTTTGATCGTATAAAATAGTGATTCCATTAAATAACTCCAGTCGTTTTTTTATTTCGGTTTATTGACAGGCTCATCATTAAATGTAGCTGAGATGCTGCCGTCTTCATTTTCTGACGCGACAACTAAATATAGTTTCTTATCAGGATGTTCTTCAGTTGTGTAACTTGTATCATCATTTTCTTTATTGTTGAATTCTTCCCATGATGGAAATGTTTCTTTGTATTCTTTCACATTTTTACGTTTTTCTTTTACTTTTTTAGCTATTTTTTTAGCTTCCTCAGCTTCTTTAGCTAATTCTTCTTTTTGAATGACGACTGTACCAGTATCAGTTGCAACTTTATCTGGAGCTTTTGTTTGTTGAACTTGTGTGTAGTAAAAATAGCCACCGCCACCAATTAAAATAATAAAAATTAAGACACTAAAAAATTTTTTCATGTTCTCACCTCTTAGTTTTCAGTATGTAGGACACCTGTTACAATTTTGGCAACACTTTGCTCTAAATCGTTCAACGGAATAATTCTAGCTTTACGCATATATTCTTGGCCCTCTACAAATAATAATGTTACAGGAACTGTCATAATTTGAAAAGCACCAGCAACTTCAGGTATTTCTAGAGTATTTACTTCAAGAAATAAAACATCATTTTGATAGGTTGATAATTTTTTTTCGATTTGTGGTTTTAAACTATGACAAACGCTACAGCCTGGTTGTCCAAAGTAAACAAAAACTAATTTATTTTGCTTAATTTTTTCTTCAAGCGATTGAATATCTGAAATTTTTTGAAACATACAATCCCGCCTTCTTTATTCACTACCTCTATTGTAATGAAAAAGATAGGAAAAACCAATCATTTTGTTTAGTCAGTAGTTACTGATTTCAAAATAAGAGTTGTATTCAACGATTCAATGATATTATTTTCAACTAAATACTCATAAATACAGATTTTTAATAAAAAATTCTGATCTGAGGAAGATAGATTGATATTATCCAAACCTCTTATTAGTTTTTTGATTTCGCTAAAGAACACTGAAAAATCAAGTGACTGACAGGCATTATCTTCCAAAATATAGTTAGGTTGATACTGTCCTGCTTCTATTTTTAAATATGAATAATCTGCCATTAGCGACAAAAAGATATCTGTTTTGTCGGAACCAATTGTTCGACCTTTATTTAAACGACGTATTTTTCTGTCGATGTAAGAAAAAAAGAATGAAGGATTGACATCGCCAATATCTGTATAAGTTTTTAAAAATTCCTTTGGAAATAAGTGTTCTGAAATCTGTAAATAATTAAAATAATCGCTAATTGTTTCTTGAAATTCAGGCATACTTTTACGAACAACGGTCCAATGATATTCGTTTCCACTCAGTCTACTTAAATGAATAGGTAAATTTAAGTGATAATTAAGAGTGTCATTATTTTCGAAGTAAAAATATGTATCCTCTAAGGGAAACATTTCGTTTAAAGCCACTAAGAATTGACTTGTAAATACTTGATTATATTCCCACTTGGTCAAGTCTTGATGACTAAAAAATTCTTTCAAAGTTAAATTAAATAAATCAAAATCCTCTGGTCTAATTTTTGTTTTAGTTAATTGATACAAGCCATGGTGACGTTCAATGATCTTTAATGCAACTAACGCTTCCATATATTGATCTGAAATTGAAATAGTAGGATTTTGTCGCTTTATGTCTCTTAACGTCACTTTTGGGTGCGTGGATAAGTAAGAGATAATCGGAAAAAAGCAAGGGTCGGCAGATGCTTCAACTGCTTGTTTTGAAAATGATGTTGGATTTAGTAAGAACATGCCACGTCTCCTTATGAATAATTTCAGGCTAGGAATTTAAAACTCCTAGCCTGACAATAATTGTTTTAATTAATTAAAAGCATTTGTTAATGGTGGTACGACTTGTTTTTTACGAGATACCACACCTTTTAGTAAAGCTGTATTGTTTTCAAGTTTAACGTCAAAAGCATTTTCAACTTTATCTGTTGCGTCACCAATGACTAATGCAACTGAATCACTATCTAAAATGTTAGTAATGATTAAGACAAATAAATCATAGCCATTTTCTTTATTAGATGTTGCCATTGCAGACTCTAATTCGGTTTGTCTTGATAATAAATCATTTACATCAACCGTATTTACTTGACCAATTCTAACGTTTAAACCACCCATAGGGAAGCTTTTAGCGTCAGCATCAATTAACTCTTCGCTTGATTTATCTGTAAGGTTTGTACCCGCTTTTAACATGTCTAATCCATAAGTTTCAGGATTTACACCAGCAATTTCAGCTAATTCTTTAGCCGCTGCTACATCTTCATCAGTACAAGTTGGTGATTTGAATAATAATGAATCAGAAATGATTGCAGAAAGCATCAAACCAGCAATCTCTTTAGGGATTGCAATATTTTTTTCTTTATATAGTTTTAAAATAATCGTGTTTGTACAACCAACTGGTTCAGCACGGTAATACAAAGGGTTTGCTGTTTCAAAGTTTGCAATGCGGTGATGATCGACAACCGCTAAAACTTCAACATCTTTAATATCTGCAACACTTTGTTGCGCTTCGTTGTGGTCAACTAGCATTACTTGATTTGTTTCATTTGCTACCGTTGTAACAACACGTGGTGCATCCACTTTAAAATAATTCAAGGCAAAGGCAGTTTCTTCATTAACTTCGCCTAATGCGACAGCTTCCGCTTCTACACCTAATTGATTTTGTAAGTAAGCAAATGAAATTGCTGATGTAATCGCATCCGTATCAGGATTTTGATGACCAAAAATAAGTACTTTTGTCATATTTTATTCCTCCAATATTATGTTTCATACTGAGTATTATAACATATTTTTATTGGCTTGAACGGATTAAGAAATAATTTTTAAACCAATTGCTGAAATCAAAATTAAGGCAATAAAAATGATCCGTTTTATGTTTTTTGATTCACCATAAAAGATAATACCTAGTACAGCGCCACCTGATGCTCCAATACCGGTCCATACAGCATAAGCAGTACTCATTGGTAAAGATTCCATTGCATAACTAAGTAACACGAAACTTCCGACGAAAAAGGCGATTAATAGACCTAAGTTTTTCTTGGTTTTATTTTTTAAATATGTATTAATTGCATTGACACCAAGCATCTCAAAAAGTCCTGCAATAATTAAACTAATCCATGCCATGATTTATTGCCCTCCTTCATTCTGTTTTTCTTCTGTTGACATTTTAAGTCCAACTACACCAAAAATTAACAATGCAATAAAAAAGACTTTTGCTAGTGTAATACTTTCATTAAACAATAGCGCACCTGTTACTACTGTTCCAACCGTACCCAAACCAACGAAAACGGCATAAACTGTACCAACTGGAATTCTTTCCCCTGCTTTAATCATCAAATAGAAACTTGCGAAAATTGCAACGATTGTTAATCCCCATTCGATTACATTTGTTGCATGTTTCAGGCCAATGACCCAACTTACTTCAAAGATTGCCGCGACGACAACTTGAATCCATGGATTCTTAAACATATATTCTCTCTCCTTAAAAAAATTATATAAAAAAGCCTGAGAAATGTATAATCACTTATACATCTCCCAGGCTTTTCTCCTTCCGTGTGCACAGTTAGCTAAAACTGTGGGTTTTCACTTGGACCAGACTTAAAAATGTTACTTCTTAACGGAACCCTAGAAAACACGATATTAGTATTTACTTTATCGCTAAATCACTTCATTCGATTATAGTAAATTACATTTCAAAAATCAAATCTTTTTTCTTAATTTTTACTTTGATGTGTTAAATAGCCTTGATAGTCATCAACATGTAATAATTTTTTCGCATTTTCAACACGCTCTGAAGTAGGTGGTTCGATTCCTTTTAATGGATAATCTAAGCCAAGATCTTCCCATTTGAAGATACCCATTGTGTGATAAGGTAAAACTTCTACTTTATCTACGTTATTTAGTGTTTTGATAAAAGCATCTAGTCGAACTAAAAACTCATCATAATCTGTTCTTTGAGGAACCAAGACATGGCGAATCCAGACAGGTTTATTTATTTCTGATAAATACTTAGCCATTTCTAAAATACTATCATTTGGATTCATCGTTAATTTTTTATGGCCTTCATTATCAATATGTTTGATATCAAACAATAACATATCAGTATATTTCATTAGTTCATTAAACTTGCTAAAGAAAGGCTCTTCATAAGTAAATGGTCGACCACAAGTATCGATTGTTGTATGTATACCTAAGGCTTTGGCTTTTTTGAAAAGATCAGTTAGAAAGTCTAATTGTAGTAAAGGTTCCCCTCCACTGACAGTAATACCACCTTCTTCTCCCCAATAACCGCGATATTTTAATGCTTCTTCAATCACTTCATCAGTGGTCACTTCACGTCCGCCACCAATTTTCCAAGTATCAGGATTATGACAAAATTCGCAACGCATTTTACAACCTTGAGTAAAAACAATAAAACGCACACCCGGTCCGTCTACCGTTCCGAAATTTTCTGTTGAATGAATTCTACCTTTTACTGGTTCTGTCATGATGATTCCCTCAATTCTTTAAAAAAAGAGGCGACCAAATCGCAGTCACCTCTTCATTAATTTTTATTTTATTACATTCTGTCGTGAGCAGTACGAGAAATAACGTCTGCTTGTTGTTCTGGAGTTAAATCACGGAATTTAACTGCATATCCAGAAACACGAATTGTTAAGTTTGGATATTTTTCAGGATGCGCTTGAGCATCTAATAATAAGTCTGTAGTAAAGACGTTAACGTTTAAGTGGTAACCACCTTTATCAAAGTAACCGTCCATAACGTTACGTAAGTTAGCGATACGAGTTTCGTCATCTTTACCTAATCCGTTAGGGTTGATTGTTTGAGTGTTAGAAATACCATCTAAAGCGTGTGTATAGTCTAAACGAGCAGTTGAGTTTAATGATGCTAAAAGACCATTTTTCTCACCTAAGAATTTACCATCTTGATAACTTGGGTTAGCACCTGGTGCTAAAGGTTTACCAGCACGACGTCCATCAGGAGTATTACCAGTTGCTTTACCATAAACAACATTAGAAGTAATTGTTAATAATGAAGTTGTAGGTCTAGAGTTACGGTAAGTGTGTTGACGTTTAATTTGAGTCATGAAGTAATCTAAGATCCAGTTTGCCATAGCATCTGCTTCTTCACTATCATTACCATAAGTTGGGAATTCATTTTGTGGTACATAATCAACAGCTAATCCATCTTCGTCACGGATAACTTTTACGTTACCATGTTTGATAGCCATTAAACTATCAGTTGCATGTGAGATACCAGCAATACCTGTTGCGAAAGTACGTTTTAAGTCAGTATCCATAAATGCTAATTGTCCAGCTTCATATGAATATTTATCATGCATGAAGTGAATCACATTTAATGTATTAACATATAATTCAGCTAACCAATCCATCATGTCTTTATATTTTTCGATAAAGTCATCAAACTCTAAAACATCACCTGTCATAGGGCGGAATTTAGGTGCAACTTGTGCTTTTGTTTTTTCGTCAACGCCACCGTTAATTGCGTATAATACAGCTTTAGCTAAGTTAGCACGAGCGCCGAAGAATTGCATGTCTTTACCCATTACTGTTGAAGATACACAACAAGCAATTGCACAGTCGTCAGATCCCCAGTTAGCTCTTAATAAATCATCATTTTCAAATTGAATTGAAGAACTTTCTTTTGCAATTTTAGAAGCAAATGTTCTGAATCCAACTGGTAAATGAGAAGAATATAATACAGTTAAGTTTGGTTCTGGAGATGGTCCCATGTTTACAAGAGTATGTAAAATACGGAAATCGTTTTTAGTTACTAATGAACGTCCATCTAATCCCATACCAGCGATAGAAAGTGTTGCCCAGATTGGGTAACCAGAGAATAATTGATTGTATTCTGGTGTACGAGCAAATTTAACCATACGTAATTTCATAATTAAGTGGTCAATTAATTCTTGTGCTTCGTTTTCAGTAATTACACCGTTTTCTAAGTCACGTTGGATATAAATATCTAAGAATGCAGAGATACGTCCGATTGACATTGCTGCACCATTTTGAGATTTAATTGCAGCTAAGTAACCGAAGTAAGTCCATTGGATAGCTTCTTGTGCGTTTGCAGCTGGTTTAGAAATATCAAAGCCATAATAAGTAGCCATTTCTTTGATATGACCTAATGATTTAATTTGGTCAGATACTTCTTCACGTAAACGGATTACGTCGTCAGTCATTACTTTGTTACCAACATTAGAAAGATCTTTTTTCTTTTCAGTGATTAAGAAATCAATTCCGTATAAAGCTAAACGACGGTAGTCACCAATAATACGTCCACGTCCGTATGCATCTGGAAGACCTGTAATGATTTTGTTTTTACGAGCAGCTCTCATTTCTGGAGTGTAAGCATCAAATACACCTTGGTTATGTGTTTTTCTCCAGTCAGTGAAGATTTTTGTCATTTCAGCGTCAGTTTCGTAACCATTTGATTGCAAAGCGTTGTTAGCCATGTTGATTCCACCAAAAGGCATGAATGCTTGTTTTAATGGTACATCAGTTTGTAAACCAACAATTTTTTCTTCATCTTTGATTAGATAGCCAGGTTCATGTGAAGTGATTGTTGCAGGGATATTGTTATCCATGTCGTATACACCATTTTTTTCGTGTTGCACTTCAAAAAGTTCTTGTAATTTGTCCCATAATTTTTCTGTACTTTCAGCGGCAGGTTCTAAGAAAGAGTCGTCACCTTTGTACTCAGTGTAGTTGTTTTGAATAAAGCTTCTTACATCCACACTTGTGCGCCATTTTTCACCTTTAAAGCCAGTCCATTGTTCATTCATCATTTACGGGTCCTCCTAAAGAGATTTTTTTTAATGTTTAATGTCTTATTTGTTTACATGCTCATTATAGCACAAAAACAGAAGTACGCAAGTGTTATAGTTTCAAAAAGATGAAAAATATTTGCAAGCTTAAATAATTCTTAATAATACCGTCTAATTAAGGGTTATGACAGCTAATATGCAATATTGTTCTGTTTCAATATTTGTTTTAACTGTACTATAACAGTCGGTTGTTTCACCTTGTGTGATAGTACAGTTTCTGGGAATAGTGAATTTTATCATTTGCATATTTAGGAATAAATAAACCCCTCAGCTATTCTGACATTTCAGAATAGCTGAGGGGTTTCGTTTGTTTAATCGTTTAGATCGTTATCGGTAGGCTTTGATTTACGCACAACCTTAATAATCTCGCCATCTTCTTTTTCATCAATTACAAATGAACCGTTTGATTGACGATCATTAATTGGCGCATCTTTCAATGTTACAGTGTAATCTTTTTCTTTTGCTGTAAATATTTCAATTGTATCGGTTTCACTTTCTAAGAAACAATCTAAGACGCGGTGTGGATTAGATTTTAGCTCTCGTAGAACCATTAATCCACGTTTAGCGCGACTTAATTTGCTTAGTTGTGAGACTTTCATACGTTTCAATGAACCTCTTGTTGTTAAGATGGTCAGCGTCTCTTCTTCTCCTCTAGGGATAATGAATCCACCAACGATTTCATCCATCTCTTTTAAATTCATTGATTTAACACCAGCAGCACGAGCACCCACTGTTGTTACTTCATCTAGGCTATAAAGCAGCCCAAATGCACGATAACTAATTAAGAGTACATCCATTTTATCTTCAGTTGGTAAGTAGTAAACAGAAATTAATTCATCATGGTCTTTCAGTTTCATCGCCATGGTTGAACGTGCTCGATAAGTACGCCAAGGTTCAAATTCTTGGGCTTCCGTTTGCTTGATCATGCCATCTTTTGAAATCAAGACAAATTTACCTGACATTTTCAGGTCAGCATCAAATGAAAAGACTTCAAGAATTTGTTCATTTGTACCAAAGTTAGTCAGACTCATTGAGAAGTGATCCCCTGCTTCTTTCCATTTTTTATCAATCAATTCATGGACAGGTCGATAAATCATATTTCCCTGAGTCGTTAAGATAAACAAATGATCGTGTGTATTCAATTGTTTTTTGAAAACAACATCATCGGTTTCTTTAATATCAATATCATCTTCTTTTGATGCATTGTATGAGCGTAAACTACTTCGTTTGACATAACCTTCACGCGTAATGCTTACCATAACGTCTTCTTGAGGAATTAAGACAGCTGTTTCAATTGTGATTTCCTCAATTTCATCTTGTAATTGCGTTAAACGAGGCATTGTAAATTGTTTTTTAACTTCTCTAAGCTCTGCTTTCATCATCTTAAACAATTCATTTTCATTATTAAGAATTAAATTTAATTTTTCGATTTTTGCATTTAACTCTGACGATTCCTCTTCTAAAGCAACAATATCAGTATTTGTTAAACGATATAATTGCAAGGAAACGATTGCTTCTGCTTGTGCTTCAGTAAAGTCATAGTTTTTCATAAGATTCAGTTTTGCATCTTTTTTATCTTTACTAGCACGAATCGTTTTAATGACTTCGTCTAGAATAGAAAGTGCTTTAATTAAACCTGCAACAATATGCAAACGTGTTGAAGCCTTATTTAGTTCATAATGACTTCTTTTTCGGATAACAGATTGGCGGTGATCGATATAGGCTTGGAGAATGACTTTTAAGCCCACTTGTTCCGGACGTAAATTGTGAATTGCTACCATGTTAAAGTTATAGTTAATTTGTAAATCAGTATTTTTAAATAGGTAATTTAAAATACCGTTCGCATCAACATCTTTTTTTAGTTCAATCACAATCCGTAACCCTGTTCGGTCACTCTCATCGCGGACTTCTGAAATCCCTTCAATACGTCGGCTTAAACGTAATTCATCAATTTTCTTCACTAAATTAGCTTTATTCACTTCATAAGGTAATTCAGTCACGACAATTTGCTCACGCCCTGCTTTTAATGGCTCAATTGCTGTTACCGAACGTACATTCACCTTGCCTTTACCAGTTTCATAAGCTTTTTTTAATTCCTTCTTACCTTGAAGAATACCTCCCGTTGGAAAATCCGGACCAGGAATATAGGTCATTAATTTATCCAAGGAAGCATTCGGGTTATCAATCAGATGGATGGTTCCATCGATGATTTCCCCTAAATTATGAGTGGGTATTTCAGTAGCATACCCAGCCGAAATACCAGTTGAACCGTTAACTAAAAGATTAGGATATTTAGCCGGAAGAACGGTCGGTTCTTTTTCAGTATCGTCAAAGTTCCAAACAAATTCAACCGTTTCTTTTTCAATATCTTCTAGCAATTGGCCACTTAATTTTGACAGGCGAGCCTCAGTATAACGCATCGCTGCAGGTGGGTCACCATCCATACTACCGTTATTTCCGTGCATTTCAATTAATGGTTCACGTAGTTTCCAATCTTGACTCATTCGAACCATTGCTTCATAAATACTGCTATCACCATGGGGATGATAATTACCCATGATATTTCCAACAGATTTTGCTGATTTTCTAAACGCTTTGTCAAACGTATTGTTGTCTTTATTCATCGAGTATAAAATACGACGTTGAACGGGTTTTAAACCATCACGAATGTCTGGTAATGCTCGATCTTGAATTATGTATTTTGAGTAGCGTCCGAAACGTTCTCCCATCACTTCTTCAAGGGTTAGTTCTTGAATATTTTGTCGTTCATTCATCTTTGCATCTGCTCCTTATGCGTGATCTAATTATCGAAAAGGCTGATTTCTTCAACATTTTTTACTGGATCAAGTGGTGTATCTTGTTCGTGTCCTTCTAACAGACTGCCATCTGCTTCTAACGTAAATTGAACATTTTTTTCAATCCACTGACGACGAGGTTCAACTTTATCCCCCATTAAAGTCGTCACACGACGTTCTGCTTTTAGAGCATCATCGATTCGTACACGAATTAAAGTTCTTGTTTCAGGGTCCATTGTCGTATCCCATAATTGATCGGCATTCATTTCACCTAAACCTTTGTAACGTTGTAAAATATAACCTTTGCCCATTTTTTCGGTAATTTCATTCATCTCTTCATCTGTCCACGCATATTCAATGATAGCCTTCTTCCCTGTCCCTTTTTGGATCTTATAAAGAGGAGGCAAAGCAATATATACTTTTCCAGCTTCGACAAGTGGTTTCATATAGCGATAGAAAAATGTTAGGAGTAACACTTGGATATGCGCACCATCGGTATCAGCATCGGTCATAATAATTACTTTATCATAGTTACAGTTTTCAACATCGAAATCTGCACCTACGCCAGCACCAATAGTATAAATCATAGTATTTATTTCTTCGTTTTTCATAATATCTGCTAGTTTGGCTTTTTCTGTATTAATTACTTTACCACGTAATGGTAGAATGGCTTGGAACTTACGATCACGGCCAAGTTTAGCCGAACCACCAGCAGAATCCCCTTCGACTAAATATAATTCATTTTTCTTAGGATTTTTTGTTTGTGCAGGCGTTAATTTACCAGATAATAGACCATCGTTTTTACGTTTCTTTTTACCATTTCGACTATCTTCTCTAGCTTTTCTTGCCGCCTCGCGTGCCTCACGAGCTTTTAAGGCTTTCCTAATTAACATTTGCGACATGTCATTGTTTTCCTGTAGGAAGAAACCTAGTTGTTCGCTAATGACTGTTTCAACAGCTGTTCTAGCAATTGGGGTACCTAATTTAGCTTTCGTTTGACCTTCAAATTGTAGTAGATTTTCGGGAATTTTAACGGAAATAATAGCTGTCAATCCTTCTCTAAAATCACTACCTTCAAGGTTTTTATCTTTTTCTTTTAATAGATTAATTGTTCTAGCATAATCATTAAATGACTTAGTTAATGCTGATTTCATACCTGTTTCGTGTGTCCCACCATCTTTTGTTCGGACATTGTTAACAAATGAAAGTGTATTTTCAGAGTAGCCATCGTTATATTCACATGAAAATTCAACTTCGATTTGATCTTTTGTGCCAGAGAAATAGAAAATTGGTGTTAAAGCATCTTTTCCTTCATTTAGATAAGCAACAAACTCTTTTATTCCATCGTTAAACAGAAAAATATCTTCTTTGTCATAGCGTTCATCTTTTAAAGTAATTTGAATACCTTTAAGTAAAAACGCTGATTCTCTTAAACGTTCAGCCAGTGTATCATATGAGAATGTTGTTGTTGAAAAGATTGTTGGATCAGGCTTAAATGTTATGGTTGAACCATTTGGCTGTTTACCAACTTTTTTTCTGGCTACTTTGCCAACAGGGTGTCCCCCATCTTTAAAAGTTAGTGATACTTCCTCACCATCACGTGTTGTTGTGACAGTTAGTTCGCTTGAAAGTGCGTTTACAACGCTGGCACCCACACCATGCAAACCACCGGATGTTTTATATCCGCCTTCTTGGCCAAACTTACCTCCAGCGTGGAGAATTGTAAAGATGACTTCAATAGTAGGTTTCCCAGACTGATGCTGTCCTGTAGGCATACCACGGCCATAGTCACGGACGCTAACGCTATTATCTGGATGAATCGTTACATCAATTTTATCTCCATAGCCAGACAAAGCCTCATCAACCGCATTGTCAAAAATTTCAAATACCAAATGATGAAGCCCTTTTGAATCGGTAGATCCAATATACATTCCGGGTCTTTTTCTGACAGCTTCAAGGCCTTCTAAGACTTGAATCGACGTATCATCATAATTTTTATTTATCTGTTTTGACATAAAAAATCTCCTTTAATCTGTATTACCAAGCATGGCAAACATTATCATTCATCATCTTACTTGAAATAGTGTAAAATTAAAAGTCCAAATTAGGCAAAAAAAAACAACTTGCTTCCAAGTCGGACTCTTAAGATATCAAAACACTCTTTATTAATCATATAACACTTTTAAGAAAGATTCAAAACTTTCTCTTTAAATAATATATTTTTAATATACTTTAGTTCTATTGACTTAGCAAACTTTTTCTAAATGATTCTTCCTATATTTTATTTAAATCAGCTTTTCAAAAACAACTAATCTTTAAGAATTTCTATTTTTATTGAAATCTTGAGCAACTATCATCAAATCTTCATTATTTTAGTCTATGATTAGTTTAATGGGAAAGGGATGGTCCAATGAAACGTATGCTCTCTTTGTTAATTAAAATAGGTCTCGTATTTTTTGCGTGTTATCTACTATTAACACCAGAAGGCTCTGTTAGATTTGCCTATATGCGATCTGGAAATTTAGTTTCGGCATTAACTTCTAATGTATCGCTACTTTCTTCAGATACACAGCAAAGTATCTATCATTTGCAATCAACAAAAGATAATTCGGCAGTAATTAATTTTAAAACGACCGAGAAGTTTTCAATCTATTGGAGTAAAATATTAAGTAATAGTTAATTAGAAGTAAGGAGTTTAGCGATGAACATTAGAGAATTTTTACCTAGTGATAAGTTAGCAATTGAAGAACTTATCATCGATTCATTTTCCGGCACTGAACATGGATATCAAGGAGAAGCAGAATTAGTTTGTAAAATTAGAAAAGAGCCGACGTTTCGTGATGAATTAGAACTTGTTTGTTTAAATAAGCAAAAAGTTATCAGGTATGGTTTATTGAGTGAATGTAAAATAGTAAATAATTCTGCTTCTTATGTTGGTTTGGCACTTGCTCCTTTAGCGGTACATTCAGAATATCAAAAGCAAGGAATTGGCACTGCTTTAATCAGTGAATTAGAGAAACGCGCCACGACTTTAGGATATAATTGGATTGTGATTCTTGGTAGTCCAGCATACTATCAAAGATTTGGGTACTCTCCAGCAATCAATTTTAAAATTAATTCTCCTTTTGAGGTACCAAATGAATATTTTATGATTAAAAAGTTTTCTCCAAATGCACTCAAAGGGGTTTCTGGTATGGTTGAATACTCGGATGCCTTTTCAGAATAGGAATAATAAAACATCAAGATACTGGCACATTGTCAGTATCTTGATGTTTTATTTTGCTAACTCAATTTTAATACAGCGGTTCATAACAACAGCATCACGATGATGTTGTGCTAGTATGTCAGCTGCTTTTTCACTTTCTAGGCCTAGTTGCGCCCAAAAAACTTTTGCATCTGTTTCTACAAATTCTTCAGCTATTTCAGGCAGAAACTCACTTCTTCTAAAAATATCGACAATGTCGATTGGTTCTGATATGTCTTTAATAGAAGCATAGACCGTTTCACCAAGAATTTGTTTTCCTGCAAGAACAGGATTAACAGGAAAAATTCGGTAGCCTTGATTTTGCAATATACGTGCAATTTCATGGCTTGTACGATCCTCTTTATCACTCAAGCCAACAACGGCAATATTTTTAGCATTTTTTAAATAGTCTTGAATGACTAAGTCACTTGGATTTTTAAATGTCATAATATCCCTCCAATATTTCTTTTATCATAATGCTTGTCATTCAATTCTGCAAGTTATTGGTTTTGTATTGTTGTTGGGTATGAATCGTGGTAAAATGATGCGTATCTTTAAGGAGGTCAAGTGCATGAAAATCGTATTCTTGTTTATTCTTGCCTATTTGTTAGGTTCACTTCAATCAGGAGTTTGGTTAGGAAAAATATTTTTTAATAAAGATATTAGACAATTTGGAAGTGGAAATACTGGAACAACAAATACCTTTCGCGTTTTAGGTAAGAAACCTGGAATTGCTGTTTTATTCTTGGACATATTGAAAGGAACGGTCGCTACTTCCCTGCCAATCTGGTTTGGTGTATCAATTAACCCATTATGGTTTGGTGTTGCTGCTATCTTAGGTCATACATTTCCAATCTTTGGTCATTTTAAAGGTGGTAAAGCCGTTGCAACAAGTGCAGGGATGTTACTCGCATATAGTCCAACATTTTTTATTTACTCAGCAAGTTTATTTGTTATCTTTTTATTTTTAACAAGTATGGTTAGTTTATCTAGCATGTTAAGTGCCATTATTATTACTATTTCTACGATTATTTTACCTTTAATTGCGCCTTTCATTTTAGCCAAACAAGATAGTTTATTAATTATTTTAGCAATTTGTATTAGTACTTTTATTATTTTTCGTCATCGTGAAAACATTATACGAATTAAAGCGGGAACTGAGAGCTTAATTCCTTTTGGACTATACTATAAGAAAAAACATAATGAAGCGCAGTAATTTTTTTCTATAATAAAATCAACGCAAAAAAACAGCTAACACATTCAATGTTGGCTGTTTTTAATTTTGAACTATTTTAAATTAAGCTGCGGGCAATTATATGGTCACCAGGATAAGGAGAGGATTTTCCATTGATTCTTTGATAGGCGTCTTCCCCTTTACCAGCAATTACGACGACATCCCCTGGTTTAGCCTGACTTACTGCAAACTCAATAGCAGTCTTACGATCCATCTCGAAGAATTGCTTCACATTTGAGTTTGTAATAGCAGCACTAATTTCATTTGCAATATTTTGTGGGTCTTCACGGTCTGGATCATCGGCAGTTAAAACAACAGTGTTAGTGTGTTCCGAAAGGACACGGCCAAAATCTTGTCGTCTTGAGTTTGCTTTATTACCAGGACTACCTAAAACGGTAATAATTTCACCATCTGGATGTTCCTTCTGTGCGAAGCTTAAAAGGCTCTTAACACTTAAATAATTATGCGCATAATCAATGTATAAATGGATATCGTTTTGAGTGACGAGATGTTCCATTCGTCCTGGTACTGTCGCTTTCTCTAACCCGCGAACACTGTCTTCGTGACTGGCTCCAGCTAATGTAGCAACAATAATACTACTCAAAGCATTATCTTTGTTAAAGTCACCTTTTAAATTGATATGATATTCACCGATAATTTTTTGACTTTCTTCTGTTTCAGAATTTGACTTAACAGAAAAAAGTGCTGAATTTGTCTCGGAAACATCTTCCCAGTAATAATCGGCATTGTCTTCATGAGAGCTATACGTTATGAGTGGAATTTGTTTCGTCTGTGTGACTTCTTCAAGGAGTTGTGCATAATCAGATTCATTAAATAGCACAACTTTTTTTGAATTAAGTAACAATTGGCGTTTACAATAAAAATAATCATCAAACGTTGGGTGTTCAATTGCACTAATGTGATCTGGTGAGATATTTAAAAAGATCCCAATATCAAACATTAAATTGTATACTCTTTGAACTTTATAAGCTTGAGAAGAAACTTCCATGATTAAATGAGACATGCCATTATCACATGCTTCACGCATCATTTTGAATAAATCTAGTGACTCTGGGGTGGTTAATTCGGACTTGAAATAATGAATGCCATCAAGTGTTGTATTCATTGTCGAAAGCAATGCTGTTTTATGATCAGTTGTTTCGTCTAAAATGAATTTTGTGAAATATGCAGATGTCGTTTTACCTTTTGTTCCGGTAAAACCGATCAGAGTTAATTCATTTTGAGGATTACCATAAAAAGCCATCGCAATGACAGACATCGCTTTTTTTATATCTGTGACGATAATGCCTAACGAACAGTTTACTTCGTATGGCGTTTCAGCCACATAGTAATTAAGCCCATTTTCAACAGCTTTCGCCAAAAATTCTTCTTTAAATCCAATTCCCTTACAGAACAATAAGCTATTATTACTAATATCTCGTGAATCATAGGTTAGATGGTTTAATTGTCGATTTTCAATTGGCAGCGTAAAATGCCATTCGTTGGGTGTCACCCACTCTTTTAAAAGATGATGTTTATTTAAAATTGATTCTATCTGTTTTAAAGTAATTGTCATTTTTTTTCCTCTATTCTAATCAGGCTATCTCATTCATTATAGCGATAATTGTACTAATAATAAAGTCAAAAAAAAATAGCCTGTTTTTCACAGGCTATTCCCCCCATATTCGATGAGCAATCATCGAACTGAGAAATAATAATCACTAATTAACACTTTCCCCGAAAGGATTATCATTTCTCGTATTTTGATATCAATAGATATACTTCTAATGACTACTTTGCTATAATACCACTTTGATAGCGTTTTTGCATTATCATATAAGTGTATACCCTTATACAATTTAAAGATTTAATGAGGTGAAAATATGTTAGGGTTATCCAATGATCTAGATTTACAGGTCTTATATTTGATTTCTGGTTCTGAAGTCACTAGTTTAAAAGAACTCGCAGATAGTATGGGGGTCTCAACAAGAAGTATTAAGTTAAGAATCACGAGGTTGAATGAAACAATCAACGATTGTTTTGGTATTGAAAAATTCATTGTCTCTTCTCATAAAGGTGACATCTATTTTGATAGTCTGTATGACTATCAAACACTTAATATTTTTAATAAAGTGCAAACATTGCATCTTAGAAAATCGCATCGATTTAATTTAATTATTTTATTTTCAGAATATTTTAAATTAACAAGACAAGATATTTGTGACAAACTATTTGTTTCCCCTTCTTATTTAAATAAAATCATCAAGTCTCTGAATGACCAAGCTGAAAAATATAATTTAAAAATAGTTAATCAAGGTGGTTATTATTTGATTGATGGCGATGAGATGAAGATACGAAGCGTCCTCTATCACCTGTTGAAATTAGGATATCAAGATTCAGAATGGCCATTTGAAAGTATTGAGCCCTTTTCTTATGAAAATCTCGGGACTGAAGAAATGAAAATGTTTGATCTGTATTATCCAACAGATATTAGAAAAAAATCTATTCAGATGTATATCGCGATGACGTCTGTCCGTGAAAAATACCAAAAAGAAATGAGATATAATATTACTGAGGATTTAGAACCCATACTCCAACTTTTACTTGATTCAACGAAACATATGGATTTTTTTATTGAAAATTTAATGAGTGATTTTAGCAGAAGTTTGTCTGAAAACGAGAAATTAGGATTAAGTTATTTTATTCAAATTGGAACATCTCAAACAATAAGTAATGAAAAAAAGCTCCTCATCATAAGTAAATTAAAAGAGCAATTTAATCCGTTTTATCGATTTTCTAGTTTTGCTCTAAAAGAAACTTTAAGAAGTCATAATGTTAAATTAACATCAAACGATTTCGATATTCATGTTTATCATTTTATTTTATACCTGATTACTCAGCAATTAATGGGGACATTACTCTTTGAATTACAAGAATTTGATTTAAATCATAATATCGATTTAACAAAAGAAAAAAACCAAACTTTATTACAAACAATTCGATCAGGTATGTGCGACGAAGCTTATGAAAGAATTTTTGAAAACCAAGAAAATTTTGAAGTTTTTGTGGGCTATTTAATTTCAATAATAGAAAGCTATGATGTTAACACAGTTAAACTATTCTTTAGTACTACAAAAAGTTTATCGAGCGCATTTTATCTCAAAAAGCAATTAACAGATTTCTTTTCTGAGAGTAAAATAACTTTTACTGAATCTTTTGATGATGCAGATTTGATCATAACTGATAATTTCAATACCCATAATGATGAAAAAGAGTTCTTTGTCGTTACTTCCTTTGGATGTCAGAAAACTTTGAATTCGCTGATTCAGAGGATAATGAATCTTTCTACTTAAATAACTTCTTTAAAAATATCACGAAATTATTTTCGTGATATTTTTTTTGATTAAAAGTTAACTAATTGTAAATTTTTGTTCAAAAACACATTCGTTTAGTTAACTTTAAATTTTGTCATTGCGTTAACTAGATGTTAACGATATTCTTAAATTAGAAACGAGGTGTTAACATGAGCTTTGGCTCACGATTAAAGGAATTAAGGACTTCTAATAATATGACACAAGAAGATCTGGGTAAAAAAATTAATGTTTCAAAAGTATCAATTTCTGGATATGAAAACGGAACCCGAAGTCCGGATAGAGAAACGCTAGTTTGTTTAGCAAATTTTTTTGACGTATCTTTAGATTACCTAGTGGCGCGAGTTCCTGAACATAGTTGTTTAACACCAGATGATAATATTGATTTGAAAAAATTATTGGATTCTAATCTTACAGTATCATATGAGGGCAAAGTATTAACCAATTCAGAACGGCAGAAAATAAAAAATATCTTAATAGGAGTTTTTTGGTAAAATTCATAAAATATATAGGATATTCTTTAATGTTTATCGTATTTTTGGAATGTATTCAATTTTATTTACTTGCATAATATAGGAGGAAGAAAATGGAAAAGATGAAAGAAGATTTAAAAACACTTAGTAAAAAAGTAAATTCTCTTAAAGATAAAATCGAAACTGAAGAAGCTACAAAAACATCATTAATCATGCCCTTTTTTAGTTTACTAGGCTATGATGTTTTTAATCCGCTAGAATTTGTCCCAGAATATACTGCTGATATTGGTATTAAAAAAGGTGAGAAAGTTGATTACGCAATAGTTATTGATAATAAACCAATAATTCTAATCGAGGCTAAATCAATTACTGAACAGCTGAATAAACATGATTCACAATTATTTAGATACTTTGGAACTACAAATGCTAAATTTGGTATTTTAACAAATGGCCAGGAATATCGTTTTTATACAGATTTAGAACATGCTAATAAAATGGATAGTACTCCATTTTTAACATTTAATATCTCTAATATTAAAGATTCACAGTATATTGAAATTAATAAATTTCGGAAAGATAAATTTGACATTAATGAAATTGTAAGTAGTGCTTCGGAGTTAAAATATATTAACGGATTAAAGAGTTATATGAATGATCAGTTTAACGCGCCTTCTGAAGACTTCGTTAGATTTTTATCTAATAGTATTTATGATGGAATGAAGACAAAACAAGTAATTGACAAATTTACACCTATAATAAAAAAAGGTTTAAATCAAATTATCAATGAAATGGTTAATGAAAAACTATCGTCAGCGTTAAATACTTCGGTTGAAATAAAAGAAGATATTAAAGAAAAAGAAGAAAATATTGATACGAAATCAGAGATTGTCACTACAAATGAAGAACTTGAGGCGTTTACGACAGTAAAAGTATTACTAAATCAAGAAATTGAGATTGAGAGACTTTATTATCGCGATAATAAAAGTTATTTTAATATTCTTCTTGATGATAATATTAGAAAGTGGATTATTCGATACTATGATTCTGGATCGAACAAAAGGATTGAATTGAATGATCCTGAAAGAACTATTTTTGAAATAAATGCACCTTTAGATATATTAAAATATCAAAAGGAAATTATTCAAGTAGTGCAAATGTTTAAATAAATTTTGCTTTCATATAATTTAAACTTTGGAAAAGATAAAGTAAAACCCCATAAAGTCACATTTATTAATATGACTTTATGGGGTTTTAAACACAAATTTTTTAAAAACAAACGTCTCAAACCCTTGCTACTTCTTAGGTTCGTCTTCGTCCATCTTAAGAACCGCCATAAATGCGTCCTGCGGAACTTCTACCGAACCGATGGATTTCATTCGTTTCTTACCTTCTTTTTGTTTCTCTAAAAGTTTACGCTTACGAGAAACGTCCCCACCATAACATTTAGCCAATACATTCTTTCTCAGCGCCTTTATGTCAGTACGGGCAACAATTTTTGTACCAATAGCTGCTTGAATCGGCACTTCAAATTGTTGTCTAGGAATTAATTTTCTTAATTTATCAACGATTAAACGTCCACGTTCGTATGCAAACTCACGGTGAACGATAAAGCTTAATGCATCGACAGTTTCATTATTTAATAAAATTTCCATCTTCACAAGATTACTTGGACGGTAACCGATTAATTCATAGTCAAATGAAGCATATCCTTTTGTACTTGATTTAAGTTTATCAAAGAAATCATAAACAATTTCAGATAAGGGTAGATTATAGACGACATTAACACGGTATTCGTCTAAATAGTCCATCGTGACAAATTCGCCACGTTTTCGTTGCGAAATTTCCATAACAGCACCGACATAATCATTTGGGACCATAATATTTGCTTTTACGAATGGTTCTTCAACTGATTCAATCATACTTGGATCAGGGAAATCAGCTGGGTTATCAATCACTTGCATTGAACCGTCCGTTCGATTCACATGATAAATTACTGACGGTGCTGTTGTGATTAAATCTAAGTTGAACTCACGTTCTAAACGCTCTTGAATAACATCCATATGTAATAATCCTAAGAAACCACAACGGAAACCAAAGCCTAACGCTTGAGACGTTTCAGCTTCGAATTCAAGTGCTGAGTCGTTTAATTCAAGTTTTTCTAGCGCTTCACGAAGTTCTACGTTTTTTGAAGTATCGATTGGATACAGACCACAATAAACCATTGGGTTCATGCGGCGGTAACCTTCTAAGGCTTCATCAGCAGGGTTATCAGCCAATGTAATTGTATCCCCCACGCGTGTATCTTGAATATTTTTAATGCTGGCAGTTACGTAACCTACGTCTCCTACCATTAAAAAATCTTTTTGAACTGCTTTTGGAGAGAAAATACCAACTTCAGTTACTTCATACTCTTTATCGTTACTCATCAATTTAATGACGTCTCCAGGTTTCACTACACCTTCCATCACACGGATGTTTAAAACAACGCCACGATATGAATCATAAACTGAGTCAAAGATTAAAGCTTTCAGTGGTGCTTCCACATCTCCAATTGGAGCCGGAACATATTCCACAATTTGTTCTAAAATTTCTTCAATTCCGATGCCTGCTTTTGCACTTGCAAGAACTGCTTCGCTAGCATCGATACCGATCACGTCTTCAATTTCGCCACGCACGCGTTCTGGATCAGCTGCGGGCAAATCAATTTTGTTGATGACTGGTAATATTTCTAAATCATTATCAATTGCTAAATAGACATTTGCTAAAGTTTGCGCTTCAATTCCTTGAGCCGCGTCAACCACAAGAACAGCACCCTCGCAAGCTGCTAAACTTCTTGAGACTTCATAACTAAAATCGACGTGTCCCGGTGTATCAATCAGGTGAAAAATATATTCTTTTCCATCTTTCGCATTATAAGTTAGTTCGACAGCATTCAACTTAATGGTAATGC
The DNA here is from genome assembly GCF_004795745.1 of Vagococcus silagei. GTDB lineage: Bacteria > Bacillota > Bacilli > Lactobacillales > Vagococcaceae > Vagococcus > Vagococcus silagei. The sequence goes on along the minus strand of NZ_SDGV01000011.1, from coordinate 45,895 downwards.
CACGTTCTCTTTCTAAATCCATTGAATCGAGTAATTGTGCCTGCATTTCACGATCAGAAACCGTTTCAGTTTGTTGCAAGATACGGTCTGCTAATGTAGATTTTCCATGATCAATGTGTGCTATGATGGAGAAGTTACGAATAGATTCCTGTCTCTTTCTCATTTCATCAAAATTCATAAATATCTCCTACTTTCTTTTCAATCAGCATTTCTTATTATATCAACCTTTTCTACCTTTTTAAAGTATTTTCCAACAGAGTTTGTTATAATAATGAAGAATATGCTAATAGGAGAGTTGTTAATGGACGCAAATGAAGTAAAAAAATATTTAACATTAAAGAAAGTTGAACTAAAACATCTCAAACAATTTAACGAATTACTTCGCTATGTATTTCAAGTGACGGACTCCGACCTTGAAGAAGGTGGTTATGAAGATGAGTCTGAGATTATTCGTGCGAAACGACCTGTTCTTAGAGAAGCTGACGTTTATGGTTGGTTTAACCAAGAAGATAAATTAATTTCACAAATTGCAATTTATCCTTGTGAAGTTAATATTCATGACTCAATATACGACATGGCTGGTGTAACTGGAATCGGAACTTACCCAGAATATACAAATTTAGGCTTAATGAGTGATCTTATCTCAGTTGGTTTAGAGAAGATGCGCGAAAATAAACAGACAATTTCTTACCTTTATCCATATAGTATCCCTTACTATCGTCGTAAGGGTTGGGAAGTTATGTCTGATAAATTGTCGTTTGAGATTAAGGACTCGCAGCTTCCGAAACAAGTTAATGTTCCTGGCTATGTTGAACGTGAAGATATCGATCATGAAGATGTCTTTAAAATCTACGATCAGTTTTCATTACAAAATCATGGCGCAATGGTTCGGCAAGAACTCAATTGGGAAGAATACTGGCGTTGGGAAAACGAGGAAGAACGTACGGCTGCTATCTACTACAGCAAAGACGATGAGCCGTTAGGTTTTTGTTTTTACTGGATAGCTGAAGAAGTATTCCATATTAAAGAAATGGTTTACTTGAATCAAGAAGCGCGCAAAGGTTTATGGAATTTTGTTTCAGCTCACTTCTCAATGGTTGATTCTGTTGAGGGTGACACTTATCAAAACGAGCCCATTTCATTTCTGTTTGAAGATAGTGAAATTAAAGAATCAATCGAACCTTACTTTATGGCTAGGATTGTTGATGTTGAAGCCTTTATTCAAAAATATCCTTTTATCACAACTGGGAAACCGTTCCATTTTGTCGTAGAAGATCCGATTGCAGGTTGGAATAACCGTATCTTTAGTTTGACATGGGATGAGGATGATGTGCTGACGATTTCTGATGAAGCGATTGGAAACCCAGTCTATCTGGATGTTCAAACTTTGACTGCTTTATTTATGAGCTATAAACGGCCATCTTATCTATACCGAATTGAAAGATTGAAAACGGACAAAGAAACATTACGAACACTTGAGCGGATTATTCCTGATCAAGGTGCGTATTTCAGTGATTACTTCTAATCTTAGTATGTTTCTTAATTAATATGATATAAATATCGTGACTGTTGCAACTGCATTCATCAGAATATGTAAAAGAATACTGTAGCGTAAGTCTTTTGTATAACTATATATTATAGCAAGCAACCAACCTGAAATTGCATAATATAGAAATACTAAAGATAAAGTTGTTTCATGTGCAAAGCCAAATAGCGCACCACTTAAAATGATTGCACCAATTCTATGTGTTAATTTTGCTTGATTAAAAAAATAATTAAAAAAGATTCCTCTAAATAGTAGCTCTTCTAATACTGGTGCAAAAATTACTGAAGAAATGACTGCAGCAATTGGAGTTTGATTAAATATTTCTTCTACCAATTCCTGATTTTCCGGCGTTGAAATATCAATAAAATTGATAAATATCTTATCAATTGCTAGTGAAAAAAGTAAAGTAATCAAGACCAAAACAATTTTCTTGATTTCAATTCTATGCCAACCATAATCATTAGGATTACTAGATTTAAGTTGTTTTTGATATCGAGAAAAAATAAAGTAAATAATCGCAATGTTTAGTATTGATTGAAAAAATGCTAGTGGAACATCATAATTATGAATCGTTTCTGCTGGAAAAAATTCACTAATGACATCGGGTAATCCCATTAAAATAATAAACAAGAAAAAATAGACAGCTCTTGCAAAATATGATTTTTTCGTGTGATTTGACACTGCTTACCCTCCTATATTTTTTTATTTTAACATAGAATGAAACAAGAGGTTGTGAAAGTAGTGTTTAACTTCAAGAAATAAGCTGCTTCTGTGACACCGTTTAGTTTGTAAAGCGTAGGAAAGAGACTGTGACATGAGTATGTCACAGTCTCTTCCTTATTCTTCAATGGGTGTTTTTAAAAATTCTAAATGTCCGTCGACTTCTTCTACTAAAATTTGTGTTTTTGGTAAAATTTTTCCACCAATTATTTCTTTGGCTAATGGTGTTTCAATTTCACGCGTTAAGAAACGTTTGATTGGACGAGCCCCGTAAATTGGATCATAGGCTTGTTCAGCAATCCAATCTTTAGCTGCTTCGGAAAGTTCAATGAAGATATCTTGATCTTGTAAACGACGACTTAAAGCTTCCATCATTTTAACGATAATCCCTTTCACATTTTCAAGACTTAATGGTGTGAATAGAATTGTATCGTCGATACGATTCAAGAATTCTGGCTTAAAGTGTGCTTTAAGTAGACTCATCACACTATTTTTAGCTTCTTCATTGATTGTACCTTCAGCATCGGTGCCTTCAAGTAACATTTGCGAGCCTAAATTACTTGTCATGATCAAGACAGTATTTTTGAAATCAACCACACGTCCTTTAGAATCTGTCAAACGACCATCATCTAAAACTTGTAATAAAATGTTGAAAACATCTGGATGGGCTTTTTCGATTTCATCCAGAAGAACAATTGTATAAGGACTTCTACGAACTGCTTCAGTTAATTGGCCGCCTTCTTCGTAACCTATATAGCCAGGAGGTGCACCAACTAAGCGAGACACACTGTGTTTTTCCATGTACTCACTCATATCGATACGAACCATATGTTCTTCTGAGTCAAAAAGATTTTCTGCTAAAGCTTTTGCTAATTCGGTTTTTCCGACCCCTGTTGGACCTAAGAATAGGAATGAACCTAAAGGACGATCTGGATCTTGTAAACCAGCACGAGAACGAATCACAGCATCCGCAACAGCATTTACTGCTTCTTCTTGACCAATGACACGTTGATGAAGAGTTTCGTTAAGGCGTAAGATTTTTTCTCTTTCACCTTCTTCAAGTTTCGATACGGGAATACCCGTCAAGCGTCCCACAACAGTTGCAATTTCTTTTTCTGTAACAACTTCTTGAACCAAACGTGCAGTTTCGCCTTTTGTTGTTTGTTCAAGTTCTGCTAATTCTTTTTGAAGTTTTGGAATTGTGCCGTGTCTCAATACTGCAGCTTCTTCTAAATCATAATTGATTTCGGCATTTTCAAGTTGTGTTTTAGCTTGATCGATTTCAGCACGTTTATCACTGATTTTATTGACTTCTTCTTTTTCTGTTTCCCATTGCATTTTCAATGTATTGGTTTCTTCTCGTAATCCAGATAGCTCTTTTTGGAGAATCTCCAATCGCTTCATGCTAGCATCGTCGTCTTCTTTTTTTAGTGCGGCTTCTTCAATTTCTAATTGCATTAAACGACGAGTGACTTGATCTAGTTCTGTAGGCATTGAATTCATTTCAACACGAATTGTAGCACAAGCTTCATCAACCAAATCAATTGCTTTATCAGGTAAAAAACGGTCTGTTATATAACGATTTGAGAGTGTCGCTGCAGAAACAAGTGCGTTATCATGGATATCGACACCATGATGGATTTCAAAACGCTCTTTCAAACCACGTAGAATACTAATGGTGTCTTCTACAGTAGGCTCTTTAACTAAGACTTTTTGGAAACGACGTTCTAGTGCTTTGTCTTTTTCCATATTTTCACGATATTCGTCTAAGGTGGTTGCTCCGATACAATGTAGCTCACCACGAGCTAGCATTGGTTTCAATAAGTTTCCGGCATCCATACTACCTTCTGTTTTACCTGCACCAACAATGGTGTGAATTTCATCAATAAAGAGAATAATTTGGCCATCACTTTTCTTTATTTCTTTAAGGACAGCTTTTAAACGTTCCTCAAACTCACCACGATATTTAGCACCTGCAATTAATGCACCCATATCTAAGGAAAAGATTGTTTTATCTTTTAAATTTTCTGGGACATCTTTTCTAACAATACGCTGTGCTAAACCTTCGATAATCGCTGTTTTCCCAACGCCAGGTTCACCAATTAATACCGGATTATTTTTTGTTTTACGTGATAGAATTCTGATAACATCACGAATTTCTTCATCACGCCCGATTATTGGATCTTGTTTGCCTTCTTTTACAGCCTTAACTAAGTCAATACCGTATTTTTCTAATGCTTCATATTGTTCTTCTTGATTTTGAGAAGTCACGCGATCCCCTCCTCGAATGGATTCGATTTTTTCTTTTAAAGCTTTTTCAGTAATCCCGTAATCATTTAAATATACTGTTAAAGCATGGTTTTTAAGTTTGAATAAAGCGAGTACCACGACTTCTGTTGCGACAAAATCGTCGTTAAATTGTGTTCTAATTTGATCTGCTTCATTAAATAAATTAAATAAATTTTGACTCATACTTTGACCATATTGGACATTTGAACCCGCAACTTGCGGAAGTTTATCAATTTGACGATCGATCTCAGCTTCAAATTGATTAACATCTAATCCAGCATCTTGGTATAAATTTCGTGCAAAATGGTTTGGTTGGACAAAAATTTTCCAGAGATGTGCAATATCAATTTCTTGTTGCTTTCTTGTCATAGCAATTTGTTGCGCTTCTGTAATCGATTGTTGAAGTGTGGTTGTCATTTTTTCAATATTCATATAACATCCTCCTCGTTTGTTAATTCTAATCTAAAATAATTATATTTCTTTGGTCAGAATAAGTCAAACAATAACTATTCAGTTTTGTGAAATATATTCTAAAAAAAAGACAAAGCATAAAATCTGTGCTTTGTCTTAGGTATATAGCTTATTTAGTTGTGTTTAATTTAGCGATTTCGATAATTAAATCTGTTGCTTTTTCCATACTTTCAACGGCAACAAATTCAAAACGACCGTGCATATTTTCGCCACCAGCAAAAATATTTGGTGTTGGAATGCCTAAATATGAGATTTTAGAACCATCTGTTCCGCCACGAACGGCTTCAATGATTGGTTTAATACCAAGATTGATCATCGCTTCTTCAGCTAAATCAATAATTGACATGTCTTTAGCGATAATATCACTCATGTTGTAGTATTCATCTTTCATATCTAATTTAATACGTTCTTGACCAAATTCAGCATTCATCTCTTTAATAATTTTTTCTAATAATGTTTTACGTCCTTCAAATAAATCATGATCATGATCACGAATAATATATTCCATTTTTGCTTCATCAGGAATACCTGTAATCTCAAGTAAGTGGAAAAAGCCTTCGCGTCCTTCTGTTTTTTCAGGAACTTCTTCTTGAGGTAAAGCGTTTTGAAGGTCAACCGCAACTTGAACAGCGTTGATCATGATATTTTTTGCAGTACCTGGGTGTACATTTTTACCTTCAATTGTGATTTTTGCACCCGCAGCGTTAAATGTTTCAAATTGTAATTCACCTACGGGTCCGCCATCCATTGTATAAGCAAAATCCACTGGGAATTCTTCAACTTTAAATTTATCAGCCCCAACACCGATTTCTTCATCTGGTCCAAAAGCCACCATTAATTTACCATGTTCGATTTCAGGATGTTCAATTAAATATTCCATTGCTGTCATAATTTCAGCAATGCCTGATTTATCGTCAGAACCTAAAAGTGTAGTTCCATCTGTTGTAATTAAAGTTTGACCTTTATAATTATTTAAATTCGGAAATTCTTGAGGATTTAATTCGTAACCACTATCACCTAATGGAATAACTGAACTACCATCATAATTTTCAATCGTTTGAGGATTGACGCCAACAGCATTAAAATCAGCTGTATCCATGTGAGCAATAAAACCAATACTGCGAACTTTTTTGTCAGTATTAGCTGGTAATGTACCAATGACAAAACCATTTTCTTCATTATGGAAGACATCACTCATGCCAATTTGTTCAAGTTCTTTTTTCAACTCACGAGCAAAGGCAATTTGTGTTGCTGTTGACGGAGTTGTCGTGCTGTTCTCGTCAGATCTTGTTTCCGTTTTGACATAGTTAATAAAGCGAGGTACTAAATTTTTATACATGTTCATCTCTCCTATTTATATAAATTTAAATGGGTTAGTGTTAACTTTACTTTCAATAAATTCAACATCCCATTTTTCTTCTTTTTTCCATTCGTTGAATAAGTCAACAAATCGTGATTTACAAACTTCTTCGATATAATGACCTGGATCAATGACTGGTAACTGATCTTCAAGCATATCATGTGCTGTATGATAATATACATCACCTGTAATATAAACATCGGCACCTTTTTTTAGTGCATCGTGATAGAATTTTTCACCACTACCACCACAAATCGCTACTTTTTCAATCATAACATCATCTGAATTCGCAATTAAACGCAAACCATCAAGCTTGAACGTTTCTTTAACAACTTGTGTGAATTCCGACAAAGGCATTGGGTTGGCTAAGCGACCAATTCTACCAATACCAAATGATTCTGATATGTTCTCCAAAGGAAAAATATCAAAAGCAGGCTCTTCATATGGATGTGTGTCATAGATTGTTTGAATGACTTTATCTCGTAAAGATTCTTTAAAGACAAACTCAATTCGTTCTTCTGGTACTTCCGTCACCCAATCCATTTTTCCTACTGTTGGATTCGCATTATTTTTAGGTCTAAATCGACCGATACCACTGACAGAAAAACTGCAAGAATCATAATCATCTGAGTATTCACCAACACCGATATTGTGTAAGGCACTACGAACTGTTTCTCTAGCTTCTGTTGGAACAAATAAAACAAGTTTTTTATATTTAATCTTGTGTGTTTCGCGTAAATAATCACTTGGCGTGACACCAAGCATTTCACAAAACCAGTCGTTTAAACCTGGATTAATAATATCCATATTGGTATGAGCGGCATAAACAGCAATATCATTTGCCAGTAAATCAGCATACATCTTTGTCTGAAAATGATCTGTTGTTAGTCGTTTAACAGGACGAAAAATCGGTGGATGTTTTGCGATAATTAAATCAACATTTTCATTAATTGCTTCTTGAACGACATCTGGCCGCACATCTAACGTCATCATAATTTTTTTGACAGATTTATTTAATGTACCAATGTGTAAACCAACGGGATCGCCTTCTTCAGCTAAATCTAAGGGGCAGTATTGTTCAAAGCGCTTAATAAAAGTTTGTGCATCAATCACTTGTTAATACCTCCTCTATTAGTAAAATGTCTCGTTTGTACTGATCAATTTTATCTGTTTGATTCTGACTTGACTGCTCAAGTTGATTTAAAACATAATGTCTTTGTTTTAATTCCTGTTGCCACTTTTTAATAAAAACAGGGTGGCTCTCACGTAATAAAAACGGGCCAAATAATAATTCTTCTTCATTTAGTTCTTGATTTGAAGGCCTTTTTTCAGCCACGATTATTTCATAAAACTTTTTATTTTCTTCTAAAATAGCTTCAGAAATAATGGTATATCCATTTTTATTTAAATAGGTTCGTAAGCCTTTTTCACCAATATTTGGTTGTAAAATTAATTGTTCTTTACCTGAAAATTTATTATTTTTTATCCCGCGATCTAAAATATCGCGTATTAATGCACCTCCCATACCACATATAGTAATACAAGTTACAGCATCATCTGCTTTTAAAACATCAAGCCCGTCTCCAAAGCGAACACTAATTTTATCATTCAGTTCAAGTTCTTCAACTAAATGTTTGGCTGAATTAAATGGACCTTTTACCACTTCACCTGCAATTGCACTTTTTATTTTATTATTTAAGACCAAATAGGCCGGCAGATACGCATGATCTGAGCCGATATCAGCTAAGATTGCGTCTTGAGCTACTTTATTAGCAACTAACGCTAAACGTTGAGATAAATGTTGATGATCCATATTTTCTTCCTTTCACTTTTCCATGTAACTTTAGTATAACACTCTTTCGTGTTCAGATATATCCAAAATTAAAAACTCATATTATAAAAAAAGCAGACCTTGTAGTCTGCTTCAAGCGATTATTAATTGAATAATGAACTAAAGAAATCTTTGATGGATTGCCAAAGACCAGAAGCACCTGATTTGGCTTTTTCAACATTTTCATCTGATAATAAATTGCTCTTAAATTCACTACCGTTTTTCACTAAATCATCTTTAAAATTTGTTAATTGTTTCGTTAATTGATTATCTGTAATCGCACCAGTGTTTGTAAAGTTAACCATATTATTCACAATTTCCGTTTTTAACTCTGGAGTAATTGCTTCAGTTAACCCATTTTTATCAATCTGATTTGTTACAACTTCTTCAACTTGTGTTTGGACTTCATCAGCTGGCGCATTTTTCAATTTGTCATTGATTTTTTGTAGTTCCATTTGAATATCAGCTAACATCACTAAGATATTTTCTGACGAGTAGTCTTTGTTGTCTTTATTTTGATTATCAATATCAGAAACAACTTTCATTTGTTCTTGTGCAACAGCACGTTTTTCGTCTCGTTGCGTTTGTTCCTTATTGTTTTCGGCAGGTGCAACTTCATCATAGATTTTGTAAATACCTGCTAGTGCGCCACTTCCGTCCATTGTTCGTACGCTTCCGATACGAATGTACGCGTCATAGACACCACTTGTAATAGCAGCAGAACGATACATCGCTTCAGTACGAGCGGTAATATTATTAGGTGTCACAATATCAACATTCACTCCAGAACCTGACTTTGTTCTGACAATAAATGCACTTGAATATGCTTTTGAACTAGCTGTAAATTCCGGTACGTCAGTCACATATTTTACTAAGTCATTTCCATGAACAACGACAGTATTGTGTTTTGTGGTATCGACCCCTTTTAAATCCGAAATTTTATTTAAATCTTTCATTAAAATATCTGTTGTTTGTTGTTTTTCAGCTTCAGTCAAGCCGTTTCCTAGTGCGATGTTAGGTACATCCCAACCTTCATCTTTGCCTTTTTCAGCAGCATATGCTGTATGTGTTGTACCAACTACTAACATGCCAGTTAGTACGATTAATGAGCTAAGTAATAATTTTGCTTTTTTCATCAATTTTTCTCCAATCTCGATATATTTGACTTAAGTCTATTATATAGAATTAAGTCTGTCTAAACATCCAACTTAAGGACTAACTTTTTTAAGGATACTTTAAAGTATTGGTTATTCTGTGAAGAATAAAAGAACCCTTTTCAATAAAAAATACGAAAAGGGTTCCTTAAAATTAACTATTTGAAGCTGTTTTCTTTTTCTTAGCAGCTTTTTCACGTTCAGCTTTGTTTAAGACTTGTTTTCTTAAACGAATGCTTTCTGGTGTTACTTCACAATATTCATCATCATTCAAGAATTGTAATGATTCTTCAAGAGTTAGAATTTTTGGACGTTTAATGACAGCTGTTTGGTCTTTATTGGCAGAACGAACGTTAGTCATTTGTTTAGCCTTAGTGATATTTACACCTAAGTCATTTTCACGACTATTTTGACCAATAATCATGCCTTCATAGACTTCCGTACCAGGTTCAACATAAACTGTACCACGTTCTTCAATACTCATGATTGAATAAGTTGTTGCTTTACCTTGATCGATTGAAACTAACGCACCATTACGACGGCCAGTTTGAAGTCCAGAAATAACTGGTAGATATGAGTCAAACGTGTGGTTCATGATTCCATAACCACGTGTTAATGACATAAATTCAGTTGAATAACCAATTAAACCACGAGCTGGTGCTTGGAAAATCAAACGAACTTGGCCATTCCCATTATTAATCATATCTTGCATTTCAGCTTTACGTTGACCTAGAGACTCAATAACTCCACCCATGTATTCCTCTGGTGTATCAATTTGTACACGTTCAAATGGTTCACATAAAACGCCATCAACATCACGGTAAATTACACTTGGACGTGAAACTTGTAATTCAAAGCCTTCACGACGCATATTTTCAATTAAAATTGATAAATGTAGTTCACCACGACCAGAAACGATCCATTTATCTGGTGAATCTGTTGGTTCAACTTTTAATGAAACGTCTGTTTGAAGTTGGTTAGATAAACGTTCTTCAATTTTACGAGCAGTGACATGTTTACCTTCGCGACCTGCAAAAGGTGAATTGTTAACTAAAAATGTCATTTGTAAAGTTGGTTCGTCAATATGTAAGACAGGTAAAGCATCTTGATGATCAACTGGTGTCACAGTTTCACCAACGAAAATGTCTTCCATACCAGAAACGGCAATTAAATCACCGGCTTTAGCTTCTTGAATTTCAACACGTTCTAATCCAAGGAATCCTAAAAGTTTTGTCACACGGAATTTCTTAACTTCGCCGTCAAGTTTCATTAAAGCAACTTGATCGCCAACTCTCATAGTTCCTCTGAAGACACGACCAATTCCGATACGTCCAACGTAATCATTATAGTCTAATAATGACACTTGGAATTGTAATGGTTCATCACTATTATCAACTGGAGCAGGAATATGCTCTAAAATTGCATCATAGATGTAGTTCATTGTTGGTTCTTGATCAGCAGGATCATCAGAAAGACTTGAAGTTCCATTTACTGCTGCAGCATACACAACTGGGAATTCTAATTGTTCGTCATCTGCACCTAGTTCAATAAACAATTCTAAAACTTCGTCAATAACTTCTGCTGGACGAGCTGTCGCTTTGTCAATTTTGTTAACTACGACAATTGGAGTTAATTTTTGTTCTAAGGCTTTTTTCAATACAAAACGCGTTTGCGGCATTGTACCTTCATAAGCATCCACAACAAGAATTACACCATCAACCATTTTCATAATACGTTCAACTTCACCACCGAAGTCCGCATGTCCTGGTGTATCTAAAATATTAATATGTTTACCATTATAATTGATTGCTGTATTTTTAGCTAAAATGGTAATTCCACGTTCTTTTTCAATATCCCCTGAGTCCATCGCACGTTCTTGTAATTGTTGATGTCCATCTAATGTATTAGACTGTTTTAGTAACTCATCGACTAATGTTGTTTTACCGTGGTCAACGTGGGCAATAATTGCTACGTTACGGATATCTTCTCTTAATTTCACTTTAATACATTCTCCTCACTATTTAAAAAAACAAAGATAAAATTATCTTTAATTTTACCGACTGTTAATTATAACAAAAAAATCTTCTGAAAAAAAGAAAAAATTTTCAGAATTACAGAAATTTAATTTAAAATTACCATTGCGTCTTGATATGTTTGCGTTGTTGCGACAATAAAATACTCACGACCATCCAAAATATGGTACGGTTTTCCTGATAAATACGAGCATTTTAGACCTAGCGGTTCACTTAATGCAACGCCAGCTGCGTAATCCCAAGGTGCTAAATTTGAAATATAACCACATTGTTCGCCACAAATGACACTTAAAAAATCTAAGCCAGCACAACCCAAGATTCGAACACCCATTGCTTCATTGCCAACTTTTTGCGTGCCATGAACATCATGAGCAAACATCGAACCGTTAGAACCCATCAAGCCATCAGCAAGTGAAGTATTTTCAACAGGTGCTAATTTCGTATCATTTAAGTAAACACCAGTTGATTTTCCACCGTACACAAAGCGATTGGCCATCACATCGTAAATAAAGCCTAGTTTTGGCTCTCCGTCTTCAAAAATACCAATCATGACACAGAAATTACGCTGTTGTAAAACAAAGTTCATTGTGCCGTCAATTGGGTCAATGACCCAAACGCGTCCAGCAACAGTTTCAGGTTTATCACTAATCCCTTCTTCGCCAACAATATGATCATTCGGGTATGCTGCTTTTATTTTATCTACTAAAAATGCTTCTGTTGCTTTATCAATATTGGTCACTAAATCACGACGATTTGATTTTATATCAACCTCAATTGACGATTTCAGAGATTCTTTGATTTGTTCCCCCGCTTCAATAACCCAAGATTTGACAGTTAAAAGTAGTTCCTGTTCCATTTTAGATCAGCTCCTTTTTATTTATCGGTCCTGTTTTTTGATTTCGGGATAGTTTTGCAACACGATACAATGAGTATCCTGTAAGCTCTTCGTATTCATTACCTAATTGACGTTCTTCACCAATACTTCGAACGACTTCTTTGAATGAACGATAAGCGTCGTTGAATTCTTCTGCAGTTACTTTATTTTCGTAGACTTTTTCTAATACTTCCCAAAGTTGCATCACTTTAATAATTTCTTCAGTTGTCCATTCGGGATTTAAGGGATAACTATAATTTTCCTTCATTCACATCACCTCAGTAGTTTCTTTTCCAGTGTATCAAAAAAAGATAAGTAATGAAACAGTAAAAGCTGTTCATTACTTATCTTTAATCTTTTATTCGTTCGTTTCTTCTGGTTTATCCGGGAAAGTCACACTAAAAGTCGTTCCTTCACCCAGGACACTTTCAACTTCAATTTTTCCTTTATGAAGTCGGACCAATTGATCAACAATTGAAAGTCCCAGACCAGATTCACCGTATTTTGTATTCTTTCGCGATGGATCAGCTTTGTAATAGCGATCCCAAATGTTAATTAAATCTTCTTCAGATATACCCATTCCAGTATCACTGATTTTGATTGTTGTCTCAAGGTAACCACGAACTGCTTCAATTCTAATTTCACCATCTTCTGTAAACTGAATTGCATTGGTCACTAAGTTAACAATAATTTGAACAAAGCGGTCATGATCTGCAAATAACTCGACAGGAGCGTCAGATATTAAAATGATCTCATTATTTTTATCTTTTGCTTTTTGATCTAATTGCGTCTTGATTGTTTCTAAAACGTCAGTCGCATTCAGTTTTTGTGGTGCAATGCTAATTTGATTGGTTAGAATTTTTTCGTAATCTAGGTTTTCGTTAACTAAACGAATTAAACGAGTTGTCTCATTTTTCATTAAATTTAAGCCATTCTCCCGCTGATCTTCTGGAATTGCGTTATAGATAAAACCTTCTAACATGCCATTAATTGTCGTTAATGGTGTTCTCATCTCGTGGGCAACATCAGCCATGAAATTCCGACGTCGTTCTTCCTGCCGTTCAATTTCTTGGTGAGACTCTTTCAATGCCAACGTCATTTGATTAAAATCAGTAGCTAAATCATCAAGTTCATCATTATTTTTTACTTCAAGGTGCACATCAAAGTTACCGTTGGCAACTTGTCTTGTTGCTTTACGCATGCGATTAATGCGATTAACTTGAAATTTTGCATAAGCGTAGCTGATAATGACTGCAATTATTGAAGAAATCAGAAAACCACGCATTAAGTTTTGTGTTAGCGAGCTTACGCTTTTATTAATGTTACTGGCTGGTTGATAGACAAGTAACAAACCTTGAAATTTAAATTCCCGTGAGAATAAAGGTTGGATAAATAACGAAATTGTTGCCTTATTGGCATCAATTGTACTTTCTTTGACCATTTTCTTTATCGGTTGACCTGATTTTAACGTTTCTAGTTCTTCTTTAGATACTAAATTTTTACCAGTTTGACCTTTATCTTTTTTCGGATAAGTTGCCACTAAATTTTCATCTAAAACGTAAAAACCAACATTTTGCGTCCGCAAGATTGTTTGCATTGTATCAATTGATTCCTCTAAGTTCCAATTGAATGTTTGCATATTCGAAATAACCGTTTCTGAATAACCATTTAGTTGTTCATAACTAGACTCTCGCGCTGCACTTTTGGTAAATTGCGTGAATGACAAGCCAAAAATTAATAATACAGTCAAAATGATAACGAAAAAGGCAATCATTTGCTGTAAAAGGTATTTCATTTGGTATCGACTCCTGAATCATCGAATTTATAGCCGACACCCCATACTGTTTGAATGACTTGTGCGCCCACTTTTTCAATTTTTTGACGTAATTTCTTGATATGCGCGTCTACAGTTCGCTCATCACCAAAATATTGATAATCCCATACAAGCTCAAGCAATTTTTCACGAGAAAAAACTTGTTTAGGTTTTTTAGCTAACGTAAAGAGTAAATCAAATTCTTTTGGTGTTAAACCTTCAATCGGCTTATCTTCTAAATAAACTTCTCGTGTTTTAGTATTCATTTTAAAGTGCTCTGTAATAACATCAAACTCAGTATTTTCAATCGGTGCTACCTCTTCAGGTACGACTTCAACAATTGAAGAACGACGATGCAAGGCTTTAATTCTAGCGATTAAAGTTAATGGACTAAATGGTTTAGTCACATAGTCGTCTGCTCCCATTTCTAAACCAATCACTTGATCACTCTCAGAATCTCTAGCCGTTAGCATGATAATTGGTACTGTTTTTGAGACTTTTCTAATTTCACGACAAACAGTCATGCCGTCCATTGTTGGTAAGTTTAAATCTAACGTAATCATATCCCACGATTCAGGCGCTTCTAAAAAATCGTCAAGTCCTTCTTTACCATCAAAAGCAAAGGTAACATCCCAACTTTCATTTAGAAAAAACATCTTCATCATTTCTGATACTGATTCATTGTCTTCAATCATTAATAGTTTCATTTGTCATTTCCTCCCGGATTGGATTAGTTTGATCCGCAAATATTTCTATTTTTCTTTCAACTAAGTAGAAAAAGGTTGCTATTGGAATCACGATAAATAAAAACTCAAGAATAAAAAATTGCGTCATTCCAAATGTCTTTAATAAAAAACCTATTAAAAGCGTGATCCCTCCTACTAAGAATAACATATTTCTTGCACATTTTTGAGCAAATCGGAAGGTTTTCTCATTCTCTCTTGCTCTTGGTGTACGGTAGCCATATTTATAATGTAGTTTCTTCGATGGATAAATTGTATAAACGATGGCAAGAATCACCATCATCCAGCCACAAGTATAAAAAATCATGAATAGTTGCACCTACTTATTTTTGTATTACTTTTATTATAGCGGAATTAAGTGATTTTTCTATGATTTTTAATAAAAAAGTCATTCGCCATATAAAAAGTATGCGATTGTTTTACAATATTGAAAAACCATCACTGAATAGTCTTCAAACTGTTACAGATGATGGTTTTATTTTAATAATCTTGTTTTCTTGCTTTGCGTTTCGCGCGATCTGAATGTCGACGTTCAATTTTACGTTTTTGTTTTTCATTATCAGAAATCGCCACTTGGATTTTACGCTTATATCCTGGTTTAATTTTTTTCTTTTTCTTCTTAACTAAACCAATCATTTTTGTATCTAATTGTTTTTGTGATTTTTCACGCTGTTTACGACGGTTACGGTCATAAGAATCAACAATTTCACCTTGTCGAATTGCTTTAGGGTCAAAATTAATACCTAATTTTTCTAGTGCATTGATTGCTTCTTCATCTTGAGGTTCATAAAGAGTAATAGCTACTCCGCTCATGCCATTACGTCCAGTACGACCTACACGGTGAATAAAGAATTCTAAGTCTGTTGGAACTTCAGCGTTAATAACATGAGATACGCCTTCAATATCAATCCCTCTGGCTGCTAAATCGGTCGCCACAACATATTGGAAATCAAGATTTTGGATTGATTTCATCACTCTTTTTCTTTCTCGAGGTTGAATATCACCATGAATTGTCGCAACTTTTAAGCCTTGCTGTTTCAAATACTCAGAAATTTCATTCACACGTTGTTTGGTATTAGCAAAAACCATTGCTAAATATGGATGTCCAACCGTTAACAAGTCATAAATCAATTTATTGTTATCTTGTCCTTTAGTCGAAATCAACCAGTTATCAATTGTATCTGAAATAACGGTTTCATTTTTGATATGTTCTACTACAGGGTTTTCCATATATTTTTTTAAGAATGGTTTTAGATTTTCAGGAATTGTTGCTGAAAAGACTAGCATTTGTAAGTTTGTCGGTAGCGTACTTGCAATCTTATCAACTTCTTCTAAGAATCCCATATCTAAAGTCATGTCTGCTTCATCAATGACTAAAGTTTCAGCCGTAAATGTTTTTAATGCTTGGCTCTCTATTAAATCTAAAATTCTTCCTGGTGTACCAATTACAATATGGGGTTGTTGATTTTTAAGCTTTTCAACTTGTCTTTTTTTATCAGTTCCACCCACGTAATTAGCAACTCGTATTTCGGTTTCTGAAAATTCAGCCATCTGAACTGCTGCTTGATAGATTTGATCTGCCAATTCACGACTTGGCGTTGTAACAATTGCTTGGACTTGATCTTTTGTCGCGTCAAGTTTCTCCATAATTGGAATCAAAAAGGTATGTGTTTTTCCTGATCCTGTTTGAGATTCACCTACGACGCTCTTATTTTTAAGAATGACTGGAATTAATTTATTTTGAACCTCTGTTGGTTCATTGAAATTCTTGGCATCCAATGCTTCCATGATAAACGGTTTTAAATTAAAACTTTTGAATTCTGTTGTCATTTAAATCCACCTTCTTTCTTGTTTCTAAAATTTCTACTTGCGAATTATAACATTAAATCAACATTTTTACAGGTTTAATTAAAGTAAATTCGAATTTTCTTAATTATTCGTTCAAATAAATTCGTGGTAAGCGGTCTGAAAGAGCACATGTCACTTCATAATTAATCGTTTCGATATACTCCGCTGCATCTTGAGCTGAATTATTACGATCACCATTATCACCAATAATGGTCACTTTAGTACCAATTGGATAAACTTGCTTAAGTCGAATCATACATTGATCCATACAAATTCTACCGACAATTGGTGCGTATTCTCCATCAACAATCACTCTAAATCCTTGATACTTACGTCTTAGCCCATCGGCATAACCAATTGGAAGTGTACCAATCCATTCATTATCAGTAGTCTCATAAGTAATGCCGTAACCAATTTTTTCATGCGGTGGTAACTCTTTAATATGAGTAATGACCGTTTCTAAAGATAGTGCTGGCATTAATTTAAATGGTTCTTCAAGTGCTACACCGCTTGGATTCATGCCGTACATCGCATCACCAAAACGAATCACATTACTTTCCCATCCCTGATGCCATAAGGCTGTTGCTGAGTTGGAGGTATGAATATAGCGGATTTTTTGATTAAAGTATGATTTAGCATTCAAAAATTTTGCCTGTTGATGTTCAAAATAGTCAACGGCAACACTATCAGCTGTTGCAAAATGAGTAAATAGCCCTTCCATTTCTAAAGTAGAACTTGTTTTAAACAACTCTGATGCTTGTTCAAATTCTGATTCATCTCTTAGACCAACTCGTCCCATGCCGGTATCAATTTTTAAATGGACTTTTAACTTTTCTGTTGTACTAGCCTTAGTTAGTTCCTGTTCAGTTTCAGTCAGCCACTGCAAACTTGTTGCAGTTAAGCTAATATTTTGGTCCAACGCAATTTTTGCATATTTCGGATTAACATAACTTAACACTAAAATTGGTTCATCACTTAGATTTGCTTCTCTAAGTTCAATCGCTTCACTTAAATCAGAAACACAAAATCCTGTAGCACCCGCTTCTTTTGCTGCTTGGGCTACTTTAACAGCTCCATGCCCATAGCCATTCGCTTTAACAACCGCAAAAAGTTCCTGCTCAGAAGTTAAACGCGCGCATTCATTTCTAACATTGTTACGAATAGCCTCTAAATCGATTATTGCTTGACTTTCTCTATAGATACTTGGTTTCACTTCAATCGCCTCTTTATTTTATTTGATTATTTAACTTAAAAACTGAGCAACAAGCTGCAACTTAGAATTCTCTTAATTCAAGAAATTCAAAGTTACAGCTTGCTGTTAAACACCTCTGTGTCAGTATTTTGATTAAGAGAGTGCTTCAATTGATTTAGGTGCAACGCCAATTGCAACAGCTTTCTCACCTAAATGTGCACCAATAACAGGACCAAACTCACAAATTGTAACATCTAATGTGGAATCGATTGTTAAAAGTTCATTTTGTACGCGCTCTGCTACCTCAAGGTTATTACAATGAATCACATAAAAAGTACTTTGCTCAGGTGTTAACGAAATTTCATTCAAAACAATATCTTCTAAACGACTCAGCGCTTTCTTTTGTGACCTTACTTTTTCCGATAAAACGATATTACCTTCTTCAAATTTTAAAATGGGTTTAATTTTTAGGAGTGTTCCGATAATCGCAGCTCCATTTCTTAAACGACCGCCACGCACAAGATGATTTAAATCATCTACAACGATGAAACCTTCGAGGTAATTTCTCAACAATGTTAATTTCTCAACAATTTTTTCTGGTTGACATGCTTCTTGCGATAAATCGAGTGCAACTTCGACTAACTTACCCATTGGACCTGTCGTAAGTAATGAGTCAAATGCGTATACATCAATACTAGCTAATTCTTTTGATAATCCTTGTAATGTTCTGACAAAGCCAGAAATACCAGAGGAAAGATGAATACTGATGATTGAATCGTATCCTTTTGATGCTATGTCTTCATATAATTCGATGACTTCACCAACTGAAGGTTGAGAAGTTTTCGGAAATTCTTTGGCATTATTTAATTGTTCGTAAAAGGTATCTGCCATAATATCAACACCCTCCATGAACATCTGATCATCAATGATAATCGGTACTGGAATAATAAATAAATTATCCCTGTCTAAGTACTCATCTTTCAAAAAGACGGTACTGTCCGTCACTATCGCAGTTTTCATATCTATCCTCAATTCTTTAAATGACTACTTAAAATGATATCAACCTATATTATAAAATTTTAGGCGTCAATTGTAAAGACAGTTTGACCCTATTGTAAAAAGTTCTGAATAGCTTGCTTGTTTTGTTCCACGTTTATTTCAAGCACACTACCGGCATGATCATAGTAGGAATCAACGTAACTATCCTTAACTGGTACTGTTAAAATTTCCATCGGTTGATGTTTACTAAATAGATATGATGCACTAATTTTAGACAAATTAGTGAACGGTATATTAGTATCGGTATAACCCAGTGCTGTTCCAGTTACTTCTGGTACACGCCAAAGATTGGTCGGTTTGAGGGCGTCCTTCATAATAGTTGTCATTACTTGTTGCTGACGGCGGACGCGACCAAAATCGCCTTCTTCATCTTTTCTGAAACGCGCATAAGCCAATGCTTGATTGCCATTTAGTTTTTGGGGTCCTTGCTGAATCGTAGTACCTTCTACGTCTAACGTTTTCTCAGCATCTATTGAAAGACCACTTGGTACAAGTGTATCAATTATGATAGGAAACGATTTGAAATTCACAACAGCATAATACTGAATGGGAATACCAAAATTATTTGTAATTGTTTGACGCATTTTTTCCGCACCACCAAAAGCGTAGGCAGCATTAATTTTATTTTGTTGAATTTCTTGATTATCCATTGGAATGCTCACATAGGTATCACGCATAATTGACATTAATTTTGGTGTTTTATCATGTGTACTATAGCTTGCAACCATGATCGTATCAGCTCGTCCTTGGTCTTCGCCTCTAGAGTCACTTCCTAAGATTAAAACATTTGTTCGCCCATTCGATGCAGGTTGTCCATTAAATTCTATTTCTTGTTTGGGTGCATTTTTCTGATCTGCTTTAGCAGAGAAGTATCCCTTGGCATAACCAATTCCTGAACCCAATAGAATAATGATTAAAATTAAAAACAGATAAAAGAAGAAACCTCTCCTCTTTTTACGTTTAACTTTCTTCGGTTTTTTTTCTTTTTGTGGCAGTTCATGTTCAACAGGTTGTTCTTCTTTTTTATGTCTATCCATTCTCGTCATTTGTGCCATGCTTACACCTCTTTATATTTATCAGTCTTCTACTCATCATAAACGGTTTAAGCCTAAAAGAAAAGGATTCCTCATGATTTATCGGTTTATTCGTCAAAATTCAGTCTATAGGCTGAGTAGATACCTAAATTTTTAACTTCAATTTTGTGATAAAGCAATTCCGCAATCGCTTGTTCAATCCATTTGGCGTCTTCAACAAGGATATCTAACACAAAATAATAATTACCCAACTCCGTCTGTAAAGGTCTGGATTCAATTTTTGTGAGATTTATGTCGCGCCATGCAAATGGAGATAAAATCCGATGAAGCGCACCCGCTTGATCTTCGGGAAGTGTCAGCATAATTGTTTGTCTGATTGTTTTTGATAGTTGAACTTTTGCTTCTTTATTTTTACTAATCACCCAGAACCGTGTTTCATTTGATGGTGTTTTTTGAGCGTCCTCTTCAAGACATACCAAACCCAAATTCTCTCCTGTTTGTTTTAATCCAACTCCTAATAATGCTTGTTCTGGGTGTTCACTTACATATTTTATTCCTTCAGATGTCGAAGTTGTTGGCGTGAAAGTTAACGCTCTAAAATGAGACGTTAAGTAATCATGTACTTGTGAAAAGGCTTGCGGATGTGTCCTGACACCTTCAATATGTTCCAATTTCTTTACCCAGTTCGGATGAACCAGCATCGCCTGTTTTATTGGTAAGATAAATTCTGCTTGAATATGAAACACACTATGATGATAAAGATAATCGATTGCTTGGTTCACGCTGCCTTCAATAGAATTTTCAATGGGGACCACGGCAAGATCAACTTCTTCTTTGTTTAATTTTTCGAGACAGTCGTAAATTGAAAAACTTGGAATCAGTTGATAAGACTGGTCATACAGAGATGCGATTTCAGAGGTAAATGACCCTTCTGGTCCAAGATATGCTAACTTCATTTTCTCACGTCCTTCTCTTTTTCTAATAATCTAGTCGTAATTTCAGGTATCGTTAATTTGGTAACATCAATCGTTCTTGAAGCAAGTGCTTCATATATGGGCTGTCTCTCGTTAAATCGACTTAAGAATACTTCAGATTCAAGGTTTTCTGCGAGCGGTCGCTTATTTAAACTGTCAGCTTTAATTCTTTGGCGTAAGGTTTCAATATCAGTTTTTAAGTAAATGACTTGCTCTTGTTTTTTTAATAATTGAACAGCATCATTGGACTCTACAATACCTCCACCAGTGGCAATGATACACTTTTGACTAAGATTTTTTTTAAGCGTCAACGTTTCTAACTCTCTAAAATATGATTCACCCTTGCTTCTAAAAATGGTTGAAATCGAACATTTTTCTTCTTCTTCAATCACTTGATCAAGATCAATAAATAACCGATCTGTTCTCTGTGCAAGTTCTCTTCCAACTGATGTTTTACCAGCTCCCATAAAACCAATTAGAATGATAGCTTGACTACTCATTATTTTGACCTAATAAAGTTGCTAAATCAGCGAAAAATTGCGGATAGGAAACTGAAATAGCTTCTGGATTTTCAAGATTAACAGTCTCTTTTCCAACCAATAATGCAGCAATTTGAAGCATCATCCCCATCCGATGATCATGATAACTTTTGACGATTCCACCATTAAGTTTCGTTTGGCCTTCAATCATTAAACCGTCGACTAATGGCGTAATTTGTGCCCCTAATTTTGTTAACTCAAGATTAACAGCTTCAATGCGGTCAGTTTCTTTAACGCGTAGCTCTTCAGCATCACGAATAATTGTCTGTCCCTGTGCTTGTGTTGCTAGTAAAGCAATAATCGGAATTTCATCAATTAATCGTGGAATGATTTCTCCTTCAATTGTTATCCCTTTTAATTGACTATGTTCAACGATTAAATTCCCTGATTGATTGACTGGATCAAAATCAGTAATCGAAATTTTTCCACCCATTTTTTTTACAACATCAATCAGCCCTGTTCGAGAGTTCGTTAGTCCGACATTTTTAATTGTTATTTTGCTGTTTGGTACTAATAACGCTGCAGCAATAAAGAAGGCGGCTGATGAAATATCACCTGGAACCACAATCTCTGTACCACTGAGCTTTTGTGGTCCAGTAAGTGTAATTTCTTTGCCCTGGACAATCACATTTCCACCAAATTGTTGAATCATTTGTTCAGTATGGTCTCTGGTTAATTCTTTTTCGACAATCCGGCTTGTTCCAGTTGCTTGTAATGCCGCGAACAGTAAAGCTGATTTAACCTGCGCACTAGCGACCGGCATCTTATAACTAATGGGTTTTAGCTGACTTGTTCCTCGAAAAGTAATAGGTGGTAAACCATTTTCATTTTCTTTAGCTAATATTAAGCCCATTTCCTGAAGCGGTGTAATGACTCGGTTCATTGGGCGGTTCTGAATTGAGTCATCTCCTGTTAACGTGACAATGTTTTTTTGACCCGCAAGAATTCCCATGAGTAACCGAATGGTAGTTCCTGAATTGCCAACATCTAAAGCATGATTTGGAATGTTTAAATTTTCAAACCCATAGCCGTTGATAATTATTTCGTCAGCAGTTTCTTGTATATCTACGCCTAGTTCTCTAAATATTTGAAGTGTTCTAAGGCAATCATCTGCATGAAGAAAGTTCTTAATCCTTGTCTCGCCATGTGCAATTGCACCGAACATAATACTACGATGAGAAATCGATTTATCTCCTGGAACTTCAATCACACCACTTAGTCCAGTATTTTGACTTTTCAAAAGTTCTTTCAAAGTTATACCTCCTTAACTCTCTGTTTGATACTGTAATTTTTCTTCAATCAGACGTTGTCCCACTTCACGGTCGTTCTCTGTACGAAATGTCAGTTGTAAGACCCCAAATATTTCAACACGTGTTTCTAAAATTCTGATATTGGTAATACTTAACTGATTTTCGTGTAAAAGTTGCGTGATTTTAGCAATCACACCAACTTCATCGGGAACCGACACAAATAAATCGTACAAATTGGGAATTGAGCCTTTTTTATGTTGCGGGAGTTGATTTCGGATTTCTTGGGCACGACAAAAGTAATCATAAATATCTTTTTCTTGCTTTTGGCTTAGCATCTCTTGCATGTTGGTCATCAAATTTTGCCATTGACTTAATTGGGTAAGTAAAGCATCACGATTGGTCATTAATATATCAGTCCACATTGTCGGATCTGACGAAGCAATTCTTGTAATATCACGAAACCCACCTGCAGCTAATAATGAAAAAAGTTCAGATTGATTTGATTCTTCACTCACAAAATTTACTAAGCCAGCCGCAATAATATGTGGAACATGACTTAAGAGACCTACGATTTGATCATGTTCTTGTGGTGCTAATTCAAGAAATTTCGCATGTGTTTCACTCAAAAGATCAATCAGCTCAGGCACTCTATTTTTGGCAGCTGTCGCAACTAAAATATAATAAGCATTTTCAAATAAATCCAATTGGCTAGCGCGATAGCTTGTTTTATGGGATCCCGCCATTGGATGACCACCGATAAAATCAATCCCTTGAGCAATTAATGTTTCTGCCGTCTGCATAATTGTCCCCTTAGTGCTCGCAACATCGGTCACTAAAACAGTTTCTTTAAGCTTACATTTTGATAAATGCTCTAGATAGGCTAACGTAATTTGAACCGGCGTACATAAAAAGATATAGTCCGCGTCTCTAACAGCTTCCTCGAAATCCAAGGTCCAATAATCGATGATTCCCAGTTCTACTGCACATTCTAAATCTGCTTGATCAAGTCCAAAACCAGTAATTTTAATATTTTGATTCTTTGCATGTAATGTTTGACAAATTGAGCCTCCGATTAATCCAACACCAACGACTGTTACCTGTTTCACTGTTGACATATTCTCACCTCTTTTTTAAAAATTTTTCGTGTACTCTCTGTATTCAGCAACTGCAGTTTGTAAATGTTCAAATGAATCACTATCAAATTTATCTAAAATTGCTTTTGCTACCTCTATAATCACCATGGCTTCTGCAATGACACAAGCAGCCGGAACAGCAGAGCTATCTGATCTTTCGACACTGGCCTTAAATGGCTCCTTATTATCAATATTAACCGACATCAATGGCTTATACAGGGTTGGAATTGGTTTCATAACACCTCTGACCACAATTGGCATGCCGTTAGTCATTCCACCTTCAAAACCACCTAAGTGATTACTTTTTCTTGAATAACCTTGCGTGTCATCCCAAATAATTTCGTCCATAACGTCACTACCGAGTCGTTCGCTCGCTTTAAAGCCAACACCGAACTCGACCCCTTTAAACGCATTAATGCTGACAATTGCTTGTGCAATTTTGCCATCTAATTTTGCATCCCATTGTGTGTAACTGCCCAAGCCCATTGGCACATGGTCAACAACAACTTCGACAATCCCGCCAATCGTATTGCCCTCTTTTTTGGTTTGATCAATTTTGGTTTTCATTCTCTCTTCGGACTTAACGTCAACACAGCGAACACTCGATTGTTCCGCAAGAATCGCAATTTGTTTAGCAGGCAAAGCGTCACTTACTTCGGCTTTAACCCCACCAATTTCTAAAACATGACTCGCTACTTCGATATCTAAAGCTTGCAATAGTTGTTTACAAATCGCTGCTACTGCAACACGCATGGTTGTCTCGCGAGCTGACGAGCGTTCAAGAACATTGCGTAAATCATTGTGTTGGTATTTAATACCACCAACTAAATCAGCATGTCCTGGACGAGGTTTTGCTACTCTTCGCATGGCTTTTTCTTTATCTGAAACCGGAAAAAGCCCCATGACTGTTTCCCAATTCTTAAAATCATCATTTTTTACAATACACGTAATGGGTGAACCAAGTGTTTTACCATGACGAATACCCGAAGTAATTTCTACGGTATCTGTTTCAATCTTCATGCGACCTCCTCGGCCATATCCGCCTTGGCGTCTTTTTAATTCATGATTAATTTGGTCAATATCGATAGGAACACCTGCTGGAAAACCATCAATAATTGTTGTTAATTCTTTTCCATGTGATTCACCTGCTGTTAAAAATCTCATCATTTCCCTCCTACTCAGCTAAAAAATCTTTTATTTTTTCAATTTGGATGGTCTCAATTTTTGCTTTTCCTAAAGATTCTAAAAGAATAACTTTAAGTTGATGACCACGAGCTTTCTTATCATGTAAAATTGCATTAAATAGGTCCGTACGATCTAATTCACTGAACTCTATTGGCAAATGATATTTACGTGTCATTGTTGTTAGTTTTTCCGTCGTGCCATGTGGTGTTTTACCTAAACGTTCAGCCGATGTACACATTTGATACATGCCCATTGCAACAGCTTCACCGTGTGTAATAACGCCAAAACCAGCAACTTGTTCAATTGCATGACCAATTGTATGACCGAAATTTAAAATCAGGCGTTCATCATTATCAAGTTCATCTGCTTCAACTACTTTTCGTTTAATATCAACACATTGATAAATAATGCTTTCAGCATGCTCGAGAATATCTGCTTCATCCTGGTACTTCTCAAGTTCTTCCCACAAGGTTAAATCAGCAATAGCCGCAGATTTAATTACTTCGGCCAAACCTTCGCGAATTCTTCTTATTTCAAGTGTTTCAAGTGTTTCTGGATCAATCAAGACCCCAGCTGGTTGAGCGAATGTTCCGATTAAATTTTTGGCAGTTGTTGAATTAACAGCTGTTTTCCCACCAACACTACTATCAACTTGAGCAAGTAACGTCGTCGGGATTTGAACAAAACTTAAACCACGCATATATGTTGAACTTACAAATCCGGCTAGATCACCAACAACACCACCGCCTAAAGCAATCACACTATCACTTCTTGTCATTTGAAAGTCTGACATTGCTGTATAAATCTTACTAGCTTCTGTTAAAGATTTACTCTGTTCTCCTGGTTCAATAACATAAAATTCAAGCATAAAGCCTGCGTTTTCTAATTGTGTTTTAACAACGTTCCCATAAAATTCATTGACTGTTTGGTCGGTAATAATCATAATTTTTCTGGGTGACCAAAGCTTTTGAACCCACGCACCTAATTCTTTAAGCCCGCCTTTTTGAATGAAGATATCATATTGATACGTCGGAAGATTGACAGTCATTTTCATAATAAAAATCCTTTCTCATTTAGATTTCTTTAATCTTTAAAATGGCCTCTTCAATGACCGCTAATTTTTTCATCATCTGTTTAAATTCAAGCTCATTGAGAGTTTGTTGCCCATCAGACCAAGCTTGTTCTGGATTTGGATGTATTTCAACAATCATCCCGGAAGCACCAACTGCCTCAGATGCTAATGCTAACGGTTCAATAAATTCACGAATCCCAACACCGTGACTAGGGTCAACAATAATTGGAAAATGACTCAATTTTTGTATGACTGGGACGGCACTTAAGTCTAAGGTATTGCGTGTCGCTGTCTCGTATGTTCTAATACCTCTTTCGACAAAAATAATATTCATATTTCCCTCAGCAGCAATATATTCAGCAGCATTCAACCACTCGTCAATTGTTCCTGCAATACCTCGCTTCAATGCAACGGGCATCTTTGTTTTTCCAATTGCTTGTAACAGTTTAAAATTTTGCATATTGCGAGCGCCAACTTGAATAATATCAGTATAATGAGCCACCATATCCAAATGTGCTTCATCCATGACTTCAGTAATCACCTGTAAGTGGTACTTATCTGCAGCTTTGCGCATATATTTCAACCCTAATTCTTCCAATCCTTGAAAGGCATATGGAGAAGTTCTTGGCTTGAAGGCACCGCCCCTCAAAATTTTTGCACCACCCTCAGCTGCAATACGTGCACATTCAAAAATTTGTGCTTCTGTTTCGACGGAACATGGCCCTGCCATGGTAATAAAAGGTTCATCGCCACCAATTTTCACGCCATTAACATCTACAATTGTATCATCTTGTCGAAATTCCCGACTAACTAGTTTATAACTCACTTTAATAGGCTCAATCCTTTCAACAAATTCTAAATTTTCTAATTTCAGTTCAGTCATAACTTGAGGATCACCAACAACCGAAATTGTAGTGACTGGAGACGATTGATCCACATTAAAAAATAATTTGTGCGCATCCAGCACAGTGACGAGGTCTGCTATTTCATTTTGTGAAGCTAATTTATTTAATAATATTTTCATAAGTTTCTCTCCTTTTGAGTTCGGTCAATAGAATTTGTTTCACGTGCTCAATTGCCATTTTTTCCCCGGTCATTAATTCATAAGAGGCAGCTGCTTGATGTAATAGCATCCCTACTCCATTGATGACATGACAATTTTTTTCTCGTGCTTGGCACATTAATTTTGTTTCCAAGGGATTATAAATTAAATCGAAAACGATTGTTCGTTCTTGTAAACAATTTGCGTCTTTGATTGGCGATAATTTAGAAGCTTCAGCCATACCAACATTAGTTGCATTAATCAAAATATCACAATTGCTAATTTTTTCTTGCAATATATGCTGATCAGAAAAAGAATGAAAATAATAATTGCTTTTAAAGTATTGATTAAATGCTAAAAAATGATTTTTTTCGACTGCGAAAGTTTCATTATTTCTTTTAAAAATATGAATTTCAGCGGCATTTTCTAGTCCTAATTGATATGCAACTGCTTTAGAGGCGCCTCCTGCACCCAATATAACGACTTTTTTAAGTTCGGCATCAACTTTTTCATCTTTTAAACTTTGACTAAATCCATATCCGTCAGTCGTTGTGCCATAAATCAAACCTTCCCGATTGATTAAAGTATTACACACACCTAATCTTCTAGAGACTTCTGACACTTCATCTGCAAATTGATAAGCTTGTGTTTTATACGGCATCGAGATATTAACACCCATCATGTTCAAAGCAGTAATCGCTTCAAAAGCTGGTTGACAATTTTTTGTTTCAACATCAAAAGCCAAATATACGGCATCTAATTTTGCAAACTGATAAGCACTATTATGTATAAGTGGTGACAAACTATGCTTGATTGGCGTCGCAATCACACCTGCCATTTTTGTATATCCTGTAATCATTTGACTCTCCTTTCCAACTATCAAAAAAACGGTACCGAATAGATCAAAAAATCTACGGGTACCGTTATCCATTAACACTAGATATAAAATAAGCCACCATAGATTTTTTATCTATAGTGGTTAATACGTTCAATACGAATAGCTCTAACCATTATAGATACAAACACGTTTGTTTGTATCCAAAAAGTTATTGGCTACAAACGCTATCTATAATAGCTAAAGTAAAGACTATTCAGTTGTGTGAGATGATTAATTTTAATATTTTTCATTTTAAGTCACTCCAACTTCGTTTGATTGAATAATTTAACATAGTATAGCTTTTATCTAATTCACTGTCAATTCTTTTTTTACTTTACTGCAAGATTGATTAAGTTTGATATAATTGTTTTAAAGGAGCGATGATGATGCGAAAAAAATTAGTTGTGATTTCAATTGATGCACTTGGCACAGAAAATATAGAAAAAAATCTTGATCTAATGCCTACGATAGCAGAACTTATCAAGACTGGAACATGGGTTAAAGAAATTGAAGAGATTTATCCCTCACTCACTTATCCTTCACATACGTCTATCATTACTGGTGTTTATCCAAATAAACATGGTATTGTTAACAATACGAAAATTCAGCCCAAACGGCTTTCTCCTGACTGGTTCTGGTATAAAAGAGACGTCAAGGCACCCAGTGTAATTGATCTTGCGCATCAAAACAATTACAAAACGGCAGCTTTTTTATGGCCAGTGACTGCAAAAAGTGGTATTGATTACAATATTGCCGAGATTTTTCCAAATCGAATCTGGACTAACCAAGTTTTGATATCGTTACAAGCTAGCTCACCACTTTTTTTAATGCAGATGAATCATAAGTATGGTCACTTACGAAAAGGAATTAAGCAACCTTACCTAGATGACTTTATTACTGCTTGTGCTGTTGATACCATCAAATCCAAAGAACCAGATTTAACCCTTATTCATTTAGTTGATCTTGATAGTATGTTTCATCATTATGGAGTCTATTCTAAAGAAGCAAAGGCAGCATTAAAACGTCAAGATGATCGAGTCAAACAAATCATTTCAGCAATTGAACAAACTTCTAGTCCTGATAATACCAGTTTAATCATACTTGGAGACCATTATCAGCTTGATGTCACTCACTTAATTCGCTTAAATGCACGATTTAAAAAGCTTAACTGGTGTTCATTAGATACGCAAAAGATGATTGATGACAATTGGAAGGTCTACGCTAAAAGTTGTGACGGTTCTTGCTATATTTATTCACGTGAAACCAATCCTGATTTTCTAAAAAAAATTAAGGATGTTTGTGAAGCTATCGAAGGAATCGAAACAATCTATTCTCAATCTGAACTAAAGAACCAAGGTGCAGATGATCAGGCTGTGTTTATGTTAGAGGCAAAAAGAGGCTATTATTTTGTTGATGAACATGCTGGTTCAGTTGTTGAAAAGAATCCTACTCATGAAATCGGCCAACCAGAACGCTATCATGCAGTTCATGGTTATCATCCAAGTAAAAAGAATTATGCGACAACATTTATCGTAAACGGCCCTCAGGTTAAAATAAATCATCAGATTTCAAAGGCCCGTCTAATTGATGAAGCGCCAACTATATTAAAACTCTTAGACTTACCAAATTTTGACCATGAAATTGATGGCAAATTAATCGATGATCTATTTATCGACGAAGAAAAATAAAAAAATGGGAGTGCGAACAATTCAAGTCACACTCCCATTTTTTAATGTGTCTTTCCACCAACTAATTTTAAATCTTCACGATCATAATATAAAATCATGGCTTCAATACATGCGAGAATGCCTACTACCATATCATCCAAACTCATTGATGGATATTGCGGACGATTGAGTACTTGTGATGGTAAAAATGGAATATGAACAAAACCCGCTTTTGTATTAAAGTACTTAGTATTTGTTAAAAACAGACTTTGATACATGACATGATTACACACAAAAGTTCCCGCACTATTAGAAATTTCTGCAGGGATTTCTTTTTCATTTACCTTACTTAACATTGCTTTAATTGGTAATTGCGAGAAATACGCTGGTGCCCCTGTTTGTTGAATCATCACATCAATCGGTCGATTGTTATCGTTATCTGGAATACGTGCATCATCTAAATTAATTGCTACTCGTTCGATACTGATGGCACTTCGCCCACCCGCTTGACCAATACTTAATAGATAATCTGGTTGATGCTGTTTTAGAGCTTCTTCAATATAGGTTGCACTCTTATGGAATACTGTCGGAATTAAAACTTTTATAATTTGGCTCGTTTGATAAATATCAGGTAAACGTTTCATTACTTCCTGAGCTGGATTAATTGTATCGTCTCCAAATGGATCAAAAGCAGTAATCATTATTTTCATCATGAAGATCCTCCTTGTCTTTCTTACATTGTAATGAAAACTGCCACTTTTCTCAATAAAAATAGAAAAGTGGCAGCTTTTTAATTTTCTTTAAACGTTTTTAAGACTGCTAATACACTTAGCACTAAGAATACTAAGAGTACAATGACTGAAACAGTTGCTCCAGTTAGCGTTCCTTGAGCATAATCTGAACTGCTTGTTTGGAAGAAACCAATAATGATTGCGACAAATGAAGTTGAAACTGCTCCCATGAATTGTTGCAATGTGCTAAAGATCGCATTTCCATCATCTTGCAAATCAGTTGTAAGAGATGACAATCCAACTGTCATCACATTACTGTAGGCAAGGCCAACCCCAATCATGTATGTTACGTGAGACAGAATGATTAATGGGATAATACCTAAATGAAGTGTGACAATAAAACTTGCCCAACCGATAATTGCTAGTAAACTACCAATTCCGACAGGTTTCTTAAAGCCAAGTTTATCAAGAATTGTTCCAGAAACTGGCGCAAATAGAGCACCTACCAAAGCACCTGGGAACATCATCATCCCAGCTTTAGACGCTTCAGCATCTAAAACAATTTGCACGAAGTTTGGTAAAATAAATGAAATTCCTAAAAGTAACACTTGGAACATTAAGAATGATAAAAGGTAAGTTGTAAACATTTTATTCTTAAATACTGATAAATTAAGCAATTGTTTTTTGCTATTACTCTTGAAGAAGAACGCTGCACCTACAACACCAATTACTAATGCTACCCAACCAATCCAAGTTGTGGCATAACTAAAGAAGCAAAGTAAACCAGTGAACATAACAGATAAAGCCATTACAGCAGTCATGTTAATTGAATCGTTTTTAGTCACAGGTTCTTTTGGAATCGCAAGTAAACCGATTAACGTAGAAATAATTAAGACAGGAATCAAGAAAATGTAGATATAAGTCCAATCGAGTTTCGTTGTTAATATTCCACCATATGTTGGTCCCATTGCAGGAGCAATCGAAGTAGTTAAGTTACCAATCCCAATCATCATACCTCTTTTTTCTAGAGGGACTTTTGTTAGGATGATATTAAACATTAAAGGTAATGCAATACCAGTTGCGGCACCTTGTAAAATCCGACCAGCTAAAAGCATAGTGAAATTCACAGAGAACGCATTAATCACGACACCCACCAAGAATAAAGTACTCGCAGCTAAAAACAATTGACGTTTACTGTAATTCTTCATTAAATATGAAGAAAGTGGCACTACAATTGAGATCATCAATAGATAAATTGTTGTCACCCATTGAACTTGAGACGTTGAAATATTAAATTGTTTCATTAGGGTTGTAAAGGTAACGTTCATTGCCGTTTCTATTAACACCCCTGAAAATGCCATCATCCCTGTAGCCAAAACAGCCAAATTCACATGAAATTTTTTTTCAGACATATAATCACTCCTATAATTTCCGTAAAAAAAGACGATATTCATCCAAAGATAAATATCGCCTCTCTCTCGGCACAGAAAAACTCTGTGCTATCTGTACGAATTAATATAACTCCATTTTAAAAGAGTCCACATTCAATGTCAAGCAATAAAAGTAAAATATACTATTATTTGACGCTTGCCAAACGATAAGAAATTGTACGTCCGAACGGATAGATTTGTAAACCATCTAAACGATCAGATTTCAAGTAACCAATAGCACCTTGATAAACTGGGATAACCCCAGCATCTTCTTTGATTAAGATTTTTTCTAAATCTAACATTTTATCCCAACGTGCATTTTTATCATTTGCTAAATTAACTTTAACATCAACTAATCCTTTGTCGTACTCTGGATTATTATATTTAGCGGTATTTAAACCACCTTTAGAGTCATAAAATTCTAAGAAATTGACTGGATCAGCATAATCTGGTGTCCAAGTTCCAAACATTAAATCAAATTGTCCTTGTTGTTGTAAATCTAAACGATTTTGTAAAGGCATTGATTTTAACTTGATTGTAAGTCCAGGAAGATTTTCTTGTAATTGACCTTGGACAAATTCAATTGTTTTCTTAGCACTACCACTGTCAGCTGAAATAAGTTCTAGCTCTATTTTGTCTTTCCCTAATTCTTTCTTAGCTGTTTCCCAGTATTTTTTTGCTTCTTTAACATTGTATTTTACTAAATCACCATTTTGTTTTCTAAAGTCTTCCCCTTTGTCAGGAGATTTACTAAAGTTCGTAGGAATGAAACCATTTAATGGAATTGAGCCATCGCCTAATATATTTTCAGCAAATTGTTTTTTATCAATTGCAAGACTAAAAGCTTTACGAACATTGACATTGCCTGTCACTTCACGTTTTTGGTTAGGACTTAAGTAACCTAACATTGCTTTAGGTACAAAGTTTGCTTCTGGAGAATCTTTATATTCTAATGCATACGAATCAGCAATCACTGTATAATCTAAGTCACCAGCTTCGAATAATTGAATACCAGTCGCCATTTCTTTAATAACTTGAACATTAATTTTTTCTAACTTAACGTTTTCAGCATCCCAATAATCTTTGTTTTTCTTAAGTACCCAAGTGTCATTTGTGCCTTTCCAGCCTTCAATTGTGAATGGACCGTTGCCAACAAAATTATCAGCATTAGTTCCATATGCTTTGCCTTTTTCAGTTGCAAATTTTTCGTTTTTAGGCATGAACGGTGTGCCGACTAAAAGATCAGCTAAATAAGGAACTGGATATTCTAACTCAAGTTCTAGAGTTTTTTCATCAATTGCTTTAACACCAAATGTATCTAAATCAGCTTTCCCTTCGCGAATGCTACGTGCGTTCTTGAAGATATCCATTTGGTTACTACTACTTGAGCCGTAAGCTGGATCAACAACTGTTTTAAATGAATATACAAAATCAACAGCTTTGACTGTATCTCCATTTGACCACTTTGCATCTGGTTTTATCTTGAATGTATACTTCAAACCATCCTGGCTAACTTCAGGATCTTTCTCAGCCATTGCCAATTCAGGTTCTTGTTTTTTATTCAAACGATATAAGCCTTCTGCAGTTTGACCAATCATATCTGAACTATAAACATCTGAATAAAAAGCACTATCTAAAGTTGATAACTCTCCACCAGATGATACATTAATTTCTTGTGTAACTTCTTTATTTTTTGATTCAGTATTACTTTCTTTATTTGATGAACATGCAGCTAAACCAACCACTGTTCCAATTAATAATAATGAGATACCTAATGTTTTTTTCATTTTCTTTTCTCCTCTACATTTCATTGACAACAAAATTAAAAGCGCGTCGTTCTTGCTCTAGTACTTTATAAGAAAAATCTGGATGCCACTGGACACCGACAATCTTCTGTCGTAAACCGTGACTTTCAATGCCTTCAACAATACCGTCTTCACTATTTGCAGTTACACGTAAATTATTTCCGATACGGTTGACTGCTTGAAAATGAAACGAATTTACTTTTGCCTTAGGACCATAAATTCCGTTTAAAATACTGCCTTTTTCTGTTGTAATCCAATGTGTTGGAATATCATTAGAAATCGGAGCTTGCATGTGCTTAACTGGTTCTTCTACTCTTTGACTCAAGTCTTGGATCAGTGATCCGCCAAAATATACATTTAGTAATTGCATACCGCGGCAAATTCCAAAAATTGGTTTGTCTTGCTTGATAGCTTCTT
This sequence comes from Vagococcus silagei, assembly GCF_004795745.1. Lineage (GTDB taxonomy): Bacteria > Bacillota > Bacilli > Lactobacillales > Vagococcaceae > Vagococcus > Vagococcus silagei. The sequence continues at coordinate 11,806 of NZ_SDGV01000011.1, read as the reverse complement.
CAATTAATGCCAGCTCAAAAATATCTCTCTTTTTCATCATAAGCGTTTCTGAAAAAATGGGTTTTTCTTGATAAAACTCTGGAGAAACGTTCTGTCCTCCTGTCAAAATGAGTTTATCAATCATTGAAACATATTGTCTAATATCCTTCAAATCTTCACTAATTGGAATTAAAACAGGTAATCCTCCCGCTTGTGCTACTCCTTTAGAGTAACCTGCTGGTAAATAATTTATTTCTAAATTATGTAAAATTTCACCTGAATCCATAATTTCATTCGCTGTAATACCTATTCTGTTTTTCATTTATGTTGCTCCTCTTCAATTTTTTATACGAAAATTGACTGAGGACAACATTGGGGCTCTGCTCCTTCTTCGACACGTCTTGCGTCTCGTAGATGTTTGATTCGTTTACGATAATACTGAATCGTGGATAAAATTAAATGCATATAATCTTTTTCCATTTCTCATTGCCCCTTTCATTATTTACACCTTTTGTTTCGATGTATTTTAAAAATAGTATCAAGAAGTCAGCAAAAAGTCAACTATGTTATTTATTTTAAGCAAATAAAAACCAAAATGATATCTTTCGTCAAGCGAAAAATACAATTTTGGTTTTTAACACACTATTTATTCTTTTCTTTTTTCATTTGTTTACTTCGTAATTGGCCACAGGCGGCATCAATATCCGTTCCGTGTTCTTGACGAATGACACTATTAACACCATTTTTCTTCAAGACATTATAGAATGCCAGAATATCTTCTTTCGAACTTCTTTGGTACTGATTATGTTCATCAACAGGATTATATGGAATTAGATTGATATAAACTAATTTTTTCTTATCTTTTAATAGATTAGCTAATTCTTGTGCGTGTTCCACACGATCATTTACTCCTGATAGCATGATATATTCAAATGTAATCCGTCGATTCGTAGTTTCAAGATAATAATCAACCGCGTCCATTAAACGCTCAATTGGATACGCCTTGTTGATTCGCATAATTGATGTTCTTACTTCATTATTTGAGGCATGTAATGAAATTGCTAAATTTACTTGCAACGGATAGTCTGCAAATGCTTTAATTTTAGGAACCAAGCCACTTGTTGATACCGTCATGTGACGTGCTCCGATTGCTAAGCCCTTAGGATCATTCATAATATTAAAGAAATTAATAACATTATCATAATTATCAAATGGTTCACCAATACCCATGACAACAATATGACTGACACGTTCATCTTCACCTTTATCATCAAAATAATGCTGTACTTGCATAATTTGAGCAACAATTTCTCCTGTCGTCAGATTACGCTGTTTACGCAGTAATCCACTAGCGCAAAACGTGCAACCTATGTTACAGCCAACTTGGGTCGTTACGCAAACTGAAAGACCATATTTTTGTCGCATTAATACAGTTTCAATCATATGATGGTCTGTTAGTTCAAATAAGTACTTAACAGTGCCATCGCTAGCTTCTTGAATCACGACCTCTTTCAATGGTGTGATAACAAATGATTGATCTAATGTTTCGATTAGTGATTTGGATAGATTTGACATTTGATCAAAAGACTTGATTCTCTTTTGATATAACCAATCCCAAATTTGAGTTGCTCTAAATTTTTTTTCGTCGTTTTCTAATAACCAATTTGTTAAATCTTCTAAAGTTAAATCATAAATTGATGGTTTCAAATTTGTCCCTCCACGTCTTTTTGGACTCTTTGATACTATAGCTCATTCATGCACATAATTCAATGCACAAATAAAAAAAGAAACCTTGTTAAATAGATTTGTTTAACAAGGCTCCTAAATTATATCTGATTATTGTTCTAAATCTTTACCAATAACATCACCTAAAGTAAAACCAGTAGATTCTTCTGGCATTTCAAAAGATTCTTCAACAACCGGTTCTTCTTTTTCTTCTAAAGCTTTAATACTTAAACCAATACGACGGTTGTCTTCGTTGACATCTAAAACTTTAACCGTAATTTCTTGGCCTTCTTCTAATGCTTCATGTGGTGTTGCAATATGTTTATGTGAAATTTGTGAAATATGAACTAAACCTTCAACACCTGGGAAAATTTCTACAAAGGCACCAAATGATGTTAGTCTTTTCACAACACCTTCAAGAACAGAACCTACAGCAGCTTTTTCTTCAATACCACTCCAAGGACCGTCTTTTGTTTCTTTAATTGAAAGAGAAATACGTTCTTCATCAGGATTAATACCTAAGACTTTAACTGATACAGTCTCACCAACAGTTAATTCATCTTCAGGTTTTTCCACATGATAATGCGCAATTTCTGAAACATGGACTAAACCATCAACGCCACCTAAGTCAATGAATGCACCAAAGTTAGTTAAACGAGCCACTGTTCCTTCAATAATGTCACCTTCAGAAATTTTATCCAAAATTTCTTTCTTCATTTCAGCTTTTTCAGCTTCAATTACTGCCTTACGTGATAAAATTAAACGATTTTCTGATGGTTCAATTTCAATAATTTTGAATGTTAAAGTTTGACCTTTGTAACCAGAAAAATCAGATACAAAATGACTATCAACCATTGAAGCTGGTACAAAACCACGAACACCAGTATCAACAACGAGGCCACCTTTTACCACATCAGTGACAGTACCTTCGATTAATTCTTCAGCTTTAAATGAATCTTCAATCTTTTCCCACACTTTTTTAGCATCGACGCGACGTTTAGATAATAAGTAACTTCCGTTTTCTTTATCTTTACCAATTTCGGAAATTACAACTAATTCGATCGTATCGCCAATTTTAACAATATCAGTGATCGTTTCAATCGGTAGTGTTGAAAGTTCTTTGATTGGTACAACACCTTCAACTCCTGCACCTAAGATACCAACGATGATTTGTTTATTATCTTCGATAGATAACACTTCACCTTGAACAGAATCTCCTACTTTTACTTCTTGAACACTTTCCATAGCATCTAACATTGCTTCATTCATTTGATCTGTCATTATACTTCCTCCTCGACAACGCTTACTTCTACTGCTTATATATCATTCTACCTAAAAATAGCAAAAATGACTAGTCATATTTGCTATTTTTTATATTAAAGTTATTTAATTCATTAAATCTTCAATTTTTTGGACAACTTGATCAATATTTAAACCCGTAGTATCAACAAGAATAGCATCTTCAGCTTGAACAAGTGGTGATTCTTTACGAGTTGAATCATAAGTGTCTCGATCTTCAATTTCTTTTTTTAAGACATCAAAAGGCGTATTAATCCCATTTTTAGTATTTTCATCATAACGGCGTTGTGCTCGCTCTTCAACACTAGCGACCAAAAATATTTTTAAATCAGCTTCAGGTAAAACAACCGTACCAATATCTCTTCCATCCATGACAATACTGTCTGAATCTGAAAACTTTCTTTGACGGCTTACGAGTTCAGCTCTCACTTTTTTAAATGAAGACACTTCGGAAACAGAATTTGTAACTTCTGGCAATCTGATTTCTTGCGTTACATCTTCTCCATTTAAAAAAACATGTTGACCATCAGCCATTTGTTTAAAACTAATTTCGATATCAGCTAAAATTTTTGTCAGTTCGATTTCTGAAGAAATGTCTGCATTTTGTCTCAATGCAGCAAGAGTCAAAGCACGATACATCGCACCCGTATCACAATAAATGTAATTCATTTTCTTAGCTAAAATTTTTGCAACTGTGCTTTTGCCAGCCGACGCTGGGCCGTCAATTGCGATTTGTTTATTATTCGTCATGTCTCAAACACCTTTTCTTCAAATTAAAAAGTCGTCAAAAGACGACTTTTTGGTTATTTCACTCTAATAGGTTGTCCATTTTGTAAATTTTGAGAATCAATACCAGGATTCAACTGTAATAAAGCTTCAACAGTTGTACCGTTATTGATCGCAATACGATATAAGTTCACGTTAGGTCCTTCACCAACGTTGACTGTTGTACCAGCAGCTGGCGTAGGATTTTGATTCGTATTATTTGCGTTAGCAGCATTAGCAGCATTTTGTTGTTGTTGTTGTGCTACTTCATTTTGAGAAATTTCAACATCAGCAAATGTACTTGATGATTCAGTAGTTGTAGATTGTGTTGTTGAGCTACTTGATTCTGTTGTCGTACTTTCTGTTGTTGAACTAACAGTGCTTTCGCTTGTTGTTGATGATTCAACTACAACAGATGAACTCTCAACAATCGGTTTTTTAGTGTTCATTTTAGCGTTGACATTCCAATATAGAATTAAAAAGGTAGCAACGATTACAATTAAAAATAATAGCGTTATTAATGAAATAGCATACCAGTTTTTTCCACCAGATTTACCACGTCGAACACGAGTTGTATCAGAATCTTCTTCTGTTTCTTCAGTATATTCATCTTCTGTATATTCGTTTTCTTCATCTTCATCGAAAATTGGTTGATCCCAAGGTTCTTTATCGTTTAATTCTTCATCTTTTTTAAATTCATCTTTATCTTTATCTTTTCTACTCACAGATATACCTCCTTGAAAACTTCTTTTATCATTTTATCATACTAATGATAATAATGCTTGTATTTTTTATAATAAAAAGAGATTTCTTATAATTTGCTCAGCAGTCTTAAGGTTTTCTTCATTATCATTCACTTTTTGAACTTCTGTTAAATCAGGTAACTCATTGTTGCATAAATCACAACACTGTTTTTTTTCTTCTGTTTTGATATTTTGATTATCAAACGCCTCTAAAATAAAGTTTCTGCGACAAGTTGTAAGACGAATATAGTCCATCATCTTAACTATATTCTGAAAGTGATTTGTTTTTCGATTTTGAAGTTGCTTCTCAAAATTATCCCAATCCCAATCGGTATTAGCAATTTGAACAAGCCACTTTTTTTGGAGGTTTGATAAATTCGGATAAATTGTTTTCATCTCTTGACGGGTTTTATGCTTCAATGAGAGTAGCTCACTTTTCTGTTGAAAAGTATCATCATGTAAAAATCGATGTATTCTTTCGTCACCTTCTTGGTAAAGAATAATTGAAACGCTTTGTAGACCATCTCGTCCTGCTCTACCAAACTCTTGTACATAGTTCTCAAGGCTATCAGGAAGGTGATAGTGAATCACAAATCGAATATCAGCTTTATTGATTCCCATTCCAAAAGCATTGGTTGCACAAAGAATTTGCAAAGAACTCTTTAAAAACTGTTGCTGTATTTTAATTCTGTCTTCAGGCAATACATCTCCATGGTAAATGCCAATCTTTAATGACGTGAGCCGATTCAACTCAGAAGCAATACTCTCCGCTTCTGCTTTACTCGAAAAATATATAATTCCTGGCCCATGATGGTGGTTTAAGAAATCAATTAAATAGTTAAGCTTATCTTCAGTATTTACCACTGATAAAAATATATTTTCACGATCAATTGGTAATGTTACAACTTCAAACTCGTTCCCAAATAACTGTTTTTCAATATCTTTAATCACTGGGGAAGTTGCCGTTGCAGTTAAAGCAAGCGTTAACGGGTGATTCAATCTATTTTTTACTGTTCTTAAATTTAGGTAATCTGGTCTAAAGTCATTGCCCCATTGAGAGATACAATGTGCTTCATCAACGACTAGTAATGAAATAGATAATCCCTCTAAAATCGTCAATACTTCCTGATTGGCTAGTAACTCAGGACTTACGAAAATAAATTTAAAACGCTTGATGTGTTTCAAAACAAATTTTCTTTGATGAAAATCCATTAAGCTATTAATTGCAACAGCATTTTTCTCTCCTATCTTAGCCAGTTGTTGCACTTGGTCTTCCATTAAAGAAATCAGTGGCGACACGACCAGCGTTACACCCGGCAAACAATAACTCGTCAATTGATAAGTTAATGATTTACCTGTTGCCGTTGGTAAAATAGCAAGCGTATCTTTTTGATTCAATAAATGATTCACAACTTCTTCTTGACCAGGCTTAAAATTTGTAAAACCAAATTTATTGACTAATATTTGTTTTATCTTCTCCATCATTATCATCCTTTATCAGATAAAATTGCATTAAACGAAATTCGTAATAATTAAGTGACGCCTTCATCAACTGACAGTCTTTAAAGGTCCAAGCTCTTATCTTGGGATACTTACTACTCAATCGACCTAATAACTCGGTCAATTGATGTCGTTCAATTATCAGTTTCAATTGTGAAACATTTAGTTGAATGATACTCTCGATTAAATGATCATAAATAGTACTCAGTTTTAAATGACGTTGACGTGCAATTTGGTCGTAGTCATAGCCTTTTTGAAAATAAAGATGAAATGTTTCTTGAACCGTATCATTTCCCAAGCATTTTAATTCGTAACTATATAAACTAAAAAAGACTGGAAAGGTCTCCGAATGCATATTGATAAGGTAAATCAATTGATGTAGCGCATTCTTAAAACGTATTTCAATCTCAAATTCGGATTGAGTTAATTGCTCTGCTACTTGTTTTTTAGTTAAACCTGGAGTATTGTGTCCGACTAATTGTGAACTTAAAAGATAGCTTTCATCTTTTCCAAGTAAAGTTAATAATTCCATCCATTCTGACATAAAACGATCTAACCAATCATTTGATTGCACAGAAATCCACTGTTTGAGAAGATGTTGATGATACATATTTGCATCAGAAGCAATGTATTTTGAATTTCGATATCTTTTTTCAGATACAACTTGCGTCAACAAAACAAGTTGAATCCAAAATTGATAATCAATTTTATAAAAAGATAAACCATCAAGATACTTGCAATTGAAATCACGACATTCAACCAGTCCTTTTTCAGTAATGGTCACTAACGGAATCGTTTCTTGCACAAGATAATTATTTTCAAGTAGAAAATTAATATTATCTTCAAACTTCCGTTGCTCTAAATTCGGGAAAAGATTAAAGTACGGCAAAATTCCATTAAGAAATCCATAGGTTAGAATTGATGAAGTTTTTTTTCCACTTAAAAAATGATACAATGTCGTTGATCGAACGGTCCGTTGATGTGAAAAACAAGATAGAATAAACCGTTTTGTTTCATCCAAAAAAATTCACCTCTTTCGAAAGGGAGCATCAAATATGATTTGTAGAATATTACCTGAAAAATGTATCGCTTGTGGGTTGTGTCAACTCAAAGCCCCTGATTATTTTGATTATTATGATAATGGTCTTGTCAAATTTTCGAATACTGAAAAAACAGAACAACTCGTAGCAGACAACATTCCCGAAGAGCTCTTAGAAGCCTACCGTGTTTGCCCAACTAGAGCCATTCTGTTATTAAAGGAAGACTAGATATTAATCTAAAGTCTTAATCATTTCATCTAAAGATTCTAAAGCACGCTTGCTGATTGCTTCATAGCGTGTTTTTTTGTCTCTAATTCTTTCTGGTAATTCAGGGAATAAGCCAAAGTTTACATTCATTGGTTGGAAATGTTTTGCCGAAGTATGCGTAATATAATTTGCCATTCCGCCAATCGCAGTTTCAACTGGGAAAGTGACAACCTCTTTTCCAAGTGCCAAACGAGCTGCATTAATTCCAGCTAATAAACCACTTGCAGCACTCTCAACATATCCTTCAACACCTGTCATTTGTCCAGCAAAGAAAATATTTTCATTTTTTCTTGTTTGATAAGTTGCATTTAACAATTCTGGTGAATTCATAAATGTATTACGATGCATTACACCATAACGAACAATTTCTGCATTTTCTAGTCCAGGAATCATTTGAATAATTCGTTTTTGTTCGCCCCATTTTAAGTGCGTTTGGAAACCAACAATATTATATAAAGAAGCAGCAGCATTATCTTGTCTTAACTGAACTACGGCGTATGGTCGTTTTCCAGTTTCTGGATCTTCTAACCCAACTGGTTTTAAGGGACCAAATGTCATCGTTTTTTCACCACGGGCAGCCATAACTTCAATTGGCATACAGCCTTCAAAGAATTTTTCTTTTTCAAAAGATTTTAATGGCGCAACTTCTGCATTTACTAAAGCCTCCCTGAAAGCATAAAATTCATCCTTCGTCATGGGGCAATTTAGATAAGCAGCTTCACCTTTATTATATCTTGATTTTAAATAAACTTTATTCATATCAATTGATGATTTTTCAATGATTGGTGCTGCAGCATCATAAAAGTATAAACCATCTGATTCAGTAAATTCATGGATGCTTTCGGCTAAACCTTCTGAAGTTAGTGGACCTGTTGCGATGATTGTGATTCCATCGCTAGGGATTTCATTAATTTCTTCATGATGAACCGTCACATTTGGATGATTCGATACTTTTTCCGTAATATATTCTGAGAATAATTCCCGGTCAACGGCTAAAGCGCCCCCAGCAGGAACTTGATTAACGTCTGCTGAATCAATAATCACTGAATTCAAGCGTCTCATTTCTTCTTTTAAGAGACCCGCTCCATTTGTTAGATTATTTCCTCTTAACGAATTTGTACAGACTAACTCTGCAAACTTATCTGTATGATGCGCAGGTGTTTTCTTAATTGCACGCATTTCATATAAATCAACGGAAATTCCAGCTTCAGCTACTTGCCATGCGGCTTCACTTCCAGCTAAACCAGCTCCGATAACGGTTACTTTTTTTTCTGTCACGATTTCCACTTCCCTCAGTTATAAAATTATCAAAAAGTTAAGGGACAAACAAGTTTGTTGTTCCGTCCCTTAGCATTATTCAGTATACACAATTTTTCTAAAGAAGCCTACTCTTTACTTCTGAATATCTTCTTTATAATCACAATCACTACATTGAATTTGAACACTACCACGTGCTTTCTTTTCAATTAAGTATTTATTACATTTCGGACAATTACGGCCAACAGGTTTATCCCAAGAAGTAAACTCACATTCAGGATAACGATCACAGCCATAGAAGATACGATTTTTCTTCGTTTTCTTTTCAATCACGTCACCTTTTTGACACTCTGGACATTTCACGCCAATTTTTTTAACAATCGCTTTAGTGTTCCGACATTCTGGAAAATTACTACAAGCATAGAATTTACCATAACGTCCAAGTTTAATCACCATTGGACTGCCACAAAGTTCACAGTCAAATCCTGCTGGTTCATCTTTAATTTGAATTTTTTCCATATTTGTTTCTGCCAAATCAAGTTCTTTTTTAAATGGTTCATAAAAGCGACTAACAACATCGACCCAGTTTTCTTTAGCAATGGCAATATTATCCAAATCTTTTTCCATCTCTGCCGTGAAACTCATATTCACAATTTGTGGGAAGAACTCACAAATTAATGAATTGACGATTTCGCCAAGTTCTGTTGGTTCAAAACGACGAGCGTTTAATTTAACATAATAACGTTTTTGAATCGTTTCAAGTGTTGGCGCATATGTCGAAGGTCGACCTACACCATTTTCTTCTAACGTTTTAATCAAGGTTGCTTCACTATAGCGGGCTGGTGGTTGCGTAAAGTGTTGTTTAGGTTCTAAATCAACTGACTTCACAACTTCCCCTTCAGCTAGTTCAGGTAAAATGTTTTCTTTTTCTTCTTTACCATCATCTTTAGATTCAACATAAACCTTCATAAAACCTGGGAATTTAATTTTCGAACCATTCGCGACAAATAATACACCATTTTGATCAAGTTCAACACGCATTGTATCTAAAACGGCTGGCGCCATTTGGCTTGCAACCACACGAGACCATATTAAAGAATATAATTTCATTTGATCTTTATCAAGATACTGTTCAATTGAAGCCGGTGTTCTCATCACACTTGAAGGACGAATCGCCTCATGCGCATCTTGACTTCCTTTAGCTTTTTTACCTGCAGCCTTAGTTGTTGCAAGGTATTCAGAGCCATAAGTGTTTTCCACAAACTGGCCAATTTCTGTTAATGCTGTATCAGAAAGACGAGTCGAGTCGGTACGCATATATGTAATCAATCCGACTGTACCTTCACCCTTACCAAGTTTGATACCTTCATAAAGTTGCTGCGCCACCATCATTGTTTTTCTCGTTCTAAAATTCAAACGACGTGCAGCTTCTTGTTGCAAACTACTTGTTGTAAATGGTTGAGCTGGTTTACGATTTCTTTCTTTTTTGGTGATTTTTTGAACGGTATAATCACTACCAGTTAAGCGATCAGTTACGACTTTAACATCTTCTGCAGTCGACAATTCAAATTTTTTACCATCTAATTTTGCAAAATTTGCTCTAAATTTTTTACGTGATTTAATAAAATTATTAGCAATACTCCAATATTCTTCAGGTTTGAAAGCTTTTATTTCATCTTCACGATCAATAATCATCTTAAGTGCAACAGATTGAACACGTCCTGCACTCAAACCTTTTTTAACTTTTTTCCATAATAATGGACTGATTGAGTAACCAACAAGTCGATCTAAGATTCGACGAGCTTGTTGTGCATCAACTAAATCTACATTAATTTTTCGTGGTTCTTTAAAAGCTTCTTTGACCGCTGGTTTGGTAATTTCATTGAAGACAACGCGGTTATTGTCATTCAAGTCTAAGTCTAAAATATGAGCTAAATGCCAGGCAATAGCTTCCCCTTCGCGGTCCGGATCGGCTGCGAGGTAAACTTTTTCCGCCTTTTTCGCATATTTCTTTAATTCTTTGATAACAGGTCCTTTACCACGAATGTTAATGTATTGAGGGTCAAAATTATTATCAAAATCAATTCCCATTTTACTTTTAGGCAAATCCCTAATATGGCCTACACTTGCAACCACTTTGTAATTTCTACCTAAATATTTTTCTATTGTCTTTGCTTTAGCTGGGGATTCGACAATTACTAAGTATTTATAACTCATTTTTCAATCCCTTTCTTTCGTATAAACTATTTATCTACTATAATGTTCAACAATCGATAATCATCTTAGTCCATTAAATAGTCTCTTGTCAAGAAAGTTCTTTAATTGATATTCCATTCGAGCAAAATATCTTCTGGTTTCCAAATGCATTTTGCGCCTTCTTGGATAAGTTCTAAGCAACCTTCAGAAGTTTTTTCAAATGCACTTCCAGGTACCGCAAAAACATCTCTACCTTCTTCTAAAGCAAGAGACGCAGTAATAAAAGTACCACTTTTTTTCTGTGCTTCAATAACACAAACGCCTTTTGACAATCCGGCAATTATTCGATTACGACTCGGAAAATGGTAGGATAAAGGCGGAACGGTTGGCAGATATTCAGAAATAATTAAATGCTCCTGGCTGATATAATCCTGCAATTTTTTATTTTCTTTTGGATAATAAATATCCAAGCCACAGCCGATGACTGCTATTGTTTGACCGCCATTTTTAATTGTCTCAATATGAGCATTCGTGTCACTTCCCTTCGCTAAACCACTCACAATTGTGATTTTTTCCTTTATAATAGTAGGAATTATTTTTTCAATCATTTGTTTGCCATAAGTGGTACTTTTTCTCGCACCGATGACTGCTAATGTTTCATTTTCAAGTAAATCAATATCCCCTTCTAAAAACAATGCAATTGGGGGATTATATATTTCCGCAAGTCTCTCGGGATAAGTATCATCTAGTATTGTAATAAATTGATATGAATGCTGAAATGTTGAAAAATCATCTTCTGTTATCGTACCAAAGGATTGCCAAAAACTCGTCGTGAATATTTCTTGGTAAGCTTTTTTTACTTTAGCAATCATCGCAAATTTGGTTACTGAAATACTTTCATTTTGATTTTCTAAATAATAGTGAAGTATTCTAAGTAAACCTTTGTTACCTGAGCAAATTTCATAATCGTAATGCCTTGATACATTAACGTTCTAAAAGCAATAAAAATAAGAACCTCCCCATCTGTTATAATTA
>NZ_SDGV01000010.1 GCF_004795745.1 Vagococcus silagei | reverse complement strand
CAACTTACGCTGTTCCCAAGCGTCAGTATATCCTTTAAATCGAATTAATGGAACTTTTTTATCCATGAATATCACCACTTTTCAGTATTTCTAAAAATTGATTTAGTTCTACTTGAACGTCTGGATCAGTTGCTGTCAAATCTTCAAACATTTCTGCTAATTTAGTATTGGCCTCTTTAATTTCCTTTTGAACCTGACTTAATTCTTTGGCAACATCAACTAAAGAAATTGGTTCTTCTTCTTCAAAAGTATCTACATATCTTGGAATATTTAAGTTATAATCATTTTCAATAATTTCTTCAAAATCGGCAACATGAGCATATTTTTCAATTGATTCACGTTCTAAGTAAGTTTCAACTATCTTATCGATATGCTGTTTTTCCAGCTTGTTCTGATTTTTACTTTTTGTAAAATCTTGAGAGGCATCAATAAAAAGAACATCCTTATTGCGTCGATTCTTTTTCAGGATAATAACTGTTGTTGGGATACTTGTATTAAAGAAAATATTGGCTGGTAACCCAATTACAGTATCAATCGCACCATTATCTAATAAAATTTTTCTTATTTTGCCTTCTGCAGCGCCTCTAAATAAAACCCCATGAGGTAGTACAATTGCCATCGTTCCAGATTCTTTTAAGTGATAGTATCCATGTAAAAGAAAGGCAAAATCAGCTTTTGACTTTGGTGCTAACACACCATATGAACTATAACGAGGATCATCTAGAAAGCCTTTTTCTGCACCCCATTTTGCACTATAAGGCGGATTCATCAAAACTGCATCAAAGTTAGTTGGTTCATCAACTGGCCAATCAGCATCTAAAGTATCACCGTTTTTTAAATGTTGATTTGCAATGTCAACACCATGCAAAATCATATTCATTCTTGCCAAATTAAAAGTAGATGTGTTCAATTCTTGTCCAAAATAATTGATTGTTCCTGGCTCATTTGAATATTTTTTTACATTTAGTAGTAGAGAACCTGAACCCATTGTTGGATCATATACGCTAAAACCTTTTTTATCTTTCATTCCTTCTAGAACAATTCTAGACATTAATGTTGAAATTGGTTGTGGTGTGTAGAACTCGCCGGCTTTTTTTCCAGAATCTGATGCAAACTGACCAATCAAATACTCATAAGCATCTCCTAGTGCATCTCCATCATGTGCTAAATCTAATGTATCTAATTCCTTCATGACAGCTGTAATTGTTTTACTTTGTTTTGAAGCGTTCTGACCTAATTTTTTTGAATATAAGTCGACATCTTCGAATAAATTTTCAAACAATTCACTACTTTGCTCAATGTTTCGAAAACCTTGTGCTAAATCTTCCAACTCAAATGTCATATCATGAGCTTTTTGAACAAGTGCTGTAAATGTTAAATTAGGTTCTAATGCATATGAAAATTCTTCTTTTAACACATCAATTAAATCTTTTTGAGTATCTAGATCATAATAAGCTAATTCATATATTTTTTGCGCATCTTGAATAGTTTCTGCTTTTTCCTCAAGCATATCTACAGCGAAACACAGCATTCTATCAGATAAGTATTTATAGAAAACTAAACCTAATAAATAGTTTTTATATTCGGAAGCATCCATTTTTGATCTTAAAATATCTGCACTATTCCATAGTGCTTGAAACAATGTTTTTGAATTATTTGATGACATGTTTTCTTCTCCTTTTATCAAACCATTAAAAAAGCAGACAATCGCTTGTCTACTTCACAATATTCATTACTCTTCAGTCGCTAAATCAACGACCTCAATCCCGACAACATCAATTAAAACTTTCGGGTCGATTCTTAATTGTAATCCTCGTTTACCACCAGATACATGAATTGTATCTAAATCTAAAGCTTCTTTAGCAATAAATGTTGGAAATTTTTTCTTCATCCCAACTGGTGAACAACCTCCATGAATATAACCTGTTAAAGGTTCTAATTCTTTTGAAGGTAACATTTCCACTTTTTTGTTACCACTTGCTTTAGCGATTTTCTTTAAATCAAGTTCACGATTACCAGGAACTATTGCCACGATTGGACCTGTTTGATTGCCAACTGTAACTAGCGTTTTAAAAATTTTTACTTCATCAATCCCAAGCTCAGAGGCTGTATGTTTTGCACTCATGTGTTGGTCATCCCATTCGTATTCAGAAATCTCAAACGGGATTTTCTTTTGTTCTAAAAAACGAATGGCGTTCGTTTTTTGGATTTTTTTCTTAGCCAAAATAATCACTTCTTTTTTCTTCTTCTTTATTAAACAGTTTTAAGCCAGAACGCACTTCTTCAATCGACATTTGACCCGGCGCTGATGACTGCTTACCATTACTTGCAAACGTTAAAACGGAACCAAAGAGTTCACCTGTCAAACGGGTTAATTTGCCAATTTCCCCCATGCCATTTAACATAAACGGAATTTCCGGATGGTTATTTTTCATATTATTTGACGCTTTTAGAATTTCTAAAACATCATCAAAATCATTTGGTGTTACTGCAATTTTGCCAACTGTTGCTCCAAGTGTTTTCATATCTGTCAACATTTCTTCCAACTGTTCTGCTGACGGTGTCTTTTGTAAATTATGATGAGAAATCACAACTTTAACACTATTTTCTTTCGCAAAGTCGATAATGTTCATATTAAATTCAGGAAGACGCGATAATTCTAAATCAATCGCATCAACTAAGCCAGTTTTAATCATATAATGATTTAAATAAAAATAAAAATCATCATCAATTGCTTGTCCGCCACCTTCTTCTTGTGTTCTAAAGGTAAAGATTAATGGTTTATCCTCGATTGCGTAACGAATAAAGTAAGCTGCTTTACGCATAAATTCTAAATCGTTGATATACATAAAGTAATCAGCACGCCATTCGATAATATCACAATCTAGTTTACTGACACGCATTGCTTCAGCAAATAGTTCTTTAAAATTACTTGCGATTAAAGAGACACATACTTTTGGTTCTCCTTCGCCAAGTACAAGATTTCTAATTTTAAAATTCTTCATCCCTATCGATCCCATCTCTTAAAATATTTTATAAATCATTACTTTTAAATAATTGCCTTCTTTAAAGTTCTTATTGACTGCAAAATCAACTGGCAATTGATACAATGCCATTTTTTCAAATTTACGTTTACTTTCATTGATGCCTTGTTCAACCAGTTTTTCAAATTTGGGTAATGGTACATTTGCCGCATTACTTGAAGCAATCAAGATACCATCTTTATTCAAAATTGCGACTGCTTCTGCTACCAATTCATTGTAGTTCTTCGCAACTGAAAAAGTTTTTTTCTTATTTCTTGAAAAACTTGGTGGATCTAATATGATGACATCAAAAGATAGATTCTTACGTAAAGCAAATTTATAGTAGTCAAACACATCCATCACAATGATATCTTGTTCAGATGCATTGATTCCATTCACTTCAAACATCTCTCGTGTTTTGTTTAAACTACGTTTGGCTAAATCAACACTTGTAGTTTTCTCAGCACCACCGATTAACGAAGCTACAGAGAATGCTCCAGTATAACTAAAAGTATTTAAAACTGTCTTGCCCATCGCTAGACCCTCAATTAATTGATTACGAACTTCGCGTTGATCAAGAAAAATACCAGTCATCAATCCTTCATTTAAATAAGTGGCATAAGACACACCATTTTCTTGAATTAGAAGCGGTTCTGAAGCTTGATTGCCGCTTAAATGACTAGACTCAGCTAAGCCTTTGCCCTCAAATCGAACTTTTTCATATACACCTAGTAGTTCTTCGCCAAAGCAGTTTTGAATAATTGTCAAAAGTTGTTCTTTAAAGGAATAGATAACCTGATTGTACCATGAGATAACAAGATACCCATCATACCAATCAATAATTATCCCCCCTAAACCATCACCCTCGCCATTAAATAAACGAAATGCAGTCGTCAGAGGATCATTCATCAATCCTTGTCTTTTTTCAAATGCTTCATTAAATAGTTGTTTTAATAAATTATCATTAATCGGTTGTGATTCGTCAAAACTCACCATCCAGCCAATTCCTTTATTCTGATGGCCTAAATAACCATAACCAATAAACTCTTTTTGTTGGGAAACAAATTTAACCCACTCATTTGTAGGTTTTTGTGACGCTTCTGTTAAATCTGTAGGTGAAATTAACGGATATGACCGCTTAAACTTCTTAGATAATTCATTTTTAATTATTATTTCTTTCATTATTATTTGTTATCCTCAATTCTAATCTATCATACATAATACTATATCAGTTTTTACTAAACTTAGCGACGTATTTTTATTGAGAAATATTGAAACAAAAACAGGGTCTTTTTAAAATTAATTGACACTTGTTCAGCTAAAAGGTAAAATAGTATAGGTATGTTCAAAATTTAATTTGAACCCGTGACTAGTTATTAGCTTAGAAAGGAAGATTAGTCTTGAAACATAATTATCAAAATAAATGGATAAATACGCGTATTGGATTCTTTGTCCTAATGGCAGTATTATTCTGGATAAAAACAGTTTTTGCATACTTTGCTGATTTTCATTTAAATATTGAGAACCCATTCCAATATTTTATTATGATTATTAACCCAATTGCAACAACACTCTTTTTATTCTCAGCAGCACTTTATGTTAGAAAACCAAAAAAAGCATATATTGTACTATTTGTAATATCATTTTTAACAACTTTACTTCTCTTTTCAAATGTCATTTACTATCGTGAATTTACTGATTTTATTACAGTTAATACGATGCTTGGCGCTGGGAAAGTAAGTTCTGGACTGGGTCTTAGTACTTTAAAAATGATGCGACCTTATGATGTCGTGTATTTCTTAGATTTATTTGTTTTAGGCGGTTTATTAATCGCTAAAAAAATTAAAATCGATGAACGTCCTGTTAAGGGTCGTGGTGCCATTGCTATTTCAAGTTTTGCAATCTTCTTGTTTGCAGTCAACTTAACTTTGGCTGAAGCTGATCGTCCTGAGTTATTAAAACGTACTTTCTCTCGCGATCATATTGTTAAATACTTAGGGATGAACGCTTTTACAGTTTATGATGGTGTTCAAACTTACAATGCTAGTCAACGTCGCGCTCAAGCAAGTGAGAATGATTTAGTTACTGTTCAAGATTATGCTAAAAACCAACATGTTAAAGCAAATCCTGAAACTTTTGGTCTTGCTAAAGATCGTAACGTTATCTACATTCATTTAGAAAGTTTCCAACAATTCTTGATTGACTATAAGTTAAAAGATGATCAAGGTGTTGAACATGAAGTCACACCGTTCATCAATAGTCTTTACCATTCAAACGAAACATTCAGTTTTGATAATGCCTTCCACCAAGTCGGCTCTGGTAAAACAAGTGATGCAGAAACATTAATCGAAAATTCATTCTTTGGTTTAAGCCAAGGACCTTTATTTAGTCAATTGGGTGACAAAAACACTTTCCAATCAGCTCCAAATATTTTAAAACAAGAAGCTGGTTATAGTAGTGCGGTCTTCCATGGTAACGATGGTTCATTCTGGAACCGTAATGAAACTTATAAACATATCGGTTATGAACACTTCTTCGATGCAAGCTATTACGATGTAAATGAAAATAATTCATTCCAATATGGATTACATGATAAACCATTTATGGCACAATCAGCTCAATACTTAGAACATTTACAACAACCGTTTTACTCTAAATTTATTGCAGTAACAAATCATTATCCATATTCTCAACTTAAAGGTGAAGAAGGTGGTTTCCCACTTGCTAAGACTCCTGATGCTACAATTAATGGTTACTTTGCAACGGCAAACTACTTAGACAAAGCTGTTGAAGAATTCTTCAATTATTTAAAAGCAACTGGTATTTATGATAATTCAATTATTGTGATGTACGGGGACCACTACGGTATCTCTACTTCTCGTAATAAATACTTAGCTGATTTATTAGGTAAATCTAAAGATGATTGGAGCGAGTTTGACGACGCTCAGTTACAAAGAGTACCTGTGATGTATCATATTCCTGGTCAATCTAAAGGTGGTATCAATCATACCTTTGCTGGTCAAGTTGATATGTTACCTACCCTACTTCATCTATTAGGTGTTGACTGTTCTAAATATATTCAATTAGGTCAAGACATGTTATCGAAAGATAAAGACGATTTTGTTACATTCCGAAATGGAAATGTGGTAACATCTAAATATACAATTATCGGGGATGCATACTACTTAAATGAAACTGGTGAATTAATAGAAACACCTACAGAAACACAACAAGCTGAAATTGATGTGCTTAAAGATAAAGCCACCACACAATTACAAATGTCAGATGCATTAACGAATGGTGACTTACTTCGATTCTATACAGATAGCGGCCTAAAACCAATTGACCCTACTGATTACAACTACAAAAATGGATTAGATCAACTGAAAAAAATCGAAGAAGAAAAAGGCGATAAATCGACAAGTATTTATTCTAAACATCAAAATAAATCAACCGTTGATTTATACCAAACTAAAACATATCAAGCATACCATGGTGGCAACGCAACAGCGTCATCATCAAGTTCAGCACCAAAATAAAAAAACAATTGAATGTACTATTCTTAAAGACACAAAATATTTAAGAATAGTACATTTTTCATTCGTGGATTAATTCCTGATTATTCATATTTTTTTCACATATTCACGATATACTTTTATTAAATCTTGATGGAGGTGAACGAATTGAATTTGATTAAACAATCATACCGAGCAATTAGATATCATAAAAGAAATACGCTCTTGTTCTTTGGCTTTTTCACGATTCTTTTAGTTGCCTTTGTCTTTATTAATCAATTGCTGCAAATTCAACATGATTCAAATCGTTTGACTCAAAGTAAGTGGAACGACTTCAAAGAAATTTCAGCTTTTTCTTCAACTAACTTACATGAAGAAATTATAAAAAACAATCAGAGTGTTGTTTCACTATATGGTAAATATTTTGTTATTCTTGTCTTGATTGCTTTTGCAATGTTCTTCTTATACGGACTTGTCACAACAACATTAAGAAGACAAGAAATTTCATATATGAAAAATATCGGATTAAGCAAGTTACATATTTTTAAACATCTTTATACAGAATTAATTCTGATTGCAATTGCTAGTTTCCTATCCGTTACCTTTGTCCTATGTGTCATGCAAAATATCTTTATTCAAGGCACGTCACAGATTAATCAAGCAATCTCTAAGAAACAATTAGCAGAGCAAGAACTTGTTTTTAATCAGGTCACAAGTGATCCCCAAGATATTGAAATTCAACCTGCACCAAATAAAAAAGCAATTGATGGCTCTCAGATGTTTGTAACATTCAATGAGCACTCAATCTTTTCAAATAAAGAACAAGATAGTAATCTTCAAAAATTCTCATTATCGATTACTGAATCTTTCCTTATCTTATTCTTAATTTGTGCTGCTGCTACACTGTTTGGATCGATGGTGTACCTTTCATTATACTTTAAAAGGATGGTTAACTGATGCGTCGAATTAGTAATGATACTGAAAAAAATATGGCTGAACTTGTCCAAAATAAAGTCACAATTATTTTTGATGATACTCAAAATGAGTTAAAAATACATAACTTCCCAGAAGTTGAATGGGATTTAGCTTTTCTTGATGATCAAATGCATTATTTTGATTTATCAACTGGATCTAACATTATGATCCCCTTCCTTACTGTTAAGGAAAATCTTTTGCTCGGTATTCCACGTAAGGAAGTTAAAGAAATTCTTGCAGAAATATTAGATCAATTATCAATGTTTCATTTAAATGAACATCTTTTAGAAGAAACTGCAATCGAAATTTCTGATACGCAACAAGTGCTACTTCAAATTATTCGAGCTATTATTTTAGATAAAGTGATTATTTTTGATCGCATCAAAAAAGACAAAGAAGAAGCAACTTTTGTTAACAACTTGCTTCCCGCCTTATTTAAACTTAAATTCGATCATCATGCCTCAATCATTATTCTCACTGATGATAAAGAATTACTTGATTCCATCTACTACGACCAAGTTTTTATCTTGGCGCATAAATAAAATCCAAGTGATGAACATGCCTTAATGTTCATCACTTGGATTTTTTAATGTGCTGGTATCAAAATTGAATGCTTGATAACCTTCAATAATACTTATAAGATAAGCTTCAGCTGGTGTTTGATTATTGCAAGGTTCATTCATCAGGTAAATCATTGCTTCATATTTTATACCATTAAGTGAAACTGTTAAAATTTCTTTCCGATACAAGTCGGGGTAGACTTCATATTTATCAAGTTCTAGCTCATCTTCCCTTTCAATTGACCAAAGAACAAATGGTACCGATCCTTTATCATTTGGTACGATAGTCGCATATGATTCATAACCTGATTTTTGTTTAAACTTTAATTGATAACCTTTTAAAGTATCCGCTCCGATAATTTCAGCTGTTGGACATCTTTTAGCCATTGCATTTACGTTCATATTTGATCCATAGGCGAGATAATAGCGTTTAGTCATCTTAACTCTCCTTGACCTCAGGAAACAGTTTTTCAAGCATTAAGCGGGCTAGTGGGCGTGACTTACCTTTAAACGGATACATATGCATATGAATCGCAGGATTAAAGTTTGCTTCAATAATACCGTAATCTAATGAATATTGATTAGTCACCTTTTCTTTATCTGGAATCATCAAATCAATACCAGAAACAAAAGCACCTAGTGCCGCTACTGCGTCAGCTGCAATTTTTTTATACGATTCATCAACTTCGTCTGTCATATCGATTGAATCGCCACCAGTACTGACATTTGAATTTTCACGTAAATAAACAACCTGGCCCGCTTCAGGGATACTATCTTCTGTTAAAGACTGTGTTCGCAACATCAATTTTTCAATGTCCCCTAAGACAATTTTTTGAAGTGGTTTACGATAATTTGTTCCTCTAATCGGATCTTGATTCTTCAAATCAACTAATTCATTAATCGTATGCTTACCGTCCCCCACAACGTTAGCTGGGATGCGTAAGATAATCCCTTCGACCTTACCATCTAACACGTAAAAACGATACTCTGTTCCTGCGATAAACTCTTCCACTAGTACCTGGTTATCCTCTTTAAAAGCTAGACTGATAGCATCTTTAAAATCAGCCTTTGAAAAATTTGGTTCAAAAATTGAGATACCAAGTCCATAATTTGTCGATTTTGGTTTTACAACAACTCGGTGAGTTTTAAAATCATTGTAATAGTTTAAAGCTTCGGACTCTGTTGTAAATTCTTTACCTCGTGGCACTCGAAATCCCGCTTGCTTTAAAATCTCTTTTGTGACAGTTTTATTTTCCATAGCTAAAGGTGCAACGTAGTTATCAAGACTTGTCATATTAGTATTTTTAACAAATTCAGTATGGTCTTGATACATCAATTTAACAAATTGATCGTTTGGATCGATGACTTGAAACCCAATGCCCATCTTAATCGCTGTAGCGAGCATTAATTGCGTCGATAACTCCATCTGGCTAAATCCTGGTAACTCAAATGGATGGTCCCAAATATTTTGATAATATGCTTCAACTAGATCGCGATACTCTTCAAATTCAAGTGAATGATATTCACCATCCCCGCGTAAAATACACCTTGCCACAACATTTTTATCCTTTTCATCAAAATTAAATTCTGAGACAAAAGCCGCAACTTTTTCAAATTCTTCTTCAAACTCGTAGTCAAATTCTACAAAGAATGCCGCCAAATAACTTAGCTGAATAAAGCGTAACAAAGTATCCGTAATACCTGCAATATTCTCTTGTTGAACGGGCATTTTTGACACTAAAAACGTTGCATTTTTTGGATCAATGAGTTCAATTTTTGCGCCTTGAAAATCATCTAAATCAATCATGGCCATCGCAATCATTTTACCTGCTTCAAAATTTTCTTTGAATTGATTCATTTCCTCTTCGGTAAATTGAATACCAGATGCTTGCATAAATGCATCACTCAAACTCAATTCGACTGAAATAGTCGATCTCCTGTTTTCCTTCAATTCAAAGTCTTCAAAACTATTTGATTTTAAGCGGATTGTTTCGCCTAATTCTCTTATTAATACCGCATCGATTGCTTTTATATAATCAATGCCGTTGGCTTCGCTTGTTAGCACAGGTGTCGCAATATGTGCAACTCGGCCTTCATTTGTAATTCTTATTAACTCATTATCACTAATAAGATTAGTTTTAACCGGTGTATCTCTATCTGTTACTATTGCCGTTTGTTTGATTAAGCGATATGAAATATTTTTAAATAGTGAGAGATACTCCGGATGTTCTTTTATCATATTTTTTACGGTATCCATAAAGTTGCCTCCAATTTAATTATTGTTATTCATTTCATTATAACTTATTGTAAGAGTTCTATAAAATTTAAATTAATACTAATCTTTAAGGATTTTTTGCAACTCTACATAACCCAACTCTCTAGCGTAATCTGCAGCAGTTTTCCCGTCATTATCGCGAAGTGTCTTGTTTGCTCCATATTGTAATAATTCTTTGACAATGTCTTGATAGACCTTTGAGCCATCCCTCAAGGCAACAGCCTCAATTAAAGCAGTGTAACCAAATTTATTTTGATGGTCGATATCAACTGATCCATCTGCCAATAGTACTTTAACTGTTTCTAAATGGCCTTTTTCTGCTGCCGGAATTAATGTGTTTCCCCCATATCGGTTATAGACTTTTTGATCTGGTTTCGCATTTTGAATCATGAACTTTAAAATTTCTGTCTTACCTTGTGCTCCTGCATATAAATAGGGACTATCTTGGATGTGATCTTGAACATTAACATCTGCTCCTGCCATAATTAAGGCTTTTGCTATGTCTACTTGATTGTCATGCGTAGCAATAAAAAGCGGTGTTTCACCTTGATCATTTTGTTCGTCAATTTTATAGGATTTATCTTTTAGGATAGCATTTACTTCATTCAAATCCTTCGTTTCAACTGCTTTAAGCAAACTTTCTGCTGGATATGTTTTCATCTTTTCTTCCTGACTTTCTTTCGTTATTTTAGATTGTTTCTGTTTTTCACTATAACTCGAACTTGATGTTGTTTTTGAGCTATCATTGTTATCAACTACCTTTTGACAGCCTGACAAAGCCAGCAAAAAAGTTACAAGTACTACTATTTTTTTCATAATCACCCTCCTTAATTTTCTTGATATTTTCCCTAAGTATAGCAACTCAAAAATTCTATCACAAGAAAGAGAACTTACAAAAATAGGAATAAAAAAATGGACCAGAGACAAGAGCCTCTAATCCATCCATTCAATTTATTTACCTTTTGTACGTTGTAATAATGTCACTGATTCCACATGTGATGTTTGTGGGAACATGTCCACTGGTTGTACTTCTTTAGTTGCGTATCCCAATTCTTTATAGATCGCAATATCACGAGCTAATGTTGCTGGGTTACATGAAATATAGACAATTTTTTCTGGATTCATCTCAACAGATGATCTAATAAAGTCTTCATCTAAACCTTTACGTGGTGGATCAACAAAAACGATATTGGCATTAATCCCTTTTTCAATTAATTCCGGGAATATTGTTTCTGATTTTCCTAAGTGGAACTCAATGTTTTCTAAATTGTTTAAAGCTGCATTCACTTTAGCATCTTGAATAGCTTCTTTGACTACTTCAATACCATGAACCTCTTTCACTTGGTCAGCTAAACTTATACCAATTGTTCCAATTCCACAATAAGCATCCATCACAATGTCTGAATTTCTTAAATTGGCTAGTTCAATCGCTTTTTTATACAATAATTCTGTTTGAACACTGTTAATTTGATAGAATGAACGCGCTGAAATATGATAAGTTTTGCCTAATAAGAAGTCTTTAATATATTCTTGACCAGATAGCGTCACGAAGTCATCTGATAATAGAACGTTAGTTTTTTCTGGATGAACATTTTGCATGATTGAAACCACTTCTGGTAAAGCTTCTTTGATTTCTTGACAAATCATTTCGATATGGAAAAATTTCTTTTTCTTAGTGACGAAAACAATCATCATTTCATTTGTAAAATGACCCTTACGAATCATCACTGTTTTTAGATTACCTGTATCAGCTTGCTCATTATAAGCTTTCACACGATGTTTAGCTAAAACATTTTTAATCACAACTAGTGCTTCATCAATTTTTTTATCTTGAATATAAAAATCAGTAATTGGAACTAAATCATGACTATTTTTACGATAAAAACCAACTTCTAACTCATCATTGATTCTGCGAATTGGGACTTGCGCTTTATTACGATAATGTAAAGGATCTTCCATCCCAATGGTTGGTAAAACTTCAATTTCTGGTAATTTTGCAATACGTTCCATACAATTTTGAACTTGGTCATGCTTGAATTGTAATTGACGTTCATAAGTCATGTGGTGTAACGGGGCAATACCTGTACGAATTAATGTTTGATCAACATCTTCAACGCGGTCTGGACTTTTAACACTCCAAGATAATACGCGGGCAAAACCAAATGATTTGCCAACTTTTAAAACTTGAACCATTACTTTTTCGCCAGGAATTGCATTTTCAATGAAAAGTGGATAGCCGTCTACTTTACCAACGCCTAAACCTTCATGTGTAAAATCGACTATTTCAACTTCAAGTTCTTGATTTTTCTTTACTGGTAATTCTTTTTTTATTTTCGTCATGTGTGCCATCCTTAATTTTAGGGTATTTGAATTTTTATCTTAAGCGTGGTAAAACCGCGCAATACAAATCGTATTGTGCGGTTTTACGCCCACTTTGTCAAGTTAATCAATCATTAAATTAACAAATTATTTAACTTCGTCGTCAGTTTCATTTGCGATTAAGCCATCTCCATCTATATCCTCATGGGTTAACTTCTCAACTTGTTTCACAAATTCATCACTAGCTCGCTCAACATCATCATCATTACCAGAAACAGCAGAATCTGGTATTTCATCAAGATTAGCGAAAATTTCGATATGTTGTTTTAAATTTTCGAATTTCATTGGTGCATCGCCACCATACTCACCGTCTAAATTTATCATCATTTTAAAATTTGGATCAACGGGAGCAGCTTCCAGTGTTGATGTCTTAATATATGCAATTCGCGGATCGTTGATATGCTTGCCACCATTAATCATTAATGCCACTAAATGCATAATTTCAATCACATTAGCTGTTTTAACAATAATTAGCGAAAATTTACCATCATCTAATTGAGCATCTGGCGAGATTTTCTCAAAGCCACCAATTGAATTGGTTAAACCTAGGAAAAACATAGATGCTTCACCGTTAAATGTTCCTTCATCATGTTTTAATTCCATGTGAATTGGTTTAACACGAGGCAACATCTCCGCACCTTTCACAAGATATGCTAAATAGCCAAAAACACTTTTAAGTTGTGATGGTACTTCATATGTTAATTCTGTTAAGTAACCACCAGCGGCAATATTCATAAAATAAGTGTCACCAGCTTTTCCAATATCAGAAAAAATAGTTTGATTTTTTAAGATAACTTTAATTGCATCAACCATATTATCTCTAGGTATTCGCAAAGCTCTTGCAAAATCATTTGTGGTACCAGCTGGAATAATTGCTAATTTTGGACGTTTTTCAAGTGGAGCGATACCATTAATCACTTCATTAATCGTACCATCACCACCAGCAGCTACAATCAACTCAAAACCGGCTAATGCGGCACGAGTTGCTTCTTTCTTCGCTGAATATGGTTCTGGTGTCGTCGCATAGGCACTTGATTCATAGCCAGCTTGTTCCATCACATCTAATATTTCGGCAATATTTTTCTTAACTAATTCTTTACCTGATGTTGGATTATAGATTAATCTTGCTCTCATAATTATGCTCCTAACTTAACGAATATTATCGTTTAGACAATTCTTGGTTTAACAGTTCGTTGACAACACCCGGATTTGCTTTTCCTTTTGTTGCTTTCATTGTTTGTCCGACTAAGAAGCCAACAGCACGACCTTTACCATTTTTAAAGTCTTCAATCGATTGCTCATTTTTGTCTAAAATATCATTGATGATTGGTAATAATTGCGCTGGGTCAGATAATTGAACCAATCCCTTAGCTTCGACCACTTCTTTAGCGTCGCCACCATTTTCAATTAATTCTTTAAAGACTTTCTTAGCGATCTTAGAACTAATTGTACCATCTGCAATTAAATTAATCATTCCTGCTAAGTTGTCTGGTGTTAACTTAGTTTCTAATAAATCTAATTTTTCACTATTCAAGTATGCTGAAACTTCACCCATTAACCAGTTTGATGCTTGTTTAGAATCAGCGCCTTTCTCAAGAGTTGCATCAAAGAAATCTGACATTTCTTTAGATAAAGTTAAAACCATTGCGTCATATTCTGGTAAGCCTAACTCTTTCACGTATCGTTCACGACGAGCTTGTGGTAACTCAGGTAAGCTATTACGTACTTCTTCAATCCACTCATCAGAAATTTCAAAATGAGGTAAGTCTGGTTCTGGGAAGTAACGATAGTCTGCCATTCCTTCTTTGACACGCATTAAAATTGTTTTCTTAGTTGCTTCATCATAACGTCTAGTCTCTTGTTGGATAATACCACCAGATAATAAAACTTGTGCTTGACGTTTTTCTTCATGTTGTAAACCTAATTTTACATAACTTAATGAGTTTAAGTTTTTAAGCTCAGCCTTGGTTCCAAATTCTTCTTGACCATAAGGACGTAATGAAATATTAGCGTCGCATCTCATAGAACCTTCTTCCATTTTAACGTCACTCACGCCAGAGAATTGGATGATTGAACGAATAGCTTCAAGATAGGCATAAGCTTCCTCAGGAGAGCGCATATCAGCCTCAGAAACGATTTCAATTAAAGGTGTGCCTTGACGGTTCAAGTCAACATATGAAAAACCTTCAGAACCGTGAATGTTTTTACCAGCATCTTCCTCTAAGTGAACACGTTCAATTCTAATTTTTTTCTTTTTACCTTCAACTTCGATTTCAACCCAACCATCATGGCCAATAGGTTCATCATCTTGTGAAATTTGGTAAGCTTTTGGATTATCAGGGTAAAAATAATTTTTACGATCAAAATGAGTATGTTGTGAGATTGTACAGTTTAAAGCTAAAGCCGCACGCATGCCATATTCCATAGCTGCTGTATTCATCACTGGTAAAACACCGGGCATACTAAAATCAATGACGTTAGTATTGGTATTTGGTTCTGCACCAAAATGAGCTGCAGAAGGCGAAAAGATTTTTGAATCTGTTTTTAATTCAACATGGACTTCAAGTCCGATGACTGTTTCAAAGTTCATTAAGCTTGACCTCCTAGAATTGTTGGTTTAATAGTATGGAAATCCGTTGCTTGTTCAAAAGCATAAGCAGCTTGGTACATTGTTTCTTCATCAAAATAATTACCAATTAATTGCATACCCACTGGTAGCCCTTCTGAGAATCCAGCTGGCACGCTCATACCAGGTAAACCGGCTAAGTTGACTGGTATTGTTAAAACATCACGCATATAGGCAGTAACAGGATCATCAGCATCAGCACCAAATTCGTAAGCGACAGTTGGTGAAACTGGGCCTAAAATCAAGTCAACATCAGCAAATGCTTTTTTGAAATCATTGACAATTAAAGTTCGGACTTTACCTGCTTTTTTAAAATAAGCATCGTAGTAACCTGAACTTAATGAGAAAGTTCCCAACATAATACGACGTTTAACTTCAGCTCCAAAACCTTCTGAACGTGAGCTAACATAGACATCATCTAAACTTTTCACATTTTCAGAACGGTAACCATAACGAATACCATCAAAACGTTGTAGGTTTGATGAAGCTTCTGAAGAAGCAATAATATAATAAACTTCAACGCCATATTTAGAATGAGGTAGACTAATTTCTTTCACTGTTGCACCAAGTGCTTCATAAGTTTTCATTGCGTCTTCAATGGCTGCTTTCACACCAGGTTGAACACCTTCGCCCATGTATTCTTTTGGCACACCAATTGTTAAACCTTTAACACTTTGGCCAATTTTACCTGCAAAGTTAGGTACTTCTTTTTTCGAACTAGTACTATCTTTAACATCGTGGCCTGAAATCGCATTTAAGATTAAAGCATTGTCCTCAACGGTACGTGTCATTGGACCAATTTGATCAAGGCTTGATGCAAAAGCAATTAAGCCAAATCTTGAAATTCGTCCGTATGTTGGTTTCATTCCGACCACACCATTAAATGATGCAGGTTGGCGAATACTACCACCTGTATCACTACCTAATGATGCAGGGATTTGGCCCGCTGCAACCGCAGCCGCAGAACCACCTGAAGAACCACCTGGGACTTTTGTTGCATCCCAGGCATTTTTAGTTTTCTTGAAATATGATGTTTCTGTTGTTGAGCCCATTGCAAACTCGTCCATGTTTAATTTACCAACAGGAATTAAGCCACCTTCATAAAGTTTTTCAACTGAAGTTGCATCATAAACAGGATCAAAATTATACAACATTTTACTTGCCGCTGTTGTTAATAAGCCTTTAGTGACAATATTATCTTTAATACCAATCGGAATACCGGCAAGAGGAGTTGTTGCTGTAATACCAGCAGCATCAATTTTTTCTGCTTGCATTAAAGCTTTTTCTTGATTCAAAGTAATAAATGAATCAACTTTAGCCTCAGTTGCATCAATTCGTTTAAATGTATCTTGAACAACTTCTTTGGCAGATACTTCTTTAGATTGTAATTTTTCAGCTAATTCTTTAACTGATAATTTGAATAGTTCTGTCATTATGCACCGGCCTCCCCATTATCAATAATTACTGGCACTTTAATAAAGCCATTTTCTGTTTCTGGAACATTTTTCAAGAGTTCATCTCTTGATTCGCCTTTTAATACTTTATCTTCACGCAATACACTATGTTCTGAAGCAACATTTGATGTAAAAGCTACATCATCCGTATTCACTCCGTCAAGTGTTGCCATCATATCAATAATTTCACTCATTTGACCGGTAAATTTCTCTAGTTCTTGATCATTAAATGCTAATTTGGATAAATTCGCAACACGTTGAATTTCTTCTTTTGTAATTGCCATAATGTCCCTTCTCTCTATAAAATTAATAACATCTCTATTTTATTCAACTTTACTACTATTTTCAATGGCTGAAGTCATTTGATTTTCATCCCATACGGTAATACCTAAATCTTGTGCCTTAGTTAGTTTACTTCCAGCATCCGTTCCAGCTACCACGATATCGGTCTTTTTAGAGACACTTCCGGTAACTTTACCACCTAAAGCTTCGATTTCCTCTTTGGCTTTCGTGCGGTTATATTGCTCAAGCTTCCCTGTTAACACAACAACTTTATCTTTAAATGGTGACTCTACAGCTTCAAGAGAAGCTGTACTCGGACCTAAGTAAGTTAAATTAACGTTAGCCTCTTTAAGTTCTGTAACCAAATCAAGTACTTCAGGTTTTTCAAAATATTTTTCAATACTATCAGCAATCACCGGGCCAATCGAATCAATGGCGTTCAATTCCTCCTTAGAAGCGTCAATTAAGGCATCTAGTGTACCATATTTTTCAGCAACAATTTTGGCAGCTTTAGCACCAACATGCTGAATTCCAAGGCCAAACAATAATTTTTCAAGCGAATTTTGTTTACTTGCTTCTAGGGCTGTTAAAATATTTCCCGCTGATTTTTCTTTCACTTTATCCAGTGTCAATAACTGTTCTTCTGTTAAAAAGTATAAGTCGGCAACATTATGAATCAAATCTTTATCATACATTTGTTCTAATAATTTTGGTCCCAAACGATCAATGTTCATGGCTTGACGTGAAACAAAATGATTCAAGCCTTCTTTGATTTGTGAAGGACACATTGGATTCATACAACGTAAGGCGACCTCTGATTCAATTCTGACAAGTGGTGACTGACAAGTTGGACACTCTGTCGGAATTAGATAAGGCCCACTATCCTCTGCACGTCGTTCAACTAAGACACGTGTGACTTCCGGAATAATATCACCTGCTTTATGAATCATTACCACATCGTTTAAACGAATATCTTTAGACTCAATTAAGTCAGCATTATGAAGGCTTGCACGCGATACTGTTGTGCCTGCAAGTTGGACTGGATCCATGACAGCTGTTGGTGTGACAACTCCCGTACGTCCAACTGTCCATTCAATATCACGAATAATTGTTTCTGCTTCTTCGGCTGGAAACTTATACGCGATTGCCCATTTAGGCGCTTTGACAGTATAACCGATTTCTTCTTGCGTCATAAAATCATCAACTTTAATCACAATGCCATCGATTTCATAAGGAAGATTGTGTCGTTGATCGGTGAATGACTCAATGTACGTCCAAACATCATCAATCGTTTCACACAGTTGACGTTCGTGATTGGTAGCAAAACCAAAAACGTCTAAACGATTTAACGAATCATGCTGACTTTTTACACCAATTGCAGCCGGATTAGCCAACGTATAGATAAAAGTACTCAAGTTTCTTGAAGCCGTAATTTCACTATTCAATTGGCGTAAACTACCGGCAGCTGCATTTCTAGGATTTGCAAAAACATTTTGACCCTCGGCTTCACGAGTTTCATTCAGTGTAATAAATGATTGCTTTGGCATGTAACATTCACCACGTACTTCAAGACTTAAAGGTTCATTTAATTGGTGAGGTATATCTTTAATTGTTTTTAAATTATTGGTAATGTCTTCACCAACAGTACCATCACCGCGCGTTGAACCTTGAACCAATTGTCCCTCTTCATAACGCAAATTAATTGCTAAACCATCTATTTTTAGCTCGACCATGTACCGATAAGAGCCATGAACCGCTTTTTTAATTCGCTCATCAAATTGGATGAGATCTTCTTTATTAAATGCATTACTCAAACTCAACATCGGTGTCGTATGCGTCACTTTTTTTAATTGACTTGAAACCAAGCCACCAACTTTTTGCGTGATGGAATCAGCCATTACAAGTTCAGGATGTTCTGCTTCTAAAGCAACAAGTTCAGCATAAAGCGCATCATATTCATAATCTTGAACGGTTGGTTGATCTTGTTCATAGTACTCTTTGGCCCATGTTTTTAATTGGTTTTGTAATTGGGTCATACGTTCGACAATTTTTTTATTATCTGCCATAAACTTGTTCCTTCCTTTTCATTAAACTTTTTCAATTGGGGCAAAAGCCGCAAGCAAACGTTTGATACCTTGCTGCGGGAAGGCGATATCTAGTTCTTGATCTTTATTTGATCCTGCTACCTTAACAACTGTTCCCACACCCCAAATTTTATGTTTAGCTTTGTCACCAGGTTGCCAACTAGATGACTCTCCACCAGTTTGAACTTTTGAAGAAACAACTTGTGTTGTTGGTTGCACATATTGTGAACGACGACGAGGTTTTGTCGAACCATTAGTATCGCCAAATGACATACTTTTCGGTGCTTGACTGCCCACTCTTTCAAGTAAGGTATCATCAATTTCATCCAAAAAGCGAGAGGCACGATTATACTGCGTCCGTCCATATAAAACGCGGCTAGACGCATTGGTTAAGAACAATTTCTTTTCTGCTCTTGTAATCCCAACATAAGCCAAACGACGTTCTTCTTCTAATTCATCATTTTCCACAATTGCACGTGATAATGGGAAAATTCCTTCTTCCATACCGACTAAAAAGACATATGGAAACTCAAGTCCTTTAGCCGCATGAAGTGTCATTAATGTAATCTGCCCTTGATCAGAATCTAACGAATCTAAATCCGAAACCAGTGCTAAATCATTTAAGAAAATCGCAAGCTTACTAAAATCTTCCGTTGATTCATCTTCAAATTCACCTTGATCAAAACGGCGGTCAAATTCCTTCGTCACTGTTAAAAACTCATCCAAGTTTTCAAGTCGTGATTGTGACTCAAGCGTATTTTGATTTTGTAAATCTTGATAATATCCACTTTTTTCTAAAACTGTTTCAACAAGTTCTGTAATTGAAAGAAAAGGCACCATCTCTTTAAATTGACGCATCATTTGACCAAATTGTCCCAACTCTTTTTGTGCTTTACCCGTAATTGGTGAAAGTTCCACATCAATCGCTGCTTGTAATAAGGACCACTCATGAATAGAGGCAAAATCACGCAATTTTTCAATTGTTCCAGGACCCACGCCACGCTTGGGAACGTTAACGATTCTCTCAAAACTAAGTGAATCCATTTCATTTGAAATTGAATTAAGATACGCCAAGACATCTTTAATTTCTTTTCGTTCGTAGAACTTATGTCCACCAACCATTTTATAAGGAATGTTTGCTTTTAGGAGCATTTCTTCCATCAAACGACTCATCGCATTTGTTCGGTACAAGACACACATATCACCGAATGAATCCGACTCTTCACGCATTAATTCTTGAATGGTCGACACGACATATTGAACTTCTTCGCGATCGGTTTGACCTCGATAATAGATAATTTTTTCGCCATCATGATTATCAGTCCAAAGATTTTTCTTTTTCCGATCTTGATTATTTTGAATGACATTATTTGCAGCTTGCAGAATAGTTTTCGTAGAACGATAATTTTGCTCTAACAAAATAACTTTCGCTTCTTCATAATCATGTTCAAAATTTATAATGTTTTGCATATCAGCACCACGCCAACCGTAGATACTTTGATCCGCATCACCAACAACACATAAATTTTTAAATCGTGCTGCTAATAATCTAACTAGAGTGTATTGTGCGTGGTTCGTATCTTGATATTCATCAACATGAATATATTGGAATTTTTGTTGATAATAAGCTAAAGTATCTGGATTTTTTTGAAACAATCGAATCGTCAACATGATCAAATCATCAAAATCCATAGATTGATTCGTACGTAATTCTTTTTGATAACGATGATAACATTTCGCCACTGTTCGTTCAAAAAAGCCATTATTTCTTTCTTCATAATCATCTGGCGTAAGTAGCTCATTCTTGGCCTGACTAATTGCCGAAATCATACTACGAGGATCATATTTTTTTGAATCAATATTTTCTTCTTTTAGAATCCGTTTCATTAAGGTATTTTGATCAGAACCATCTAAAATTGTAAAATTTCGATTGTAGCCAATCAAATCAATATCACGTCTCAAAATTCGGACACACATCGAGTGAAACGTAGATACCCAGACATCTTCACCATCTTGACCAAGAATGCCTACGACACGTTCTTTCATCTCACGTGCTGCTTTATTGGTAAATGTAATCGCAAGGATATTCCACGGATTGACATCTTTTTCTTCTATTAAATAAGCAATCCGATGCGTTAATACTCGTGTTTTACCACTACCCGCACCCGCCATAATTAATAACGGACCTTTAGTTGTCAGGACGGCCTCTTGTTGTTTTGGATTTAAACCTGAAATTAAATTGTTTTTATCAAACATGAATATGAACATCCTTTCTCACTCAATCTTTCTTATTATAGCAAAATTTTATGAATTATTCTTTGATATTTAGTAGATTCTTAGTGATTCGTTGATTTATTAAAAAATCTAGCATAAACTAATAGTAATCGTTAAATACAGGAGGTTCTCATGAAAAAAATAAGCATTACGATCACACTTTTATTAGCTACTTTTAGTTTGTTTGGTTGCAGTTCAACCAAAAATTCATCAAGTACATCTAAGAATGAACAAACACGACAATCCACAACCCAAAAGATCGC
Source organism: Vagococcus silagei (assembly GCF_004795745.1). GTDB lineage: Bacteria > Bacillota > Bacilli > Lactobacillales > Vagococcaceae > Vagococcus > Vagococcus silagei. Next base: position 143,274 of record NZ_SDGV01000010.1, on the reverse strand, counting down.
TAAAGAACAAATTTCGGTGACTTTAACCGTCGATGGTAAGAAACACAATGCAAAAGTTTTTGAATCTGATGGCTCAATTAAAATGACGGTTTTAGACGTCACCAAAGAATTATATAATCTTAAAGATAAAAATGGTTTTGTCACAGCTATTGACAATCTTGAACAAGATGAAAAAGCAAGTAAATACTGGATGTATTCAATCAACGGTAAAGATGGAACTGTTGGAGCAAATGACCAAACAGTTAAAAATAATGACAAAATCGAATGGCGTCTCGCTCCATATGGAAAAGAATAAAACACTCTTTTCCTTAATTACAATTGCTTTAATCAGTAGCATCTGTTTTGTTGGCAGGCTTGCTTTCAGCAGTCTACCTAACATTCAACCTGTTACCACCATTGTCATTTTAGTCACAATCATTTTCGGTTTCAAATACGGTTTAGCTGTCAGTATCACAACCATGTTCATTTCAAATCTATACCTAGGGATGGGGCCTTGGACTTTAGCCCAATTTGCCGCCTATGCTGGCATCGTCATCATAACAGCTCTCTTAACACATTTCCTTACAAGAGCCTCAACTCTCATAAATGCATTCTTTTGTTTATTGATGGGCTACTTTTTTGGCTTTGTGATTTCACTCGTACAAGCACCATTTTTTGGTATTAAAACATTTTGGATCTATTATTTACAAGGTCTTTCTTTTGATACTTTGCATGCACTGGGAAATTTTGCCTTTGCCATAGTATTATTTCCAGTGTTAACGCCCCTTTTTTCCAAACTAAAAACAAAATATTTTACATAGAAAAAGACGTGAATTTTTACGATTCACGTCTTTTAAATGTGCTATTATTCTAAAAAGTCTTTTAATTGTTTAGAACGAGACGGATGGCGTAATTTTCTTAAAGCTTTTGCTTCAATTTGACGGATACGTTCACGCGTAACGCCAAACACCTTTCCAACTTCTTCTAATGTACGAGTACGACCGTCATCAAGACCAAAACGTAATCGTAAAACATTTTCTTCACGATCAGTCAGTGTATCTAAAACACTTTCTAATTGCTCTTTTAGTAATTCGTAAGCTGCATGTTCAGCCGGACTTGTTGCTTCTTGGTCTTCAATAAAGTCACCTAAATGTGAATCATCTTCTTCACCAATCGGTGTTTCAAGAGAGACTGGCTCTTGCGCAATTTTCAAGATTTCACGTACTTTTTCAGGAGATAATTCCATCTCTGCACCAATTTCTTCCGGCGTTGGTTCGCGACCTAAATCTTGTAATAATTGACGTTGAATACGAATTAATTTATTAATTGTTTCTACCATATGAACTGGAATACGAATAGTACGCGCTTGATCGGCAATCGCACGTGTGATTGCTTGTCTAATCCACCATGTTGCATATGTTGAGAATTTGAACCCTTTTTCGTGGTCAAATTTTTCAACAGCTTTCATTAAGCCCATGTTACCTTCTTGGATTAAATCTAAGAATTGCATCCCACGGCCAACATAACGCTTCGCAATACTTACAACTAAACGTAAGTTTGCTTCAGCTAATTCTTGCTTAGCTTCAGGATCGCCTTCTTTGATTCTAAGTGCTAATGCAACTTCCTCTTCAGCGCTTAATAAAGAGACACGACCAATTTCTTTTAAGTACATTCTAACAGGGTCATTAATTTTAACACCTGCAGGAGCTAATAAGTTTTCTGGTTCATCTTTTTTCTTCTTGTTTTCTTTTTTCTCGATTTTTTTCGCTACTTCTAAACTACGAGCACTTGGTTCCCCATTTTCATCAACAACACTAATTCCCGCATCTTCAACTTTTTGAATCAATCCATCCATTTGATCAGAATTCAATTCATAAGGAGTAGCTAATGCATCCGTTAACTCATCATAAAAAACCGATCCTCTCGGTTTGTTTTTCTTAATAAACGCGCTCTCTGCTTGTTTAAATGTTTGAGTTGTTTTACCTTTTTCAGTTGTCATAAACAAATGCCCTCCTAAATAATTAACTAATATTTTGTAACTCTTTTTGTAAATTTATTATTTCCATCATGGCTTCAAGTTCTTTTACTTGATCACCAATCCTTTTTGCTTCATTTTGTTCTTGTAACTTAAGCTTTATCTGTTTCTTTAATCTTTCAGAATCAATGACACGAAGACAATCAACTAACTCTTGGTCCGAACTTTCTTCACTAAAAGAAGAAAAACTAATTTCAGTTAAAATTGATTTAAGTTGTGCTTCTTTTAAATAGTCAAACATCTCTGAAATTGTAACTGAACCATATTCAGTTAAACAACTGACAATATGCGTATAAAGCTCTTGATAGGCATCATGATAAAACGAAAAATCATCCACTTGATTTAAACGATTATAATAACTTTTTTCAGTTAGTAGACGATAAATAATTAGACGCTCCGCTTTCTCAACTTGATGAATTACTCGGCGATCGTGTTGAGTCGGTACAACAATTTCTTTAGCTTGCCGCTTAACTGTTTGACGATTAGCTTGCTTGATTTCTTGACGTTTTTCACTTAACTCGTTTTGAAGTGCATCTTTCGACACTAAAAAGTCATCTGCTAATTGCGTTAGATAAATATCCGTTTCAATAATAGACGGTACTTCTACCAACGACGCTAACATATCATCGATATATTCGATTTTATCTGACTCTTGTTCTAAGTTACGATTACGTTTGAAATACTCTTTTTTAAACTGAAAAACGGTATCACGGTTATTTTCTAATAAGTGACGCAATTGATCCTCACCGTGAATTTTACGATAATCATCTGGATCTAATTTATTAGGAATCGAAATAACCTGACACGATAATTGACTTTGCTTTGAAATTAAATCAATTGCTCTCATTGTTGCCTCTACACCAGCATTGTCACCATCATAACAAATTGAGATATTCTCAGTTACTCGTTCTAACATCTTAATTTGATCAGTTGTTAAGCTGGTACCCATTGAAGCTACACCATTTTGGACACCTGACTGTGCTGCAGAAATGACATCCATAAAGCCTTCAAATAGAATGACATCATTTGTTTTACGAATGGTTGGTCTGGCATCATGAAAATGATACAGAATAAAACGTTTGTTAAAAAAGTTTGTTTCCGGACTATTTAAATATTTCGGTTGATCTGTAAGATCATATTTTTCATCTGTCAACAGTCGACCAGAAAAGCCTATAATTTTACCTTGATGATTCTCAATGGGAAACATAACTCGCTGGTAAAATCGATTGAGTCGCTCTCCAGTTTCTGTTTCATAAAAGAGTCCACTATCATTCAGGACCTCTTCTTCGTACCCTTTTTCCGTCATTACTTGATTTAAGATGGTTCTCTCCATTGGAGCAAATCCAAGTTTAAAGTCTTTAATTGTTTCTAAAGTTAATCCACGCTCATACAGATAACTAAGAGCATGTTCACCAACCTTAGTATTTAATAAAATATGATGATAAAACTGTGCCACTTCTTCATGTAATTCCAACTGTTTGCGATTTTGCGTTGGCTCTTCTGAGGCACTCATTTCTTCATCTGTCACATATTCGGACACATCAATTTGACTAAACTCAGCAACTTTCTTTACTGCTTCTGGAAAATTTAATCCTTCGATTTCTTGAATAAATGAATAAACATTTCCCCCTTTTCCACATCCAAAACAGTGGAAAAGCTGTTTATCTTCAGCGACTGAAAACGATGGTGTCTTTTCGTTATGAAAAGGACAGAGACCTAAATAATTTTTACCAGATTTCTTGAGTTGAACATATTGTCCAATCACATCAACGATATTTGTTTCATTGCGAATAGATTCTATCATTTCTTGAGGAATTAATCGTGTCACTTGTATCAACGTCTCCCCTTTGCGTAAAAATTAAGTAATAAAGTCGCCCTGGAATCAGTGCGACTAACGGCATTATACGACATCTTATAGTATATCATATTTGTATCATTTTGCAATTCTTAATACTTCTATTTCACAAAAAAAGCGTAGAAGTTTAATAAATAAACTTCTACGACCTTAATTTTTGATTAACGGTACTCTTTCTTGATTAATACTTTATCTAAAACTAGTTTTCCAATCAATGTGATAATAACTAATCCAATGAAGAATGGTAAAATCGCGATTGGTAACATTTCTAAATGTAAAAGGCCTTTAAACAACATTGCCGCAACGTAAGTTCCGATTACTGTAGTTACTGCTAGAAATAATCGTAATGGATTAAATGGTAAGCAAGCTTTCACAACTGCCATACAACTTACTGCAATTAGCATATAATACATTAATGTTGTCGTTGTTAACTCTGACCAACCCATTGATTGACCCATAATATAAACAATCACTACATTAAAAACAACTAAGATTGCGTTTGGTAGGGCACGTCGTAAAGCAGTCGGTAAGAATTTTGTCGTTACTTTTCTGCGATCATTCTCAAATGATAAGAAGAATGATGGGTAACCCTCAATCGCTAAGTCTAGTAAAGTGATTTGAATTGGAATAAATGGAAACGCAATTGTCGTTAACACACAAATCAAAGATAGAATTAACGAATATATTGTTTTAATAAAGAAAATACTCGCAACTTTTGTGACATTATTAACGACACGACGACCTTCAAACAACACATCAGGTAACGTCGTAAAGTCTGAGTTCATTAAAACAAGATTGGCAACTTGACGCGTTGCGTTATCTCCTTCTGCCATCGCAATACTACAGTCAGCTTCTTTTAACGCTAACATATCATTGACACCATCACCTGTCATCGCAACAACATGACCTTGATTCTTAAGTTCTTCGACTAGAATTTTTTTCTGTTTAGGTGACACACGACCAAAGACACGATAATCATTAACCAAGCCACGAACTTCTTCATCATTTGTGACTTCAGATAAATCGATATACTTATCATAATTCTCTAAGCCTGCACGTCTTGCTACATTTGAAACAGTGACAGGATTATCACCCGAGATAACTTTAATATCGACACCTTCATTTTTAAGGTAAGCCAATGTTTCATTTGCATTTTGACGGATAGGGTCATCAATCGTCAAGACTGCTAATGGAGTCATCGCAGGTAGAGCATTTTCAGAAAAAGTTAAACTATCTGAGATGCCTAACATCAGCACACGAAATCCTTCTTTTTGAGCTTCGTAGATTTCTTGAGGAAGATTATCTTCACTAAATAATCGTTCTGGTGCTCCTAACGCAACTGTTCCTAACCCTTCAAAACTCATAGCACCCCATTTTCTCTCTGATGAAAAGGCTAACGAATCGAGACAATCAAAACGAGTTGATTCTTCAAAATATGCGCGAATCGCGTGCATTGTGATGTTATTATCTGTTGAATGATATAAATAACTCCCAACAATTTCATTAAAATCTGCTTCATGCGCGGTACTTAAAACTTTTACATCATTAACTTTCATTTTACCTTCTGTAATTGTTCCTGTTTTATCTAAACAGATAACATCAACATGCGCCAATGTCTCAACTGAATACATGTTTTGAACTAAAACTTCTTTTTTTGCTAATTTTGCTACTGCTGTTGCTAATGCGATACTGATTAATAAAACCATCCCTTTTGGTAACATCCCTAAAAGAGCAGCTGCAGAAGAAATAACAGATGACTTAATACCACTATCACGGATAAAGAAAGCTTCACAGAAAAGAATAACGCCTAAAGGCACAATAATATAACTTGTGAATTTAGAGATTTTTCTAATTGAAGAGACCAACTCAGAAGTTAATGGTTTATGTACCTTAGCTTCATCGGCAATTTTTGTTGCATAATTATCTTTACCAACGTGGATAACTTTACCATAGCCAGATCCACTTGCGATAAAACTTCCCGATAGAAGTTCATCATCATGATCTTTTTTTATTAAATCAGACTCACCAGTTAATAATGCTTCATTGGCTTCTAACACGCCGCCTACCATTACCATATCGGATGGGACTTGATCACCTGTTGCCAATTTTACAATATCATCGATCACTATTTCTTCAGATGGTATTTGTATTTCCACACCATTTCTGATAACCGTCACAAGCTCTTGGTTCACAATTGAAAGTTTCGATACTAAATTTCGTGCTCGAATTTCAAGCGTTACACCAATAATAATATTAACAATAATAATGACCATAAAGAATAAGTTACTAAATGCGCCTACAGCCGCTAGTAAAATACCAATCATTAAGTTTAAAAAGTTAAATAGTGTTAAGACATTATCCTGAATAATTTCTTTATTTGTTTTTGCAACATTTTGGTCATAATTATTTTGTTGACCTGATTTTTGCCTTGCCGTAACTTCTTCAGTTGTAAGGCCAACGATCTTTTTTTTCATATTAATTACACTCAGTCCTTTTCTGATTTTAAATATACCTTTTTATTGTACCCTACAAAGTATAAAAATGAAAACAACAATTTACTTTCTATAGCTGACTTTTAATATAAAATATAAAAAGATTGAATTTTAACGGCTCAAGAACGACCGTGAAAATTCAATCTACTATTTTTATTTTTTTGAATGCGTCTCAAAATACGAAAACATCTGTTTTAAAACGTCATCCGTAATAATTTGAACATTTAACAATTCAAACATTTGCTTCAAAAATAACGCGCGGTTAGAAAGTTCATCTTGCGTAGAGGCACCAATCTGCAGCCGCAACCATAAATTAATGGTTAATACAAATAGTTCCGCCAACTCTTCAGGATAATCCGTTTGAATTGACCCATCGGCAATGCCCTCTTGAATGATTACTGAAACTTCTGGTGCAAACTCTTTAAATTGTTGCGTATAATAATCACCCAAAACTTTCGATGTACGCAATGCTAACAACGCTTCATCAGAACAATTAACGTGATGCTGATCAGAAAAAGAATCAATTAAAAAGTTTTGTAATTTTTCCAACCCATTCTCACCGCGCCACTGTTCATCTAGAAAATCACTTGAGACCGAAAGTCGTAAAATTGTTTTTAGAATATCATATTTAGAATCAAAATAATGATATATGACACCTTTGGTTAATCCACCTAAACCATCAATAATATCTTGAACTGATGTTTCTTCATAACCTTGTTCTAGAAATAATTTTTTTGAAACATCTAAAATTAACTGACGCGTTTTTTCAGAATCTCGTTTTCTTGCCATGTTAAAATCCCCCTTATGTTTCCTACTCCCCTAAAAAACACAGCATTATTTACTTTTCTTTTGAATTAATAACTCCAATATCCACCTAGACCATTACTTATCCCAAATTTAACTTCATACTTCAACGGAATGTACTGATTGTAGGAACTCATCTCCACTACAGTGCCTTTTAATGATGCTGAATATACTTCATAGGTTGAATATGACAATTCAACACCTCTAGTTGTATATTCATCGAAAATAATTTTAGATAAATCGCCCTCAGTTTTGCCAAAATAAGATTTTAAATAAGGTTTGCCTAACGAATAATTAACAATCGCTTTTTGTCCTTCAACTGGCTCGCCATGTTGAATTGATTGAGAGATAAATTTGCCATATGCTTCTTTATCTGAATAAACTTCTTTGATTTCTACTGGTTGACCGTTTGCCATTTGTTGCGCTTCTTTAACATTTACCTCACTGAAGTCTAACATCTGATTTTGTGATACTCCACTTGAAATCAACACTGATAATTCCTTTTTATCATCAAGAGGTGTACCGGCTTTAATATTTTGCCCAAATACAAAATCTTTTTTTACCGAAGTTGACATTTGTTCTTTAACATTTAGCTTAATATTTTTAGCTTTTGCCCAGGCTTTAACATCTTGAATAGCACGGCCACTAAAGTCTGGCATCTCTTTTTGATTTGAAAGTGAACTTCCATTTACAAAAACTTCAAGTGTTTCACCACGTTTAATTGTTTTTCCAGCTGCAACTGATTGTGTAATCACTTTGTTTTCAGTTGGTGTGGTCAAATTAAGCTCATTAAATTTAATTTCCACATCTTTGCCTTTACCCCATTTTTCAATTTCAGCAATATCTGATTTTGAAAAGTTTGGCACAGTAATTGAAACTTGTGTTTTAAACCACCAAACAAGTCCCACTCCTGCAACTAATAAAAGAATAGATGCATAAACTGAAGGCTTAATATTTTTTTCGGCTTTAGCATTCGGCTCTTTTTGCATCGGTTCGTTTTTCGGTGTTTGTGGTATTTTTTTCTCTTCAATCTTAATTTTTTCGAATTCATCATCAATTAATTGCGAATCATCAAACGATGCGTGTATTTTTTGATTAATTTCTTCAGAATTCATACTCGACTTACGACGTCTCTTTTTAACTCGGCGTCTTTGAGTCGGGACTTCCGTTTGTTGAGTTTCATTTTGAGATGGAAGAGGTTCGTTTTGACTTTTGTCCATCTTGCTATCTGCTCCTCCTTAAAACATTTTATTTCACTTTAAGTTTGTATTAAAGATATACAACAATATCATACCATTTTTTAACAACAATAACACTACTTCTTGACACAGAATCAAAAAAAGATAGTTAGAGTTAGTCTCTAACTATCTTTCATTTTAATTATAATTATTGAATTGTTGCTGTGAATTCTTTTTCAATATTACTACGATCCACAACTGTTACTTTTACAACTAAACCTGTTTTAGGAACATTCGTATTTTCTGTAATCTCAAGTGAAATATTTCCAGATGCTGGAATTGCAGCATCCGCTAATTCTGTTCCTAAGATTGTAAAGGTATCAAATGTAATTGATTTAACTGTTAAATCTTCTGGTTCTTTGTTTTCAAAATTTAGTTTGAATTTCGTAACTTTGTTCTCTGCTTCAACAACGTCCGTCACTTTAGCTTCACCTTTGATATCATTAGTTACAGTGATATTTAATGACGCAGTTTTACCGTTAACAGTTTTTGCCATAATTTCAACAGTTCCTGGAGCTACTGCTGTTACTTTACCTGTTGCATCCACAGTTGCAACACCAGCATTTGAAGTTAACCATGTAAGATCACGCTTGCTCGCATCTTCCGGTAAAATTTTTGTTTGCAATTCTTGTGTTTGACCTGGTCTCATACTTGTTTTACCATTTTGAATGGCTACTGATGTAGGTTCAACATCAATGATACTTACTTTACGTTTCGCAACAATAGTTTCTTGTGTATGAGGATTTGTTGCATGATACTCAATTAAGTAATCACCTTTCACAGTTGCCACAACATTTCCAACAACTGTAAATGGAATTGCGACGCCATTAGCATCTTTAAGTGAAACCCCTGCATTAGCATCAAATGTACCGATTGCAACACTTTGTTTCACATCTTCAACACCCGTAAATGCAATCGCACGGTCGTCTTTAACAGTAATGATACGATCTTGTTTAATGATTTCATCATTAAGACCTTTCACACTATAAGTTAATGTGTTTTGGCCTGTTTTACTCCAATCAACTGTACCTGTTACAGTGATTTCCATTTCTTTTCCTTTATGATCTTTGACTTTTACATCTTTCTTAGGATCAAAAGTATCTTTTTCAGAAATCTTCACTTCTTTATTCGCAACACCTTCAAAGACTGGTTTTTTCACAACTTCGACAGTTGCGTCTTTAGACACCACTTGATCATCTTTATTGATGAATTGATATTTAATTGCGTATTTACCAGGTGTGTTGTAATCAATTTTATCTTTACCGTTAATCGTAATTTCATAAGCATTACCAGCTTCATCACTAGCACTAACACCAGCCATTAAATCATAATTTTGAGTGCCAACATAAACGGTATGATCTTTAACACCAGATAACTCTGCTGGGTTTAAGTTTAAATCTTCTTCTGAAATGTAACCTACCCAACTACTATCAGATGAAACTGAATAATAAATTGTACCATTAACGTGACGATAATAACCTGTTGCTTTAAGTGACTTACCTACCCAATTAGATGTATTATCTCTAACATTAAAGTTAAAACTATTATAGATGTCTTTGCCTTTATTTTTAATTGTTACGACACGAGGCGTAATACCATGTCCAGTTCCTTGAGGTTTTCCGTTAGTATCAACATCACTAGCTTTAACATAACCTAACCAACTACCATTTCCATCATATGCTGAATAGAATGTTTCACCTTTAAATGTAAAGTATTTTCCTTTCGCATGGAATGGATTACCTTTCATATTGTTCATAGTAGTACGAACTGCTAATGGATCAGTCATATTATTATATAATTTGATTTCATCATTTTTAGACGTGATATACATATTTTCTGAAACAAATGCTCCATGTTCTTGAGCTGCTGTTACCACTGCCTTGTCTTCGATGTATCCTTGCCAGTTTCCTTGAACATCGTAGATTGAGAAGTACGTTCTAAAGTTACGAACATATTTATACTTCACATGGAAAGTTTGATTCATTAAATTTTTAGAATCATTTTTCTTGTCCCAATTCAAATTACTATAAACAGGATAGTTATCTTTCGTAACTGTTAAATAGTGATTTACACGTGAATTTGAGTTTCCAGTATCAACATAGTCTTGTGTTGCAGTTGAATTCACATAACCTAACCATTCATCATTAAGATTATATAAAGAATAGTATGTCGGTCCATTATAATGGAAATAACTATACTTCACTTTTAATTTACGATTCATCAAATCTCTAGAGTGTCCAATTTGATTCCAAGCAAAGTTGCTATATAAAGGATAAGTTGGATTTGTCATCACAATAAACTTGGGCGTACTTACTGCAGCACCTTGAATTGAATTTCCAATCGCAACAGCATCACTATTTAAATAGCCTAACCATTGATTATCTCTTGTATATAATGAATAGTACACAGTTCCATTAGGAGCGACATATTTGTACTTGATACCTACTGTCTGGTTAAAAATATCAGTTGAGTTACCTTTCTTTACCCAATTAAAATTTTGCCATGTATTGTAGCCTTTTTTTACGATTGTTCCGTAACCATTAAAAGCATAGCCTTTAAAATCTGACGGACTTGCACTTACAACGTTTGTTTCGATGCCGTTTCCATTTAGTAAAGTTACTGGTGTCGCGACAATACCACCTAATAACAAAGTACTAAACAAAGCTGTTGATAAGATTTTCTTTTTCATTGAATTCTCTCCTTTTAATTCTTTGCTTACAATACTTTAATTATATAGTTATTTGAACGCAATATCAATCTAATCATAAAATTATGTCGCTTTATTAGTTGTTTTTAATCGCTAAAAGTAATTCCAGTGACTTTTAAGTAAAAAAAGGAAACTAGTAAAAACTAGTCTCCTCAGTTACCTCATTATTTCACAACTAAATGTTCCAAGTTAGCAAACGGCACAACAATATTTGCTAATTTTCTTAATTGACTCAAACGATTTTCTTTCACTTTTTCATCATCAATCATAACCATTGTATCTTCAAAGTAATCTTGAATTAATGGTGTTAATTTTTTCAATTCATCAAACATTTCTTTTAAAGTCAATGTTTCAATTTGAGTGTCAATGGCTTCAACTGCCGCATACAAAGCTTTTTCGGATTGATTTTTAAACAAATCAGGGTTGATGTCAATCGTAATTGATTCTTTCTTAGCTGCTAAATTTAAGACACGTGTTAATGATTCGATAGTAGCTTTAAAATCCTCTTCGCTCATTTGCTTACGTAAAATATTGGCAACTTCAAACATATTGCTTAAATCTTTTTGTTCACTTTCAACCACTGCTTCGATAATATCGTGACGAATTTTTTTAGCAAGTAACCATTGTTTAATACGGCCTTTCATAAAGACATTAATTGCTTCTTGATTATCGTCAAGCTTAATCCCAAATTGAGTTGAACGATTGTTGATAATTTCAACAATTTTATCTTGCAATTCGCCAATTGGGAATTCCCAGCCTTTATCTTCAATGATACGAATAATTCCATAAGCTTGTCTTCTTAGTGCGTATGGATCATTAGAGCCTTTCGGACTTAGTCCTACAGTAAAGAACGTAAACAGTGTATCTAATTTGTCAGCAATGGCAAGGATAGCACCGATATTTGATTGTGGTAACTCGCTATCACTTGAGTTTGGTAAATAGTGCTCGCGAATTGCTTGCGCTACTCCGATTGCTTCACCCTGAACTAGAGCATATTTTTCACCGATAATTCCTTGTAACTCAGGGAATTCATTGACCATATTTGTCACCAAATCAAATTTATAGATTTGACTAGCACGAGATAGATGTTTTAATTCTGTTTCAGTTAGATTAACAAATTCACCTAAATATTGGCTAATCGCTTGAACACGTAACATTTTTTCGTACATTGAACCAATCTTAACGTGGAAAGTCACAGCTTTAAGTCGTTCTAAACAAGCATCAATTGTTGTTTTTAAATCTTCATTATAGAAAAACTCTGCATCTTCTAGACGAGCTAGAAGAACTTTTTCATTACCTTTAGCCACTGTTTCAATATGATCACGATTACCATTTCTGACAGAAATGAAATGATTCATCAATTCACCAGTTTCAGAATAAACTTCAAAGTAACGTTGATGTTCTTTCATTGAAGTAATTAAAACTTCAGAAGGAATAGCTAAATATTTTTCATCAAAATTACCCACGAAAGCTGTAGGATATTCAACTAAGTTATTTACCTCTTCTAAAAGATCTGCATCTAATTCGACTTTCCAATTATTTTCATTGGCAATTTGATTAATTTGAGCTTCAATCGTAGCTTTTCGTTTGGTTGCAGAAACCATTACGCATTCTTTTTCTAACGCATTTTCATAGCTTGCTGCACTTTCGATTGTTGTATCAGCACCTAAGAAACGGTGTCCACGTGACACATTTGAACTGACTACATCAAACAATGACATTGGCAATACTTTGTCATCAAGTAAAGCTACTAACCAGTGAACTGGACGAATAAATTTATAATCATAATTTGCCCAATGCATTGATACTGGAAAGTTTAATGTTGGTACAACAGTCATTAATTCTGGTAAAATATCCGCTGCCGGTTTGCCAATTTCATGTTTATTAGCAAATACGTACTCAACACCTTTTAAATCTTCAAAATATAAAGCATCAGCGTCTACACCTTGACCTCTTGCAAACCCTAGTCCCGCTTTTGTCCAATTTCCTTCAGCATCTTGAGCAATTTTTTTAGCTGGCCCTTTTGCTTTTTCATCAATATCAGTTTGTTTTTCTGCTAACCCATTTACACGGAAGGCAAATCTTCTTGGTGTTGAAAATTGTTCGATTTCTTCAAAAGATAAACGATTTTCATCTAAAAAAGTACGAATTTTAGTTTCTAATTGATTCATACTTGGGGTCACTAAATGAGCAGGAACTTCTTCTAAACCAATCTCTAATAAAAATTGTTGTGTCATTTTATTTTGCCTCCTTATTTTCTTTTTGTAATAATGGGAATCCTAGTTTTTCTCGTTCATCTACGAAAGCCTTCGCAAGTTCACGCGCCATATTTCGAATACGTGATAGGTAGCCGGCACGTTCTGTAACAGAAACTGCACCTCTTGCATCTAGCAAGTTAAACATATGGCTACATTTCAAGACGTAATCATAGGCAGGATGGACTAAGTTTTTTTCAATACAACGATTTGCTTCAGCTTCATATTTACCAAACAAATCTAAAAGCATCTCTTGATTGCTTAATTCAAACGAATAAACTGAATGCTCAAATTCTGGTTGCACAAAAATTTCTCCATATTTAACACCATGAGTCCACTCTAAGTCATAAACACTTTCAACTTCTTGAATGTATGAAGCCAAACGTTCAAGACCATAAGTAATTTCCGAAGTGACAGGTTTACACTCTAAACCACCGACTTGTTGGAAATAAGTGAATTGGGTAATTTCCATACCGTCTAACCAAACTTCCCAGCCTAAACCAGCACAACCCATTGATGGGTTTTCCCAGTTATCTTCAACAAAACGAATATCATGTTGTAACGGGTCAATACCTAAAACTTTTAAGCTATCCAAATATAACTCTTGAATGTTAAGTGGTGATGGTTTCATTACAACTTGAAATTGATGATGTTGATACAAACGGTTTGGATTATCTCCGTAGCGTCCATCTGCAGGACGACGTGACGGCTCAACATATGCCGCATTCCATGGCTCAGGCCCAATCGCTCTTAAAAATGTATATGGACTCATTGTTCCCGCACCTTTTTCTGTATCATAAGCTTGCATTAACATACAACCTTGTTTTGACCAGTAATTTTGTAAAGCTAGAATCATCTCTTGAACTGTCAATTTGTTACTCATCTGTTTTCCTCCTTTTAATCACAAAAAACCCTATACCTTATAATAAATAAGATATAGGGACGAATTACTATTTCGCGGTTCCACCCTACTTCTGATCTAATCGAAAGATCAGCAGCTTCGTTGCTATTACTCCAGAGTGCCTTCATAAAATCAAAATTATCTGCCTTTCACTATTACAGATTCGCTAAAAAAGGATTTTACTACTTGTCTCTATCTTCGTAATGATTTAATTAAATCAATTCTAATGATAATTAAGCGATTTGTCAATTTATTTTTCAATCTTTTCGTAACATGTTTTCCCAATCTTTCATTTGCGTGATAAACTTTTTGCTTTTTAAATGAATCCCTACATATTCATCATAAATTTCATCAAGAATTAACCGAATGGCATCTTTAGTTTCTGGTTTTAATGAGATTGAATTGATTTGATCATATTTTATGTTTGAGAACAAACGAATGAAATGCATCGCAATTGGATCGAAATGATAGCGATGCTCATCTTTTGAAAAATGATTTTCGCATAAAACACCATGATATTTCGGTGACAAATCAAATTTACCATGTGTTTCCCCACACACAGCACATTCTAACCAATTAAATGTTAAACCAAAACGAGCTAAGAGCTGGATTTCAAAAATATTAGTAATAATTTCAGGATCAACGCCTTGATCTAAAAAAATTAAGGCTTCTTTTGTAAATCCGTACAATGCAAAATCAGGTTCGCCGTCTTGAATCGCAACATCAACTAAATTCAAAATATAAGTTGCATAAGCTGAGATAAAAATATCTTGCTGAATTGTTTTATACGGCGTAACTTCTTTAATTGCAGACAAGAATGATAGCCCTTCTTGATTTAAATCAACAACATAATTCGCCTTGGTATAAGGTTGAATTGCACTCAAGAACGGGCTGTTTTTTCGTCTCACATTGCGGACATAAAACATTTTTTTCCCACGACTTGCCGTAAAAATTTTTACAAGTTTATCTTTTTCTTTATAATCGCGATTAAACAAAACAAGTCCTTCAATTTCCAAATTCCGCTCCATGCATTCACCCCCTAATGACAAAAAAATTGTGCTGTAAGTTTTTCACCGAATTGAGTTTTACAACGCTCATCATTCGTAATTAAAGGAGTGTGACGCACTTTTGTCACACTCCCTTTTATTTGTTTAATAATCCATTTCACGGTAACCAAAGTTTAATAGATCTTTTTGTTTATCACGCCAGTTTTTCTGAACTTTTACCCAAAGTTCCAAATAGACTTTATTGCCAAGTAAGTTTTCAATATCACGACGCGATTTGATCCCGATATTTTTTAACATTTTACCACCCTTGCCGATGATAATCCCTTTTTGACTGTCTCTTTCAACTATGATTGTTGCCTGAATATGAATTTTATCATACTCGTCCCGTTTCATACTCTCAGTAATGACAGCTACTGAATGAGGTACTTCTTGTTCAGTTAATTGTAATACTTTCTCACGAATTAATTCAGAAACAATAAAATACTCTGGATGATCTGTTACTTGATCATCTGGATAGAATTGCGGTCCATTTGGCATGTCATTTACTAAAGTTTCTAAAAGGTTTGGTACATTGTTTCCTTCAGTTGCTGAAATCGGAATAATTTCTTTAAAATCAAGTTGTTCACTATAATCTTCAATAATCGGTAACAACTTATCAGGATGAATAGTGTCAATTTTATTAATGACAAGATAAATAGGTGCTTCACTTTTTTTCAAACGCTCGATAATGAAGTCATCACCGCGACCACGTGGTTGATCGGCACTTACCATAAAAATAACTGCATCAACTTCTCTAAGCGCACTATAAGCTGTTTCGACCATAAAATCGCCCAGTTTAGTTTTTGGTTTATGAATTCCCGGTGTATCAATAAAAACGACTTGCGCTTCATCTGTCGTATACACACCTTGAATTTTATTACGCGTTGTTTGAGCCTTATCACTCATAATCGCAATTTTCTGCGCAACAATTCGATTTAATAATGTTGATTTACCTACGTTTGGCCGCCCAATAATAGCGACAAACCCTGATTTGTAATCTTCGTTAAACATTTTTTACCCCCTAATTTGTAGAAAAACTTCGAATAATTTTGGTCCAAAGATAATAATACCAATCACAAGTGCTGTCATCGCGATAATTAAGACGCCAGCAGCTGCCATGTCTTTTACTTCTTTTGCCAGTGGATGAAATTGTTGATTTGTTGTCAAATCGACAAGTCTCTCAAGAGAAGAATTGACAATTTCAGAGAATAAAACCAGCCCTAAAACAATAATAATGATTAGCCATTCACCTTTTGACAATTCTAAAACAAATGAAAGTATAATAACCATAATTGCAGCAAAAAGATGAAAACGCATATTGCGTTCCATCTTAAAAACTGTTTTTATCCCACATAATGCATACTTCAACGACTCACAAAAATTTTTATTTTTAGTTGTCTTTTTATCTTTCGAGGCCATAATTATCTAATATCTTTCTTTGTAAATCAAACATTTCTTTTTCATCAGCTGGTTCCATATGATCATAACCATTCAGATGTAAAAAACCATGTAGAACTAAAAATCCTAGCTCACGATCAAATGAATGTCCATATTCCTCAGCTTGTTCTTGTATTTTTTCGACAGATACAAATAAATCGCCGATATTTCGAGGAATATCAAAACCTTCTAAATTAATTGGAAACTCATCATCTACTTCATCTTCAATCGCAAAACTAATAACATCAGTCGCATAATCTTTATGACGATACTCCTTGTTTATTTCCCGAATTTCTTCGTTGTCAATAAAAGTTACTGAAATTTCAGTATCTTCTGGCAAGTTTATTTCAGTATCATTTGCTGCGAAATCCAATATATCTGTTACTAATTTTATTTGCTCTTGTGTGAGTCGATTTTGTTCGTCATATAGAGTTAAATCCAAATTAGTCCCCTCTTTCTTCTTGTTCCTGTTTCATTTGTTCTGCTTCAGATTTCATTTTTGGATATTTTATACGTGAATGGAACGTACTAGACAATCCCGTCACAATTGACTGTTCAATAATTTTTAATTCTTTTAAAGTTAACCCAGAATCTAACAACTGACCATCATCAATACGACCTTGAATCAGCTGGTGAACGAAATCTTTAATTTTTTCATTCGTTGGATTATCCATAGCACGAACTGCTGCTTCAGCACTATCGGCAATATTTATTACCCCAATTTCACGACATTGTGGAATTGGTCCTGGATATCTAAATGACGCTTCACTTGTATCATTGTTACGTTCTTTTTCTTTAATATAGAAATACTTCATTAAGGTTGTCCCATGATGTTGACGGCAAACATCAATAATAAATTGTGGCATTTCTGCTTCTTCTAATACTTTAACTCCATCTGTCACATGTCCAAAAATAATCTCTTTACTATCAGATGGTAATAAAAAGTTATGTGGATTTTCAGCACCAGCCGGTAGGTTTTCTACGAAGAAATTAGCATGTTTTAATTTACCAATATCATGATAATAACACGCCACTCGTGTGAGAAGAGAACGACCGCCAATTTCTGCAACGGCATTCGCGCTTAGTGACGCCACCATCATACTATGGTGATACGTACCAGGAGCCTCTTCAAGCAATTGTTTCAATAATGGATGATTTGGATTACTTAACTCATTTAAGACAATCACACTATCATCAGTCACCATTAATTCAATATATGGATGAAGTCCGATTGATAAAATAAATGAAAACAAACCGCTGACGAAGGCAACAAAAATATTTGTTAGTGTTCGGCTATCAAAAAGTCCCATCCCTTGATAAGCGATTAGAACATTAATAAATAGTACTGGGATTAATATCAATAAGAACGACGCTTGTGTTAATTGTTCACTAATTCGTTTTCTTTGAAGAAATGTCGCAATACAGCCAGTGAAAATATAGAAAAGACTAATCACTAGTAACGACGTCGTACCCGCCATATCGTAGAAAATAAAAGTCGCAAAAATCCCTTGGAACATTGACAATAAGATGCCCCAACGTTTGCCAACAAATAAGTGTAACATCAGTGGTCCAAACGCTGCAGGGAAAAGTAACCCAAAGGCATTTGTTGTGTCCTTTTGGAATAGATAAATCATCTTCATCAAAAGAACTGCAAAGATAATCGCAACGAAATAGAACGTCAAATTCATACTTTGATTGTATAAGTCTTTATCTTTAAAAACAAAATAGACAACTAATATAATTTGTAAAAGCAACGCAATAATCATTGCTAAGATTGGTGAAACTGAGGTGGATTGATTATTCAAGCCTAATAGATTAATTTTCTCCATTGCTTTACTATCAATTTGTTCACCTTCACGCACAATAATTTCACCTTGATAAATCATTGCGGGTTGAACTGCACTGAGAGCAATTTCTTTCATTTTGTCAGTCGCTTTATCGTTTGCAACCTCATTGACAATAATACTTCTCTCAACAATTCGTTCAACGATTTGCTGTTCAACATTATTAAAATTTAAAAACTGAACTTTTTCAACAGCTTTTTGTTTTTCAATTTGTAAATTAGAATTTCTAATTTTTTGCCCCATCGTCTGTTGAATAATATTTGAGCTCTCTGTTTTTATTTTTAGAAGCTCACTTGAAGATAGTAAAAAAATTTGCTCATAAAAATTATCCGGAAAAGATTGATAAAAGACTAAATTCTCTGGACTTAACTTTTCAAATTTCGATTTTAATAAGGGGATTTTTTCCTCTACCTTAGGTTCGAAAACAGATTTTTTATCTTTCGCTTTATCTAAATCTGCTTGGTATTTTTTTGCTGTTTCAGAATTAACCTCATCGACCATTGTAAATAATTTATCGACTAAATCTAGTTGGTTTTTTTCTTTATTTGCATCATACGTATACTCTGGCGAGACACTCTCAACTGCAAGTCTTTGTTTTTCTTCAGTTTCTTTCTTGTTTTCGATTGTTTTATTTGCTCGAATTGTTTCTTCCGCAAGTTTTCCAACCTTAAAATCAGCTTGTTTTTGGCGCACGCTACCAAACATAAAACCAAACAGTATCAGTGACATTACTAATATCACAATAGGAATGTATCTCTTGCCTAATTTTTGAAAGATATTTCTTAAATCGAATGTCATCACAATACTCCTTTACTTATTATTAGTTTCCTTCATACGCCCGAATAATATCCGCAACAACAGGGTGACGCACAACATCACTAGCTGAGAATTCAATAAATCTGATTCGTTTAATATTTTTTAGAATTTTTTCTGAATGCACTAAGCCACTCTCGACACCTTTAGGCAAATCAATTTGTGTTTTATCACCATTCACAATCATTTTTGATTGATAGCCAAGACGGGTTAAAAACATCTTCATTTGCGCATTTGTTGTATTTTGTGCCTCATCTAAAATAATAAAAGCATCTTCTAGCGTTCTTCCGCGCATATATGCTAATGGAGCAATTTCAATGACTCCTCGTTCCATCAAACGATTTGTATGTTCGACACCTAAAATTTGGTATAGTGCATCATAAATTGGACGTAAGTAAGGATTAACTTTTTCTTGTAAATCGCCAGGTAAGAATCCTAGATTTTCTCCAGCTTCAACTGCTGGTCTGGTTAAAATAATTTTTTTTACTTGTCCATTTTTTAAAGCCGCAATTGCCATGACCACAGCTAAGAATGTTTTACCAGTTCCCGCAGGCCCAATTCCAAAAACGACATCATTTGAATTAATCGCATTCACATATTGTTTTTGATTCAAATTTTTTATTTTGATAGATTGGCCTTTGGCATCTTTGATTAACGTATTTTCATACAATGATAAAAATGATTTAAGTGTATCACTTTGGCGCATTTTAATAGCACTAATCACATCTTGCGTATTCATCTTATGACCTCGATTAATTAATTCTTGAAGGACTACAAGAATATCATGAGTTTGTTGAACACTTTCCGCCTCGCCTTCGATCTGCATAATTTCACCACGAGTCGAAATTTCGACATTTAAATAGTCTTCAATAAGTTTTATATTTTTATCTTGAGAGCCAAATAATTCATTTAAATCTTTTACATTTTCTATTGAGATTTCAAGGCTCTTTCTTTCTTGAACAGTCAAATATACGACAACTCCTTTATTTATCCTATTACTTGTAAATAATACCACATCTTTATAAGAACACCAACTATTCATGCATGTGTCATTTTGTTGGAAACTGGTATTAAATTACCATGAATTTAACATTTTATTATCTCAAAAAATAAAGAAGCCCTAAAATCACAAGGATTTTAAGACTTCTAAATTGATTATAAGATGAATATCTTACTTTTAATTCGGATTATGATATTAATTGTTTAACTAAAGCATTAACTTTTTGACCATCTGCCTTACCTTTAGTTTGGGGCATAACAATCCCCATAACTTTTCCAAAATCTTTCATTGAAGTGGCACCAGAAGTATCAATCGCATTTTGGATTAATGTTTCCAGTTCTTCATCAGATAATTGTGTAGGCAAATATTTTGAAACAATATCGAGAGCATTTTGTGCTTGAGCAATCAAATCTTGACGACCTGCTTTTTCAAACTCAGTTAACGCTTCTTTTCTTTGTTTCACTTCTCGGGATAACACGGTTAATTCTTCATCAGAATTTAGCTTACTTCCTTTTGCTATTTCTTCATTTTGTAATAAAGCTTTTACAATACGGAGGATTGCCAATGCTTCCTTGTCTTTACTTTTCATCGCTATTTTTATATCACTATTAATTTCTTCAAATAGTGTCATAATATCAGATCCATTCATTAAAACTAGTATTTTTTACGCTTTCTTGCAGCTTCAGACTTTTTCTTACGCTTAACACTTGGTTTCTCGTAGTACTCACGCTTGCGGTACTCTTGTAAGGTACCAGTTTTTGACACGGAACGTTTGAAGCGACGAAGAGCGTCATCTAATGATTCGTTTTTACGAACAACAGTTTTTGACATGTAAATTCCCTCCCTCCAAACTTTAGGTAACCGTTTTTCATATATATATAAACAAAAAACTGTTCGTTATATATTATAACTAATTGTGATTTTTCAGTCAACTATGAGTTTGACTTTTTTAAACATTTATCACATTTTCCTAATATTTCGAAACGATGATCTGTAATTTCACAATCCGGTAACTGTTCTGTGAAAAAATTCATCGGACACATATCAATCTCTCTTGTTGCCCCACACGACAAGCATATGAAGTGGTGATGGTGATGCGAATGCTCACATACATCACAGTGAAATCGATATTTTTTCTCACCCATTAGTTCTGTTTCCTCAAGTAAAGATAATTTTGTAAAATCTTTTAAATTTCGATAGACAGTATCATAGCTCATGCCTTTATATTTTTGACTCATAAAATCAAAAACTTCTGTCGCACCAATATAACGATTTTCTTCTGCTAGATACGTTAAAATTTCTTCACGACGTTTCGTGTATTTCAAACCGTTATCTTTCATAATATCTAGTGCTTCTTTTATTTTAACTTGCATATTGGCCCCCTTGAACTTGCTTACTCATCATTCATTATATGATATAATGGGGAGAAAGTAAAAAGTAAAGCGAGGAATCACAATGTCTGAACAAACAATTTATATTTATATTATTTCTGATTCTGCTGGCGAAACTGGAGCTAAACTATCCGCTGCTGCGATGGCCCAGTATGAAAATTTAGATGTTACAATTAAAGTTATTCGAAAATCGTTTATTGATAATGAAACAGACTTAATGGTCGCTCTTGAAAGAGCTAAAGAATTGAATGCCATTGTTCTTCAAACTTTAGTGTCCGATGAACTGGTTGAAGTTGCAGTTAAATTTTGTCAAAAGAATAGTCTCTTTAATCTTGATGCGATGTCACCACTGATGTTTGAATTATCACGTCGGTCTGGTTATGAACCCTCTCGTGTGCCCGGAGCAAGTCATTTTTTAAATAAGAATTATTTTGATCGTATGAGTGCAATGGAATTTGCTGTTAAGTACGATGACGGTAAAGATCCAAAAGGATTTCTTGATGCTGACATCGTATTATTAGGTGTCTCACGAACGTCTAAAACACCACTCAGTTTATTTTTAGCAAATAAAAATATTAAAGTTGCCAATTTGCCGCTAATCCCAAGCGCACATATTCCGAAGCAACTTTGGGAAGTCGATCCCAGTCGAATTGTTGGTTTAACTAATGACCCTCAAGTATTGAATACAATTCGACGTGAAAGAATGAAAGCTTACGGATTAAATCCTGATACAGCATACTCAGATATCGACTCGATCAAAAACGAATTAAAATTTGCGAACGATCTTTATGAAAAAATTGGATGCTTAATCATCAACGTAGCACAACTTTCAATTGAAGAAACAGCCTCTATTATCATGAGTGAATTAGAAATCGTTCAATAGGTATGAAAAATTAATGTAAAAAAAAGAGGCTTTGGCCTCTTTTCCTTTTTAAAAAACATTAATTGTATAACTTGCTTCAAAAGTCTCATTTAATTTCAAGCAATTAATACCATATTTATCCTCAATATTTCCAGTCGCTTCCAAGGAATCAGCGATACCCCACCACGGTTCAATACATACAAATGGTGCATCTGTCATATATGGACTCCAAAATCCAACAAACGGCGCATCTCGATAAGACACTTCCACGCCATGCTTCGTTGCATCTGATAGAATTCTAAAAGTATTGTGGCCAGAAGTTCTTAAGACTAGCGCATCTTTTTCGAACATTTCTCGATTAATAACAATATCAGTATTTGTTTGGGCCAATGTTGCATGCTCTAAATCAATGAAAGGACCCTCTAATGGTAACATTGTTCGACTTTTAGATGGTGTGAAAGATAGATAGTAATCTTCAAATGAGGTATTTTCAACCAAAGGCACATTAAATCCAGGATGGCCGCCAATGCCGAAATACATTTCCTCACTTAAACTATGAACGACATAGCTTACCTTCAATGATGCTTCAATAAGTTCATATGATACTTTCAAATCAAATTCAAAAGGATAATTTCTTAATGTTTCTTCATTGCTTTTAAGTAAAAATGTAACTTGTTGATCAGTTTCTTCGACAATTGAAAACAATAAATCACGCGCAAAGCCATGCTGCGACATGTTATATTTTTTTCCTTGATATTTGTATTGATCATTTTGTAATCGACCAACAATTGGAAATAAATTAGGCGCACTTCTTCCCCAATATTTTTGTTCACCTTGCCAGATATATTCTAATCCTGAACTTGCAAGTTTAAAACTTGTTAATTCTGCACCATGTGGACTAATTTCAACTTCACATTTTTCATTTTTTAACTTTACCAACTTTTGACACCTCCAAAAATTCAAACCTTAAATTAATTCAGTTTTATCTAACTCTGCCTTAAAGTAAGTATTTACAATCTTGATGTAAGTACCTTTCATGCCTAATGATCGTGTTTCAATGACACCTGCAGATTCCAATTTACGCAACGCATTCACAATCACCGAACGTGTAATTCCAATTCTATCAGCAACTGTTGAAGCTGTTAACCGTCCTTCAGGTCCGTTTAATTCTTCAAAAATAGCCTTGACAGCTTTTAATTCACTATAAGATAGAGTATTAATTGCCATCTGTACCGCTGTTGTTTCATGAATAGAACGTTCGACTTCGCGCGAGTGTTGATAAAGAATTTGCATCCCAACAACTGTCGCACTATACTCAGCAAGAATTAAGTCCATTGTATCAAATTTTGCACCCAAACGTCCAAGAACAATTGTTCCAAGATGCTCACCAGCACCATAAATAGGAACAATTGTCGTAAACGCTTCAGAGGCTTCATCACGAAGCTCAATTGGGAACACTGTTAAATCATTTGTTAATGGGATGTTTTCTTTTGTTTTGTGAATCGCACCTAACATCATTGTGTAATCTTCAGGTAATTGTTGTGCTTCTAACATATTTTTAATGCGATCATTGTTGACATGATGCATAACTATATAACCAATAATAGACCCCACTTGATCAACAATATAGACATTACAATCTAAAACATCACCTAAAATATCTGCCATTTGATTGTATGGAAGTTCTGTATGAATATTTAGCGTATTTTCTTTTTGTAGTAATTCGTTAATCATTCTCGTTTTACTTAACAACGACTCCATGACGTTTCCGCCTCTCTAAATTCAACCTTTTTTTATAGAATGTATCGACTTAAATCTTCGTCAATTGCAATTTTATTTAATTTATCATCTACATAACTTTCTGTAATTGTGATTTCACCCATATGCATATCGGATGCTTCAAATAATAAGTCTTCTAATAATTTTTCTAAAATTGTATGTAGACGACGCGCTCCGATGTTATCGGTTTCACTATTTACATCATACGCAATTTTTGCGATTCGTTCAATCGCTTCTTTCGTAAAGATGACATCAATATTCTCTGTTCCTAGTAAGGCAATATATTGTTTAATCAATGCATTATTTGGCTCAGTTAAAATACGAACAAAATCTTCAGCAGTTAAATCTTCTAGCTCAACACGGATTGGGAAACGACCTTGCAATTCAGGGATTAAATCACTTGGTTTGGTTAAGTGGAATGCCCCTGAGGCAATGAATAGAATATGTTCCGTTGAGATTGAACCATATTTTGTATTCACTAAAGAGCCTTCAACAATCGGTAAGATATCTCTTTGAACTCCTTCACGTGAAACTTGACCGTTATTTTCTGACTTAGAAGTGATTTTATCAAACTCGTCGATAAAAATAATACCATTATTTTGGGCCAATTTAATTGCGTCACTATGAATATCTGCTTCGTTGACTAATTTTGAAGATTCTTCATTAATTAGTATTTCCCGTGCTTCACTCACTGAAACAACACGTTTCACTCTTTTCTTCGGTGTTAACGCATTTAAAGTATCGTTTAAGTCAATCCCCATTTGTTCAAGACCATTATTCATCGTTGGTGTATTTTTCTTTTCTTCAACTTCAATCGTAATTTCACGATTTTCTAATAAGCCTTTTTCAAGTTGAGATTTAACAGTTTCACGACTCACTCTAACAGATTCTGTTACTTCTTCTTTTTCTTCTTGAACTTCACCACCTTGAAGACCATTCATCATTTGCATCATTGCTTCAAATTGGTTTTGATTTTTCTTACTTTCTTTTTTGATGCCAGGTACAAGTAATTTCACTAAGCGTTCTTCTGCTTTTACTTTTGCTTGCGCGTATACTTGATTGTGTTTTTCTTTTTGAACAATTGAAATACTCGCTTCAACCAAATCACGAACCATTGATTCTACGTCACGACCAACATACCCAACTTCAGTAAATTTAGTTGCTTCAACTTTTACAAACGGCGCGTTCACGATGCGAGCTAAACGACGCGCGATTTCAGTTTTACCAACACCTGTAGGACCGATCATTAATAGGTTTTTAGGTGTGATTTCATGTTGCATTTCTTCATCTAAAAGCATTCTTCTGTAGCGATTACGAAGTGCAATTGCGACAGATTTCTTCGCAACATCTTGTCCAACAATATATTGATCTAATTCTTTAACTATTTCTTTTGGTGTTTTTTGCATTGAATTCATATAAAACTCTCCTTAAATTTCTTCCAAGATAATATTATGATTGGTATAAACACAAATATCAGCAGCAACATTAAGTGCTTCTTTAGCAATTTCACCTGCAGACATATCAGTGCGACCATTTCGTTTCATTGCTCTCGCGGCAGCTAAAGCGTAATTTCCACCAGAACCAATCGCCAAAATACCATCATCTGGAGCAATTACTTCACCTGTTCCAGAAACGACAAGCATTTCTTTATCATTCATGACGATTAGCATCGCTTCTAATTTTTGCATCATCTTATCACTGCGCCATTCCATTGCCAATTCTACGGCAGCACGCATCAAATTACCTTTGTATTGATTTAGTTTTGCTTCAAATTTCTCTTCAAGATTGAAGGCATCTGCAACGCTACCAGCAAAGCCAACGACAACTTCATCATTATAAATACGGCGTACCTTACGAGCTGTTCCTTTCATTACGACAGATTCACCCATCGTTACTTGGCCATCACCTGCCATTGCAAACTTACCGTCTTTTTCTACTGCACAAATTGTTGTTGAATGAAATGTTGTATATCCCATAGTAATTCTCCTAATCTTTAATAATATAATAATACCTTAAGCACGCGGATGAAAATTACGATAACTTTTTTGTAAATTTTCTGTTGTTACGTGTGTATAAATTTGAGTTGATGATAAACTTGCATGTCCTAATAATTCTTGGACTGTTCTCATATCTGCTCCATTATTCATGAGATGAGTTGCGAAAGTATGACGTAACATATGAGGATGAATATCTGAAGTTAAGCTACTTTTCTTAACAATCTCTTTCAAAATATATTGAATTCCTCTAACAGTTAACGGTTTACCTCTTGCATTTACAAATAAGAAGTCATGCGTTTCTGTCAATGGAGCGATTAAATTTTGACGTGCACTTATTAAATAATTTTGTATTTCCTCCATAGCGTAGGATCCAAATGGCACATAACGATCCTTATTCCCTTTACCATGAACTAGAAAGACTTGATGGTCAAAATCAATGTCACCGATTTTTAAGTTGACACATTCGGAAACACGTAACCCCGAACCATACAAAACTTCCAATAAAGTTCGATTCCTAACTTGTAAAGCTTCATCTCCCTCAACAGCCTCAAAAAGAGCTGCCATTTCCTTCTCGTAAAAAAAGCGAGGTAATTTAGTCGATCCTTTCTTCAAATGAATAAGCTCGAAGGGATTTTCGACAATCACATTTTGCTTTAATAAAAAGTTATAAAATGAACGTAAGCTAGAAATTTTTCGACTAATGGAATTTCGACTGTATTTCCTATCGTATAAAGCGCTTAAATAAATTCGAACATCTTGCGTTGTAATCATAAGATAATCATCGCTACCAGTCTCTTTAAGAAATTCAAAAAAATCATTAATATCTTCTTCGTAAGCCAATTGTGTTAAAACTGAATAGTTACGTTCAAGATCAAGATATCTTAAAAAATTTGCTAAATTTTCCATATAAAAATTCCCTTCTTGATTTCACACGATAAATGTATCACACTCGTGTTTTTAAAACAAATGAATTGTCAGAATTTAATGATTTTTACATAAAAATGACACAATTTATTCAAAAAATTAGCAATCGGATGTAACAACTGCTAATTTTGATTAAAAAAAATAGCCGCTCCATCATACACCGACTATTTTTGCTTTAATCTTTATTTACTCATCGACTTCTTCGATGACTTGATTTGCGAGAAGTTTACTAAAATTCTCCGCTCCAACCTTATTCATATGAACATTATCTTCCTCTAACCAGTCATTATGCCCAGCAGATGCTGTCTTCCAATCAAACAGATGTGCATTCTTGTAACGTTGAACTGTTTGATTTAATTCATCATTAACCGATTTTTGCCAATAACGTTCAACCATAGTATTAACGAAGAATACAGGTCGATCACCTAATTGACCCATTAAATTATCAACATCATTAGAACTAAAAGCACCATTGGTTCCTAACACAATAATTACAGCATCACCCAGTTGATTATTATCAACTAGTTTTTTCACTGCTTGTGACGATTTGTTAAATTGACGTCCAACTTCAGCATCTACAATTAATTTAGGAAAAATAGTCTGCAAGCTTGGCGCAGCACTTAAGAGAACAGAGTCGCCAATCGCAGAAATATTTAATTGTTGTGCTTCTTGATACTCTTCAGGTGTGATTTCTTCAGATTTTTGTTCAGTTGATTCTGTTTCTGATTTCTCTTTTTCTTTTTCACTTGAAGACGTTGTTTCTTTCGTCTCAGTTGTCTTTGTTGTTTTTGAATCTTCTGGCTTGGGTTTATTTTCTTTGTTTTTTGTCTCAACCAACTTTTGATTTTCCTCAAGTTGTTTTTGAAGTTTTAAACTATCTTCAGTTTTTCCAGTTGAGGCTTGAACAAAACTAACTGAGAATAAAATCATCGAGATAATTACCAAACTTGCACCAATTTTTTGGCTAACTGATCCGAAATTGGTTTTCAAATTAGACAAATCAATTTCATAATGACGCAATAAAAAGACAAGTTGATAGAACAATTCTGAAATTGATAAGATTAAAATAATTTGAACTGTAAAATGTAACCACGGTAACGATCCATCCAACTTCATTAAGGATTCATAAATAATCATCACTGGAAATTGAACCAAATAGATCTCGTAACTTCTTGTTCCAATCCATTTTAAAATCACATTAGTCATTACTCGATTTGCAAACGGACTCTGAATAATTGTAAATAAAAATAGTGTTGATACTAAACTAAAGACAAACATTCCACCACGATACACAATATTCAAAGTATCACCTAAAAATACAAAGCCAAGAATGATTAATACAAATGTCGATAGAAACATCCAAATGCCGGCACTCATTCTAAATTTCTTCAGTTTCAAACTATTTTCTCGCATCCACAATGATAAGTATGCACCCATTAAGATCGAGAATAAACGGGTATCTGTTCCGTAATAAACACGATTAATTGATTCCGGTGTATAAAGAATAATCATTGCTGACGCAGATAAAATAATTAATATGCCTGTAAGGCGCTTTAATAACTTACCAGAATTATCTTTAAACATCGTAATAGCAACAATAATTGGCCACGTCAGGTAAAACTGGCCTTCAATAGAAAGTGACCACAAGTGTGTAAATGATGAGTGATTTGTAAAACGATCAAAATATGAAGCGCCATTGATGATCTGCCAAAAATTATTTACATTTAATAAACTTGTAGTCGTAATTCCTCTAAAATCATTTAAAAAAGTTTTTGGTAAAAATACTGCGATTGATCCAAACACTAGAAATAATAAAATTAACGAAGGGTAAATTCTTCTTGCCCGTCGACGGTAAAAATCAAGTAATTTTATTTTCTGTCGATTGGCCCATTCACTCAAAAGAATATCTGTCATTAAATATCCAGAAATAACAAAAAATAGTGGTACCCCTAGGTATCCTCCAGGCATTTTATCTGGTAACAAATGATATATAATTACACCAATCACAGCAATCGAGCGCATTCCGTCAATTCCTGTAATGTATTTTCTATTTGCCATAAATGTCAATCATCCCTCATTCTTTATAATAAAAATTATTCGTAACAAATTTGTTGCAAATATTGCAAATATTTCATTGTATTTCAAAGTATTCATTATTAGTTTTTCAAATAAATATATTATATTTTACCTTTAAAGACACAAACTTTCTATTTGTGGCATTAAAATTAATCAATGAATAGATTGTAACATATTAGTAATAATAAAGAAATAATAAGTAGAAAAAACGAGCAAATTAAATTTGCTCGCAAGTTATTTTTATATAATCAAATTGTTACTTTTATTTTAAACTGGCTTTCGAATTGATTTGCATTCTTTTTTCAAGAATTGGGATTATTTTTTTATAAGTCACGCCAAAGATAAGACTAACAAATACGCCTTTAATTAAGTTAAATGGAATAACACCAAAAATAATCATTTCAGACATCGGCATCTCGAAGTTTAATTTTAAAACGAACAAGTATATCGGTAAAATGACAAAATAATTTGCAACTGCCATAAAACCTGTTAAAAGTAACGTTGAAACAAAAGTTCCTGTTACTAATCCTTTGATATTATTTTTCTTTTTCATAAAGAAATGTATTGGCAACAGAAAAAGAACCGACGCAACAAAACCTGTCGTATTTCCAATCAAACTACCTAAATCTGCGCCACTCATAACATAGTTCAGCAACGAACGAATAAACGCAATGATAATCCCTGAAATCGGACCGTAAATTAATGTGCCAATTAAAATTGGAATATCACTAAAATCTAGTTTCATCCATGGAAAAGTTGGCAAAATAAAGAAATCTAGTTTCAATAATATAAATGCCATTCCTGCAAGTAACGATAAAACCACCATTTTTTCCGTTTTTGTTTTTCTCATCTGAAAATCCTCCTATGGATCATCTCCCGAGACTATTTAAGGATACAAAAAGGCGCCGTTTTCGTCACACAAAAGCATAACAAAACAGCGCTCACTTGATTGCATTCTCAAATAAGCTCTATCTTCTTTACTCCAGACTTTAACTGTCGGTTTTGGAATTTCACCAAATCGGCTTTACAAACGGTTTGTAAAGTTCGTGGACTATAACCACCGGTCGGGAATTACACCCTGCCCGTGAAGACGACCTTTATTTATTTTTATATAAGTTCATTATAACTAATTTTTAGTAAGTTGCAATTACTTTGTCTGACGTGTATGACGACGACCTGTTTTTAAGCCTTTCGCATCAACTGTCAACTGACTTACTTCTTTTTTTGATAATTCACGATATTCGCCTGGATTTAAACCTGTTAAGGTCAAATGACCAATTTGTTCTCTTTTCAATTTTAAAACTGGAAAACCAATCGCTTCAAACATTTTCTTAACTTGATGATTACGACCCTCGTGAATTGTTAATTCAACAATCGCCGTTTTCTTTTGAATGTCTGATGATTTTAATTTAGCGACTGCAGGCGCAGTTTTACGTCCATCAATTTCAACACCTGTCTCAAGAGCTTTTAAGTCCTCTTTAAGTGGGTTTCCTTTAACTTTTGCAATATAAATTTTTGGCACTTCATGACTTGGGTGAGTTAGTAAATTAGAAAACTCACCATCATTTGTCATAAGCAAGATACCTGAAGTATCAAAATCTAAACGTCCTACTGGAAAAATACGTTCATGAACACTTGGGAAATAATCTGTCACAACTGAACGTTCACGATCATCACTGACAGCTGAAATAACACCCTTTGGTTTATAGAATAGGAAGTAAACAGGTTCTTCTTGATAAATCGGAACACCATCCACTTCAATTGCGTCACTAGCAGATACTTTTACCCCTAATTCTGTCACCAATTGACCATTGACTTTAACTCGACCTTCTGTAATCATTTTCTCTGAATTTCTTCTTGATGCGACACCGCAGTGCGCCATTACTTTTTGTAATCTTTCCATTATTATTCCCCCATCTCAGTTTTGTTTTCGCTATCTATCTCATCAAATTTTTCTTTAAAACGATCGAAGAATAAATCATTTGGAATCGCTTTTTCTGCTTCTTCTTCAAGTTCTGTTATTGCTGGAAGACTACTCAGGTCTTTTAATCCAAAGTAATCTAAGAAATAAGGTGTTGTTCCGTAAAGAATTGGTCTTCCCGGACTATCTTTACGGCCTTTTTCAGTAATTAACTGACGCGAAATTAAGCGTTGAATCGAACCAGAAGAATTCACACCTCTGATTTCTTCTAATTCAATACGTGTAATTGGTTGTTTGTATGCTACAATCGCCAAACATTCAATCGCTGCTTGGGACAAGCTCTGCGTCACTGATGATGCTGCAAATTTTTTCAAAAGGTTTGAATATTCTTGTTTAGTTGTTAGCAAAAAGACATTGCCAACTTCTAAAATACT
Source organism: Vagococcus silagei (assembly GCF_004795745.1). GTDB lineage: Bacteria > Bacillota > Bacilli > Lactobacillales > Vagococcaceae > Vagococcus > Vagococcus silagei. The sequence continues at coordinate 111,484 of NZ_SDGV01000010.1, read as the reverse complement.
CATTCCCGATAATTCATCATCATGATATTTTTTTATTAATACCTGGATCAAGTCATATGTCTCGGACGTAGAACAACCAATCACATGTGCTAATTCTTCAAGCGTCACTCCTTCATTACCTGATACAAATAGTAAGACCTCAATTTGACTTAATTTATTCATTGTTTTCCTCACTTACCACTAACAACAAGCCAATTGAATTGGTTCATTGATATTTTCTTGATAGGCTCTAATCTTCCCATCTTTCATTAATTCGAGCATTGCCATAAAAGTTGTTACAACTTCTGTTTTGGTTCTCATTTTAAAGAGCGAAACAAAATCAATGGTTTCATGTTTATCTAATAAAGAAATTGTTGTTAATAGTTCATTCATCTTATCTTCAATTGTATAAGAATCACTTGTAACATTAACCTCAATTAGCTCTTGAAGCTCTTTTCGATTTACCACATCATGAAACGCAAGAAATAAATCGATAATCGTCACTTCATTAGGTTTCATTTTAGGAACTTCATCGCGATATTCATCGAGATTGGTTGCTTCTTTTGTAAAGAAACCTTCTCTTTCTTCTTCTCGCTCTTTTAAAATGGTCGCGGCATACTTAAATTTCCGGTATTCTAAAAGTTGATTTACCAACTTCTCACGCGGATCTTCTTCATAAATTTCGTCATCATCAAAGTTGACTGCAACCTGGGGTAACAACATCTTACTCTTAATCGACATTAACGTTGCCGCCATTACAATATACTCACCTGCAACTTCCAAATCAAGTAATTGCATTGAACGAATATAAGCCATGTATTGTTCGGTAATTTCTGCGATTGGAATATCGTAAATATCAATTTCGAGTGTTTTTATCAAATGAAGTAGCAAGTCAAGTGGCCCTTCAAATACATCTAATTTTATCTTTAATTCTTCCATTATTTACCTCTATCTATGCTCTTGGAAAATACTGTTTGTAGACATCTGTCATTCGCTTTTTGCTAATATGTGTATATATTTGTGTTGTTGAAATATCCGCATGACCTAGTAACTCTTGGACAACCCGTAAATCGGCACCATTCTCAAGTAGGTGTGTTGCAAAGCTATGGCGTAGTGTATGGGGCGTTACTTCTTTTGTAATACCTGCTTCTACGACATACACTTTTAAATTTTTCCAAATTCCTTGTCTTGAAAATCCAGTTCCTTGATAGTTTAAAAATAGATAGCCTTGATCTTCATTCGCTTTTAGAACTAACGAAGGACGAACTTCATCCAAGTACTGTTCAACCCAACTAATTGCTGTATCTCCCAAAGGAACAATTCGTTCTTTATCACCTTTACCAACGGTCTGTAATAAACCTAATGATAAATGTAAATTATCTAATTTTAAATTAATTAGTTCGCTGACACGTAATCCCGTTGCATACATCACTTCAAGAATAGTTCGGTCACGAATTCCCAAAATAGTCGTCGTGTCTGGCGCTTCAATAATACGCTCAACTTCCTCTACTGATAACGTTTGTGGCAAATGTTGTTGCTTTTTCGGTGTATCAATATGTTGCATTGGATCCGCCTCAGCGTATCTTTCTTGACGTAAGAATTGATGAAAACGACGTAAACTTGAAATCATACGAATAATTGTCGCAGAAGATTTGTTATCCTGTTTCATTTGTTCGAGAAAGTCCAAAATAAAATATCGTGAAATATCATCCCACGATGTTACATTTGCTTTTTCTAAAAATAATAAATAACTTGTTAAATCGCGACGATAACTTAATATAGTATTTTCTGATAAGCCGCGCTCAATTTTTAAATAATGAAGATATTCTTCGAAATCGTTTTTCATCGCTATCCCTCACTAACTTATTCATTTTAACAGCTTTTATGACTTAATTCTATTATTATGTAAACTATTTTAAAAAAAATGTCCGAGGTCATAGACTTTTAATCGTCTAACATATACAATAAGAATATTGCACAGGAAAGGAGTGGGACCCGAGTGTTTCCCAAATTAAAAGTAAATCCACACTTAAAGTTATTTCGTCTAATTGGTGTCAACGGCGATAAATATACAACAAAATTATCAGACTTTTATGAAGAAAAAAAACGGATTTATTTACTTTCACTCATGATTTGTCTTCCTCCGATTATTGTTCTTTCCGGGTTCTTTTATTTTATCTTGAGAGATCAATTTCATATCTTGCTTATTGTTTTAACAAGCCTATTTATTTTAGGATTTTTCATCATAGCACTTCCTGCCTACCTCACATCTCAACGTGAAACAGCAAAAATGGAGAAAGAATTATTTCATGATATTGAAACTCATCTCACAGAACTTGCAAACCAAGACTTCTTTTCAAAAGATGCTAAAGCAAAACGACTGCTCAATCAAGAGTTTCAAATTGCAAAACTTCAACCTGTTAAACAAGAGCACATTCAACAAATCTTACAAAATGAAAAACTTAGCTATACAACTCTTTACTATCGCCACCTTAAAACTAAAGAAATTGTCAAAAAGCAAGTTGTCTTTTACGAAAAACAGCCACTAAAACCAATTGTTTTAGCCACTATCTTCCTTCAAGACGATTCAAAGCGTTTCTTAATCCAAGTTCAAATACCTGTTGAATTCGAGTTAGTTAATGGCCTTGTTAGTGAACAGATTGTTTATCTTGATAAATCTGACTATATTGTCAATCCGAAAATTCTAATTGACCAATATCATTTTAGAAAACTTTATCAATCCAAATAAAAAATAGTGAACAAAATTGAGTTGAAGAAAACCTCTTCACAACATTTTCGTTTACTATTTTTTTATTATTTATTTTGACACTTTTGACAAACGCCATGAAAAGTTAAGCGGTGATCTTTAACTTTGAAATGAAAATCATGTTCAACGATCACTTCAACTTCACCTAATAAATCATCTTCAATTTCTTCAATACTGCCACATTCAAGACAAAGCAGATGGTGATGAAAATGTTTAGCACCTTCTTTACGCATATCATAGCGTGCTAAACCATCATTAAAGCTTACTTTATCCAAAATTTTTAGATCTGTTAACATTTCTAAAGTTCGATAAACAGTTGCCAACCCAATTTCTGGTGTCTTTAATTTTACAAGCATATAAATCTCTTCTGCTGATAAATGATCTTTTTCATTTTCTAGTAAAACTAAAACAGTTGATTCTCGTTGAGGTGTCAGCTTATAGTTTGCTTCATGTAGTTGCTTTTTAATTTTGCTTAACATTTTTACATTCGCATCCATTTTAACATCTCTTTCTTATTTATAATTAATATAATATAGGTAATAAAAACGACTGAATTCCCTTATTAAATTATAATTTATCTAAAGAGTAATTGCAACCATTCTCAATTAAAATTAACCTTTATTGACCAACTTTGTCATCCCATCTTCTTGAACAATCAACCCTTGTTTCATCAGAGATCCTAATGCCCGTTTAAATGATGCTTTACTAATCGCGAAGCGTGCATTAATATCTTCTGGAGTTGACTTATCAGTAAACGGGATCGTACCATCCTCACTGTTATTAAGAAACGTCAAAATCATTTGGGCATCGTCGCCTATTACTTCGTAACCACGTGGTCTTAATGATAGGTTTAAGACTCCATCTGGTCGTACTCCAATGACACGTCCACTGACTTCTTGACCTAAACGTGGTTCCATATCACGCTCTGACGGATGAATAAAGGCAATATAGAAATCATCAGTCAAGACATATGTTCCAACTAATTTAACACGATAAACTAAGCCTTTTACATCTTTATTTTGCATCGCTTCTTGATTCGCTGCACGTGACATCGCTTTAAAGTGAGTGTCCTCAGCTAAAGTTACCCATACACGTTCTTTTTCATCTACTTTGATTTTTACAAGGACATGATCACCTTTTTTAGGCCATAATTCTTTCATTGCCGGTAACTCATCAACCGATAAAACAATTTCCTTATCATCTAGTCCAATATCGACAAAGACACCTAAATCTTTTCTCTGCGCTACGACAGTCGCAAAAGCATAATGATCTTGTCGAACTTTTGGAATTTTAGTTGTGAATCGCAATTGGTCTTTTTGATTTCGATAACCAAACCCTTCAACAAACTCACCAATACTATATTCCGTTCCTTCTGATTTTGCCAATGAAAACGTCATACCATTTTTTTGAATATAATAATATTTGTCATTCTCGTCTGTTACTAAACCTGACCAAACATTTGCTAATAATTCTTTCATTTTTAACACTCCTCGTTCATATTTATTTCTAAGTTCGGGGTTAACGTTTTATATAGATGCGTTAACATTGCACGCGTATCAGATTCTGTGTAATCATCATTCGCGTTTCTTAGGACAGTATATGGTACCCCAATGATGCAGGTTTGAATTTTCGTTTTCAAAATTCCCTGTTTCAAGTAAAATGAGATACGCTTTTCTCTGAGTTTTCGTTCTGCTTCTGTTTTTGCCATTTCGGGTGTCTCACACTCGATCATCAAACATTTTGAACTGTTCTCTGCTAAAATCCATTGTAAGATTTCACTGCCAATTCCCTGGCCTCGAATAGAAGATGTCACGGCGAAGTAGTCCAAAAGATTACTCTTTTCTGACACACTCACAAAACAAGCATAACCAACCATTTCCTTATCTTTTATCGCAAGATACATGATAAAGTGATTTGCGTGATACAATGCTTTAATTTGATCCAAACTTTTTAACTCATCCTCAGGAAAATCATCCTTCATAAAATTAAGATAGACATGTTCAATTTTCTCAAGTGAAGCTTCCAGATACTCCATTCTCTCAAATCCTTTATACTTTCTTCGTTTTCCATCTTACCACGTAGACGCACATATGCATAATCATTTTAAAAAGGGTGCTAAAAATCGTGAATATTTAAACCAAAACGATTTTTAACAACCCTTTTTATTTAAGTTTGTGGTTTTTTCCAGAATAAAGATAAGAGTGCCGTAGCAAACATGACTGCTGCTGACACGTAATATGGATAAAAGTGATTGATATCAAATAAAAAACCTGACATCATTGGTCCAACAATATTTCCAAAACTTGTGAAAGTCGAGTTCAAACCGTTTACAGTTCCTTGACGGTCACCTGCATATCTTGATAGATAAGTCGTAATAGCCGGACGTAGTAAATCAAACGCTAAAAAGATAATAAAGGTACAAATACTCACGATTATCTTGCCATGATTCACTGATAATATCGCAATAAATAGGGCACTCGTAAAGAATCCTAAACGAATCAAGCCCACTTCACCAATTCGTTTAATAATACTATCAAAAAAGACAATCTGACAGACTAAGGCTAACGAGCCACTGATTGTAATTACGATTGCCATCTCCATTGGCGTAAAACCAAAGTTTATTGTCGCCATAATGCTATAGATAGACTCAAAGGCTTGTAACCCAAATGAAGACATGATGATCACAATAAACGGAAATGTAAAGAGGGGGTTCTTTAAAATTTCAAGAATAGATCCTTTTGTATTCACTTGACCATGAACAATTTTTTTCTCAGGTTCTTTTAAAATCATTAATGACAGAATCGCACCACCTAAGCCTAAAATACCAGCAGTAAAGAAAGGCATTCTAATGCCGAAATGAGCGATAAAACCACCTAATCCAGGGCCGATAATAAACCCGCCACTAATCGCGGCAGAAACGAGTCCCATCGCCTTAGGTCGTTCCTCAAACGTTGTCACATCAGCTACATACGCAGTTACGGAAGGCATAATTAGTGCTGCTGCAATTCCACCTAGCCCCCTAGCCAAGTAAAGCAATTCAACTGTTTGACCCAATCCAAAAACAATTTCTGAAATTGAGAAAATAAACATCCCTACAACAATAATCAACTTGCGGCCAACTTTATCCGATAAATGCCCGCCAATTGGAGACACGATAAGTTGTGCCGCTGCAAAAACTGAAACCAATGTTCCCATTGTTGCGCCTGATAAATGCATCTGATCTTTTAAGACAGGCATTACAGGAATAACTAAACCCGCTCCTAGAAAAACTAAGAACAAGTTCATAATTGCAAGATATAGCATTGATTTTTTATTTTCCATAGACTCCTCCCCTTTTTATCAAAATTAGACTAACTTTGTATATTTTACACTATTTCTAATAGAAAAGACTAGCTTTATTTTTTATTATTTTTAACTTCACCTTTTTTTAAAGTTTCCATAAAAAAAGGAGTTTGAGATTTAAACTCAAACTCCTAAAACTTATCGTTATTTAGCTAAAATTAAAGTGTTGATTCACCTTCGAAAACTGAACCATGACGTGGGTCAATTGAGATGATCATTTCATTTTTAACTTTAGTAGTTGCACCTTCAACACCAACAATTACTGGGATTCCTTGTGCGATTGCAACAACAGCTGCATGAGAAGTTAAACCACCTTCTTCAACAACTAAAGCTGAAGCTTTTGAAATAGCTGGCATGTAATCTTTATCAGTTGTTTTAACAACTAAGATTGCATTATTTTTCATCATTTCATTTGCTTTTTCAGCTGATTCAGCAACAATTGCTTTTCCACAAACTGCTTTATCACCAATTCCTTGGCCTGAAGCTAATTTGGAACCAATTAATTGAATTTTCATTAAGTTTGTAGAACCAGTTTCACCAACAGGTACACCAGCAGTAATTACGATTGAATCGCCATCTTTAGCGTAGCCTCTTTCTTTAGCAATTTTAGTTGCTAAGTTCATCATTTCGTCAGTGTTTGTTGTTCTTTCAGCGATTTCTGCATAAACACCCCAGTTAAGAGATAAACTTCTTGCAGCACGTTCACCAAAAGTCATTGCAACGATTTCTGCATTTGGACGGTATTTAGAAATCATACGTGCAGTCAGACCAGATTCAGTTGCCGCAACAATTGTTTTAATACCTAAGTTACGAACTGTATGTCCTACTGCTTGACCAATTGCTTCAGTCATGTCAGAACGATTATGTAATTTAAGAGCATAAGCATCATGTCCCACTAAAACACTTTCAGTTTTAACAGCGATGTTATACATTGTTTTAACAGCTTCTACTGGGTAATCCCCTGCAGCTGTTTCACCAGATAACATGATAGCGTCTGTACCATCATAAATTGCATTTGCAACGTCAGATGCTTCCGCACGTGTTGGACGTGGGTTGTTTTGCATTGAATCTAACATTTGTGTAGCAGTAATTACCGGTTTACCCATAGCGTTACATTTTTTGATCATTTCTTTTTGTACGATTGGCACATTTTCAGTTGGGATTTCTACACCCATGTCACCACGAGCAACCATTAAACCAGCTGAAACTAAAAGAATTTCATCAACGTTATCAATACCTTCTTGACTTTCAATTTTAGAAATAATTTGAATATGTGTTGCTTTTTCTTCTTCTAAAATTTTTGTAATTTCCATTACATCACTTGCAGTTCTTACGAAACTTGCAGCAATATAATCAACATCGTTTTCAATACCAAAACGAATGTCAGCAGCGTCTTTTGCAGTAATCCCAGGTAAGTTGATACTTACATTTGGAACGTTTACGCCTTTTTTATTTTTTAACGTACCTTCGTTTTTAACTTCAGTTACGATTTCATTATTTGCTTTATCTAATGCTGTTACTTGTAAGTCGATTAAACCATCATCTAAAAGAATGTGACTACCAACTTCTACGTCGTTAATTAAATCGCCGTATGTAATTGAGAATTTTTCTCTTGTTCCTTCAACTTCTGTCATTGAAATACGAACACTATCACCAGTATGGAATTCTACTTTTCCATCCTTCATGTCGTTAGTACGGATTTCAGGACCTTTTGTATCTAATAAAATTGCAATTGTTTTATCTGTGATCTTCGCTGCTTCACGAATATTCTTAATTCTTTGGCCATGTTCTTCAAAATCACCGTGTGAAAAGTTCAAACGCGCAACGTTCATTCCAGAATTCATTAACTCTACTAAAGTTTCCACTGATTCACTAGCTGGTCCAATTGTACAAACAATCTTTGTTTTTTTCATTACAAAACGCTCCCTATGTATTATTTATCTAAAATAGTAAAACTTATTAGGTCATATAATTAGTAAGAAATTTGATGGTTTAAATTGTATAAACTTACATCAGGTTGATGCTTCTTACTTTCCAATGTTTCAACAATGTCAGAGGCAACAACTTGATTGTTTAAAATACCAATACACAATCCGCCACGGCCTTCTTTTAATAAATCAACTGCATAAGAACCAAATTTACTTGCTAAAACGCGGTCACGTGCTGTTGGTGAACCACCACGTACAACGTGTCCTAAAACTGATACACGCGCATGGAAATCACCATGCTCTTTCAATTGTTCTGCAAACTCATGACCATTCATTACACCTTCAGCTAAAATAATTAAACAGTGTTTTTTACCACGGTCACGACCATCACGAACTCGTTTAGCAACTTGAGCCATATCAAAATTATGTTCTGGGATGACAATATCGTCCGCTCCACCAGCAACTCCTGCCCATAAGGCAATGTCTCCAGCATTACGTCCCATTACTTCAATAATAAATGTACGTACATGTGATGTAGCTGTATCACGAATACGGTCAATTGATTCTAATACTGTATTAATCGCAGTATCAAATCCAATCGTAAAATCTGTACCTGGAATATCGTTATCAATTGTGCCTGGAATTCCAATTGCTGGGAAACCACGTTTAGTTAACGCTAATGCACCATGATAAGATCCATCTCCGCCGATAACAACTAATCCTTCAATTCCGAATTTGTTCAATTGTTCAATACCTTTTAATTGTCCTTCTTCAGTAGAAAACTCAGGATAACGTGCAGAATATAGAACAGTACCACCCCGTTGGATAATATCACCCACATCTGGTGTATCAATTCGTCTAATATCTCCAGCAACTAATCCAGCATAACCATAGTTAATCCCATAGACTTCCATACCTTCAAAAATTGCTTTACGTGCTACTGCTCGAATGGCAGCATTCATTCCTGGTGCATCTCCACCACTTGTTAATATAGCGATGCGCTTCATACAATCTTTCACCCCTACTAAATTATAATTAACAATCCTAATAATGTAAAAAATACTTAAATCCAAAGACATAATACCATTTTTTTTGATAAAAGTCTTTTATTAATCGAAAAAAACTTGAAAAATTTTTGAAAACTACATTTCGGGTTGTTCTAATGCCAAATAGGAAATTTTATTTTCAACTATTTACTGAAAAACAATCGAATCTTCACCTAGTAATTTAGCTATAGCTTGGGTTAATTCCTCAGTCTGTGACACCCAAAATTTCGAATCTAACATCATCTTTTGCTTAGTGTCAGCAAAAAACAAGATAACCGGATGCTCTCCTTGATTTTCTTGAAAAAGCTGTTTCAATTTCGCCAAAATCAATGGCGTATTCATTTCGGCTGGAATTTTGATAAAACACTTCACTGTGTCACGCGCTTCTGCAAGTGTGTCTGCAGGTACGATTTTGGTTACGATTAATTGATTCTTGCGGGAATATTGACTATATTCAATGCGTCCTTCCACATAGTAAACAATTTTTTCTGGTAAATTAAAGTTAAGTTCACGATAGAGTTTAGGAAAAATTGTCAATTCGATATTTCCGGTATGGTCACTGCCATTTAAAAACAGCATAGACTCACCTTTTTTCGTTCTAATTTTCTTAGAATCAGTGATATATAGTAACATTTGAACTTTTTCATTGGTTATTACTTCATGACAAAGCTTAATGTTATAAAAGGAACGTTGTTTCTTGTATCGCTCTGTAGGATGGCTTGAAACATAAGTTCCCAAAAACTCGACTTCTTGTTCCAATTTTTCTTCTTCGGAAAAGTCACTTACTTTATCACCCTTCAAACTTAAAAAGCCTAAAAGATCGATACTCCCACCACTGTATTGAATATTTTGAATTAAACTTGATAAGTCGATAACTAATTGACGCCTATTTCCGTGCAAGCGATCAAAGGCGCCACTATAGATTAAAGGCAAAATATATTCTTCCTTCAACCATTTTTTATCTAAACGAATTAATAAATTTTCTAGTGAAGAAAATGAGCCACTTTGTTTTCTTTCATCTATAATTTGACGAATCAGATCACGACGCACTCCTTTTATCGAAGAGAAGCCCATTAAAATCTTGCCTTTATGACTTATAAAACCATATTGGCTATCATTAATACTAGGCGGTAGAATCGCAATTTGTTGCTGTCTTGCTTCATTAAAATACTCTACTGTTTTTGCTTGTGAGTGTTGCACTGAATGCAGTAATGAAGCAAAAAAGGCAAGCGGATAATGGACTTTTAGATAGGCCATTTGATAAGCCAAAACAGAATAAACAACAGCATGCGAACGGTTAAATCCATAATTTGCAAATTTTTCGATATAAGTATACACATTTTCACTAATTTTATTTGTGTACCCATTCGAAATGGCACCTTGGACAAAATGTTGTCTCTCTTCATCTATAATCGCTTTATCCTTTTTACTAATCGCACGACGCAAGATATCAGCTTGACTCAGTGAATAACCTGCCATCAATGAAACTATTTTCATCACTTGCTCTTGATAGACGATGACACCATATGTTTTTTCAAGAATTGGTTGTAAATCTGGTGTTAAATAATCAATCGGCGCCTGACCATTTTTTCGTTCGATAAACAAATCAATATTTTGCATTGGACCAGGTCGATACAATGCATTGACAGAAGTAATATCCTCAATAGACGTCGGTTGTAATTTTTTCAAAACTTTCTTAATACCAGGTGACTCAAATTGAAAAATACCGTCCGTCAAACCATCTCTAAACAAGGCTAGTGTATGTGTATCATCAAGCGGAATGTCAGTTAAGGTCAATTTTTCTTTTTGCGAATAATTGATATTTTCAAGTGTTTGGTTGATAATTGTCAAATTTCGCAAACCTAAAAAGTCCATTTTCAAAAGACCAACTTTTTCAACATCACCCATTGTAAATTGTGTTAAAGGTATTTCTCCGGAACCAGTTTGAAGTGGTACTTCATTAGTTAAATCATGATCCCCAATCACAACTCCTGCGGCATGTGTCGACATATGTCTAGGTAACCCTTCTAGCTTCAATGCAGTTTCAAAAATCAAACGATTTCGGTCAGAAAATTCAACTAGCTTTTGCAAGTTATTTGATTGTTTTAATGCATCACTTAAAGTAATTTTCAAAACATTTGGAATTGATTGCGACCATTTATTTGACTCAGCTTGAGATAAGCCAAAAACACGACAAACATCGCGTAAAGCTTGCTTAGCTGCCAATGTCCCAAAAGTAGCAATTTGTGCGACTCGTCGATTTCCATATTTTTGATGCACATAATTAAGAATGTACTCTCTTTTATTATCTGGAATATCAATATCAATATCAGGCATTGTAAATCGCTCGGGATTTAGAAATCGCTCAAATAGCAAGTCATATTCAATCGGATCAACTTGCGTAATTTCTAAACAATATGAAACTAGCGAACCTGCTGCCGACCCCCGACAAGCTGTAATAATATTTTCATCGCGCGCATATTTCATTACATCCCAGACTATTAAAAAATAATCATCATAGCCCATTTGATGGATGACAGAAAGTTCATAATTTAGTCGTGCGGCGTAGTCTGGATGAAAAGCTAGACCTCGCTTTCTTAATCCTTCCTCACTTAACATCTTTAAAAAATCCACAGCAACTTCGTCATGCGGTGTTTGATATTTAGGAAGCAACGTCTGATGTTTAGGTATCTCAACTTGACAACTTTCAGAAACGATTTCGTTATTTCTCAGAGCCTCTTCCAAATCCCTTTCCTTAAAGAAAGTAAAAATTTCTTCACTAGTTTTGAAATACTCTGGCCCCTGCTTTTCTTTTAAGTGATATACATTCATTGTCTGACCTGAGTCAATATGACGCAATACTTTATAATTAAAATAATCTTCCGTTTTTAAATATTTAACTGGATGCGTCGCAATTTTTTTAAATGGTAAACTTTTTATCTGTTCCTCTTCTTCACTAAACTGACTATCTGTATGAGGTAAACTATGATAAACATCAATTGATTTCAATGATTCTTGATATGTTTCTTGCCAAATATTTCGCGACTCTTCACTATTATAAACTGTAGTTAGGTTTAACCACTCACTATTTTCCCAAGGTATGATTGCTATTACATCTGCCAGTAAAGGTTTCACGTCACTTAATTCTAAAGTACGTGCCTTTTCAAAGTACAGTGTTACTATTTTTAATAGATTTTGATAGCCATCTAAATTTTTAGCCAACAATACTATTTGATAGTTCTTACCTTCAATAACCGAGGAAACAAAATCAATTGTCACACCAATAATTGGTTTAATGTCATACTTCAGACAGGTTTTTTCAAAATCCAAAACACCAGACATCGTATTCAAGTCTGTAATAGCCAGCGTTGAAAAGCCATGCTGTTGACTTTTTTTAACAAGTTCTTCAATGCGATTGGTACTTTGCAATAACGAATAACTTGTCAATAATTGAAGTTGTCCTAGCAACATTTTGTAACCTCCTTTTTTACCCTCCATTGTAACATAAAATATTGTGTGATAGATTCACGAAGTTCTTTACTTTTAGAGTAACTCTTGCTAAAATTATGTTCGAAGAGAGGTGCTAAGTCATGAAGAAATTAATTGTTTTAGGATGGTCATTCCTTTTAGGTCAAGTAGTTGGCTATATTGGAGGTGCCCTTAACGGCGGCTCTTACGATTTCGTAAAAACTACTATCGTTTCCTTAATTGCTGGAGTTTTAATCATGCTAATTGGCGAAATTTCAATTCCAAAGCAAAATAAAAAACAACAAAAAACACAAAGTTAAAAAATAAAGCGATCCAATCAACATATTTTAAATGTTGATTGGGTCGCTTTTTCTTTTTATCAAATTTTCTCACGTTTAAACAATGTTTTTCTAAAGGTAAATAAAGTCAATGCTATATTAGATGCAATTAAAATACTAGTTGCAATAAATACTGAGCGATAACCGTAAAATCCAGCCACTGCTGATCCAACCAATGGACCTGCAACTTGACCTAAGTTAGTAAACATCTGATTAAAACTAAACACACGACTCACACCTTCAGCTGGTGTTAGTTTACTGATTAATGTATTTATTGATGGCATCAATGCTCCCGTTGAAAATCCCAAAAGAAATCTCAGTAAACCTAGTTGAAAAGTTGACTTAACAAAGGCCATTGGTAGGATACATAGAAATGATAAAATCAAACCTGCAACTAGGATTTTTTGATTACCAATCCGATCACCTAGTTTCCCTAAAAGCGGTGACGAGATAAAGGCAGAAAGGCCTGCTACAGAAACGATCATCCCACTTACAAAGAGAATGTTACCACGTTCACCACCAATTTCACGAATGAACAATGTTAAAATGGGACTAATACTTGTCATGCCAACTTGTAAAATCAGTGTTGTGATAAATAATCCAATTAAAACTTGTAAATTTTTAACTTGCACGAATACTTCTTTGGTGGATAACATATTTTTTTTCTCAACTGGCACAAAATCTTCTTGAACAAAAAAGATCGTTAAAATTGTATTAATCAATAAAATAATTCCTGTCACAATAAAAACATTCTTAATCCCAACGGTTTGCGCAAGAAACCCACCCATTAAAGGACCAATTAGATTACCCGCCACAGCTCCCGTTGCCAAAGTTCCAAGTGCCCAGCCATTTCGTTCAACCGGTGCCTGAGACGCAATCATGGCTGTCGCATTTGGAATATAGCCAGATAGTGTTCCTGTTAAGAAACGCATAATCAATAGCCACGTTACATTTGGTACAAAGGCTAATGATCCCATTGTAACCATCATACCGACTGCTGCACGAACCATCATCAACTTTCGACCTTTGCGATCGGCAAGAACGCCCCACATCGGTGACACCACCGCTGCTGACAATGCTGTCACACTAATCGCAAGGCCGGAATAAAACTCAATTTTATTTTTGGGCGCACCCAATTGTTCAATGTAGATTGGAATAAAGGGCATTACAAGACTAAAACTTGCTCCTGTAAAAAAACATCCAATCCACGCAATATACATATTTCTTTTCCAATCAACTTTTTTTACCATTTAACAGTCCCCCTTAAAATATCAAAAACATATTAAAAGGTTCGCTTAACTTTTTGCTCTTCGCTTCAACCTTTTCAGCGAATGTTTAATTTCAGACTCGACTAAAGTCAGCTCTTCAGAAAAGTTTACCAATTCTTGGCGTAACACGTCCTGATTTAACTTTGTTTTAATTTCTGTCATTTCCTGATTCCAAGAATCATTGTTTTTTGTATCTTGATAGAACGTTTCAAAATGAGCAGTTTTTGCTTTTGGAAGTTCTACTGGTAACTCATCTAATACCGTTTTTTTCTTAAATAAAGACATTTAACTCAGCTCCAGTTTTATAAACTAATAATAGTTTAACTCATTTTATGAGAATTTACTAATAGAAAACCAGCGAAGATGAGCAAATCAATAAACCAACCATTAATCAAAGTCAGTTTGATTAATGGTTGGTTTACTAAATTTGTTTAGATTTTATAAAATTGCCATGACCGCAAAATTCAAAACAAAGAGTCCTGTTACCACCCAAAGTACTGGAGATATTTCTTTCATCTTACCTCTGACAACTTTAATGATAACAAAGAAGACAAAGCCAGCTGCTATTCCATAAGAAATACTATAGCATAAGCCCATAAAAACCGATGTAAAGAATGCAGGAATTGCATCTTCAAGATCATGCCAACGAATTTCTTTGAAGGAAGCCATCATCATAACACCAACTAAAATCAAGGCTGGTGCCGTCGCTTGAGCTGGCACAACACTTACTACAGGTGCTAAAAAGCTACTTGCAAGGAATAACAAAGCAATAACCACACTTGTTAAGCCTGTTCGTCCACCGGCACCAATACCTGCGGCACTTTCGACAAATGTTGTTACATTTGATGTTCCGAAAATTGAACCAGCCGATGTTGCAATCGCATCAGCAAATAGAGCTTTATCCATTTTTGATTTAAAGCCACGACTATTTTCAACTGCTGCTTCGTCTTCTTTAGAGAAAATACCTGTTCGACGACCTGTCCCAATAAATGTGCCAATAGTATCAAAGATATCAGACAAACTAAAGGCAAGTACAGTTAGCAATACTTGGGGTAATTTGGCCGGATCTGAAAAGAGCGAAGGTAATCCATGTGGTCCAAACGCTGCTCCAAAAGTCACGCCTAATTCTTTAAAAGAACTTCCCAAAGAATTTTGTTCGAAATTTATTGCTGATAAATCAACTACTCCCATTGGAATTGCAATAATTGTTGTTGCTAAAATCCCAATCAGGATTGCTCCTTTTACATCGCGAATAACTAATATTGTCATCAAAATCAAACCGATAACAGATAAAATAATAGCCGGGTTATTAAAGTTAGCTAAAGCGGGTACAATGCCACCGTTTGACACAACATT
Organism: Vagococcus silagei; assembly: GCF_004795745.1. Classification (GTDB taxonomy): domain Bacteria; phylum Bacillota; class Bacilli; order Lactobacillales; family Vagococcaceae; genus Vagococcus; species Vagococcus silagei. The sequence continues at coordinate 95,992 of NZ_SDGV01000010.1, read as the reverse complement.
TACAACCTGATCTCCATCAACAACAGATGACACAATGCTATTTCCATCTGAAGTAAACTGTAATAATCCCGCATTCTTAATTCCTACATAAGCTACAAAAATACCAATTCCGCCGCCAATTGCATGTTGCAAACTTTCAGGTATTGATTTAATGATTAATTTTCTAAACTTAGTTACTGTAATCAAGATATTAATAATTCCACATAAGAAGACCATCGCAAGCGCTTCTTCCCAGCGATAACCTAACCCCATTACCACTGTAAAAGTAAAGAACGCATTTAACCCCATCCCCGGAGCCTGAGCATAAGGAACATTTGCGAACAATCCCATGATGAGTGTCCCAATTGCTGAACTGATAATCGTCGCTAGAAATACCGCTTGAAATGGCATTCCTGATAAAGATAAAATAGCCGGATTAACAAATAAAATATAACTCATTGCGAAAAATGTTGTAAAACCTGCCATAATTTCTGTTGAAACTGTTGTTCCATGTTCTTTTAACTTGAAAAACTTCTCCATTTCCTAACATACCGCCTTCTAAAATTGTATTTTGTTCGTTTTTATTACTTACAAATTTGATTATAACGATACAAGATATAAAATCAAGAGATTTCTAAATATTAACTAAAAAATATTGCATAACGTTCGTGTTTAGCTTAATTTTATTGTTATTTCTTTTTTAAAATCAGTATAATCTACTTAAATTACGATAGTTTTAAAAAAATACAGAACTAAGACATTTTGACTGTTAAATATGTTATAATTGTTAAATAATGGAATGATTATTGACATTTATCATCTAATGTAAGTAAAATTGTATATAAAGGCGTTTTTATCAACACTTTAAACCAGGAGGAGTCAGAATGAATATCTTCAAGAAATTTAAACAACTGAGATATTTAAATAACGATATTACTATCGCTAACCAAGAAATTAATGATCTTGAAATTAAAATAGATACATTGAGTGACATTCTATCGAATAAGCACTCTCTTTATGAACAAATAAAAGAAGACTGGATTCTACAACAAAATCAAAACCGTTCAACACAACAAGAAATTGACGAAATCAATCAAAAACGTGTCTTAAATGGTATTAACCACTTAACAAATGTTTATGAAACAAATAAACAAAATAATCAAGAGTTGATTGATGATAATCAAAAACTATTAAAAGAAAACCAATTCCTAAAACAGTACAAACTATCTTTAAAATCTAGTCTTGATTCTTTTGACAAAGAGTTTCCTAGCGCAGTCAATTATGACCGACTTGCTGTGATGTTGAATGAAATTACGCCAGATAAAGACTTTGCATTAACACTACACTTAATCGATAGCTTGACCTTCGATGCCTCTGAGTCATATGAGATTAAACAATTAATCGAGCAAACAAAAATTGAAATTAAGCAATTATTTAATAATTATCGAACTAATTATATTGATAACCAATACTATTCAATTTATCATTTACTTATTCTCGGCATTCAAGATGCTTTCCAATTTATCTTAAAAACGAGTCAACTTGCATCTTTGGGAGAAACAAAAACAGAAGTGCAAAATATGTTAAAACAGTATTTTTCAATCGCTGTAAAAGGGAATGAAACAAACTTACTACCAATCTTCACTCCTCTACTTTTCAAAATTGAACCTTTGTATTTAAAACTAGTGACTTTAGAGTATCAATATCAAAATAATGAAACTGAAGTCAATACTTTTGTAAATGAAAAACAAAATAATACCAATACAAAGATGATTCGTAAAAAGAAAGTTGTTCAGCCAATGCCTAAATTTAATCAAGTAAACGTGAATAACAATGTTAACTACAATAATTACGAAAATGAAAAATTGATTAAGTTACGTCATCAATAAAAAAAACCTCTCAAGAAAATTTGAGAGGTTTTTTATTAGTCTTCGAGTTTTTTTACATTCCATTTCTTTTGTGCCATTCTTGCTGAGATTGCTTGGATAAACGTTGTCGATAAAATCATTGTCGCACCTAAAGCCTCAATAATTGAAAATTTAGTTCCAAGGAGAACCATGGCTAATACTGTTGCTGTTAATGGTTCAAATGAACTCAACATACTTGTAACAGTCGGTTCTAAGTAGTTGAGACTTTTTGTATAAAATAAAAATGAAAACATCGTGCCACCAACAATGATATATGCCAGTGTCAACCAGCCATTCACTGTAATCGCTGGAATTGGGGTTGAAATCATTAATGGTAAAAATGCTAATCCTGTAAGGAACATTGCGCCACCTGTCACAAGTCCTACATCATATTTTTTCAATAGATCTCTAGGTAATAACGTATACGACGCCGCACTCACTCCGGCGAGTACACCCCAAATCACTGCTGCTGGTGCTAATGCAAGTTGTCCAAGTTTACCTTGTGTAACTAAAAGGAAAGTACCCAGCAAAGATAAGAAAACCGAAAATGTCTCTATTTTCCTTGGTAATTCTTTATTTTTGAGTGATAAATAAAACAAAATAAATAATGGACTTAAAAACTGCAAGACGGTCGCAGTTGGTGCATTACCATATCGAATTGACATAAAATACGTAAATTGCGCTGGTAAAACACCACAAAATCCGAATAAAAGTAGTCGAATAAAATCCTTCTTATTTTTTAATAATTCTTTTATTTGATCTGGTGTTTTGACAAGCGTCCAAATCATCAGCAATAAACCCGCTGTTAATAATCTTGCACCAACAACCCATTGTGTTGAAACATCATTTTCTTGAAAAAAGAACTGCGCTGCAGTTCCTGATGCTCCCCAAAGCATCGAGCCTAAAATAACATAAAAAAACCCTTTTTGTTTACCTGTCATACCTTTAAACACCTCTTTAACATTCTATTAAAGAAAATATAGCATCTCTAGTTTTGCATTACAATCTAAAGATTTAATTTACGAATAAAAGTACATCATATTTTCATAAAGAACTATTATTTTTTATACATATTGTGTATGATTAGTTTAAAAAGCATACGAGGAGCTTCCATGAAGAAAACAAAATTAATTTTAGTCGAAGTCATTATTTTTACAATTGGCTTTATCATATGGTTTTCTGTTTACAACCCAACCTTTCAACAAAAATATGAACTTTATGACATTAATAAGGGTAGTCACTATATTGTTGAGTTAAAAGGTAAAGGAAATGCAATTAAGCAAAAAAAGGTCGATTTTGCTAGAGTTTATGTCGATACAGGTACAAATCTTGTCGAGTCAGATACTTTGCTACCTAAGCACTATAATTTAGATAGTATTGAAGGTCTTAGTGTCTGGGATGCCCACGACACTTTAGAAATTAAGTATATGGTAGAAATTGATTTATATCGTATCAACACTGCTAAAATGTTACGTGCTTTTACAATGGGCTTTCGCGAAACAGACTACATTAAAGACAAAGAGATGTTAGATTTTTTTGACTCGCTAGAGGAGTTACCAGACTATGATGAAAATCGCCCTGTTGACTTCGCTGCACTCTCAAAAAAATTAAAAGATGCTGGCTTTAAAGAAATCGATGACGATCAAATTGTTAAAGATGGTAAAAAATACTTCTAGTAAACTTGGCGATTGCAAACTTTTATGGTAGAATGAAAGATGTTGTAATTCCCCTTAAGAGGGGGCGTTACGGATTCGACAGGTATAGTTCGAGCTTTGGTTGCGTTCCGTAGGTTACGTCTACGTAAAAACGTTACAGTTAAATATAACTGCTAAAAACGAAAACAATACTTTCGCTTTAGCTGCCTAAAAACAGCGAGCGAAGATCCTCTCGGCATCGCCCATGTGCTCGAGTAAGGGTCCTAACTAAAGTGGGATACGTTAAATTTTTCCGTCTGCAAAATTTAAAAGAGTTTATCAGACTAGCAAAGATGTCTGTTTGTTTTGTGTCATAAATCTTAGCGAAACTTAAACACTAAACTATGAGCGTAGATACTAGGGTGGCGATATATTTGGACGCGGGTTCGACTCCCGCCGCCTCCATATGTAGAGGTCTTGCTAAATCATTGTGAATGCAGTGATTTAGCAAGTTTTTTTTATCAAAAATCAGAAAAAAGCACTTGCCTCAATGCAGAGACAGTGCTTTTTAAATTCCTATATTATTTTACTTCTGAATAACCGAATCCCTCATACAATTTTGTTACAGAATCTAAAGAATATGTTTTATCTTTTTTCGTAGATATATTCTCCATTTCAGCCACATTTACTTTGTTATTCTCATCTAATACAATATTTGAAAAGCCAATAATAGCTGTAAATGTATCTTCTAGTTTACTATCTGTTCCAGCAGTATATTGTTTAATTGTATAAATACCAATAAGATTACCATCCGCATTAGTGTATGACCCAGTATCTTCTTTTGAATTTTCTTTAAAGAACTGACGATACATCATTTTATTTAATGAGATATCATACTTAAAGAGATATTCTGAATCTTCATAATTTCTTTTTGCTTCTTCATCAATCATTTGCTTAATATCATCTAAATTAGAAATATCCGTGACTTTAGCTGCCACATGATCTAACCCCTTAACTTCAAATGTCGGATCAAATTTTTCTTCCAAAGCGTAGCCAATTATACTTAAAGATTGCTTTAAATCTTTTGTAATCGCTACTTTAGCTTGCTCATCATTTTTTAATTTACCATCATTTTTGATTTTGAATTCAATGTTATACAACGGTGCGTCAAAAGTATTGTCAATTTGAGCTTCACCACGACCACTTGTTCCATTAAAATTAATGACTAATGCTTTCTCAACTTCTTTGCTAGTCAATTTTTTAGGCTCTTCTAATCCCTTAACCACTACTTCTTTTTTACCAGATTTGATTTTTTTCGTTTTATCTTGATTTACAGAAACCGTAATATTCACCTTATCACCGTTAGACAAATTTTCTGATTTATCCAGTTTAATTTTATAAGAATTATAGACAACTTCCATTTCTTTCTGCGCTTTTTCATCTAAAAAATCTGAATCTGATTCATAATTAAATAAGTCTTTATTTAGCTTATCTGTATCAACAGTTGCTATTGCCATACCCTCTGAATTCATCCCCGTGAATTCAACTTCCACGTAATTTGATAAATCTTTTGTAGAACTACATCCACTCAATAAAAAAACGCTACCTAAAAACAAAAATAACTTCTTCATTTCCTTTTCCCCAATCTAAAATAATTTTGTACCCAGTTATTATATAGATTTTATATTTCAAAAGCAAACAAATAACTTTTATCTTTAATATTATTTCGATTTTTTTTAGATCTTCATTTTAAAAAAATACAGTATCAAATATTTAAGATAACAATTTTACATATAATACATCTTTGTTGATTTTTTTATTAGATTTCCTCTTTATCTGATGGGTAAGTAAAAAAAGACCTAAAGAGAAGTCACTCTTTAGATCTTTCATTAGTCTATGTTAAAAATTAAAAGCTTATTAATCCTTTACTTCGCAAGCCAAGCACTTACTTCTGCTAAAGCGTCTTGCATACCATCAGGATTTTTACCACCAGCTTGAGCCATATCAGGACGACCACCGCCACCGCCACCGATTTTCGGTGCGATTGCTTTAATTAGATCCCCTGCTTTAAAGCCTTTTTCATTTGTTTCTTTAGACATTGCAACTAATAGATTTGCTTTACCATCTTGAGAGGTCCCAAGAACTAACACATCAGATAATGCTTTTTGTTTCCATTGGTCCGCTAGTTGACGTAATTGATTCATATCTTTCACGTTAACTTGTTGCGCAATAACAGTCACATCTCCAACTGTTTCAACTTTAGTAAAGACATCAGCCGCTTCTGCATTCGCAATTTTAGCTAATAATTGTTCATTTTCTTTTTGTAATTCTTTAAATTGCTCTTGTAATTGTTCAACTTTAGCTACTGTTTCTTTTGTTTGAGGTGCTTTAACCATGTGAGCAATAGCTTTCAAACGATTTTCTTCTTCATGAAGAACTTCAAATGCTTCTTGACTCGTTACAGCTTCAATACGACGAACACCAGCACCAATTCCTGATTCAGAAATTATTTTGAAGATACCGATATCTGAGGTAGTGTTAACGTGAACCCCACCACATAATTCAATTGAATAATTACCGATATTTACAACACGCACTACTTTACCATATTTTTCACCAAATAAAGCCATAGCACCCATATCTTTAGCTGTATCTACATCTGTTTCAATCGTTTCAACTAAAATGTTTTCCCAAATTTTTTCATTTACCTTACGTTCCATTTCGTTTAATTCTGCTTGTGAAATTTGTTCGAAATGCGTAAAGTCGAAACGTAAATATTCAGGAGCAACTAATGACCCTGCTTGATTTGCATGATCACCTAAAACATCTTTCAAAGCTTTATGTAACAAGTGAGTTGCTGTATGGTTTTTCGTGATTTTATCACGACGTTTCTTATCAACAACTAAACGATATGTTTTACCAACTTTAAAATTACCTTTCAATTCAACAAAATGCATTGATTGTCCATTTGGCGCACGTTTAACATCAGTCACTTTACCAATCACAACACCTTCTTGATTTAAAAGAATGCCATGATCAGCCACTTGACCACCCATTTCAGCATAGAAAGGTGTTTCGTTAAAGATAAATTGTGCAGTACCACCAGAAATAGAATCTACAAGTGCATCTTCTTGAATAATTGCCACTAATTCACCATCAGCTTCAACTTGGTCATAACCAATAAAGCGACTTTCAACTTTAATATCAGTCAATAAAGCAGATTGAACATTCATAGAACTTTCACTTGAACGAGCAGCACGAGCACGTTCTCTCTGTTGTTTCATCTCAGCTTCAAAGCCTTCATGATCCACTTTCAAGCCTTCCTCTTCAGCCATTTCTTCCGTTAATTCAACTGGAAAACCATACGTATCATACAATTTAAAGATATCTTTACCTGCAAGCACATCTTTTTTGTCTGCTTTTAATGACACGATTAAATCAGTAATAATTTGTAACCCATCATTAATTGTTTCATGGAAACGTTCTTCTTCAGTACGAATAATTTTTTGAATAAAATCTTGTTTTTCTGTTACTTCTGGGTAATAACTATTCATAATCTCAGCAACGACTGGTACTAATTGATATAAAAAGGCTTGGTTGATACCTAATTTTTTACCATGCATAACGGCACGACGAATTAATCGACGTAAAACGTAGCCGCGCCCTTCGTTTGATGGCAATGCGCCATCACCAATCGCAAAGGAAACCGCACGAACATGGTCAGCAATTACTTTATATGAAGTGTTAATCGCAGTAGATTCACCGTATTTACTTTCTTTACTCATTGCTTCTGTTGCCTTAATAATCGGCATGAACAAATCTGTTTCAAAGTTTGTCGGTGCATCTTGGAAAATTGAAACGACACGTTCTAATCCCATTCCTGTATCAATATTTTTATGTGGCAATGGTAAGTATTCATGATCTTCGGTATGGTTAAACTCAGAGAAAACTAAGTTCCAAATTTCTAAATAGCGTTCGTTTTCGCCACCAGGATAATTTTCTGGATCATCTTCGGCAACGTCATTGTATTCTTCACCACGGTCGTAAAAAATTTCAGAGTTTGGTCCACAAGGTCCTGCACCAATATCCCAAAAGTTGTCTTCAATATCAATAATCGATTCATTTGGTAAACCAACTTCATCGCGCCAAATACGACGTGCTTCTTCATCGTCAGGATGGACAGTAACGTATAATAAATCTTTATCCATCGCAAACCATTTTTCATCTGTTAAAAGTTCCCAAGCCCAATGAATTGCTTCGCGTTTGAAGTAATCACCTACGGAAAAGTTGCCTAACATTTCAAACATTGTATGGTGACGCGCAGTTTTACCTACGTTTTCAATATCATTTGTACGGATACTCTTTTGAGCATTTGTAATTCTTGGATTTTCAGGAACCACGGTGCCATCAAAATATTTTTTTAAGGTTGCAACACCAGAGTTAATCCATAATAATGTTGGATCTTCAATTGGTACTAATGATGCGCTAGGTTCTACAGAGTGTCCTTTTGTTTTGAAAAATTCTAAATACATCGCTCTAACTTGAGCACTTGATAATTGTTTCATGTTTTTTCCTCCTAAAAATAATAAAAAACACCCTGCAGTCAGGGACGATTATTCGCGTTACCACCCTAATTGCAATGATGTTTGTACAGTCATTACCTCTTTTACTCATTAACGCTGAGACACGTAAGTTGCCCAATCAATATGACCACTTAATTCTGAAGGGAGCATTTAATATTAATCCGGGCTTTTTTTCACCAACCAAAAGCTCTCTAATCACCGAAGTAAAATAAACATATCCTTCATTTATAACATTTAAATTATATGAAATCCATCACGCAATGTCAACAAAGATTATCCCAATGCGTAAAACTTCACAATTTAAATAAATATATGTGATAAAATTGAGAAAGGTCGGACTAAAATATAAGGGGAGATTTTCACATGTATCGTAAAGAAATCGGCTCAAAAGCTCACATTGTTGCTGGCGCATATTATTTAAGAATGATGGTATTTGTAGAAGAACAACAAATAAAATTAATGGATGAGTTTGATTCAATTGATAATATGAATCCGCCATACATTGTTTATTTTGATCAAGACCTACCCATTGCAACTGGTAGATATCAATTTATTGATAATCATACATGCATTGAACCGGATCGACTTTGTGTCCATCCTGATTATCGGACAAATGGATTGGGCTCAAAAGTATTAAATACTATTGAGAAAATTGGTCGTGATAATCAATGTCTATCGTCTAAATTAAGTGCTGAAATCACTGCATTAAAGTTCTATGAAAAAAAAGGGTATCAGGTTTATTCAGAACCGTTTACTCAAGACGGTATTCCATGCGTTAAAATGATTAAAATGCTCTAAAATTTCTACAAATAATAGGCTTAAACTTTTTGTACTTTATCAACGAAAAGTTTAAGTCTATTTTTCATTCAAGTGAAAAGACATATCATTATAAATATTAACGGCATTCAGTCAGGACTTTTTTGATTACTAAGCAGCAATTTATTGATTTTTTTAAAGGGGTATTCCATCAAAATCACTTTTTTCTTAATCATTTTATTGTACGCTTCGGAACTACAATTGGAAACAAATGTAAAACAATCTTTCATTTTGTTTTTAACGTACTATAATTAAGTAAAGGTTTCTTTACATAAAAAAGCAAGGAGGAACCAAAATGTCGACTGAAGTCACAAATTCGATCAAAGAAATTCGCGAAGCTCGAAAAATTAAACAATTGGATATGGCAAAGGAGCTTGGTGTTTCCCGGCAAACGATGACCGCAATTGAAAATATAAATATAATCCCAGTTTAGAATTATCATTAAAAATTGCTCAATTTTTTGACTTAAAGATTGAAGACATTTTTGCATTGAAAAAGGAGGAAAAATCATGACATATTTAAATCTTTTGCTATCAGCATTTTTTATAACTATTGCACAATTTAGTCTTATATCCACGTTTCAATTTTTTCTAATCTTGTTAATATCCGGGTTTTTGATGAACTTGAAAAAAATCAATTTATGAATCATTTACGCTAAGTTTCTTAATTATTGTAGGTGTACATATTTTACAATCAATCTTCATATTCATTTCGTTTGATTCACCAATTATAGTTATCACAGGTTTTCTAATGCATTCAGATGGTTTTCAGAAACTAAAAATTGGAAACCTTACACTTGATATGTTAGTAGTTGGAATCACTTATTTTTATAAAAGAGTGAAGTTTGGATTCTATTCAAAAACAGAACTTAGAAAAAAAATTATAATGCCATGACTCTTAACTTTTATCGGCATACTTGTGCTGGTTATCTTTATTTATAAAGATCAATTGTAATTTTTTTGGTAATTTTCATCATAAATATATTGATACGGGGAGTGTTTACTATGAACGTTTTTTTCCATTAACATCAGCTATTATAGATGTATGCATTATTTTTGGACTTTATTCAATTTATTTAATTTTCAAAATATTGATACAGTTTAGAACTTTTGATGAATTAGAAAGAAAAATAGTTTATCAATCTTTTTCAATAAGCTATCTAATTGTTATAACATATAACTTAATTCTTCTCATATTAGGCTTTTTCTACATCCGTATTCCAGTCATATTCCATCATGGGATTGGACCTTATCTTCAATCAACTTATTATATTGATTCTTTCTTCGCATGTTCAGCATTATTTGGACTAGTTTATTTTTTAATAAAAATTCGCTATGGACAGTACACAAATAAACAAATTTTAAAAAAAGGGATGATTCCATGGGGAATATTTTTTGTATTCTTTTTAATAATTGATTCATTTATTTAATGATCAGACTTGTTTCTCCAAAAGAAAATAGCACACACCAACCTAATTTCCGTAAAACAAACTTTTTTTAATACAATAACGCATGCTATACTTGTTATATAATATTAAAGGGGTGAAGGAAATGAAATTTGTATTAATTGATGGTATTCGAACGCTTCAATTGGATCTAATTACGACAGCTGCTCTCGCACTACTTCTACTGATGTTGGGTAATCATATTCGGAAAAAATATACAGTGTTTCAAAAGATGACTATTCCAGCTTCCGTGATTGGTGGATTTCTCTGTTCCTTTATTGTTCTCATTCTAAGAGTTACAAATGTTCTCTATATTGAAATGGACACCACCTTACAACTACCATTTATGCTTGCTTTCTTTACGTGTGTTGGTTTTGGTGGTAGTTTTAAAATGCTGAAAACAGGTGGGCGCCTACTCATTATTTATTTAGCATCTACGTGGATTTTGGCTATTCTTCAAAATATTATCGGTGTTGGGTTAGCCAAAACTTTAGGAATTGATCCACTACTTGGAATCATGGCTGGAACAGTTTCACTGGTTGGTGGCCACGGTAACGCAGCAGCCTTTGGACCAATCGCAGAGCAAGCAGGTGCACAAGGAGCGAGTGCAGTAGCCCTTGCATCAGCAACCTATGGATTAATTGTCGGCAGTCTTCTCGGTGGCCCTGTAGGTGATTGGATTTTAAAGAAAAATAAAATTGATGTCACTTCTGACGCTGAACAAGCTATATCAACTGACAAGTCAGAAACCACAACAGAAATGAAAAATGGATTTACAACAGATCGTTTCTTAGCCCATTTAACTTTCGTTTTTGTTTTCATGGCTGGCGGCGTTATCTTCTCAGAACTCATTGCAAAACTTGAAATTAAAAACTTTGCAATTCCTAGTTATGTTGGCGCAATGTTCTTGGCTATTGTTTTTAGAAATATCAATGATAAAAAGCAACTATTCAAAATGGACAATCAAATCGTTGAAATGATTTCTGATATTGGCCTCGGTTTCTTCTTAACCATGGCCATCATGACCTTAAAGATTTGGGAGCTCGCTTCTCTTGCGGGTCCATTAATTATTATTCTATTAGTTCAAACTGTATTTTTATTCTTCTTTGTACTCTTCTTTGTTTTCCCACTTCTTCGTGGCAAAAAAGGATCTACTGATTCCTATGATGCCGGCGTTTTAAGTGGAGGATTTATGGGTTGGGGGCTCGGAATTGCAGCAACTGCATTTGTCTGTATGTCTGCAATTGTTGAGAAATATCGCAAATCCTCACCAAAAGCTTTCCTGATTGCACCTCTTTGTGGGGCAGTATTTGTCGATATCGTAGCGATTCCGACCATTATTTTCTTTATTAGCTTATTTAGTTAAAAAAATGAGACGCAAACCCTCTTACTGGTGTGCGTCTCGTTTTTATTGTAAGGCTTTTTTGAATTTTATAACTAACTTCTCTAATTCTTCTTGTAACTCTAAATTAATACTTCCTTCATTGGTTAATTGTTTAACAGGTTGAACACTAAAATCAATTAATCCAGTAGCAATGACTTCATTTGGTGTCACACTCACGGTAATTTCAGGCGCCACTATGCTAGCACCACAACTGTCCATCTCTAAAAATGACAGTTTATAGGTATGTGCACTTTCTTGTTTCAAACGATAATAACCGCCACTGATAAATTTTTTTTCATTTGAAAAGTAATTTTTTAGTGCTAAAAAGTGTTCTCTCTCCATTATACTCACCTCTTTAGACAGCAAATATTGTATAAAAAAACAGGTGCATTTTATAGTTGCACCTGTCTATCAAACGATTCTATTTTGTCAAACAAGCTAGCAAAAAAATTATTTTTTGTTTTTTGCAGTTTGTGTTTTCATATTTTGCATCATTTGACGTACTTTTTTCTCTGATGGCTTTTGCCCCATTTGTGCCATCATCATTCTTAACATATCCTCATTAACAGGAGGATTTTTTTCTAATTGATCTTGAAAAGCTTTTTTTGCAAGGAAAAATCCGCCGACTGCTCCACCAAAAAGAGCCACGATGATTAATAAAATTGCTAATCCCATGTTCATTGTTCTGACACTCCTTTCCTCCAGTTAATTTCTTTCAACATTACATATTGTACTAAAATTCAAGCCTAAAGGAAAGTAGGAATTAATTTTATTTAGCATTTTGGATTTTTTCAAGTAAATTTGGATTAAAAATTTGTTTTTGTAACATCTCAATTTCGTGTTTATAAGGTGCTTTTGCTGTTTTTTTATCTTCACCTACAAAAGGTGTTTCCATAATCTTTGGCAGGTCTTCTAATTGAGGATGATGTGCAACATAATTTAAAGCATCAAAGCCAATCGTGCCAAAACCAATATTTGCATGGCGATCTTTATGCGACCCTTGCGGATTTTTAGAGTCATTCAAATGAATCACTTTCAAACGGTCTAATCCAATCACACGATCAAATTCTTCTAAGACACCATCAAAATCTTCACCCACATTATAACCAGCATCATTAATGTGACAAGTATCCAATGTCACTGATAGTTTTTCATTATGTGTGACACCATCAATAATTGCAGCAATTTCTTCAAAAGAACGACCAATTTCTGTTCCCTTACCTGCCATTGTTTCTAAAGCAATTTGAGGTATTTGATCTGCACGCAAAACTTCATTTAATCCCTTAATAATTTGTTGAATACCTGCTTCAGCACCTGCGCCAACATGAGCTCCAGGGTGTAAGGTAATTTGTGTCGCACCAATTGCTTCCACTCGCTCCACTTCTTGACGTAAAAAATCAATCGCAAAACCAAAATTTTGCGGTTTAATCGTATTACCAAGATTAATAATATACGGCGCATGAACAACAATTTTATCCAATGGAATATTACTTTCAGCCATCATCTTTTGTGCTAATTCAATATTCAACTCTTCAATCGGTTTTCGACGCGTATTTTGGGGAGCACCTGTATAAATCATAAATGTATTTGCCCCATAGCTTTGTGCTAATTCAACCGAACCAGCCATCATTTTTTTCCCATTCATACTCACATGAGATCCAATTATCATATTTAATTCGCTCCTGACTACGTTTTATCTCTCTCATCATAACTTTACTTTTCTTCTATGACAAGTATCCTGCCTAACTTTAGAGTTTCGTTAATAACAGGCAGCTAAACTAGGCAGATGGTATCTCACATGATATAATACTCTATATTTATACTATTTTTAAGAGGTGATAGTTTGTTTAAAAACAAGGATGACATTAATAAAATTAAAGAGAAACTCTCTTCACTCTCATTTCCGGTAAACGTTACATACCGTGTGTTGAGAGCTTTATTAGTGTTTACAATCTTTGCTTTGATCGCTCTAGGAACGATGGGATTAGGAATTGGCGTAGGCTATTTTTCATCACTTGTCAGTACGCTAGATGTTCCGAGTAAAGAAACATTAGAAACTAAAATTTATGATATTGAACGTCAATCAAAAATGACTTATGACGACGGCTCTCTTATTTCAGTTATTAAATCTGACTTAGTTAGAACACCTGTCGATGAAAAAAGTATTTCACCATTAATCAAAAAAGCTTTGATTTACACTGAAGATGAATACTTTTACGAGCATAATGGTATCGTACCTAAAGCACTTGCACGGGCAACCATTTCTGATGTCACAGGCTTAGGTGGCGGTTCTGGTGGTTCAACGATTACACAACAGTTAATCAAGCAACAGATTTTGACTAATGAAACATCATACACGAGAAAAGCGTCAGAAATTTTACTCGCGTTACATACTGAAAAATTCTTCAGTAAAACTGAAATTTTAAATGCTTATTTAAATGTTTCGCCATTTGGTCGAAACAATAAGGGTGAGAATATTGCTGGAATTGAAGAAGCAGCAAATGGTATCTTCGGCTTAAAATCAAGTGAAGTTAATTTACCTCAAGCAGCCTTCCTTGCTGGATTACCGCAAAGTCCAATTGAATATTCACCTTACAACAATGATGGTAGTTTAAAAGAAAAGTTTGATTCTGGTTTAGCGCGTAAAGACAATGTCTTATTTAATCTATATCGAGAAAAACAAATTTCTAAAAAAGAATATGAAGAAGCGAAGTCATATGATTTAGTTAAAGACTTCTTACAACCAGAAAAAGGACAAAATGCTGAAAATAGCTTCCTATATCATCAATTATACGATGAAGCAGCTAGAATTATGATGGTCCCTCTTTATGAAGCTGATAAGAAATCAAAAGATGAAGTCTATAAATCACAAGAACTATTCGAACACTACTTTGATCTTGCAAAACGTGATATTCGTCAAGAAGGATACACAATTGAATCTACAATTAATAAAAATATCCATAATGCCATGGAAGAAGCTGTACAACAATTTGGTTATATCCTAGACGATGGTCGTCCTCTACTATTAGAAACGGGTAGTATTCTAATGGATAATAAAACTGGACGCATCTATGGCTTTATCGGTGGACGTGATTATCAACAAAATCAAAATAATCATGCCTTCCAAAGAAGACGTTCACCTGGTTCAACAATGAAACCAATCTTGGCTTACGCACCTGCAATTGATCAGGGGTTAATTGGTTCTGAAACAAGATTAGCAGACTTTCCAATGAACTATAAGCATGGTGGAACACCCGTGAAGAACTATTCAGACTTTGGTTCAAATTCATTTAAAACAACGCGTGATGCACTTAAATGGTCTCTAAATATTCCTGTTGTTAATCTTTATTCAGAGATGCAAGGAAAAGTCGATCCGAAAGCTTACTTCGATAAAATGGAAATTGGCTTAAACCCTGAAGAATATGGTCGTGAATCGATTCCATTAGGTGGTACAGATGAAGGTTTAACAGTCTTTGAAGAGACTGGAGCCTACGCAACACTCGCTAATAAAGGAACCTATAATCGTGGTTATACAATTAATAAAATTAAAGATAAATCTGGTAAAGTCGTCTATGAACATAAGAGTAACCCAGTTCAAGTCTTTAAACCTGCAACTGCAAGTATTATGAATGATTTAATGCGAGATGTTCTCGATTCAGGAACTGGACAAGCTGCAAAAGAAGCTTTCCGAGGTTCAAACTTAGCTAAAGCTGATTGGGTCGGTAAAACTGGTACTTCGGAGAATCAAAGAGATTACTGGTTCACTGCTTCTACACCTTCAATTACTATGAGTAGTTGGATTGGATACGATGATAACACTGAAATGTATGACACTTGGAATAAACAAAATATGGTTTATTGGTCATATATGACCAACTACGTTTACCAACGAAGCCCTGAAATATTTGGGGAAAACGAAAAATTTACAATAGATCCATCTGTTAAAAAAGTTAAAGTTTCAGAATTCACTGGTCAAAAAGAAGGTCCTGTTAAAGTTGACGGAGGTGGTACTGTTAACCTACGCGGTAGTAAAACTGTTACTAGCCTTTATTCGGGCGACTATGCAAAAGATAGTACTTTCCGTTTTGGTATTGGTGGTACTGATAGTCAATATCAAAATGCTTGGCGTAACTTTGGTCGTGGCGGCTCGTCTTCAACTGAAAAACCTAAGACTAATGATTCAAATAAGAAAAAACCAAAAGAAACAAAAAAAGATGACGAAGAGAATGACGAAGAAACTGATGACTAGTCCTCTCACATAAAAAATGCGACACGCTAAATAATTTCAAGCGTGTCGCGTTTTTTCAATTGATTGCGTCTAAGTACATTTTTAACATCATAAAGGCCGCAAGCCCATTTTGAAAGAAATGGAAGAGCATCGAGTCACCAATATTTTTTCTCGTTCGATAGGTCAGAAACATTAACATTCCCATCGCGAAATAGATAATAAATGAAATAATATTAGTACTTAAATGACCTGCTGAAAATAAGAGTGACGTCACAATACCGATTACCCACATTGGCATTTTATCACCAAAGAAAGCTACTGGTATACCTCGAAACAATAATTCTTCCAAAATTGGTGCTCCAATGGCAATCGAAATTGTCATACATAAAACAGTCACCATAGATTGATCAGCACCAAAGAGTGTTTCAATCACGGCTTGATTTTCGGTTGTTGTATCTCCATAAACGACTTGCATTAAAACAGTTCCAATACCTGTAATTCCTAGACCTACAAGGTAGTAAAGAAAAACAACTACGCCATCACCTATATTTATTTTTTTGAACCCTTCTTTTGAATACTTGTTAAAAAATTTGATAAAGAAAATAATAATCGCTGTAAAGATAATCAGCCAAACAACCCCTATTCCCACCTGAACTGGAATTGATGCTTTGTTGGCAAATTTTCCGACAATAGTTGCTAAGAGTGTTGGTACTTGTGAAAGAAAAAACAACCCAATTAACCAGAGAATGCATTTGACATAGTACCATATTTTTTGACCACGTGTTTCCATATAAGTCTCCTTTATAAATTATTGATAGTTTTAGTTTAACAGAATTTTCTCTAAAAATAAAAGTGGTCACCAAAAAGGTTACCACTTTATTTTTTGAACTTATTTCTAAATATTTTGTTATTATTTAATTAAGCTTGCTGCAGCCTCGTCAATAATTAAAATAGCATCTTCATGGTTTTGTAATATACTTGCTGGAACCTCTTCAGAGATTGGTCCTTTAACTGTGTTATAGATTGCTTGTGCTTTTTTCTCACCATATGCGAGTAAAATAATTTGCCGACTACTCATGATTGATTTGATACCCATTGAGATTGCACGTGTTGGTACATCTTCAATTTTTTCAAAATTACGACTATTAGCTTTGATTGTTGATTCTGTTAAGTCAACAATGCCAGTTGTTCCTTCAAATGAGGCCCCTGGTTCATTAAAACCAATATGTGCATTTTCACCAATACCAAGAATTTGAATATCAATTGGGTTATTCGCGATGACTTCATCATAACGTGCACACTCTTCAGCTAAGTTTTGAGCTAAACCATTTGGTAAATTATTATGTTTAAATGGTTTTTGATCAAATAAGTGTTCCTTCATAAAATAATGATAGCTTTGATCATTGTCAGCACTTAAACCAATATATTCATCTAAGTTAACTGAATTTACACTTGTGAAGTCTAAATCACTTGCAACAAGTTCTTCATAGAGCGAAATAGGAGTGCTACCTGTCGCTAAACCAAATGTTTTTAAATTACCTGAATCTAGAGTTTCTTTAACAAGTTTAAAGGCTTCTTTTCCACCTTCAACTTGATCTTTTACAATAATAATTTTCATACCTATCGCTCCATTTCTTATCAGTTTGGTATAGTCCAATTATAATTAGATTTTACCACTTTTGCAAGTAAAAATAAAACAAAAACAATGACAAATGTTGTATTTTTGTCTGTTAAAAGAAGTTATGACATGATACTTGCCATAACTTATATTCATTTTATTCAACTGTTACACTTTTAGCTAAATTGCGGGGTTTATCAACATCTAAATCGCGTTGTAAACATGCAAAATAAGATATTAATTGTAGTGGCACGACTGTTGCAAGTGGCGTTAATAGTGCATGTAGTTCAGGGATGATGATTTGATCGCCTTCTTTTTGCAAACCTTCCATCGCGATTACCATTGTTTTCGCCCCACGACTTTCCACTTCCTTCACGTTACCACGAGTATGACTTGCTGTGTCTTCACCCGTAATAATCGCTAGAACAGGTGTATCTTTTTCAATTAAGGCAATTGTACCATGTTTTAATTCACCGGCCGCAAATCCTTCTGTTTGAATGTATGAGATTTCTTTTAATTTCAAGGCACCTTCTAATGAAACTGCATAATCCAAACCACGTCCGATATAAAAGGCATTTCTTGTTGTTAAAAGATAGTCACGACTGATTTCAGCCAGTTTATCTTTTTCTGAAACCAAAGTATCCATTGCACTTGCAACTAAACCTAGTTCGTGCGCAATATCAAATGATTTGGCTAGTTTTAAGTTTTTGTAATCCCCAATTGCTTTAGCAAGATAAAGCATCACAGCAATTTGAGAAGTATACGCTTTAGTCGATGCCACCGCAATTTCTGGTCCGGCATGTAACAACAAAGTATTTTCTGCTTCTCGTGAAAGGGTTGAACCTTTGACATTTGTAATGGTTAATGATGGTAAATTAAGTTCATTCACCTTAACTAGTACTTGACGACTATCAGCCGTTTCACCACTCTGACTAATAAAAATAAAGAATGGTCGTTCTGATAATAATGGCATATCATAGCCAATTTCACTGGCTAAATGAACTTCTACGGGAATATTAGCCAGTTCTTCAATCATTTTTTTACCAACTAGTCCAGCATGCCAACTTGTTCCACAAGCCACAACATAAATGCGATCACTTTTGGCAATTTTTTCAACTAAATGTTCATCAATCGCAACTGAACCATTTTCAGCAGTATATGTACTGATAATTTTACGCATGACTGAAGGTTGTTCATCAATCTCTTTAAGCATATAGTGAGGATAAAGACCTTTTTCAGTATCATTTGCATCAATTTCAGCTAAATAGAAATCGCGCTTAATTTCTTCGTTTGCAGCATTAAAGATTTTCATTTCAGATGCTGATAAAATGATACGTTCGCCGTCCATAATCTCAACAAAGCGATCAGTTTCACCAATCATGGCCATCGCGTCACTTCCAACAAGATGACAGTCCGTTCCAATCCCTATTAATAATGGACTTTTATTTTTAGCTAAAAAGATTTGTTCTGGATTTTCAAGGTCGATTAATGCGAAAGCGTATGATCCTTCCGTTACTTTAAGCATACTTGAAAATGCTTCAAATCCTTCTTGACCTTGACGAGAAAAATAATCAACGACTTCCACAATGACTTCAGTATCTGTTTCACCAGTTAAATAAATATCACTAAGATAATCTTTTTTTAATTGCTCAAAATTTTCAATCACGCCATTATGAACCAGACCGAAGCGGCCACTTTTAGATAAGTGCGGATGCGCATTTTCTTCTGTTGGTTCCCCGTGCGTTGCCCAACGCGTATGACCAATACCTGTTCCCTCGCTATTTAAGCTATCTGTTAATTTTTTTAATTCTGCGACACGTCCAGCAGTCTTTTTAAGATAATAACTTTCTGGTTGCGCAACAAGAATTCCAGCTGAATCATAGCCACGATATTCTAGTTTTGTAAGACCAGTTAATAAAATTTCCTTCGTACGACGACTTCCGACAACACCGACAATTCCACACATATAAAAATCCAACTTTCTTATTTAAAATTGTTTCTATAACCACTGCATCGCTAAAATTTTGTCATGGTCGTTTCCAACGCACTTTTAGTTTAACGTGTAGAGTGCAGACCCTGGGATCACCCGCCGAACTTTCGATAAATCCCTTCCTCGTCACCTATTCTTAAGAATAGGTCTGGCGCTTATAAATCGGTATAGATATTTTACCATATTGGTATACTTATAGAAACAAGATAATATTACTATTTTACCATTAACGTGTCAATGTTTTTGGAATATTTTCATAATGGTCTAAAAAATGGTCAAGCTATCATTGTAAGATAACTTGACCATTTACATTTATTAATCTAAACCAATTTTTTCAACAACAACTGCTGCAATTTTTTCAACATAATAATTTACTTTATCAGTTGTAGGTGCTTCAGCCATTACTCTTAATAACGGTTCTGTTCCAGAAGGTCGAACAAGAACACGACCATCACCAGCCATCTCTGCTTCTACTTCATCGATGACAGCTTTAATTTCAGGTACGTCCATCGCGCCGTGTTTGTCACTCACACGAATGTTAACTAATTTTTGTGGATACTCTTCAATTTCAGCTGCTAATTCAGATAGTTTTTTACCAGTATGTTTCATAACGTTCATCAATTGAATACCTGATAAAAGTCCATCTCCTGTTGTGTTGTAGTCTAAGAAAATAATGTGTCCTGATTGTTCACCACCAAGGTTATAACCATTCTTCTTCATTTCCTCAACAACATAACGGTCGCCTACTTGAGTCGCGATTGTTTTCATGCCAGCAACATCGATTGCTTTGTGGAAGCCAAGATTACTCATAACAGTTGAAACAACTGTATTTTTATTTAATTGGCCACTTTCTTTCAGATATTTACCACAAATGTAAATGATTTTATCACCATCAACAATCTGACCTTTTTCATCGACAGCAATCACACGGTCGCCATCGCCATCAAATGCTAAACCTAAATCAACTTGTTTTTCTAAAACAAATTCGGCTAGTGCTTCAGGATGAGTCGAACCCACGCCGTCATTAATATTTAAGCCATTAGGTTTAACGCCCATTGTGTAGAAGTCAGTTTCTAAATCAGCGAATAATAAGTTAACACTTGGAGATGTCGCACCATTTGCACCATCAACACAAACTGATAATCCTTCTAAATCACCATCGATTGTTTCTTTTAAGAAACCAATATATTTTTGAATACCTTCTTGATATTCGTCCAAAGTTCCTAAACCATCAGCTGACGGTCTTGGTAAAGTATCTTCTTTGGCATCTAATAAAGCTTCAATTTCTAATTCTTCTTCGTCAGCTAACTTAAATCCATCTGGTCCAAAGAACTTGATACCGTTGTCTTCTGCTGGATTATGAGATGCAGAAATCATAACACCTGCTGCAGCTTTTTGCGTACGTGTTAAATATGATACACCAGGAGTTGAAATCACTCCTAATTGAAGGACCTCAATTCCGACAGAGATTAACCCTGAGATTAAAGCTTGCTCTAATAATTGACCTGAAATACGCGTATCACGGCCAACTAAAACTTGAGGTTTTGATTCTTCATTTTGATGATGTTGGCATAGGACGTATCCCCCACAACGACCAATTTTAAACGCTAATTCTGGAGTTAACTCTTTATTCGCAACTCCTCGTACACCGTCTGTTCCAAAATATTTTCCCATTTTCTTCTTCTCCTACTTCTTTAAGTTTCGAAAAATTTCGTTTTATCGTCTAATCTTTTTTATCTTTTGATTCTTCACTATGTGGAATAACTGTGATAAACACCTTGTCTGGTTCCACTTTAATATTATTCGGTACAACCACTAAATAAGAACTGCTTGTTGTTTCACGAATATTACTTGTGTCGATTTTCAAATCCAATGAATTTATCTCATCGAGAGATTTTTTAGGGCCCTTGATTGAGACTTCATCATCTTTTACAGAAAACGTAAAATTCTTAATCCCCTTTGGTATAATACCAGACTGAACAGGGTTGACTTTTACCTTTTTAGAAGGGACATCTACCTTAACATCAACCCGGACACTCTCAGGTTTAATTTGTACTTCCAGGGTCTCCCCCTTATCGTTAATCGCATATAACTTAACTCTTGAGGTGAAATCACTAGAGACGCCTGACTTGTCACTAACACCTGCAATAACACGATCCACTTGATTCAAGGTGTCATTACCTGCTGCTAACTCAACTGTCGCAGGTTCAACAATTGCCTCGGACATTTCGTAGCCTGGAGCAAAAATTTTATTATCTACCGCAGCTTCAACTTTAAAATTGTTTTTCTTTTTCTTTTCAATTGTTACGTGCGCTTTTTTAGGCGTAACTTCTGCTTGAATAGCCCCTGTTTTGCCCACAATTTCAAGTGGTACTTCATAAGTGCCTTCTTTATATTTTGTTAAATCCATTACGACGGAGAAACTACGAGTTTCAGCGTTAGATTCCTTATCTAATAAAATTTTGTTCACACTTTTAAGTTCCACATCAACAGTCTGTTGATATCCTGAAATAAAATATTTATCTTGATTGTAGGTAACATTTACAGGAACATTTTCTGCAGTCGCTTCTAACTCATTTAATTTACTACCACCATCTGAGCCTTTATATGGCGTGTTCGCATTAAAGAAAAGTAATAGGGCAAAAAACAGAGAAAGTATTTTTAATAACCACGGAACGCGCTCTTGTTTTTCCATTACTTTTTCTCCTTTCGATGCGGTATTTTTAAGCTATCTAAAAATTGCACTAAAACATTTTTCTTTTCCACTACTTCACTTTCTATCAGCTCTTCATGAAAAATATTCAAATATTCATCACGTGTTTGATGTGGTAAGAAGCGATCTCGAAGTGTTAAACTGACATCTCCCGTTTCCTCAGATACCACAATCGTTAACGCATCAGCAACCTCTGACAAACCAATTGCAGCACGGTGTCTGGTACCGTATTCTTTAGGAATCTTTGGATTTTCTGTTAAAGGAAGATATGAACATGCTGATGCTATTTTTTCACCTTGTATAACGACAGCACCATCATGAAGAGGTGTGTTAGGAATGAAAATATTAATAAGTAATTGATTAGAAATATCAGAATCTAATGAAATCCCACTTTCGACATATTCCGTTAAACGCTCTTTTCTCTCAATACAGATCAAAGCACCTATTTTTCTTTTTGACATATATTGAATTGCTTCATCAAGTTCGTCAATCAAATAATCACGATTTTTTTTAGCATCCTGACTGCCACTTCTAATCAATGACCCACGGCCTAAATGTTCTAAACCACGCCGCACTTCTGGTTGGAAAATGACGATTGCCGCAATCGCACCATATGTAATGACTTGGCTCATTAACCACGACACAGTATTCAATCCAATAAAGTCACTTATAATACGAATTACAATGATAATTGCAATTCCTTTAAAGACCTGAATAGCTCTCGTACCATTTAACAAAGATAGTAATTTATATATTAAATACCACACGACTAAAATATCAATCACATGAAAAATGGCACTTACAGAGAACAAGCTCTCTGTAAACGATTCCCAAGTACTTAGCTTTAACAGGTTTAAAAAGTTGTCTATCATGGTCTTGCCTCCTTAGTTAAAGGTACTTTCAAATTGATGTGGTGTTATGATAAAAAGACAAAGTTACATATCACGCAACTTTGTCTTCAGTGCTTAATTTTTAGCACGTTTGATGTAAGTTCCTTCAGACGTGTTAATTTCTAATTTTTCACCAACTTCGATAAAATCAGGAACATTGACCACTAAGCCAGTTTCCATAGTAGCTGGTTTACCAGAACCTGTTACAGTTGCGCCTTTAATTGATGGTTGTGTTTCAGCAACTTCTAAAACAACTGATGTTGGTAAGCTCACGCCTACTACTTCATCAACATAAAATTGAATTGTAACTTCCATGTTATCTAATAAATATTTCAATTCCTCTTCAATGACTTCAACAGGAATTTCATATTGTTCATATGTTGCTAAATCCATAAAGTTTGCAACGCCTTCTTGGTTATATAAGAATTGAACCGCTTTGCTATCAATATGAGCTTTTTTAACTTTTTCATCAGGTCTCATTGTAGTGTCAGTTGTTGATCCACTACGCACGTCGCGTAATTTCATACGCATTACTGTATTACCTTTACCTGGTTTGTGGTGACTAGCTTCTAAAACTTTAATCAGTTTGCCATCTTTTTCAAATGTCATGCCTGCTCTTAAATCTACTGCTGATATCATATTTTATTCTCCCTTTCATAACAAATACCTTATTATTGTATCATATAAACGAACAAACTTGTATGCTATCAAGAATTTTTTTATTGATTCATACTATTTTTTTCAAGGTAAGTTTCTTTAAAATCTAAAGTGTAAATTTCCTTTAACTTATCAGGCATAAACGCGCTTTCTATACCATTTAAATTTAAAGTTAAAAAATCATTTCGCGAAAGATTAAAGCGAGAATACAATTCCAAGTACTCTTTTGTAAGATTGGTATTAGAAACTGTACGATTATCAGTATTAATACAACATTTCACACCTTCATCTAAAAAT
Source organism: Vagococcus silagei (assembly GCF_004795745.1). Lineage (GTDB taxonomy): Bacteria > Bacillota > Bacilli > Lactobacillales > Vagococcaceae > Vagococcus > Vagococcus silagei. The sequence continues at coordinate 71,852 of NZ_SDGV01000010.1, read as the reverse complement.
TGGCGAATCGGATAATTATTCCAACCATTCACTGCACCTGTTTGAATATTACTAATCGGGCACATCTCTAAAAGCACAGCTTGTTCTTTAACTGTTGCAAGTACTTCAGGGTCATTAATGATTGCAACGCCATGACCAATGCGTGAAGCACCAGCACTCATGGCTTCAATCACATTATGTGCACAGCCACATTCGCCAGCATGAAGCGTTAACGGATAGTCTAAGGCTTGAATTTTATCTAACCATTTTTTAAAAATAGCCACAGGAAAATTAGATTCATCTCCTGCCATATCAAAGCCTACAATTGAATCATGGTTTAAAGCGATGACTGTCTCTAAAACTTCTTCATTTTGTGCCACAGTATGATGCTTCATACCACAAATTAATAGGTTTACTTTTAAATCATATTTTTCTTCAGCTTCTAATGCACCTTTAACCACTGCTTCAATTACTTCAGTCAGCGTCAGTTCACCATGCAAATGTAAACGAGGAGCAAAACGAATTTCTAGATATTTCACACTATCTAATGAAGCCTGACGTGCCACATCGACAATGGCCCGCGTCAACGCTGATGAAATTTGAAGTAGTGGCAATATTAAATCAAAACTCTTCAAATAATCAGTCAAACTCACATTCTCTCCAACAATTGCAATTTCCTCTAATGCCAAGTCTTCTCTACCTTGCTCAACTGCTAATGTTTTTAATAATTCTAATCCCACCGAGCCATCTAGATGACAATGTAATTCTACTTTGGGTAATTTTTGAATTTCAACTTCGTTCAATCCGTACTCCTCCTTGTGATATGTTCTACATATTTTAATACATTATACATGAATCTAAAAAAAAGAAAACGGTTTTTAGGTAAGATTAAAAAAGCTATCATAAAAAAGAACACCACAGTCGAAATCAAAAAAATTTCGCATGCGGTGTTCATAATTATAGAATTAATATTGTTCTAAGTATTGTTCTCGTTCCCATTCAGAAACTTGCTCACGGAATGCTGACCACTCCATTTTCTTAGCTTCGACAAAATTACGATAAATATGCTCGCCTAAAGATCCACGAACTACTTCGTCTTTTCTTAAGGCTTTGACTGCATTATGAAGGGTTGAAGGTAAGTCAGTGATTTGAGCTTCTTTTCTTTCTTCTTCAGTCATCACATAAATATTGCGTTTAACTTCGGCAGGTGGTGTTTTTTTATTTTTTATTCCATCTAAGCCAGCCGATAATAAAACGGCCATCGCAAGATAAGGGTTAGCTGTTGGATCAACGGAACGTAATTCCAAACGTGTTGATAAACCACGTGAACTAGGAACGCGAACTAACGGCGAACGATTCTTCCCACTCCAAGCCACATAAACAGGGGCTTCAAAGCCTGGAACCAAACGTTTATATGAATTAACAATTGGATTACAGATTGCTGTGTAACCACGCGCATGCTCTAATAAACCGGCTAAAAATTGGTACGCGACTTCGCTTAATTGATCTTCACCATGTTCATCGAAGAAAACATTGCCATTTTGATCAAATAAAGACATGTTAACATGCATCCCTGATCCTGCAATGCCATGGATTGGTTTTGGCATAAAGGTTGCGTGAAGACCATGTTTTCTAGCAATCGTACGCACAACTAATTCAAAAGTTTGAATATTATCACAAGCTTCAATAGCATCGGCATATTTAAAATCAATTTCATGTTGGCCTGGTCCACACTCGTGATGAGACGCTTCGACCTCAAAACCTAAACTCTCAAGTTCAAGTACAATATCACGACGACAATTTTCACCTAAATCAACAGGTGCAAAATCAAAGTAGCCACCATTATCATTTAATTGCATGGTTGGCTTACCATCTTCTCCTAGTTTAAACAAGAAAAACTCTGGTTCTGGTCCAATATTGAAACCAGTAAAACCTAAATCAGTCATCTCTTTTAAAATACGTTTTAAATTACCACGAGGATCGCCCTCAAAAGGTGTGCCGTCTGGTTTATAAATATCACAAATCAAACGCGCCACTTTTCCTTTTTCACTTTCCCATGGGAAAATCATCCAAGTACCTAAATCAGGATATAAATACATATCACTTTCTTCAATTCGGACGAATCCTTCAATAGAAGAACCATCAAACATCATTTTATTATCTAAAACTTTCTCTAATTGGCTAATTGGAACCTCAACATTTTTAATACGACCTAAAATATCAGTAAACATTAAACGTAAGAATCTAACATTCTCTGCTTGAACCACTTCGATAATTTGTTCTTTTGTTGTAAATTTTTTCATCCTCTTTGTTCCAACTCTCCTATTAGTTTTAATGTCGACCATGTAAGCCACTTTCACGCATCATATCCTCATATAAAGCAATCCTAATTTTTTCGTCAGAAACCTGTTCTGGCTTTCCTTCTTTATTAAACTGCTTATGGATTTCTTTAATCGTGAAACTAGCGTCCAACATTTCTTTTATCTCAAGCAAGCGATCAATATCATTTAAAGAAAACTGACGCGTTTTCCCTTCATTTCGTTTTGGGAAAATCAATTTTTGTTCTTCATAATAACGGATTTGTCGAGCAGACAACTCTGTTAATTTCATAACAGAACCAATTGGAAAGACGGCAACATCACGTTTTAAATCTTTTTTCTTCAATTAGACCACTTCCTTCGATAAAAGGTTAGTAAGAGAATAACAAGCCTCAATTTATTTGTCAACAAACCATGTCAGATAATCTGACATGGTTTATAAAAATTAATGATTTGCCCACTTCGAATCAGGACGAGCAAAACCCTCAACTACATAATTTTGTTTTTCTTCATCAAAACGCCAAGTCGTTAATAGCGTTTTTTGCATTAATTCATTCAGTGAATAGGATTCATGTGCTTGTAGAATAATAGTATATGGTTGATAAATTTCTTTAATCATCGACACAATTCCTTTTTCAACTTTTTCTGAATCTTCAGTGCGTTGTGCTGACACAAGGATATTTGGAAATAAAGTGGGATAGAATGCTTCATCACCTAACAAATCAATTTTATTGTAAACAGTTAAGACTGGCATTTTTTCCATGTCTAAATCTTTTAATAAATCTAAAACCGTTTCTTCTTGTTGATGGCGATTAGTTGAACTCGCATCGACAACATGTAACAGTAAGTCCATTCCTTTACTCTCTTCTAAAGTAGACTGAAAAGCTTCGATTAATTGCGTTGGAAGGTGTTGAATAAATCCTACTGTATCAGTCAAAGTCATTTTCAAACCTTCTGGTAGTGCCATTTTTTTAGTTAATGGATCCAGTGTTGCGAATAATTGGTCCATCGCGTAGGTGTCTGATTCAGTTAATTGATTCATTAACGTTGATTTTCCAGCATTAGTATAGCCAATTAAACCGATTTGGAAGACTTCCGCATTCTTACGTTTTTCACGATTACGTTCCCGATGTTCTTCCGTTAACTTTAATTCACGTTTGATTTGCGTCATTTTATTTCGAATATGGCGTCGGTCTGTCTCTAACTTTGTCTCCCCAGGCCCTCTCGTGCCGATACCACCACCAAGACGAGAAAGCGACGTTCCCTGACCTGTTAAACGAGGCAACATATAACTTAATTGTGCGAGTTCAACTTGTAACTGACCTTCCTTGGAAGTTGCTCTAAGGGCAAAAATATCCAAAATAAGCTGAACACGATCAATCACTTTAACGCCAACTATTTCTTCAATTAATCCAGCTTGTCTTGCTGTTACTTCATGGTTAAAAATGATTAATTCAGCATCACGTGATTGAATTAAAGCTGCCAACTCTTCCAATTTACCTTTACCAACGATTGTCCGTTTATTTAAAACCGGCAATTTTTGCGTTAATTGGCCGACCACTTCACCTTGTGCTGTTTCAGTTAAATTTTGTAATTCGATCATTGATTCATCAAATGTTAAATAATTTTCTTGGGTTTCTACACCAACAATAATTGCTTTTTCGATTAGTAAGCCCTCCTACTCTTTAATCCATGGCTCTAGCTCTTCTTTTAATCTAGATACAGAATCTGGATTGGTCACAAGATCCCACCAATTCACATTCATCCGATTACGGAACCAAGTCATCTGTCTTTTGGCATATTGCCTTGAATGTTGTTTTACTTTATCGACGGCTTCATCTAAAGAACTTTGCTCGTCAAAATAAGGAAAGAACTCTTTGTAGCCAATTCCTTGGCTAGCTTGGACCGAACCCAACTGATGGACATACTTGGCCTCTTCTAAAAGACCTTGTGACATCATCATGTCAACTCGTTGATTGATGCGCTGATAAAGCAAGTCTCGTTCAGTTGTTAGTCCAATGATATAAGCATCATATTTCATGTCATCACTATTTTTAAAATCAATTTTTTGTTGATCAAGAATACTTTTTCCTGTATTTTCAAAAACTTCAATTGCACGAATCACGCGTTTGACATTATTATGATGAATCGTAGCAGCAGCTTTAGAATCTATCTGATTTAAGTGATCCCATAACCACTCATTACCTTTTTCAAATGCTAATTTCTCCAAACTCGCTCTTTTTTCTTGCTGAAGTGATTCAGATTCATTTTTACCCAGTTGAAAATCAAATAATAAAGACTGAATGTACATCCCTGTACCACCCACAATAATCGGAACTTTGCCCCGATTGATGATATCAGAAATTCGCATTGCAGCTTCTTCCTTAAAATCAAACGCCGTATACTTTTCTATTGGTTCTCTTACATCAAGTAGATAGTGAGGAATATTTTCTCGTTCTTCAATTGTCGCTTTCGCGGTTCCGATATCTAAATGGCGATATACTTGTAGTGAATCGCCACTTATAATTTCCCCATCTAGCATTTTCGCAAGTTCGATACTTAAACTTGTCTTGCCTACACCTGTCGGGCCCACAATAACAATTACTTTATTTTTCATACAAAACTCCTTACCCTTGATTCTTTCTCACTTCCCATTCTAACATAGATTTTTCAAAGTCACGATCAAGTTCCTCTGAAAAACATTCAAATAAAAAGCCAGTCCATGCTCACTTTTTATACATAAAATGTAATAAACTCTCTTTTTTAATGATTTTCGATAAATTATTGGCTTTTTGTTCAGAAATACGGCATAATATAAGTGTAGTTTTATTGAATTTTGTAGAGAAGGAAGTGTCACTCATGAAAAAATTTACATCAGGCTTTCTTGCTGGTACTGCAATGACTTTAGCTGCATTAGCTGGCGTTGCTGTAGGCTTTAAAAAAGTTGTTATCGAACCTGTTGAAGAAAAAGAAAAAATGGTTGAAGATAACCGCCGTCGTGCTAGCCGTAAAAGCTATTCTCGTTCATAATAATAGGCAAAAAAAGAGGTCAGTCACTATTCCAAGTGTCTGACCTCTTTTACATTTAATAAAAATAATAATTATTGCTTTTTCAAATATAACTCTTTAAGTAAATCAACTTGTCTTTGTCCAAAATTTAATTTTTGAGCAGCATAATTTTCAAACGATTCATATTGGTCACTAATTAACGTCATCACATGTTTTAAATATCTTACATCAACAGATAAAGCACGCAAGAGCGCTTGTGCATGTTCTTCAGAAATTTCTTCCTCACGAGCACGAACAATCAACGCTTCATTTGCTTCGCGTCTAGATTCATTTGTTTTTAGATAATCCGCAATAACTAATTCATCTGAGACACCTAGTAGTTTTAAAAAGAGCATTGCGCCAATTCCAGTCCGGTCTTTACCCGCAAAGCAATGAAACAGCGTAGCGCCTTCTTTTTGAGCCACTAATAATTCAAGAAATTCTTGATAACCTTTTTGAGAAACGCTATCTTCAAGTAACTGCGTATACAGTTGCATCATCAATTCATCGACACGTTCGACTGTTAAAATATTTTGCATATCATCAAAGTTGGCTGAATTTTTTTCCGTTTCTGCTAAAACATCAAGATGAGTGTATGAAACAGAATCAAACTCATCATCTGGAGCACTGGTAACTTCTTTAACTCCTCTAAAATCAACAATATTGACTAAATCGAATTCAGATATTAACTTTTCTTTTTCTTCATCTGATAAATTGACCAACTGACCTGCACGCAGAATTCTTTTTTCTTGAACGATTCGATCATCTGTTGTTGGGATACCACCTAAATCTCTAAAATTAACTAAATTCCCCATAGTTATCCCCTTTCTCTCTATATTTTCGTTAGAAAAAACCAAGAAAATAGCGACCTACTATCTCTTGGTTTTCGATTGCATTATTTTTTCTTAATTTTACCTGTCCACCCAGAGTAACCACCTTTTAAGATGTAAACATCTTTATAACCATTTTTCTTTAATAAAAGTGCCATGTTAATTGAGATGATTTTTTTATTATCATACAGATAAACTGGCATATCTTTGCGAATCGCATTCAAATACTCTTTTTGCGCACGTGCTAATGAATACGGTACACTGCGCGCACCCATAATATGCCCTTGGTTAAATTCTTGCTTTTCTCGTACATCAATAACTTGAGCTGATCTCATTGTTTCTTGAAACTTATCTGCTTCAATCCATTCTGCAGCACGTTTTCTTTGAATATAAAAATACAGATGATAAAGACCAATCCCGATAATGACTAGGACTAATACCATATTAAAGACTTGAAAAAACGTCATCAATAAAACCTCACTTTAATTTTTTAAATTATTTGAATTGTAATGCTAGTGAAGCTGCTCCAATTACTCCGGCTTCATTTCCTAATTGAGCTAACTTAATTTGCGTACTTGCAAAAACTTGTGGATACGAAAATTGTTTAAAATATTTTTGAATTCGCTCTAATAAAAAGTCACCCGCAGCAGAGACGCCGCCCCCAATTACGATATGTGTTGGATTTAGAATGTTACCTAAATCGCCACACGCATATCCTAAATAATAACATACTTTGTCGACAACTAAAAGAGCGAACGTATCATTTCCCTTAGCCAAATCAAAGATATCTTTACTTGAAACATCTTGTCCATCATCGATTCTCAATTTTAATTCTGAATCGCCAGAATACTCTTCTGACATTAAACGTGCTAACCGAACAACTCCAGTAGCACTGGCAACTGTTTCAAGACAGCCTTTTTTACCACAAGTACAGTCAAAACCTTCAGGATCAATTGTCATATGACCGATTTCACCTGCAGCACCAGCCACACCATGTAACAGTTGTGAGTTGGCAATAATCCCACCGCCTACACCTGTCCCCAGTGTCATGAAAGTAACGTCTGCTGCGTTTTCGCCTGCACCTTTCCAACGTTCGCCTAATGCAGCAACGTTAGCGTCATTATCTAAAGTAAACGGAATATTTAAAGCCGCTTCAATTGGTGTTTTAACTTCTTGTAGTGAGCCCCAGTTTAAGTTATACGCTCCCTCAACTGTTCCAGCTTCACGGTCTACGGTTCCAGGAGTTCCCATGCCAATTCCGACAAAATCTTCACTGGTCATATTGTATAAATTTAAACGGTGTTCTAATGACGCAATAATGTCAGGGACAATATGGCTCCCATTATCTTCAATATTTGTTTGGATGCTCCACTTTTGTTGGATTTCACCCTCTTCGGTTAAAATCGCAAATTTTGCTGTTGTACCACCTAAATCGATGCCAATTAATTTCTTACTCATTCGCTCGTTCCTCCTGAATCGTTTGTTCTAATTGATGTTCAGCTCGTAACACCATAATCGCATTGAGATATTCGCGTTGTTCGATTACACCAGCCTCATACAATTGCTTGACTTCAATCATCATGAGTTCAATATCCCATAAACGATTACCGACATAAATAAAAATGCCAAACCTTTTCAATAACTGTTGCACATCATATAACGTTTCCACTTCAACACTACCTCTCACATTATACCTATTTCTTCTTAAAAAAAATAGGGCAGAAAGTCTTTTTGTGGACTTTGCCCATTTTTTCGACAAATTGTTAAATTAGGCTTTGCCAAACCCGTAGAACAGACAAAAAACAATCATAAAAACTAACACGATGCCAGCTAAAATCCTAAAATGTGGATTCATCTCAGTTTGAGCAGCTTTATAACGTTTTGGAACATCAAGCAACAACATCATAATCACGCCACCAATTGCACCTCCCAAGTGCCCCCAGATATCAACACTCGAATCGAATAAATTTAAGACTAAGTTCATAATAATTAACAGTTTCATGTTTTGATACATTTGATTAATCAATGGTTGATTTGGATACATTCTCCCTAAAATTAAGAATGCTGCGAACATCCCAAATATCGAAGTACTCGCACCTGCCGATAGACTGACAGGGTTGGCAAATGCAAAACTGAGGAGATTTCCTAAAATACCACTCATAAGATATAAAACAAAGAAACGCCAATGACCGATGAGGGGTTCTAAAATTCGTCCGCAAAAATATAGTGTTAATGAATTGACACCAAAATGGACAAAACCAATATGAACAAAAATCGGTGTCACAAAACGCCAAAAATGATGTAAATCGGTCACTGCCACTGGATACATCGCACCGAATTTGTATAATGTTGCACTGCTTGTTGAGCCAGAAAATGTACCTTTTAAAACCCCCGATAATTCCATTAAGGCAAATATGATGACTTGAATTGCTAAAAAGAGATACATCACATAAGGGCCTGACATGAGTTGTTTAAATTTACTTTGTTTTGGTTGAAATTGATACATATTAGGCCTCCTGACTTAGTTGATCAATTATTAACTGCGACACTGGTAAATCATATTCGCCCGGTTCCCAATCTTCAGCCAGTTGTTCTTGGAATACAACACTACACGTTTTATTAGGAAAATCACTTAAAAAGCGGTCGTAGTAGCCACCACCAAAACCAACACGATAACCATCTGATCTAAAACCAACACCAGGGACAATTAACAAATCAATTTCTGATTTTAATGCAATGTCTGTTACGACTGGTTCTTTCACGCCAAATGACGTTTTTTCTAAAGCGTCTCCTATTTTGTAGGTTACAAAATCCATGCCTCGTTCAGGTTTTGTTTTAGGTACGACAATCCTCTTATTTTCTTTTTCAGCTTGTTTAATTATTTTATAGGTATCAAATTCTTTGGTCATAGGTAAAATCGTGCCAATGACCTTCGCATTTTGCCATTCGGGCATTGCACTTAATTGTGCTAATACATCAAATTCTTTTTGTTCTTTTAGTGTAACTTGAGCACTTAATTCAGAAAGTCTCGTTAAAACTTCTTTTCTAACATCGCTTTTCTTTTTCATATCGCACCTCACTTACTATAGTCATTGGTCTATTATAACATGTTTGTTAATTATTTCTAACTTTTCTCATAAAGGTAAGTCATCCCTAAGACTGAGAAAAATTTCATTCTTTGTTAGCTGTTTCCTATTGCAAACTCACGATATACTTGGTTCAACATTAAGAAAACAAATAAAGGATGATCAATATGAAAAAATTTCTAGTCTTTCTACTCGTTTCTGGCGTTTTAGTTGGTGGACCACTTTATTATTATTACGTAAATTACAATACGACTGATTATTATACTCAAATTAATAAAGGCGGCAAAAGAACCTATGACACTGAAGATGGCAATCCCGATGCCCGCCATTACAAATACGAATATCAATTAGAAAGTTTTAATGACAAAGGCGAAAAACGTGTCGAATCTTTCAATACGGTTGAAGATAAACCTTTGAAAGAAAATGCCTATCTTAAACTTAAAATCAATAAGAAAAAAGGCGTGATGGGCTGGGAAGAAGTCACCAAAGATGCTCTGCCAAAAACAATTGAAGAAAAATTTTCCAAATAACGTGAGTAACTGTTAAACATTTAGCAATTTAAATGTTTAACAGTTATTTTTTTGAGACAAAAGAAACAAAATATAGTACACTGACAATGTTTTAAGATAAAAACTACAAATTAAAGGAATTTTTCAAATGAAAACTCGTACAAAGCCTAAAAAGAAATCATATACTTTACATATCTTTTTATTTATTATTCTAATTTTACTACTTATCACAACCATCATCCTTCTAGTAAAATCTTACCAGACAACCGATGATACTTATGATCCAATCATCATTTCTCACCGCGGCGCCGCTGGAGAAGAAATGGAACATACTTTCGAGAGTTACGATTTAGCAATTCTTTACGGATCTGAATATATCGAACAAGATATCGTACTATCAAAAGATGGCACCCCTTACGTCTCACATGATACAAATAGTGCGCGCCTAACAGGTGTGAATAAAGAATATAATCAAATGCACGACAACGAAATTAAAACGTTAAAACTTGAGGGTGGTGAACCCATTCTGACGTTAGAAGAAGTCTTTAACAAATATAAAGATTCTACAAAATATGTCATTGAATTAAAAACAAAAGAACAAAGCAAAACGGTGGCAAACATTATCAAAAAACATAAACTAGAAGAACATGTTATTATCCAAAGTTATTATTTAAATGAAATCAAAGAATTCCATAAGCTCTTACCAGATACTCCACTTATGTTTTTAGCGGATAGTGATTCTGCAGAAGATTATCAAAATGCATTAAAAACAAAAGAAGTCACAATAATTTGCCTCAATAAAAAAATGATGAACGCTGATGTCATTAATGAAATTCATGAACAACATAAACAAGCCTTCTTTTATACTGTCGACAGTATGAAAGATATTAATCGTGCCTATAACTTACGTGCGGATGGCTTTTTTACAGGCTATACAGCCAAAGCACTAAAATTATTAGAGAACAGACAATAAAATACATTTAAAAGAATGAACTAACTTTAAGTTTCATTCTTTTTTATTTCGCAAATAATGATTGCGCTTCCAACACCTTTGATGATACGATTGTTACAATGATAAAAACATAAAAACATAAAACTATTGGAGGAATAAACATGGCTGTACCAGAATTATTACTATGGACATTTACAAAAGAATGCGAGATTCCAGGAGACGTTTACGAATTGCTTGTTGCAGGCGAAGAAGCTCTTACTGCCTATAAAACAATTCGTGATGTTGCGATCATCACAAATAAACGATTTATCATTAGAGATGCACAAGGTTTAACTGGTAAGAAAGTTGAGGTCTACTCTATTCCATTTAAAAATATCAACATGTGGTCCTCTGAAAACGCTGGTAAAATTGATCTCAACTCTGAAATTGAGCTTTGGACACGTGCCGGTCACATAAAAATTAATTTAGGTCGTGGAGTAGATGTTAGGAAAATCGACCACCTAATAGCCGAATATCTATTATAAAATTTATACTTTTTACTGCTACATACTTAACTTTTTAACATTTTATACCGATTTATTTTATGACGCAGGTCATTTAATAAGTCGGTATTTTTATTTATCTCGCTTGACAAAAGCGAACGTAAGTTCGTATAATTAAATAAAAAAAGAGGTGATCGTTTTGAAAAATAATTTAGTCGGCATTGTAGATCGAATAAAAGTCATCAACCAATATCCAGATGCATTAGTGCGCTTCACATTAATCGTGGAAAATAAAAAAATCAATTGTATTGTTCGCAATAAACAAATTTCAAATCAACTTCTCTTTTTAGAAAATGGGCGCACAGAAGTTGCTGTTTATGGAAATTATAACCAACTTCAACAACTCGTCATCAAAAAATTAACCATTCGTAACCCCACTTCCTTTGATCGCGTTTTTGCAATGGGCTTGAAAGCATAGGTTCTTTTCAAAATTTTCAAAAATAAAGAAGAAAAATAAAAATTATCTACATTATTTGCATAAATAACAGTAAATAGAGGTAAAAATTTTTACTTTTCAACTTTATGTGATACAATCTCTTTATTAGGTGTATTTTATCTATGACTGACTGATCAGCACTCCTCGCTGGTCGGTTTTTTTGTGTTTATGGGATGGATTGAGTTTAAAATATGGCTCAATCCGTTTTTGCTTTAACGTAATATTTTGACATGAACGACTTCAACGCTTCTGAATCATGATCTGTCAACAATCATTTGCATTTAGCCATAAACATTCGCCTAACCCATATCCCATATAAAAAAATAAAAGTATTCACATTCGGAAGATTTATTCTTATAGACCCGTGATATCTGATACTCTTTTCTTTTTTCGCCATGATTTTTTAATTTTAATGTTTGAAAACACTACACCAGCACCTATAAAAACATATTTTTTGGAAGGCTTTTTTTCAAAAACTTTATTATATGGAACATAAAAAATCTTTGTTTCCATGGGCTTTAATCGACAATCTTCTAATTCTACGTATTCCGCATAATCCGAATATTTGCAATAGACGCGGTACCCATTAATTATTGTTTCGTAATCACTTTTACTTTCAACTTCTAACTTTATTCCTCGATCTGGTATTACGTTATCAACATTCACCCTTACTTTTATCTTTAGCTTTTTTTCACGAATTGCTAAATAGATGCCAAGCGCTGTTATAATTCCACTAAACCATTCTGCCAAGCTACCTACGTTCACGACTAAAACTAGTTTTTCCATATTAAATATCTCCTTTTTATTTTAACTTAATCATACAAAATTCGAGTTTAGAATTACAGAATAAAAAACAGGTAATTATTGGTATAAAGAAATCGAGTAGAGGAATAAACCTTTAGGTTTATTGCCCCTCTCACACCACCGTACGTACGGTTCCGTATACGGCGGTTCAATAGTTTGAGTGTATGAACTGGTATTGTATAGCTATATCTTTATAGCCATACTTTGCCAGTTCTTTATTTGTTAAAGACCTATGTAATATGTAACTCTTTGATATTTTCCAGTACCCTTTTCTGGTATTTGACCATTCATAAGCCTTTGCCTTATCGATACCTAACCGAATCAGATTATGTCTCCTTGTTCGTGGAAGTTTCCACTGTTTCCAGATATATTGTCTGATTCTTCGTTTCAGCCATCCATTCAAGTCATTTATAAAAGTTTTCATTTCGCTTATTCCATAATAGTTTAACCACCGGTCATAAGTTGTTTGATTTCTTTTAATATTACTTTTACACTCTTGCCACGATTACGCTTCGTTATTCTACGTAACCCTTTGTGTGTTGACGAATTTTCACACCGTTCTTTGTTGCTAGAAGACAGAAACCTACAAACTTTCGTTTGAGTGGACTGCCAACTGCTGACTTATTTTGATTCACTTCTAATTTTAAAGTGTTCTCCAAAAATTCAACTGACTTTATCATCACACGTCGACCAGCACGTCGGCTTCTTACTTAGATGTTTACATCATCAGCGTAGCGGACAAATTTATGTCCTCGATTTTCTAGAAGTTTATCAAATTCATGTAAGTAAATGTTACTCAAAAGTGGAGACAAGTTCCCACCTTGAGGTGTTCCTTTATCAGATTTAGTAAACAAACCTTTATCCATAATCCCACTAACTAAGTAGCGACGAATAAGATTTAACACTTGTTTATCATTCACTTTCTTTTCGATATAGTACATTAACTTATCATGATTCACAGTGTCAAAATAAGCTTTCATATCAATATCTACAACATATTTGTATCCTTGTTCGTAATACGCTTTGGCTTGTATGATAGCCATTTGAGCACTACGTTTTGGACGAAACCCAAAACTGTTATCGGAGAACTCAGATTCAAATATGGGTTGTAGTACTTGATTAATCGCTTGTTGAATCATTCGGTCGACAACCGTAGGTATTCCCAACTTTCGAACGCTACTTGTTGGTTTAGCTATCTCTACCCTTAAGACAGGTTGTGGCTTATACTTCCCCGTTCTAAGTTGAGTTAATAACACCTCACGGTTTTCTCTCAAGTAGGGAAGTAGCTGGTCATACGTCATACCATCAATTCCAGCTGCTCCTTTATTTCTGACTACTTGGAGATATGCTTGATTGAGATTACTTCTCGAGATAATTTTCTCAAACAAATCTACACCATCTTGATTGTTTTGTTCACCATGAAAAGCACTACACGCTCTAGCATATCTTTCATGTTCCACATTGTCCTTTTGACAGTAGCTTTCTTTAACTGTTTTCTGTGATTTCTGCACTTTTCACACCTCCTAAAATTTTCAAGATTACTATTGTTCAATCCTTCATAGTTATCAGTCTAACTACTACTATGACGTTGGCTGACTTCTTTCGATTCATCTAAATGTCACCACTTAAATTGTACTTTGGCTTGTTTTTTATTCAACTTGCACTTGTACCCTCGAAAGACCTCCCCCGGTAAGAGATATAACTTTCATTCCATGTAACTGTTAGATTTACTGTATAGGTTTCGAGCAATATTGGACTTTGTTTTGTTTAGCAAACTTATCCAACCTAATTCAGCCTTGTATCTAATTTCTGTTCGTCAGTTCGGAATTTTGCGTCGAGCTTCCTTCAGTCACTGCCTTACGGCAGACATCTTGCTTTTCGCTAACAGTTTCTATTGCCAAGCCTGTAGTGAACTTTCATCACCTAGTTATATCCCCATGCGGGACACACCAAAAAAAGCACTCAAACCCCGTCTGAAAAGGGATTGAGTGCTTAATACTAAAAATTATTTTGTTTCACGGTGTAAAGTAACTTTACGTTCACGTGGACAATATTTTTTAACTTCTAAACGATCCGGGTTGTTACGTTTATTTTTGTTTGAAAGATAGTTTCTTTCTTTACATTCAGTACATTCTAAAGTAATATTTACGCGCATTGTATATACCTCCAATTAAATATTCAAGTATCATCTTGACACTAGAATATCATATCATCTTTTAATCTGAATTTCTACCCTTTTTGGTAAATTTGTTAAGTAGTTTTACTTTACAACAAAATAACCACTCTTATTTTTTCTGTAATTCAGCATAAGCATTGACGATATCTCTTAATATCGCTGCATTGGCTCCTGAATCATCATCTGTAATATGAGGTAAAATGACACTGACCGCAATTTTAGGGTCATCAGCAGGAGCATAACCGACTATTGAACTGTTGATTAAATCAATGGTTCTATTTTTATTTTTCGGATCAGAAATCGGCGTTTCAGCTGTACCTGTTTTGGCTGCTACTTGATAAGCAGTACCTTGTAAAGCATGCCCTGTTCCCATTGGTCCTGTTACAACACGTTCCATACCATTTTTAATGGTTCTAAATTCTGAATCACGGTTTTTTATTTCATTCATTACTTTTGGCTCAAGTTCCTTTTTAACGCCACCTAACTCACCGTCGTCTTTTGTATCATAAATACCTTTCACGATGTGTGGTGCGACACGTTTGCCATCGTTAGCAACTGTTGAAACATATTGATTCAATTGCATAGCACTATATGTATCGTAGTTACCAAAAGATAAGTCAAGTGCGGCCCCCATGATACCTGGGATAAAGTTGCCATTTTTATCTTTATAAGTTTTATTCACGATACCTGTTGTTTCTTGTGGTAAATCTAAGCCTGTCGAAGTTCCAAGTCCGAACAATTCGTATGTGCCACGTAATTGATCAAATAAATCGACACGATATGGCAATGAAAGGTTTGGTGTGTACTCAACACCAATCATCTTCATCGCAATTTTCATCATATAAACGTTTGATGACACTTCTAAGGCTTGTTCTGTGTTCAATGGAATTGAACTGTAATGATTAAACAGTGATGATTTAGTTAAACCACCATCAAAGAGTAATGGCTCATCGGTCATTGTTTGATTGCCTTTGATAACACCTTTTTCATAGCCCGCCATGACAGTTGCTGCTTTTATTGAGGATCCTGGTACAAATGCTTTATTATAAGTTCCTAAAGCATCATCTGATAATTTTCCAGTTTCAGGGTCTTTACCTAAGCCGACCATTGCTAAAATGTTCCCTGTTTTCGGTTCTGTCACCACAACATAGGCACCTTCAGAATAATTAGCTTTGCCTGCACTGATCAGTGAGTTGTAATAAGATTTAGTAATATCTTCAACTTTCTTTTGGAATTCTAAATCAAGCGTTAAAACAAGGTTATCCCCTTTTTCACTTGGTTTGACTTCTTTTTTAGAAACTATTTTTTGGTTTTTATCAATAACAACTTCTGACTCACCTTTTTTACCGCGAAGGCTATCTTCATATGATTCTTCAAGATAGCTTAAACCGACACGGTCATTTAAAGCATAGCCTTTATCAAGATATTGTTCTAATTTATCTTCTGGTAATCCTTGTTTCTCAGATGAAACTTTACCTAAGATAGTTTTAATTTGTAAATCTTCTGGATAAGAACGATCCCAATCTAAACCAGTTGAAATACCAGGGATTGTCGCTGCATTTTCACCGACTTTGGCAATTTCTTCCATTGTCACGTCTTTATTTTTTACAATGACTGGTTGCAATGCTGCAGCGGCATTGATTTTTTTAAAGACAGTCGCACGTTTTTGATCTTCTTCATTTAATTGTATGTCATCTTTGGAAACTTTTTTAACAATTTTGCCATATAAAAGACTTTCCGAAAGACGTTCACCATGATTATCAACTTTATCATCATTCGTCAGTTGTTTCGCAGCCTTATCAAAATTATCTTTGTCTGATAACCAATAATCTTTCAAATCTCTTTCTGTGAGTTCATCTGCATCAATTTTGATTAAATCAACAATTTTAGCACTTGTTTCTCGAATATCTTCCGCAGTCATACCAGGGCTTCTTGTAAAAATAACCGCTTGTTTTGCTTCATTTGCTACAAGTAATTTGCCTTTTGAATCATATATCTCACCACGTGGTGCACCTTCTAAGACAGTGCTTTTTTGGCCACTTTGGATAATGCTTGTAAATTTGTCTTTTTGATTAATTTGTAAATCTGCAAGACGGACAATTAAAACAGAAAAAAGTAAAAATACAATAAAAAATAAAAAATCGAGTCGTTGTGGCACGTGAGATTTTTTACCTTGATTTTTTTTATTTCGTTTTAAAAATGGACGCCATTTATTTTCATTTCGTTTCATTCAATTATTAATCCTTTCAACATGAAAAATTAAATATAATTTCAAGATAATCTACAATATTGGAGTAGATTAGACCTTACGAGTATCTCATGTATTCCCAATATTTTCAATGAGAAAGGTTGGTTTTACATAGAATTTTAAAGACTTTTATTACAAACTTATAGTTCATAGACTTCTAAAATAAATACAACAAGAGACAGACCTCTGTTAAGATCTGTCTCTCACCGATATCATTTCTTTTAGCGACGGCTATAGT
Organism: Vagococcus silagei; assembly: GCF_004795745.1. Classification (GTDB taxonomy): domain Bacteria; phylum Bacillota; class Bacilli; order Lactobacillales; family Vagococcaceae; genus Vagococcus; species Vagococcus silagei. The sequence goes on along the minus strand of NZ_SDGV01000010.1, from coordinate 54,686 downwards.
TAGCGACTTCAGCAATAACTGAGTCAACAAACATGTCGACACTCATTGTTGAAGTTTCTTTACTACCATAACGACGAACATTTACTTCGCCAGTTTCAAACTCTTTATCACCCACAACAATTTGATATGGGATTTTTTGAGTTTGTGATTCACGGATTTTATAACCCATTTTTTCATTTCTAGAATCAACTTCAAAACGTAAACCTTGTTTTTCTAGTTTTTCTTTAATTGAATAAGCGTAATCACTATGCATGTCTAAGTTTACTGGAATAATTGTTCCTTGAACTGGTGATAACCAAGTTGGGAAAGCACCTTTGTAAACTTCAGTTAAGTAAGCTACAAAACGTTCCATAGTTGACACAATACCACGGTGAATAACAACTGGACGGTGATTATTTTCGCCATCTTCACCAACGTAAGTTAATTCAAAACGTTCTGGTAATAAGAAGTCAATTTGAATTGTTGACAGTGTTTCTTCAATGCCCATTGCAGTCTTAACTTGAACGTCTAGTTTAGGACCATAGAATGCTGCTTCGCCGTCTGCTTCAAAGTAATTTAACTCCATCTCGTCACATGCTTCTTTAAGCATTTTTTGTGCATTTTCCCACATTTCATCGTCATCAAAATATTTATCTGTGTTATTTGGATCACGATAGCTTAAACGGAAACGATAATCTGTGATATCGAAGTCTTCATAAACGGCAGTCATTAATTCAAGAGTACGTTTAAATTCATCTTTAATTTGGTCAGGTCTCACAAAAGTATGGCCATCATTTAAAGTCATTTCACGCACACGTTGTAAACCTGATAACGCGCCACTCTTTTCATAACGGTGCATCATTCCAAGTTCCGCAATACGAATTGGTAATTCACGATAAGAGTGAATATCATTTTTATAAACTAACATATGGTGCGGACAGTTCATTGGACGTAGTACTAACATTTCGCCGTCACCCATGTCCATTGGTGGGAACATATCATCATGGTAATGATCCCAGTGACCTGAAGTTTTATACAGTTCAACATCACCCATAATTGGAGTGTAAACGTGTTGGTAACCTAAACTGATTTCTTTATCAACAATGTAGCGTTCGATTGTACGACGGATTGTCGCACCTTTTGGTAACCAGAATGGTAAACCAGAACCAGCTTCTTGGCTAGTCATAAATAAATCTAATTCTTTACCTAATTTACGGTGGTCACGTTCTTTCATTTCTTCACGCATTTTTAAGTATGCTTTTAAATCTTTTTTATCGAAGAATGCTGTTCCGTAAACACGTTGCATCATTTGATTGTTTGAATTACCTCTCCAGTATGCACCGGCAACAGATAATAATTTAAAGACTTGAATACGACCAGTTGAAGGGACATGAACGCCACGGCAAAGGTCAACGAAATCGCCTTGGTCATAGACTGTAATCACTTCATCGGCTGGTAATTCATTAATTAATTCCACTTTATATGGGTCTTCTTTAAATAATTCCAATGCTTCTTCTTTTGATACTTCTTTACGAACGATTGGATTGTTTTCTTTAACAATTTTCATCATTTCAGCTTCAATTTTTTCTAAATCTTCTTCTGAAATTGGGTGTTCACCATTATCAGTATCGTAGTAAAAACCATTTTCAATTGCTGGTCCAACGCCAAAATGAATTGATGGATATAAACGACGAACAGCATTTGCCATTAAATGAGCTGCTGAGTGACGTAAAATTTCTAAAGCATTTTCATGGTCAGGAGTCACAATTTCAATTGTACCGTCTTCAGTTAATTCACGGTTTAAATCAACTAATTCACCGTTGAATTTTCCTGCTAGGGCTTTTTTACTTAAACTTTTGCTAATACTTTGGGCAATCTCTAAAGTTGTTGAGTTGGCCTCAAACTCTTTTACTGCGCCGTCTGGAAATGTTACTTTAATCATTGACATATCTATTCCTCCTTGATTTTATAAACAAAAAAAGCCTAGTAAGTCAATATGACCTACTAGGACGTTAATTATCGTGGTTCCACCTAATGTTCAGAATAATCCCGTAGAATTACTCCCTTAAAGCATTAACGCTGCGAACGGTTTGATTTCAATCAAACTTTATAAAAGTGGTAAGTCAATACGCCTATATCTGGAAACTTCCAGTCAATGGTTTCCTTCTCTGGTAGATTGGTTAGTATTGCTATTGTCTTTCATCTCAATCAATATATTTGTTTATGAACACTATTTAAGCACTTTTATTTTAAGATTGCAAGCCCTATTTAACTTTTTAGTTTAAAAGTTTTCGGCGCAATCTTCGAAATGACTAACATACCAATAATAAAATAAAGAATTGAGCAGGCCGAAACAAAGAGCGCATATCTTAGATCAGCATGTTTGATTTGAATATTCATATAGGCAATAAAATAAAAGACGCCGTCGACCACTTTATAGACAGGATTGACTACTTTCATGTCACTCGTAAAGGGTTGTAATAAATAATAAATAAACAACTCATGAAACGAAAATAAAACGGACAAACTAAGCAAAAGGACTGTTAAAACTAAGAAAAAGTAGCGTGATAACAGAAATCCATTGACCGCATTAAAAGCACCAAACCAGAACAAGACTGTTAAAAGAATGACTGAATTGTATGCTAAAAGTTGTTTGAAACGATACATAAACCCACGAACGATTGCCTTTGGTTCACGATAAAACGGATAATTTAACATCGATGAATCACAGTTGATAAACAGCGATTGCACTACCGGCTTACCAAAAGACAAAAGATACATGATAAAGAAAAGCGGTGGTAAAATTTTGTACATTCTGGTTTCAGTCACCACCGAGTTAATTTGTGGCACGAAAATGTTGAGTAAACAAATCGCGAGTCCAAAAATTGAAATTCCAGCCACACGATAGAGGAGCCCCTTTTTTAAGACGTCTGAAAAACGAATGAAGAATAATCCGTTTAAATATGCACTACCACTGACATTTTTAAGTTTCTCAGTATTACCAAGTGTCATTTTTTTACTGAAAGATCGACCTTGCGAGAGATATTTATCTTTCGAATTTTTATTCACATCGGATGACCATTTTGATAATGTCTCAACGGACGCAATCGAAGCTAGTACATAGTCGTCAAATCGGCGATAGTTTAAAAATAAATAACCAAAGACAAACGCCCCTATCAAACAAACAACGATGCCAACTGGATTAAAGATAAGATAGTGGAACATATCCATTGGTGGTTCATCTGATAGTATTAACACCGCAAAAAATGCCACGACAAGATAAATCCACAGTAAACTATTTTTGACTAAACGAGGGAGACGACTAACACTCAATCTCTGGGCAATTAGTAACCACAGACAATTAAAGAATAAAAAGCCACTGATTCCCACAACAAGTGATAAAAGAACCGCTTTGGTAAATAGCCCCATAATAATCAGCGATGGAATAATACTGATTAAACGCATGATTTGATTCAGTAATAGTTTATTTCGAACATACTCTTTTTTTGACTGATGAAAGTATTGCAAAAACTTCAAATCTTGGTCACTAAGCAACGGATACATCGTATTGAGTGGTGCAAAAAAGATAAACGAAATAATTGCCCAAGAAAAGATAAATGAATAGTCGAAATGGTCGAAAAGAGTGCTCACAAAAAATGATAAAATTAGTGCCACGCTTCCCTTTAGGAACAACCATAAGAATTGGAAAACCCATCTAAAATAACTAATTATTTTCTTTAGTGCATAGTCACCATAAAGCATGCCCGTTGGAACATATTTTCCTAAAAAAGGAATCCGACCTAAGAAATAGATGAATCCATTCGCAAATGTGGACGCCCGAAATTGTTCATATTTGATCAGCGAGGAATTTTTAATGGTCATCTGTATCCACTTCCTTTTCATCACTTAACAAAGCGATCACTTCATTTTCAAATGATTCGTCATGAATTTGATCCGCTGGAATTCCTGTTAATTTACCATTATGCAACAGTACAATTTCATCACAAAGATCTTGGGCCAATTGTAAAATATGCGTTGAAAAAATAACAACAGAATCTTCTTTGAGTGATAAAATCAACTCTTTCATTTGATGGGCTGCCACGACATCGAATGATGTTAAAGGTTCATCTAATAAAAGAATTGGGGGCTGAATCATCATTGTCGCAATCATTTGGACTTTATTCTTCATTCCATGAGAATAATCTTTTAACAAACGATGACGATCTTCTTTTTCAATTCCAACTTTTGCAAGATAACTATCAGGTGTTCGGATATTTTTCATTTGATGTTGATTCATATCAATAAAGAATTTAATAAATTCATAACCCGTCATAAAATCTGGTACGACTGGTGTTGCTTGAACTAAGCCAATTTCCGTTTCAAGATAGACACGGCTGACGCCTTCTTCTTCGATTGTAATACTTCCAGCATCAATACTTTGGTCTTTTGAAATACAATTAAATAACGTTGTTTTACCAGCGCCATTGCGTCCTAGCAAACCGTAAATCTTGCCTCTTTCAAAAGAAAAACTTGCCTCTTTAATAATCTCTTTTGTATCAAAAGACTTTGACACATTTTCAACCACTAATTTCATTTTGACACCTCCAATTTTTTTAATTATAGCAAAACTAAAAGATAAAAAACAGACTGGATTAATCGCTAGCATTACACTTTATGGTAGTTTATAATGAATTTAAACAATTATTTTATGAGGTGAAGGAATGAAAATAGGTATTTTAGGCGCTGGACATATGGGTGGCGCAATGATTAAAGGTTGGCTTCGTTCAAAACAAGTACAACCAAAAAATATATTAGTAAAAGGTGGCAAATCAGGAACTGCTGAAGCTTTACAAGCAGAATTAGGCTTTGAACTCACACAAGATATTAATGATTTTGCTAAGGTTGATGTAATTTTCTTAGCCGTCAGTACTCCGTTAATCATGCCGATGATTGAACAACTTAAAGAGATCTTAATTAAAACCAATATTCCCTTAGTTTCAGTTTCAGCTGGTGTTCCAATTCAAGAAATGCAAGAAGTATTAGGTGAGGAATATCCGATTGCCCATGCTATTCCAAATACGCCTGCGCAAATTAATCAAGGAATCACAGGAATTTCTTTTGCAAAAAAAATCAATTCAGACGAAAAAAAATTAATTACAACAGCTTTTGAATACTTAGGCACTATAATGGAAATTTCAGAATCAAAAATCGGTGTTTTTGGCACATTAGCTGGCTGCGGCCCTGCGTTTGTTGATATTTTCTTAGATGCTTTAGCTGATGGAGCTGTGCTACATGGCCTTGACCGGGAAACTGCTCAAACTGTTGCGGCACATATGGTGAGTAGTGCCGCAAATCTCATGCTTGAAACAGGGAAACATCCTGGCGTTTTAAAAGACGAAGTCGCGTCTCCTGGTGGTACAACAATTAAAGGTATCACAGCTCTTGAAAAAGAGGGCTTCCGTTATGCCACAATCAATGCGCTAGATACAATTATGAAAAGTTAAAACTTAAATTTCAGAAAGGAGGTCTGTGATGGAAGTCTTAGTTTCCATTCTCATTCTGATTTTACTTGTTGGTGTCTCAAATATTGTGAGCCACTATGTCGTGGTTATTCCAACTGCTCTGATTCAAATTGGTCTCGGTTTTACAGCGGCAATGCTCTTTGATTTTCACGTTGACTTAAAATCAGACTGGTTTATGCTACTCTTTGTTTCGCCAATTCTTTATATTGATGCCAAAAATTTCCCTAAAAAAGAACTTTGGGAAATGAAAGCTCCGATATTCGGAAATGCTGTTTTATTAGTTTTATTGACAACTGTTTTTGGCGGACTTTTTATCTACAAAATAGTTCCTGAAATAAGTATACCGTTAGCCTTTGTTTTAGCTGCAGTCCTTTCACCAACTGATCTTGTTGCCGTTCAAGGGATTGCGGAACAAACAAAATTACCAACAAAACTACTACATCTCGTCAACGGAGAAAGTCTCATTAACGATGCCAGTGGTTTAATTGCCTTTAAATATGCTTTGGCTGCTTTCTTTACCGGATACTTTTCCCTACAAGAAGCTGCCGTAAGTTTTGCTAGCTTGATATTTATTAGTATTATCGTTGGCTTTATTTTCGCTAAAATATTTTATGCGATTGAATTTGTTCTATTGCGTCAAGGGATTCAAGATGTGATTCCACACACGATTTTACAAATTTTAACACCATTTGCAATTTACTTAATGGGTGAGATGTTTCATGGTTCTGGTATTATTACTGTGTTTGTAGCTGGTGTTGTTGCTGTCGAACAAAAACCGCTCTATCGTAGTCAATTAGCCGAAATTAAGACAGTCACATCAAATCTTTGGGATATTATTATTTACTTATTAAACGGCGTGATTTTTATTATTTTAGGGGTGACCTTACCAAATGCAATGCATGCGGCCATTGTTAACCCTGAAATTAACAATTTTAACCTAATTCTTTATGTTCTGTTAATTTGGTTTATTTTATTCTTGATTCGTTCAATTTGGTCCTATCTTTATTTATGGTTCAACTATATTCGAACCAAAAATATTCACCGCGAAAAACCACAAATTACGGCTGCAATCTTAACTGGTTTAACGGGGGTCAGAGGCGCATTAACCATGGTCATGGTCCTTTCTCTTCCATACTTTTTACCAGATGGAAATCCATTTGAGGAACGATTTTTGGTTATTTTCTTAGCGGGCGGCGTGATTGTTTCAAGTTTATTGATTGCTGTTGTTTCGATTCCTCTTCTGATGAATTATCGCAATAAAATGAATAATCTTCTGCCACTTGGAAGTGAGGAACAGGAATGTGATTGTTTATCTGATATAGAAGCACGAACCTTAATGACCAAACAAGCCATTCATGCTTTAAAAGAAGAGTTAACACCAGAAAATCATAATGTCATCACTGAATTGCTCGATGACTTGGATAAACACTTACGCTATCTTTATCTAAACAACGACAAAACTGAAAACGAGGCTTACCACCAAATTGAATTGCATTATCGTAAACTTGCAATTGATACGGAGTGTCGAGCGGTTCACGAATTAACTCAAAATAATAGTTTTGATAAACGCCTCATTAAAAATTATTTGACAATGCTGAATTACAAACGTCGAACGCATACTTCTAATTTTAATATTGTCATTAGACAATCTTTCTTCAAATCAAAACGCATCATGCGTAAAATTTTGGTTAAATCGATTCTAAAAAAAGAAGCGCAAGAAGAAGAATATCAAAGCGAACTGACTTTATTAGAAAAAACAAGTGCAAAACTTACTGTTCAAGTCTTAGCGGAAGCTAAAAATAAGCTTGATCCTGAAAAAGTAAACTACCAATTAGAGAAAAATATTATTAATCAAATTAGTTTAGAATATCAAAGTAAGCTAGCCCATATCTCGCGACAAGAAGAGGACCGAATTCATCATGATTTATTGTATCGTGAACTCTATCTTAAAACGCTTGATGAAGAACGTGCTGTCATTCAAAATTTAATTGAAAAAGGTAAAATCTCACAAGCAATGGCCAGTCAATTACGACAATCGGTCAATTATAACGAAGCCACTTTCCTACAAGGTGATTTTAATTAAAATAAAAGATTCCAATTCGTATTGTTTGTCAAAACGAATTGGAATCTTTTTAGTTTTGTTTGAAACTAGCATGCATGTCTTAATGTAGACGGGATTTTTGGAGCAAAGGTTCGGTCACAAAACAATCTTTCGATTAAATTAAAGACCAATTTATTCGTAAGCTCGTCTTGCGACTCACCTCTAAACACTCCAAAAAACACCTTGATTTGACTTAAACCGTCAAATTATCGCGATTGCCTTATTGCTCAGTCCAAACCGCTTTCAGAATCACCTTGGGTTTCCATGGCGTCTAAATCGGCTTGGGTCAGGAGGACTTTTCTGGGTTTGCTTCCTTCTGATGGGCCTACGACTTGATTGGCTTCTAATTCGTCGATTAAACGGGCTGCGCGATTGTAGCCAATTCTAAAACGACGTTGTAAAAGAGAAATACTTGCTGTCTCCATCTCAATAACAAGAGCTTTAGCATCACCGTATAATTCATCTTGTGACTCGGTTTCTGGATTACTTTCGACTTCTTCAGTTGGCATCATGTGTTCTTGATAATCTGCTTCCTGTTGGTCGCGAACAAAGTCCACAATATTTTCAACTTCACCATCTGAAATAAAAGCCCCTTGTACACGAATAGGTTTATTTTCACCCATTGGCACGAACAACATATCACCACGCCCTAAAAGTTTCTCAGCACCATGACTGTCAATAATTGTTCGTGAATCAATCCCACTCGATACTGCAAAGGCAATTCGAGACGGTACGTTGGCTTTGATAATACCCGTGATAACATCCACGCTTGGTCGTTGTGTCGCAAGAATCATATGAATCCCAGCTGCACGCGCCATTTGCGCAAGGCGAATGATTGCGTCTTCGACTTCGTTACTCGCAACCATCATCAAATCTGCTAACTCATCTACAATCACAACAACAAAAGGTAATAAGGCTTGTTTTTCGCCTGTTTCTTGATTATGACGTTCAACGAGTTCGTTGTATCCGGTAATATTCCGCACGCCGAAACTTGCAAATTTTTCATAACGACCTTCCATTTCTTCGACAACTTTATGTAATGCTTGTGCCGCTTTTCTTGGATTTGTGACCACTGGTGTTAAGAGATGTGGGACACCATTATAAACATTAAGCTCCACCATTTTAGGGTCAATCATCATTAACTTCACTTCATTTGGTTTAGCTTTCATTAAAATACTTGCAATAATACCATTAATACATACCGATTTACCACTACCTGTCGAACCAGCAATCAGTAAGTGAGGCATTTTTGTTAAATCTGCCGAAATAACTTCTCCCGATATACTTCTGCCTAAAGGCACCTCAAGTAATTCAGTTGGATTTTCTTCTTGTGCTTCCATCACATCTCGGAATGAAACCATACTTGTTGTTTGGTTTGGCACTTCGATTCCAATTAAAGATTTACCAGGAATTGGTGCTTCCATTCGAATATCTTTTGCCGCTAAGGCTAAAGCCAAATCATCAGATAAATTAACAATTTTACTGACCTTTACACCAACAGCAGGTTGAATTTCAAATTTGGTTACTGATGGCCCTAGACTTGCACGAACAACTTTCGCTTCAACGCCAAAACTAGCAAAAGTTTTTTCTAAAACACCAACATTTTTTTCCACTATTTTATACTCTTTACTTTGATCGGTTAAAGGCAACTCATTTAATAATGTAATCGTCGGTAATTGATAATCTAAGTTTTCAACATCACCGGAAATTTCAAACTGTAAAGGCGATTCATCTGCTGCCGGTTCTTCGACTTCCGAACCTACTTCAGGCGTTAAGCGTTGTGAATTATCTTGATAATTTGATATTTCAAGTGTCGTCTGTACTGGTTCTTGTTCACTAGGTTCCTTTTGTGAATTTGCTAATTTTTCACCTTCAGTTAAATCACGCACTTTATTTTTTTCTGCAGCTTCTTTTTCTTTTTGCTTCTCAGCCCGTCGTGCTTGATGCGCCTTTTGTCGTTCTGCCTGTTTTTCAGACCAGCTGGAAAATCGCAGTTTTATTTTCTCCGAAACTTCTTGTAGATTGACATTTAACATGAGCACAATTCCAGTAATACCTGTAATCACAGCAAAAATCATTGAACCAATTTTAGCAACTAAAAAGTAAAGTCCACTGTAAATTAACCCGCCAGTTAATCCACCTCCAACAGATTGCGTAATCTGATTGGCTTTAAAATCGACCGCTAATTTTTTCCAAGTATGCAATAAAATGGGTGTGTCTGAACTGATTGTTTTAAACATCCTGATTTCAGCAAAAATAATAATACTGATGTAGAGGATCACACTACCCCAAAGTAGTGATTTTCGCTCCCATTTATGTTCATTTTTCTTAACCATTAAGAGACCACCATAACCAATACTTGCTAAAGCTAAAACGGGATATGTATCGCCTACAATTAAACGAAAAACATTTGCCATTAAATGACCTAAAAAGCCAAGTTTTGAAAGTCCTAATAAACCAAAGACAACAAAACAAACGCCAAAAATAAAATAAGTTTGACGTTCCTTTCTAAGTTTCTGTTTTTTGGTTAATTTCTTCTGTTGTTTCTTTTTTGTTTTCTTTTTCGCCATTCTAAATCTCCTTACATTCATTCTGTTCTATTATACTAAAAAATTTAGGGTTTTGGCGGTTAAATTTTTAATATCCATTTAATCATTTTTAATTTTGATAAATCATACGGCGGATAGTATAACGGCAAATTGATTTTCGTTGTACGCTTTAGAATTGACTTATGATAAGTAAAAGTTCGCAAGCTTTCTTCCCCGTGATAAACGCCCAAACCTGAAGCTCCCGTTCCACCAAATGGCAAATTTTCATTTGACAGATGAAGTAATGTATCATTAATTACCATGCCACCATAATGAAGTTCTTTTTCCAATCGCTCACACTCTTTTTTATCTTCACTAAAAAGATAAAAAGCTAGAGGACGAGCTCTTTTAGCTAAAAAATTTAGTGCTTCTTCTTGCGTTTGATAAGTTAATACAGGTAAAATCGGACCAAATAACTCCTCTCGCATACTAGTCAATGGCGTATCACATGTCGCAGAAAGAATCGTCGGTGCGATATATAGTGTTTTAGGATTCGTCTGACCACCCAAAACGACTAACTCTTGGTCAGCTTCAATTAAATTCTTTAAACGATCATAATGACGTTGATTTATGATTCTTCCAAAATCATTTGATTGCTCTGGATTTTGACCAAATTGTTTTTCAAGTGCTTGCTGTAATTCAGCCAAGAATTCTTGGTTATATTTTTCAGGGATTAAACAAAAGTCTGGTGCTACACATGTTTGCCCAGCATTGATCATTTTCCCCCAAACAATGCGTTCAGCTGCTCGTTTGAGTTGGACAGAATCAGTGATAAGCACTGGACTCTTACCACCTAACTCTAAGGTCACTGAACTAAAATGAGGAATCGCTGCTTGCTGGACGATTTGTCCCACACGAGAGCTTCCTGTAAAGAAAATCTTCTCAAACGGGTAAGATAAAACTTCGGTATTACTTTCTTTATTTGCAATATAGGTTGTTATGTAGCAAGGTCGGAAAGTCTCTGCTATCAATTTTTCAATCACGCGATTTGTGTATGGTGTTTCTTCTGACAAGCCAATCAATGTTGTATTTCCACCCGCAATTGAACCTATTAAAGGATCTAGTGATAACAGCACAGGATAGTTAAAGGGTGAGATAATTAACGCCTTACCAAAGGGGGCACGCATTGTGTAACTCTTTGCAGGTTGTAAAAAGATTGGTGTTTTAACACGATCTTTCTTACTCCAAGTTGGTAATTTTTTAATCATTTCATCTAAATGACGATATAATAAGCCAATTTCCGTCATATAAGCTTCAAGTTCTGCCTTCTTTAGATCGTGTGCCAATCCATACAGTAACTGTGCTTCATATTTTTCAATTGCTTGTTTTAATTTTTTTAGTTGTTCAATCCGAAAATTGATGGGTAAAGTTCGATTTGACTCAAAATAATCAGTTTGTTTTTGAATTATAGTTGCAATAGTCATATTATTACTCCTTTGTGCCACAAAAAAGTGAGGCTTCTCGATTTGCACATCGCAACTCGATTATACCTCACTTTAACACATATTATTCAGAAAAGTTTTATTGTTCTTCCATCGCTACTTTTAGAGCCAGTGCTAATGGACTTTCAATTGCTTCATCAGCTTCTTTTTGATATTGTTTCATCAATTTCTTTTCTTCATGTTTGGTCATTTTTTTCGAACGTTTGCCTTTTTGTTCCATTTTTTCAGTCAAATTACATGACTTACATTTGAAATAAGCACCATTCTTATTCTCCAAGATTTCCATTTTCTTCTTACATTGCGGACAACGTTTATTGGAAACTTTGGGATCTTTACGGCGACGATAACGACAATCCGCACTACTACAAACGTAGAATTTACCATCTCGGGTATTTTTTTCACGTAGTAATTCGCCACAATCAGGACAAGTTTTTTGCGTTAACGTATGATCGACATATTTTGTCTCACTTATTTTAACTTCTGAAACTAGTTTTTTCGTTTCTTCTTCAATTTCTTTAAGGAATTTTTGCGATGATAATTTTCCATTCGCAATTTTTTCCAAAGATTGTTCCCAATTGGCTGTTAATTCTGGTGTCACCAATGATGGATTGACTAACTTAAGTAATTGTTTACCCTTTGGTGTCACCATTAACGCTGCTGTTTTACGTTCCATTAAGCCTGATGAAATTAATTTTTCAATCATTTCAGCTCTTGTTGCAGGTGTTCCTAAGCCAAATTTTTCCATCTGACCTAATAAACCAGCTTCCGAAATTGGGCTTGGTGGTGAAGTCACTTCTTGCAAAATACTATACTCTGCAGGTAACTTTTGACCGACTTTGAAATCAATTCTTTTTTCAACCGGTGTATCTTGTTGTTTCCAACCAGCCTGTTTGACTTGATTTTGTTTAAAGATAAACTCTGCCTGGTCAGCTGAGACCTGAATTGTTTGTTTCATGACAATATGAGGTTCTTCGAATAACATTAAAAAACGTGCCACAATCATGCGATAAATTTTTAATTCATCATTTTCCAATTTTTCCAATCTTGGGCTTTGTTCAGTCGGCAAAAGGCCATGATGATCGGTCACTTTTTGATCTTGGAAAACACGTGTTTGAATCACACGACCATTATTTTTCAAGGCTGTCTTAGCACGTTCAGGTTCAATTGCAACTACAGCGTGCAAACGATCCTTCATTGTACTCTTCATATCATTGGTTAAGTATTTTGAATCCGTTCTTGGATAAGTCACTATTTTATGACGTTCGTACAGATTTTGAATAATAGATAAAGTTTTTTTAGCTGAAAATTGGTAACGTTGATTGGCTTCACGTTGAATTTCAGTTAAATCATAAGGTAAAGGAGCGTGTTCTTTTTGCTCCTTTTCATTAATCGCTTTAACAATTAATGGCGCTTGCTTCAACTCTTCAACACGATTTTCTACTTGTTCTCGTTCCTTAAATTGACGTGGATTTTTAAGATTTAATTTAGCTTTCAAACCACGTGCATTTAATTCAATACTGTAATACTTTTCCGGTCTAAATTTCTCGATTTTTTCTTCTTGCTTTCTAACAATTGCAAGTGTTGGTGTCTGCACCCGTCCTGCTGATAAATTGTCTTGGTATTTGACTGTTAGCGCACGTGAGACATTTAGGCCAACTAACCAATCAGCTTTTGAACGCGCCAAAGCCGAAGCATACAAATTATCGTATGCTTCGCTTGGTTTCAATTGACGAAAACCGTCTTTAATTGCTTTTTCAGTTTGGGAAGAAATCCATAGTCGTTTGACGGGTTTCTTAAATTTAACATATTCCAAAATCCAACGTGCGACTAATTCACCTTCACGTCCTGCGTCAGTCGCAATCACCGCTTCACTGACATCTTTACGATTTGCTAAAAAACTAATCGCTTTTAGCTGATGACGTGTTTTAGGTAATGGTTTAATCCCAATGTGTTTTGGAATCATTGGTAACGTTGACTCTTGCCAAGTCACCCAATCTTTATTAATATCTTCTGGCATTTTTAAAGTTAATAAATGTCCTAATGCCCAAGTAATAATCACATTTTTACCTTCAATATGTGTTTTACTCGTTTGTGTCGCGCCGAGCACTTTTGCTAAGTCTCTGGCAACACTTGGCTTTTCCGCTATAATGAGTTGTTTCATGGTTGTTGTTATCTCCATCATCTAATTTTTTATGATTGTAAAGTAACATCAAGCCGGTAAATGCTTGTAATTCATCATCACAATCCTCACAATATATTGTATCGCCTTCGTTCCAAAATGCAACTAAATATGGGTCTTTACAACGAAGTTCATCATGTTTTTCTTGATAATCACGATATTTTTCTAGAAAATAATGTTCTGCATCTGAGAAAGCTTCAAATGACATTGTCTCTGTGACATCTTGTTGCCAGTCATCAAAAAACCACCACGGTTCATTTTCACTGTACATCGTCACTACTTGATACATTAATAAATCATCCCTTTTTCTATTCTTTCCCACATATTAGACGATTATAAATAAAATGACAATCATTTCGCTTGTGAAATATTTTATAGCAATTCACCAAAGCGTTTCACATAGATTTTTTTCACAACCATCACTAGAATCAAGTAAGCAACAATCGTAATTGCTAGGAAACCCCAATATTGCCCAGGTAAGTCGATTAGGCCTAAGCGTTCACCGAATTCCGTAAATGGTAACAATGAACCTACCAAAATACCAATACTTGTCACTGTTGTTAAAATAAATGACGCATTACTTTGTAAGAATGGTACTTTTGGTGTCCGTAATGTATGAATAACCAAAGTTTGAGACCATAATGATTCGACAAACCAACCAGCATGGAAAACCGCGATAAAGATTGCTTGTTGTTCCGCTCCAAGGGAATGGAATGATCCACCTGCAACGGCTGGACAAATAATAAAGTATAAGAACATATAAGTTGTCACATCAAAAACAGAACTTGTTGGCCCCATCCATTTCATAAAGGAACCAATCGTTGAAGCATCCCATTTTTTAGGTTCTTTCAAATATTCCTCGTCCATATTGTCCCATGGAATAGACATACAAGAAATATCATAAATTAAATTTAAGAATAGTAATTGTAGTGGCAACATTGGTAAGAATGGTAAGAAAATACTCGCAATCACAACTGAGAACATATTACCGAAGTTTGAACTTGCTGTCATCTTGACATATTTCATAATATTGCCAAATGTTGTTCGACCTGCTAACAGCCCTCTTTCAAGAACCATTAAATCTTTTTCTAAAAGAATGACATCCGCAGACTCTTTCGCAATATCCACGGCTGTATCAACTGAGATACCAACATCTGCTTCTTTCATTGCAGGTGCATCATTGATACCATCACCCATAAAACCGACAGTATGACCTGTCGCGCGTAAGACACGAACTAAGCGTGTTTTTTGAGCTGGTGTCAATTTCACAAAAATGTTATTGTCTTTTGCAACTGTTGCTAATTCTTCATCGGAATACTTACTTAATTCAGCACCGTTGACCAGGCGTTTGTTATCTAAACCAACTTGACGACACACTGAACGCGTAACCAATTCATTGTCACCTGTTAAGACTTTAACATCGACACCATGCTCTTTAAGGGCTGCTAAAGCCGCTTTAGTTGTTTCTTTTGGTGGATCTAAGAATGCAAGATAGCCAATCAAGACCATATCGGCTTCATCATTAATTGAAAATTCACCTACCACACTTGGATTCGTTTTTTGAGACACGCCAATGACACGTAAACCATCTTCGTTCAAATCATCAACTGTTTTTAATATTTTTGTACGTAGCGTTTCATCAAGTGGAATCACTTGTCCTTGATAATCAACGTGAGAAGAAATTTCTAACATCTCTTCAATAGCACCTTTGGTAATCATTTGACGTTTGCCTTGTTGATCTTCGATTACAACACTCATGCGGCGTCGTGTAAAATCAAAGGGAATTTCATCAACTTTTTGATAATTATTAACATCAATATTTAACTCTTCCTCAGCCGATTCAATAATTGCTTTATCCATTAAATTTTTCAAGCCTGTTTGGAAGTAACTGTTAAAGAATGCATGATGTAATACGCGGTTGTCTTCGTTTCCATCTATATCTAAATGATATTCTAAAATAATTTTATCTTGGGTTAATGTTCCTGTTTTATCAGTACAAAGCACATCAATTGCGCCGAAGTTTTGAATGGCATTTAAGTTTTTTATGATTGTTCCTTTTTTCGCCATTGATGACGCACCTTTTACAAGGTTTGTTGTCACAATCATTGGCAGCATTTCAGGTGTTAAACCAACTGCTACAGATAAACCAAATAGAAATGCTTCTAACCAGTCACCCTTAGTTAAACCGTTAATTAAAAATACAGCTGGTGCCATAACCATCATAAAACGGATGAGTAACCAAGACGTTTTACTAATGCCTAAGTCAAAACTAGTTAATGTTTTCTTACCTGAGACATCTTTTGCAATTTGACCAAATAGAGTGTCATTTCCGACAGAAATAATCATGCCTATTGCACTACCACTAATGACGTTACTCCCCATAAATGCAATGTTTTCTAAATCTGTTACGCTAATATTTTCATGTTCAATACCTGAAATAAATTCAGCTCGTTTTTCAACAGGATAGCTCTCTCCTGTCATGGCTGCTTGCGAAATAAATAAATCTTTGGTGCGAATTAAACGCAAATCAGCGGGTAACATATCACCAGCAGATAGATTAATCACGTCTCCACAGACTAAATCTTCAATCGCAATTTCGTATTCTTTATCTTCACGAATGACTGTCGCTGTCACTTGAACCAAATTACTAAGTTTTTCAGCTGATTTATTTGATTTTACTGATTGAATCAGTGACATTGTTCCACTTAAGAAAACCATTGTCGCAATAATCAGTACCCCAGTTAAATCACGTTCATCTTTTGCAACCATCACGTAGTCTGTTACGTAAGATATAACCGCTAAAATTAATAGGACAATTGTAAAAGGTGTAAAATATGCTTTTAACACTTCTACAATAAATGGTGTTTGTTTAGCATGGGAAATTTTATTTTCACCATATTTTTCTCTTAAATCTTCAACTTGATCCTCTTTAACCCCTGAAAGAGTACTATTGAATTTTTTGAATAGATCGTTGATTGATTGTTTTGAAAAATCAAGATAACGACGATCTTTTTGTGCTTGTTGAGTCATTTTATTTCCTTCTCTCTTTTTTGTATTAGTGAAAGAAGTACTTTAGAGTCGAAACTTAATCACTAATACTTATTTTCTTCCTCTGACTTTCGAGCGCATGATCTGACATGAATACCATCTCCCCTTATTTTACCGACACACTAAAAAACCTTCCATCAATTACTCGACGAAAGGTTTTAGCTATAGTTTTAATGCATGGCTAATATTTATCCGTTGAGTTTTAGCACTATACGACGTAAAGGTTAAATTAACCTTAGCTACATTATGGAAAGCCTTCATCCGACAATCCCTGTTATACCCATTGGCGTCTCTCGACGTTTTTGGGCAGTAGCCTATGTTCATATAGGAGCCTCACCTAACTAATATTTGTTTGTACACACAATATACAAAATGAAAGTCACTTTGTCAAATCAAAATATTAGACATATTGCAATTCTTGGCCATTTTTAAATGCTTGATCAATCAAACCGCCACCCAAACATTCATCTTCACGGTAGAACACAACGGCTTGTCCTGGCGTAATTGCACGGACTGGTTCATCAAAGATGACAGTCGCTTTTGTCGCATCTGTTGGATCAATTTTTACCGTCACACCAGTATCTTTTTGGCGATATCTAAATTTTGCTGTACATTTAAATTCTTTTTCTGCAAAATCATCTGTTGTAAAATGAATGTCACTTGCTTTTAAATCTGTAGCATACAAATTATCATGATGGAAACCTTGACCAACGTACAACGTGTTAGTTTTAAGATCTTTACCAATTGCAAACCATGGTAATTGTGCTTCACCATGTCCACCGCCAATGCCAAGTCCTTGGCGTTGACCAATTGTATAATACATTAAACCGGCATGATCACCTTTTTCTACACCATCTAAAGTCATCATTTTCCCAGGTTGAGCTGGTAAATATTTACCTAAAAACTCTTTAAAATTCTTTTCACCAATAAAGCAGACACCAGTTGAATCTTTTTTCTTTGCCGTTGCAAGCCCAGCTTTTTCAGCAATGGCGCGCACTTCTGGTTTTTCGAGATGCCCTAAGGGGAACATTGTTTTTGATAACTGTTCTTGTGACAATTGACTTAAAAAGTAAGTTTGATCTTTATTATTATCAACACCGCGTAGCATATGTGATACACCAGCTTCATCACGAATGACACGTGCATAATGACCAGTTGCTACATAATCGGCACCTAACTGCATCGCATAGTCTAGAAACGCTTTAAATTTAATTTCTTTATTACACATCACATCTGGATTTGGTGTACGGCCTTTAGTATATTCATCTAAAAAGTATTGGAAGACACGATCCCAATATTCTTTTTCAAAGTTTACTGAGTAATAGGGAATACCAATTTGGTTGGCTACTTTGGCGACATCTTTATAATCCTCTGTAGCTGTACAAACACCATTTTCATCAGTATCATCCCAGTTCTTCATAAAAACACCAACAACATCATAACCTTGTTCCTTAAGCATCAAAGCAGTTACTGATGAGTCAACACCGCCACTCATTCCAACTACTACTCTAATTTGACTATTATCAGTCATTTTTCCACCATCATTTCTTATTATTAGATTCTGAAATATCTAACGATTTGAAGGTCGTTCTTTTCAGTTTACTCATTATAGACTGTTTTAAGCAAAAATGCATCCATCTCGCGCAAATTTCTCTTTATGATGATTGAATGATAAAACAACAACTCTAATCTAATAATAATAACAATTGGCTATAGTACGTTTAATCGAATTTTAACCATTAAAAATAGATTTACGTTTTTTTTAAAACACAATCAAAAAAACAGTTGATTATAAACTATAGTATGTTATAATTTATTTAGACGAACGCTTCATTAATTGGTCATCCCCTTCCCCAAAAGCGACCTTTTAATTGTACGTTCGTTCTTTTTTTATCTAATTTTCTCAATTAAAAACCGAGTCTATCTTTTTACTAAAAAGACAAACTCGGTTTTTTTGTATATTTCACCTAAACTCTTAATACTATTCACTTTTGAACTTAAATATTTCTAAAAAAATGCCTTTTACTCAGCTTTCTCTAAACAGTTTTCTTTAATTAAATCGTCCATTAAAAAATAAAACTGCTCTTGTTTTTCTGTTTGATTGTCCCCTTTAAAAATATTTAAAGCTTTCATTCCGTTAGCAGTTGTAATTGACATTTTTAAAGTCTTCAAATCTTTTGCGATTGTTATTTTTAATTTAGGACTTTGCTTCATTTGCGGATTCAAGTCTAAGGGTCTTGCTAACTGGAAATTTCCTGAAGCAGTTTCTTTAAATCCATAATCCTTAAAACTATATCCTCTAGCATTTGAACCAACCTTATATTTCACCGGACAGCCCTCAACGGTTGTTGTATCGAAAAATGACATGTTAATTCCTCCTTTAATAACCTTATTATATACAATTCACTCTAAAATATCTATCTCGCTATTTTTTTAATTTGTTAATTAATTCGATTAAAGTTGCAGTGAAAGCAACAATATCATTCATTTCATTACCATAACCAAAACTTACACGAATTGATTCGCTCGCAGCTGCCAACTCATTAGGACGAATTTTCTTCAATATTTCAGAAGGTTTAACATTACCAGCATTGCAGGCAGAACCAGTTGAAATTGCATAACCCTTTAGATCTAAATTAGATAAAAGTAAATTATTAGGCACACCTTTTAGCCAAATATTCAAAATCGTTGTCAGACTATCTTCCAAGCTACCATTAATTTCAAATGCAATATTTTCAACTTCTAATTGTTGAATAATATATTCTTTAAATGATTGATATTTCTCGCGTTGTTGTTCTTTCTTTTCATCAGTTAATAATGAAATAGCTTTACTCATGCCAACAATTCCAGCTACATTTTCTGTACCAGCACGTTTCTTTTCCTCTTGATCGCCACCATGAATTAACACGGGAGCCTTCGTACCCTGTTTTTCAAAGACAAAGCCGACACCTTTTGGTCCATTAATTTTATGACTAGACACACTTAAAAAATCAACTTGTAGATCACGAACATCTATTATTTCAGAACCGAAAGCTTGCACTGCATCAGTGTGGAACAACGCTTGATGTTCGGCTAGAATTGCCCCAATTTCACGGATTGGGTTAATTATGCCGACTTCATTATTGCCGTACATAATTGACACAAGAATCGTATCATCGCGCAATGCTTTTTCAAAAGATTCAATTGAAATCCGACCTTCATGGTTCACTGGTAAATAAGTCACTTCAAATCCCTGTGTTTCTAAATATTTCAATGAATTTAAGACAGCACTATGCTCAATCTCTGTTGAGATGATATGACGTCCCAATTCTTTTTGATTCAACGCTGTCTGGATAATCGCAGTATTATCCCCTTCTGTTCCGCCACTATTAAAAACAATTTCTTGTGGTGTTGCTTGAATACTTTTAGCAATTAATTCTCGGGCATTTTCTAACTCAAATTCTGCTTGGCGACCAAATTGATGGATACTTGATGGATTACCATAAATATTAGTCATAATTCGCATCATCTCACCGACTACTTCCGGTTTCATAGGTGTTGTAGCTGCATGGTCTAAATATATTGCTTGCATTTTTGTCACTCCAGTTCTGTCAAATTCAATATGAGTATCATATCATATTTTTTGCAAATAAGTACATCTCATGTTTATAGTAACGGTGAAAAAATGCGCATAATACTTCTAAAGATTAACCGATACCAGACAACGTTTTTAGCCTGTTCTAGTGTTACTCTTTGGCTTAGTTCTTCTGTTTCTAAATGATCTTTTAGAACATCTTGAACGCCATTCGTTTGATACATCCAAACCCCACATTCAAAATGTAAAAACAAACTACGGAAATCTAAGTTGACTGTTCCAACAGTTGCGTATATTTCATCCACTACAAAAGTTTTCGAATGGATAAAGCCTGGTGTATATTCGTATATTTTAACACCTGCTTCAATCAACTGAACATAATTAGAACAGGTCACTTCGTGTACATACCACTTATCAGGAATATGTGGTGTTATAATCCGAATATCTACACCACTTTTTGCCGACGTACACAGGGCTTCCATCAAGGTATTATCGATAATTAAATAAGGAGTTGTGATATATATCGATTTTTTCGCGCGATTAATCAAATTTAAATAGACATTTATCCCAACTGTCTCATCATCAAATGGTGAGTCTACATAGGGTTGATAATATCCTTCAGAAACAGGTAATTCCGCTCTTTTAAAAGTTGGTTGAAATTTCATTGGATCTTCAATACGTTTATTAACAAACTGCCATAACGAAAGAAAAATCAATGTTACGCCCCAAGCGGCTTCGCCTTCTAATTTGATTGAGTTGTCTTTCCAATGGCCGAAACGTTCATATTCATTAATATATTCATCTGCAAGATTGATGCCACCTGTAAAAGCAACTTTTCCATCAATAATTGTTAACTTCCGGTGATTTCGGTTGTTAAAAATTGGCGAAAGGACGGGTAGAAACGGATTGAAAACACGACATTTAATGCCTTTTTTCTCTAATTCTTTATAATAATCATTAGGTAAAGTAAATAGACAACCAAAATCGTCATAAATAAATCGAACTTCAACTCCTTGGCGGACTTTTCGTTCTAATACTTCTAGAATTTGATTCCACATTTGTCCTTCTTCAACGATAAAATATTCCATGAAAATATATTTTTGTGCTTTTTCAAGCTCAACCAGCATCGCAGCAAACGCATCTTCGCCTAGAGGATAATATTCGCTCGTTGTATTCTGAAAGAGTGAGCCCTCACCGTACTTCGACAAGTAATTCGACTGTAGTTCGGCATCTAAATTCCCATCCTCAATTACAATTCGATTTACGGTTTTATCCTTAAAGTAACTTTCATTCTCCTGAATTTGGGACATTTGATGTTTCTCGTGCTTGCTAAAACGAACACGTCCAAAGACTAAATAAATTAACGTTCCAAAAATGGGAATGAGCATAATTGGAACAATCCAAGCAATTTTGTATGCTGGATTACTTCGATTGTTTAAAATTTTTATAATGACAATTGCTGATATCACAATATAGAAAAAATAAAAATAAACAAAAAATTCTCGAAACCTATAGATAATGTCGGATAAAATAGCTAGTTGAATGAGTATTAGAACTAGCACAATCACGACGCGATTAGAAATAAGTTTCATAACCTTATTCATCATTATATGACTTCACCTTTTTCATTTTGTTTTTGTTAGTATAACAGATTTTCATACTGATAATAAAGCGATTCGAATGGTTAAATTTACAAATGCTTAAGATAAGTACAAAAACGTTTAAAAACAGGCACTACTCCCATTTTTAAACGTTATGATTTATCTATTATCTTGACCGGCGATTTCTTTGTCTGATTCTTTTACGCTTACGCGCAGAACGAATACTCAAAATAACAAAGAGTAGCAATGACAATACTAAAACAATCAGACAAGCAATAATACCCAAAATTACCGGATCTTTAATTCCTAAACGATTTAGTCCTGGTATTTTGTTTAAAAACGACAAGACACCACCTTCTTGTGCTTTCTTTGCTGTTACTTCTTGCTCCTTCATTTCCGCTTCTTTAGCAGCCGTAGTGTAATCGATCGACTGAGGCTTGATTAAATCTGATACTTGTGGCAAATCTTGTTTCACTTGAACAACTTGATTAGAAGTATCAAAATCAACTTTATCACCTTTACGAACTGTATCTTTTAGAGATTCCTTAAGTACTAGTTCTTTACCACCCACCTCTTGCTTACCTTTAGCTAAAACTTCTTGATAAGCAAAATTTTCAAAACCATACTTCATAATAGCATTTGAAAAAGGATGGCGTTTATATTCGCCTGACTGATCTGACCAATCACCCACACCTAGGACAACAGCAATTAAACGTAAATCACCTTGTTTTGCTGTCATATCAATATTAAAACCACCAGTTTGACTCGATCCTGTTTTAAGGCCATCAACGCCTTCAAAAGGATACTCAGTGTTTGGTAAAGAGTAATTGTAGCTATCAAAAGATTCGGTATACGGTGTATTTTCCATCACTGTAATTTTTTTATCTTTAGTAAAGTCTAAAACTTCCGGGAACTTATTCAAAAAGTAATACGTCAAGATTCCAATATCTCTTGCTGTTGTTTCATTATCCATACTTAATTGGAGGTCTGATTGATCAACACCTGCTTCAGCATAAAAGCCGTTAAACGCTGAAATTTGAGCTCCTGTGGCATTATAGATATGCGTATTGGTCATACCAAGCTCTTTTGCCTTCTCATTCATTAATTCAATAAAACGAACAGGATTCTCGTCAACTAACTCTGATAACATAATTGTTGCAACATTCGAAGATGGTACTAAAACCATTGGAATTAATTCTTTTACAGGATATGCAACGCCTGCTTTAATCTTATTATTACTTAACGCATAAATGTTAGCAATCGATTCATGTCGTGGTGTTGCCGTAATTTCAGTATCCATTGAAAATTTATTATTATGCATCGCATCATAGAAAAGATACAACGTCATTAATTTCATAATACTAGCTGGATTTCTAGGTGCATCTGCATTTTCCGACCACAATAACTTGCCAGTATTTGCATCAATTAAAACAGCTCCTTTAGGTTGGTCTGCTGGATTAACAGTATATTCTGTCTTACCAACTAACTCCATCATTGAAGGTTGTGTACTTTCCGCATTAACTGTTGAACCTGCGAATAGTAACCCGAATAATACAATTAAAACATTAAGTTGTTTTTTTAACATCTAAAACTTCCTTTCGCTTTTCTTCACATTTATCTAATATAGCAAATTCTACTTCATTTTTAAATGACTAATCCAAATTTTCAGATAATTATACATGTTCTGTTACAAAATAAAGTAAAGCATACATTAGAAATGTAAGAGCGGCGACTACCAGATGTTTTCTTTTCGACATCTCCAAATAGCCAATAAACTCACGAATAAAGGCTGTTGGTAAATAGTAGCCCTTAGTTTTAGACCCAATACCTCTCGCTTTGATTCCCATTTTCTGAGCTAATTTACCCGCTCTTAAAATATGGTAATTATTTGACGCGATAACAATTTTCAAACCTGATGTCGACTCAATCTGACGTTCTTCTTTCATAATTTGCGTTGAGAACTCGAGATTTTGAGCAGTATTCATTGATTTGGTCTCGAGTAAAACATTTTCAAGTTCATAGTCTTGTTCGACCATGTAGTTTCGCATTGCTTCAGCTTCTGGAAGTTTTTCATCGCCACCCTGACCGCCGGATAGAATAATTTTTGGTGAATGTTGTTTTTGGAATTGTTGTTTTTGATAAAGTTGATAGGCAACATTGATTCTTGATGCAAGTAATGGAGTCACCCGCTCACCATCAATCAGTCCTGCACCCAAAACAATGATATAGTCAACTTTCCCAAATAATGGATAGTGATTGTAAAGGAACGAAGTTGCAAAATAAAGAATAAAAATACCGATACTATAAGTAAAGATAAAAGTTAGAAAACCAGCAATCATCGTTACTAATGCCGATTCAGAAGTAATCGTCAAAATAAACATACCAATTTCAAAGACAATAATTGCAATCGATGTCAACAATGGCAACAGATTGGTAAATGAAAAGCCTTCCTTTTTTAAGATAGTTCTTTCATTTAAGAAAAGATAAAAAACTGTTGCAAAAATACCAAAAACTGCAACAAAAAGGAATAAGATAAGTCCTGGTAAAGCAAGAATGAATCCAGCACCTTGATTAATTTCTTCAACTATTAAGACAAGGGTTAAATAAGTCCCTCCAAAGAAAAATATTCCAAAAAATCCATTTAAGAGGCTTGTTGGACGATCATAATTCCAATATAGAAAACAAAGCAATGGAATAATAAACATAATAACAAATACCGTAAACTTTATACCAAGCATTTTTTCACTTCCTTTTTATTTTTTATACAACTATTTTAGCATATTCGAATAATCTGTTCATCATACCTAAGACTGCCTTTTTCAAAAGTTAATTGACGATTCGCACATGCTGCTAAAAATTCAGTATCATGGCTAATGACCAAGATGTATAGGTCCATTGTTTTTAACCAGTTAAACAATTCAGTCACTTGCTTCATACTCTCGAAGTCCAGACCACTTGTCGGCTCGTCAAAAATTAAAACTTTTTTATTTGATAATAGTGCTGTTGCAATTGCTAAACGTTGCTTTTCACCACCAGACAGGGTTTGAGGGTGGCGTTTTAATAAATGAGTTAAATTCAACTTAGTTAAAATATTTTGATATTCCGCTTCGGTTTTTGAATGTATCATTAATTCTTTTTCAACTGTTTCAAAAAATAGTTGCAGATGAACGTCTTGTCTCACTAGAAATGATTGTCGCAACAAATCTTTAAGTTTCAATGAACGTTTATCGAGCGTGAAGGTTCCTGTTTTTGATTTCAATAGCCCACAGATCAAATGACTGAATGTCGTCTTTCCCGACCCGTTTGCACCGATAATACCAACAATTTCACCTGGAAAAAATTCACATGACAAAATGTCTAGATGAAAATCATGTTTTTTATCATAGTCGTATGTCAAGTCTTCAATCACAAATGAGCTAGTCGATATTGTTTTTTTCGAATAAGGTTGTACTGTCTGAACATTTGAAACGAGACTTCTCAAACCTAATTCATTCATCTCTTCAGTTGTGCATTTTGTCAAACGCTCAAGCGAAAGGCATTCTTTTAATTTACCATCTTCTAAGATGATGATTTCATCAGCAACATTTTTCAGATACAATAAACGGTGATCGACAATCACAACCGTTTTACCTGCCTGCTTTAATTCACAAATAAAAGTCTGTAAATCAAGTAAGGCTGCTTCATCTAAATTACTTGACGGTTCATCAAATAAATAGAGCGGCCGGTCTAGCATACTAATGGCAGCAAAAGTAACACGTTGTTTCTCGCCACCTGATAAAGTTTCAATCTTTTTGTCCAACAAATCTTTTAATTTAAACTTTTGCGACACTTTCTGAATCTCTAATTCAATCTGCGTAGGATCAACACCTAAATTCTCGAGAGTAAAAGCCAACTCGGAAAAAACAGTCGATGTAAAATATTGTGTGTTAGGATTTTGAAAAACAACTGCTACACCTAAAAGGTAGTTATTAAAATCAGTCAACGGTAGTTTTTGATTCATCACATTGATTTCGCCATTAAGTGCGCCCGGATAAAGTTCTGGAATTAAACCATTCAATAAATGTAAGATTGTCGATTTACCTGAACCACTTTTTCCTGCAAGTACGACACATTTTCCTTCAGCAACGGTCAAATTCAAATGATTTAAAATATCATCTTGGGTATATTTAAATTGAACATCAGAAAACTGAATCAAAAAGACCACCTCCTACTAAAAGATAACACACTAAAATAATGATAATTAACCAATCAAACCATTGAAAATTCAACCTTTGAACTGATGTCCTCTGATAAGTATCATTATTTAAACCTCGAATATAAGCGACCTGTGAAAGATTTTGAGACACTCTTTCAACAGACACAATGATAGGGACTAATAAAAATTCAAAAATCAATGATGGGGATTTCAAAAAATCCCAATTAGATGAAATTAAACCTCTTAATTTTAATGTTCCCAATATGGTTTTTGTATCATGAACCAAGATTGGAAAAAAGCGAAACACTACCATTACAGGAATCACAACATATTTGGGCAAGTGAAAAAAATGGAGCGTAACAATCCATTCACTAGCTGTGGTTTTATTTGTTGCTAATAGAATCGCTGCAATATTTGGTACAAATAAAAGGTTACCTGTTACCCAGAAGGAAACAAAATGTAAGACCGGATGGGTAAAATCATAATCTAAAACTTGGTTTAACACGATCAATATAAGATAATAAACGATGAGAATCACTGCTTTTTTAACGGCACCCTCTAATAACAATAGTAAGCAAACAAAAATTAAAAATGCTAAAAATATTTCAGTTGATGGCTGAAACATTAAAAGCAAACTGGCTGTTAAAATAACTGCCAGTTTGCTCCTAGGATCGATTTTAATTGTGGTATTCAACATTGTTACACCTGTTTTTCTTGCGAACTAAGCGCAGATAGATGTTTTTGATAATTCTTCATTCCAATCGAAAGACCTATCACACTCAAAATTAAAATCAAACCAAGACAAATCCAAAAACTTGTCATTGAGATTGCTGAAAATGCTGATTCAATATACTCACTTGATTTTCCTTTAGCAATTAAGCGCTCCACATAAGCTTCTTTCATAAACCACATTGGAATTAATGGGCCAGTTAACCCTAAGCTAAAGATAAAATAGCCTAAATATAGTTTTAACTTTTCTTGAATTTTTGTACGATGTTGAATCACATCTGCAATAAAAGGAAAGACAATACTTGGTAAAAAAGAAAGTGGAAAATAACTAAAGACAAGAAAGAATAAGGTCATCAATGATCCTAAAATTGTAATTGATCCAAATTTTGGTACCTTTCTAATGACCGTTAAGTAAAGCAATCCCGAAAAGAGCGCACACATACTTGGTATCAGTAACGTATTTACAGTCGGGACTGTGAATCTCAAAACCATTGTCACCACAAAAACAATTAAAAAATAAATTGTGGCATATATTCCCATTGAAACTAAATCATGTAACTTCATTTGTTTCATTAAATATCCTCCTAAAAAATCACTCTTGTGAAACACTAATCAATTTTCACTATGATAGTATAACACAACTCCCTAAAAAATTAATCATTATAATAGCAATTGATAAACCAAACGTTCTCCATCTCGAATAGGAATCGTCATTGTCCCACATTCTGAAAAATCGAATTTTGCAATAATATGTTGCATTACGATATTTTTTTGATGTGTGTCAATCCGAATATCTCGGCCACCCGTTCGGTATGCTTCTGAAATCAGATGACTCATGAATAATTTAGCCAACCCTTTTTCTTTCGTATTTGGAGAAATGGTGAACCGATGAATCGTATGGTAATTCTGACTATCATGCAACCACTTTCCAGAATCCAGTGTCTTATAATTATCTTCTGGTTCTTTCTGTAAAACGGCCACGCCAACAATTTGAGTTTGTTCCACCAAAACAAAACAATCTTCATTCAGAATATCTTGTCGCAATACTTCTCTCGGCGGAATGTTCTCATCTTGCCATTGTGGAATTTGAGCACTCTTTAGAATTTCGACACCTTCATAAATAACTTCCATCACACGATTTAAATCTTCTATCGATGCTTTTTTCACATAATACAACATGTTTTCAACCCCCTATATTATTTATTAAAAATCTTGATATAAACCAATTTTCGCTTTTAACTTAAGCACCCTAAAAACAGATTGATTCAATTGATTTTCATCATATTTGTCTTCTTTCACAGCTTTTATAACAACTGGAATTTGCGTTGCATAAGTTGAAGAGAGAATCAAATCATTGCCATTTTTTAAGGCCAGCAATGCGGCTTCTTCTTGAGAAGTAAATTTACTTAATCCTTGCATATCCATATCATCCGTCATAATAATCCCGTCAAAATTCATTTGATTGCGAATATATTGATGCGTTTTTGCTGAAATTGACGCTGGCATCTCATCATCCATGGCTTCAACAATATTGTGTGACACCATAATACTATCCGCTCCTGCAGCAATACCTGCTTTAAAAGGAATTAAGTCATGTCTCTCCAGCTCTTGCAAGGAACGTTGATCCTTCACAATGTCCAAATGAGAATCTTCATTTTCACCGTAACCTGGAAAATGCTTCAAAGTTGAAACCATTTGTTCTTCATTTAGGGTTTTTACCGATTGAGTCACGTATTCACTGACTTCTTGCACATTATTTCCCAACGAACGATCATAAATAAAAGCCTTACTATTTTCTGCCATATCGGCGACTGGATACAAGCCTGCGCGAATGCCCAATTGCTGCATCACTGCTGATTTTGCCTTAATATCTTCCGCAATAGCGCTCAACTTACCTTGTTTATATACTTCACGTGGTGATTGAAAAGGTTTGTCAACAAGAGTCGTATTGCGACTTAAGCGAGTGACTGTACCTCCTTCTTCGTCCGATGCAGTTAATAATGGTATCTTAGCAACGTGCTGAAAAGACTGAATTTTTTCTTGTAATTGATTGGCCGAAACGTCTTCAATATCGCGCCCAAAAAGCAAGTAACCACCCAAATGAAATTGTTCAAGATCCGCAATGGCATTTTCTTCAGGAACACGAGCTAGGAAAAGTTGCCCCACTTTTTCTTCAAGTGACATTTTTTCAATCGCCAATTTCAATTTTTCATCTTGCGATAATTCTTTTGATTCACTCGTTCGTTGAGAAGAATTCAACTCTGACGGGGTTGTTGATGTAGTTGATTTCATTTTTTGTTGCGGCTCTTTCGTTAATAATTTCGGAATAAAAATAATAGCAAAAGCTAACAAAATTAAACCAATCAAACCTATTTTTGATTTTTTCACTACGTCTGTTCCCTCCCTTATAAATAAGTTTAATCCTATCAAAATCCAACTTCAAAAGCAAAAAATGTGACTATTGAATGCGTCGGAGACATAAAAAATCACTTACAAAAAAAATTTCTTATTTTTGTAAGTGACTGTTGTCATTATTAGAATATTTTTTACATAATTAGATAAATATTTTTTTAACGGTAAACTAAGCCGCCATCAGTCAGAATTGCTTGACCTGTAATGTAATCTGACTCATCAGAAGCTAAGAATGAGACTAAATTCGCAACATCTGATGGTTGTTGGTAACGTTGTAACGCAATACCAGCAGTATAATTAGCAAATGGTTCACCCGGTTGCAATTTACCATCACTATGTTTAACCATTGCTGCATCAATACGATCCCACATTTCAGTTTTAGCAATTCCAGGACAGTATGCATTAACTGTAATTTGGTGTTTAGCTAATTCTTTTGCTGCAGTATGAGTAAATGAACGGACAGCATGTTTAGAAGCGCAATATGTTCCTAAGATTTCAAAAGATTCATGACCAGCTATACTACATGCATTAATAATTTTACCTTTTGATCCTTGTTTGATAAATTGTTTAGCTGCAACTTGTGTACCAAATACAGTACCATTTACGTTAATTTTAAAGACGCGTTCTAATTCACTTGCTTCAATTTTTAAAAATGGTGTTACTGCGTCAATACCAGCATTATTTACAAAAACATCGATTTGACCAAATTCGCTAACAGCGCGTTTCACAAGATTTTCTTGATCGTCATAACTTGATACATCACCGACAACACCAATAACATCAGCGCCTTGAGCTTTCAGTTCTTCTGTTGTTTTATTTAAAACCGCTTCGTTAATATCATGTAAGACAACTTTGAAACCATCTTTGATTAAACGTTCGGCGATTCCTTTTCCTAAACCTGCTGCTGATCCTGTGACAATTGCTACTTTACTCATTCTTCATTCTCCTAACTGATATTTATTACTAAAGAATTTCTTCTTCAATAATACATAAGCAAGTTGCGTGCCAAAAAAGAACGTGAACAAATCAACAAACTTTAAACTAGCGAACAGGACAATCGGACATTTTTGTAGCGACATTGTTTATAATGAAACATTTATTGTTCTCCAAATGTCAGGCTTTCACATAATTGATAATCTTTAATTTTCCAATACTTAGAAGCTAGTTTCGTCACAAAGTAGCGATCATGACTAATCATCAACAGACTGCCATCAAATTGCATTAATAAATTCTCTAACCACTCTCGCGTCTCAATATCTAAATGGTTTGTCGGTTCATCCAAAATTAAGAGGTTAATATCCTGCTGCAAAAGAACTGCTAATTTCAAGCGAACTTTCTCACCACCACTCAACGAGGTTACATTTTTAAATACATCATCTTGCTTAAATAAATAATAGGATAATAAGCGACGACTTGTTTCCTCATCAAGTTGACATTCTCGTTTAAAATAGGAAAGAATCGTATCATCGCCTTTGTCAAAAGTAATAATTTGAGGTAGATAGCCTAGCTTGATATTACTTCCAAGTTTAATTTCACCTGCATCGATACTTTCAGTGCCCAAGATCATTTTAATTAACGTTGATTTTCCTGATCCATTATTTCCAAGTATTGCAATCCGGTCTTTAACGTAGACATTGGCCGTAGCCTCTTCAAATAATGTTAACTCATCAAAAGATTTCCATAAAGCTTGAATTTTCAAAACATCCTTACCAGAACGATTTGTCTCTTTAAAAGTTTGAGAATCATGTAATAATTCCTGATGAGGTCGTTTGACCTCTGTCATTTTTTCTTTCTTTTTCTCTAACTGTTTCGCTTTTTTAAACATTTTTTCATTATCCGCAATCGCACCCCAATGACGAAAACGACGAATCGCGTCATCAATCTTACGTTGTTCTTTCTGATATAATAGAAAATCTTTTTCTTTTTGTGCAAATTCTAATTTGCGTAATTCAAGAAATTTTGTATAATTTCCCGGGTAACTTTGCGCTTTCAACTCATCAATTAAGACGACACGCTGAACGACACGATCTAAAAAGTAACGGTCATGTGACACAATAATTACTGTTTGTGGCACATATGATAAATAATTTTCTAACCACTTCAAGCCGGCTTGATCCAAATGATTCGTTGGTTCATCTAACAGAATAATGTCGCCTTTTTCAATTAATATTTTGGTCAATTTAACTAAAGTCTGTTGACCACCACTTAAATTGGCAATTTTTTCTGATAACAGTTGCGAAATACCCAACCCCGTCGCAATACTGCTCACCTCTTCTTGTAAAGTATAGCCACCAAGTTCAATAAATTCATCTTGTAAACGACCATAATACGTTAACTTCTTAGTGAGTTCTTTCTCTGACACTTGTGTTAATTCATGTTCGAGTCGTTTTAATTTTTTTTCTAAATCAAATAAATCTTTTTTGCCAGAGCAGATAAACTCATATGCTGTTTGATTTGTATCAATCACACTGGCTTGTTCTAGCAAACTCACTGTTTCATTTTTAGAAATTGATAATTCACCTTTTTCAAGTTTTTCTTCTCCTGTTAAAACTCTCAATAATGTTGTTTTACCAGCGCCATTACCACCAATTAAAGCTACTTTTTCACCAGTCTTCACTTCTAAATTTAAATCTTCAAATAATACCGTCCCGTAGACTGTTTTATACCCATTATTTATTTGTAACATATTCGTTCCTCATTTCTCATTTATCATTTAGAGGATACAAAAAAGAGACCCACCTTAATAAAGTGTCAGCCTCTTTACGTTTTTTGATCAATACAAAATTTAAAATTGTTATGTATTAATTTACTTTGCTGTATCACTAAATGGTTATTTTTACGTTCTTTTTATTAAAAATAGACAGACTCATCCAATTTAGCGCAAAAACGGAAATAATTGCACGGCAAAGATAAAGGAATTTTAATTCTCTTTTGTTATATAAATTGCTCATGCTAACCATAAAGTGATCACCTCTTTCTCGTCAATATTTCTTACAGTATATCAAAAAAATTACAAAACACAAAATAAAAGAGTATGCTCTAAAAAAGGCTAACCTTTCGGCTAGCCTTTTTTCCCATTTATATTTACTTTTTAACAAATGTGAGATAACTTAAATTATTTTTAGTATACACTTTTTCTTTTTTTAGAAAAATTGTTTTTTCCTGTGCCTTGAAAAGTGGAATTCCCTCTCCTAAGATGACCGGAACAATTGCAAGTTGATATTCATCAATTAAATTTGCTGCAACAAGTGGGGCAACTATTGAACTTCCTCCTACGATCCAGATATTTTTTCCTGATTTTTCCTTCAGATCATCAACAAGGTCAACGATATCTTGATTTACAAAATGAATATTTTCTTTATCTGTCCGTTTCTTCGAAGTCAGGACGTATGACGTTGCATTTTCATACGGATAAATATCTGGCGATAATTCATTCACAACTTGATCATAAGTTGTACTACCCATGATGACTGTATCCACAGTCTCATAAAAAGTTTCATAAGAATTATCTTCTTCTAGAATTGGTTCATCACTTTCAAGCCAATCAATTGAACCATCCTTTGTCGCGATATATCCATCTAAACTCATTGCAATATACAAAATTATTTTTCTTTCGTTCATATTATCCCTCCTAATTGATTTAAATTATACCTTAAAGTATAATCCATAAAAAGAGACATTTTAGCAATTTGTCTCATACCAAATTAGGAGGTTCTTTAAATGTTAAAAAGTTCAGCAAGTACCATTTGGCAAGCTACATTACCTCTCATGCTTGACGAGAAAAAAAGTTTTCGTCAACTATCTGTTGCAGAAATTTGTCAAAACGCATCTATTCATCGTTCTACATTTTATCGTACATTTACAGATAAGTTTGCCCTACTCGAATTTGGAATTGAAGAACTTTGGAAAAATTATTATCAAGAGCTTGATAATAATTTGAGTACACCATTTCAAACAGCCGACGCTTTCTTCGAAAATTCAGAAAGTAACCTTTTCTTAAAATCACAACAAACAGATGAGCAGATGCTTGAAGACATAAAAAATTTAACTCTAAAACAACTTGAAAGATATTATGCTAAACAATTAGATGAAAAATACGCCGTTTTAATCGCTGGATTTATCATCAATGCGATTAAATATATCGATCAATACGGCAACAAACAAAAAGTAAAGCTCACACCAATTGAAAAAGATCAACTCTTTAAAAATATGGTCATGCCTTTGTTTTTAGAACACCAAAAAAGTACCTAATCCATACAAAAATGGATAGCCCACCATCACACCACTCATTACTTTCAAAACAAGTGGGAAAGTCGTCTTTTTATCTTGTTCTCTTGTATATTTTGTTAACGGTTTAACAGTGAACGGCAGGAATATTAATAGTAAAAGAACAGTTAATGGAGCTAAACCAAGCCAAACTAAAACTGCTAACCAAATCGCGATAAAAGCAAATATCAAGACTAACAAATGAACCGCACTTTCTTTTCCTAAGTAGTAAACTAAAGTAAAACGGTGATTATTGATATCTTCTTCTAGATCACAAGTATTATTAGCTAACAAATTACAAAACATCGTCAAAACTAACGGTAAGGTAATCATAAAAATAGTGAGAACATCATGCCCTCTAAACTGAGGCGTTTGATTTTGAATCAAATAAGCTGCAATGAAAGGAATCAAAAATCCACTCGCTAATGCAGTGACACTTTAAGCAATCGGTAAACTATTAATTGGGTATTTTCCATATGAGTAAAACAAGCCTAAGTAAAAACCAAAGACGCCAATTAATGCAATCCACCAGCTTGTGACCCAAACCAAATAAGCCCCTAATACAAAAGATAAAACCATCCAGATCCAAAACAGACGTTTGACACTCTGTATTTGCAACTGATCACGACCTATAATATTTACCTCAGATTTATAGTAAGCATCTTGTGCATTGCGAAAATCCATCCAATTATTAAAAATATTTGTTGCAATATGAAAAGTAATCATAATAAAACTAAATAGAACAAGCGTCCAATTTAATTCTCCCAGTTTCAAATAAACCGCTGCGGAACTCCCTAGTAAAATAATAAAGAGATTTAACGGTGCGGTATAAACTTCCGATAACTCCCAAAATTGTCGAAAAGTGACACGATTCTTTCTCATTCAAATTCCCCCTAAAAATTCATTCTGCTACATTCTAGCGAACCCCAATTTGCGAAACAACTAATTATACTTATTCAACTTACTTTTAAAACAAAAAATCAAAAACAATCTAATAACTCCGATTGTTTTTGATTTTAGTTTTATTTTTTATAGACAGAAAGACTTAATGGTAAAAATGTAAAATGCTCTGTTTCAGTCGCATGATTACTTAAGATAAGTTGATAATCTGACAAATCAAATGGACTTTGACGGCTCTCTTCATTGGTATTAATACTGATTAAGTAATGTTGTTCATCGTTAAATAATTCAAAAATGATTTGACCTTCCTCAGCAAATTTTACAGTAGAATGTTGCTTGATGTCCTCATAAGAAGTCATCCTAAATAGTGGTTCGGATTTTCTTAATGAAACTAATTCTTTAAAGAATGTAACTGCTTCGTGTTCTGCTTCAACTCGTGACCAGTCAAACTGATTGATTGCATCCGTTGAACGATAACTATTTTCATCACCACTTTTAGTCCGTAAAAATTCTTGCCCAGCATGGATAAAGCTAATCCCTTGAGACAACATTGCAATTCCTGTACTTAAGGTATGACGCTTACGACGAATGTCTTCCGTATCATTCGGATTAGTTAAAACTAACTTATCATAAAGTGTATAATTATCATGTGCTTCAACGTACTGCACAACCTGATTTGGATTTTGATAACCTTCTAAGCCATTAGCACCCAACATATTTTGAATCACTAATTTTTCTAATCCTTTACCACCATTAACCATACCCGGTTCGGTTGCATAGAAAACATGCCCTTTTACACTATCGCGTAAAGAATCATTAAAATGAGCAATACTTGGCATCTGATTGGCATTTTTCTGAATGGCTTTTTTATCCGCTGCAAGAGGCGTATCTAAATTCCAACCCTCGCCTAAAATAATAATTGATGGATCAATTTTATCTACGACTCGACGAACTTCATTCATGGTCTCAACATCAAGAATACCCATTAAATCGAAGCGAAAACCATCTAGGTTATAGTTCTTAGTCCAGTATTCGATACTATCTACAATATATTTACGTACCATTTTACGTTCAGAAGCAACATCATTATTCACTCCCGTTCCGTCAGCAAGGTAGCCATCTGGTAAGTATCTAAAGAAATAACCTGGAACCGTTAAATGAAATGGGTGATTCGGTACTTCAAAAACATGATTGTAAACAACATCCATAATGACACGCAATCCCTTGTCATGATAGTCTTCAATCATTTGCTTCATCTCTAAAATACGAGTTTTAGGATTTGTTGCATCAGTGCTATAAGAGCCTTCGGGAACATTATAATTCTGCGGATCATAACCCCAATTATATTGTGGAACATCTGGTTTTGCTTCATCGACAGTACCATAATCATACATAGGTAAGAATTGAACATGGGTCACACCTAAATCACAAATATAATCAAACCCTGTTTTTTGCCCAGTTGGTGTCTGAGTCCCTTCTTCAATTGCACCTAAAAATTTTCCTTTTAAGGCCACACCACTGTTTTTAGCAATCGTTAAATCACGAATATGTGTTTCATAAATAATCGCATCGGTTGCACTTGAAAAAGCAGGCAATCTTTTTTGCCCAGGTAAAGCAACCGTCTCTGGATTCACAACAACTGACCGCATACCATTGACAATGGCAGCTGTCGCATATGGATCTGGTGATTCAGTTGTAGAGCCGTCAGCAAAAGTTAATTGAAACGTATAAACCAATTGATCCTGATCACCACTCAAAACCGTCGTGTAAGTACCACGCTCCGTTTGTTTCATTTGAATTTTTTGTTTGACGGGACTATCTTCATTAAAACCATCATAAATCTTAAGCACAACTGACTGGGCTGTCGGTGCCCATAGCTTAATTTCAGTCTCATCTTTGCTATAAGAGGCTCCTAATTGACCATCATAAAAAAAAGTTTCGTCAAATTCTGGTGTTCGGACAACTGCACCAAACATTACCGGTGCTTGAATATCATCAGTTAAACTGAATTCATAGCTTTCTGTTAGAGTTAACGGTGTATCAGTTTTAAAAACAACTGATAATTCTGACTCTTGGTGAGACATTTCGCTCATCTTTAATGACGTTTTTTGTCCCTCTTTTGAGATTAAGACTGTTTCTTCAGTATTAAATTCAATTTCAGGATCTTTCAATACGACCTTAATCGATCGAATCGATTCGATCGCGCACTCTCTAATTGCTTCTTTTCTTGAATAGTAACTCGGTTTCATATTTTCCAAGTTCTCCCCTCCATCTTCATAGTATTTGTTTTTCAAATTACAAAAAACAAAGCCAACATTGGATAAAACAAATTAATTTCTCACTTTCCCCGTAATCTGAACTCACAATGTCGTTCTTTCAACATACAATAAAAATGCTCAGTAATGAAAAAATCTGTTTTATTTTAATAAATTCTTTAAATCTGTCACACGAGTATAGCATGGAAAAACATACCAGATAATGTGTTATCGGTAACAAGATACGACAAAAAAACTCCTATAGTAAAGCAAAGATATGCTTTACTATAGGAGCCGAAGCTTTTAATTAAAATTATGCTGCTTCATCTTTTCGTTTGTAAACATAGAAACCTGATGAACCTAGTAAAATTAAGCCAACCACAACAAGGAAGTTTTCTTTTTCACCAGTTTGTGGTAATTTGCCACCTGTTGGTTTAGTTGTTGTTGGTTTAACTGTCGTAGGCGTTGTTGTTGTTACTTTAGCTAATGATTTTTTAGCTTTTTCTAAACTTGTCACTTGACGCGCTACTTCTTCTTTAGAAATCTCTTTATCTTTATTTGTCGCGTCTTTCAACATTGCTTTTGCCTTAGCAAGTTCTTTAGAAAAACCGGTCCAAGATTCTTTTGTATAATCTTTTTCATTTAATTTTTCTGATTCAGACACAAGATTTTTAAGTTCTTCTATAGAAACTAAATCTTTTTTAGCTTGGGCAAGTTTATTACGTTGCGCTACATATTCAGCATCAGTTGCATCCTCTTTCAATAATGCTTCTGAAACTTTTAATTCTTTATCAAATGCAATCCAACTATGCGCAGTAAAGTTTGTTGCTGTTAATTTCTTGCTTTCAGTCACAAGATTTTGAAGTTCTTTTTCACCAGTTCCTTCTGGTTTCACTTGTGCTTTAGAAGGAATTAAACGAGAATATGGTGTTGCTTCGCCATAATCTTCAATATTGTATTCTTTAGCCTTCATTGAAACCACTTTGCCGTCAGTATCGCCAGCAATCTCTTTAAGGAAGTCGGTAAAGATGACATCCATTGAAGGACCTTCTTCACGTTTACCACCTAACATTGTATAGCCGTCTCCACCAGCAGCAAGGAAGTCATTGGTTGCTAGTTTATAAACTTTCTTATCGTCCACTTCTTCAAATTTACCAGTTTTACGGTTTTTAATTTGAACAGAGTGTACACGTTGACCTTTTTTACCTTCTTCTGGCACTTCACCAGGTTTATTAGTATCATACAAGACTTTCACCGAATGTGATACTTGTAAGAAACCACCGTTACGTCCTAATGCTGGCATGCCATTTTCATCTAAGACAACTTCATTTGTACCGTCTTGAGTTTGAACTGGAGAACGTAATGAGAATTCAAACATTTCTTTCAATTGTTTACCTGTCACATCAATTTGAGCAATTGTGTTACCAAATGGTAAAACTGCTAAAATATCTGCTTTCGTTACTTTACCTTGATTAATACTAGTACGAATACCGCCACCGTTAATCATCGCTAGGTCAGTTTGACCACCAGTAAAGCCTGTTTGTCCATAATCATAAAGTGAATCTGCAATAATATTACCTAAGTTAGTTTCACGAGTACGTCCAAATTTAGCATCACCTTCAAGATGAACTGGATTGTTCTCAATGACAACTTTATCCATTTCTTCTTTGAATTTAGCTGCTGTTTCATCAATAATTCCTTTGACTTCAGGGTTTTCAACAACTTCTTTAAACTCAGCTGCTGGAACTAATCTTGCTTTAAATGTTGGTTTGTCACCTTTATAGCTAACATCAATCATCCCAACATTATTTAAATAATTACCAGTTTGAGCTAATAATACGTTACCATATTGTTTTCCTTCTCTTAATTCCGAATGAGAGTGTCCATCAATAATGATGATTTTTTCTTTAGGGAATTTTTTAGAAAGTTCTTCAGCTAACGTATCACCACGCCACGGAGCTGGAGTTGTTTTATCAATTCCTAAGTGAGTTACAAAAATAAATGCATCAGTTTTTTTATCTAGGCTCTTAATCATTTTTTCTGCAACAGGAATCGGATCTAAGAACTCAACGCCTTTCACATTGTTTGGATGTGTTTTGAACGCTGTTTCAGGAGTTGTTAAACCAATAATCGCAAATTTCTTGCCTTCTTTTTCAACGATTTCATGTGTTTTGAATGAATTTTTACCATCTTTCATTGTATTCGCAGAAACCATTGGTAACATTTCTTTTAATTTCATTGCTTGGTCATAACCAAAGTCAAACTCATGGTTACCAGCAGCAACACCATCATAAGGAATCATACCCATTGCTGTTGCCATTGTTAACCCTTTAGTAAAGTTTGAAATTGCTAAACCTTGAACTGAGTCGCCACCGTCTAACATTAAAGTCGGTTTCTTCTCGTCTTTAAATGTTTTTAATTTAGCCATACCAATTGCTTTACCTTTTTCGTCATATTGAAGACGACCATGCATGTCATTTGTATGCATAATAGTAAAGTCGAAATCGCCTTTTTCTTTCAGATATTCATCCGGAATCAAGCCTTGTTTAGCTAACTCATCAACATTTAGCTTACGAACATTTGGTGTACGCCCGTCTTTAGAAGCCATAATTTCAAAACCTTTAGTACCTTTTTTAACTTGTTCGATAATGTAATCGCGAGCAGGATGTTTAAGATCGGCACCAATGATTTCAAAACTATTTTCGATTTCTTCTTCAGGTTTGATTGTACCTTTTTCTTTAATATATTTAACAATCTCGCCTCTTAAAGTCGCAGGATCTGATTCCCATAGTGGTGTAGCATCAACTAAACCATCTTTTACCATACCTTCAAAACGATAATTGTTCATTGCCATCGTGAATTTTTGACCATCAGTTACTGGTTTATCTTTAAATGTTAAATCAACAATTCTTTCGCCTACTGGTTTAGAAATATCAATTTTATATTTAACGCCAGAAACGATATCATAATTGTAAACACGAATTTTTTCGTTAAATGCAATTGTTACATCGTTTTTCTTGTATTGTTGGTAATATTTAGCTTGGTTTTCTAAATATTGTTTTAATTGTTTACCATTCATACCAGCTTTAACTAGTGTGTTTGGATATTTGTAAATATTGAAAACGTCAGAATATTTAATATCGCCAGCATCTAATTTACTATCAGCTTTAAAAAGAGCTGATGCAGCTAAATCAGATTTTGTTACGTCTCTTTGAACATTGTTGATTAAAGAAATCATCGCTGTTGGACGTAATTGTGCTTCTGGAATTCCAGGTACTTCTTCTTTTGGTAAGAAGTTTGCACTTGCTTGACCTACTACACCAGACACATATTCTTGTGTTTTTTCGTGAGCTTCAAGTGTTGCAGCTTTTACGTCTTCATCACCTGCAAAGCCTTTAGATGAAATAATTGAAGGTGTTGCTTCCTTAATTTTCCACTCTTTATCATCTTTATCTGCTGCTTTATCAGTCGCTTTTTCGTCAGCTTTAGCTGATTCTTTTTCTTTAGTTGTTTCAGTTTTAGCATCTGTTGTTTCAGCTGATTTTTCTGCTATTTCTTCAGTTGCTTTTTTAACATCTTTTGCGACTTCTCTTTCTAGTTCAAGATCAATACGAACAACACCAGAACCAGTATCTTTAACGGCACCAGCTGGTTTTGCTTTACCTGTATTATCCGGAATCATTTCAGTAAATTCACGGTGATCATGTCCTAAAACAAAGGCATCAATTTCTGGAACTTCTTTGATGACATTTCTTGCAGCAGCCCCCGGATCGCTATTGTCTAAGCCAGCATGAATCGCGGCAACAATCACGTCAGGTTTTTCTTTTTCATTAATAATCTTAACTTGTTTTTTCGCTTCAGTGTTTAATGGTTTAAAATCTAAAGACTTAACTTTATCACCATCCCACATTGGAACGTGAGGGATTGTCAAACCTAAAACAGCGATTTTAACACCATCCACTGTTTTAACAGTATAAGGTTGTACAAAGTTTTCGCCAGTAGCTTTCACATAAGTATTGGCAGAAAGTAATGGGAATTTAGCATCAACTTCAACTTTTTTTATCAAGTCTAAACCAAAGTTAAATTCATGATTACCTAATGACATTGACGTATAACCAATAGTATTCATTGCGGCAATCACAGGATGTGTGACTCCCTGATATTCAGGATCAGAACTGTAAATGTCATCTGTTAATAATGTGCCTTGTAAGTTGTCCCCTGCATCAACAATGATTGTATTTGGATTTTCAGCTTTGACTGATTTTACGATTGAGCCAATTCTAGCAAAACCAACATCAGCGACTGCATTATCTTCATAAGAGTAATCCCATACGTTTCCGTGAACGTCAGAAGAACCTAAAATTGTAATTTTTTTTGTTTCTTTTTTTGTATCTGCTTCTTTTTCAGGTGAAGCCGCTTTCAATACTTTTTTAGCTTCTTCTTTAGTTTCAGTTGTTGCTGTCGCTTCTGAAGTTTTAGTTTCAGCAACTTCTTTCTCAGTTGTTTCAACTGTTTTTTCTTTAGTTGACTCAGCACCAGATTCTTTTGTGATTGTTGGATCTTTTTCTACCTTTTCACTTTTCTTATCAGTTGTTGATTGAACCGTTTTTTGATTTTCCTCAACAATCGTATTAACCTTTTTACTATCTACAGTTTCAGCAAACGTAATCATTGATGGGCCTACTGATCCAGTTAATAAAGCAAAAGTTGATAAAAGAGTAATCATACTTTTTTTATAGTTACGCAACAAATTCTCCTCCTTTAATAATCGATACCTATTATTACAAACTTAGTCTCCTTTCTTTCAAGAATATCTATATTCTAACAAAAACAGCCAAAAAAATCATCATCATTATGAACATTGGCGATTTTTTTTATCATTATATCCGTATAATCATTGGTTTTTATCTCCAGTTTAGAAATGAAAACGAAACCAGAAAACGTAATAACTCTCAAACACGAACTTAATCGAAGCGCGCTTATTTAAATAACGCTAATTTCTTAAATATCCAATTGATTTTTATGTTGTTGTTCATATTATGGTAATTTTTACTTAAATCAAAATAATGATATATACCAATATAAATTTCGTTCCCATTTATTTATTTTTTTTCTTATGACGCGGTTTTTTAGGGTTCAACCGGCGGAAACGATTTTTTTCTTTTCTTTCAATTTCTTTTTTTTCGTTGGCTTTATCTTCAAAATAAGTACCAACCTTAATGTAAATCCACATTGCTAATGCAGGAGACGCTAAAAAAAACGATAAGATTGACCCAATTTGCTTGTTCTGTCATCGCAACTCCAGTCACTTTTGAAACAAGCCAAAACAAGATAAGAATGAATGGAAACGAAAGTAACATTAAAAAACCTCTTGCTTTATGCATTCTTCACACCAGCCTTTAAAAAGTTTCTTTATTTACTCTACCATAAAGAAACAATGACGAACAGAAAGTTTTTATCTGACCTTGTGTCAATTCTCTTTTCTAACGTTTCTTAATTTCAGACAGGCCTCAATAATTACGTTGTATTTCACTAAAATCAAGCACATAATAGATAAAAAAAAGGGAGTAATATTATGGGAAAATTTTCGTTTTATAGTATCTTTACGATCTTGATTGTTGCTAGTCCTATAGTGTCATTCTTTTTTGTTTCGCTCTTTATGCATAAAAAACAAAAGGAACGCTCAGATAAAGCACATGGCAAAGCCAATTATTTCCGAAGTTTTCAAGTTCGGTAACAAACAATATGAGGGAGACGTTGACTTCTCCAAGAAAACCTCAAACGTTACCGTCTATAAAGATTTCGCTTATTACTTGGCTGAAGTAGTGTTTCATACAGAAGATAAAAAAGTTAATAATGGCGTCATTCACCACATTTACATGATACATAAACATGAACCTTTTACCATCACTCAAGATGACATTCAAGTTTATGGAAACGACAAGATTCTCGAGGATAAAGAACTTGTTTATGAAATAAAAAATATCACCATCTCAACAATAAATGATAATTGATGCATTATTTAGCTAGTAAGATACTATGACACAAATTCTAGCAAGTGTAATCCCCACATGATTCAAACCATCTCTACACTTTTAAGAGTATTTCATCAATAATTAAAGTAGCGAAAGTAGATGTTTTAAATGAACTTCGCTGAACAAATTAGAGCACACCCCAAAAAAGAATTAGACACGAAAAAATTAGCGTCTCAATTACCGGTATCAAGATTCACCATTTCTAGTTGGAAAATCGAAAAAACTTAACCTGATTTAGAAACTTTTGTTTTGATTAGCGATTTGTTTGGAATTTCTCTTGACGAATTATTGATAAGAAACCAAAATGCTTTTAGAAACAAAGTTTCACATTTACTTTTCTATCATTTAAATCATCTTCCAGAAAATACTTAGGAAGAGTTTAACGCCAAAGTTCAAAACCTCTTAAATTATGAAAAAGTAATCACTAATGCTCTGGATTAACCTTACTCAAACGGAAAATTAGAAACTAAAAATACTCACATTAAAGTAAGTCTCTTATGAATTCAAGTCATTTTGTAACATGAGAATCAGATTTTTTTTGATTAATCATTTAATACAACTAAAGTAACCAAAAAGGAACTGATTAAGAGTTTCCACTCCCAATCAGTTCCTAATCAATTATTTGCTCATCAGTTTAGTTTAACAAAGTGCCCAAATTTTGAGTATTCTTTAAATGTTGGTTTATACTAATCCTTTTCGTAAGTTAAATACTTATTACTAGAACTTGTTCTTAATATTTTTTTCTAAATCCTAATACAGCTAATCCTGTGATCCCTAAACCTAACAATGATGTAAAAAATCCTGTTTTTACATCAGACCCTGTTTGAGGTAACGTTTTTCCACTTACTACTGGCGTAATCTTAGAGCCAACACCACCAGATACTGATCCAGTTCCTGGCTTAATTGTTGGTTTAACACCAGTATCTGCATTTCCTCCTATATTTGCTCCACCATTATGACCACCTGTATCTGGTTTGGGTTTTACAACTGGAGGTGTCACCTTTCCTGGTTTATGCTGTGCTTTAATCACTTTTGTTCCAGATTCGATTGCTTCCTTAATTTCCGCTTCTGTTTTTGCATTGTCAATAGCTATTTTCACTTTCTTAGCTTCTGCATCGACTGCTTCGATTT
This sequence comes from Vagococcus silagei, assembly GCF_004795745.1. GTDB lineage: Bacteria > Bacillota > Bacilli > Lactobacillales > Vagococcaceae > Vagococcus > Vagococcus silagei. The sequence goes on along the minus strand of NZ_SDGV01000010.1, from coordinate 10,729 downwards.
GATTTTCTTTTTCTTTTGTTGATAACGTCTTATCTTGTCCAATTTCATTTTTCGTTGCTTTTGCTATTTCATCGATTTCTGCTTTCGCTTTATCTTTCTTCGTTGCTAATGTATCACCAGGTGTTGTTGTTCCTGGTTGATATTGATCTTTAATTGATGTCGTACCTGTCGTAAGTGCTTTGTCAACCTCTGACTCATTCTTCGCACCATCAATCGCTGCTTTCGCTTTCGTTGCTTCTGCTTCGACTGCCTTTGTTTGTGTTGCTTTTTCAGTGTCACTCAACTTATCATCTTTCGAAATTTTCGCTTTCGTTGCTTTCGCTACTTCATCAATTTCTGCTTTTGCTTTGGCTTTCTTCGTTTCTAATGTATCACCAGGTGTTGTTGTTCCTGGTTGATATTGATCTTTAATTGATGTCGTACCTGTCGTAAGTGCTTTGTCAACCTCTGACTCATTCTTCGCACCATCAATCGCTGCTTTCGCTTTCGTTGCTTCTGCTTCGACTGCCTTTGTTTGTGTTGCTTTTTCAGCGTCACTCAACTTATCATCTTTCGAAATTTTCGCTTTCGTTGCTTTCGCTACTTCATCAATTTCTGCTTTTGCTTTGTCTTTCTTCGTTTCTAATGTATCACCAGGTGTTGTTGTTCCTGGTTGGTATTGATTATCAATATTTTCAATCCCTTTTCCTTTTGCAGCATCTACTTCAGATGCATTGGTTGCCGATTTGATTGCTTTCTTTGCTTCTTCCGTTTCTTTTACAACTGCTTCTATCTGTTCTGCTTTATCTTTTTCTGTTAATGTTGGATCATTCGTAATTTTTTCTTTTGTCGCCTTTGCTGCTTTATCAACGTCTGATAGAGCTTGTTCTTTACGTATTTCCAATCTAGAACCTGGTTGATATGCATTATCAATATTGGTCACCCCTTGACCTTTGGCCTGATCGACTTCTTTAAGATTTTCTGCAGCATCGATCACTGATTTTGCATTTATTGCTGATTGACTAACATCAGCTATTTGCTTCTCTTTTTCTTCTTCTGTCAGTGATTGATCTTTCGTAATTTTTTCTTTAACTGCTGTTGCAGCTTCATCAATATCAGCTTTAGCTTGTTCTTTTCTTGTTTCTATTGACAAACCTGGTTGATAATTCCCGTCAATATCTGTCACCCCTTGACCTTTAGCAGTATCAATACCATTTGCATCTATTGCAGCATCAATATTCGCTTTAGCTTCAATTGCTGACTGATCAACACCAGCTGTTTGTGCCACTTTTTCTTCCGAAGTAAGAGTTGGGTCTTTCGCAATTCTTTCTTTAGTCGCTGAAGAAGCATCGTCAATTCCTGCTTTGGCTTGTTCTTTTCTTATTTCTAATGATGTTCCTGGTTGGTAAGCACCATCAATATTTACAATTCCCTGTCCTTTGGCACTATCGATACCTGTAATATCAGTTGCTACTGTAATTTCATTAATCGCATTTGTAGCCGATTGATCAACAAGTGTTATTTGAGCAGATTTTTCTTCCACAGTTAAGGTTGGATCATTGTTAATTTTACTTTTAACCGCATCTCTTTCCGCTTCAATTGCTGCAATAGCATCAGCTTTGCGATCTTCAATCGGTTGTCCAGATTGATACTGATAATCGATATTGACAATTCCTTGTCCTTTCGCTATATCAATAGAACTAGCATCTTGCGCACTATTTATTGCTGCTACCGCTTCGGATGCAGCTTGATCTGCCGCAGCTGTTTGAATATCTTTGTCTTCATCACTCAACGTTGGATCATTCGCTATTTTTTCATTAATAAAAATTCTTTCAGCCTCGATTGCTGCTAGAGCGTCCGAACGACGATCTTCAATCGATGTTCCTGGCTGATATTGATTGTTGATTGCTGTAATTCCTGTACCTTTTGCCACATCAACACCATTTGCATCAATTGCTGTGTCAATCGCTGCTTTTGCATTCGCAGTTTCAGCATCAACCGCTGCTATTTGAGTAGCTTTTTCGCTAGGAGTTAATGTTGGATCATTCGTAATTCGATCTTTGATTAAATCTGCTTCAACTTGAATAGAGCTTTTTGCTTCCTCTTTACGGAGTTCCAATCCAGTACCTGGTTGATATTGTTGATTAATATTCGCAATTCCCTGTCCTTTAGCACTATCGACATCATTCGCAGTCGTTGCTTGTTCAATGGCAACTTTAGCTTCTTCTGCCTTTATATCAACTCCTGCTGATTGCGTTGCTTTTTCTTCATCAGATAACGTTGGATCATTGGCAATTCGTTCCTTTATTTTCGTTACCTCTGTGTCAATGACAGTCTTAGCATCCTTTTTACGAGCGTCTAATGGAGATCCTGTTTTATATTGACCGTTAATTTCAGTAATACCTGCTCCTTTTGCCGCATCGACCCCGTTTGCATCATTTGACAACTCAATTGATTTTTTAGCTTGATCCGCCACAGCATCTACGCCAGCTGCTTGTGCTTCTTTTTCTTCTACTGTTAATGTTGGATCGTCTGTAATACGCTTTTTAATTCTTGTTACTTCCGCATCAATTGCTGCTTTTGCATCTTCTTTACGAGCTTCTAAGCCTGTTCCTGATTGATGTGTTTTACCAATATCTCCAACACCTATATCCCGAACTTCCTGAACTGTTTTCCAATCAATCGCTGCTAAAACTGCTTCCTTGGCAACATTTGCTTTTTCATCAACTTCTTGATTTTGCAACACTTTTTCATCATCTGTTAATGTTGGATCATTGGCAATTTTCTCTTTTTCAGTTTTCACTGCATTATCAATTGAGATATTAGCCTCAGACTTATGTTCGTCTAAAGTTTTTCCAACCTTATGTTCAGCTTCAATCGCGTGTTTTCCGGATTCTAAGCTTGTTACCAACTCCTCAGCAGTTGTTACTTTAGACAGCTGGTCACTTTCATCTTTTAGTACTTTTTCTACTTCAGCTTTTTGTTTTTCTTTTTCAGAATCAGTCAAAGTTTCATCAGTATCAATTGCTGCTACCGTTGCTTTTGCTACTTTTTCTAATTCCGAGATGGCATCTTCAATTTGTTTTGACAATTTCTCTCCAGGTACATACTTCGTGATGATAGTTTCTTTTCCTTTTTCTAATGCGTTACTTAATTCTTCAGCTGTTGTTGTTGCATTCATAGCTTGTTCGGCTTGTGCTTTTGTTTCATTTACAGCATTTATTTGATCTTTTTTAGTTTGATTTGTTAAATTTTCATCATCATTAATCTTCTTAATTGTATCTTGGGCTACTTTATCTAAGTCTGCTAGAGCGTCGATTTTTAATTCGTCTAATGATTTACCAGAAACATATTCTTTTTTTATTTTTTCAGAACCTGTTTCTAAAGCTTTTGCGATTTCTTCAACATTATTTGCTAATCCAATATCTTTTTTAGCATTTTCAAAAGATTTTTTTACATTTTCTTTTTGTAAAGCTTTTTCTTCTGGTGATAAATTAGTATCACCTTCTATTTTTTCATTAGTACTAGTCACAACTTCTTCTAAAACTTTGATTGCCACATCTTTTTGATCAGTTAGCGGTGTTCCTTTAACATGTTGTGCCTTAATATCAATATTACCTTTATCAGCTATCGTTTTAATATCAGCTTCAGTTTCTTTTTGATCAATATCAGCTTTAGCCTTCTTTAAAACATCGTCGACATTCTTTATTTGAGCATTCTTTTCTGCTTCATTTAATGTTGGATCCTCTGAAATGGCTTTTTTAGTATCATCTGCTGTGTCATCGAGTATTTTTTTATATTTAACATCATCAATGATAGTAACACTGTACTTAGCTTGTGTTGATTTACCCCACTTTGTGGCTGTTAGACTACCTGAAAAAACACCTTTTTTACTTGCAACAGATGCAGATGTGATTATAGTTTCTCCCGCAGAATCAAATTTAGGTTCAACTCGTGTTTTATTATTTGCATTATCATAAAATTCCATTTGATTGTCAGCCAAAACTGATGCAACTGTTTTATCCATAACCTCTGATAATTTTTTTGTTTGTGTATATTCATTTCCTGCTAACGCAACAATAGAAGGAGTTTTTGCTGTGAAGAAAAAATCTCCACTAATGCCTTGATTATTCATAACGCCAAGGACTTTAACTGTTATTGGAACTGGTCCCGTGCCTTCTGGAGTCTTAAATGTATATAATGTTATACTACTATTTGCACGAATCTTTCCACTAGTTAATACATTTTCATCTCCATCAGCAATTGTCACAGTCGTATTTGGCATTTTCGAGAAATTCTCATCTCTATTTTCAAACTGGAAAGTATAGTTTGTATTTGGCATTAAATCTAAACTCCACATAACACCATCATTTTCAGATTTACTATTTAAATACATACCCTTCCCACTATTAGGACCTGTTTTATTCCCCCAAGTTACAGTACCGTTACCAACAACAGAAAAGACACGATCATCTCCCCATGTTCTGAAAGCTTGCCAGCCACCAAAATTTCCATAAATATATCGGTTAACCTTAGCCTTGCTTGCTGCATCGAAAGTAGTTCCGATAGACGAACTCAGACTATTTAATTCTTGTGGAAAATCAGCAATTCCATTTTCTGACACTGCTAATGTACTTAATACAAATGCCTCGCCTTCAGAAATCGTTGATCCTGCTTCAGCATTTACACCAATGGTTGGTATTAAGAACATAGAAGTTGTCAGAACACTAACCAATACTTTATTTTTTTTAATTAGTTTCCCTCTCCCCAGAGTCTTCGTTTCATAGCTCAGTTCTTGAATGTTTTTCTTATTTAATTTCATAAAAATAATCCCCTTAATTTTTATTTTTTTAACATTACAAATTCTTACGTAAGCAATTTGAATAGTGTTTCATATGCAATAAAGTATTTTAATAGATAAAAATGTCTTTTTTAGATGACAGAGCCTCATCACATTTAAAAATAATAATCATTTTTCTACTTCTACTGTTTGACTTTCATATTCAATTAATTAATACGCATTCGTTATTATTCAATATTATTTCCCCCCTCTAAAATTTAATATTTTATTTTTTTATGTTTTGCTTAATTAGAAGAATCCGTAACCTGTTGAAGCTAAATTCATCATATGAGATATTCCAGACAAAAACAACACTTTTGCTCAAAAATAACATATATATGTGTGTATATTTATCATAACAATTAACAATAAAACATATTTTCACAACCTTATCCAAGCTATAAATACCTTTTATTTAAATGTTAATTATATTCCAAATAACAATACACACTAATGTTTAATTTGTTTAAAAATTCATTAAAATAACAAAAAAATAATTACTAATTCAATTTTGTATTAATATTTTATAAATAAATGTCTAGTAATCGGACACAAGTTAATTATTCGTTAGTATTCATATGTGCGTTTCTTAATTATCTAATGAATATGTTTATTCTTCGAAAACAGATAAATTTTATTGTTGTTTAATTAATACACTATCCCAAGATAGCGCTTGCTAATCACTTCGTTTTCACCCTTTTTATCCATATAAAACTTTTATGTATTTTAAATAAGCGTAACCTTCTTTAAAATGTAAAAAAATTCTAAGTCCAAGATCACCACTTACAAAGTAGAATTACGTTATTTAAAGTTTCTAAAATATATTTTTTCAATTTATCATTGAATTTACGGACAGAAGGGCTTTTGTCTCATTTCGCGATTTGAATGTTAAGGTAAAATAGTCACGATGTCATGCTACGCGATGCTCGCTCTTTAAGAACAGATGTCGCAAATATAATATCGTGTAGCACAACTGATTCAATTTCATAATTTACGTATCAAAAAAGTAAACACTCGTCCAATTTCAATAATCTGATTTTTTTGAAATTATACGGCTATTTCTTTTGATTTTCGGTAATTTAATCGTTGGTTAGTAAATTTTTTTGCATTATATGCTAACTGGATCATTAGATGTTCCACAACAACATGATGAGATTGATGAAATCGTGTTCGGTTTAATTGATAATTTTCTTTGAGATAGGTATTCATGCGCTCAACGGCACTTCTTTTAGCGTACAATTGTTTCCACGATTGACTTCCTCTTGCTGGATAATTGTAACGTAGATAATCACGGGATTGTTTGATTTTTATAACTTTTTGACACAATCCTTCATGCTGCAATGGGCAATCCCGACAACGGGGCTCTGGCCTTACAAATTTTAATGCATTATATCGCTCGCTTATCAAAGCTATCTTATCGATAACTTTCTTCAATTAAACATGTCGGAGTGACATACTTATCTGTTTCTCCATCATTGGCGGATAACTTTTTCAGATCAATAAAGGGTTCAAATCCCAGTCGATGTGCTTCCTCATAAACAGCACTCGCGTCATAACTCTTATCTATTAATATATGGACTGGTTTTGACATTAGTTGCACTAACTCACGCATCATTGGAATTGCCATACTCACATCGGCGATAGAAGCAGATGTAGTGATGACAGATAATAGATATTGGGAGGTGCTTGATACGGCCATGTGGCCTTTGTAGCCAAACCAAAAATTACTCTTTCCCTGACTTTTTTCTTGACACCCCAAGTAGGATGATGGGTTAACTCGTCTAGGATATCATCTGTCGCCATTTGTTGTTGGATATTTCTTTTTGATAAAATTGTTTTCTTTGTTTTGTGAGGCTTGGAATGCCCATTGATAGCTGTTACGTCAAGCGCAATATCTTCTTCAAAGATACCAAATTCTTGATGAATAACTTGTAACAATTCGTAATTTAGTTCGTCCAGATAATCTTGATGTTGAACAAGAGTTTGATAGATTCTAGAAAAAGTCGCTTCTGATAGAATGAATTCAGAGTAAAGAAACCCTAGGCTTAATTTGAACCGAAAATCGTAAGCGAGTAATAAGTGACCGCCTTTAAAAATACCGACCTCCATTTATACTTGAATTATCAAGTTAAATAGGAGGTCATTTTATTGTCGAAAGAAAATCAAATTGTCCCGGTAATCCTCACGGATAACGTCAACTCACAACCATCGCCTAGCATTCAAAAGCCGAAACTGGCTTGTCAATTGAAAATAGGTAATGCAGACTTACGTGTCTACAACGGTGCGAGTCAATATATTTTAACGACGATCCTAAAGGAGTTAGTCCATGTTAATTAATTACAGTCAGGTTAAGCACATCTTTATCGTATGTGGTAAAACTGATATGCGTCGTGGAATCGACGGACTTGCGACCATTATTGTTGATACGTATAACTTGGATTTATTTGACGATGCTATTTTTCTATTTTGCGGTGGTCGTACTGATCGTTTTAAGGCTTTGTATTGGGATAAAAATGGCTTTATTCTACTGTATAAACGACTTGAATCGGGCAAGCTTCAGTGGCCAAGAAAAGGAATGGCAACAATATGAGATTAATGTCTCTCGTAAGACGATGGCAAACTGGATTATTTGCTCGTCTCAATCTTGGCTTGAGCCAATCTATGAACGTTTCCGACTAGAACTGAATAAACAAGACGCCATCAATGCGGATGAAACACCTTATCAAACTTTAAACCGCCCAGATGGGCGGCCAGCCTCATCAGATGCGAGGATATGGCTATTTCAGACAAATAAAAATTCGCCACGCCCAATAAGCTATTATCACTCATCTTTAACACGTGCAAGGAGTAATATCGATGAAGTCCTTTCAGTTTACGACTGCTACCTTCATTGTGATGGGTATTCGGCTTATCAAAATATGCCTAACTTAAAAGTAGTTGCTTGTTGGGCGCATGTGCGCCGGAAGTTTTTTGAAGCTGGGGATGAACGAGGAATGGCTGCGATAGGGAAAAACTATTGCGATCAACTTTTTGCTTTGGAGCAACAGTTTAAGAAACTCTCCGCTGATGCGAGAAAAGCCTATCGACAACTTAAGTCAAAACCGTTATTAGATGAGTTTTGGGAGTGGATTGGTTCTTTTCCTGTGATAGCTAAGAGTAAACTTGGTCGAGCAATCGCATATGCCCAGAATCTAAAGGATGAATTAATGACTTTTCTAGATGATGGCAATCTTGTCATTTCAAACAATTTAGCCGAAAGACAAATTAGGCCGCTCACAATTGGTAGAAAAAACTTTATGTTTTCTACCAAGTATAGCTGGAGCTAAAGCCAATTGTGTGGCTTACACCCTTATTGAAACGGCTAAAGCCAATGGCTTAAATGCTTTTAAGTATTTAACGCACTTGTTTGAAAAGTTACCCAATCTAGATTTTATTAGATGTCCTGAATTATTGGAAGACTATCTTCCTAGGTCAGATCAAATTCAATTAGAGTGTAAATAAAATAGCGACTCAGCGCCAATAGTTGGACCTATATCCAAATTATGAACGTTGTGACGCTATTTGTGTACCCATGTTTATATTATCCGCTTACCGAAAATCTTCACATAATCTTTTAATCAATAATTTTGTAGTCGGGATTCCTTCTAAATAGAGAGTAACAACGGCCCGCAAACAAGATTCGTAGTTTATTTTAATTGGTGGGCCACACGGCTTTCTTTTTCGAATAGTTTAAAAAAGGGTGTAAAATCGGTTGGGGAGAAGACTGTCTGATATCTCACTTGAATGGTAAGCGCCGAATATAAAGGTGTCTGTACACCAAATAACCTCGTAAGGTATAATTCTTACGAGGTTATTGCTTTATTTTGAACAGTGAGACTGAACTGTGTTAGACCATGGAAGGTATTCAGATAGGACCTCATCACTCAAAACATCTAGATTAGGTGTTTCATCAAATAAATAAATCAGATATTTTCTAACATCAAGTCCGTTGGCCTCTGCAGTTTTCATGATTGATAGGATGACGCCACTCGCAGTAGCACCTTCAGTGCTTTGGCTAAAAAGCCAATTCTTTCTTCCCATGACAATCTCTTTAATCTGTCTTTCTGATCGATTGTTGGATAATTCCAAACTACCATCTTCAAGAACCCTCATGAAACTCTCTTTTTATAAACTGATTTCATGAGGTTTTTCTATTTTAAGACTTTTGGGTCAGCCTCACAAATCTAACTTTTAGGCAACACAATACACTATTAGTGTTTTCACTTTTTATTTTTTATATTACTTCCCACTTATAAAATTTACTCAAAATTTACTCAAAAATAAAAGTTAAGGGGTATTTTCTAAGTTCCAAGTAATGATGCCATCGTACTTGGAACTTAGATTTCCACTCCCGAAAACATTCAATTTTAATTTATCTTTCAATAAAATTTCCGTTTTAGGTATCTCTCGTTGCGTCTTGGTTTCAATAGCTGTTCCACTTGTAATTTCATTATTCTGATATTTTAATTGTCCATTCAGTTTCTTTTTCTTCTCTTTACCAGAAAAACCAGAAAACTCACTTGTAATTTTCCAAGGCGTTAATATTCCACTTGACGACTCAACAGTGCTAATAACGATTAAGTTGCTTTCTTTTGTCATCTCTTTTTCATCATCATTTTTTAAGATGGTATGCGAACCAAAATTAATAACCTCTGGACGCTCCAGAGATAAAACAGGTGTAAAATAGATGGTCACAATAAAATCTGAATCTGGAACTTTTCCATCAGTAACAAATTGATTATTATGCTTAACTTCAATTCGATCAAACTGATAACCCTCGGCTACTTTATCACTCGCTTTGATAATATCAGGTTCGAGAGCAGTTCCAATTGTAACTGCCCCAGTTTCTCTAATCTCCTTACGTTCTTTACTTGTTGTACTAGAAAAAATTCTTTTTAAACTAACAGCATTAAGATATTCTATTTTTCCTGTCACACTATTCAAACTATAATAAACATCAATGTCATTATTTTGTTCTGTTACCAAATGCTTAATTGTTTGCTCATCATTTTCAGTCATTCCCGTTCTAATCGGATTATATTTAAACTTCGATTCTCCAAGTAATTCAGGTACTTCAAAACTAATTTCTTCGCCAACTGTTCCATATATCACTTTTTTTACAGTCGTCAAAATATCATCAGGTAACGGATTTCTCTGATTATTCGGCTTGGCTTCAAAGTACCGGATGGCTAATTCCTTTTGAATATTTACAAAAATTGAAACAGGATCTGTCATGTAATCAGAATATTTACTTTTAATTTCTGCTTTTAATTCATTTTTACCTGAACTTATGTCTTCTTTTTTCAGTGTAAACTTCCATTCTGTATTTCTTGCAGTGCCCGAGTAATTAAAAGTATAGAGGACTGTCGAACCTTTTTTAATACTTACTGTACCTCCAGATCCAGTCTCATCAGTAAATGTTCCTTTGATTTCTTTTACGGACTCATTAGGCGCAAAAGTGTATTGATCTGGGTCAGGTTTAATCTGTGGGATTGGATAATAATCAATTATCTTATTTTTGCTATTTGCTTCTTGTACTGTCCATTTCCTGCTTAATTTCTGTGTTTGTTGATTATACCCAGGAGTATTCTTAAAAATCAAACGAAAATTTCAAGTACAAGTTAGCCACCTGTAAAATGTCTAACGTTATTTAAAATTCCTAGTAAATATATCGTGCGATTTGACATTGAGTTAGCGTGTGATAGGCTCTTCTGCCTCACCTGAACATCTTGATGGTCAGGTGGCTCAGGTAAGGCGTCACATGCTAAGAGGCTCAATGTCAAATCGCGTTAAGTCCAGTTTCAATTTGCTGATTTCATTAATGAATGATTCATAAGGTGTTGCGTAGCCCATGATTTTTCTTGGTAAACT
>NZ_SDGV01000001.1 GCF_004795745.1 Vagococcus silagei | reverse complement strand
AATAATGTCTAGACAGGAATCAAATCAAGCAAAGGAAAACAAGCGGTTAAAGATCATTATTTTTCAAATCTATTCTAAATCACATCGCCGATATGGGGCTCCAAAAATTTATCAAGAATTGTTAAAAAAAGGGATTAAAATCAGCCTAAAACGGGTTCAAAAATTAATGAGAGAATTAGATATACGTTCTATTACAGTCAAAAAGTGGCGACCATCATCAACTGAACTATTATTGATTCAACTAGCTTATAATTTAAAGAATTTTGCAGCACAACGATTGTCACAAGAGAAATATAGAAAAGAACTAGTCGCTTAACTTCAAAAAACAATGATTTTGAAATTGGTCGAGTGTTTACTTTTCTAAAAAGTGAATTATGAAATTAGCTCATATACTTGTAATCCTCGTATTCATCTTGTTTTAATGTTCCTTTATCCCAACAATTTTCTTCCTCGTATTCTATTATTTCTACCCAATCATTTTTCATTTTTTATCGCCTCCTTTATATTCTTTTATTTTTTTCAATAAAATAGAAATGAAAACTCCCATACAAGTAAGTCTGTAGGGGAGTTTGATTGCTTTTAAATTTGTTTATTAATTTTATCCAAAAACTTCTTCTTGTCTAATGAAGAAGTTTTTTTTATATTACCTAGATTAATCCATCTTCTTTTTTTTATACCTAATTGTTTACATGTCGCATTTAAAAATACTTTATTAATACTATTACCACAGAATAATTTAATGTACCAAGTAGGGGAGTTAGAAGTAGTGATTACTGATACTGACTTTATGTTAGTTAATTTACCTGAAACTCCTGTTGGAGTATCTATGTAAGCAAAATTCTTTTTCATAACTAAATCAACAAAATTTTTAACAATTCCTGGAATATCATTCCACCATATTGGAAAAATAAATACTATATTTGAAGCTTTCGAGATTCTGTTTTGATAATTTTTTATAAAAGTGCTATTAGTATCACCATCCTTGAATAAAGCGAGCTCTTCTTTAGAATAGATAAGATTAAAATTATCTTCATATAAATTTATAATATCTGCTTTATTTAAGTTCTTTTCTGTAATAGTTTTTAAAATATGATGATTAAAGCTTTTTTCATAAGGATGTGCATAGATTATTAAAGTACTCATTTAAATTCCTCCATTTCTTATCTAGTTAAAAAACTTTTAACAGTAGCGTCTATAAGTTCTTCGTTCAATTCAATTTGTTTTTTTGATACTAAAACAGCATACCCAAAAATAAAACACCAAAGTTGATTAAAAAGTATTTCCTTACTGTATTTAAAGTTATTCTCTTTTATTGCTTGATTGATAATTGAATCCATAAAAAGAATTAAGGGATAATCGGATTTATGGTTTAGAGAAACATTTTTTAAACTGTAATTACTTAGAAACAAGAAATCAAACTCGTTTTTAGATGTTGTTGCATAATTAACAAAACAAACACCAACAGTAGCGATTTCCTGAGTAGGTGAAATTTGACACCCTTTAAGGGACGTCTTTAAGAGATTAGTAAATTCGTGAGAAACTGATACTATTGCTTGTGTAAATAATTCTTCTAAACTATTGTAATGTCGGTAAATAGCAGTAGGGGAAACGTCTAAATGATTGGCGATTTTTCGTACAGATACGGATTGGTATCCTTCTTCTTTAATAATTTTGACTGTTAAAATCAATATATTTTCTTTTAAGTTTTCTTTATGATAATTATTTTTCATATAATAAACCTCCTTAAATAATGTTAACACTGTAAACATTGTGTGTAAAGAAAAAAAGAAGTTTAGATAGTAATTTCTTTTTCTAAATTTTTATTAGATTCATTTAATCTTTTTATTAATTTTTGTTGCTCTTTGGCTAGAGTATCCATAGATTTAGTTAAAGTTGTGTCTTCATTTATATTGATATTTTTGATAGAAGACAGGTAGTTATTTGTTAATTTAACTAGTTTTTCTATTGAGTTATTGTGATATATGTAGTAGTTTTTACCATCATCTTTTTTGATAATGCTAATGTTGTCCTCTTTATTTGCTTTAATCCTATTAGTTAACATTTCTAAAAATTTACTTGGCGTCTAGCAAAGATAGTTATAGAGCAAATAACAATAATAATAAAGATTTTGAGAAAATAGAATATCTAAAAGGAAAGATTCAAGAGCATAACTAACTGTAAAAAGGAAATTATTATAAAATCACATCACTTTCCACATCAAAAAACCACATGAAACGAGAAGTCTCATGTGGTTATTTTTATATCAATATATCTCTTTTAAAGAGTCTACATCATACCGCCCATCATTGATGGATCCATTCCACCAGGCATTCCAGGCATCTCTGGTTCTGGCGTATCTGCAATGACACCCTCAGTTGTTAATAGTAATGCGGCAACACTTGCTGCATTTTGTAATGCTGAACGTGTTACTTTAGTTGGGTCAACGATACCTGCTTCAATCATGTTTACCCATTCGTCAGTTTTCGCATTGTAACCCATACCGAAGTCAGCTTGTTTCAATTTATCAACAATTACTGAGCCTTCCATACCAGCATTTTCAGCAATTTGACGCACTGGTTCTTCTAGAGCACGACGGACAATTTTAACACCAGTTGCTTCGTCACCTTCAGCGTCAATTTCAGCAATTTTATCAAGTACGTTTACGAATGCTGTACCACCACCAGAAACAATTCCTTCTTCAACGGCAGCACGAGTTGCGTTTAACGCATCTTCAATACGTAATTTTAATTCTTTTAATTCTGTTTCAGTTGCTGCTCCAACCTTAACCACGGCAACCCCGCCAGCTAATTTAGCTAAACGTTCCTGTAGTTTTTCACGGTCAAAGTCTGAAGTTGTTTCAGCAATGTGAGAGCGAATTAATGCAATACGATCTTCAATGGCAGCTTTGTTTCCGCCACCTTCAACAATTGTTGTATGTTCTTTGGTTACAACAACTTTGCTAGCAGTTCCTAAAGCATCAATTGATGTATCTTTTAAGTCTAAGCCTAATTCTTCAGTAATCACTGTTGCGCCAGTAAGTGTCGCGATGTCTTGTAACATTTCTTTACGACGGTCACCAAAGCCAGGAGCTTTAACAGCGGCAACATTGAAAGTACCACGAATTTTATTTAATACTAATGTTGGTAATGCTTCACCATCAACGTCATCTGCGATAATTAACAGTGGTTTACCTTCTTGTAAAATTTGTTCTAATAACGGCAAAATATCTTGAATGTTAGAAATTTTCTTATCTGTAATTAACAGGTAAGGGTTATCTAAGACAGCTTCCATTTTATCGTTATCAGTTACCATATATTGAGAAAGGTAACCACGATCAAATTGCATACCTTCAACGACGTCTAGTTCAGTTTCGATACCTTTTGATTCTTCAATCGTAATAACACCGTCATTACCAACTTTTTGCATTGCTTCAGAAATTAAGGCACCAATTTGGTCGCTACCAGAAGAAACAGCGGCAACTTGTGCGATAGCTTCTTTAGAATCCACTTGTTTTGAAATTGCATGTAATTCTTCAACGGCTTTTTTAGTTGCTAGTTCAATCCCACGACGAATGCCGATTGGATTTGCGCCAGCAGTTACGTTTTTAAGTCCTTCACGAACAATTGCTTGTGTTAATACAGTAGCTGTTGTTGTACCGTCACCAGCGATATCGTTTGTTTTTGATGCCACTTCAGCGACTAATTTAGCTCCCATATTTTCGAAACGATCTTCTAATTCAACTTCTTTGGCGATTGTCACACCATCATTTGTAATAAGGGGTGAGCCAAAAGCTTTATCTAAAACAACGTTACGTCCTTTTGGTCCTAATGTTACTTTTACGATATCTGCTAATGTATCGACACCGCGCATCATTGATGAGCGTGCGTCTTCTGAAAATTTAATGTCTTTTGCCATTTTTATTTCACCTCATAGTTTTTTTGTTTCGTTTTGTACTTTTATTCAACGATTGCTACAACGTCTTGTTCACGTACGATTAAGTAGTCGTGACCTTCGTATTTAACTTCTTGCCCCGCATATTTTTCAAACATGACAGTTTGACCAACAGTGACGCTAATTGGTGATTTTGTCCCGTTGTCAAGGGTACGTCCTTCACCGACCGCAATAACTTCCCCGGTTTGAGACTTTTCTTTTGAAGCAGAAGTTAAAACAAGGCCACTAGCAGTTGTTTCTTCAACTTCCTTAACTTCGATGATAATACGATCTCCTAAAGGTTTTAACACGATGAATCCCTCCACAAATTGTTTAATATTTTCTCTAGCACTTAGCAGTCTTGTTTGCCAAGTGCTAACACTTCTATATCATAACTAGTTTTGATTTTTTTTGCAAGTAATTTGCTAAAATGATAGTGAATAAACTGATTCGGTAGCGTATGATAGAAGAAAAGAAAGATTTTGGAGGAGATAGCGTGACCAAAGAACGTTTTTTATTAGTCAGTAGTTTTATATATTTAGCTGTCGTCAATAGTCCGCTACTCTTGGCGAAACTGCCACAAGATAGTCTTTTAGGGGCGATCAGCTATGTTGCAATTAGTATCATTGGAATGAGTATTTTACTCTTTGTATTTGTCAGATATAATGATGAAAATGATTCAATCATGCAAGTAAAGAAGAATATACGTTGGATTGTAGGCGGAATTATTGTTAGCTTCATTTTACAATTTTTCTATATTAACGCGCTCTTGCTTTTTAGTCATAAACCTTATGAAGCGAGTTCAACGCTTGCTGCTTTACAACAGATAAAATCAGCAGAATTCATGATTATTGCTTCAGCAATTTGTATTCCTATAATTGAAGAAATTGTTTTTAGATATAGTTTACCAACTGTTTTGGAAAAGCGTTTATCTTGGCAATTCAGTCTGGTCATCAGCGCAATGCTTTTTGCTTTATTACACGGTAATAACCTTATTTTCTATTTGTTATTGGGATTTTGGTTTGGATATCTTTATCACCGCACCAAACAAATTTGGGTTCCAATCGTTGTGCACGTTGGGATGAATCTGGTGATCTTACTGATATGAAAAGGAGCACTCAAAATTGAAATCATTTGTTTGATTTCAACTCTGAGTGCTCTTTTTATTAATAATGTGATAAAAAGTAAATCAAAGTTTGTAGTTCATTTGTTAAATCAACATTTTGAACCAACACATCTTCTGGTGTTGTGATGCGATCAGGCGTAAAGTTCATAATTCCTTTTACACCAGCATCAATCAGTAAATCCGCTGTTTCTTGTGCTACTTTTAAAGGCACAGTTAAAATGGCAACTTCAATTTTTTGTTCTTGAATTTGTTGGACCATTTCATCAATTGGATAAACAGGTACACCTTCTAAAATTTTTCCATAAATATCTGGATCACTATCAAATGCAGCACTAATACGAATGCTGTCACTTTGATGGAATTTATAATTCAGTAATGCATGTCCTAAGTTCCCCACACCTACTAAAGCAACGTTTGTTAATGTGTCTTCATTTAAAATCTTCGCAAAGAAGTTCATTAAATTTTCAACATCATAACCGTAACCTCGTTTACCTAGTTCGCCAAAATATGAAAAATCACGACGAATAGTGGCACTATCAACTTTGATAGCCTCACTTAATTCTGTAGAAGAAACTTTTTGTTTGCCTGAGTCAAACAAAAACTTTAAGTAACGATAATATAACGGTAGACGTTTTGCAGTTGCTTTAGGGATATCCATTTCTCTCATTTAAAATCATCCTCCCCGATAGATCTAAGCTTCACATGAGCTTGTTTAATATTTCACTTCCCTAGAATACTATTGCTATTAGTTAAAAGCAAAAAAGATGCTTACCAAATATCGAATAGAATGGCTAGATGTGTATCTAATACTGTCTGAATTTGAGCTTTTTCATAGAAAGATGTTGTTAAAAACAATGAACGCATTTGATGGTTCTTTTGTTGGCTGTGTTATTACTTTGAGAGCACCGTAAAAATACAATAAGAGTACTTATGCATTAATGTACATCTCAGATTTTTTTGTGATGTGTCTCTATTTTCTCAGTTATCATTTTTTAACCACAATGTGATTAAAAATATGATAAACTAAGCAAAGAAAGCAACAAGTGGAGGAAACGTATGATATTACTACAAGCGAATCAAGTCGCTCGTCATTTTGGCGAGGAAGTCTTGTTTGAAAATATACAATTAGAAATTCAAGACCGCAGCCGCATTGCCTTAGTTGGACGTAATGGCGCGGGCAAATCAACTTTATTAAAAATTTTAGGTAACATTGAAGAAAGTGATGGCGGAACCATCTCAAAAGTTAAAAATTTAACGATGGGTTACTTAGATCAACATACTGGCTTAGAATCTGAAAATACAGTTTGGGAAGAGATGCTGACCGTTTTTGAAGGTGTCCGTCAAATGGAAGTAAAATTACGTGCGTTTGAGCTGAAGATTGCTGAAGCAGCATCAGAAAATATGCCCGAACAAGAGTATGAACAATTATTAAATAGTTACTCAACCTTACAACATGAATTTGATCAAATTAATGGCTATGGCTATGAGTCAGAAATTAAAGCAGTGCTTCATGGTTTTAATTTTAAAGAAGACTTTTTTGAACGTGTCGTGAGTACTCTTTCGGGTGGACAAAAAACACGGTTAGCCTTAGCGCGTTTATTACTTGAAAAACCGCAATTACTAATTCTGGATGAGCCGACTAACCATTTAGACATTGACACGTTAAATTGGTTAGAAAATTATTTGCAAGGTTACCGTGGCGCGCTTTTGATTGTGTCGCATGACCGCTATTTCTTAGATAAAATTGTGCAAGAGGTATATGAATTAAGTCGCCAAAAAATATATCATTATCATGGAAATTACAGTCGTTACTTAGATCAAAAATCAGAACGTTTAGAACGTGAATGGAAAGAATATGAGAAACAACAAGTTGAAATCGATAAACTAGAAGATTTTGTTGCGCGTAACTTAGTACGTGCGTCAACAACTAAACGGGCTCAAAGTCGCCGTAAGCAACTTGAAAAAATGGACCGCCTTGATCGTCCTTCGGGAGATGAAAAATCAGCGAAATTCCTTTTCCAAACGGAACGCCCTTCAGGTAAAGATGTACTTAAAATGTCTGACGTTGCGATTGGCTATGATGAGACTATTCTTTCAGAGCCAGTGAATGTGGCGATTCGTCGCAATGAAGCAATTGCTTTAGTGGGACCGAATGGTGTTGGAAAATCGACACTTTTAAAAACAATTATGAAAGAGATTCCTTTAATTAAAGGCGACATTGAGCTAGGACATAAAGTTGATATTGGTTACTACGACCAAGAACAAGCACGTTTAAGCTCAAATCAAACTGTTTTAGAAGAATTATGGAGTGAACATTCGACAACACCTGAAAAAGAAATTCGTACCGTTTTAGGTAGTTTCCTTTTCTCAGGTGAAGATGTGAAAAAGA
Source organism: Vagococcus silagei (assembly GCF_004795745.1). Classification (GTDB taxonomy): domain Bacteria; phylum Bacillota; class Bacilli; order Lactobacillales; family Vagococcaceae; genus Vagococcus; species Vagococcus silagei. The sequence continues at coordinate 217,579 of NZ_SDGV01000001.1, read as the reverse complement.
CGATTCCTTTACTAAGTGGGGGCGAAAAAGCTCGTGTCGCATTAGCAAAGCTGTCAATGAATAAGGATAATTTTTTAATCTTAGATGAGCCGACCAACCACTTGGATATCGATAGTAAAGAAGTTTTAGAAAATGCTTTAATAGAGTATGAAGGCACGATTCTTTTTGTATCACATGACCGTTATTTTATTAATCGAATTGCGACCAGTGTTTTAGAATTATCTGAATCAGGCAGCAAACTTTATCATGGTGACTATGATTATTATTTAGAGAAAAAAGCTGAGGAAGAACAAGTCGAACTTCTAACTGGTCAACCTGAAGTCGAAGTTGAAGTCATCACTGAAACAAAACGTGATTACGAACAAGATAAAAAAATGCAACGTGAGCGTCGCACCTTAGAGCGTGCCGTTGCAAAAATCGAAGAATCCTTACATCAAGTTGAAGCTGATTTAGAAATCATTCAACAAGAGATGGAAAAACCTGAACACATGGATGATTTAGGTAAACTACAAGATTTAAACAAGCAACTTGCGGAAAAAACGCAAGCGCAAGATGATCTTTTGGAAGAATGGGAAACGGCATCGCTTGCTTTAGAAGAGTTTTAGTAATCGCCTCAAAACGCTGCTGTTAAAGGATGTCAACAGATGTTGACACGGTTTTTTTTAGAGAAAAACTTCAATGTCACCAACAATTGACAGACAAAAATCGTACTACGTTGTACGCTTGATTTGACAAGGAGGTAAGCAAATGAATTTTAGTCATCAATTAAAAAAATATCGTGAAAAAGAACAACTCTCACAAGAGGAATTGGCTGAAAAAATATATGTCTCAAGACAAACAATTTCAAAGTGGGAGAATGATAAAACCTATCCCGATATTCATAATTTGATTGCTCTAAGTATTCTGTTTGATATCACCTTGGATGAATTAGTCAAGGGAGACGTGGAAATAATGAAGAGTAAAATATCAAGGCAACAGTGGGATTTTTGGGTGTATAGTTTTACACTTTTTATTGTTTTAACACCGTTATCTTTTGGTCCAACAATGAAATATTTGGGATTCAAAGGTATGTGGATTCCGTTGGTTTTAGGTAGCTGGATGTTATTTTCTTGCTGGATGGTGGAAAGACTTAAGAAACGTCAGAACCTAAAAACATATTCGCAAATTATTTCATTTATGGAGCAAACAAAGGTTGATGATGAAAAGGTAGCAGAAGAATTGAAATATCACAAAGTGAAAAATGTTGTAGCAGGGATGGTCTCGGGTATTGTGACACTACTATTAATTTCGATTAGTTTCTTTTTATTTAAGTGAGTAAAATAAGTAGTCTTGATGTACAGAAAGATTTTGATTTTTCTGTAGCGTAAAGACTGCTTTTTTTCTTTTTATCTAAAGCTAACCGGAGTAATTTTTTTTATGATACAATGAACAGTGTAGCTATTATTTTCAGTTTTTTCTTCAAATATACTGTCAAAATGCTTTGACATCCTTGAAAGTAAAGGAGTTTTGGCTGAAAAAAATATTCTTCTAAATTATAGTAAATGTAAGGAGCAGACAATGGATATTGCCACAAAATTAAAAGATAAGCGCAAGCAATTGGGATTTACCCAAGAGGAAATTTCCAATCAGTTACACGTTTCGCGTCAAACCATTTCAAATTGGGAGACAGGTAAAAGCGTACCTGATATCTATAATTTAATTGCGTTAAGCGATCTTTATACTCTGACCTTAGATGAATTAATCAAGGAGGATATTAAAATGGTAGCAAATATTAAACGTGAATCAAAAGAGAAAAAGTATTTAAAAGTTACAATGCTGATTAGTGTGGTTGGACTGATAACTTTTGGCTTGAGTTTCTTAATGAGTGCTAGTCATCTTACAGACTTTTTACGAGGTTTTAGTGTGGGGATGTGGATTATCTCTGTGTTAATTTTTATCATTATTAAAATGAATGCAATTTTAAAAGACATCAACAATAGTTAAACTCTTATGGTTGATAAGAAAGGAAGGAATAAATCAATGCGCAAAGAGAATACGATTTTATTAGGCGTCTTTCTAATTTTGGCACTGTTATATGTAATCAATCCGACGATTTTTAAAATCGTGCTGGTGATTTCAATGATTGGTTTTGGTATTTTCTTATCAATCAAACTTAGAAAAGATTGATGGTATAAAGAATTAAGCTCGAGTCTCAAAGGAGAAATCTTTTGAGGCTTTTTTAGTATTTTTAAGGCTATAACGAGCATGTTATACTAAGATATTCAGTTAAAGCGAGGAGTAATTCGACATGATAACTTTTACATCGACACATTTTTTAGATTTTAACTTTGTGGATCAGCCGAATGAATACGTCTTTTTTGCAACGACTTATGATGATGCTGTTAATTTTGATGCTTATAACTTGTTCAAATTTATTAATGCACTACCAATAGAATTGAAAGGATATAGCGTTGAAAATTTCCTTACGCATACCTATTTCGATGAAGTAAAACTACCAATGACTAAAGAAGAATTAGCTGAATTATTCGGGAGTGGCGGTGATCAAACGGCTCTTTACTTTGCTGACAATCAAATTATTATCAATTCATATTACGAAGATAATATTGTCTTTCTTGCCATTCATCAAGCGAAGTTATCTGAATTTCAAGACGCAATTTATGCTGCTGGATTTAATAAGATAGCTTTTTTTTTGGAACGCAAAGTGGATTTCTTTTCCAAAAATGATAAAAAAAGATTGCTGCAATTATATGGTCCTGAACCAAGAGAATATTTTAAAGATGAAGAAAAAGTTGCCAAAAAAGTCAAACGAAAAGAATTTTTATACCCCTATCGCTTGATGGATACACTGTCAGTTATGAAAAAAGTAGGTATTATTCTTCTAGCCATTGTGTTAGCAATCCTAATTTTAGCAGTTTTTGAATTTCAGTTTGGTGAAATATCAGAAACGTTGGGCTTTGTTATGACTTTGATTTTAGCTTTTAGTTTCATATATGTTGAACTGTTGGTTATTGGAAAATGGAGAAAGCACCCCTAAACGAATTAAATAAGAAAAAACGGAACCCACATAGCTATATGCTGTTTGTGAGTTCCGTTTTTGCTTGTTTAACCTAGTATTTGTTTGAGTTCATCTTGGATGCGAAGATTGTCATTTTTTTTACCAATCGTCACGCGTAACCATCCTGGTTTTAATCCACCACGAATAATAAAACCTTTAGATAGTAGTTCTTGTGTGATGGTTTTGTCATCTTGCTTGGTATCAAAGAAGATAAAGTTTGTTTCAGTGTGATAGTAATGTAAACCTAAATCTTCAAGAAAGGCTTCCCACTTTTCACGTTCAATTTTATTTTCTTTTTGAGAAAAGGCCACGAAATCTTGATCTTTAAGCGCAGTGATGGCTGCTTTTTGTGCTAAAGAGTGACAGTTAAAAGGTAACCGCGCAATGTCTAGGAAACGACCAAGGTCTTTTGGAATAATAGCATAACCAACACGAATGCCAGCCAATCCGTAGGCTTTTGAAAAAGTTCGCATAATCATCAGATTCGGATATTTTTCAAGAAATGGTAAACTTGTCGGTTGTTCTTCTGCGGTTACATAGTCATAGTAGGCTTCATCACTGATGACAAGAACATCTTCAGGAACGCGAGCTAAAAATTCTTCGATTTTATTTTGCTTAATATAGGTTCCAGTTGGGTTGTTTGGGTTACATAGCCAAATAATTTTAGTTGTGTCATCAATCGCCGCAAGCATACCTTCTAAATCCATTAAACCACTATCAGCAATGACCGGTACTTTTTTAACAGTCGCACCTTCAATGACAGCATGGTGTGCGTATTGAGGAAATGAAGGACTAGCAATAATAATTGAATCACCTGTATTTAGTAAAGCACGGGAAACAATTTGGATGACTTCGTCTAAGCCAGAGCCTACTAGAAATTGTTCTGGTGCGAGATTGTAAAATTTAGCTAATGCAGCTTTTAACTGAACAGCACCACCATCAGGATATATTTCTAAGTGATCTAAGCCATTTACTATGGTTTCTTTGACTTGTTTTGAATAACCATAGGGATTTTCATTTGAAGCTAATTTAACAGCTGACGTTAAGCCGTATTCTTTTAAAACATCTGCGACAGGTTTCCCTGGCACATATGGGTTTAAACTATTTAGTGTTTCTTTTGTTTTCATTAAGATTCTCCTTTAATTGTTTTTTCCATTTTTTGAATGGCAGTCAGTAGTTCGTGTTGCGTTTCTTCATCTGTTTCTTGTGTTAAAACAGATTTTAAGAACGCTAAAATTTCTTCATTGTTGGGATCAATCATACTGAGTGCCCAAGCAGAGGTACCTCGAATCATAGGTCGAGGGTCTTCTTCAATACAACGAAGTAAGTTTGGAATGCTGGTTTTGTCTCGAGCATTTGCGAGGGCAATAATGGCATTTCTTTGAATCGGTTTTTTGCCACGCCATGATCCGGCTAGATAACCAAACTTTGTTTTGAATTCTTTGTTTGAAATGGTTAAGAGTGGTTTTAATAATGGCATTACAACTTCAGGATCGGGTTCCATTTCCTCATGAAAATGCGAATCCTTACCTTTATTGTAAGGACAGACTTCTTGGCAAATGTCACAGCCATAAATAATGGTTCTGATTTTGGGGCGAAATTCTTCAGGCATGTAGCCTTTTGTTTGTGTTTGATAGGATAAACAGCGTCTGGCATTCATCCGACCATCACCTAATAGAGCAGATGTTGGACAAAGATCAATACATTTTGTACATTCACCGCACTTATTTTCAATCGGTGTGTCAGGTTCAAAAGGAATATTGGTGATAATTTCACCTAAGTAAACGTACGAGCCGAATTCTTCAGTAATCAAGAGACCGTTTTTGCCAATAAAACCTAAGCCTGCACGTTGCGCAACGGCAACATCAATTAGTTCACCAGTATCGACCATGGGTTTGAATGTTAAAGTTTGATCTTGATCCGCTTCTTCTTTAATGAAGGTGATGAGCTTTTGTAAGCGATCCTCCAAAATGTGATGATAGTCAGTGCCCCATGACGCACGCGCAAATTTACCTCGTTTTTCACCACGAATGCTTTTTGGGCGCGTTTTAATACGTGATGGATATGCTAATGCAATTGAAATAATGGATTGAGGCTGATTAAAAATTTGGTCAGGATAGAGGCGTTCATCAATAATCGGATGCTCAAAGCCAGTCGTATGTTCATTTACTTTTTGTTCTTCTAAACTTTGTTTGAGATGATCAAAAGGTGCAGCTGTTGTAAATCCGATTTTATCGATGCCTAGATCTTGGCTTGCATGAATAATTTTATCTTTTAAAATAGAATTCATAAAAAAACGCCATCCTTTCTACGTATTTTAAAAGTTGAAGTAATTATCTCATAAGTTTTTCATTTCTTAAAGTCAAAGGAGAGAGTGCAGATGTTTTTTGCAAAAAATCAAGCAGGTGAGCTAATTGATTTAACGAGAATCAAGCGTGATGAAGTGAAACAGTTAAAAAAGATGAATTGGTTTTGTTGTGATTGTCAGGAACCCGTCATTTTAAAAGCAGGTCGGATTAAACAAATGCATTTTGCGCATGGTAAAGATTCTGAGTGTCAAAGTTTTTCGGAAGGCGAAACACGCGAGCATCTCGCTGGAAAAACCTTGTTATATCAAAATTGTTGTCATCATCAGATTCCAGTTGAATTAGAAGCTTACTTACCGGAATTAAAACAGCGTCCGGACGTTTTAGTTGAGCAAAAATTGGCACTTGAGTTCCAATGTAGTCCGCTAAATTTTGAGCGTTTGAAGGAGCGAACGGATAATTATCAAAAACATGGCTATGAAGTACTTTGGATACTAGGCCAAGAACTCTTTTCATTTGGAAAAAAGGGTCCACTTAGTAAAGGACAACAACAATTTATTCAGTTTTCAAATTGCTTAGGCTATTATAGCTTTGGCCTCCGTGTCGAAACGAGTGAGTTGGTTCTTTCTTATGGTATGTGTCTAAATGAAGGGCGTCTGACAAGTAGTCTGCGTGTTTTTTCATTAGAAAATCAGAGTTTATTTGAAGTTTTCACAGCGATTAAATTGATTCGTCATTCGCGTGTGGTTCCGCGTTCACTTTATGAAGTGACCAAAGCACAACGTTTGATGTGGCAACGCAGTCTTTATAATCGACGTGTTCCTGAGATGCTGTTGCAAGAATATTTTTATTGTCAGCATGAAAACTTATTACAGCTGCCGTTGTATTACCATTGCCTGTCCTTATCAGATTTATTTTTGGGTGAAGCAGAATTGATTTTGAGATGGGAATTGGTGCAACAAATTAAACAAGAAAAGAGCATGTCACGAGAAGAATTGCAACGGTATGTTTCTGAAAAGCAAGTCCCGGAAGAATTATCTGACATTCAGACTCTCTTTCCCATAAAAAAAGTAATCAGTTATCGTTTGCGTCTTTATGTTCAACGTTTGATTGAATTTGATTTTGTTCAAGTGAAGGCACAATATTATTATTGGAACGATAAACGTTGTGACAGTGATACCTGGTTGGAGCATGAATTACGAAAAATTACAGAAGAAATACAAATCCCTTATCGCATCAAATTATTTCGCTTGCAGTAATCGGCACCATGATTAGAAGTTAAGGTGACTGTCTCATAATTTTTTTAGCTTGTTCTCTTTGGTAAGAATAATAATTTGAACAAACTGTGAAAAATAGTCGTTTCGAACCCTAAATCAGATTAGAATATGATATGATAAACACAGATTATCGAATCGAGAGGAGTCATCACATGACAGAAACAAAATCATTACCGTTACGTTCAGAAGTATCTGAAAATCAAAAATGGGATTTAACTTATATCTTTAAAACGGAAGCAGAAGTTGAAGAAGCTTTTGCCGAAGCTAAAAAAATGATTACAGCAACAAAAGAATATGAAGGCACTTTAAAAAATGGTGCTAAAGCTTTCCAAACTGCTTTAGAAAGTACGTTAGAACTATTCCGTTTTGTTGAAAAAATTTATGTGTATTCACATTTAAAAAATGACCAAGATACAGCTAATACTGAATATCAAGCACTTTATGCCAAAGCTAGCACATTAGCAGCTCAAGCAGGCGAAGCGGTTGCCTGGTTCCAACCAGAAGTGCTAACATTATCAGATGCTGAAATCGATGCATATTTTGTTGAAAATAAAGACTTAGAATTGTACCGTCATTACGTTAAACAATTAACAGATAACCGTGCACACGTTTTATCTTCAAATGAAGAAGCATTGCTAGCGGCTGCCAGTGAAGTTTTAGATGCGTCAAGTAATACTTTTAGTATTTTAAACAATGCTGATTTAAAATTCCCTGTTGTGACAGGTGATGATGGCGAAAAAGTGGAACTTTCTGGTGGACTTTATGGTCAATTAATGGAAAGTACGAAACGTGAAGTTCGTAAAGAAGCCTTTGAAGGACTTTACGAAGTGTATGAACAATTTAGAAATACGTTTGCAAGTACACTTTCTTCACACGTTAAGAAACATAATTTTAATGCTAAAGTCCATCACTATGATTCAGCACGTCACGCAGCATTAAGTGCTAACCATATTCCAGAATCTGTTTATGATACATTATTAGAAGTGGTTCATGAAAATTTACCATTATTACATCGTTATGTAGCGTTGCGTAAAAAATTACTAGGTGTGGATACTTTACATATGTATGACATGTATACTCCAATTTTAGGAGACGCACCAATTAAATATACTTATGAAGAAGCAAAAGAAAAAACGTTAACAGCTTTAAAACCTTTAGGTGAAGACTATGCAAGTATTTTAGAAGAAGCCTTTGATACACGTTGGATTGATATTGTTGAAAATAAAGGTAAACGTGGTGGTGCTTATTCATCAGGAAGCTATGATACTAAACCATATATTCTATTAAACTGGCATGACAGTTTAAATCATCTTTATACATTGGTTCATGAGTTAGGACACAGTGTGCATAGTTACTACACTCGTAGCAATCAACCTTACGTTTATGGTGATTACTCAATTTTCTTAGCTGAAATTGCTTCAACAACAAACGAAAATATTTTAACAGAGCATTTACTTGAAACAGAAACAGATCCAAAAGTACGAGCTTTTGTTTTAAATCATTATTTAGATGGCTTTAAGGGCACCATTTTCCGTCAAACACAATTCGCTGAGTTTGAACACTTTATCCATACTGAAGATGCTAAAGGTGTGCCTTTAACAAGTGAATATTTAAGTGATTATTATGCAGGATTGAATGCAAAATATTATGGAGATGCAGTCGAAAAAGATCCTGAAATTGCTTATGAATGGAGTCGAATTCCTCATTTCTACTACAATTACTATGTTTACCAATATTCAACAGGTTTCTCAGCAGCATCAGCTTTAGCAGATAAAATTGTTAAGGGTGAAGAAGGTGCATTAGATAAGTATCTAACTTATTTGAAATCAGGTAACAGCGATTACCCAATCGAGGTTATGAAACGTGCTGGTGTTGACATGACGCAAAGAGACTACATTGATTCTGCCATGAAAGTTTTCGAAACACGCTTAAATGAATTAGAAAAATTAGTCTCAACATTTTAGAATATAATGCAGAAAACACGTCAGTAATGGCGTGTTTTTTTCATACATTCTTCGAATGTAGTATAATAAAGGTGTAATAAAAAGTGATTGGAGGAGATTGAGATGACCGTACAAAAGAAGATTCAGAAAGAACAAATTAAGTTAAATTTGATTCGTTGTGTGATGTTTTTTGTTTTTCTTCTCTTATTAGGATTAATCGCTCCGGAAGCCTTTGGATCTGACAATCAGATTTTGATAATTATTTTGTTAGTCATCATGGTTGTCACTGTAGTTGGTGAAGTATTTTACACACAATATAAAATCAAAAAATTTATTACCATAAAAAAAGAAAACGTGACGGATGAAAAATTACAAGCTGAATTTGGACCAAAATTTTCTCAAGTTGTCACGTCGTATGTTTTTTGGCTTGTATATGGCAACATGTTAATTTATTTTGAAAATGGTTGGAATTGGCGGAGTATGAGTTTCTTTAGTATTGGTATGTTGACACTACTCGTTATTCTAGTGCTCTTAAAACGAAAGAAATGGTAAAAACTATAAAAACGAATTCGCCATCGCTTGAAAAAAAACAAGTAATGGCGAATTCGTTTTATTTTTAGAGTGGTGCGTCTGTGATTGGATCAGTATCTTGTTGTACAGATACTTTTTCATATAAATGTTTAGCTAAAAAGAAGAGCGTTGGAATTAATGAAATCAATGGTAGGATAAAGAATCCTGTGTTGAATAGATTATCATTTGGAATTTCAACTAATGTTTCTACATGTTGCGTTGCTGTTGAAACCGTTGTTGCGACGAATTGGCTACTAAATAGTGAGTAGTCATTTGCTAAAACGAGACTAATTGAGAGCACGATTAATGTCATAATTAAAAATGAAACAAATAAAGTCCAACTATTAATTTTTGCTTTCAATTGAATCACCACCTTTTCTTTGAGTATAAATAGTATAAACGATTAATGTTAACTATTTGTTAAAAAATTCAATAAATATACATTAAATATTTTTGTATAAGAAACCTAATCAAATTAAGTCGTATAGCATAATTTATAAAAATAAAAGTAGTGATTTTTTAATTAAAATGAGAATTCTCTAATAATTCAATTGGTTTTAGTGTATAATAAAGGTAATAAATAAAAAAGAGCTGTTGATCAAGAATAATAAAGTATTGTTCAAACAAAATATCTATTATACAGTTATTTATAGTCTTTTTATCTACTTGATTTATTTTTGGGAAAGAGTGGCCTTGAAAAATTTTAATCTTAAAGATGAAATTAACAATTTAGTGATGCTCTTGATTTTAGCTCTCGTTCTTTTTCTTTTTAATTTGATTATTCTGTGGTGGCTTGAAAGAAAACAAGCTAAAGACAAAGAAGCTAAACAAAAAGAATTTCTTCTTTTCACAAATAATTATAAATTTTTTGCTGTTACAATTATTGTTTTTGCAATTTTTAGAATTATTTTTGAATATGGCTGGAATTGGTCTAAATTACTCATCTATACGCAGGGGGCGTTAGTAATTGGATTTGGCTTTGTTGCATGTGGTAAGTTATTGAATAATAAAATATCAGTTGGCGGTGATACGGAAAACAGTTCAGAAAGAGGAGGAAACTAAAATGGAAAATGCGCAGAAATTTAAGACGATTGGGTTAAACTATTTGTTACTATTTCTAATCATGGGCTCAATGTTAGCTTGGGAAGATATCGTGTCAAAAGGTTTTCAACTAACCAAAGTTTTAAGCATACTTGGTTTTGCCTTTGTAGTTGCGGTCTGCTGTTCTGTAGCAGAAATTTTGTATCAAAAACATCAAGCAAAACAAGCTGCAGAAACAAGTGAAAGCAATGACGAAGATATAAAATTTTTACCATCCAGCTTAAAAATACCTATCATTGGCTTTTATTTGATTGGTGTCTCTGGTCTATTAATCACGCATGGCTTTATGTGGCAACGTTTAATGATTTTCACACTCGGAGCAGCAGCTATTGGCTTTGTTTTTCTGACGATTGATAAGTATGTTCTAAAGAAAGAAGTGGCATAACACAAATGAGGCATCGAACACGGATTATGTTGTGTTCGATGCCTTTTAATTTGTGCAATCGTGTTGCTATTTGACTAGTTAAAATAAAACTCTTCAGGAAGAGTAGATTTACCAAATCGATTGGTAGCTAAATTTGAAGTGCTGCTTGCTTGGATTAGTCGACTGATGTGTCTCTCAGAGAGATTTGCATCAACTAAAATGCCAAAGTCTTCATGAGAATCGTAATTAAAAATAACGGCAGTTGAATAGTCAGAAACACTCATCTCTTGCGCAATTTGTTGGTCTTTTTGGAAGCAACGTTGTACTAATTTTGAATCACGGTCTTCTTTAAAGGTTTCAACATCGGCACCGATTTTTTGAATCAAATGAAGGGCTAGCTCAGGTGAATAAGGAATATCTCCCACACCAACAGCCTCTTGTAAGAGTAATAATAGCTTTTTACTCATGTGCATTCCTTGTAACTGTGCTGCCTTAAGATCTAGGCAAGCAGAGTAGATTGAAGTAAATAATTCATTGCGATACTCGAGTCCTTTTGACTCAAGATTTTTTCTTTTTAAGAACTGATGAATGATTTTGAGATTAATAATAGGAATCACACGAAAATGTATTTTTTGAGACTCGTTATTAATGATGTTCAAAAATTTTTTTTCAATATCCAAACAGTGCTTATCTAAAGGATTCACAAAAAGATAAATTTCAATCAATTTATACCCCTCCTAAATAAACTAGGTAATTTAAACCTTATCTATAATTTATCAGAAAATACTAAAATTGTGAAAGAAAACGAGCGTTCTCATTTTAGGAGTTATTATTTTTCTTTGTAGAATAGCATTCTGGCAATCTTTTTATCCGCAGGACGCTCGGGAATGTGGTGCTCTTTTAAGAAGTTTTTAAAGAACACCTCACCAGTCCTTGAATCATTTGTCTCCATCTCAAGCTCGTAGTCGATATGACCATAGAAGGTACTTTTATCAATGACAATCAGATGTGGCAGATGTTGCGTCGATTCAAGACGATCAGTTGAAAGCTCACCGATCCGCTCGATTGTGTCAATCTGAATCCCGTTTTCTAGTAAAACTTCTCTGACATGACTGTTTGTTGGAAAAATCATTTTGTTTAAGAAGTCGTTTTTTTCTTGTTCAGTTAGATGGTCAGTGACTTCAACTAATGCATGTTGATCAGTCGTCGGTACCTTAAGTGTTAATTCATGGGGTAGACTTTTTTCACGAATGCGTAAGCCCATCTTTTTTTGTTTTAAATCTTGGTTTGGGGTATCAAAATAATAGTTTGTTTGGACAATATGTGTGGCATTCTTATCAGAATATAGGTTAATTAACTCTTGGTATTCTGTTGCTGTTAGCATATTTTTAAATTCAATTTCTAATTCTTTCGCCATTTCTTCACCTCATCTCTATTTTAGTGATTTTTCAGATTATTACAAATTTTAAGTAATGCTCACTCGTCGCTAACGTTTTAGTCGGGACTGTGATAAAATATACTCTGGATACGCAAGAAAAATGGAGATGATGAAAAATGCAACGCAATTGGGATTTATTTTTGGCTCCTTATGAGCAGGCGGTTTCTGAAATGAAAGTAAAATTAAAGAATATTCGCAAAGAATATCGCGAAAATAATTTACACGCACCAGTTGAATTCGTTACAGGACGCGTTAAACCAGTCGATAGTATTCTAGCTAAATGTCAAACTCGAAACATTCATCCGGATCGTATTCAAGAAGAAATGTATGATATTGCTGGTTTAAGAATTATGTGTCAGTTTGTCGAAGATATTTACGAAGTTGTCAAATTACTACAAGACCGTAAAGACTTCAACATTATTTATGAAATGGACTACATTGCGCACAAAAAGGATAGCGGTTATCGCTCTTATCATGTGGTGCTTGAGTACCCGGTTCAATTGATTTCTGGTGAAAAAATTATTTACGTTGAAATTCAAATCAGAACATTATCAATGAACTTTTGGGCGACGATTGAACATTCGTTAAATTATAAGTATCAAGGTGAGTTTCCAGAAGAAATTCATACCCGATTACAAAAAACAGCCGAAGCGGCTTACTTTTTAGATGAAGAAATGTCTAAAATTAGAGATGAGATTCAAGAGGCACAATATGAGTTCAATTATCGCAATTTATTCGATATGGAAAAACTGTATGAACAATCTGCGTTAGTTGAAAGCTTCTTGAAAAAAGAAAGTGAGGAGGCCTATGAAAATAGCAATCAGCGCTAATCATGCGGAAAAATCGCAAAATGTTGCGGCTGAATTAACCGATAAATTAAAAAAAGCGGGCTTTGACCTCGATTGTGATCAACCATCAGTTGTGATTACAATTGGGGGGGATGGAACCCTTTTAAACGCCTTCCACAAATATAGTGACCGTCTGGATGAGATTCGTTTTATCGGTGTCCATACGGGTCATTTAGGTTTTTATACTGACTGGCGTGATTACGAAATTGATCTACTAGTTGAAAGTTTGATTTATGAAACAGAACAAAGTGTGTCATATCCGTTACTTGATGTCATTCTCAGTTATAGTGATGGCCAACCGGATCGGAAATATATTGCACTGAATGAAGCGACAATTCGTAATATTGAACGAACAATGGTTGCAGAAGTCTATATTCGTGACGAGTTTTTTGAAAAGTATCGTGGTGATGGTCTGTCGGTTTCAACACCAACAGGCTCAACAGCCTACAGTAAAAGTTTAGGGGGCGCGGTGGTTAATCCGCGCGTCAAAGCGATTCAAATGAATGAGATTGCCTCAATTAATAATCGTGTCTTTCGCTCATTAGGGTCACCCCTTATTATTGCGGAAGATGATTGGATTCGGATTGACTTGAAACGCGATGATAAGTATCAGTTACATATTGATCACTTTGTTGAGTCGCAAGTTAATTTAGCCTCTGCGTATTTTAAAGTATCAGATAAACAAATTCATTTTGCGTCTTATCGCCATACTCATTTCTGGCGTCGTGTGAATGATGCATTTATTGGAAATATGTAAGATAAGGACGACTAAAATGAGATTTACGTGGTATGTGTCAGAACCAAATCTGACGTTAAAAACATTTATTAAGCAATGCGGTGTATCAAAAAAATTACTCGCAAAAATAAAATTTCAAGGCGGACAGTTGCTGGTCAATCAAGTTGAACAGACGGTCCGCTATGTTCTTGATGTTGGGGACGAAGTAATGATTGTCATTCCTGATGAGGGTGAACATGAGACGCTTGTACCAACTGAGGAGCCAATAGATATCGTGTTTGAGGATGAACATCTCTTAGTTGTCAACAAGCCGTCAGATGTAGCTTCAATTCCTTCGCAGTATCATCCTGAAAATACTATGGCAAATCGTGTGAAATTCTACTATAATCAGAAAGGATATGTAAATCGGGTGGTCCATGTTGTGACACGTCTTGATCGTGACACAAGTGGACTGATGCTTTTTGCAAAACATGGCTTTGCGCATGCAATGCTTGATAAACAGTTGCGAAGTCGTGAACTTAAGAAGTTTTATACAGCTTTAGTTGGTGGAAACGTAGCGTCACTTGAAGAGACAAGTGAGATTGAGCTACCAATTGGTCGTGACTATGAGTCGCTCATTAAACGCCAAGTGACACCAGAGGGGCAATATGCCTTGACTGAATATACGTTGAAAGAGCGCGATGAACAGACCGCAACTGTTTTAATTCAATTACATACAGGGCGAACTCACCAAATAAGAGTTCATTTTGAAGCAATTGGGTGCCCACTTTTAGGTGATTCGATGTACGGTGGGGATATGGATAAAGGCATCGAACGTCAAGCTTTGCACTGTACGCAGCTTGACTTAAGACACCCATTTACAAATGAAAAATTGACATTCTATCAGCCGTTACCTCAAGACATGATAGTCTGTTAATTTGAGGAAAAGAAGGCGATGAAATGACAGAAACACTAGAAATAGAAGAACAATTCGATTGGCTAAAAGAGGTCTTGCGTAAAGAAGACATGACGACTTTTAGGGACGTCTTTCTGGATTGGCATCTCTATGAAGAGGCGCAGTTCTACTTATCGTTAGATGAGAATGAACGCCAAAAAATCTATCATTTTCTATCGCCCTATGAAATGGCGAATCTATTTGACGTGATTGAAGAAGAACATGAAGACGTCAAAGAGTTTTTAGCTGAGATGCGTCCAAGTTACGCTGCGGAAATGTTAACCGAGATGTATACCGATAATGCGGTGGATATTTTAAATCAATTAGATAAAGCAACGGTTGCTCGCTTTTTGAGTACCATGAAATCAGAAAAAGTCGAAGATATTAAAGAGTTACTGCATTATGAGGATAAAACAGCTGGCTCTATTATGACAACTGATTATGTGGCAATTGTCGCCAATCAAACTGTTAAATCGGCTTTGACACTCTTGAAGAAAAAAGCGTTAACGGCTGAAATTATTTACTATATTTATGTGATTCGTGAAGACGAAACACTAGTGGGTGTTATTTCCTTGCGGGACTTAATCGTGAGTGATGATGAGATGATGATTGCGGATATCATGAATGAGCGTGTGATTTCTGTGCGAGTCGGCGATGATCAAGAAGATGTTGCCAAAATGATTCGTGACTACGATTTCCTTGCCGTGCCAGTTATTGATTATGAAGATTGTTTATTAGGGATTATTACGGTTGATGATATTATTGATGTTATTGATGATGAAGCGGCAAGTGATTACTCTGGTTTGGCCGGGGTTGACGTTGAAGCAGTCGCAGAAACGCCTTTAAAAGCCTCAAGTAAGCGACTACCATGGTTGATTACTTTACTCTTTTTAGGAATGTCTACAGCTACCTTAATTAGTCACTATGAAGTGATGATTAATGAAGCGAGTATTTTAGCGGTCTTTATTTCATTGATCACAGGAACAGCTGGTAATGCAGGGACACAGTCTTTAGCGGTTGCGGTGCGTCGTTTGGCCATTTCGGATGATAAAGATGCAGGCTTTGTGCGATTAATTTTAAATGAAGTACTGACAGGTGTTATTACGGGTCTAGTAACCGGTGCGGTCATTTGTGTCGTAATTGGTTTATGGAAAAATAATTTCGTATTAGGTTTGGTGATTGGTATTGCGATGCTGTGTGCCATTACGGTTGCTAACTTAGCGGGTAGTTTAATTCCGATGTTAATGGAAAAACTAGGGTTCGACCCGGCTGTTGCCAGTGGACCATTTATTACAACCCTCAGTGACTTAACGAGTGTGTTGATTTATTTCAATATTGCTAGTCTTTTCATGTCGTTTTTTGTCTAACGTAAAGCATTAAAACTATGTTCTACTCGAATTAAAAAGTGTGTGTTTAAGTTTTTTTTGTTAAACTTAAACACACACTTTATTTTTTATAAGAAATTTAGATTCACAATTTGTGAGCCATGAATTTCATTCACTTTTAAGAAAGATGAAATACTTTCAACATTCTCAAAAGTAATGCCACCACCAGGTAAAATTAGAATACGTTGATTTGCATAAGAAATTAAATCGCGAATATATTCTAGTTGGATTTCTATAGGTGTTGAAAGAGGTCCACCATGAGTCAAAATGCGGTCGACACCATGATGAACTAACCAATCAATCGCTTGAAATTGATTATCTTTTGGCATCACATCAAATGCCATACTAAACGTAATTTGCATACCTTCTGCAGCTGCAATTAAGAGTTTCATGGCTTCTTCATCTAACCAACCGCTTTCGTCCAAGCAACCGATGACAACGCCACTGACGCCCATTTTTTTAGCTTCTAAGATATCGTGCTCCATAATCTTAAGTTCAATGTCATTATAAACAAAGTTACCGCCACGTGGACGTATAAGCACCATCACGGGGATATTTTTTTTATCACAATATTTTTTAGTTTCAATCAGAACGCCTTTACTGACAGTTGTGCCGCCGACAGTCAGATTATCGCAAAGTTCAATTCTTTTTGCGCCCGCTGCAATGGCTCTGGGAATTTGAGTAAAGTTTTCTGCACAAAATTCTTTAATTAACACGTTTCTTCTTCCAGCCTTTCTATCAGTATCTTCCCTTAGTATAGCACAAAGAAGTCTTTTCAGGTTCATGAATTATGTTATGATAGGAGTACGAAAAAATAAGGATAGTGACCGCATGTTAAAGAAAAAGATTACCTATAGCCAAGAGTTTTTAAAAAAATATGAGCAATACTTTTGTTGCTTGAATTGTCAGGAGAAAATGAGTTTCAAAGAACCCCAGAGTTTAGTCTGTGTGAATGGTCATCGTTATGATCTTTCTAAGAAAGGCACGATTCATTTTCCGAATCATCATATGATTAGTGATTATGATCAAGAAATGTTAACACATCGACGTGCAATGATTTTGGCGGGACTTTATCAGCCTGTGCTAGATGTTCTTAAAGAAAAAGTTGCTTTTTCTGACTACGAAAGCATTGTTGAGATGGGTTGTGGTGAAGGAAGTTTCCTAAATCAACTGATACTTGAGACAGAGTTTAAGGGCTTTACCAGTGGTTTTGACTTATCAAAAGATGGGGTTCAAATGGCCAGTGATTATAATGCACAAGCTTTTTGGTTTTTAGGCGACGTGACTCAAGTTCCGATGGAGGATGCAAAATTAGATCTGATACTCAATATGTTGTCACCTGTTTCTTATGAAGAAGTAAAACGTGTTTTAAAACCAACGGGTCAGATTATTAAAATCATTCCAGAAAGTGACTATTTGAAAGAGTTGCGTATGTTATTTTTTAAAGACGAACCTGAAAAGTTGACATATTCAAATGAACATACTGATTTGAAATTTAAGGAAAATCTAACCTTGATTTCTGAAGAGCGTGTGACCTATAAAATTAAGGTAACACCTGAAAATTATGAACACATTTTAAAAATGTCACCCTTACATTGGGGGGCGAGTCAAGAGGCCCGTTTGTACGCACAACAACATCCATTTTCAGAACTGACAATTGATTTGAAAATTTTAATTGGACAAAAGTAAAGAAGGGTTGCTTCTTTTTGTGCAAAGTGATACAATGGTCCCAACGTCAATTTCAGCGGTTTTTATCAGATTCCTGTTCTGATAAAAGTTGATGAAATGACAATCATCAACGTAACGACTCGCAGTGAAATGACACCGAGGCGATACGTTTTTTTTATGCCTAAAATTCACAAAGAAAGAAGATACTAAAATGAATCATATCGTTTTATTTGAACCACAAATTCCTGCCAATACGGGCAATATTGCGCGTACATGTGCAGCTACTAATACGCCACTTCATCTGATTGAACCTTTAGGGTTTTTAACCGATGACAAACATCTTAAAAGAGCTGGTTTAGATTACTGGCATGATGTGAATATTAAATACTATCCAAATTTAGAGGCCTTTCTAGAGTCAATTGAAGGAAAACCACTACATTTAGTTTCAAAGTTTGCAAGACATACCTATAGTGATGTTAATTATGCGGATGGCGAAGATCATTACTTTATTTTTGGTAAAGAAACAACGGGCTTACCTGAAAACTTTATGCGTGATTATGAAGCACAATGTATTCGTGTGCCAATGAACGACGAACATGTTCGTTCATTAAATTTATCAAATACGGCTGCTTTAGTTATTTACGAAGCGTTACGCCAACAAGATTTTATCGGGTTAGAGAAAACACACATTTACGACAATGATAAACTAAGCTAGGAGGCTGTTGTCATGGAATTGTATTTTGTTCGACACGGAAAAACAGAATGGAATAAAGAAATGCGTCTGCAAGGGCGTTTTGGTGATTCACCGTTACTTAAGACAAGTTACCAGCAAATTGAATTGTTAGGTCAGGTCTTGACACCGGTGGATTTTGAAGTGTGTTTTTGTAGTCCTTCGCGACGTGCGAGAGAGACCGCCGAGGGAATTTTAACTTGTCAAAAAGCACCCGTTCCGATTCATTTTGAAGAAAATTTTCGTGAATTAGGTTATGGGGATTTAGAAGGTCAAAAGATTAGTACCAGTAAAGCACGATATCCTAAAGCGTTATATGCCATGCGACATGATCCAAGTCAGTACCATCCTGAAGCTTTTCACGGTGAGAGTTATGTGAAGATGCTTGAACGTATGCGTACTGTCGTTGAACAAGCAATGAATGATTATCCAACAGGTCCAATCCTTTTTGTCGGTCACGGTGCTTCTTTAACAGGCTGTATTCAGCATCTGTTAGGAAAACCGCTAGACAGACTAAGAGAAGACGGTGGACTAGCGAATAATAGTCTAACAATTCTTGACTACAGTAAAGGTCAATTTAAAATGAAACAATGGAATGATACATCATTTCTAGCATAAATAAGAGCAGCGAGGAGGGAACAAATTGGAGCAATTGGCTTTAGATGAAGTACGTGATGATTTTATTGCAGGGAAAATAGAGGCGATTTTTTTTGAAAATGCAAACAACTTCTACAAAGTGATGTTGGTCACTGTCACGGAAACGAATACTGATTATCTTGAAAAAGAAATCGTCGTGACCGGTACTTTTGGGCAAATCCAAGAAGAAGAAAATTATCGCTTTTACGGTAAAATTGTAAACCATCCTCGTTATGGCGACCAGTTTCAAGTCAGTCACTATGAAAAAAATAAGCCGACCTCGGCGAGCGGACTTATCCATTATTTATCTAGTGATAAATTTCCAGGTATTGGTAAGAAAACAGCTGAACAGATTGTAGACACACTGGGACTTGACGCGATTGATCAAATTATGAATGATGCTAGTTGTCTTGAAAAAGTTTCCGGGCTAAACGAGAAAAAGCGTCAAACATTAGCCACTTCTTTAGCTGAAAATTACGGCTTGGAACAAATCGTGATTGGCTTAAATCAATATGGTTTTGGGAATCAACTTGCGTTTACGATTTATAGTTTTTATAAGAGTGAGACACTAAAAGTTATTGAAGAAAATCCCTATCAACTTGTTGAGGATATTGAAGGAATTGGGTTTACTAAAGCCGATCATTTAGCGGAACATTTAGGGATTCAAGCTGACTCACCTCAACGGATTCAAGCTGCGATTATTCATGAATTATTTCAAGGTTCTCTGAATTCAGGCAATACCTATTTAGAAGCAAGGCAATTGCTTGAACTTGCTTTGGACACGCTTGAAAAAAGCCGTCGTGTCGCGCTTGAACCAAAACTTGTGGCAGACATGATGATTCAATTGGCTGAAGAAGGCCGTATTATTCAAGAAGGTACGAAACTTTATGAAAAGTCTTTATATTTTTCAGAGGTAGGGATTGCAACCTCGATTCAACGCTTGATGGAAAATAAAAAGAAGATTAAATATCCTCAGAAAGAAATAGATGAAACGCTTGCCTTGATTGAGAATAATTTTGATATTGAATATGGTGATTCACAAATTCAAGCGATTAAGGAAGCGATTCAGTCGCCCTTCTTTATTTTGACGGGTGGGCCGGGAACAGGGAAAACCACTGTGATTAACGGAATTGTCAATTTATTTGCTGAATTAAATGGCTTGTCACTTGATCCGGCTGATTATACGCAAGCTGTATTTCCTATTCTATTGGCTGCTCCAACTGGTCGTGCCGCAAAAAGAATGAATGAAACAACAGGCTTACCCGCAAGTACGATTCACCGTTTGTTAGGTTTAACCGGACGGGAAAAAGAAGGCAGTGAGGAAGCGAAAGAAGTGGAAGGCGGGCTGTTAATTGTCGATGAGTTTTCGATGGTTGATACGTGGCTGGCCAATACTTTATTAAAATCATTACCGTCTTCAATTCAAGTGATTTTTGTAGGAGATAAAGATCAATTACCTTCAGTTGGGCCTGGTCAGGTGTTGACGGATTTATTGGATATTCCAGATATCCCAAAACGCGAGTTAGTTGATATTTATCGTCAAGAGGACGGATCAACGATTATTTCTTTGGCTCATGAAATTAAAAATGGTCAAGTGCCCCCTGATTTAACAGTTAATAAAAAAGATCGCTCGTTTATCAATTGTACGGTGAACCAAATGGAATCAGTTGTTGAACAAATTGTTATTCGTGCGAAAGACAAGGGCTTTGACGCGAAAGATATTCAAGTTTTAGCTCCCATGTATCGTGGTAAAGCTGGGATTAATCAGTTAAATGAATTAATGCAAGAAATATTAAATCCAAATCCAACACAACAGCGTAAAGAAGTGAAATGGTTGGATAAGATTTATCGAATTGGTGATAAGGTCTTGCATTTGGTAAATAGTCCCGAATCAAATGTTTTTAATGGAGACATTGGTGAAATTGTCGGTATTAACTTGGCAAAAGAAACAGATGATAAGGTTGATGAGTTGATTCTACAATTTGATGAATCAGAAATTACTTATAAACGCAATGAATGGAATAAAATAACGTTGGCGTATAGTTGTTCTATTCATAAAGCGCAAGGTAGTGAATTTAAAATGGTCATTCTACCGATGGTAAGACAATATGGCCGCATGTTGCAACGCAAATTACTGTATACGGCAGTGACGCGAAGTAAGGATCTTTTAATCCTTTTAGGTGAGCCGCAAGCGTATCAATTTGCGATTGAAAGTGAAGGCATTGCACGCCAAACGTCATTAAAAGCACGGATACTTGGCGAGGAACCTCCCTTTGTAGAAGTTGTCAAAGAACGAAGTGAGCCGGAGTTAATACCTGTTACAGTTGAAACTCGAACAGATCAAACAAAAATTGAAACAGTGACGACTGAACCGCAAGATTTTCGTTTGACGCTTGAAATGGTAAATGAGCAACGTGTTGACCCGTTAATCGGTATGGAAGATGTAACACCATTTCAATTTATGTAAAAGCAAATAAAAGAAGTTGTGACAGCAGCGATTAGCTTTAATAAAAAGGAGTGTGACAAAAACAGTCACACTCCTTTTTATTTTACGGTTGAATAATCAATTCTTCTCTTAAAATGTCATACTTAATGGAATCGTAGTAGACACCATTCAAGTCACGAACTTTACGAATAACACCTTCTTTTTTCATGTTACATTTTTACCCAAGTATTTGCATTCCCTTGTTACCTGACCAGGTTGTAAAGCCAATGTGCGGCAAGTAATCAAACAGGACAAAAAGGTAGTGAAGCCATTCGCTTAAAGCCGTCGTTTCAATTCCTTGGCTCCATAAAGAAGCATCATAAATCAACATCCCAACTTCTATCCATTGCTTTAAATCCTCATCTTCCCAATAGGCGGTGACAAGGCCGATGATTTTATCCTCTTTTACTATGGTTTTGAAGAGTGGATTTTCAATAAAGCTTTTTCCAAATCCATTTGAAAAATCTTCCCAATTGAGTACTGGATCGTTGAAATAGGGACCATTATACTTGATCTATTCTAAGTCAGCTTTTGTTCCGAAACTGACTTGCCATAATTCCTCCAAATCAGTGGTTTGGATGGTTCTTAATTGAATTATTTGTGATATGTTTTTATCCTCATTCATTGTAATTTATTCTGTTTTCAAAAAAAGCTAATCAATGAACTTAAATCTCTCTTTATCTTGAATTAAGGAGAGCTGTCCAATGATAGCATCCATATTTAGCGGGCTATAAAGATGTGGATAGTCTGCCCCTAATTCATATAAATCTTCCATAGAACGTCAGGCGGAAGGTACAGCGATTGCAAAAGGTTTATATCAAGGACGACCGCACTAAATCCCGTGATAAACAAAAGTGAGCAATCTATTTCAATATTGTGAAAGATTTAAATGATGAGATGGGTGTACTTGCGATAGCTAAGAAGTATGATGTTAGTCGAACTTTGGTTTACCGTATAAAAAAAGAGTTGGACGAAGAAAAATAATCGTTCAACTCTTTTATGCTATTAATATGTCTTCTTGAAAGCTCTTAAAGCATGCGAATATAGTTTAATTCACTGATTTTTTGAAGTCGGTCACTATTTTCAGCCGATAATTTGAGATGTGTCTGTGCTAGATATCGTGAAACTTCAATATTTAATCTTGTGAGAATCGAAGGGGCTCCTTGTGCTTGATCTTTAATTTCGAGATAAAAGCCAATTAATAAATTTTGGAGCTCTTTTCCTTCTTGTTTATCCAAATCACGAATCGTTGCCGCAAGAAGAGATTTTTAGACCTCGCCACGTTCTGAACCGCCAGCAAACCATTTTAACTTTTTCATGTTACTTGCCTTCTTTTCGTTTTATTATTGTGGGTTAATTTAATGTATTATACCACTTTTTAGATGAACTGCTTCTTTTTTTGAAAGATTAATCCATTTTTTCTAACTTTATTATTTTAGAACAGAAGTATGAAATGTTATGACAATATAAAAACATCGTTATTTAATTATCTGAAAAATTCAGTTTGTTCATATTAAGATAACTTATTTTGGATTAACAGCAGTCAATTTTTTTTAAATAAAAGCATGGATTTGGATAAAATTTAATGCTTTTGTTTTCGTGTCAGTAAACTGAGGCACTCTGATATGACTAGCTAAATCTCTCTCATTATGCTACAATTAACTAGAGATTGTTGACAAAGTGAATAAAAAAACGGTTGGGCGGAAGCTTTCAAGGTATATTTTTCTAGGGCGAGAAAAACAGGCTTTGAGTACGTTCGAATTTAGAAGACGTATTCTTAAAAAAAGAATACGTCTTTTTTTACGTCCTTTTAACAATCACTAATGAATAAAGATATTTATTCAAAGAAGGGGGAGTTATTTTTGAAAGATGTTATTTTTGAAATTATCGCAGTTGAAGATTCGATCGAACATGATCGTCTTGAGTTGACTGAGAAATTACAACAAATGAAAGAAACGAATCAAACAAAATATGAAGAGCGTGAACATCAATTACAACAAGACCTTTCGGATAAATTAAAAAACTTTGAAGCAGAACAAAATAAAGCATTGTCTGAACGGGCGGCGTTGAGTGAAAAACGACTGGAAGAAGTATCAGCACATTTACTAGAACGTTTTGAAACCAATAAACAGCCAGTTGTCAGCACATTATTAAAGGAGGTTGAATCAATTTATGGCCATTTCTAAGATGGAAAAAGTGACGATTATCTCACCTAAATCTGAAGAAGAAAATGTCTTGCGTATCATGCAGGATCTTCAAAGTATTGAAATTGTTGACAGTGCGGCGGAGTTGAACCGTTTATTACAAAAGAAACAGTTTACGCATACAAATGTTGAAAATAATCAAGTCCAAGAAGAGAAATTGAATTTTGTTCAAGGTCAAATTGAAAAAGCTCTGTATTATTTAGAAACGCATCTCACTAAAACGCCTCAAATTTATAGTGATATGCAAACATTTGCGCAGTTTGAACAAAAAGTAAATTTTGATGATGTGAATCGCTTGTTAACTGAAATTAATGAGCTTCAAGATCAAGAGAACGCATTAGCGACAGAAATTGAAGCAATCAGAACGGAAATTGAGGAGTTAAGACAGTGGCAGTATCTAGATGTTGAGCCAAGTGTCGTCCAAGACTCACAATACTTACAAGCGGTCTTAGTTGATTTTTCATTAACAGTTAAAGAAGATCTGATTGAAAAAATCGCAGCACTATCTACAATTTTTGAAGTGGTGTATGAAAGTCAGTCACGAATGTATGCATGTGTTGTATATTTGAAAAAAGATGCAGGAGAGATGTCTCAATTAATAGATGAATATAGTTTGAATGTTGTCAGTTATGAACATGAGCAAACACCTAAAGAAAGATTCAAAGCTTTAGAAGAACGTTTAGCAATCTTGAATCGTGAAAAAGCGAAAATTATCAAGAAAGTTAGTACAAATTCAGCAGTGATTAATCCTTTGAAAATGGCTGAAGAGTCTGTCTTGGCTGAATTAGATCGCTTGCATGCTAAAGAAATGCTGACAGAATATAAGGATTTATCTATTATATGTGGTTGGATTGAAAGTGAGCGCGCTGAAAAATTTGCCAATACAGTTAAATCGCAAGTCACAAGCGAAGTGCCAATTTATATTACTTTTGAAGAAGTTACCGCGGATGATGAAGTACCAACAGCATTAAAAAATAATAAACTAGTGAAACCTTTTGAGTCGTTAACTGAGATGTATAGCTTGCCCAAATATGACGAAGTTGATCCAACACCGTTATTAACACCGTTTTACATGGTCTTTTTTGGGATGATGGTTGCCGATGTTGGGTATGGTTTATTGATGTTTATTGCGACCGTTTGGTTATCAAAAAAGAAAAGTTTACGTCGTGACAAGAAAAGTTTTATCAATTTATTTAAAATACTATCGGTACCAGTGATGATTTGGGGTGTAATTTACGGTTCGTTCTTTGGTCTATCGTTACCGTTTCATGTCTTATCACCAACGGAAGATATGAATAGCATTTTAATTCTGTCTGTCGTTTTTGGTTTGATCCAGTTACTTGTTGGCTTACTAGTCAATGGTGTTCAACTTGTGAAGCAAAAAGAATACTTGAAGAGTATCAGCGAGTCGTTTGCGTGGCAAGGGATTCTAATTGGAGCAGTCATGTTACTGTTAGGTAGTATTGTCCTGAAAGTTGATGTGTTAAAAAATGCGGGATTGATTTTATTTATCATCTCAGCTATTTCAATCGTTCTGGTTCCTGTTATTACGAACAAATCTAAAGGAAAAGGCTTAGCCCAAGGTTTGTATTCGTTCTACGGTATCACAGGTTACATTGGTGATTTGGTGAGTTACACGCGTTTGATGGCACTAGGAATTTCCGGTGGTAGTATTGCGGGAGCTTTCAATATGTTGGTTGGCTTTATGCCGCCAGCAGCGAAATTTACGATTGGTATTTTCTTGATTATTGTATTGCACGCTTTAAACATCTTTTTAAGTTTATTAAGTGCATACGTGCATGGAGCAAGACTCCAATACGTTGAATATTTTGGTAAATTCTTTACCGGAGGTGGACGTAAATTTGCGCCACTTAAACCGAAGGAAAAACATGTTGATTTTAAAATAGACAAATAGAAGATTAATTAGGAGGAAGAAATATATGTTTACATATTTAGTAGAAAATAATGGTGGTATCATTTTTGCGATTTTAGGAATGGCAATTGCAACAATCTTTTCAGGGATTGGTTCAGCAAAAGGTGTAGGTATGACAGGTGAGGCAGCAGCGATTTTAACGACTGAACAACCAGAAAAATTTGGTAAAGCCTTAATTTTACAACTTTTACCCGGAACACAAGGATTGTATGGTTTTGTTATTGCGTTCTTTATTTTAGGGAAAATTTCACCTGATATGAGCATGGTAGAAGGTTTTGCAATGTTAGGAGCATCACTACCAATCGCATTTACAGGTCTTTCTTCAGGGATTGCACAAGGTCGTGTTGCAGCTTCAGGGATTCAAATTCTTGCGAAGAAGCCAGAACATGCAACAAAAGGTATTATCTATGCTGCAATGGTTGAAACATATGCAATTCTTGGCTTTGTTATTTCATTAATGTTGATTTTACAAAACTAAGAAAGTAGGAATAATAATGAAGGATCAAAAACAATCTAAAGATGAAATGATTCAATATATTCTCGAACAAGGAAAAACAGAGAATCAAGCTTTTTTTGAAAAAGAAGCTCAGAAACTAGCTGATGATTTCAGCGAAAAGATGAAGCAGTTAGAAAGTGAACAAGCAACACGTTTTCAAAAACAACAAAAACGAATGAAAGAATCATTCGATAAAAAAATGCAACGAATTGATTTAGACGAAAATCAAGCCATTATGCTAGCGAAGCAAGCGTATGTTGAAAAGATTATTGCTGATATTTCAAGTCATTTATTTGCACTAACGACAGCACAACTACAAGAGATGGTTTGTCATATTTTTATGACCAATGACTTAGTAGGAGAGGTTGAAGTCGTGGTGGGTGAAAAGTCTGCCGCAGCCATTACGCAAGCGTGGTTAACTGAACAAACGACAACGGATACTATTTATAAATTAGCAACAGAAGTATTGAAAAACGATGGTGGCTTTGTTTTACGTCAAAAAGGCATTGAATATAATTACTTATTTTCAAGCATTCTAAATCAAATAAGTGAGGAAAAAGAATACGAAATCGTATCTAATTTATTTGAAAATGAGGTGAGTTAATGAAAGATATCAAGTATAACCAAATTAATACTTTGGTCCGAATGGAAGAAAGTAATTTATTAAAAGTGGAGCACCTCAATCGTATGCTGAATAGCAAAAATTTTGATGATGCTCGTGATGTGTTGCGAAATACTGTCTATGACTCTTTTATTAATGAAACTGATTTTGGCATGAACTTTGATTATTACTTACGAAGAGAACAGGATCGTCTTTTTAAAAAAATGTATGAAATTGCGCCTGAAAAAGAAGTGATTGATATTTATACAATGCGCTACACGTATCATAATTTAAAATTGATTACCAAAGCGTATCATAGTCAACAAAATTTGGATCAATATTTTGTAGATGACGGTAAATACTCACTTGCAACCATTAAAAGCGTTGTGAAAAATGGTACGTCAACATCGATTGATGGTTTATTACTTGAGAGTGTTCAAGATGTTCGTACTTATCTTGATGAATATCATGATTTAAGAGGAATTGATGTCATTTATGATCGTTATTACTTAAGACATCAACGTCAAGCCGCGGAACATTTAAACTACCCAGAACTATTAAAAGAAGTGCTGGCCTTTATTGACTTAACGAATATCTCAATGGTTTTTCGCGGCATCAAACAAAAGCGTAGTGCGAATTTTTTAATGACCACTCTTTCAAGTCATGGTACTTTTGATAAAAAACAATTAGCCGGTTTCGCCAATCAATCAGTTGAAGATTTTATTCGCTTTTTAAGTAATAGTGATTATAACGATGTCATAAAATCGTTGGTGGATAAAGAAACGGGTGAAGTTGATTTGTTGATGTTATCAAGAGAACGCGATAACTTTTTAACCAATCTCTATAATTTAGCCAATACACAAGCATTTGGTCCGCTGCCGTTACTCTCACTATTGAATTCTAAAGATATTGAAATAAAAAATATTCAATTGATTTTAGCTGGGAAGAAGAATCACTTTTCTGATCAAGCAATAAGAGAAAGGATTCGTGATAATAATGAGTTATAAAATTGGTGTTGTTGGCCATAAAGAATCCGTGATGGCGTTTAAACTCGTTGGATTCGACGTGACTTATGCTGAGACAACTGTCGAAGCTAGAAAAGCAATTGATAAAATGGCACAACAAAATTATGGTGTCATTTATGTCAGTGATGTTTTACTTTTGGAAATACCAGAAGTTGTGAGTCATTATGAAAAGAAAGTTACACCAGCCTTAATCAGTATCCCAACTCACTTAGGTAGCAATGGCTACGGTAAAAGTAAAATTAAAGAATATGTTGAAAAAGCAGTGGGACAAGATATTTTATAGTGAAAGCGTCATTAGAAAGGAAGAGCATATTGAATAGTGGAAAAATTATTAAAGTATCTGGCCCTTTAGTTTTAGCTAGTGGTATGTCAGATGCAAATATTCAAGATATCTGTCACGTAGGTGATAGTCAACTAGTGGGTGAAATCATCGAAATGCGTGAAGATGTCGCATCCATTCAGGTTTATGAAGAAACATCAGGCATCGGCCCAGGCGAACCAGTTGTCACAACCAAAGAACCATTAGTTGTTGAACTAGCACCAGGTGTGATGTCACAAATGTTTGATGGCATTCAACGCCCTTTAAAAACATTCCAAGAGACAACACAAAGTAATTATTTAAAACGAGGCGTTCATATCCATGCACTTGATCGTGAAAAAAGCTGGACATTTAAGCCAACTGTAAACGTGGGTGACCAAGTAACAGCGGGAGACATTATCGGAAGTGTGAAAGAAACAGCTTCTGTTGATCATAAAATTATGGTGCCTTTCCAAGTATCAGGTGTTGTGACTGAAATTAAAGCCGGTGATTTCACAATTGATGAAACTATTTGTGTTCTAGAGACAGAAAAAGGCCCACAAGAATTGACAATGTTACAAAAATGGCCTGTAAGACGAGCACGTCCAACAACTGAAAAAGTGTATCCAACGGATCCGTTGATTACTGGTCAACGTGTCATTGATACATTTTTCCCAGTTGCTAAAGGTGGTGCAGCTGCGGTTCCGGGACCATTTGGTGCTGGTAAAACAGTGGTGCAACATCAAATTGCTAAATGGAGCGATGTTGATATTGTGGTTTACGTAGGTTGTGGTGAACGTGGAAACGAGATGACAGATGTTATTAATGAGTTTCCGGAATTAATTGATCCCAACACAGGTGAGTCATTAATGGCACGGACAATTTTAATTGCCAATACGTCAAACATGCCGGTAGCAGCGCGTGAAGCTTCAATCTATACGGGTATTACAATTGCTGAGTATTTTAGAGATATGGGTTATTCTGTAGCAATTATGGCGGACTCAACTTCGCGTTGGGCAGAAGCACTAAGAGAAATGAGTGGTCGTTTAGAAGAAATGCCTGGTGACGAAGGATATCCAGCTTATTTGGGTAGTCGTTTAGCCGAGTATTATGAACGTGCCGGTAAAGTAATTACACTTGGAACGGAAAGACGCGAAGGTAGCATTACTGCGATTGGTGCTGTTTCTCCTCCTGGTGGGGATACATCAGAGCCTGTCACGCAGAATACTTTACGAATTGTGAAAGTTTTCTGGGGATTGGATTCAACTTTAGCTCAAAAACGTCATTTCCCATCGATTAACTGGTTGTCTTCATATTCACTTTATTTAGATGAGATGGGCAGTAAAATGGATGAAATTTTAAATAAAGACTGGTCAAGTCTGGTCAAAGAAGCAATGCGTATTTTACAAGAGGAATCTAAATTAGAAGAAATTGTCCGCCTTGTTGGTTTGGATACTTTATCAGATAAAGATAAATTAACCTTAGAAGTGGCTAAATCAATTCGTGAAGACTACTTACAGCAAAACGCTTTTGATGAGGTCGATACTTTTAGTTCACGTGAAAAACAATATAAAATGCTTGATACTATTCTTTCATTTGGTATTGAAGGGAACCGTGCGCTTGAGCTTGGTGCTTACTATAAAGAGTTGATGGCTGGTACAAAAGAAACGAGAGATTTAGTTGCTAGAATGAAGTATTTACCAGAGACTGAAATCGAAAAAATCGATCAAATCAAAGTGACATTAAAAGATGTCATTCAACAGTTATTAGAAGAAGGAGGAGATGACCTTCATGCGTAAAGAGTATAGAACAATTAAAGAAGCCGTGGGTCCCTTAATGCTTGTGGACAAAGTAACGGATGTCAAATTTGATGAATTGGCTGAAATTCGGATGCAAAATGGCGAATTACGTCGTGGTCAAGTCCTTGAAATCACTGAAGATAAAGCTTTAGTACAACTTTTTGAAGGCACAAGTAATATCAATATTCGTGATTCAAAAGTCCGTTTTTTAGGGAATT
Source organism: Vagococcus silagei (assembly GCF_004795745.1). Lineage (GTDB taxonomy): Bacteria > Bacillota > Bacilli > Lactobacillales > Vagococcaceae > Vagococcus > Vagococcus silagei. The sequence goes on along the minus strand of NZ_SDGV01000001.1, from coordinate 187,529 downwards.
CATTAACTTTAGGTGTCTCAGAAGGGATGCTAGGACGTGTCTTTGATGGACTAGGTCGACCAAAAGATGGTGGCGCGAAAATCCTAGCTGAAAAACATTTAGATGTAAACGGTGAAGCAATTAATCCAATGGCCAGAGATTATCCAGATGAATTCATTCAAACTGGTATTTCTTCAATTGACCATTTAAATACACTAGTGCGTGGTCAAAAATTACCAATCTTTTCTGGTTCGGGTTTACCACATAAAGAGTTGGCAGCTCAAATTGCTAGACAAGCTAGTGTTTTAAATAGTGATGAAAAATTTGCGGTTGTCTTTGCGGCGATTGGGATTACCTTTGAAGAAGCCGATTACTTTATGAATGACTTTAAGAAAACAGGCGCAATTGATCGCTCGGTAATGTTTGTTAACTTAGCGAATGATCCAGCGATTGAGCGAATTGCGACACCTAAAATGGCCTTAACAACAGCAGAATATTTAGCTTACGAAAAAGGCATGCATGTTTTAGTGATTATGACGGATATGACCAACTATTGTGAAGCTTTGCGTGAAGTGTCAGCGGCCAGACGTGAAGTCCCTGGTCGACGTGGTTATCCGGGTTACTTGTATACGAATCTATCAACACTTTATGAACGTGCGGGACGTATCACAGGTTTGAGTGGCTCCGTGACGCAAATTCCAATTCTAACAATGCCAGAAGATGATAAGACACATCCAATTCCTGACTTAACGGGCTATATTACCGAAGGCCAAATTATTTTATCACGCGAATTAGATAAGAGTGGGATTCAACCCCCAATCGATGTGTTACCTTCTTTATCACGTTTGAAAGATAAAGGAACAGGTCCTGGTAAAACGAGAAAAGATCATGCAGCAACTATGAATCAACTGTTCGCAGCTTATGCACAAGGTAAGCAAGCAAAAGAGCTTGCGGTTGTCTTAGGTGAGTCTGCATTATCTGAAGAAGACTTGATTTATGCAAGTTTTGCCGAAAAATTTGAAACAACTTATGTCAATCAAGGATTCTCAACTAATCGAAGTATTGAAGATACACTTGATTTGTCTTGGGAGCTGTTATCAATGTTACCAAGAACCGAATTGAAGCGAATTAAAGACGACATGTTAGATGAGTTTCTTCCTGAAAGGTAGTGAGTAGAATGGTGAGATTAAATGTCAATCCAACACGCATGGAGTTAACCAAATTAAATAGTCGCTTATCTACTGCTACTAAGGGATATAAATTACTAAAAGATAAGCAAGATGAATTGATGCGACGTTTTATTTTGATGGCGAAAGAAACCAATCAATTAAGAGACAAAGTTGAAAAAGAGCTCGTCGATTCAATGCAAGCTGTCATGCTTGCGAATGCGACGATTCACGAAGCTTATATCGAAGAATTGTTTGCAATTCCGGCTGAAAATGTCGAATTAGATATTGTTTTGAAGAACATTTTGAGTGTTGAAATTCCTAGTATGCGTTTTTCCTATGATGAAGAGCTAGCTGCTGACTCACTAAATTATGGCTATTTGAATTCAAATGAAGAGTTGGATGAAGCAATCAACAAATTAATTAGTGTTTTAGCTGACTTGTTGAAACTAACAGAACAAGAAAAAGCTTGTCAGTTAATGGCGGATGAAATTGAGAAAACAAGACGACGTGTGAATGCTTTAGATTCACTGACAATTCCGCAACTGGAAGAAACGATTAAGTTCATTAAAATGAAACTTGAAGAGAACGAACGCTCAAATATTACGAGATTGATTAAAGTAAAAAATATCAGTAAGTAATGAGATGCTGTACTGCTGAATTTAGTGACAGGATGGAGAGTAAAATAAAATGATATATAAAAGAATTTTAGTCGGTATCGATGGATCTGAAGAGTCAGAAAAAGCATTCTTAGAAGCGGTTGATGTTGCGAAGGAAAATGAAGCAACGCTATATCTTGCTTGGATTAATACGGAAACAAATCGTAATCCGAATCAAGATCAATTCTCGAGTAAAGAACAGTTGATTTATGATCGAAAAGTGTTAAAGAAAGAGTTGGAAGCCAAAGAACAAGGTGTTGAAAAGGTTGTCCCGATTGTTTTATCAGGGGATCCTAAAAAATACTTGTCTCAAAGTATTCCTAATGAACACAAAATCGATTTAATCGTCTTAGGCGCAACTTCTAAAGGTCTATTGACAAAATTATTGATTGGTTCAACGGCCAAATATGTAGTTGAACATGCGCAATGTTCTGTTTTGATTGCAAAATAGGCGAGAACAATTTAGTCAGAAAAGCGAATAAAAAAGAGTCAGGTCGTTTCACTATCAAGTGAGAAGACATGACTCTTTTATTCTATTATGAGTTAAAACCAAAATAAATGTGAGGTTAGAGAAAAATCAATATCAATTGGATCTTTTCTAAGTTCTTCGCCATCGATTTGACCAAATTCACGACTAGTTGAACGAAGCTTGATTTCTTGCCCTTTGAATTGACGAACGTGCGGTGAAGCTAAATGTGTCTTCTTCAGAAGTTTAGGAATCAGTGCCATAATTTTATACAAAGCAATTTTTTCAATCACAATGAGATTCAGTTCCTCATTCTCTGCGGTTGCTGTAGGGTCAAGTGCAAGACCACCACCAAAGTAAGGGTGATTCGTCACTGTACACAAATAGGCATTGTTAAAGTGATGCGTGCGCCCGTTTACCGTAATATCAATTGGAAAACCCTTTTGTTTACGCAGGATGCCAAATGCATTCGATAAGTAGGAGAATGCACCCATATTTACACTATTGAGGCTTGATTTCATTTTGGAAGCATTTGTAGCGCGAACCACAGCTGCGTCCAAGCCAACACCTAAATTATTAAGACCGATTATTTCTTTTTTGGTTCGATTTAAAAAGCTGTTAATGAGGTACAACGAACGTGGTTTTTTTGTTTGAACAATTTTATCCATTGCTTCGATTGGATTGTTAGGAATCCCTACCCCTCTAGCAAAATCATTACCTGAACCGCCTGGAATATAACCAATTGGAATCTCAGGAAATTTTTTCAACATGTTGACAACGCCGTGCAAGGTACCGTCGCCTCCGACTACAACGAGTAATGGAAAGACAGGTAATTCTTTATCATAGGGGACAAGTGTTTGATTTAAGAGTTGTGTTACAATTCTTTTCTCATGTCCCGCGTGTTCAGTATAATAACATTTATATTTAATTTTATATTCTTTTAGTTTTTTGATAATCTCAGGCATAATCTTGCGAGCTTTACCAGCTCCGGCATTTTGATTAACCAACAGATGCCATTCAAACAATTGCATTCACTCACTCCTTTTTCATTCACTCTATCATAACTTAAAAATATGTGAAAAACGACTATTTTATTCTACTTTTTTGATGTTAACGTCAAATTGAGGTGAACTAAATCTTTTAAGTGAATGCCATTTTCATAAATGGGTTCATCATAGTTCACAACAAAAAAATCAGGCTCGATATGAGACATTCTAAATCCGAATTTTTGATAGAAGTAAAGCTGTCCAATACTTGTAGAACCCGTACAAACTTTTAGTTTTGAAAATCCTTGTTCTGTCGCATAATCTTTTGCAAATTGTAGTAAATCAGAGCCAATGCCTTGATGTTGGTGTTGATCAGAAACGGCAATATTTTTTATTTCAATTTCATTTGGCTCCTCTGTTTTAGTAAGTAGTAAAACGCCAACAGGTATTTTCTCAATTACGGCTTCAAAAAGAACTCCTTCTTGGAGATATCGATCAAGCAGTTCTTTGGAAGGATCGGCTTCAAGTAAGAGTTCAAAGTGTGCTGGCGTCACGTTTGTGGTGACTTTTTGAATTTTCAATGTCATGTTGTTGGTCCTTTTCTTTTAGTAATAACTCTAGTTTAGCAGAAAATTTGAGAACTACCAAAAGATTTTGACAAAGTTTCGTTTGAGGAGTAGTATATATATCGTTGTTTTAAACAACCGCAGTTCGTTCATACCATCCTGCGTAACAAAACTAGGAGGAGGAAAATATAATGGAAAATAGTAAAACAGCCACTCAAACTAAATTGTTGGTGGTAAACAGTTTAATTGCAGCTGCATATCTTGCAATTACGATTATTGTAACCCCATTTGCTCAAGGAGCGATTCAATTGCGGGTGTCAGAAAGTCTCAATCATTTGGTGGTCTTCAACCGAAAATTAATGTGGGGAGTTTTAGGTGGTGTCGTCATCTATAATATGCTCTTTTCAGGTTGGCTAGATGTTCTTTTTGGAGGCGGTCAAACTTTGATTGCTTTATCAATTACAGTCCTTTCGGCAAAATGGATTAAAGATGAGAAATTAAGAATGGTATTTAACACGCTCATTTTCTCGGTCACTATGATTTTAATTGCGATTTTAATTAGTATTTTAAGTGGTCAAGCGTTAGGTTCATCGTTTTTCTGGGCAACCTACGGCTCATTATTCATCAGTGAAGCCATTATGATGGGTATTTCAATTCCAATTATGTTAATGGTCAATCAGGCCGTTAAATTTTCAAGATTTTAATAAATTTACAAGAAATGACTGTTGTTAAGGTCGTTTCTTTTTTTATTTTGAAGTGATGTATTATGATGATAATAACAATAGTCTTTGTATCTGAAAGCAATGACTTCGATAGGTATTTCTTTACAAATGCTAAAAATTTCTGTAGATTAAAAAAATAATTTTTTGCAATGAATCTGTTTTTTTAAAAGGAGGTAAATTATGGAATTTATCGCAATAATCATTTTAATATTAATTTCAACGAAATTATTCGGACAACTATCGATCCGTTTAGGACAGCCTGCCGTTTTAGGAAAACTACTCATTGGGATCTTAATCGGTCCTGCTGTCTTAGGCTGGGTGACCGATTCTGAGTTGTTCCAACAATTTTCAAATATTGGTGTTCTACTCTTGATATTTCTAGCTGGGCTTGAAACGGACGCCGAACAATTAAAAGCCAACTGGAAGCCTTCTGTGGCTGTGATGGGGATTATTGTGCCATTTGCGAGTGCCTTTGGTGTCGGTCATTTATTTGGCTTTGATTTGCATCACTCGGTATTTTTAGGTGTGTTATTCTCAGCGACTTCAGTGAGTATTACCGTTCAGGTTTTAAAAGAGATGAAAGTGATGAAAACACAAGAATCAACAACGATTTTAGGTGCAGCAGTTGTGGATGATATTTTAGTTGTCACATTGCTTGCGTTTGTGATGTCATTTATGGGGGGACAATTCGGGTGGCACGTCAATCCCATTGTTATTACTTAAAAAAGCCATTTTCTTTATTGTCGCATTTGTCGTTGGTATCTATGTCGTGCCGCTATTTTTACGATTGGCATCGAAATTTACAGTTACAGCACCACTTGTGACCGGCGCGTTAATCATTTGTTTTGCTTTTGCTTACTTTGGTGAAAGTTTGGGTATGGCAGGAATTATTGGGACTTTCTTAGCTGGTTTGTTCATCTCCCAAACAGAATTTAAACACGAAATCGAAGAGGGAATTGACCCTATTGCGAATTCACTCTTTGTGCCTTTCTTTTATGTAAGTGTTGGTTTGAGTATTTCATTTACAGGTGTCTTAAGTCAAATCTGGTTTTTAGTTGTGGTGACCGTTGTTGCCATCTTCTCAAAACTATTTGGCGGTTACTTAGGTGCGAAAATGACAGGTTTTAACACTGAGTCGTCATTAGCGATTGGTTCGGGCATGATTTCAAGAGGTGAAGTTGCTTTAATCATTGGTACGACAGGTTTAAGTAGTGGTTTACTGTCACAAGAGTATTATACAAGTGTGATAATTTCTGTGATTTTAACAACCTTAATTGCGCCACCAATTTTGAAAAAAGTTTTTAAAAATATTCACGAATCATAACCAATATTAAATAAGACAGTATCTTGATGTGTTCACTAAAATTTAGTCATTTTAGGAGAAACCAAGGTACTGATTTTTATTTCATAAAGTAATAAATTTAGCTGGTTTGTTTATCGTTTTTCAATGAGGTTTGATATAATTGAGAGTACTAGAGATAAGGATGTGGGAAAAATGAGTTATGTCGTAGCAAAAAATGTTGCCAAACGTTATCAAATGGGCGAAACAACGATTGTTGCCAATGATGATATTTCGTTTGACATTAAAAAAGGTGAATTTACCGTTATTTTAGGTCCCAGTGGGGCGGGAAAATCAACTGTTTTAAATATACTAGGTGGAATGGATAGCTGTGATGAAGGTGAGATTTTAATCGATGGTCAAGACATTGCACAATATAGTGCCAAACAGTTAACCCAATATCGTCGTGTAGATGTTGGCTTTGTTTTTCAGTTCTATAATTTGGTGCCCAATTTAACAGCACGTGAAAATGTTGAGTTAGCGTCGCAGGTTACGACGACCGCTTTAGACGTTGATGAAGTTTTACAAATGGTTGGTTTAGAGCATCGCGCGAAAAACTTCCCTGCGCAATTATCTGGTGGTGAGCAGCAACGTGTTGCCATAGCAAGAGCGTTAGCTAAAAATCCTAAACTGTTACTTTGTGACGAACCAACTGGGGCTTTGGATTATGAAACAGGTAAACAAATTCTAACAATCCTTGAAGAAACTTGTCGAAAATACCATACGACGGTCATCGTAATTACGCACAATTCAGAGATTGCTAAAATGGCTGATCGTGTGATTCGTATTAATGATGCGAAAGTTCGTAGCATTGATGTCAATGAACATCCAATCTCCGCGCAAGACGTGACGTGGTAAGAAGGGGAGTGGGAAAATGAAAGCATTACACCGTTCAATTTGGCGTGAAATTTATCAATCAAAAGCTCGATTTTTATCAATTTTACTGATTATCTTATTAGGCGTTAGTTTCTATGCTGGAATCAAAGCCACCGGACCCAATATGCTTAATACAGCAGATCATTACTATAAGAAACAAGATTTGATGGATACAAAAATCACATCACCTTTTGGATTAACAAAAGATGATATTGCTAAAGTGGCCGCAATTGATGAAGTAAAGAAAGTACAGGGTGGTTACTCACTCGATTTAAATGAACCAGATAAGAATCAAGTCGTTCACGTGATGTCTTATGATTTGGATGCGAAGCGTAATTTAAATCAGCCAGTCCTGACGTCAGGTCGCTTGCCAGAAAAAGCTGGTGAAATTGTCCTTGATCAACGAGCAAAAGAATTAAAATTAGCTAAAATCGGTGAAAAACTAGATTGGTCAGAAATCGAAGGCCATGAAAAGTTGAATCAAAAAACGTATGAAGTCGTAGGTTTTGTGAATTCACCACTTTATATTGATAAAATATCGCGTGGTAATACATCGATTGGTAAAGGTTCGATTGATTATTTTGCTTTAATACCACAAACAGATTTTGTTGACGGAGATTTTTCAGAAGCTTTTGTGCAATATAAAGAGACGCCGAAAGAATCAGGTTATAGTGACGGGTATGATCGACTGCAAAGTCGTGATGAAAAATTGGTGAAAAAAGCACTGAAAAAAAGTGCGCGTGATAAATATGACGCGCAAGCTAAAAATTTAGCAGAGGGACAAAAAGAACTGACATTAGGCTTACAAAAATTAGCAGATGGTCAGAAAATAATTGAAACTGAAACTGAAAAAGTTGACACACAAATCAAACAGTTAACACAACAAGGCTTATCAAGCGGGATGTTACCAGTTGAATTAAAAGAAGCTCAAAATAAATTAGCCCAAGAAGCTGATAAAATAGCCGATCAACAACATGAACTTGAAATTAAACAAAGTGAATTAGCAGAATCACAAAATCTTTTTGATAAATTGTCTGCTAAAGATAATATTTATACAAATCGTAAAGATGATGCTGCCTATAAAGAATATCAAGATAATGCAGATCGTTTATCTTCAATCGCGACTGTTTTCCCAGTGTTCTTCTTCCTCATTGCCGCATTAATTTGTTTAACGACTATGACAAGAATGGTGGATGAAAAACGAGGAGAGATTGGTGTCCTAAAAGCTTTAGGTTATACGAATTGGGAAATTTCGCGAAAATTTATTGTCTATGCCATTACCGCAAGTATTACCGGAAGTTTATTAGGATTAGTCGTGGGTTATCATGTCTTTCCAACGATCATCTACAATGCATATGGCAGTCTCTATAATTTGCCTGAATTAATTATTACTTATTATTGGAGTTATTCAATTCAATCAGTTGTTGTGGCACTCCTTTGTACAGTGGTCTCTGCCCTAGTCGTTTTAAGAGTGGATTTATTGAGTACACCCGCAACACTACTGCGTCCGAAAGCACCAAAACCGGGAAAACGCATTTTATTAGAACGCATTCCGTGGTTATGGCGTCGGATGAATTTTAATCAAAAAGTAACCGCACGAAATTTATTCCGCTATAAACAACGAATGTTGATGACCGTCTTAGGCATTGCTGGTTGTGCCGCAATGATTGTGACCGGATTTGGAATTCGAGATGCGATTGGTGATATTGTTGACATTCAATTTTCGCGAATTTGGCATTATGATGCAACTGTCGTGTTAAATGATGATGTAACAAAAGATGGTGGTAAAGATTATCGTGCACAACGTGATGAAATTTCTAATGTGAGCGCTCACTTAGCATTGGCTCAAAAGACAGTGACCGTAGAGAAAAAAGGTGTCACTAGTCAAGATGTGACTTTAGATGTTCCTGAAAAAAATAAAAACCTTGCTGATTTTGTGACATTTAAAGATCGTAAAACTGGGGAAAGTTACCATTTAGATCAAGATGGTGTCATTATTAATGAAAAACTAGCAAAACTCTTTGATGTGAAATCAGGCGATCAACTTAAAATTGTAGACAGTAATAATCGTGAGTATCAAGTAAGAGTGAGTCATATTGTTGAAAATTATGCTTTACACTTTATGTACTTAACACCGGAGTATTATGAAAAAATATTCGCAGAAAAGCCAGAATACAATGTTGATTTGTTGAAATTTAAAAAAGAGCTTAGTGAAACACAAGAGAAAAAATTAGCGCAAGATTTAATGAATTCTGAAAATGTTATGAATGTGACCTACACAAGTGCAATTGGTAAACAAATGGATGATACCATGGGTAGTTTGAATATCGTTGTCTGGGTATTAATTGTCTCAGCTGCATTACTAGCGTTCATCGTTTTATATAACCTAACAAACATAAATATTTCAGAACGGATTAGAGAACTTTCAACCATCAAAGTCCTCGGTTTTTACGACCGTGAAGTTACGCTTTACGTTTACCGTGAAAACAATATCTTAACAATTTTAGGAATTCTATTAGGAAGTGTCTTAGGCAAATTCTTACACAACTTCGTGTTAAAAACAGCTGAAGTCGACATGATGATGTTCCCACCAATCATCCACCCAATCAGCTACCTATACGCCGCCCTCCTAACCATCCTCTTCTCCCTAATCGTCATGTGGTTCATGCACCAAAAATTAAAACACGTCGATATGATAGAAGCGTTGAAGTCAGTAGATTAAAAACAAGGTGATTTTTGGAGCGCTTAGAGGTGAGCGATAAGACAATCCTGATAATTTGACGGTTTTTGTCAAAATATCAGGATTAGCTTATTGCCGAACCTCTGCTCCAAAAATCCCGATAAAACAAGGTGGTGGAGTGAGCGTGTTGGGCAGAGCAGTAAGGCGAGTCTGATAAATTGCCGATTTTTGTCAAAATATCAGGATTGACTTAATGCGGAGGCCCAGCTCACAGAACCCCGATAAAATAAGGTGGTGGAGTAGGTGTTTAGAGGTGAACATTAAGACGAGCTCAACAATCAGGATGCAGTAGTGAAGCCTGTGCTATAATTATTTTGCCTTAAAATACAGTTTTGACCGAAGAGCAAATGTCACACTATTTACCCAAAACTACAAAATAAAAGAGGCTCCCATTTTTTGGGCAAGCCTCTTCATTTTTTATTTTGTTTTTGTCAATTTTGCATTTTTTTGGAACGTTTCGATCAAGTCTAAGGTATAATCAATATTACTTAATGTCTCTTCACTTAACATCGTAATTGATCCATTATTTCTTTCGATGACCGACATCCGTGTTGCAAGGTCATCAAGAGGTAGAGCGTTGTATAAATCGTCTTCTTGCTCAAGTCCAGTTGTTAAATAAAGAATAAGTGCTTCGTAATTATTTTCAATAATTGTTAAGCTGCTAGCAATTAGACGTAATTTTTTATTATCAACATCCACAGCTTTTTTGGATACGATAGTGTCGATTTCTTTACGTTGTTTTTTGACTAGTTTCTTATGATCAACAAGTGTTGTTAAAATCTCATTTCTTTTTTGAACGTTCTTATATAAGAAGCCCTCTTCGTTTTGATAAAAAGTGTCATCAGATTGATCAGCCAAATCTTTATCTAACGTATCTTTGACTTTACGAGTTAGTTCCTCTAATTTTGCAACATCTTTCTTTTGGGCCTTTAAATCGGTCGTAATCGCAGTAGTACTGTCAATGGCTTGGTCTAGTTCTTGCGTCATTCCACAGGCACTTAACGAGAAGAGCACGACCACACTTAAAATAATTGATTTAATAAATTTCAAAAGGGTCCCCTCCTTAGTAACTACTATCATATACGAAAATGACGGGTGATGCTAGTCTAAGAAGCTGGTCTAAACTAAAATTAAAAAAATGAAAAGGAGTCTTTGGATTGAAAATAGGATTACGGACAATAAAAACAGTTATTTCAGTTGTTTTAGGAATCTTAATCGCGAGCGCGTTTGGCTTAGCCTCTGCGCCTACAGCTGGAATTATCGCGTTATTGAGTGTCTCGAATACAAAAAAATCATCCCTTGAATTAGGTGTAGGCAGAATTTTAGCATTCATTGGAGCTGTTTTTATTGCGTGGGTTTGTTATAATTTGATTGGTTACAATGCATACGCTTTTGGTGCATATTTATTGGCTTATATCCCTCTGGCGGTAAAATTCAATGTCCCCGAAGCGATTACAGTGAATTCAGTTTTGATGACAAGTTTTTTAAATGCAAAAAGCATGACATTTGCTCTAATTGGCAATGCCTTTGGATTATTGATTATCGGCATAAGTCTGGCTTGGTTGGCTAATCTTTATATGCCTAATCAGAGTCAAAAATTAGCCGATAATAAAAAGAGTGTCGATGAAAAAATTCAAACATTGATTCTCGAGTTAGCTGACGTATTAACGGCTCAAGGTGAAGTGACAAAATGTGAAACACTATTAGCCGAGTTGTCACATCAAATTGAGAATGGCGAAGCAATTGCAAAAAAGGATCTAGATAATCATTTGTTGTCAGAAGATGTTTATCACCTCAATTATTTTCAAATGCGCCGTTTGCAATGGACGTTACTAGATGACATTTTATTGAAAATTAAAAAGATTGATGTTTCAGCAGAAATTTCTGAAGATGTGGTAAAATTGATGGAGCGAATTGCGACTGAATATGCAGAAACAAATGATGCTAAAGCACTGAAAGAAGCTGCACAAAACACAATGGCCTTTTATCAAGCGAGTCCTTTACCAAAAACGCGAACTGAGTTTGAAAATCGAGCCGTGTTGTTTTTATTACTGCAAGATTTAGAGACATTTGTTTCAATTAAGGTAAACTTCTTTGCGGAATCCAGCCTTGGAGAATAATAGATGAAAGATGATTTTATCGGGTAAAGAGGGTAAAATGAAAATATGAGAAATTTAGAAAGGATGAATTATGATGAATCAAGCGATTGTAAATATTATGGTTGATCGAATTCAAGATCAGTTTTTTAGCGAGAAACTTTTTAGTCTTCAATATTTAGATATTTCATATGAGGAATGGCTCGAGTGGAAGAGTGGGAAAAAAGCACTTTCTGCCGATAAAATGCAAAAGTTAAAAGCTTTGTTTTCGGATTATGAATGGATGTTGATTCAAAAAATAGCACGTCAAACAATCATCTTTCCAGAAAAGCGTAATTATATCGTACCTGAATACAAACGGTTAAAAGCAAGTATTGCTAAAACATGGATCAAGTCAGGTTTAGCAACGGCAGAATTAATAACACAGCAACGCGCTATCCGGGCAGGTGTTGATGAACGAAATAAACGTAATTGTGTGAATTTAAGAATTAGCGTCAATTATCAAGAATGGGGCTATGATGATATTTTAGAATTCTTTATGCCGGAAATTATTCAACAACAAATTATAGATTCTCAAGTTGATCTATTAGAATGGGTTGACGAGAATTTAAGTGAAACTTACATTGAAAAAAATATCGTTGTTGAAGAAGAGCCGATTGAAGAATAAGTTTTAAGTAATTGGGGTCTTGTCGTGGGTGTCAGTTGAGCAATAAACGAGAAGTAGGGAAATTATGGCAAAAAAATATAAAAAAAATTATCGCTCCAAACGAAATGGTCGAGGTCCTTTTCTGATGAGTGTGTTGATTATTCTATTAGGGATTTTCGTGTTTTCATTTACACTGAACCATTTGTTTGATGACAAGGTCCAACCAGTGAATCCTCATGATGATCAAGTAGAAGCGCATGAACAGTTTATTCAGCAACTTCTACCAACAGCAAAACAGTTACAACAAGATTATGGGATTTTGCCAAGTATTGTCATTGGCCAGGCAATTTTAGAATCTGATTGGGGTACCAGTGAATTAAGTGCCCAGTATAATAACCTATTTGGAATGAAATCTTTTAATCCGAATGGAAAATCAGTAAAACTAAAAACACAAGAATACCGAAATGGCAAATGGGAAACTATTGAAGCCAATTTTAAAGTGTATTCAAGTTGGGAAGAAAGTTTAATCGATCATACGAAACTTTTTGTTAAAGGTGTCGATTGGGATCCGTATCTTTATCAAGGCGTTTTGCTAGCAGATGATTACAAAACAGCTGCTAAAGCATTGCAAGTAGCCGGTTATGCAACTGACCCAACATATGCGAATAAGATTATTGACGTGATCGAAGCGAATCAGCTCGCGCAATATGATTAAGCATAAAAATTTTTAAAGTTGATTTAGGGGGAAGTAAGTTGAAAAGTGAAAAATATGTACCGGAAATAATGACAGATTTACGTAAAGATATTTTGAAAGTGCCAAACGTGATTCGTGAGTGTTCAGGCATTCGAATTTTTGGTCGTCGTATCAAATCAATTTGTTATTCAACCGATATTGCTATTATTAAAAATATTGATGCGGATGCAGTCATTGCTGTTTATCCGTTTACGCCACATCCATCCATTACAAAATGTATCGTGGAAGTTGCTGATGTTCCTGTTTTTTCAGGGGTCGGCGGAGGAACAACGCAAGGACACCGTTCTGCAAGTATGAGTATGTTTGCTGAGGCGAATGGTTCACTGGGAGTTGTTGTAAATGCACCTACTCCAACAGAAACCATTGAGGAAATTGCAAAAATGGTGGATATTCCAATTATTGGCACAGTGACATCAGAATTTACTGATGTAGAAGCTAAACTAAACGCCGGTGTGAAGATTTTGAATGTCAGCGGTGGAAAAAATACTGCTCATATTGTGCGTGAAATTCGAAAAAATCATCCTCTTGTCCCTATCATGGCTACAGGTGGCCCAACCGATGAAAGTATTTTGGAGACTATTCACGCAGGCGCCAACGCAATCACATATACAGCGCCAACAAACGGCTATTTATTTAGCAAGAAGATGGAAAAGTATCGTGAAATTGAAGAGGCGCAACAAGAAGAAAAGTAATAGATGAATAGGAATTAGAAAAAATGAAACCAAGAAAAGCCAAACGACAATCAAAATCTTTTTTTGTTTACTTTTTTTTCATTGCGGTTATCTTGATCATTGTCGCAGTAGTAGTAGCGTCATCACTTGTTAAACGTCATGAAGTTGATAATGATAGTATGTATATTCAACTTGAAAAAAAAGACCGTATCTTTTATAAAGAAGATTTTCAACCTCAACGCTTCAATCTTGCATTAGTAAAAGTTGAAGAGGATGTCATGCCACTAAGAATTATCGGATTACCAGGGGATGATGTGAAAGTCACGAATGATATTCTAACAATTAATAAAGAAGAATATTCGGAACCCTACTTAAAGGAGAATTTTTTAACCTTTAAGTCGAAAGCAAAGAATAAACAAGCGTTATATACTGAGAATTTTGATATGCGTAATATTAAAGGAGCCAACGAAGGGACGCAAACTATCCCAGAAAATCACTATCTTGTCTTAGCAGATAATCGCCAAGCAGCTAAAGATAGTCGTCATTTTGGACTCGTGAAACGAGACCAATTAAAAGGGGTTCTTTTAGTGCGATATTATCCATTTAACAAAATTGGACCAGTTACTTAGACGAGAAAAGAGGAACAATGTGAAACCAGCACTTATTATTGCCGGCTCAGATACACTGAGTGGAGGCGGCTTACAGGCAGATGTCAGAACTTTTCAACGCTTTGGCATTACCTCACACCAACTTTTAACGTGTATCGTAACAATGAATCCTCAAAACGAGCACATCTCAATTTTTGAACTAAGCGAAAAAGAAATTAGTACGCAATTAGGAATCCTTAAGACAGTTGGGACATATGGCGGCGTGAAAGTAGGTATGTTAGCTAATCTAAAAGTAGCACATTTAATTAAAGATTTTTTAAAAACAGAAGGCTCTGACAAACCACTTGTCATTGACCCAGTTTTAGCTCTAAAAGAATCTGGTTTTGAGACAAGTGAAACGATTATCCAATTTTTTAAAGACGAATTAATCCCTTTAGCCACGATCATTACGCCAAATCTGCATGAGGCAGAATTATTATCAGGCATATCACCAATTGATACTGTTGCAAAAATGAAGCAAGCGGCGTGTCGTTTAAAAGAATTAGGTACAAAATCTGTGGTAATCAAAGGCGGTTTGCGTTTTCCAGGTATGGAAGCAGTCGATCTTTTTTATGATGGGATCGAGTTTTTAGAATTTCGTGAGTCTAAATTAGCAACTTCGACGAACAACGGAGCTGGTTGTACCTTTGCCTCAGCTATCACTTGCTACTTGATGATGGGACATTCGTTGCCAGATTCTGTGAAACAAGCCAAGGCATTTGTTTATCTGGCAATTGAAAATGGGATTGCATTTTTACCAAACTTAGGTAACGTTTGGCAAGGATTTAGAGAAAGTGAATAAAATTTAATCTTTAGATTTATTTTAAAGTCGGAATCGTGTACACTAGTATTATAAGAAACAAAACAAAAATTATGATCGGTGTAAAATAGAAAGAGGTTATTTTATGAATTTAGTGCGTCAACAAGAATTTGTGCAAGCATTTCACTATGATGCTTTACCAAATGAACATACAGAAGAAACAGCAATTAATGTTAGCCTTAACCCATTTCCAATTGAGGAAGGCACACCTTTAAATCCGGAAAAAGATTCAGTATTAGGTTTAAGAATTGAATTTAAAATTGTGTTAGAAAAAGTGGCCTTATCTGGAGATGTAGCGCAATTTGTACAGTTAATTGATCGTAAAGTCGATAAAATTGAAGATTTTTCGCCTGAAGAAATTAATGAACTTGTACGACCTTTATTTGTTTTAATTGAGCGTTTGGCTTATGAAATTACAGAAATTTCATTAGATGAACCTGGTGTTCAATTAAACTTCTCACCAGAAGCTTAAAACTAAAGTTTGAAGTGTTGCGTTAATGAGCAACACTTTTTCTGCGTGTATAACCATTTTTGTTTTTTTAATATGATATAATTTATTTTAAATCAAAGATTACTACAAGTTGACGTTCGAGTATCAAACGATGACTATGTAAAGAAAAGAGGGCTAGTGATGCTTAATTCAGATATTCGTGTAACAAGTCGTTTATTTAGTAAGGAAAGAAAAAGAGCTACCGAAAAAAGTGAGATTATTCTTTCAGACATTTCTAAAAAACGTCTTGAAAATCAATTAGAGTTAAGTTGGATGAATACCAATCAATTAGAAAAATCATACATTGTCATTGCTTGTCAGGTCATGTTGAATGAGTGGAATCGTTTGTTCCCTGATTTTCGCATTTTCCGCGCGTTTTTAGATTATCAAGAAGCCGGGGAATCATCCTATAATCTGACATTTGAGATCCCACGTACGTTATCTAAAGATGAAATTAAGAGTTTAGTCTCATCAGCTGTTCGTTTGTTAGAAAGTTGCTTAATAAGAGTGACAGAAAGAATGGCTAGACAATCTGCTGAAATGGCAAATCAAACCGTATCAGCAGAAAATTATGGGGTTAATCAAATTGAATTTGATGATCAAGTGCAAAATTATGAGGGCGAAATTCCAGGTATGGATGCGCAACAGTGGATGATCGCCCAAAGTAGTATCTTAAATAGTGATTGGAAAAATGATAATTTAAGATTGCAGGAAACCGTCAAAGAATATTTGAAAGAATTAACGCAAGAAAGAATTGCCAAAGATGAACTTTTACAGAAAAATTCAGACTTGTCGTATCAATTAGAAGAAGCTAAATTATTAAATAAAAAACTCGATCAAGCTAATTTAATTTTAATTGAAGCGGTTAAAAAGGCAAAAGGTAGTAAAAACAAAGGTCATCAAATTGAGGAAATTGATATGGACTTTGTTGATAATGAACTTGAATTAGATGAAACAAAGGATGAAAAACGTACACGTAGACAACGTTATTCAAAACTTGAAAAAGAGAATAAACGCTATCAAGAGATGATTGATCAGTTGTTATCTGAAAAAGAAGCCATCATTCGTGAAGCGCAACAAGATGTGAAGCAACTTGAAGATGAACTAATTGTCATTCAAAAACGCACACACGAAGATGATGCTAAACTAAAAAAACTACTTTCTGAACAACAAATGATGCAAGAACGTGAAGACGCATTGAAAGAGGATTTTGATGTTGTAAATAATAATTTAACGAAAACTAAGGAAGCTTACGCTGAAAAAGTAGCACAGCTTGAAAATATGCAAATTGTCATCGATGAAACTCAAGCTAAGGTATGGCGTTTGGAAACGGATGTTAACGAGTGGAAACGTAAGCATGAGTTTACGCAAAAACAGTTAACAAAAGAACAAACAGAATACGAAGAAGACACGGTGAAATGGGAACATGGATATAAACGTATGGATGAAGCGGTTAGTAATCTGAAAAAACGTGCTTTGAAATATCAACTTCTTTTTGAGGAAGTCGTTAAACGGACGTCTCAACTCGAAAACGAGATTAAACCAGCGCCGGTGACGAGTGAATCAATTGTAATGCAAAACATTTTCAATGAGATTAAAGAAGTACCTTTAACTCTGGAAGAATTAACTGATTTAGATGATCATTATGAACCTGATCCATCAAAAGGTCACGATGTGATGAATGACATGGTTCGAAAAATGACCGTGGATCAAAGTAAGGTTGAAAAAGAGATTTATATGCTCTTTGAAAAATCTAAGAATCCCGTGAATGACGAATTAAAAGTTCCAGAAGAAGAATATGCTTTAGATATGGCAGAACTAACGTACTTGCCTGTTCGTTGGAATAAGATTTATCAGATTAACTTAATCAATAAGAATATGGATTTCTTAAAATGGTGTTTACCATACATCAAAAACTTAGAAAACTTTTGGGATCAAATTGGCGCATTAGTCAAACAACCAATGTTTGAGAATAATGTTGTTCTAATGGACAACCGCACATTTGTATTGCTTAAAGCTTACAGCCAATTGTCAAATTATTTGGATACTTACTATGTAAAACCAGCGCAATATGTCGAACAATATGCAACGAATAAGGGGACGAAATAATTATTATGCTAGATCAACATGTATTGGATATTTTAAATGAAGAGTTACCGCAATATAAAAAAAAACAAGTCGTGACTGTCTTGACGCTCCTAGAAGAAGGGAATACGGTACCCTTTATTGCGCGTTATCGTAAAGATCAAACAGATAGTTTAGATGAAGTGATGATTCGTGAAATTTCAGATCGCTATCATTATGTTGAAAATTTGGTAAATCGGAAGGCAGAAGTGATTCGTTTAATTGAAGAACAAGGTAAATTAAACGATGCTTTACGTAAAAAAATTGAAAAAGCGACTAAAATGCAACAAGTGGAAGATTTGTATCGACCATTTAAACAAAAACGTCGTACCAAGGCAACTATTGCCAAGGAAGCAGGATTGGAACCTCTGGCAGTATGGTTGTTAAGTTTTCCTAAAACAGGTTCAGTTACTGAAAAGGCGACTGAATTTATTAATTCTGAACAGAAAATCACTTCAGCTGAAGAAGCATTACAAGGTGCACATGAAATTTTAGCTGAACAAATTGGTGATAATCCTGAATACCGTAAATGGTTACGCCAATATTTATGGGATTATAGTTTGTTTGTTGTGAAAGAAAAAGATAAAGCCTTGGACGAAAAACAAGTCTATGAAATGTATTATGATTTTTCAGAACAAGTTCATAAATTAGTGCCCCATCGTATTTTAGCTGCTAATCGCGGTGAAAAAGAAGGCATTTTAAAAGTCAGTCTTGATATTGATGAAGAAAAAATTGAAAAATATTTTGCTCGTCATCTGATTAAAGACGAAGCAAGTATAGCAACAGCTTATATACAAGAAGCGTATCGTGATAGTTACAAACGTTTTATTCGCCCGAGTATTGAGCGTGAAATTCGAAATGAATTAACTGAAAAAGCTGAAAAACAAGCTATTTCAATTTTTGGTGAGAACTTACGTCATTTATTGTTACAATCACCGTTAAAAGGTAAAGTTGTCTTAGGTTTTGACCCAGCTTACCGTACTGGTTGTAAATTAGCAGTCATGGATGCGACTGGAAAAGTTTTAGCGATTAAGGTCATCTACCCGCATAAACCATCTGGTGCTGCCAAAAAGGCAGAAGCAGGTAAAGAATTCTTGAAGTTAGTCGAAGAATTTAATGTGGATATGGTCGCAATTGGCAATGGAACTGCGAGTCGTGAGTCAGAATTATTTGTTTCTGAAGAATTAGCTAAATTAAAACGTGATGTTTATTACGTGATTGTCAATGAAGCCGGTGCTTCTGTCTATTCAGCGAGTGATGTTGCTCGTGAAGAGTTTCCAGATCTACAAGTTGAAGAACGTAGTGCCGTAAGTATTGGGCGTCGTTTACAAGATCCATTAGCTGAATTGGTTAAAATTGAACCGAAAGCAGTTGGCGTGGGACAATATCAACATGATGTGTCACAAAAATTGTTAACAGAACAATTAGATTTTGTCATTGAAACAGCAGTTAACCAAGTAGGTGTCGATGTCAATACTGCGAGTGCGCAATTACTGCAACATATTTCTGGTTTGAATAAGACAACGACAAATAATATTGTCCGTTTCCGTGAAGAAAATGGTGTCTTTACCAATCGTAAAGAATTGAAAAAAGTACCACGCTTAGGACCAAAAGCTTACGAGCAATCAATTGGTTTCTTGCGTATTCCTCATGGTGATAACTTGTTAGATCAAACAGGAATTCACCCGGAAAGTTACGCCGTAGTTAAAAAACTATTGAAAAGCTTAAAATTAGCAATCGATGATCTTGGCACAGAGGAAGCAAAACAAAAGATTCAACATGTTGATGCCACAACGATGGCTGCAGAGCTAGAAATTGGTTTAGAAACATTTGAAGATATTCGTAGTGCGTTACTCCAACCAGGCCGTGATATGCGTGATGACATGCCAGCTCCGTTACTTAGAAAAGATGTTTTAAGTATGAAAGATTTACAACCAGGTATGGAGTTAACAGGGACTGTTCGTAATGTCGTTGACTTTGGTGTCTTTGTTGATATCGGTGTGAAACAAGATGGTATGGTGCATATTTCTAAGCTAAGCGATAAGTTTGTTAAACATCCAACTGATATTGTCGCAGTCGGTGATATTGTTAAAGTTTGGGTTGAGAGTGTTTCGTTAGAAAAACAACGCATTGCCTTAACAATGCTACCTGTAACAAAATAAAATAGGAGAATGGTGATATGAGTCAAGAAGAGTTACAAACTTTAGTGGAACAGATATCTAGAGATGTCTTTAAACGCGAGTTTCGACACACTGCCATTTTCAATAAACGATTAAAAACAACTGGTGGTCGCTATCATTTAAGCGACCACCATTTAGATTTTAATCCACTAGTTCTCGAAAAGCATGGAATGACTGAGCTTGTTGGTGTTATTAAACATGAATTATGCCATTATCATTTACATTTGGAAGGTAAAGGCTACCGTCATCAAGACGTAGATTTTAAAAAGTTGTTGCAAGAAACGGGAGGTAGCCGTTATGTTAAAGCCATGCAAACACCTACTGAAATGTATAGTAAATTATATCAATGTACCACTTGTCAAAAAAAGTATCCACGAAGAAGACGAATGAACACGAACCGCTATCGTTGTCAGTGTGGGGGACGCTTAGAAGAGTTGACAAATACGAAATAAACCATTATATTTTAAGAAGATTCTTTTTAGCATCGATGATGGAATTGGCAGACATGCAAGACTAAGGATCTTGTGCCCAATTACGGGCGTGAGGGTTCGACTCCCTTTCGATGCATCAATTGAATTTTGTAAAAAAGGCCTTTGCTTGGTTTTAATTAACGAGCGAGGGCCTTTTTTTGTAAAAAAATAAAACGAATGACCATTTTTTCATTAAAAGTATAAAAACTAAAACAAATGAATACGGTATTTATTACCTTTAAAAAAACAAAAAATGTTAAAAATACTAAAACTCAGTTTAAGCCCGTCATTACTGTAATAGCTTTTGGAAACGCTTGCTAAAAAAGATAAAATACATAATTCACAAACTAATAATTCCAAGTCTATGCTATGATAATTCTAAGACTCTACTTGAAATTATGTTGACATTTTATTTAAAACGCGTTATATTGAAAGTGGTTACAACCAGATGGTTATGATAACTTAAATTGAAAGGAGAGATACGATGATTAATTGTATCGTAACGGGGCATGGAGAGTTTTCAGTAGGGTTAACTCATGCTTTAGAAATGATAGCTGGTCCACAAGCAAATATGGTAGCGTTGCCATTCAGAGAGGAAGATCCTCTAGAAACTTACGTGGATAATATGGCAAATCTAAAAACTAAATTGACTGAGGATTCAGATACTCTCTTTATTTTTACAGACTTACTTGGGGGAACACCTTTCAATCAGGCAATGTTGTTAAAAGGCGACAATCCAAACATTTCTGTAATTGCCGGTACAAATTTACCAATGCTTTTAGAATTTATGGGTCAAAACTTGATGGGAACTACCCCAGCTGAAATTTTAACTCAAATTATTGAAAGCGCTAAAACTGGTATGGTTGTTGGCGAATTAAAAGCGGCTGAAGAAGTCGATGAAGTGGATGGCATTTAATATGTGGCAGAACATACTTTATACGTCCATAGCAATTATTATTATTATTATCGTGACACTTGGTATTTTTTATTTAGTGAACATGAAAAATTTGAAAGCACAAAAAGCCCACTTTAAAGATTTACATCAAAATTTAAAAGTCGGTGATCGCGTTTTAGTTCTAAATGGTATTTATGGAGAGGTAGCTAAAATTAGTGATGAAATCATTGATTTAAGACTGAAATCGGGTCAACTGATGGAAGTTTCGCGATACTCAATTTCAAAAATAATTAAAGATTAGTTAGGGGATAGGAAAATGGCAAATATTTTATTAACAAGAATTGATAACCGTCTAATTCATGGACAAGTAGCAACACAATGGTGTGGCACAATCGGTGCGAACTTAATTTTAGTGGCCAATGACCGCGTTTCAGAAGACAAAGTGAGACAAGGCTTAATGGACATGGCGGCGCCAACTGGGGTAGCAACACGTTACTTCAGTATCCAAAAAACAATTGAAATTATCCACAAAGCGGCTGACCGCCAAAAAATATTTATCGTTGTTGATTCACCAGAAGATGCATTAAAATTAGTAGAAGGGGGAGTTACTGATATAAAGAAAGTCAACATTGGTAATATGCATATGGCTGAAGGTAAACGTCAAGTGGCAACAACTGTTGCGGTAGATGACAAAGACGTGGCAGCATTTAAACGTCTTGAAGAACTTGGCGTAAAACTGGAAATTCAACGTGTACCGTCAACTGCAGTGGAAGATATTTCAAAACTTTACAAATAAAGAAGGAGTGAAACATAGTGGATTATTCAATTATTCAGATCTTATTAATCTTTATTATGACTTTTATCGTCGCAATTGACCAATTCAGTTTCTTAGAATCTCTTTATCAACCAATTGTAACCGGTTTATTAGTTGGTTTGATTTTAGGAGATGTACAAACTGGGTTAGTTGTTGGTGGTACTTATCAATTAATGACAATTGGTAACATGCCAGTTGGTGGAGCGCAACCACCTAACGCTGTAATTGGTGGTATTATGGCAGCTGTTCTAGCGGTAACATTAAAACTAGAACCAACTGTCGCTGTAGCAACTGCAATTCCGTTCTCATTATTAGGACAATATGGTGTAACTTTGATTTTTACTTTAATGTCGCCAGCAATGTCTGTTGCTGATAACTATGCACATGAAGCAAATACCAAAGGAATCGATCGTTTGAACTATATTGCGATGATTGGTTTAGGTACAATCTTTGGTTTAATCGTGACACTTTTCTTTATTGGTGGTGCCACATTTGGTCAAACAGTTGTAGATGCAATTCCTGGCTGGTTAATGTCTGGACTTAGTGCAGCTGGTGGAATGATGCGTTACGTTGGGTTTGCAATCCTTATGAAAGTTATGTTGTCTAAAGACCTTTGGGGATTCTTATTTGCAGGTTTTGGTATGGCAACAATTGTTATGGCTTCAGAAAGTTTAGCAGGACCAGCATTAATTATTTTAGCATTCATTGGTTTTGCCATTGCTTACTGGGATTTCCAAATTCAAACAAAATTCAAACGTGCTGCAGCTGAAGGTAGCTTAAATGATGGAGGAGGAGAAGAAGATGGCATATAATATTCCTGATACGTATCAAGATTTAACACCGGCAGAGCCTCTTGATAAAAAAACGTTAAATCAAATGGTCTGGCGTTCGCTATTCTTACAAGCGTCATTTAACTATGAAAGAATGCAAGCTGGTGGATGGTTATACTCGATTTTACCTGGACTTAAAAAAATTCACACAAATCAAGATGATTTAGCCGCGTCAATGAGTCATAACTTAGAGTTCTTTAATACTCACCCATTCTTGGTGAACTTTGTAATGGGTATTGTTCTATCAATGGAACAAAATAAAGCTGATATTCCGACAATCCGTGCCGTGCGTGTTGCTGCAATGGGGCCTTTGGGTGGTATTGGTGATGCGTTGTTCTGGTTTACATTGGTACCAATTACCGCGGGTATTACCGCCAACATGGCGATTAATGGGAATATAGCCGCGCCATTTATCTTCTTGCTTATTTTTAACGCGGCTCAATTCGCGCTTCGTTTTTTCTTAATGAATTGGTCTTATAAATTAGGGACTAATGCCATTACGATTTTAACTGAAAATGCAAAAGAGTTTACACGTGCTGCGAGTATCTTAGGTATCTTTATCGTGGGTTCGTTAATCTCTGTTTATGGCGCTACAAAAATAAATGTAGTTATTCCAAATGGTACAACGAATGAAGTTCGTCAAATTACAACGGTCGTTCCATCTGAAAAAGCGGTATCTAAATATGATGATATGCTTTATACGAAAGATGAAGACGGTAAATTAACAGAAGAATTCCAAGAAAATGCAAGTGTTACAAAATTAGAAAATGGTCAGTACGAAGTCGTTTTCAATAAAAACGAAGAAAAACCCGTTGAAATTGATTTGCAAAAGATTTTAGATGGTATCTTACCACAAATGTTGCCATTGGCAATTTCAATGTTACTATACTTCTTATTGGCTAAAAAAGGTTGGACACCAATCAAATGTATTGGTCTAGTCTTAATTATTGGTTTAATTGGATCTGGATTTGGTATTTGGATTAATATTTGGCCAGTATAATTTGAGCGTAATTTTAAGGTCATAGGTATCTCTTATACTTATTAACCTGATGGTGAAGTTAATAAAAGAGTCTGTGATAGTGGAATATCACAGACTCTTTTCATTTATAGTGATGATTTGGGATTTTACTAGCTGAGCCTCAACAATTAGCTATCAAAATCACCTTGACATTCTTTAAAAATTCAAGCATAATATAAGTGGTTGATACCAGTTGGTAACTACAAGAGGAGGTGTGTAATGGAAGAAAAGAAGCAGTCTCTGTACGGAAAATTAGTCGACACTTTACGTGAAACAATCAAGACAGAGATGAAGCCGCATGATTTGTTACCTTCTGAACGCGATTTATCAGAAATATATGGTGTCAGTCGAACCACGGTTCGTCTAGCGCTACAAGAATTAGAACATTTAGGCTATATTTATAAACGTCATGGGAAGGGCACGTTTGTTTCAAGTATTTCAGATAATGTCATGAACCTATCTGGAACATATAGTTTTACTGAACAAATGAAGACTTTAGGTCGAACCCCTGAAACTAAAATTATTTCCTTTGAAGAAGTTGAAGCGAATCAATATTTCGCTGAACATCTTGGTGTCTTTCGAGGTGTTAAGATTATCAAAATTAAACGTCTTCGTCTAGCAGATGGCAAACCAATGATGCTTGAACGAAGTTATCTACCAAAAGATAAATTTGATAATTTAACAATTGAACGCTTAGAAGGAAAATCACTTTATGATGTTTTCTTAAATGACTATCAACAGGTCATTCGTTATGCGGAAGAGGAATTTTATGCAAGTTTAGTCAATCGAAAAGATGCTGAATGGTTGGACATCCCAGAAGGTTCACCATCACTTAATATGATTCGTCAAACTTATAATACAAGTAATGAAGTGGTTGAGTACACGCTAAGTGTGGCGCGTGCTGACCAATTTAGATATCGAATATCACACAATCGAATAACTTAAATCAGGAGGAGAATCTTAATGTTAGATTGGAATACAACAGAATTGGATAAAATTGGTGCAACAATTACAACACAAGAAATTAGTCAACAACCAAAACTTTGGCAAGAAGCTTTAGCTATTTTTAAAGAAAATGAAGCGGGTATCGAAAACTTCATCGAAACATTTAAAAAAGAAGCGGGTCAAAAAATTCGCGTTATTTTTACTGGAGCTGGTACAAGTGCTTATGTTGGTGACGTTGTTCGTCCTCACTTAACACGTTTTGGTGACAATGAAAACTTCATTTTTGAAGCTATTCCGACAACTGATATTGTGTCAGCACCCTATTCTTATTTTAAACCAGCAGAACCAACACTTTTAGTGTCATTTGCGCGTAGTGGAAATTCACCTGAAAGTGTCGCAACAATTGATCTTGCGAATCAATTAGTCAAAGACATCAAACATCTTGTGATTACTTGTGCACCTGAAGGAAAATTAGCGCAAAATGCTAAAGACGATAATGATTCATTCGTATTATTAATGCCTGAATTATCAAATGATAAAGGATTTGCGATGACAGGAAGTTTCTCATGTATGACTTTATCGGCATTATTAACATTTGATAAAGAGCATAAGAATCATGATGAGATTGTGAATGCAATGGTTTCTATGGGAACACAAGCTTTAGCACAAGAAGAATTGATTCAAAGTCTTGTCGATCAAAAATTTGATCGTGTTGTATACTTAGGCTCAGGTAGCTTAAGTGGTTTAACTCGTGAGGCACAACTTAAATTATTAGAATTAACAGCAGGTCGCATTACAACTGCTTTTGATTCATCATTAGGCTTCCGTCATGGACCAAAATCATTTGTTGATGAAGAAACATTAGTTTTCGGATTTATTAGTAATGATGCTTATACACAACAATATGATGTTGATATTTTAGAAGAAATTAAAGGCAATGATATTGCAGCAAAAACAGTTGCGATTGCTCAAAACGATTCTACATATACAGGTGAAACAATCGTTCTTAAGGATGATACAGAGCTAACAGATGGTTTCTTAGCTTTACCATTTGTAATGGTCGCTCAAGTTGTTTCATTATTAGCTTCAATTAAAGTTGGCAACAAACCAGATACACCGTCTCCAACCGGAACAGTAAACCGTGTTGTTAAAGGCGTAACCATTCATTCATTATAAAAGGGGATGTTCTAAGTGAACAGATTTTTTGTAAAAGCGAATAAAATATTTTTAGAAGAAACAGTAGAAACCGATGCATATATCGAAATTATCGATGGCATTTTTGGTGACTGTGTTAAAGAAGTATCATCTGATGCTAAAGTAATTGATTTAGGCGACAAATGGATTGGACCTGGTCTAGTCGATACGCACATTCATGGCTTTAAGAGTCATGACGTCATGGATAATGATGCAGAGGGTATCAAAGAGATGTCGAAAGGATTATTAAGTTGTGGTGTGACTTCATTCTTACCAACAACTTTAACAGCTTCATCTGAACTTCTTGGTAAAGTGGCGCATACGGTAGCTTCGGTTAAAGATCAAGTAGAAGGTGCTAAAATTCAAGGGATATTCTTTGAAGGACCATACTTTACTGAAAAACATAAAGGCGCGCAAAACCCAATTTATTTTACGCACCCAAGTATTGAAGAATTTCATGAATGGCAAACACAAGCAGGTGGTTTAATTAATAAAATTGCCCTTGCTCCAGAAAAAGAGGGTGCACTTGATTTTATTTCTCAAGTCACTGCTGAAGGTGTCACTGTTGCTTTAGCGCATAGTGATGCAACATATGAAGAAGCTAAAAAAGGTGTCGAACGTGGTGGTAGTATTTTTGTTCATACTTACAATGGTATGAGTGGCTTCACTCACCGCGAACCAGGAATGGTTGGTGCAGCAATGACTTCTAAAGAGGCATACGGTGAATTAATTTGTGATGGTCATCATGTTCATCCAAAAGCCGTTGAAGTTTTAGTTGATGTGAAAACACCAGATAAAGTAGCGTTAATTACTGACTGTATGCGCGCTGGTGGTATGCCTGAAGGTCATTATCATTTAGGTGAATTCCCAGTTGAAGTGAAAGATGGCGCCGCACGTTTAGAATCAAATGGCTCACTTGCAGGTAGTGTATTACAACTAATTGAAGGTGTCCGTAATGTTGTTGATTGGAATGTAGCAACTGTTTTTGATGCACTTAAAATGGGTTCATTAGTTCCAGCCAAAAGTGTTGGTATTGATGACGTTTGCGGTAGTATCAAAAAAGGTAAACCAGCAGACTTTATCGTTTTAAATAAAGATTTAGAATTACTTGCAACATACTTAGATGGCGAACAAAAATACAGTAAATAATGGGAGATTTTAGCATGAAAAACTTAACAGCAACAAAAAGAAAATTAATGGATCAATTATCAACAAAAGATGGCATCATTGGAGCCTTAGCAATTGACCAACGTGGTGCACTGAAAAAAATGTTAGCTAAAGAAAACTTTCAAGGTGATGTAACACAAGCAATCGTTGACTTTAAAAAACTTGTTTCAGAAGAATTAACACCGTACGCAACATCAATTCTTTTAGACCCAGAATATGGTTTACCAGCTTCAGAAGTGAAAGTAGCAGATGCAGGACTTTTACTTGCTTATGAACAAACTGGTTATGATGCAACTGAACCAGGTCGCTTCCCAGACTTAATCGTTGATTGGTCAGCTTATCGTATCCGTGAGGTTAAAGCAGATGCTGTTAAATTCTTACTTTACTATGATGTGGATGAATCTGCTGAAGTTAACGAACGTAAACATGCATTCGTTGAACGTATTGGTAGCGAATGTGCAGCAGAAGATATTCCATTTTACTTAGAATTATTATCATATGATGCTAACAATGATGACAATGCTTCAAAAGAATTCGCAAAAGTAAAACCACATAAAGTAAATGCAATGATGAAAGAATTCTCTAAAGATCGTTATAAAATTGACGTCTTAAAAATGGAAGTTCCTGTAAACATGAAATTTGTTGAAGGTTTTGCTGAAAATGATGCTGATGTTGTTTATACAAAAGCAGAAGCAGCTAAAATCTTTAAAGAACAAAGTGATGCAACTGACTTACCATTTATTTTCTTAAGTGCTGGTGTAAGTGCTAAATTATTCCAAGAAACATTAGAATTTGCTGCAGAAGCAGGTTCTGAATTTAATGGTGTGCTATGTGGCCGTGCAACTTGGGCAAATGGCGTAAGTGTTTTTGCTAAAGAAGGCGAAACAGCTGCAAGACAATGGTTACAAACAGAAGGACGCAAAAATATTGAAGAATTAAATGAAGTACTTTACCGTACGGCTACTTCATGGCATAAAAAATTCTAAGAAGTAGGTGAAAAGCGATGGTTTTAGCGATTACATTAAATCCGTCACTTGATATTTCTTATCCGATTGAAACGTTAAAAATCAATGATGTCAATCGATGCCAAACAGTCAGTAAAACTGCTGGTGGTAAAGGATTAAATGTTGCACGAGTGATTCATCAAATGGATGGATCAGTCGTAGCAACAGGATTTTTAGGTGGCAATATCGGAAAGTATATTGAAGATCAATTGACAGAACAAGAGATTCAACATCAGTTTCAACATATTAATGGTGAAACGAGAAATTGTATTGCCATTCTGCACGATCAGGGTCAACAAACTGAAGTTTTAGAGGGAGGACCCACACTTTCAGTTGAAGATTTAGAAAAATTGAAAGCTCTTCTTGAAGATTTAGTTGGGGCTCATGATGTCGTGACAATCTCAGGTAGCTTATCAAAAGGCTTACCTGAAGATAGCTATGTTCAATTGATTGAGCAGTTAAATGCAAAGAATAAAAAAGTGATTTTAGATTCTTCTGGTGGTTCGTTGAAAGCTGTTTTAAATTCAAATGTTAAGCCCTATGCAATTAAACCCAATTTAACTGAAATTGAAGAATTGACAGGTGTTGCGGTGTCCTTAGAAGATTTAACAGGTTTGAAATCATTACTTCTAGGAGAACAGTTTATGGCAATTCCATTAATTGTGATTTCCTTAGGAGCTGACGGAGCATTCGTTAAGTCCGGTAAACAATTTTATCGTGTAACAATTCCTAAAATTAATGTTGTCAATCCAGTCGGAAGTGGTGACTCAACTGTTGCTGGTTTAGCTTTGGCACTTGAAAAACAAGCTAGTTTAGAAGAAATTTTGAAAACGGCAATGGCCTTGGGATTGTTGAATACTATGGAACAAAAAACTGGCTTTGTGAATCCGTTAAACTTTGATAAGTATTTTGAATTAGTTAAAGTTGAAGAAATTTAATAAAAATGGGATAGATATAATATTAAAAGCATGAAAACAGGTTTGAACTTGTTTCCATGCTTTTTAGTTTATTCTTATTTTAAATCTGCTAATATTATTAGAATATGCTTTTTATAAATGTTTGAATTCGGTATAATATATATATGTATTTTGTTAGGGAGATGGTATTAAAATGAGATCTTTAAAACAAGAAAAAGAGCCAATGTTATCTTTTTTTCTGATATTTTTAGTTTTTTCTTTGCTTATTCAATTTAGTTTTGCCTATTTAATTAATGAAGAATTAGACATAATAAATTATAATCTTGTGTGGGCAACATCCAAAGTGGATTCAATTGCTACCATGTATCAAGACATTGATATTTTGAATTATCCACCGATTTTTCCGCTATTATTGAGATTAATTAATCCTTTTATGACAGGCTTTTCAGAAGGCCGTATTCCAAGATTAATTTTTGTAGCCTTGAAATTCTGGCCAATTGTTTTTAATGCACTATTAAGCATTTCGGTGTATGTTTTAGCCAAGAAAAATAAATTATTTTGGACTTGCTTCTGCCTCTTTAATCCAGCATTCATTATGAATTCTGCTATTTGGGGTCAAGTCGATTCATTGTATTTACTACTATTAATTCTATGTTTCTATGCACTTAATAACGATCATTTGTATTTAGGCTCATTCTTCTTTGCGCTTGGCTGTTTATCTAAATTGCAATTTTGCTATTTGTTTCCATTATTTTTAATCTTTATTATTCGTAAATATGGTGTTTCGAAAACTTTGAAAGGTATTTTATTGTCATTAGTGACGGGGTTAATAGGATGGCTACCTTTTATGCTCGGAAGTAAAAATATGATGTTACCATTCGAAATTTATTTTGGTGGTGCAAGTATGTATCCTTCTGTGAATATGAACGCTTTTAATATCTACCCACTATTTTACGGAACAGAGTATGGCGACATTAATCGTGCAGTGTTAGGTCCAATCACGTTGAATCATTTAAATTATCTTTTCTTAATTTTGATTGTGATCATAATGTGTTGGCTGTTGTGGAAATACTTTGATAAACCAGGTGTTTCATATATAATTCTAGGCATTTATATCAACAGTGTTTTCATGTTAACAATGGGACAACATGAGAGATACCAGTTGCCTGTCATTGCCTTTTTAATTCTTTATGGTATGGCGTATACCGATAAAGAAGAAATATGGTTTGCAACGCTCTTTAGTTTTATTACTTTTGGAAATCAGTTCTTTATATATTTTATGGACATAATTAAAAACGAGACCATTATGGGTTACGCTTTCTTGATAGGATCTCTGGTTAATATCTTATTATTGGTATTGCTATATATCCGTGGGTCTTACCATATGAAATTAAAGAAAACTGAAATAAGTCTAGAATAATTGAAAAGGCATCTTATCAACTTGTGGATTGATAGGATGCCCTTTTATTTTTGTAAGATTGGTAGACTTTCAATATTTATTTACGTCTTACCATATAGCGTTCTTCTTCATAAATCATTGCAATAATTGATGTGATTGCCGCAACAAGAAGTTCTTTGTCAGGATTGTCTAGCTGAATACTAAAACTGAATGACTGATCATCTTCAGCATTCACCATAATTTTAGCAATTTTCTGTTTACTTTCAGATATGGTAAAAGATTGACCAGTGACTTCGCCATCAATACTTAATTTTTCACCATTGATTTCATACATTGTTTGAAATTGTTTCATGTCTTTAAGAACGGTAATTTCTTTGTGTCCAGGTAATTTAAGGTAGAAACGAGGTAGGTCAAAGAGACCAAAATTGTTCGTTGCGCGTTTAATTGTACCTAACTCATTATTATTTTCATCAAGTAAATCGAATTTTTTCCGAGTAGGAATCGTTCTAAGTGGGTTGAGTTTAAATAAAAGATCACCATTTTCTTTACGAGCAACAATTGTGTTTTCTTCTGTTTTGATTGTTAATGTCATAACAAAAACCTCCCTTTATTATTAGCTATATGATAGCACTTAATTTCAGAATATACTAAAAAAGACATGCATTTTGAAGTACATGTCTTTTTATTTTTGAGTGGGTGCTATGTAACCACAAAGTGTCAGCGCCACCACTTTATAATCCGGGTTCTGTGAGCTGGGGTTCGGCATTAAGCTAATCATCCAAATCTGACAAAAACCGTCGGTTTCATCCGCTTATCTTATTGTTCATCCCAAAGCGCTTTTCCACCCCTTTAATTTCGTTGTTTCTTCCAATTTTCTAATTCTAAGCTGAAGACTTTTTTTGTTTTGGTTAGCTCTTGTATGGTTTTTGTGCCGGTTAGGCTCATTAATTTTTTTAAGTGTTCTTGCCAGTTTAAGAGAGTGGCAATGGTTGCATCATTACCTTGTGTCAGGCATTGATGTAGGATTTCACCGGAAAGTCCGACTGCTTTGGCACCTAAACTGTAAGCTTTAATTATATCAAGTGGGTTTCTAATGCCACCAGAGGCGATAAAATCAGCCTGTGACAAGAATGGCTGTGCTTCTAATAAAGATTCAGCTGTTGTTTGTCCCCAGTCGTAGAGGTAGCTAAACTCTTCTTGTTCACGGCGTTCATTTTCGATTTGAATAAAGTTTGTACCACCACGTCCTGCAACATCAATCATCGTTACACCGATATCGAGTAATTGTTGGATTGTTTCTTGTGACATGCCGAAACCAACTTCTTTAACAATCACTGGTACGTCAAGATGTTGAACGAGAGTCTCAATATTATGCAACCAACTAGAAAAAGCGCGATCACCTTCTGGCATCACAATCTCTTGCGGAATGTTTAAATGTACCTGTAATGCGTCAGCTTGTAAAAGATCAACTGCTCGCTTGGCATTTTCAAGTGAATGATGTGCGCCAATATTTGAAAAAATGAAGCCATCTGGATTTTCTTTGCGGACAATTGTAAAACTGTCACGAATTTCAGAATCATCATGCTTTAAGGCAATACTAACTGAACCAACAGCCATTGCGAGATGACATTCTTTGGCAATCCGACTTAAGTTTTGGTTAATAATTTTAGTTTTTGGGCTACCACCAGTCATGGCATTGATAAAGAAAGGCACCTCTAAATCAAAGGTACCTATCTTTGTATTTAAATTTACATCTGCGATATCAACCGTTGTTAAGGATTGATGAACGAGACGAACGTCATCAAATCCATTGTTTGCATGTGCTTGATAATTCATCTCTGCTAGATGAACGTGTGCATCTTTTCGACTCCAAATTGATGACATCTTTAGTCCTCCCATTGAACAGATTGTTTATTGGTAATATTACTTTCAAAGACTTGTAAGGGTAAATTCAAGATTCCTTGTTCTCGCCATTGGGTAATCATTGGAAGAATTTCATCGCGTTGATTAAAAATCGCAATCCCGCAATCACCACCACCAGCACCGGAAGATTTTGAAGCTCCTTCAAATTCTTCTGCGATGTGAATCAGTTGATGCAAGGCAGATGTTTCAATATCGACCCCACTTTTTGTGCCTAAAGAACGTAATAATTCACGATTTTCACGAATCATGCGTTGAATAGATGCTAAATCTTGCGCTTTAAAAGCAGCGATTAACTCGGTCACACAGGCTTTACTTTTGGCAAGAAAATCTTTATAAAAACCATTCATATCACTTTGTTCATCTTGAACTTGATCGACTAAAAACGTTGTTGAGGCAGGTGTGCCTGTCCAACCAATTAAAAGACGTAGATCTTTTGGAGCCGTCAAAGGCTCAATCATTAGTTTTGGCCATTTTTTATTGACCAAATCAACTAAAGTCATCGTTGGATGATTGGTTTGATTTAGTAACCACTGACGATCGAAACAAGAATAAGCAATCCAACCTTCATATGAACTTGCGGCAAGGTCGCCAAAACTACCATTACTATTCAATGAAAGATGGGTAATGGCGGCTAATTTATAGAGTAATTCAGCAGTATAATCGATTTTGTAAAAACTTAAAATGGCTTTAATTGTTGCAATCGTAACAGCACCACTTGATCCTAAACCATATTTACGTCCATCGCGGTTATCAAGTTCACTTTGAATAGTTAAATCGAAATACTTTAAATCATAGTTTTGTTCTTGTAGGTATTGTTCAACAACAGTCACCGATTTTGTAATATAAGAAAATGGATTTTCACGTTCATCCATATAAAATTTCCCGTTTTTACGTGTCCATGGAATTGAAATACCATTTGAGTAGCGTGAACAAATGCTACCTTGCGATTTCGCTTCAACAAGGGTCACTGTAATAAATTGATCAAGAGCCACAATCACGGCTGGGTGGCCTGGTTCTAAGACTGCATATTCGCCAGCAATGTAAAGTTTGCCGGGTGCGCTTGCTTTTATCAACAAAATTTCCTCCTTTAATACGTCCAATCGGAGAGTTTGAGTGATTGGATACCAGAACCCACACCTGAAGTAATCAGTTGGTCTGGTTTAAAATCTTTTAAAAGTATTTTTTTTATTTTTTCAATGTTTGAGCCTTGGCAAAGTACTTTAACATTTGGCCCAGCGTCCATTGTAACATAACAAGGAATGCCTTGGGCGCGAATTTCTTGAATCTTTTGAAAAGCTTTAACACTTTCAGGTTCCCAATAAGAAATTGGCGGAATAGCACCTAACATCGTGCCATGCATTTTCATACCATTGGCTTCAGTTATTTCACCAACACGAATGAAGTCCTGTGCCTGAATGGCGTCTTTAATTGCAATTAAATCTTTTTCAGCACTTTCGACCCAAGCAGGATAAAAGGCAGAAGTTTCAACGGTTTGTTTCATACCGACACGACTCGATAATTTCTTTTCACCGGTATTTACGGCAATGACAAGCATCGCAACATCCCAATCAGCTGCATCAATCGGAATGGCATGACTTGAAAGAGAGTCATGATCAATGCCTTTATTCCATTCGACAAAACCGCCATAAAGGCTTCTTGTGGCACTGCCACTGCCTCTTCTGGCAAAAGTTGATAAGACTTCAGTTGATAATTCAAGGTTAAATGCATCACGGCATGCGCCTGACAGTGCTGCGAAAGCTGAGGCTGATGACGCTAGCCCAGCAGCAGTCGGTACGTGATTGTAGCTTTCGACTTTCACACGGCTATTATTATTTGCTTCATGGCGGAATAAATCAATAAAGTTGGCGATTTTCTGTGTTTCTTTTTCACCTTGTAAGACACCGTTTAGATAAAAAGTATCCGCTTCTGCAGTAGGTTCAAGGGTTACTTTTGTATCGGTATAAAAAGCATCTAATGTGAGTGAAAGACTACTATTCATTGGTAAAAATAAGTTTTCATCTCTTTTACCCCAATATTTGATTAGGGCAATATTTGTATGCGCTCGACATAAGCCACTATTTTCCATTTTTAACACTCATTTCATGAAGCCAAGTATTTTTAGCGCCTGCCTTAATAAGTGAGGCTTGAATACGTTCAGCGTGATGTTTGTCTTGTGCCAAAGCAATCATACAACCGCCACGACCACCACCGGTTAATTTAGCGCCCAGTGCATCAGTATCTAATGCTGCTTGTACCAAGGTATTAAGGGCATTATTTGAGACACCTAAATCAGTTAATAATTGATGAACTTCAGTCATGTATGAACCTAATGCTGTACATTGATTATTTTCTAAAGCGAATCTACCGAGATCAGCCAGTTCGCCTAAGCGATTAATAATTGCTTGATATTTAGGCCCATCGACGCCATTTAATTTTTCAGCGACACTTGCAACGGCTTCTTTTGTTTGGCCAGTAACACCAGTATCGGCGACAATGAGATAGGCATTTAAATGAGGTGTGATGGGTTGGAAAGGTCGCCCCTTAATATAGTAGAAAGGTATTGAGCTACTTGTCATCAGAGCATCCAATCCACTTGGATTACCATGGGCAATTTTTTCAGCAATATCAACAATTTCTAAGAGCTCATCTTGTGTAAGGGTTGCATTAAAGTAGTCATAGATTGCGCGCGTTGTAGCGACCGCTACTGCAGCACTTGACCCCATGCCACGTTCAGCAGGGATCCTACTTTCAATTGTAATGGCAAGCGGTGTCTCTTTTTGGTTCAAACGTTTGGTACAAACGCGAATCGTTTCTTTTAAACTTTCTAGTAATTCAGGCATTTCATCAACAATTCCATGATAAAAATCACAATCAATCGTTGTTTTATCTTGTTGCGCCGTCACGCTTGTTTTAATAGTGACAGCTGGAAAAGGAATCGCAATTGACGGTTGATGATAGACAACCGAGTGCTCTCCTAAAAGAATAATTTTTCCATTGGCTAAGCCAATTCCTGTGTGTTGCGTCATAAATATAGACTCCTTTAGTTATTTGGATAATAAAGTCACAATAAATGGAGCGGCATAAAGTGACATAAATTGAATACCATAGCCTACCCCCAACCGGTTAAGTGTACCACAAATGAGACTCATTAATAAAACCCCAAAGACATTAATTAAACCTGCATCGATGTAGGCTAGTAAAAAGACTAGTGCGATGAAAAGAGCGAGCATTGCTTCATGTGGGATTTTTTTTAAGACAAAATAAGTTAAAGGTTCTGCAAATTTTGTAGCTAAAAAATAAACCAGAGTTAAGGCAATCACACTTCCAATAATAAAGGCTAGCATTAACCAATTTTTAGGATACATATCCGTAATTGTATTGCCGATACTAAAGACTGGTGGTGCTTCGAAAAAGGCTGCACCTGGGCCAATTGCTGAGGGTGCCATTGGTAAACCAATGGCGACAATCGAAATCATGATGCCTGAGATATAGGTACTTTGTGCTAAGGCTGTCATGGTTGTAATTTTAAGTTCAGCTCGTTTGAGTTCGTCCGTTTCTTTCTTACCCATCATTTCGCCAAAAAGCACAATCAGACCGACTGGACTTAAGACGAAGAGAAAGTTTGATAAGAAACTAGCGACTGTTGCACTGATCCATTCGTTTTTTGTTAAACGATTTTTAAAGGCTTCTTTTTTCGCCTGTTGTTGTTCTTTGGTTGGCATTGGGATTTTCATCGGTTTCACTTCAGCAACCATTAATTTTTTCTTTTCATTTCCATTCAATAATGAAAGCAGTGATAAAATTAAAGGTGCCACAGTAATCCCTAAGAAAAAGGATGTCGTAATATTTTTATCTGCTGGCACAGCTCCAGTTTGCCAGTATAAAGCACGTAAACCTTGGAAAACGAGTGCTAAAGGTACAATACTAATTAATGATAATAATTTCGCAGAGCTTAAAAGAGACAGGAAGATTGCCCCGCCAATAAAAATTAAGTTAGCATGCTGACTGATGTCGCTAGCAAAAGGTGCAATCAGTTTCGCGATAAATAAACAACTAATGAGGGAAACCGTTACGCCAATCGCGCTACCAAGTGCGGCTTTTTTGATGACATGACTGGTACGACCATGCTTTTTAACAATTAGTGCGGAATCTAACATTGGCGTTGATAAAACTCCACCAGGAAGATTGGCAATCAGTGCCGGCATAATATTCATCAGGCCTAGCGTAACAAATGAAGCAACGAAAAAGGTCAGTACAACAAGTGGTTCGACTTTAGCCATGATGAGTGCTAGTGTAATCGGCATTAAAACACTTGTTTCATCTGTTCCTGGAATGAATCCAATTAATGAATAAATAATGAAGGCGCTAAAACTAGCGACAATCATTTGTAAGATTAAAGCAGTTGTCATCTAAACGTGTTCCTCACTTTCTTCTGTGAGTGCTTCCAATTTTCTTTTTGGCTTAACGAGCACAGAGTTAATGATAAAACTAAGGACGGCCCCACCCAGTCCAAAAAATAATTGTTTCGTTGGATCGTCTGCAGGTGCAATAAAAAAGGCGCCCATCGTTAAAATGACAGACAAAATGATTGAGCGAATCAAGTCAGACACACCGACTGTATCCCCCCAAAGCGAAACAAGATCTTGCTTCTTCATATTATGTTTTTCCTCCTAAAAAAGTTAATAACCACTTATCACTATACTTAAAAATTGAGAGAAAGCCATCTTTCTGCTGTCTCTTTAATCAAAAATTATATAATTTTCACAAAAAGCGCTAGATTTATTAAAAAAAGGTTAGGGGAGTCCTTTGAAATATGATAAAATGATGAAAAAAGTACGGAAGGATTGAAAGATATGGTTGAAATCGATTGGAATAATTTAGGATTTAGTTATATAAAAACACCATTTCGTTATCTTGCACATTGGAAAAATGGTGAATGGTCTGAAGGTCAAATGACAGAAGATAATACATTACATATCAGTGAAGGTTCAACAGCACTTCATTATGGGCAACAATGTTTTGAAGGCATGAAAGCTTATCGTTGTAAGGACGGCTCGATCAATCTCTTTCGTCCTCAAGAAAATGCGCGTCGTTTTCAAATCAGTGCGACACGTCTCATGATGCCAGTTATTCCGGAAGAGATGTTTTTAGAGGCTGTTGAAAAAGTGGTACGCTTTAATAAAGCGTATTGTCCACCATATGAAAGTGGCGCAACTTTATACATTCGGCCACTTTTAATCGGTGTTGGCGACGCAATTGGTGTGAATCCAGCCCCAGAATATATTTTTACGGTATTTTGTACGCCTGTTGGTGCTTACTTCAAAGGTGGCTTAAAACCAACAAACTTTATCGTATCTGACTATGACCGTGCAGCACCTGCAGGAACGGGAGCAGTCAAAGTGGGTGGAAATTATGCAGCCAGTCTAATGCCAGGTAAGGAAGCTAAGGCAAAATCATATTCAGACTGTATTTATTTAGATCCTGCAACACACACTAAAATTGAGGAAGTTGGGGCAGCCAATTTCTTTGGTATTACTAAAGATAATTGTTTTATCACGCCACTGTCACCCTCAATTTTACCAAGTATTACAAAATATTCATTGCTTTATCTGGCAGAACATCGTTTAGGCTTGAAAACACTAGAAGGCGATGTGTATTTAGATAAACTTGATCAATTTAAAGAAGCGGGTGCTTGTGGAACAGCCGCTGTCATTTCGCCAATTGGCGGTATTCAAACGAAAGATGATTTCCATGTCTTTTATTCAGAAACGGAAGTGGGACCCTTAACAAAACAATTATATGATGAATTAGTTGGGATTCAATTTGGTGATATCGAAGCGCCAGAAGGTTGGATTACCAAAGTTAACGTGTAAGAAAAATGAACAAATTAATCCATCTTAATAAATTTTTAACTAAAAATTCTTAAAACTATACAAAAAGGTCACAATTTATGCATATTTGTGGGTTATATTATATGCATACCAACAAAACAACCCTAACAAACTTTTCATTTTATTTACTCCTCCAAAGTAAATAAACAACTCCTTTTTTGACAACGGCGTGAGGCCGTTGTCTTTTTTTTGTGTTTATAAACAAGATTGTCGTGTAATCGGACTAAAATGAATAATTGCGTTTAATAAAAGGATGTATAGTAAGAGATGGGAAGGGCGATGGCCTAAATAAAATAAAACGATTATTTTTAGATAGAGACTTAGTATTGGGGAATGCTAAGTCTCTTTTTTTATTTAATTTAAAAGATATAATAATTAATGAAACTTTTTGGAGGGCTTAAGTATCTAATTAATAGAACTTAAGAAAGGAGGATGTTTATGATTTGGAAGACTAGTCTTTTTAAGCGTGCTAAAAAAGGTGATGGCGAAGCATTTGTTACTTTAATTAAGGACTATGAAAATGTTTTGTATGGCACAGCTAAAAGAATTTTAATTAATGAAGCCGATGTACAAGATGTCATGCAGACAACGATTTTAATTGCTTATGAAAAAATGAGCACAGTAAAGAAGGAAGAATATTTTAACACATGGTTGTATCGTATTTTAATCAACGAATGTTATCGATTAATCAAGCAGAATAATCGTGAAAATAATATTATTTATTTAGAAGAGTCATATCAAAATGATTTAAGTGAAATGGAATTAGAAGATCTATTAGGTTCGATGTCAGACAAGTATCGAGTCCCGCTCATTTTATTTTATTATTCAAAATACAGTTTAAAAGATATTAGTATTATTTTAGATTTACCTTTAAATACTGTTAAAACCAGATTGAGTCGTGGTAAACAATTATTGAAAGCGAAGTTATTGAAAGAGGGAGGGTCAGATAATGAGCAAGACGAGCAAACAAGATTATAAGCAATGGCTTGAAGAAGAAATCGCGCCTAAAGCAGATACAAAGAAAAAAATTGATCAAACTTACGAAAATATCATGAATTTGTCAGCAAAAAAAGCAAAACAAAAAAGAAAGCGCAGAACTTGGATTTCTCTCGGAGTAGTTGCAGCAATTATGACCTTAGGCATTTATAATTTTGAACAGGTTCAAGCAGTTCTTGAAAAAGTCATCACTTTTTCGAATCCATGGAGTCAATCTTTAGGAGATGCGACAGTCAAAAATAATAAAAAATCTGAAAATAATGAAGTGGTTGTAGCAATCGATAGTTACTTTTCAACGCCAGAAAGTTTCGGTTTTGATTATTCAGTATCATATGAGGATCAAACGAAATTTAAGAGTGATAGCAGTATTTGGTTAAACTATGCTATTAAAAATGGTGATGGTACTTATCTATTTGATAATGCTCAAGACCCTGAAAAATTTGAAGGATCATGGAGTGAAAAATTAACTGATGTGGAGGGAACACAACAATTGAATCAAGATAAAACAAGTTTATCTGGTAGTGAATACCATTTTTTAACAGATAATTTGACGAAACTACCACTTTTAGAAAATGCTAAAGTGGAAATTAAATCAATTGTGATTGACAACAAAAGTGATAATCCACAAGTGGTTGAAGGAGAGTGGGTGATCCCGTTGAACAATCAAACAAAACGCGTTGATTACACACCCGTTGACTATCAGTTGACTAAAGAATCTTCAATTATTACTTTGGAAAACGCAGTTTCTAACGTTTCACATTTTAACTTTAGTTTTAGATTTAAACAGCCGTTGGATGTTTCTGATATGGAACTGTTAAAAGTTACCTTGATTGATGAAGAAGGTGTCGAGTACAAAGCATCGATGTATAATTTAGAAGAGAACAATCAGCTTGCGATTTATCAATTTCCTTTTATTAAAAATAATAATGGACAACGATTACGCGCTGTTATTAAGTCTAATAATAAAAAATTGACTGAATTTGAGTTAGAACCTAAAAAATAATACGCAAATAATCCTCTCAAATTGTGATTAAATTTGAGAGGATTCTCTGTTTATCTATTTTTTTTTATTGCTTTAATCGTTTTGAGTGCCCTTTTTCGTGTTTTGATGTTGGGGCTCTTTAATCGTCTGTAGGCACTTGCTAAATCTTGTTTTTCCATGTCGTTCTCCTTTTTTACCAACTGGCTTTTGTAACACCAGGTAAATCACCGTGTAACGCTAACTCGCGAAAATGAATTCGAGATACACCAAATTTGCGCATATAACCTCGAGGTCGACCATCTGTTTGGTCACGATTTTTTAAGCGATTAGGATTTGAATCTCGAGGTAGAGAGGCTAACTGTTTGTAGTCGCCAGTTGCCTTGAGTTCTTTTCTTAAATCAGCATATTCTGCGATTAGTTTTTCTTGGCGTTTCATTTTTGCAATCTTTGATTTTTTTGCCATAGTTCCTCCTCATATAGAAAGTCAATAGTAATGATTACGATTTATAATTTAGCATAAATTATTTAGAATGACAAGTAAAAAAAAAAGTATTTCTCATGTTTTCAAGAGAAATACTTCTTTTAATGTCTTGTTTTGTTGGAGCTGACCACTCAGCTACGCTCTTATTTTTTTGCTTCTTGTAGGATTTTGATTTCTTTGATGGTGATGTCTTTTTTAGGCTTATCAGCTTCACCAGTTTCAGTTGTTGCGATTTTATCGACAACATCTTGTCCTTCGATGACTTGACCAAAGACAGAGTATTTTTTATCTAAGAATGGTGCGCCACCTTTTTCATAGGCTTCAATAATTTTTTCTGGATAATCTTCTGCAAGTAAACCATCAGAAACATCGTGACCGTTTGACACAATATAGAATTGACTACCTTGTGTTTTTTCTGTAATGTCATCTCCGCCTGAACGTGCTACCGCAAGTGCGCCGTTAATATGATACAAACTATTTGAAATTTCAGGAGCAAACTCTTCTTTCCAGATACTTTCGCCACCAGCACCAGTACCTTCAGGGTCACCAGTTTGGATCATGAAATCTTGAATAACGCGGTGGAAGATAACGTCTTTATAATAGCCTTCTTTAGCGTGTGTCATAAAGTTTTCAACTGCTTTTGGTGCTTCTTTAGGGAATAATTTGATTTTAATTGAGCCTTCTGAAGTGACCATCTCAACTAAAGCCTCGTCTTCAGCGACTTCTTTACTTAATTGAGGTAACTCAAGTGAGTTTAAGTCAACTTTTTTCTCTTTTTTTGTTTCTTCTGTTTTGTCGCTACTTGAAGCTGATTCTTTTTTATCATTTGAACCACAAGCTGTTAATAAAAGTGTGGCCATTGTTAAACTAGTTAAAGCCACTAACCATTTTTTTGTTTTCATAGTGTCTGTGAAATCCTTTCTATTTCCTTAATATGTAGTTAAATTGTAACAAACTTTCTAGCTAATGCCAAACTATGTTTTTTTGCGTTAAGTTTCCTTAAAAATGTGGTTTCTAGGGCAGACATTTATAGACAAACAACTTTTGAACAGATACAATGAAGGGCGAAGATAAATTATAGGTATAAGGAGGACATAAACGATGTCCATGTTTTTAGATCAAGTCACAATTGACATCAAAGCCGGTAAGGGTGGCGATGGAATGGTTGCTTTCAGACGAGAAAAGTATGTTCCTGACGGTGGTCCCGCTGGAGGCGATGGTGGCCGCGGAGGAAGTATTTATCTTGTAGTTGATGAAGGCTTACGTACATTAATGGATTTTAGATATAATCGCTATTTTAAAGCAACACCAGGTGAAAATGGAATGAGTAAGAGTATGCATGGCCGTGGTGCTGAGGATACTTTTGTTAAGGTGCCACCAGGTACAACTGTTCGTGAACATGAAACAGGCGTTCTTTTGGGCGACCTTGTCACACATGGTCAAAAATTGTTAGTGGCTCAAGGTGGACGCGGTGGACGCGGTAATATTCGCTTTGCGACACCAAGAAATCCGGCACCAGAAATCTCTGAAAAGGGTGAACCAGGTGTTGAAAAGAAAATTGAATTAGAACTAAAAGTTTTAGCTGATGTTGGTTTAGTGGGTTTCCCTTCTGTTGGTAAGTCAACCTTACTTTCAGTTGTGTCACAAGCAAGACCAAAAATTGGCGCTTATCATTTTACAACTTTAGTACCTAACCTAGGTATGGTAACGACCAAAGAAGGCGATAGCTTTGTGATGGCCGATATGCCTGGATTAATTGAGGGTGCTTCACAAGGTGTTGGTCTTGGCACGCAATTCTTACGTCATATCGAACGAACAAGAGTCATTCTGCATGTGATTGATATGAGTGGAATGGAAGGTCGTGATCCGTTTGATGATTATGAAAAAATTAATCATGAATTAGAAAGTCATGATCTACGTTTACTAGAACGTCCTCAAATTATTGTTGCAAATAAAATGGATATGCCTGACGCTGAAGAAAACTTGAAAGAATTTACGAAAAAAATTCAAGCTCTTAAAGAGAATGAGTTTGATGATGATATTCAAATTTTCCCAATTTCTGGTGTTTCTCGCCAAGGGATTGATCCATTGTTAAGTGCAACTGCAGGTCTTTTAGAAGTCACAGATGAGTTTCCACTTTATATTGAAGAAACGGGTGAAGAAGAGATTGTTCACTACGGTTTCCATGAAGATGAGCCAGCCTTTACGATTAGTCGTGATGATGATGCCACTTGGGTTCTATCTGGTGATAAGCTCGAAAAGCTATTCGTGATGACAAACTTCGAACGTGAAGAAAGTATTATGAAATTTGCCCGTCAATTAAGAGGGATGGGTGTCGATGAAGAATTACGTAAACGTGGTGCTCGTGATGGTGACCAAGTACGTATTAAAGAATTTGTTTTTGAATTTGTTGATTAATTAAATGATATAAAAAGAAGTGTTTAGTTTAACGAACGTTCGTGTCGTTTTGCTAAACGCTTCTTTTTTGAAACATATTATTACTTAACAACTTTTATAACGTTCGTTATATTTGTTGTTGTCTTCTATATTTTGATAACTGTATTAAGTAAAAGGAGGTTTCTTTAAGAATGTAAGAAAGAATTAAAGGATTGATTATGGGACTGTTATTTTTTTATGTTTCTTTATGGTAAATGGAGAAATTGTTCACGCCGCTGAATCAATAGAAAAATATCCAGGTGTGGCTGTTTTAGAACATCGGGGTTCGGATTCAAAGGAGAGGAAGTTTGGCTAGACACCAAAATTTATTGTTGGTGATATCAAAGTAACTGCAACCAATGTGATGGTCAAGCGATTAAACGAGAAATCATTACAGATCAGTTCTTCATCAGCGAAGGTACCGTATACATTGTTCCTAAAGGGACTAAAAATGTTGGAAAAGTTCTTTCTGAAATACGGGAACGACCGATGGTAAAATGGCTAATATTGAATTAAGTTTACTGAATTAACTAATTTTGGCTTGACAATCACCTTTATTTATCAAGTAATGCTTGAACTAAATGTGCCAGAAATTGTTGACTTTAAAACAATGTAAGCGTCACTAGTCTTACTAAATAAAGGCCTCTAAAGAATTGAAAGAATCGTTCAAATTCGACGATTTATATGCCAATCTCTTTATTAAATGATCAGCTTGGGTTGCTTCTTAACTTGCAGACTGGTAATCTTTTTGGTCAATACGGTGAAAGTAAAATTATTTGGGAAATTGCAAGTATCCTATAAAAAAATAATAAGGTTTCAAGATAAAATGTTGATTCATTTTATCTTGAAACTTTTCTTTTTGATCAACATAAAATTAAAATAAGATTAAAATTAAATAATAAAAAGATTGCAATTTGTTTTGTGTTTGGTTAGAATGGGATACAAGATATAAATTTGGAGGAGATAGAGATGAAAAAAAGGCGAATAATAT
Source organism: Vagococcus silagei (assembly GCF_004795745.1). Classification (GTDB taxonomy): domain Bacteria; phylum Bacillota; class Bacilli; order Lactobacillales; family Vagococcaceae; genus Vagococcus; species Vagococcus silagei. Next base: position 143,249 of record NZ_SDGV01000001.1, on the reverse strand, counting down.
ACATGCTAATTTTAGCAAGTGCTGTGATATTGGTTAGTGCGTGTGGTAACACAAAATCAGAATCAGCGAAGGATGCTAAAAATTCAAAAGCAGATTCAGAAAAAGTATTTAAATTTGGTATTCCACAAGAATTGGCATCCATTGATCCGGCAATTGCGACGGATAAAGTCAGTTTTGGCGCGATGAATCAATTTTATGAAGGCCTTTATCGCATGAATGCTAAAAATGAACCAGAACCAGCCGGAGCAGCAGAGCTTGCTGAAAAAAGTGAGGATGGTTTAGAATATAAAATTAAATTACGTAAAGATGCGAAGTGGAGCAATGGCGATCCAGTGGTCGCAGCAGATTATGTTTACGCGTGGCAACGTGTAGCAGATCCTAAAACTGGTGCTGAATATGCTTACTTTGTTGAACCAGTAAAAAATGGAGCCGCAATTATTAAAGGAGAAAAACAGCCGAATGAATTAGGTATTGAGGCAATTGGGGATGACCAATTAAAGATTACGTTAGATAATCCAGTACCGTATTTTGATAAATTATTAGCATTTCCGACTTTCTTTCCATTACAACAAAAATTTGTGGAAGAGAAAGGTAAGCAATTTGGAACCTCTACTGAAAATTCACTTTATAATGGCCCATTCACGTTAGAAGAATTTGATGGCCCCGGTTCAGATTTAGAATGGAAATACGTTAAAAATGAAAAGTACTGGGATAAAGATCAAGTCAAAATGAAAGAGATTGGTGCTTTCGTGGTTAAAGAATCTTCAACAGGTTTAAATTTATATGAAGATGGACAATTAGATGATGTTATTTTGACAGGGGAACTTGCACAACAATTCCGTGACAATGAGGATTATGTCCTTGATAAAGAAGGACGTACAATCTATATTGATCTCAATCAAAAAGATAAAAATAAACCATTCCATAATGTTCATTTACGTAAAGCTTTGTCTTACGCAATTGATAGTAAAGCAATTGTTGATAAAGTATTAGGTGACGGCTCGACAGTCGCAACTGGAATTGTCCCAACTGATCTTGCGGTAAATCCAGAAACAAAAAAAGATTTCGTGAAAGATTCAAAAGTGTACAAAGAGTATGATCCAAAGAAAGCAAAAGAATATTTAGATAAAGCTAAAAAAGAGTTAAATGTCGATAAAATCAAATTTGATATTTTAACAGATGATAATGATTCAACGAAAAAAATTGCTGAATTTATCCAAGGTGCTTTCCAGGATAAATTGGGTATTGAGGCTTCAGTCACAGCCGTGACAAAACCAATTCGTTTAGAACGTAGTGGTAAAGGTGATTTCGATATTGTACTAGCAGGTTGGGGCGCGGATTACAATGATCCAAGTTCATTTATCGATTTGTTTGAAACAGGAAATGCCTACAATCGTGGGGGTTATTCAAATCCAGAATATGATAAATTAGTTCGTGCAGCTAAAACAACCAACGTCAACGATCCAAAAGCCCGTTGGCAAAACTTCCTCGACGCTGAAAAAATCTTACTAGGCGACGATGCAGGTATTATCCCAATCTACCAAGTAGCAGAAGGACACCTACGAAACCCGCAAATGAAAGGCTACGTATCCCACACAGCCGGAGCATCATATGAATATAAAGGAATAAAGGCGGAATAAGGTGGTTTTTGGAGTGCTTATGGGTGAACAACAAGATGAGCCTGGGAAAAAATCGGTCTTTGATTTATTACCAGGATTAGCTTGTTGCTGAACCCATGCTCCAAAAAACCCGTCAACTAAGGTGATTATTCTGGCGTTTTGGGCTGAACAGTAAGACGAGCCTAGTTAACAGACGATTTTTGTCTGATTACTAGGATTGGCTTAGTGCTGAGGCCCAGCCAAAATAATCCCGTCAATCAAAAAACTAGCGCAAGAACAGTAGCCAAAATTGTTCTCGCGCTAGTTTTATTTATATCTTTCTTCTATATAAAGCTTTATCACTTTTTTAAATCGCAAAAAATTAAACTGATGCACTAGAGGCAGCTGCTCTTTGTTGGTCTTTGACAAAATCAATCGCCGCAACTAACATGATCGTCAAATGCTCATATTTTTCATCGATAACTTTAATTTCAAAGGTATCAGTCATTGCTATCCATTTTTGTGTGATTTTAGCAATCGATTTTCCATCCCGATAGATTTCATAATTCTTATCTAACCAGTCGCCGCGCACTTCAACGTTTTTACTGATAATGCGGTAACGATCCTTAAAAAAGGTGAATCCTTTTTCAATTCTAATCGTGGGTTCGTTCTCAATTTCAATCTTAAATTTAGGCAATAGTTTGAACATCTCTTTAGTGACAGTACCAATAAGGCGATGATCTTGATCGTACATTTTGAAAGATTTAGGAATTTTAAAGAAACTTCCTTCTACCTTATAAACAATCTGTCCCTCTTCATTTTGAATCGAAAACTTTTCACCAATGCTAAACATTTTTTGTTTCATATATAAATTTTTCATGGGTTCAGCCTCCTCTTTTCCTAATTATACAAAGTTAATAACATTTGTTCAAATTATAACTAGGTCATTTCTTTACTAATGATTCAATAAAAATATTATTTATTTACTAAATATTTACTGTAAGTGCTTGCTTTTTATTTTTTCTTCGATATAATTAAGTTGTAAATTTCTTTTACAGAAACTTGATTTCCAAATAAGAAAATAAGGGAGACGATAGAAGATGCAAATGCAAACACGTTACGGAAGTAGTCCGAAAATGATCGAACATTTTTCTACAACACAATTGAGAGAGGAATTCTTAGTTGAGAAATTATTTGTACCAGGAGAAATCGTATTAACTTATACGCATAATGACCGTATGATTTTTGGTGGAGTAACACCTACAACAGGCGAACTTGAAATCAAATTATCAAAAGAATTAGGCGTAACTTATTTCTTAGAACGTCGTGAATTAGGTGTGATTAACATTGGTGGACCAGGAAGTATCATCATCAATGGTGAAGAAGAATCAATGAAAAAACAAGATGGTTATTACATTGGTAAAGAAACAAAAGATATTCGTTTTAAATCAGACGATGCATCAAATCCTGCAAAATTCTATTGTGTTTCAGTACCTGCACATAAAATTTATCCAAACGTTAAAATCAGCATTGATAACATCACACCAATGCGTACAGGCGAGTCTAAAACATTAAACAAACGTGAAATTTTCCAATATATTCATCCAAACGTATGTGAAAGCTGTCAATTACAAATGGGTTACACAATCTTAGCAGAAGGTTCTTCATGGAACACAATGCCTTGTCATACTCATGAACGTCGTATGGAAACATACCTATACTTTGATATGGATCCAGACACAAAAGTCTTCCACATGATGGGGATTCCAGAAGAAACAAAACATTTAGTAATGGGTAACGAACAAGCTGTAATCTCACCAAGTTGGTCAATCCATACAGGTGTTGGTACTGCTGACTATACATTTATCTGGGCAATGTGTGGCGAAAATATTACATATGATGATATGGATATGATCGACATGAACGACTTAAAATAAGAGGAGACTTTAAAGAATGGAAAACTTTTCAATGGATTCATTCCGTTTAGACGGAAAAGTAGCTTTAGTAACAGGCGGAATTTATGGGATTGGTTTTGGAATCGCCCAAGCCTTAGCTGAAGCAGGTGCAACAATTGTTTATAATAGTAATTCTGCAGAATCAGTAGCTGAAGGTGCAGCATCATATAAAGAAGCTGGCATTGACGCAAAAGGCTACGTTTTTGATGTAACTGATGAAGTAGCTGTCGAAGCAGCAATCAAACAAATTACAGAAGAAGTGGGTAGTGTTGACATTCTAGTGAACAATGCTGGGATTATCAAACGTACACCAATGACTGAAATGAGTGTTGAAGATTTCAGACAAGTAATTGATATTGACTTAAACGGACCATTTATCATGTCAAAAGCTGTTTTACCAGCCATGATGGAAAAAGGTCACGGAAAAATTATTAATATCTGTTCAATGATGAGTGAATTAGGTCGTGAAACAGTCAGTGCTTATGCAGCAGCAAAAGGCGGCTTAAAAATGTTAACACGTAATATCTGTGCTGAGTTCGGTGAACACAATATCCAATGTAACGGTATTGGACCTGGTTACATCGCAACACCACAAACAGCACCATTACGCGAAGATGGACATCCATTCAACGATTTCATCATCGGACGTACACCAGCAGCACGTTGGGGAACAGTCAAAGACCTACAAGGATCAGCAGTTTTCCTAGCCTCAGAAGCCTCAGATTTCGTAAACGGCCACATCCTTTACGTAGACGGTGGAATATTAGCATATATAGGTAAACAACCATAAGGTACTTTTTTGAGCGTTATGAGACGGAGTGATAAGACATTGTGATGAATCAGTCGTACTTTGACTGAATCATCACAATGACTTATCATCGAATCTCAGCTCAAAAAAGTCCGCTAATCAAGTGCCAGCGGAGAATAAGCTGAAGCGACGTAAGCTCTTACTATAATCAGTCGGTCTTTGACTGACTATCAGGATGGACCTAATGCCGAATACCAGCTCATTTTAACCGGCAAATCAACCCCAGAGCGCCACAATAAGCTCCGGATTTGATTTAAAAATCAAGATTCAAATCAAAAAAGGCGGACAATCGCGTCGGCCTTTTCTTTTAAAAAGTTTCAACAAATGAGACGAAGTGGTTGATAAAACTAAAGCTGTTTTGTCGCGGCTTCGTCTTTTTAATTAAAAAATTAGGATGAGTAAAATTGGTTTCAAAATTATATAAAAATTTAAATGCGGTTGACCGCTATATTTTAATGTGTTGCTTCTTTATCTTTTTCGTCAATGGTTTATATGCCATGGTTTTTGGCTCATTGATTCCATTAATTAGTGACACATATGGTTTAAAAAATACTGAAAGTGGTATGTTACTTTCAGGTCATCAAGCTGGTAATTTAATTGCCGGACTTGTCGCAGGTATCTTACCTGTTTATTATGGGCGAAAAAAATCGATTCTCTTTTTAAGTAGTTTCGTTATGGTTGGTTTCTTATTCATGATGCTAACGGGTAATTTCTTAATTCTACTTATCGCCTTTTTCTTCACAGGTATTAGTCGTGGAAGTATTTCAAATTTCAACAATAAAACGGTTAATGATATCTCGCATAGTGATCCAGGTGCTTTGAACTTCTTACATAGTATGTTTGCGGTTGGTGCTTTGATTTCACCATTCTTGATTGTTTTAGCACAACGTTTCTTTGGTGAAACAGGTTGGAAAGTAGTCTGTGGCTTATTTATCGTCTTAATTGCGATTTCGCAATGGATGTTTAGCCGCATGGATGTTGCAGATGAAGTTGCAGCTAAAGAGAAGACCGTAACAGATTATAGCTTCTTTAAAGATCGTTTATTCTGGAATGCAGTCATTATTTTATTTTTCTATTTATGTGCTGAATCTGCAATTACGGGTTGGTTAGTGTCTTACTTTATTGACACCGAAATTTTAGTCCAAAGCCAAGCACAATTAATCTCGTCTCTCCTTTGGTTCTCAATCTTAGTGGGTCGTTTAGGCTGTATCTGGTTGGGTCAAAAATTATCGAAAGCCAATTTGGTGACAATGATTAGTGTGGGGATGACATTTTTCTATTTTCTACTATTAAATAGCCACAGCGTTACGATGATATTAATCTCAGTCTTTGGTTTAGGTTTAACGATGGGTGGCATTTATCCAACAACAATGACCATTGCGGGTGGTGCAATTAAGCAATACCCAATGGCAATGGGTTGGCTCCTAATTATTGGTGGTGTCGGTGGTATTTTAATGCCAATTATGACAGGATATTTAGCTGATAAACTTAGTATTTTTGCTGGAATGGCAGCGATTATTGTCGCAATTATTTTGATGTTACTCGGTGTATTCTGGTATCAATTTTTTAATCAAAAGAAAGAAGGCAACGTATGAAAAAATTAAATGTACTGAATCAACTGATGGAAAATGGTGTAGTTGCGGTTATTCGTGGCAAATCAAAAGAAGACGGGTTACGTCAATGTGACGCTTTAATTAAAGGTGAGTTAGTTTCACTTGAAGTGGCATATACAACACCAGGTGCTAGTGAAATTATTGCTGAATTAAAAACAAACTATCAAGATCGTCCTGATGTTTTAGTTGGTGCAGGCACGGTTTTAGATGAAGTATCTGCTCGTTTAGCGATTGCCGGTGGTGCTGACTTTGTTGTGAGTCCATCATTCGACAAAAAAGTGGCTGAAATGTGTAATCTTTATCAAGTACCATATTTACCAGGTTGTATGACGATTACTGAAATTAATACGGCTCTTAAAACAGGTGTTGATATTATTAAAGTTTTCCCTGGTGATATCGTGGGTAGTCGCTTTATTAAAGATGTTAAAGGCCCACTTCCTTATGTCAATTTAATGCCAACAGGTGGCGTGTCCCTTGAAAATATGGAAGAATGGTTTGACAATGGCGTTGTCGCTGTTGGTGTGGGTGGTAACTTGACAAAAGGTTTAACACATGATAATTATGAAGTTGTGACTGAAAACGCACAAGCTTACATTGCGAAGCTGAAAGAAATTCGAGGCAAGTAATTATGGCAAAAGTAATCACACTCGGTGAAATATTAATTCGTTATGCAACTGAACCTGGTGTTCGTTTAGCAAATACAGCTTCTTTAGCTTTACATTATGGTGGTAGCGAAGCAAATGTTTGCATTACTTTGTCTGGTTTAGGCCATGATAGTCATATTCTTTCTAAATTACCGGATAATCCGCTTGGACATGGTGCGTTGCAACACTTGAGACAGTATGGTGTGCAGACAGATCAAGTGCTGCTTGGTGGCGAACGTTTTGGTGCCTATTTTGTTGAAATGGGTGCGGGTCCTCGTCCGACATCAGTTGTTTATGACCGGAAGTATTCAAGTTTTGCCAGTATGAAAACTGTTGATTGGAAATTAGCACATCTATTTGATGATGCAGAAATTTTTCATGTCTCAGGAATTACACCCGCTCTTTCCGAAGAGATGGCAGAAATCACGCTACAATTAGTCCGTTTAGCCAAAGAACAAGGCTTGAAAGTTTCTTTTGATAGTAATTACCGAGCAAAACTTTGGTCGCTAGAAGAAGCAAGTGCAATGTATGAAAGACTCTTACCTTACGTTGACTATTGTTCAATGGGTAAATTAGATGCTTTGAACATTTTAGGTGTTCCAGAGTATCAAAATAAAGAAGCGACTATTGCTGAGGAATTAGACTATTATTATAGTGAGATGCATCATATGTATCCTAATATTAAATTGTTCTACGCGACAATGCGTGATGTGATTTCGACTAATGAGAATAATCTAACAGGTACCATTTGGTCACATCATGAATTGTATTTTTCAAAAGAATATAAAATCCCAGCAATTGTGGATCGTATTGGTGGTGGCGATGCCTTTACAGCAGGCATTTTACATGGTTTGTTAACTAACTTACCTGCCCAAGAAACAATCGAATTTGCGACGGGTCTTTCTACGCTTAAGCATACAATTTCCGGTGATTCAATTTATGTGACACCTGCAGAAGTTACGCAATTTTGTGCGATGGATTCAAGTAAAATTAATCGATAAGGAGCTTATTTAAATGTTACAACTTAGTTTAAAAAATCAAGATACTATTATTGCGGAACGCAAACACGAACAAGAAACATATTTAGCTTTTAAAAATTATGAATATCAACCAGGAGATACAATTGAATTAATCGTTGCCCAACAAGATTGTTTTGTTTGGGTGCAAGTTGACGAAGCGATTGAGCCAAGTTTAATTTTTGTTAAAAATCATCGTTGGACATATGATGTTGTTTTAGAAGAAAGCTTACGTCAAGCATACTCACCTAAAGCGTTCGCTGGTAAAAAACACTATTTACGTGCTTGGTTCCCAACTTTAAAAGAAGTGACAAGTTACCGTAATTTAGCACGTAATGCACATGACCAAAAAGACGAAACAGGTGCTTATCCACATGCTTTTGCCAATGTTGAAACACGTAATGATTCAACATTTTTCGCACGTAATGCGATTGACGGTATGTTAGCAAATGAAGATCATGGACCATACCCATATCAATCATGGGGCATTAATCAACGAAAAGATGCTGAAATTACGATTGATTTTGGCCGCGAAATTGAAATTAACCAAGTAGCAATTGTCTTACGTGGCGACTACCCGCACGACAGCTACTGGACAAGCGTGACTTTAGAATTATCAGATGGTTCGGAACACGTCTTTGAAACAACTGATAAATTAGATCGTCAATTCTTTACCCTCCCAATGACAAAAGTCACATGGGTCAAATTGAAAGATTTAATCAAACATGAGGATGAATCCCCATTCCCAGCGTTAACGCAACTTGAGGTATACGGTCGCGACCGCATGTTCGATTAATTTAGAAAGGAATCGAAGAGGTATGACCAAAAAACCATATGGCACGGTTCTGATTAAATCGGCTAAAATTATGGATTGCATTGCCTTTGCAGGAGCACCTGTTACGTTAAAAGAGATTGCTGAAGCCGTTGAGATGACGACTTCGACAACGCTTAAAATTCTAGATACGCTGGTTTTAATTGGCTACGCAACTAAAGATGAGAGTGATAAAACCTATCAATTAGGTCCATCATTAATTAAGTTTGGCAATACAATGATTGATAATTCAACTTTGAAGAAAATTGCAGTGCCAATTTTAGAAGAGCTACAAGCAAATGTTGATGAAACGATTCATTTGGGTGTCGCAAATGGTTTTGAACTTGTTTATTTAGATAAACTTGAACCGAAAAATCAATCAATTTATATGTCCTCACGTGTTGGTGTGAGCCGACCACTCTATAGTACAGGGATGGGCAAAATTTTCTTGTCTTCATTTGAAGAGGAAAAAATTGCCCAGTATTTTGAGATGACGGAGCTCGAAGCTTATACGGATAAAACCATAACTAATCAAGAAGCCTTGCGTGAAGAAATTGAACGCATTAAAGCAACCGCAATTGCTTATGATGATGAGGAAATGGAGAAAGACTGTTACTGTATTGCGATGCCAATCGAGAGCGAAACAGGCATTGATGGCTCATTTAGTGTTAGTATGCCTAAGTTTAGAGCTGATGATGCGACGATTGCTGAAATTATTAGCACAATGCAACAAGCGAAAATTGAAATTGAAAGCCAATTATGCGAGAAATAAAGATCTAAATATTAAGAAACTGAGATAAAAACTGTCAATTTTATCTCAGTTTTTTGCGTTCAAAAAGAAATTCAACAAAAGGTAGCGCTTACTTTGTTGCGAGTAGTTGATACAAACTAAAGCGTAACCATACTAATTGAAAATAATAATCAATTTCACTTGCTTAATTAAATAATATTTGCTATACTTTCATTAGGTTTTAGGTAAGCCTAAAAAAATATTTGGAAGTTTAGAAAAGAGTGAGTTACATGAATCATACTATTGAAATCGAGCAACTCAGTGTCGCGTACCAAGATAAGATTGCTCTTCAAAATATTAGTTTAAACCTGACTTCAGGCAGTATCACCGGTATTATCGGACCAAACGGTGCTGGGAAGTCAACTTTAATTAAAAGTATTGTTGGACTAATTAAAAAAGAATCAGGAGTCGTGAAGGTGGATGGTAAACCCTTAGACGATTTCCGCAAACGCATTGCGTATGTTGAACAAAGAAGTGCTATCGACTTAACTTTCCCAATTAGAGTGAGTGAAGTTGTGTTATTGGGAACTTATCCCAAATTGGGACTCTTCAAACGCCCTGGTAAAAAAGAAAAACAAAAGGTGCAAGAATGTTTAGCGAAAGTTCAAATGACTGAATTTGCCGACCGTCAAATTGGCAACCTTTCTGGTGGTCAATTGCAACGTGTCTTTATTGCTCGCGCACTAGCCCAAGATGCTGAAATCATATTCTTAGATGAACCATTTGTTGGGATTGATATGGTCAGTGAAAAATTAATTGTTGATCTACTGAAAGAATTAAAAGAAGCTGGCAAGATGATTGTTATCGTCCATCATGATTTACACCGCACGCGCGAATATTTTGATGATCTTGTGATATTAAACAAACATTTAGTTGCTGCAGGTCCTGTGGAAGATGTCTTCCGTACGAAATACATCCAAGAGGCTTATGGTGAATCAATGGGTGAAATTGTAATTAAAGGAGTGAGTGACTAATGATTCAAAATTTTATTGATGGGTTAATGACCTATGATTTCTTACAAAATGCGTTAATAACTTCTGTGATTGTTGGAGCAGTCTCAGGTTTAATTGGAAGTTTTATTATTTTAAGAGGGATGTCACTGATGGGAGATGCGATTTCTCATGCGGTCTTACCGGGTGTGGCGGTTTCTTATATTGTGGGTGCTAATTATATGATTGGTGCATCACTCTTTGGTATTTTAGCAGCGGCGTTAATTGGCTTTGTCACACAAAAAAGTCAACTTAAAAACGATACCGCAATTGGGATTGTGTTTAGTTCGTTCTTTGCTTTAGGGATTATCTTAATCTCATTTGCCCAAAGTTCGACCGACCTCTACCATATTCTCTTTGGTAATGTGTTGGCTGTTCGTCCAAGTGATTTATATACTACAGCTGGTGTGGCAATTGCAGTTGCAGTTTTCATTGGCTTATTCTATAAAGAATTATTGGTAAGTTCTTTTGACCCAGTGATGGCACAAGCTTATGGATTAAAGGTTCAAGTCATCCATTATGCGTTAATGTTTTTCTTAACACTTGTGGCAGTATCTTCCCTCCAAACAGTAGGTACTGTACTTGTAGTTGCAATGTTAGTGACACCAGCGGCAACAGCCTATTTATTAACAGATCGTCTCGTTGTTATGATGTTCTTATCAAGTGGTATCGGCATTGTGAGCGCGATTATCGGTTTATTCTTTAGTTATAGTTACAATCTAGCATCTGGTGCAACGATTGTATTAACAACTGCAGTCTTCTTTATGATTGCTTTTATCTTTTCGCCTAAACAAGGCTTTTTCAAAAAAAACAACACAAAGGAGCTTAGCCATGAAGAAATTTAAACTAGCCGCAGCAATGCTTGCAGGATTGTTCCTGTTTAACGGCTGCAGTAATAACAATAATTCGGCCTCAACAGAAGCCGCAGATTCATCAAAAATGCAAGTTGTCGCGACAAACTCAATTATCGCTGACATGGCACAAGAAGTAGGGAAAGACAATATCGAGATGCACAGTATTGTGCCTCGTGGAACGGACCCTCATGAGTACGAACCCTTACCAGAAGATATCTCAAAAGCGACAGATGCTAAAGTGATTCTTTATAATGGGTTAAACTTAGAAACAGGTGGTAATGGTTGGTTTGAAAAACTAATGACAACTGCTAAGAAGAAAAAAGAAGAAGATTACTTCGTTGTCAGTAAAGGTGTTGAACCTCAATTCTTGACAAGCAAAGGTCAAGAAAGTGAACAAGATCCTCACGCTTGGTTGGATTTAGACAACGGCATTAAGTATGTTGAAAATATTCGCGATACTTTTGTAAAAAAAGATCCAGAACATAAGGCAGATTATGAAAAAAATGCCAAAGCATATATTAATAAGTTAAAAGAATTAGATATAGAGGCTGCGGGTCGCTTTAAAGATATTCCAGAAGATAAAAAATTGTTGGTAACCAGTGAAGGTGCCTTCAAATACTTCTCAAAAGCATATGGTTTAAAAGCAGCATATATCTGGGAAATCAACACTGAAAGTCAAGGCACACCAGATCAAATGTCACAAATTATTGATAAAATCAAGAAAACAAAAGTACCTGTTCTATTCGTAGAACAAAGTGTTGACCCAAGAAGTATGGAAAGTGTATCACGCGAAACAAAATTACCAATTTACGAAACAATTTTTACCGATTCACTTGGTAAAGAAGGTAAAGATGGCGATACATACTATACAATGATGAAATGGAACTTAGACAAGATACATGATGGTTTAAGTCAATAAGAAAAGAGTGTATAATAGAAGAAAAAGTGGGAGAGTTTAAAATTTCGCCACTTTTTCTTTTTTTTATTTGTATTTAAACGCGATGCGTTATAAAGTATTACTAGTGAAACTTTAAAGAAAAGTAGGAATAGCATGGAATTAGAATTTTTAGGAACTGGCGCAGGGGTGCCATCAAAACAAAGAAATGTGACAAGTATCGCACTTAAGATGCTTGATGAGAGAAATGAAGTCTGGTTGTTTGATTGTGGGGAAGCGACACAACAACAAATCTTAAAGACAGCTATTCGACCACGAAAAATCACGAAAATTTTTATTACTCATCTTCATGGTGATCATATTTTTGGGTTACCGGGATTTTTAAGTAGTCGTTCATTCCAAGGGGGCGAAGGCACACTTGAAATTTACGGACCTAAAGGTTTAAAAGAATTTATTGATATCAGTCTTAAAGTGACCGATACACATTTAAAATATCAATTAAAAATTATTGAAATTAGTCAGTCGGGAGTGCTTTATGAAGACAAAGGGATCCGTATTTTATGTGATACTTTGGATCATCGCATCGAATGCTTTGGTTACCGGGTTGAAGAAAAAGATTTACCAGGAGAATTACAAGTTGAAAAACTAAAAGCTTTAGATGTGCCTGCTGGACCAATCTATAAAAAAATCAAAGATGGCGAAACGGTAACCTTGCCGGATGGTCGCACAATTAATGGTCTTGATTTTGTTGGTGAAACAGTGAAAGGTCGGATCGTCACGATTTTAGGTGACACACGTCAGACACCAAATATCTTAACTTTAGCGCAAGACGCGGATGTGTTGGTCCATGAAAGTACCTTTAAAGAAGCAGAAGCTAAAATGGCACGCAACTATTACCATTCGACAACAGCTCAAGCGGCACGCGTGGCACAAAAAGCAAATGTTAAAAAATTACTCTTAACGCATATTAGTTCGCGTTATTTAGGCTTTATGGTGCATGACTTACAGAAAGAAGCGCAAGCCATTTTTAAAGAATCGAGAATCATGCAAGATTTTGACTGCGTGACGATTCCATTAGTGAAAGAAAAGTAGGTGACTTAAAATGGCCCGGGTATTTAAAAAACTTTGGGGACGTACGGTAATGATTACGGGAGCTTCAAGTGGTTTTGGAGAACAAATTGCATATGAGGCAGCTCGATCTGGTGCACAATTAGTTTTGTGTGCACGTCGTGGGGACAAACTCAAAGAAGTGGCAGATACATGTTGTGAATTGTCAGGTCAACAAGTCCATACTGTCATTTTAGATATTGGGGAATTTGACAATTGCCAACGGGGATTAGATTTTATTAAAGAAACAATTCCGACAATTGATTGTCTGGTGAATTGTGCCGGGATGGGTGTTTTTGAAACAGCGTTAGAAACACCGTTTTCAGTAACCAATCAGATGTTTCAAGTCAATGTCTTAGGTTTAATCCATGTCACACAACAGATTGCTTTAAAGATGGCGGCAACAGGTTATGGTCATATTATTAATATCGCGTCACAAGCGGGTAAAATGGCAACACCCAAATCAAGTAGTTATGCAGCAAGTAAGTTTGCTGTGATTGGTTATTCCAACAGTCTACGCTTGGAACTGCGTCCGTTTAATATTGCGGTCACAACAGTTAATCCGGGACCAATCGAGACTCCATTTTTTGATCAAGCTGATCCAAGTGGAGATTATTTAAAACAGGTGGCTGCTTTTGTGATCCAACCAGAAGATTTAGCGAAAAAGGTTGTCTCGAAGATGGGTCGTTATACAAGAGAAATCAATACGCCACTCTTGATGGCCATGGGGAGCACAACCTATCAGTTATTCCCACATATTGGGGATTACCTAGCACGCACGGTTTTTAATAAAAAATAAGGAGAGAGTCAAATGAAGAAGAAAATAAGTTTCTATTTAATGATTGTTTTGGTCGTCATTTTTGTTTTGTTTGCTGTCACGAATGCGCAAGATACGGTTGTGAATTTTCTGTTTGCACAAGTCAAATTACCACTCGTGATAGTTTTAATCGCCAGCGTTTTGATTGGTGCATTAATTGCGTCCTTATTCTTTTATTTCCGTTCACGTGCAGATAAGAAAGAGATTAAAACATTGAAAGAACAATTAGCTTTCAAACGTAAAACACCCTATGATTTAGAATTACAAGAAAAAATCGTGAAATTAGAAGAAGAGTTGACGACAAAGAGTGCAGAATTATCGAATTTAAAACATAGTATCGTCTCGCAAGTCATGTCTGACTTGCCAACCTATTATGCTGATGAAACGGAATATCAAGAACGAAAAGAAAGTGAGAATGAGATTGAGAGCATATAAAAAAGCTGAAAAACAAGTCGATTACGGCATCATTCTATCGGTATTTTTATTAGCGATTATCGGAATGTTGTCCTATTATGTCGCATTAACCCATGATTCAAGAAGCGTCAATGTGACAAAATTAATGCTACAACAAGGTGTTTGGTACCTATTGGGTGCCGTCATCGTATTTATTATTATGCAATTTAAGCCGAAGATGATTTGGCGCCTGACACCCGCTAGTTACGTCGCCGGTTTAGGAGTGATGGTCGCTTTACTCTTCTACTATGATCCGTTTTTAGAAACTAAAACCGGTTCTAAAAACTGGTTCCGCTTTGGTTCATTGACCTTCCAACCTGCGGAATTAATGAAAATTGTCTTTATTTTGATGTTGGCGTATGTCATTACGCAGCATAATCTAAAATATGTCAAACGAACGCTAAAAACAGATGGGATTCTAATCTTAAAAATGATTTTAGTCATGCTGCCCGTCGCGATTCTTTTGATTTTACAAGATGACTTTGGAACACTGCTAGTATTTGTTGCTATTTTAGGTGGTGTGTTCATCATGTCAGGCATTTCTTGGAAGATTATTGTGCCAGTTATTATTAGTTTTGTTGTTTTAGGTGGTGGCGTTCTTTACCTAGTTACAACAGATGCCGGCCGTGAATTCTTATATAAAGTTGGCTTCAAGAGTTACCAATTTGCCCGTATCGATTCATGGATTGATCCTTTCCATGATGCCACAGGCCAATCCTATCAACAAGCTCAAGCATTAAAAGCGATTGGTTCAGGTGGGATGTTTGGTAAAGGTTTCAATGTTTCTGAAATCTACGTACCCGTGCGTGAATCAGATATGATTTTCTCTGTCATTGGTGAGAATTTTGGGTTCCTAGGTGGCTGTTTTGTCATCTTGGTTTACTTTATGTTAATCTACCGCATGATTCGCGTTTGTTTTGATACAAACAATGAGTTTTTCTCTTACATTGCAACAGGTGTCATCATGATGATTCTGTTCCATGTGTTTGAAAATATTGGTGCTAATATCGGTTTACTCCCATTAACTGGGATTCCACTGCCACTTATTAGTCAGGGTGGTTCGGCCATCATTAGTAATATGATTGGGATTGGCTTGGTGATGTTAATGCGCTATCAATATCGCCCTGGTGAAAAATTGATGGACTATTAAAAAACTAAAGAATGTTTAAGAAGTAGTGTGATACCAAGTATCATGCTCCTTTTTTTATATCATCATTATGTGTATTGAAGCGCGTTAAAAATAACCTTATATTGATATAAAAACAAATAAAATGTATAATTAATTTTGTGCAAGCTAAAATTCTATGACTAACAATTAAGGAGCAAAGCAATGAAAAAAAAGAATATCGTCATAATGGTCTTATTAAGTTTACTTATTTTAGTGTCTGGTCAAACATCAGTACACGCAGATCAATCGTTAGCCGTTTCGGTTAATGCCGTTTTACCAAAAAATCAACATAATAAGGATGTTACGTATTATGATTTACGTATGCAACCTAATCAAAAACAAGAGCTTGATTTTGAATTAAATAATTCATCAGATAAAGATCAAAAAATATTATTGCAGATTAATAATGCGACAACAAATGATGCGGGTTCAATAGATTATTCAGATCGTGGTGGAAAAGTTAAGCGGGATAATACTTTAAAACTTGCTTTATCAGATGTTGCTCAAGTTCCTAAAGAAGTGACAGTAAAGGCAAAAAGCAAGCAAGTTGTTAAAATAAAATTGACAATGCCGGCTGAAAAATATAACGGAAGCATCTTAGGTGGTATTCGCGTTACAACACCAGACGAAGAAGAGAAAAAAGATGCTAAAGATAGTGGCGGCATGAAAATCAAGAATAAAGTGGCGTATTCTGTCGCGATTAACTTAACAGAAACGGACGAACCAGTTAAAGCTGAGCTTGATTTATTAAAAGTATTCCCTGGTCAAACCGCTGGTCGAAATGTAGTAAAAGCAAATGTTCAAAATAGTCAGCCAACTGTACTTGAAGACATTGAGTATTATGCTGAAGTTACAAAAGAAGGTAATAAAAAAGTTCTTCATAAAGCGCAAGCTCAAAAATATCGTTTTGCCCCAAATTCCAACTTTAACTTTGATGTTAGCTGGGAAAGCCAGCCTTTTAAAGCCGGAAAATATACATTAAATATGCGTGCAGAATCAAAAGATACAAAACAAAAATGGAATTGGACAAAGAATTTTGAAATAACTGAAAATGATGCGAAGAAATTTAATAAAACTGCCGTTGATTTAGATCAAGATAATACAAAACTTTATATTATTATTGGTTTGATTACATTGTTGTTACTCATTATTTTAATCATTATCTTTATTTTCCTTAAAAAGAAAAAAGAAGAACAACGACGTATACAACTTAAAAAACGAAAAAAAGCAGGTAAGAATCCAAACCGTAGACCTAATAGAGGTGGACCAGGATCTGGACCTAGACCTAAACAAAAACCAAGACCAAAAAAATAGAAATTGAGGAAGCAGGATGGAAAACCAAGAAGATTTAATTGAATTAACAGCAGAAGAGGAACAAGAACTGCAAGAACTTGAACAAAAAGGGCGTGGTAGTAAGATTTTAAAAGGCGTCTTAACGGGATTAATTGTTCTTTTGCTAAGTGCTGGTATTTTTGGACTATTAAGATTATATCCGTTTCTGTCAAAATTTGAAGGAACTTGGGTGGATAGTCAATCTGGAAATTATATTGTCGAAAATCATGGAAATAAGTCGACTTTTAAAATTGAAAATATTCAAGAATCCGCTAATCTAACACTTATATTTAAAGGGGATTTATATGCTTCAGGAAGTAATCGATATAAGACTAAAAATAATCAAGTTTATTTAGAAGTCTTCAAAAAAGGGCTACCTGAAAACGTCATAAACGAGTTTGAAAAAAATACTGAAGCTTATGAAATTGAAAAAAATACTGAGGAAGAGCTTTTATTAAAGTATAAAGAATCAGCAGTTAAGGCGGCTTTTCGAGAATCGAATATAGACCATCTCTTTTATTATGAATTAACTGGATTTGGCAAAGGTATTAAGGGAAAAGAAGTTAAAATGAGAAATACAGGATTTGCGAGCAACACATTAACACTTTCGAAAGAGGACTCGCATTAATATGAGTAGAAAAAGGGGAGTGGTTGTGTGAATGCATCTGAGAGAAAAAGAAAACCTTATCCAGGTCCAAATAATAGACCGCAAATGAGGAAAAAACCACCTGTAGGTAAGAGAAAGCCACCTTCAGGTAGAAATAATTCATCTCGAAGACCACCCCAATCTATTAATAATAAAAATTATCGCAATTCACCAAAGAAGAGGAACGAAAATAGTGTAAGTAAAAAGAGCATGTTGCTAATCGGGTTAGTTGTTGGAGCATCGTTGTTTGCGATTTGGATTGTTCTCTTTATTTTCACAATGGGAACCGCAAGAGTGATTGACGATTCAATGGATCCTACCCTTCCAGAAGGAGTGGGGCTCTTTTACAAAAGAACAGATAATTTGAAACTTGGCGATGTTGTCATTTTGACATCTCCCGACGATACACGTTATCAACAAGTTCGACGTGTCGTGGGTCTTCCAGGACAAAAGGTTGATTATCTGTCAGACAACTCCGTTGTTATTGATGGTGTGATTTTACAAGAGACGTACTTTACTCAAGAAGTAAAACAGACACAAGAAGAGCGATTAGAAACTGTTTCAATGAAACAGTTTTTGGAAGCGACTAAATCGTTAACTGAATCAATGATTGAAGCAGACAAGATTCCTGAAGATATGATATTAGTTTTAGGAGATAATCGATTGCAGGCTTACGATAGTCGTTACTATGGATTAGTACCAATTCATGAGGTTTATGGTAAAGCAGATATGATGTTTTGGCCGTTAAAAAAAATAAAAAACAAATAATGATTAATAGATAAAAAAGAACACAGCTTAGAGCTAAAATTGACACTAAAGTATGTTATGTATTATAATTACTTTATGGTGAATTCTTATACTCTTTTCTGTGTTTTTTTGTATTTTAAAAAAATAGGAAAGATGGTTTGTAAAGCTTAAAAGAGCTTTGTTGTAAGAGTTTGCAAATATATAAAGGAGGAATTGAGATGAAACGAGTTATGACAAGTTTGACGCTTTGTACGGTTGTGTTATCTGGATTAGCATTAACAGCACATGCAGCACCTGATACACCTGATGCTAGACAAAGTAAAACTGAGGCAGATATTACATTTGAACCTGGTGGCGGAGAAGTGATTGTTCCAACAAAAGATCCAAACCCAGATCCAAATGATCCTCGTACACCAGATCCAGATCCACATGTGTATAATCCTGCTGAGCCAGGACAAAAAGGTCCATTGAGATTCACGTATGTTCCAAATATTTCATTTGGAAAAACAGCATTGATTGCACAAACGCAAAACTACTATGCTAATTATATGAACAGACCGTACACAAAAGAAGATGGAACAAAAGTTGAAGCGGGTATCTATCCAACATTCTTTACAGTTGAAGATGTTCGTGGTGGTGCAAAAGGTTGGACAGTTAAAGTTAAGAACAGTGGAGAGTTTACTAACAGCTCGAACGAAAAAATAAACGCAACACTATGGTTTAAAAAACCAAACGTTCGTTCTGGCACATTCTCTGATGGATCAACTTCAGGTGATGCACAAAAACCAAGTTATCTCACAGGGTTAGCAGACGGTAATTACTTTAATATCTCAACAGATTCAGATGTGACTTTAGTTCAAGCTAAAGTAGGTCAAGGTTATGGTAAATGGTCAGTTGGTTATGGTTCTACAAAAGAAGAAGATAAAACAACTGGTTATGGTTTAGATGGTAATGTACAAATTCCAGCAGGCACTCAGAATCCGACAATTGATATGGCTAAAAAAGGTAAAAATTCAGGTATTAAACTTGAAGTACCTGCACAAGTTATCAATACAGATGGAGACAAGGCAACTTATAAATCAACATTAGAATGGACGATTTCAAACGAACCAGGTCCAGCATAAAAATAAGGAGGAGACAGTTATGAAAAAGGCAACATTATTAATTGGTACAGGATTATTAGCTTCAACATTTGTATTAATGAGTCAAACAGTAAATGCAGAAGATGTTAAAACTACTGGGGAAGTATCATTTACAAAAGGTGGCGGCCCCGTTGATCCTGACAAAGCAATCAAACTTGTTAAACCAGGAACTAAAGAAAAGGTTATTTACCTTAATCAAAAAACTGAAGGAACAAGTACTGGTGATGACTTACGTTTCTCATTTGTTCCAAATATTAAATTTGGTTCTGTAAAAGTATCTTCAGTTTCTGAAAGACATCCTGCATTACCGTTAGAGTATACAGAAAAAGATCCCGAAACTGCAGCTGAAGCAGAAAATCCAAAATTTAAAATCCCACCATTCGTTCAAGTAATTGACGAAACTGGTAATAAAGATGGCTTTGAAGTAAAAGCTGGTGCGGAAGTCTTTAAAGTTAAAGAGACAACAGGACTGGTTGAAACGACTGATTTACAAAATACTCGTATCGAATTTACAGGCCAAACACTTAGAAATACATTATTAGATGGTGGAGCAGGAGATGCTGATGCTGCAAGTATGCTTGCAGGTTTCGCTGCAGAAGGCAGCCAATTTTTAGTACCTTCAAATGATGTAGTGATTATGAACTCAAAAACAGATGTTGATACAAATGCGTCTGCATCATCTTCAGTTTTCCAAGCTGATTACAAACATACGATTGATTACTCAACACCAGATAATATTAAAATGAAAAATGTTTTACTAAACGTACCAGCCGGTGAACGACCAAAAGCTGGTAAAACATATGTGACTAACATTACATGGGTATTAGAAAAAGGTGTTTAGTCGGAGTTTTAATGTTAAAACAATTTAAGGAGGATTAACATGAAACAAATTAGTACAAAAGTTCTTGTGATGTTCCTAACTTGTTTCATTGTCATCGCATCCGCTTCGTTAGTTGTCCAAGCCACACCAGGACAAAATAATGTTGAAATTGAGCTTAAGGAAAAGACAACGACAACAAGTACATCAACTTCTACGAGTAGTACGTCAAGTTCGTCAGGTACTTCAAGTGGTACTGATACAACAACGACTAAAACAACATTTACTAGTGGTAAAGGAACAGGTTCAGGTGGTAGTGGAATCATTAAATATCTCCCACAAACTGATGAAGCACCTCAAAATCACTTTGTTGTTCTAGGTAGCGCACTGCTTGTAATTATGAGTGGTTTGATTTTTTGGCAACGTCAAAGAAAAACGAATGAATGAAAGGGGCAATAAGAAATGCGTAAATGGATAAATTTAGTTTTGGTATCTAGTATTATTCTGCTTTCAGCGTCTGTTGCTCCAACATTTGTCTCTGCCGAAGATGAAAAAACTCAAGGCGAACAGGAAAATGTTCAGAATGTTGGTAAAGCTGGCGGTCGTGCTTCAACTAAAGGCAACGTTGGACTGAAAGGTAATCCTGATCCGGATTATCCGGTAAACCCAGGCCAAGGTGCTGAAGAAGACGAAGAACTCATTGAAACAACTGATGGAGCAACGGAAGGACCATATAGTATTAGCTATATTTCCAATTTTAAATTTGGAACACAATTCTATGAAAAGGGTAAAGATAATACATTCTTTGCTAAAAATGATGAAATTCGTGTGGATAAAAGTGGCGGTCACCAAACAGTAAAAAAACCGAATTTTGTTCAAATTTCAGATGCTAGTGGATCTAAAAATGGTTGGAAAGTATATGTACAATTAGAAGGCCCTTTAAAAAATGAAAATGAAACAACAATTGATAATATGTCTTTACGTTTAGATAATATTTTGGTAAGTCCAATTTTAACTGACTTAAATGATTTCCAAAATCCTGCCAATATTACGATACAAAAAAAAGGCGTGGAATTAACTGGAAAAGATAATGCACCAAAATTAGTTGGAGAAGCTAAAGGGATGCAAGGCCAAGGTCGTTGGCATATTCTGTTTGGAAAAACAGTTGAAAATGGTGAGAAAAGTGTATCATTATTCTTCCCTAAAGGTTCAATTAAGGAACCCGGAAAATACCAAACTAATTTAGTTTGGACTTTTGGAGACGTTAAATAGAAAAAGAAAGGATGAACGAGATGAAAAAAGTAACATTAGGTTTATTAACTTGTGGTTTAGTATTAACAACTGGAATTGTTGCACATGCAGAAGGAAGTGCGACAACTAAAGCTGATATTAAATTTACTCAAGGTGGTACGGAAGAAGTAGAAATTCCAACACCAACACCAAACCCAGATCCAAGTACGAAAAGAAATCCTGACCCAGATCCAATGCCTGGAGATTTAACAGAACCAGGAAATAAAGGTCCGTTAAAGTTTGTTGATTTACCAAAAATTAATTTTGGTGAAGTCGAATTAGCACCGTTTACACAAAACTATTTTGCTCAATTCCAAACACGTAAATATACTAAAGAAGATAAAACAAAAGCAGATGGCGTTTACCCAACATTAGTAGCAGTTCAAGATTTACGTGGGGGAGCAAAAGGCTGGTCAGTATCTGTTTCTCATAATGGACGTTTCACAAAAACGGGCGTTAATGGTGGTGGAACAATTAAGGCAGGACTTTCATTAAAAGGTGGAAACGTCAGAACAAATACATTTAATGAACCAGAAGCAACGACATTCAAACCAGAATCTGCAATCAAGACAGATGAATATACAAATATCTCATATGCAGATACAACAACTGAGGTAGCAATTTTCAAAGCAGACCCAGCTAAAAAACAAGGTTATGGTAAATGGTCAATTGGTTTTGGTGGAATCGATGAAAAAACATCAGGTCAAGGTTTAGATGGTAATGGTACAACTGGCGAAGTGAACAATAAGAAAAAAGGACTTAACCCAGGTGTACGTTTAACAGTACCAACTCAAATTATTGATACAGACAATGGTGGAGCATACGAAACAACATTAGTATGGACACTATCTCAAGTTAAATAATAAGGGGGATGAAGTCATGAAAAAAAGTATATTATTAATTTCAACACTTTGTCTCGGAGGACTTTTAGTTGCCGTACCAGCTGTCCATGCGGATGGCGGTGCAGCGACAACTAAAGGTTATATCAAATTTTCCGATGGAGATGACGATGGAGGACCATCTGATCCAGGTGATGAAAAAGATCCTGATGATAAAACAAAACCAATCGTTCCAACAAAACCAGTTGATCCAGGTAAGAAAACTGATGGACCGTTGAGATTTGTTTATATCCCAAATGTTGATTTTGGGGATAGCAACGTGATTAAAACAGTTGGAAAAGCCTACTATTATGCAAGATTTCCGATGGTAGATGATACAAAAGAACGTCCGAATTTCTTTGAGGTGAGTGATGCTCGTGGTGGCGGTAAAGGCTGGACAGTGACACTTTCGAATAATGGCGTTTTCAAAAATGGTAGTGGTCATGAGATTAAAGCGAATCTTTACGTTAACGGCATGAATATTCGTAGTAATTCTCAATTAGAAGAAAATTTTTACCCAGAATTAAATAAAAATTTAAGTGATACGATTAATGGCACACCGTATATGCGCGTTTCGTCAAACACAGTTTTAGCCAAAGCTGATGGTGCTAAAAAACAAGGATTTGGTCGTTGGTCAGTCCGTTTTGGTTCGACAGCGAATAAAATTGATCAAAAAGTGAAAGATGGAAAGATTGAAAAAAGAAATCCAGCTGTTGCTTTAGAAGTTCTTCCTGGCATGAAGGACACATCAAGTGGCTATTCAACTGACTTAGTTTGGGAAATTACGGACGGAAAATAAAAAGAAAAGGAGAAAGCAGAATGAAAAAAGTTCTTTTGTTATCAACAATAACTTTAGGTGCATTTGTTTTTACAACACAAAGTGCGAATGCAGCACCTATTACATCAGCAAAAACGATTGGAGATGTAACTTTTACAACAGGTGGAGATGAAGACAACGAAGGTGGTAAACCTGAGCTTCCAGGTGAACCTGGTGGTAAGGTAAATCCTGATGGAGATGGTAGTTTTTCAAACGGGACGTTACGTTTAGAATGGATCAGTAATTTTCACTTTGGTAGTCAAAAAATTAGTTCGGCCGATCAGGACTACGCATCAATTTGGAATCCTATGAAAATAAGAGGCCAAGAAGAGATGACATATTACACACCATTTGTTCAAGTAACAGATGAAACAGGTAATCCAAATCAAACTTGGGAATTAAAAGTCTCAATGGCGGATGATGACAAATTTAAAGAAGAAAATGGTACGGGTATCTTGGCTAATACATATATTGAATTGTATGATGTTCAACGTACCAACCGTGTTTATCATGGTGATGCATTTAAAAACATCATTCAAGAAGCCGCAGCAGAGACTTTTGAAACACCAAAACGTATCGACAAAAACGGTGTTGTCTTAGCTAAAACTAAAGTTCCTGGTGCAACAAATGGTACGAAAACAAGTGTGGCTTTTGCAAGCCCTGCAGACTTTGATCGTACAACTAGTGATATGGTGGGTATTAAAGAAGAAAACGGTAAAAACAATGCCGTTAAATTACACAGTCCAAGTAGTGATGTGAAAGTAGCAACTAAAAAGTATACAGCGACACTAACATGGGAATTAAATAATGTTCAATAATAAAAAATAAAGGAGAAACAGTCATGAAAAAAACAGTTATGTCAAGCTTACTCCTAAGCGGATTAGTTTTAATAGGAGTGGCAACAACAGTGGATGCAGCGGATATTGTTGTACCAACAGAAGGTAAAGTAAACTTTGTTCCTAATACGGATCCTCCAGTAATTAAAGATGGTGCTACATTAATTAAACCAGGAACTAATAATCAAGTAATTGAACTTGAAGGTTCTGAAGGTAAATCAACAACAGGTGGGTTACGTATTGGTTTTGTTCCAAATATTACTTTTAAAGATGCTAAAGTATCAGTTATGCATCAAGAGTATTCAGCACAAGTAATTAAATATAAATATAAAGATACAGCAGAAAACAAGTTTATTGCCCCATTTGTTCAAGTTATTGATGAACGTGGTGGAGATAAAGGGTTTAAGTTACTTGTAAAAGCTACAAAATTTAAAACAGGTTCTGACGCAACTGAACATATATTAGATAATACCCGTATTAAAATGTATAAAAAAACATTAACAAACCAAACTTCTGACAAGGGAGCTGGCGGACCATTAGCGACAGCTTTATTGTCTGGATTAAATGATGGAGAAACTTTTGAAGAAGCGGATAAAACATTGTTAACAACAAAACCTGGTGAAGGTGTTGGTTCAGCAACCAATAACGCGGCGAGTTCATTAGTATTTGATGAAAGCTATGTTGCTAATACAACAGACACTAAGTACCCAACTGCAACTTCTACAACAGAAGGTCTGAAATTAGTTGTGCCACAAGGTGATCAACCACGTGTTAATCAAACGTATACTTCTACAATTACTTGGACGCTAGCAGATCAACTATAATATTTTCTCAAATCTACTAAGAAAGGAGGAAATATAAGTGAAACGAATTAATAGAGTATTAATGACAGGATTACTTGTTGTAATGTCTTTAATTGTGAGTATTGTTGCGTGTGAAGAAGTTGTACATGCAGATTTGTATCAAGATCGAATTGATTATTACAAAGGAAAAGGATACACTCCCAAAAATAATAACAATCCAGTTGTTAAGCAAATCCTAAATGCAGAAGGAAAACCAGAAAAATTTTGGTATAAAATTGGTGGTACTGACGACAATTCTAAAGTAAATAGAGTACGAGCTAATGTTGCCTATTACAAGAATGGAACAGATTTAATTCATTCTTTATACAAAGATGGAACAGGTACTGGAGGCTTAGGATTAAAAATATTAGAACAAAAAAATGCAACTTCTATGGGACGTGGTTTTTCAGAAACTGGTGGAGTTTTATATGAATCACCAGATAAGTTTTCGTTGGTTTACTTGAATAAAGATGGAAAGTATGTTTTGGAGACTTTGATGGAACCAAATGAAACTTCTGTTGGGATTAAAACAGAAATTTCAATTTGGAATGATACTGGTTCAGCAAAAACATATGGTGTTATGTATGGTCATGATAGTTGTTTGGGGCCATATACTTATGAAAATGATCGTGTTCCAATACGTTCGCTAGGTGCAAATAAAGGAATGTACATTACAAATACTACTGACGTGAGGTTAAACTATACATTTAAGCGCTATAAAGATAACCCTACAAATTTTATGGGTGCTGTGTATAGTGACGGGACTTTTAATAAGTATACACCTAAAAATGCAAATGGTACCGGTGTTGACGGTTGGACAGATGACGCTCCTCAAAAAATCATTTTGAATGGTGAGGATACCGGAATATTTGTAAAAAGAAGCCCAGCTTTAATACCAGATAAAGGTCGTACTTTTTTTGAATTTAATACGGGACTTGGACTTTTTACGACTAATCCCGAATTGACCCCTGAGTACGATGAATATGAAACATTAGCAGGTAAGACAGTTGAAATCAAAGGTGATTGGTTTGACACTGAAGGTAAGGCTAATCAAGATGCAGTAATAACTGGAACTTGGATCAATGGCGATCTTGTCCCATACAAATATAAAAAATCAACAAATAATCCAGAGTCAGGGAATTTTAAATTGGATGTTCCAGTTGGAAACCTATCTCCTGGTAAGTATCCAATGACTTTACAGATACAAGATTCTACTGGCAGAACTGGGTCTGTTAAAGTAGATATTATTATCTTACCAAACATGGAAATTGAGCAAAAAGTAAAAGGGACAACAACGGTAATTAATTCAATTCTGACAGGATTAGCTGGTAAGAAAGATGAGAATTATGAAGTAAACTTACCTACAATTACCTCCGATAACAAATTTTTAATCGATACAGCAACACCTGGTTATAACAAAACAACTGGAAAACTTACTGGTCAATGGACTGAAGCCGAAGTGGCTGCTGGTAAAAGAGTAGTCGATTATTATCCAGTTCCAACTGTTAAAGCTGAACCAGCTGAGTACGACATGCTGGAAGGTGATCCCAGTAAAGTTATTACTGGAAAATGGACGGATGCGACAAAACAAGGTGGAACTGTAGAAATTAAAAAAGGGAATACAGTCATCGGTAGTCAAACATATAACGCAGGAGCGGATAATGGGACTTGGAGTATTACGATTCCTAAAGCTCAATTGGATATTGGTGAAAACACCTTAACAGTTACATTGAAACACAATTATTCTAGTTTTGTAACTGAACCTCAAACGATTAAAATTAATCGAATGAAACGTGTAATGATAAATTACTACCTAGCTAAAGGACCGATTGATAAAGAACTTCTTCCTGAAAGTGCTTTGGCAGGCTTAAATTTACCAAAACAATTGGACAAAAAAGTGAATGAATCTATTCAATTTAGTTTACCTAATTTTTTAGTTGGGCAAAAATATAAATTGAATCTTTCGCGAACGGGTGTGGATGCTAGTGGACAAATTAACATACCAGTAACACCTACATTGAATAACATCGATATTTTTTACGACTTGAATCAAGTAACAGTTGAAACACAATTTATCAATGTTGAAACAGGTAAAGCTGTTTTTGAAAATTTAGATTCTACTGATCGTCGTGCGAAGATTGAACATGGGATGAAAGAAGTAGGTACTTCAATTGGGTCACTAGTAACCGAAAACGATAAAAAATCAGATGGTTATGATTTTGATCGCATGGAGGTTAAAGTGGGTGGTATAGTAACAAATGATGGTAAAGTTGGTGATAAACCAACAGTAATCACAATGTATTTTAAACCAAAATTTACTATCAAACCACCAAAACTTGATTTCGGTGAACATAGTTTATCTATTTTTAATGAAACTAAAAATGTCGAAGGAAATCCAACTGTAGAAGTCATTAATACGCATGAGAATGCAAATGAAAAAATTACACCTTGGAAAGTATCTGGTAAATTCTCTGGCTTTAAGAGAAACGGGACAGCATTAGGTGGCGTGGTTTCATATGATGGAAATAGCTTACAGACAACTAACGACGTTGAAATAAAACGTGATGCAACTCCTAATAAAGGAAAACAAACGTTTGGCGTTTCGGATAAGATGAAATTGGATGTTCAAGGTGGAGGTTCTATGCTTGGTGAATTTAAAGGAACCATGACTTGGATTCTAAGTGATGAACTATAATAAGTGATGTTTTTAAGGATTAGAAAATGAGATGAAATGAGACACGTTTAAATGAAAGTTTAAATGTGTCTTTTTTTTGTTTTGGGAAGCTGTAAATATTTTTGTTGATAAGAGCTTGAAAATACTACTATATAAGAGCTTGAAATACTACTATACCTTGAAAGTCTATTATATAAATTGTATAATTAATGTAATACAAAAAATATGTTTTTTGTTATTAATGCGCGAAACTAGGAAATAATAAAACTATATATTTGCAATTGGTTATTTATCTGTTTAGGGGTTGAAAGGAGTAGAAACTGAATGAAAAAAATATCAGGCTTTTTTAAAACGATATTGTTTGTTGGTGTAATGTTAATGGTGTCATTGGTAGCCTATGGAGAAGTAGGACATGCGGATTTACTACAGGATCGAATTAATGAATATACGAATAGAACGGGTACCGAAAAATTTTCTAAGGTAAACTTGGGATATAAAGCAATGCAACCAGTATTGTTAGGACCAGAAGGCACACAAGAAAAGTTTTCGTTCAATATTGGTAACAAAGACAAGCCAAATGCTTCTGGTAATGCAACAGTTGCAAATGTATCTTATTATAAGGGATCTGATTTGATTACTTCAATTTGGAACAATGGAAGCGCCTATTATGGAGGAGCGCACTTCTTAAATACAAATGGTAGTCTTGAAGAAATTAAGATAAATAGTGATGCTACTTTTTTAGTTAATGAAAGTACTTCATCAATTGTGTTATTACAAGCAATTAAAAATAATAACTATGTTTTTGAAATGTTGATGACCCCAGATGAATATTCTGTTGGTATTAAAACTGGGATGACAATTTGGAATGCTACAGAAACTAATCAAAATATAGGGGTTTTTTACAAGCATGACACTGCTTTAGCAGGAGATGATGGCGTTCCGGTTAGATCAAGTGGTGCCAATCGAGGTATGTATATTGAGCATAGTGGTGTTAAATTAAACTATAGTTTCCAGAAATTTAGAACAAATCCAACGAATTTTATTGGAAGACATTGGAGTTCAGGGGCATTTTTTAAATTTAAACCGGATGCTATTGATGGTGTTGGACGAGAAAGTAGGGTGGCCTATCCCAATGATCAGGTTGGTGATGTGATTTATAGTGCTGCAGATAATACGGGCGGTGGTAAAGTCGATTCTGAAATGGTAACTAAAAGAAAACCAGTTTCTATAAAACCAAAAGAAGGAAATAATATTACTTTTACTACTGGTTTAGGAATGTCCTCAACAAACCCTGAAATAATTCCTGATCTAGAGGAATACGAGGTAGAAGAAGGAAAAGTTGCAAAAGTTGATGGTATTTGGTTTGATATTGAAACGCCAAATGGACAAAGTGGGAAGTATACTGCGACATGGGCTAATGGAGAAATTCCAACCCAAACTTATACAAAAAATGACCAACAAGGACCATTTGTTTTTAATATACCTACAGCTGGAGTGGCTCCGGGTAAGCATTTAATCAATTTTGAAATTGTCGATTCAAAAGGCAATAAAGGATATGCTAAAGCAAGTCTGAATATTTTACCGAATATGAAAATTGAACAAATGAATAAAATCGATTCAAGTTTAATCAATACAGTTTTAACAAATGTATTTGGTAGAAAAGATGAAGCGTATACAGTTAATTTACCGGCAGTTACACCAGATAATCAATATTTAGTGGATCTATCCACACCAAACTATAATAAGGCGACTGGGAAACTGACGGGAAATTGGACTGAAGCAGAAGTTATTGCTGGAAAAAAAGCAGTAAACTATTTTCCTGCACCAACATTTACTGTTCAAACCCCAGTTGCTGATATCATTGAAGACCAAGCAAACGTAGAATTAAAGGGAACATGGAAAGATTTAACAAATTCTAAAGGTAAAATTGAAATAAAAAAAGGCGAGGAAATTATAGGAACATATAATTATCCAGCGAACACTGGGACGGGTAATTGGTCTATTGTTATACCAAAGGAAAAATTTACTGTTGGAGAAAATAAAATTACTGTTAATATGAATCATGAGTATTCAACTGTAAACATACCGTCTGTTGAACTCTCTATAAATCGTCAAAAACGTGTGAGAATCAACTACTATTTAGGTAAACCAGAAGGACAGGAGTCTCTTTTACCAGAGAATATTTTGGGTGGTTTAGTAAGGCAAGTTGATAAACGTATTGGGGATGTAGTAAATGTTGAGGCAAGACCATTCTTAGAAGGACAAAAATACAAATTTGACCCGATTAGATCTGGTATTACTTCAGGATTTACAGTCACAAAAACAGTTACAGCAGATCTTAATGAAGTTAAAGTCTACTATGCCTTAAATCAAGTACCAGTTGAAATTCAATATATTAATATTGAAACAGGTAAAGCTATTTTTAACGGTTTGAATTCGGTTGATCGTAAACCTGCGAAACCATTAGGTCTTCAAATTGTTGGAACTGATGTGAATACGTTAATCCAAGCTGGTGATAAAGCAGCAAATGGCTATACGTTCCATTCAATTAAGGTTAAAAAAGGGAATACTGATGTTCAAAATGGTCAAGTTGGTGATGAACCTACAGTAATCTCAATACTCTTTACACCTAAGTTTAATATAGAGCCGCCACAATTAGATTTTGGTGAACACAAATTATCTATTTTTGATTCAACAAAATCTTTAAAAGGTAACCCAGAAGTGAAAATTACTAATACACGTGAAACCGCAGCGGGAAAAATCACACCTTGGAAAGTAACTGGTGAGTTCTCAGGCTTTAAGATTGGTACTCAAAATAAATTAGCAAGTGAATTAAAATTTGGTGACGCTAGCTTTAATGATGGCAATGAAGTAACGATTGAAAGTGTTGCTACACCAACTGAGGGAGAGAAAAAAATACCGCTAAATAGTAAAATGAAGTTAAATGTTAATGGTGGCGGAACTATTATAGGTGAATACAAAGGTACAATGACTTGGACATTAAATGATGTCTTATAAACAAAAAATGTGAGCGATGAAATTCATCACTCACATTTTTTATTTAACAGCTGAAAAAATAAATTGGGCTTGTTTATGACTCAAACGATGAGGTGTTTCTTCATTGTTAATGGTAAAGATTGTCACTTCGTTAAAAGTATCAATTTCTTTAATATGAATTGTGTCACCAACACTTAGTTGAATTGAAGCCATATAATTTAAAACAGAAGAGTCGTCCATCACGCGATCAATTGTTGGTGAAGCACCAACTTGATATTCGGATAAAGGTGTGACTGCTGTTTCATGATAGTTTTCTTTAGTTGGAATAATGCCACCATGTGGGCAAGTATCTGGGGAGCCTAGATATTGGTATAAGCGATCGAAAAAGACTGCATCTTTGACGTGTTCCAGCTCTTCAGATAAATGATGTAAATCATGTAATGAATAGCCTAGTTTGTCATATAGGAATGTTTCGATAATTCGATGATTACGAATGATTTTAATGGTGATATGTAATCCCGCTTCTGTTAGTTTAACGCCTGTATAGGGCTTATATTCAAGCAGGGCATCGTTCTTCAGTTTTTCGACCATCTCTGTTACAGAGGCAGGGGAAACACCGAGATGATGCGATAAAGTTTTGTTTGAGACAAATTGATCAATCCCATTATTTTCATAGATTGCTTTTAGGTAATCTTCTTTGTTGCTGGATGAATTCTTCATGTGTATCCTCCCATGATAATTTGTATATAGAACCAACTGCTCAATTATATCATATCTTACAGACTGAAATGTAAATATTAAAAGACTGTCATACTTTTTTAGAAATTGATATGATATACTTGATAAAAAGCATGGCAAAGAAAGGAAGAATAAAATGGCAGTGTTTTATTGGTACCCAAAATGTTCAACATGTAAAAAAGCAAAAGCTTGGTTAGATGAAAATAAAGTAACGTATGATTTGATCGATATGATTGAAACACCACCAGCTAAAGAACTTTTAGCAACTTGGATGGAAGCAAATGATTATCCAATTCGTCGTTTTTTTAATACAAGTGGTATTCGTTACCGCGAACAAAAACTAAAAGAAATTGTGAATGATTTCTCGATTGAAGAAGCTAGTGGTCGTTTAACTGTTGACGGTATGTTAATTAAACGTCCGATTATGGTATTGGAAGATGATAAAGTATTATTAGGATTTAAAGAAGCTGACTATGAAGCAGCATTTCTGTAAAAGAGTGTAGGAGGAACGATGATGGCAGGAAAAAATTTATGGGTTGAAACAATCGGCAATCAAACTAAAGTTGGTTTAACTGCAACTGCACAAGATGATTTAGGCAGTATCGGCTTTGCGTCGCTGCCAAAAGTTGGCACAGAGATTCAAAAAGGTGATGAAGTGGTTGAATTAGAAGCCGAAAAAACCGTTGTTGAATACGAAAGTCCAGTAAATGGACGTGTCGTTGAAGTAAATGAAGAAGGCTTGAAGAACACAAAACTATTAGATGTTGAGTGTGCTTGGTTGTTTACAGTCGAAAATGATTAATAAAGAAAGCGTCCGTTTTTTATGCGGACGCTTTTTGTATATTTTTAGTTGTTCGGTACGAATTTATAAGTTCCGGGGGTGAGTGCTGTTGCTGAGAAAAACAATTTGTTGTTCTTGATAGATGGAACAGTGTTTGTCAATTATTATAAGAAGCTCAATATTAATATTTTTTCGTAAATTCCATCTAGCGCAGACGGTTCATATTCTTGACATAGTGTGTTAAAATTAAACCGTTGAAACTTGTGAAAAATAGAATTAATTATTAAAAATATAGCGAAAAAAGGAGTACGAATAAAATGGCTTTAGCAAAAATTGTCTTTGCGAGTATGACTGGTAATACAGAAGAAATCGCAGAAATTATTGAAGAAAAATTAGAGGATGAAGGCTTCGAGGTTGAATGTGAAGAATGTACAGATGTTGATTCAGATTATTTTGAAGATGCCGATGTCTGTGTGGTTGCAACTTATACATATGGAGATGGTGATTTACCTTATGAATTCGAAGACTTTTTTGAAGATTTAAAAGATGAAGACTTAAGTGGTAAAATCTTTGGCGTCGTTGGTTCAGGAGATACTGATTACGGTGAATACTACTGTCAATCAGCTTATGATTTTGTGGCACAATTTGAAAAAACGGGTGCAACAAAAGGTGCTGACATGGTGAAAATCGAACATAATGCTGAAGATGAAGATATTAATGCTTTACAAACTTTTGTGGAACAATTAAAGGTTAGTAGTAGCAACTAAGAATAATACAGAAAGAAGGGTTCAAAAGACAATGACGCAAACAATGACAATGGATGGCAATACAGCAGCAGCATATATATCATATGCTTTTACAGAAGTCGCTGCAGTCTATCCAATTACACCAAGTTCAACAATGGCTGAGGTTGTCGAAAGCTGGTCGGTCGCAGGACGAAAAAATGTTTTTGGAGAGCCGGTTAAGATTGTTAATATGCAATCAGAAGCTGGAGCAGCAGGTGCAGTTCATGGCTCACTAAAAGCGGGAGCTTTAACGTCGACGTACACAGCTTCGCAAGGTTTATTGTTGATGGTTCCAAATATGTATAAAATTGCAGGGGAGCTTTTACCGAGCGTCTTCCATGTCGCGAGCCGAGCGGTGACGACGAATGCATTGAGTATTTTTGGCGATCATGGTGATGTCATGGCAGCGCGTCAAACAGGCTTTTGTATGCTGGCTGAAAGTTCGGTTCAGGAAGTAATGGATCTTTCGGCAGTTGCCCATCTCGCAAGTTTAGAAGCGAGCTTACCTTTTATGAATTTCTTTGATGGTTTCAGAACGAGTCATGAAATTCAAAAAATTCAAGCGATTGATTATAAAGACTTAGAAGCAATGATTGATCAACCCAGTTTAGCGCAATTCAGAGCACGTGGGATGAATCCTAATCATCCGACTGTTTCAGGAACGTCACAAAATACAGATATTCATTTCCAACAACGTGAAACGGTCAATCAGTATTATGAACAAGTCCCACGTTTAGTGAAGAAATATATGGAAAAAATTAATACGCTGCGAGCGACAGACTATGATTTGACGACGTATTATGGTGATCCTGAAGCAACAGAAGTCATCATTTCAATGGGTTCAGTGGCGCCAACCATTCGCCAAACTGTTGATTATTTGAATCAACAAGGCCGTAAGGTGGGGCACGTGAATATTCATTTGTATCGCCCGTTCCCAACGGAAAACTTACTTGAAAAATTGCCAGCAACAGTTGAAAAAGTTGCTGTTTTGGACCGTACGAAAGAACCAGGTGCAGATGGTGAACCGTTACTTTTAGATGTACAAAGTGCGCTTTATCGACATGCAAATCGTCCACTTGTGATAGGTGGGAGATTTGGTTTGGGTTCAAAAGATGTGGCTCCTAATCAGATTGTGGCAATTTATGATCATTTACTATTAAATGCAGACGAGCTGAAATTCCGTTTTACTGTCGGAATTAAAGATAATGTGACGCATTTATCATTACCATTAGGTCCAAGTTTAGATTTAACGACACCACAAACGTATCAAGCGAAATTCTGGGGCTTTGGCTCAGATGGAACAGTTGGTGCGAATAAACAAGCAATCAAGATTATTGGTGACCATACGGAGAATAATGTGCAAGCTTATTTTGCCTACGATTCGAAAAAATCGGGTGGCTTAACAGTGTCACATCTGCGTTTTGGTCCGGATTCAATCGATTCAACCTATTTGATTGAACAGGCTGATTTTATTGGTTGTCATAATGCGTCTTATTTACATCAATATGATTTAGTCAAAGGATTGAAACCGGGTGGTATCTTCTTGTTAAATACAACTTGGGATGAAGCGCGTGTGTTGCGTTTGTTACCAAAACGTTTGAAAAAAGCTTTGGCAGACAAAAAAGCACAATTCTATATCATTAACGCGATGGATATTGCGACGCAAGTTGGCTTGGGACGTAGAATTAATACGGTTATGTCGACCGCCTTTTTCGAGTTGACACGTCTACTTCCGTTGTCAGAATATCCGGTTTATTTAAAAGAAGAAGTAACGAAAGCTTATGGAAATAAATCACAAGAAGTGGTGAATCGTAATCACCAAGCGATTGATTTAACCGTGTCTCATTTAGTTAAAATCGACTTGCCGTCAGAATGGGCGCAGCTTGAAATTAACAATGAACCGATTGATTTATCAAAACCTAAGTATGTGCGTGAAGTCTTAGAACCAATTAATCGTCAAGAAGGCGATGAGTTGAGTGTGAAGACTTTAATTGAAAACAATATGACTGATGGTACGATTCCAATGGGGACGGCAGCTTTTGAAAAAAGAAGTGTTGCTCTTGAAGTGCCGGAATGGTTACCAGATGCGTGTACGCAGTGTAATGAGTGTGCCTTTGTTTGTCCGCATGCCGCGATTCGCCCATTCTTAGCAGATGAGGAAGAACAGGCCGAAGCACCGGAAGGCTTTATCACGCGCGAGATGCGTGGAGCAGATGGTTTAATGTACCGTATTCAAGTGTCGGTTGAAGATTGTACGGGTTGTGGTCTTTGTGTGGAAGCTTGTCCTGCAAAAGGTAAAGCGTTAGTAATGCGACCTTATGAAGATCAAAAAGATGAAGCACTTAATTGGGCTTTTGCGATGACTTTAAAACAAAAAGCCAATCCAGTTCGTAAATTAGAAAGTATTAAAGGTTCACAATTTGAGAAACCATTGATCGAATTCTCTGGAGCTTGTGCGGGTTGTGGTGAAACATCATATATTAAATTGATTACGCAATTGTATGGTGACCGTTTGTTAATCTCAAACGCGACAGGTTGTTCATCAATTTGGGGTGCTTCGTCACCAGCCACACCATATACAACCAATGATGCCGGTCAAGGACCAGCTTGGAGTAATTCATTACTTGAAGATAATGCTGAGTTTGGTTTTGGGATGTATCTTGCGAATAAAACACAACGTGAAACATTGCGTAATCAAATGGCGTCTGTGCTTGAAACGGAAACATTAACTGATGATTTACGTGCGTTAATGACGGATTGGATGGATCACATGTGGGAAGGTGAAGGCTCAAGACAGCGTTCAACTAAATTGATTGCAGCCCTTGAAGCCGATCAAGCCAAATTCCCAGTTCTAAAAGAAATTTTAGCACAACAAGATCTCTTCGTTAAACCTAGTCAATGGATGATGGGTGGCGATGGTTGGGCCTATGATATTGGTTTTGGCGGTATCGATCACGTTCTAGCTAGTGGCGAAGATGTGAATATCTTTGTACTCGATAACGAAGTGTACTCAAATACTGGTGGACAAACGTCGAAAGCAACACCAACAGCTGCTATTGCGAAATTCTCATCTGATGGTAAACGAACAGCTAAGAAAGATTTAGGCATGATTGCGATGACCTACGGCAATGTTTATGTTGCACAAATTTCATTAAATGCGAATCCAGCCCAAACAATCAAGGCGATTGCTGAAGCTGAAAGTTATCCTGGACCATCACTGATTATTGGTTATGTGCCATGTATTGTTCATGGTATTAAAGGTGGGATGAGTCAAGCGATTAATGTTGCGAAAGACGCGGTAGAGTCAGGTTACTGGCCATTGTATCGTTATAACCCAAGATTACTTGAAAAAGGCAAAGAACCATTGAAACTAGACTCTAAACGCTTGAAATTTGATAAGCTATCAGAATTCTTTAAACACCAAACACGTTTCTCAGCATTACAAAATGTTTTACAAAATGAAGCTGAGGTTGAAGAGCTGATTGGCAAATCAACGGATGATATTATTGAAAAAAATGAGAAGTATCAAGAGTTGACGAAAAAATAATAAGTATCTATAAAGCGTGAATGAATCCCTTTTTAATAATCAATAGCAGGATTTATCAAACAAAGTTGGAAATTTACCGGTTTTTAAAGATAAAACCTGTTATAATGTATTTGTTTGTGGTTCTTTTATGGACTTACAACTAATAATGTTAGGGGGAGTTTTAAATTGGCTAAGAAAATGAAAGCTAAGGATGGGAAAGTTTATAAGGAGGTTAAACCTTTTTATAAAAAATGGTGGTTCATCGTAATTGCTGTTCTGATTGTGATGGGTGCGATTGGTTCTCAAATGGGCTCAAAAGATGGCTCAAAACCAAAAGACACTGCGAAAGTTGAGGAAACTTCAACGAAGAAAGAAAGCAAACAAAGTGAAGCAAAAGAAGAAAAACCAAAAAAAGAAGCATCAAAAGATGATGTTCCTAAAGAATATAGTTCTGCCTTAAAAAAAGCAAATTCGTATGCTAAATCAATGAAAATGTCAAAAGCATCAATTTATGATCAGTTAACATCTGAACATGGTGAAAAATTTTCAACTGAAGCTGCGGATTATGCAATGGAAAATGTAACGGCTGATTGGAATAAAAATGCGTTGAAAAAAGCAGAAGATTATGCTAAAAACATGCAGTTATCAAAAGCAGGCATTCAATCTCAATTATCATCTGAACATGGTGAAAAATTTACCGAAGAAGAAACGCAATATGCCATTGACAATGTAAAATGGGATTGGAAGAAAAACGCACTGAAAAAGGCTGAATCTTACCAAAAAAATATGTCAATGTCACCAGATGCAATTAAACAACAATTAACATCTGAACATGGTGAGAAATTTACTGAAGAAGAAGCGCAATATGCGATTGATAACTTAAGTAAATAAGTTAAATATAAAACGCTTTGAAGGAGCACATAAAAGTGCTACTTTCAAAGCGTTTTTCTATATTAAAATGGTGAACCATCTTTGCGCTCAATATCAAAAGTTTCTTGATTTAATTGGAAGATGTCTTCTTGTTTCTTGATGTAACGCTCTTTAATCGCTTGACGCATGGTTTGCCAATCGTGGTTTGATGGAATATTATTGATGACAATCAATTTTTCGCAAGGAATTAAATCGGTTGCGAAAGTTGTCAAAACTAAATCATAGCTCTCAAAGTTTTCCGAGGTTGTTTTTTCAAAGAAAAAGAGATCACTTTCTGCAGAGTAAAAGGTAGCGTGATCACCAAAACTGTGAGTGACTTGTCGAATTAAGAAGTTGGTGTGAGCTTGACCTTGGTCACTCAAAATAAGAATTTCGACTTTAGCTTTTCTTTCATTAATTTTTTCAGCGAGAAATTCCCATTGTGTAATTAAGATAAATAGAATTTTAGGGTAGAGTAGCTGATACCAAGGAAAGTTAGACTCATTTTCAATCTGGATTAACTTTTGCTTAATAACCTGACTAAAGATTGGAAAATCTTTTTGGATAGTATTTTTATACTCTTGATACTCATCAAAAAGTAGGTAATTTTGATAAGGGAAAATGGCATAGAAGAGATATGCTTGGCGAATTTCTTGGAAGAGTGTTTTTTCTAACTTCGGTTCAAGGTCAATTCGGAAGGTCGTTTTAATATTATTCAAAAGTAGGCCAATTGTATGATTTGCTTCAGCAGCTTGAGCTTCATCGTAAATCCAATAGGTGATAAAATTTGCAAGGCAATAAACCAACTGACCAATCTCTTCATGACTCGGTTCTAGGTTATAAGTTGCAAATAAATTATTTAAGTATCCCATGATGTTAGGTTGCTGTTCGATTTTCTCAACAATAGCAGCTTGAGGAGCAGTTGGTTTTTCATTGATTGTAAAACCTTGGCTACTGCGAATTAAACTAATATTGACCAAATGACACATCTGAATTAAGAGGTCCCCATCAAGTTTTGTTTTAGTTAAGTCTAGTAATAGGGAACAGAGATGAAATGATTCATCTTTACTTGCTTCAAAAGGCCAGTCATAAATAAAGTATTTTTCTTTAAAAAAACGAACAAAAAAGTAACGAACATCTAATTCCTTTTTGCCAAGAATACGACAAGGCTTTTTCTCTAAAGTTAAGTTAAATTGACCAAGACTAATCGTAATATCATTGACAATTCGATAAAGTGAAGACTCGCTGACAAAAAGTCGTGTGCCCCAACGCTCGATACTCAAACTCGTATCAAAAAAAACTGATTCAATCAAAGAGAAGGCATCGGATTGTTTGTAAATATCCTGATAGACCATTTTTAAATGGGAACATGAATGAAAAAGTAAACGTACGCCATTTTTTTTAGAAGTTTCGATGGTGAGATGTGGTGTGCAGGTTTCTTTTAAAAAGTTGATATCATTATGAATGGTTCTAAGTGAGGCGTTATTTAGAGTGGCTAGTTGGTTAGAACTAATCCAGGTATCAGCCTCATTTAATTGTTCTAATATATTTAAACGTCTTTGTGTGGGAATGTCTAAAAGTGGACGCATATGTGTTCATCCTTTGCTTTGATTAAGTTGAAAACAAAAATTTGGAAGTTGTCAAAAAAATTTTTTTAAATCATATTAAAGATACAATAATTTCTGCTATAAATCCATTTTAAAACCTAATTGATTATAAAATATTCTTAGTTCAGTCACACATTTTTGGTATAATATATCAAGAATAAAATTTTTAAAGGAGGTCTTTGGATGTTTTTTTATCCAATGTTTGATCCAACATATGTTTTAGTCATTATTGGGATGTTAATTTCAATGGCAGCTTCTGCCTATGTAAGTAGTACCTATCGGAAGTATGAAAAAGTACAAAATTGTAAAGGCTATACAGGAGAAGATGTTGCGCGCATGATATTACGTGGTGCGGGCATTAAGGATGTGAGTGTGTATCAAATTGGTGGCGATTTAACAGATAATTATAATTCGCATACTAAGCGTTTAAATTTATCTGAAACAACGCATTCTTCAACTTCTGTTGCTGCTATTGGGGTCGCCGCTCATGAATGTGGTCATGCGGTTCAAGATAAAGTTGGTTATATGCCATTAAAATTACGTGCTGGTTTAGTACCAGTGGTGAACTTTGGGGCAACAGTTTCAATTCCATTAATTATCTTTGGTGCTATCTTTTTTAGTTCAATGCCAATGCTTGTGACCATCGGAATTTGGTGTTTTGCCTTAACTTTTATTTTTCAAGTGGTGACATTACCAGTGGAGTTTAATGCCTCTCGTCGTGCTTTGGCGATTCTTTCAGATAATCAAATTTTGAGTGAAGAAGAATTAGCTGTAGCTCGAAAAGTATTAATCGCCGCAGCGTTAACATATGTGGCTGCAGCGATTTCATCATTATTACAATTATTAAGATTGGTCATTTTATTTGGCAATCGCCGTGATTAATGGATAAGTAGATAACACAAGGTTAAGTCATTCATTTTTTTTAGAGACAAGCCGGTGCGATCATAAAATTTATCTAGTCGGTATTGTAAAGTGTTACGGTGAATAAACAATTTTTTAGCGGCAGAGGTGATATTGCCTTGTTCTTCCCAAAGCGTTTTGATAATATTTGTTAAGTCTTCATCAAATTGCAACGAAGCCTTGATTTCTTGCATAATCATGCTGTTATCAATGGCTTCATGGGTCAGTGCATCAAGGGCCACATCTTGAAATGAGAAGACACGGACTGCTGTTTCGTGATAGCGTTTAAAAAGGGCTTGTTCTTCATTGAAAAATTCATTAAACTGATGGGTAATCAGATGAAATGAGCCAATAAATATTTTTGCTTGAATTAAGAATTCACTTTCTAAGGTTAAAAGCATCCCTTCGATATCGTCTGGTTGATATTGGATTTTAGTTTGTTTTTCAATGATAATGGCTTGTGTGTCATCAATAAAAAAGAAATCATCGACTTCTTGAAAGAGGCTAGCTAAATGTGTTAACCAATTTTTACTTTCAGAAGCACCTTGTTTTAATTGAATTTGCAAAACGCGGAAATAACCTTCCGTTTTTGGTAAAGTCAGCGTATGATTAAAGAGATATTGGAACCACGGATGTTGGTGACTTTCGATTGAAACGTCATCTTCAGGAAATAATAATTGAAGCAAGTGTTGTTCATTTGCGGCTAAATCCTGTTTTGGGATTTGAAACCATTTTTGTGAGTCGACTCTGAGCGTTAACAGATGTGATTGTTCTAGTTTGACATTGGTTTCTTCACCAGTAGGGTAAAGTTGCATTAATTCAGATATTTTCATCATGGTTGGCATGTCCCTTCGCAGTTTTTATTTATAGTTTAGCATATTTCAAAGGAAAAGTTCACTGAGTTGAAACGGAGATTGGAGGAGGAGAGAATGGAGTTAGTTTCGCAATATTCTCAAGAAGAAAAAGAGTATTTTATGCGTCAAGCTTTATTGGAAGCTGAAAAAGCGCAATTGTTAAATGAAGTGCCGATTGGAGCGGTTGTTGTTTTAGATGGTGAGATTATTGGTCGGGGTTATAACGTCCGCGAGTTTTCACAAGATGCGACAACACATGCTGAGATGATTGCAATTCGTAATGCTAATCGTAAAACGGAAAGCTGGCGTTTGGAAGAAGCCTCACTTTTTGTGACGCTTGAACCATGTCCAATGTGTGCTGGTGCGATTATTAATTCACGTGTTAAAGATGTTTATTATGGCGCGCGTGACATCAAAGCGGGTGCGTGTGAAAGCTTGTATCACTTGTTAGAAGACAATCGCCTAAATCATCGTTGTTTTGTGGAGTCAGGTATTTTGGAAAAAGAGTGTGCGATGTTACTGATTGGCTTCTTTAAAAAAATCCGTGAAGAAAAAAAGAGAATGAAGAAAAAGGCTAGCTTTTCAGAGTAAAGTTTAGTATAATAAATGTTGCCGTAAGGCTAGGGCAATGGTAGGCTCGCTAAGCGTGTCAGGTCTGGAAGGAAGCAGCACTACGTGAGTGCTACCATGTGTCTGATAAAACTGGTCATAATGACCTTTTTTTATTATCTAAAATTAAGCGCAGTTGTTTCGTTACGTCATAGGCACGTTGGGACAATTGCTTTTTTTATTTTGAAGGGATGAAAACTGATGACAACGAAAGAAAAAGTTTTAGCCTATCTCGAAGCCAATCGCGGTAAGTTTGCGTCAGGTGAAAAAATCGCTGAATCAATTGATATGTCGCGTAATGCTGTTTGGAAAGCAATCAAACAGTTAGAACAAGAAGGATTGCAAATTGAAGCCAAGACGCGCAAAGGGTACTGCTTAGCTGCGGAAGATGATACTTTGACTGTTCAAGGTATATGTTCTTACTTAAAAGAGACCAAAGACTGGGTGCGCGTGACTTGTTTTGACTCGATTGGATCAACTAATCAGTATGCCAAAGAACTTGCTATTAAGGGTGCGGTTTCTGGGACTGTGATTGTTGCGAATCAACAAACAGTAGGTAAAGGTCGTTATGGCAAAACATTTGAATCACCCCAGGGAACAGGAATCTATTTGAGTGTTATATTGAAACAAGACCGTTTGCATTTTTCAACGCCAACTTTAATTACCATGTATACAGCTGTGGTAATTGCTGAAACATTTGAACAACTTACAGGTAAAAAACTGGATATTAAATGGGTGAATGATTTGTTTTTCAGAGGTAAAAAAGTGGGCGGGATTTTAACCGAAGCTGTCACCGACTTTGAAAGTGGTCAAATTGAATGGCTTGTAGTGGGCTTTGGTTTGAATCTTACTGCAACGATACAAGATTTTTCTGAAGAAGTAGCCCAAGTTGCGACGTCAATTTTTGAAAATGAATTAATGCCACTACACCGCAATGAATTAATTGCAAATATTTTAGAAGCATTTTTAATAGGGTTGGAAACAGTCGATGAAGCAGAACTGTTAAGTGCTTATCGTAATCGTTTACTAGGTTTGAATCAAGAGGTGACAATAACAAGTCGAACAGATTCTTATCAAGCAACAGTTCTTGGAATTGATTCGATGGGGCAATTACATGTACGTCTTCAAGATGGTTCTGAAAGCTTTTTAAACACAGGCGAAGTTCATTTGAAGCTTTAAAACATATTGTCACCTTGTGAAATAAATAAGTTGACAATTAACCTGATTCCTTTTATACTGAAAAAAAGTTAAAGGAGTTGAGTTTTTTTGAATATTAAAACAATGACACGAATTGGTCTGTTTACAGCACTGATTATTGTCTTATCGCAAGTTAGTATACCAATGCCTTTCGGGGTGCCAATCACATTACAAACCTTTATTATTCCTTTAGCAGGAATTGTCTTAGGTAAAAGAGATGGCACAATTGCCGTTTTACTCTATCTTATGCTTGGCTTAGTAGGTTTGCCTGTCTTTGCTAATTTTAGTGGTGGTGCGGCAATTTTTATGGGGCCAACTGGTGGCTTTATATTATCTTTTCCAGTTCTATCATATTTGGCAGGACTCGGTGCAGAAAGTCATAAGACTAATCATTTAGTAGCAGGACTTATTTCTGGCGTGACATTAAATTATCTTGTCGGCGTGCTCTTCTTTATGTTTGTAACGAAACAATCATTTTGGTTTGCGTTGACTGTTTGTGTGGTACCTTTTTTATTAGTAGACTTTATAAAAGTGTTTATTTTAATTACTCTAACAAAGCGCTTAGAAAAATTTCAGCTTGTAGCACTGGCGAAATAATAATAAAACCGTACTTTCTATAAATGAAAATACGGTTTTTGTTAATTTATTTCTTTATATAAGACTGGCCGTTGATTTAAGTCTTGTTGATTACGATGATTTTGCGAATAGCGTTCAGTCAAACGCTGAAATTGACTTTGACTTATTTCGATAGGCGACTTAAAGATGTACCATTCGACATTTTCAGTTAATGGAGGAGTGGTTAAAGAACCTTCATAATGAAAATAAGTTCGATTGTTTGGTAAGATGCCTTCAAGATTTAAGCTCTTTGTTAAATTAAGTGTGTGAAATGATTCAACAATTGGCTCTAAATCGGGAGCGTTTTTACCAATTTGAATAAAAATTGCTAGAACGGCATAA
Organism: Vagococcus silagei; assembly: GCF_004795745.1. Lineage (GTDB taxonomy): Bacteria > Bacillota > Bacilli > Lactobacillales > Vagococcaceae > Vagococcus > Vagococcus silagei. Next base: position 99,850 of record NZ_SDGV01000001.1, on the reverse strand, counting down.
TGTCCATTTTGGGCTTGGTGAACAAGATGTAATTCTAGTGGAAACTTAGTCCCATCAATGGTATGTTCACTGTGAGCGTGAAAATGAAATTGTTTTAATTTAAAACGACGTCCGTTAATCATGGCATGGCCAGAAACATTTCCTTGTATTGCACACCCTGTATCAAAAACATCGCTTAAAACTGTGTCATAATTAACTAAGATATTTCCTTCGTCTATTAGTGGTTGAACTTGATCAGTCTGAATGTTAATTGGTGATTGTGTAAATTTTGATTGGAAACACCAGTCTTCCTGTTGATTGTAGTCCCACTTCTTGTAGTTCGAAATTTTCTTCATAATGTTCCCCCCTAATTCTCAGTTTTTATGATACAAGAAAGACAAATTTAAAAGCAACTAATACAACTCCAATTTATATAAATATTTATTTGTGAAAAAGTGTAGAGAATGTCAGTTTTGTACATCTTTTCACGGACGTTTTTGTGAAAGTTCTTTCTATTACAAAAGTAACCGCTTTAATTCCTACTGAAAATGAACAATATAATTATGTTTTCACATGGTATTGCATGATAGACTATTATTGTTGAATACTGAATGAACGGATTCACACTAGTTCAGCATTTCACATTCTATTTTAATGAGAGGGTGTATTTATATAATGAAAGCAGCAACAGTAGGTGCAGATAAAAGAGTAGCAGTAGTAGAAAAAGATTTACGTCCGTTAAAAGCTAACGAAGCATTATTAAAAATGGAATGTTGTGGGGTTTGTCATACAGACTTACACGTTAAGAATGGAGACTTTGGTGATGTAACTGGTCGTGTTTTAGGACATGAAGGTATCGGTCGCGTTGTTGAAGTAGGTTCAGATGTAACATCACTTAAAATTGGTGACCGTGCTAGTGTTGCATGGATGTTTGAAGCTTGTGGAAAATGTGAGTATTGTGTAAACGGTCAAGAAACATTATGTCGTAGCGTAATCAATGCTGGTTATACAGCTGATGGTGGTATGGCTGAAGAATGTATCGTTACTGCAGACTATGCAGTTAAAGTTCCAGATGGTTTAGGATCTGCTGAAGCAAGTAGTATTACTTGTGCTGGTGTAACAACTTATAAAGCAATCAAAGAATCAAATGTTAAACCAGGACAATGGATTGCAATCTATGGTCTAGGTGGATTAGGAAACTTAGCTTTACAATATGCTAAAGAAGTATTTAACTGTAAAGTTATCGGTTTAGATGTAAATGATTTACAATTAGATTTCGCTAAAGAATTAGGTGCAGATGTTGTTATCAACCCTGCTAAAGAAGATGCAGCGAAGAAAATTATTGAATTAACTGACGGTGGCGCTCACGGTGCTGTAGTTACAGCTGTTTCTAAAGCAGCATTTAACTCAGCTGTTGACTGTGTAAGAGCTGCAGGTACAATCGTAGCTGTTGGTTTACCATCAGAAAGCATGGACTTAAATATTCCTCGTCTTGTATTAGACGGAATTAAAGTAGTTGGATCATTAGTAGGTACTCGTAATGACTTAGCTGAAGCATTCCAATTTGGAGCTGAAGGAAAAGTTGTTCCTAAAGTACATATGCGTCCATTAGAAGATATTAATGATATCTTTGATGAAATGATTGACGGAAAAATTAAAGGCCGTATGGTCATTGATTTTACTGACAAATAATTTTCAAAAATAACGAGACAAAGGATGACTTTGAGTGCAAAAACTTAAAGTCGTCTTTTTTGTTTATGCGTCTTATTTGGAAATACTGTCAAAGAGATTTGTACCAATAAATGATCTGATATTGCTTTATTTCTGAATAAAGCTTAAAATGAAAGTGTCTTAATAATTAGTTAGAGGTGATAATTGTGTGTAATGTCATAATCGTTGACAACGATATTGAATCTAGTGAAATCATGAAGGAGATGATTCGCGAACATTTTGCCAATGTTATTTTGTTGCCAATTGCAACAACCAGGTTAGAACTGATTGAGATTGCAGATAAGTACAGCATTGAATTAGCAATTATTAATCACGATACGTTAGACTGTTTTAAAGCACATAAATTTTTACTTGAACGTTTTCCCAATTTAAAATCAATTGTAACATCACGTAAGGCTGATTTTAAAAATGCTCAAAAGGCATTGCGTCTAGGAATGATTGATTACTTGTTAAAACCGATTGATGCTGATTTCGTCTACGCACTTGATCGAGGGATTAAATCAATTAACCAAGTTTCTTTACTTGATATAGAAAATAACGATAATCAAAATACATCATTAACATTACAACATAAAGTACTGCGCTTTATTCATAAAAATTATGCGGAGTCGCTGACACTAGACGTGCTAGCAAATTATCTGAATATGAGTAAATATCACGTGAGTCGTTTAGTGAAAAGTATTTTAGGTATGAATTTTTCTGAATATCTCTTAATTTATCGTGTTGAAGTTGCCAAAAAAGAATTGTCGACGACTGATTATCCAATTAGTGAAGTCGCAATGAACGTTGGTTTCAATGACTCGACATACTTTACTAAGAAGTTCAAAGAAGTAACTGGCTTAACGCCAAAACGTTATCGTCAAACTTATCAAGGCCAAGTGACGATTGCTGATATTCAGGTTTAGTTAAACTTCACAAAAAATAACAGGATAAGGACTGAAAACTGTAATATCAGGGATAACTGATTATAGTTTTTGGTTCTTTTTTGTGAAAAATGACCCCTTTTTACTTGAAAAAAACATTTGTTTTAGTTAGACTGTAATTAGTGATAGCGTTTTCATTGGTTTTAGGTGAGACGATCAAATGAATATTAAGAAGAGGGGTCTAGATATGATGGAATTTAAGAATGTAACAGTAATAGGAAGTGGAGTATTAGGTAGTCAGATAGCTTTTCAAATCGCGTATTCAGGTTTTCAAGTTGTGGTGAATGACATTAATGATGAGGTATTAGAAAAAGCTAAAGAACGAATCAAAACTTTAACACAAAGCTATAAACAAGACTTAAAGGCAAGTGACGCTGAGTTAGAATTAGCGTTAAATCGTATGACTTATACTTCTGATCTTGGAGATGCGGTAAAAGAAGCAGATATCGTGATTGAAGCAGTTCCGGAAGTTCGTGAGATTAAAATAAATTTATATCAACGGGTAAATGAATTAGCACCAAAACATACAGTCATCGCGACTAACACATCAACATTTTTACCAAGTGATTTCGCAGATGAAACAGGTCGACCAGAACAATTTATCGCGTTACATTTTGCCAATCATATTTGGGTGAATAACACAGCAGAAATCCAAGGATCCGCTAAAACGAGTCCAGAGGTTTTTGATAGTGTTGTTGCTTTCGCAAAAGAAATTGGCATGGTTGCGTTACCTTTACATAAAGAATATCCTGGCTATATTTTAAATGCATTATTAGTTCCTTTTTTAAAAGCCGGTGAAAATCTAATGGTTAAGGGAATTGCAGATCCTGAAACAGTGGACAAAACATGGATGATTGCGACAAAAGCACCGCGTGGACCGTTTGCAATCTTAGATATAGTTGGTTTAAATACAGCTTATAATATAGCCCTCAGTGAGGACACGGATGATGCTCGCGCGACAGCAGCGTATTTAAAAGAGCATTATATCGATAAAGGCAAACTAGGGGTTCAAACTGGTGAAGGTTTCTATAAATATCCTAATCCAAGTTATTTGGAAAAAGACTTTTTGAATTAGAAATAGTGCATGAGAAGCTGACTGAGAGGTCAGCTTTTTTGGTGTCTTGTTGCTGAGCTCAAAACGCTCACTTCACCACCTGATTTAACGGGGTTCAGTGAGCTGGGATTCAGCATTAAGTCAATCCTAGTAATCAGACAAAAAGCGTCTGTTTACTAGGCTCGCCTTACTGTTCATCCCAAACCGCTCACTTCACCACCTTTTTGTATATTAAACTTTCCATTAATCGAAAATTTCTCTATAATGGTTAGATAGATAGATTTTGGAGGGTATTAGATGAAAATTATGAAAGAAAATTGGCGTTTGATTCGTGCGTTTACTAGGGACGCGAGGCGCTATGTGCGTGATGTATTCTTAATGCATCTGTTGATTGCGATTGTTTTTATCCCTGCTTTAATGGGATTTGCGAAATTTCTGTTGAATATGGGTGGCATTAATTATATGTCTTATGACAATATGGGTGAAATCTTTTTACATCATCCATTTGTGGCGACTGGCTTGATTGCGACACTTTTAATGTTACTGTTAACTGTATTCTTTGAATTTGCTTTTCTGCTTCAAAGTGTGTATTACGTGCAAATGGAGCAGCCTGCGAGTGTGCGACAATTGATTGTGGGGACCCTGCGTAGTTTGAAAAAAATTGATAAGTCTTCAATATTTTTCTTTCTATTTTATTTCTTTTTGGTCATTCCTTTAAGTGGTATCAAATTTAATTCGGAATTATTAGGGAAGTTTAAGATTCCAGTCTTTATTTTAGACGTTGTGTTTGCCCATCGTTTTATTATTGTGTCAGCTGTCATTTTGGTTTATATCTTTTTGGCCTATCTCTCAATTCGGTGGGTTTATGTCTTACCTGAGATGATTTTAAACCAACGCTCTGTCAAAGAAGCGGTTAAATATAGTATGGTTGAAACAAAACGTCATTTTTGGAAAATATTCTTTAAAATTATTGGTGTGATTGGCTTTTTCTTACTTTTAACATCATTCCTTTATTTTATTTGTTTTGGTGCACAAGCATTAATTGAGGAAGTTAAACCAGAAATTGCGCTACCAAGTGCGGTTATCATTTTAACCTTTTTACAATTGATTTGGCTCTTTAATGGTTTGTTTTCAACTATCGGCTTATTCTATATTATTGTTGACGACATGAATCAACAAGGCTTCCTTAATGATGAATTTAATCATGAAATCAAACCTAAGAAGAAAGGGTTTATTCATTTTATTAAGGCTAGCATTGTATTGGTTGGAATTGTAGTTGTTTTTGTTTTAACAAGTATGGGAAACTATGTGATTTTGAATGATCCGTTTGATGATCAGGTGTTAAGTCTTTCTCATCGAGGGGTGGATAATGAGAACCATGTTCAAAACTCACTTGAAGCACTGGAAATGACAAATAAGGATGAAAAACCTGATTATGTTGAAATGGATGTCCAAGAAACGAAAGATCATGATTTTGTGGTCTATCATGATTTTAATTTGCGACCTTTAACGGGGGTGAATAAAAAGCCATATGAACTTAATCTCGACGAATTAACTAAACTAACAGTTCATGAAAATGGGATGGAAGCAAAGATCGTTTCTTTTGATGCTTACTTGGCCAAAGCAAATGAGCTAAATCAAAAATTATTGATTGAAATAAAGACAACCAAAAATGATAGTCCTGAATTTATGAAACGATTTACTGAACGTTATCGCGAGTCAATTCTTAAAAATGGTCACATCATTCAATCTTTGACTTACGATACTGTTGAAGAGTTAAAACAACTTGAACCTAAGTTTTATGTAGGGTATATCTTGCCATTTAGTTTTGTTGGACCGCCTTCAGGAGCGATGGATTTCTATGCATTGGAATATACCACGTTGGGTCAAGGTTTTGTAGACTCAGCACATAGTATTGGTAAAGAAGTTTATGCATGGACGCCAAATGATGAAACAGTAATGACACGAATGATGTTTAATGAAGTGGATGGTATTATTACTGATCAAATGGAAGTTCTAAATGATGTAATGGAAAGTGGTAAAGAAATGACTTATTCTGATAAATTAATCTTCTTTATGATTGGAATGGGTTAATAGAGGGGTAATTATGAAAGTTATAGTATTTGATATGGATGATACGCTGTACGATCAAATTGAACCATTTCGTTTAGCGGTTGAAGTTTTTTTTCCACAACGTTTTAATGATGACGAGATGCGTCAACTCTATCAACGTTTTCGATTTCATAGTGATGCCTTGTTTTCGCAAACAGAAGATGGCACACTTGCACTTGAAACGATGCGTGTCTATCGGATGCGTGAAGCAATTAATGAAACGGAGTTATTGATATCTGATGCAGAGGCTCATGAATTGCAAGTAGCTTACGCACAAAATCAAGGGAAAATTCAAATGGTGCCGGAGATGGTGAGACTGCTAGATCAATTGGTGCAACAAAAGGTACCGGTGGCTTTATTAACCAATGGTCCTGAAAACCATCAATTAAAAAAAGTGACACAATTGGGATTAAATCGTTGGTTTCCGCAAGAGTATTGGTTTATCTCTGAAGCAATAGGTTGTGCTAAGCCTGATGTTTCAGCTTTTAGATTAGTCGAAACAGCTTTTCAAGTTACGGCTGACGACTGTCTTTATATCGGAGATTCATATGAAAATGACGTTGTAGGCTGTAAGAATGCAGGTTGGCGTGTGGTGTGGCTTGATAAATATCAACATAGTAGTTTAAATTATAAGAGCGACTATGTAATTTCAGTTGAAAATTATCAGGAGGCGGTACGAGAAGTACATAAATTTCTAAATATTGACAAATAAAGGCACTTTTTGTAAACTATATGTATTAAATTAAAACTAAATCGTCCTTGAGACGAAAATAATATAAGTGAGTGATCTTCATATGCTTCGGAGTATTTCTTTATAGCACATTTTTTAAATAAGCAAAAAACAAGGCTTATTTGGTGTGCGTTTTAGAGAAATACTCTTGAACAAATATAAGAAGGTCGTGAATGATAGACTTCTATGGTATTTAGCGAGGGTATTTTTTGAATAAAAACCATAGAAGTCTTTTTTATATGAAAAAAATACTTAATATTGGAATCGTTGCTCATGTTGATGCGGGAAAAACATCATTAACAGAAAGATTATATAGCCAAACACATGAACATTATCAAGGCGGTAGTATCAAGAAAGCCAATACGATAACTGATACCCTTGAGTTAGAGAAAGAACGAGGCATTACAATAAAATCGGCTTCCGTTTCATTAGAATGGCAAGAAACAAAGATTAACGTGATTGATATGCCAGGACATGTTGAATTTTTTGGTGAAGTGGTGAGAGCTTTAGACGTCATTGACTTAGCAATTCTCGTTGTGTCAAGTTTAGGCAGCTTGCCAACGCAAACACGTCGAATTTTTGATACATTACAAGAAGCTGGTATCCCTACTTTATTCTTTATTAACAAAACGGATTTAGCTACAGCCAATACTGAAAATATATGTTTGGAAATTGAACAAAAATTAACATCACAACTCGTAAGTTTACCAATGACAAGTGCGGCTCGTGATAAAATAATTGAAACAGATGATGTTCTTTTAGAACAGTACTTACTAGAAGAAAATGTTTCAGAAATGCAAGTCAAGACATCACTAACCGAAAGTGTCGTTCAAAGAAAGCTATTTCCAATTATTTATGGATCGGCTGTGACTGGTCAAGGTGTCACAACATTATTAGATTATTTAGCGCAATTTGAATACGCTAAAGTGACATCGGAAGAGACCTCTGCCTATTTATATAAAATTATGTTTGTTGATGGTCAAAAGCAAGCCTTTTTTAAATTAATATCAGGCAAGATTCATCGCTATGAAACATACGCTCTAAACGAAACTGACAGTTTGAAATTAAATCGTTTCTTTGTATTAGAAGACAATCAATTTGTCTTAAGTGATACTGTTGAAGCGGGTGATATTTTTATGTTAACGCATGAAGAACAACTAAGGATTGGCGACACATTAGGTGAATCATACCAACCAAAAATTGACTTACCTGAACCGACATTGCGCATTATTTTTTCGAGTTCTGAGGACGAACGCATGCTGTTGCTTGATGCCTTAAAAAAACTAATAATTGAAGATCCATTATTAGATTTTCAAATTGATAGCAGGACGTCAGAAGTATCGGTTGCGATTTTTGGGCGCGTGCAAAAAGAGTATCTTGAGGATACACTACGTCGGGAATATGATTTTAAAACGTTGACCGTTTCATTACCGAAAATTGTTTATAAAGAAATGGTGACGACTCAAGGAATTGGATCAATTCGTGTGGATGATGATGTGAATTCATATTGGGCCACACTGACGTTAAAAGTTGAACCCCAAATTACAAACAGCTCTATTTTCGAGAGTTTTGTTCCATTAGGTTATTTGAAACGATCATTTCAAAATGCAATTGAAACGAGTGTCCTCGACGCGCTCGAGGCCGGCCTTTACGATTATGAAATCATCAACGCAAAAGTCACATTGACGGATGCTGAATTTTATAGTCCAGTCAGTACGCCATCTGAATTCAGAAAATTGACACCTTATGCATTTTACAAAGCACTATTGGAAGCTAAAACAAAAATTGTCGAACCGATAATGGCACTTAGTTTAACGTGTTTATCAAAAGATATGGGCACAGCAATTAGTGAGCTAGGAAAACGTGAGGCAACGATTGGTCAAGTGGAAGAGTTGTTTGGTGAAACAACAATTGAGGCTCAAATGACGCAATCAAATTACTTGAGTTTTGAGGAAAACTTGGATGAATTATTTAATGGACAAGGCTATGTCAAAGGAAGAGTGGTTGCTTATCAACCTGTAACAGGTGATAAGCTTTATCAACAAGGCTCCGTCGATCAGACAAAAGCACTCATTATTAAAGAACAAAAAAGAGGCAACTTTTAAAGTTGACCTCTTTTTTAGTATTTATTTAGATTTCCAAGAATCGACTGTTTTACGGTTAGCGTCAATCCACTTTTTAGCAGCAGCTTGCGCGTCTTCACCGTTACTAACATCTAACATCACTGATTCAATATCTTTTTGTTCCCATTCAAAATTCTTTAAGATTTTGTATGCTTCAGGCTGATCTTCTTTCAAGCCCTTACGAGCAAATGTTTCGATATTTTCTTCAGTCCCCATTGTTTCTTTAGGATCTTTCAAATACTTCAAATCGTATTTAGCAAACATCCAGTGTGGTGACCAGCCAGTGATAACAATTGGTTCTTGTTTTTTAATTGCTTGTCCTAGAGCTACAGTCATCGCGCCAGAAGAAGAAGTTTCAACAGTCCAATCTTTTAAGTTTGGATATGTTTTTACTGTTTCATTGGCTAAATTCACTGTGCCAGCACCCGGTTCAATACCGGTAATTTTTTGTTGTGCTTCTTGATCAAGGTCTTCAATCGAATCAACATCCATATACGTTGGAACAACTAATCCAATTTTAGCGCCTTTTAAGTTAACTCCTAATGGATCAACTTTATCCTGATACTTTTTAATATATGCTTCGTGAGTGTTTGGTAACCAACCTGCAACCATGGCGTCTGTTTCGCCATTAGCGATTGATTGCCACATGATTGAATTATCAAGTGGAGTTAAGGTTACTTTATAGCCAGCTTCACGTAATACCTCACCAATCACGTTTGTTGAAGCAACTTCTGTATCCCATTCAACATATGCTAAATTGATTTCTTCTTTGCCTTTTTCTTTATTTAAAAGAGACGTCACACCGAAGATAGCAACTAAAACAACAGCTAATGTAATAAGTAAGCCACGTTTTTTCTTTTGTTCAATGGTTAAGCTTTTTTTCTTAGTCGCTGTCTTTTTCGGTTTGTTGATATATTGAATGAAACGGTCAATGATAATCGCTAGAATAACTAAAGCTACCCCGTTTACAAAACCATTTCCGACTTGAGCACGTTGTAAGGCTGATAGTACGCCACGACCAAGACCAGGAGCACCAATCATAGATGCGGTAACAACCATTGATAAGGCAAGCATTGTTGTTTGGTTAATCCCAGCTAACATTGTGTTTTTAGCTAGCGGTAATTCTAATTTAAATAATTTTTGCCAGCCGGTTCCACCGAATGAATCCGAGGCTTCAACTAATTCTTTTGGTACTTGGCGAATCCCTAGATTTGTAAAACGAACTGTTGGTGGTAGCGCGAAAATGACAGATGCGAAGACACCGGGGACCATGCCAATACCGAAGAAGGCAACAGCAGGAATTAAGTATACAAAGCCAGGCATTGTTTGCATAAAGTCTAGAATTGGTGTGATAATGCTTTGTGCTTTATCATTTTTAGCCATCAGAATACCGAGTGGTACACCAAGAATAATCGAAACTAAGCTTGAGATTAACACTAAAGTAAAGGTGCTAATCAGATCATTCCAAAGATTTTGATTGAGAATGAAAAGAAGTCCGAGGCCTGTAAAAATAGGTAGACTCAATTTTTCCTTACTGATGAAAAAGGCGATTAAGGTAAGTCCAACAATCATTACAATTGGTGGAACTAAGAGTAGTAGTTGTGTAATACCATCCATTAAACCTTGACCACTATTTTGTAAGAAACTGAAGAACCCAGCAAAAGCTTGCGTCATCCATTCAGTTAAAGATTCAATCCAATCAGCGACCGGTAATTTTTGCATTAAGATGAGTGAGTTAAGCATTTTTCAGAACCTCCTCATCATTATTATTTGAGCCGCTCGCTAAAGCTTCAATGACGGAACCGCGAATGATAACACCTAGTAATCTAGAACCATCAACAACCGCAATTGGTGTTGGTGAGTCGTAGATGATTTCAAAAATATCACCAACTAGTGTGTCGCGTGAGACAGAAACGATTTCTGGTTCAACAACTTCGGTTAGCGGTAATTTTTCTTTTCTCGCTTGAATCGCTTTTTCAGCTGTGATGATTCCTTTGAGATGACGTTTCTTATTAAGTGCCATTAACAAACTGACTTCTTCGTTACGCATTTTATTTAAGGCAACGGCCGGGCCGTCAACGTCGATATTTGTTGTTAATGCTGGCACCATGATGTTTTCAGCCGTTAAAACTTTCGAACGGTCAACATCTTCAACGAATTCACGAACATAATCATTAGCAGGATTCGTCAAAATATCTTCACCAGTTCCAATCTGCATAATTTGACCATCTTTCATTAGGGCGATACGATCACCAATTCGCAAGGCTTCATTTAAGTCATGCGTAATAAAGATGATTGTTTTTTGGACTGATGTTTGCAGATCGAGCAATTCATCTTGCATCTCACGACGAATTAAAGGATCAAGTGCCGAGAAGGCTTCGTCCATTAATAAAATCTCAGGATCATTTGCCAGTGCGCGAGCTAAGCCGACACGCTGTTGCATCCCGCCAGATAATTGGGTTGGGTATTGATCTTTAAATGAAATTAAGCCTGAGTTTTTCAAGGCTTGTTCAGCTTTTTTTACACGTTCTTCTTTACTGACACCACGAAGTTCAAGACCAAGTTCAGTGTTTTCAAGAATTGTACGATGAGGAAAGAGTCCAAAGTTTTGGAAAACCATGCTCATTTTATGACGACGAACTTCACGAAGCTCTTCTTTGGTCATTTTAGAGATGTCCTCACCATCAATATAAATGTGTCCAGATGTTGGTTCAATTAAACGATTAATTAATCGGATTAAGGTCGATTTTCCACTTCCGGAAAGTCCCATAATAACAAATATTTCGCCATCATTTATGTCGAAATTGACATCGTATACACCAACTGTAGCCCCAGTTTTTTTGAGGATGTCAGTTTTGGAACGATGTTCTTCTACCATTTTTAAGGCAGTCTGATTCTTTTTACCAAATATTTTAGTTAAATTTTCAACTTTAACTTTAACCATACTAATAAAATGTCCCCTTTTTGATATGTAATTTTCACTTTTTTTCTGAAATAAATCCAGTAAGTGACCATACAAGGTTAACATCATGTGGTCACTTTGTCAAAAATGTAAATTATATTTCTGGTTTTTTTCTTTTAAAAAAAGTGTAAATTGTTGTTTTAAACAGTTCTTGAGCTATAATTGAGACATTAAGATAAACAATAACGAATGGAGGTAGTTTGATGATTGAACTTGATTCGCATTTTAAGGATATGAAAATGGATCAAACGAAGTTGAATGATTATGGTTTTGTCTTAAAAAACAGGCTTTTTGAGATGGAATTCGATATTTCTGAAAATCAAATGAAACTCTTAGTAAGTATTACGCAAGAAGGCATTGTTTCTTATTCTGTTTGGGACTTAACAACAAGGGAAGAATACCTGTTGATAAAAAATGAACGTGCTCGAGGTGCCTTTGTGGGAACAGTTAGACAGGAATGCGAAGCTATAATACAAGATATTGCCTTAAAATGTTTTGATTCAGAGGTATTTCAAACTAAACAGGCCAAACGTGTGATTAACTATATCAATGAAACCTATCATGTCGAAGCAGAGTATTTATGGAAAAAATCGCCAAAGAATGCCGTGTTTAGGCAAAGTAAAAACAAAAAATGGTTTGGCATTATTATGGGGATTGACGCATCAAAATTAGATGTTTCTTTGGAAGGGAATATTGAAGTTCTTAATTTAAAAGCAAAACCGGAAAACGTGAGTGCCTATGTTGATAGTGGCCAAGTTTTTCCTGCTTATCATATGAATAAAAAATACTGGTTTTCGATAATTTTAGATAATTCACTTGAGGATGAGATGCTTTTTGAATGGATTGAATATAGTTATCGTTTAGTTTCATAATCAGTTTTGCGACAAATAAAAAAGGAAGGTACTCCTGAATAAATGTGAGTACTTTCCTTTTATTTATGATTCTTTTAAATTTTGTGGATAGAAAAAATTAATCATACGTTGTTTAGCAAATTCGTCGCCGATAAAATAAATCGTGTCATTTTCACTAAATTTCGCATATGGCCCAGGTGACAGTAATAAATTATCATCATGACTGATTCCGACCACTGTGGCTGCTGTTTCGTGCCAAAGATTTAATTCGCTAATACTTGTATCGAGATGGTCTGCTTCAACAGTTAATAATAGCTCGTATGGTGTAAACAGACTTTCGTGGTGCATTTTCTTTGTTTGGACTGTGAGACTTTTAATTAATTTTGTCATTTGATCAAGTTCGGTGCGTTGCTTATTGATGCTTTCAAAAATAGTGGTGTTAATCGATTGAATCGATTGGACACTTTGATATTGAGTAAGAAAGCTTTGTGCTTTGCTTTTTGATGTCACAGTTACGCCACTGCCATGTTTTGTCGAGACGATTTTTAAGTCGACAAGGACGTTGACGGCTTTTCGTGCTGTCTCAGGTGAAACGCTAAAAGTGCTTGCTAGGGTTGAGCGAGCAGATATTTTTGCACCAACGGGATAACGATCATCAACGATTCGTTCACAGATGCTAATGGCAACTTGTTGATATTTAGGTAAATCTGTGATTAACATTGGTTCCATCGCTGATTTCCCTCCTTTGTTAATTGAGATATTTGTTCAATAATACTACTGCTTATCTTACTAAAAAAAAGACAACTTGCAAAGGAAAATAAAAAGAAGTTACCCGGAGGTAGCTTCTTTTGAGGTTGGTGTGTTGGTTTCAGAGCCAGCTGAGATAAAAGCTCTAGCTTCATCACCTTATGAATGGGATTCAGCTGGCAGGGATTCGGCACTAAGTCAATCACGGAAATAAACTAAAAACCAGTTTTTTTCCGCGCTCGCCTTATTGATCGCTCCAAAGCGCACAGAAAATCACCTTATGCTAAATACGCGAATACTTCTTTTTCGTCATACAAGTGTAGCATTTTGCCGAAGACGAATCTTGATAGTAGGGCTGCGGCGATTGGGACTGCGAACCATACGATTAGGGCTGTGATGATGTTGATGCTTGCGTCACCCATGTCCATTGATTTAAGTGGGCCAACTAATCCTACTAAACCGAATCCAGCTGATTGAGCTGTACCAGAAACTTTAAGTAAAGCAACTGGGATTGAAGAAATAATTGCTGTTGTTAGTGTTGGTAATAAAATGATTGGGTATCTAAATAAGTTAGGCATCATCATTTTCATTGCACCAGCAGCGATTGCAATTGTAATTCCTGATTTGTTAGTTTTCCAAGAGTGGACAACTAAAACGATTGTCGTTGCGGCAACACCCATAGCAGCTGCACCGGCAGAAACACCGTTTAATTGAATCGCTAAACCAATCGCAACTGTTGAGATTGGTGAAATAATCAATACTGCGAAGAAACTAGCAATCAACGCACTCATTAAAAGTGGTTGTAAGTTTGTAAATGAGTTGATCATGTTACCAATTGCAGTAGTGATATATGAAATATAAGGTAAGATAACTAAACCGATTAAACCACTACCAGCACCAATTAAGATTGGTGATAAGACAATTTTAACTGAACCAAGTTTGTTACCAATTAAATAAGTTAAGATAATAGCTAAACTTGCTGTAATCATTGTATTAATTAAATCACCAGTACCGGCTGAAATTAACATACCAGGAGCTTTAGTCACTGGATTGATGACTTCTGGGTTGAATTTTGTAACGCCAGAACCAACATAAGCAGCACCTGCGACAATTGCCATGTCAAGTGGCGCAAAGCCGAATTGTAAAGCAATTAATGCACCAATTAAAAGTGGTGTTGCAACTTGGAAAATGACAACGACGTGTGTGATAAATAGTGCAGCAGGGTTATCTCCAAATAATCCTAAAATTGCGGCTAAAACAGCGTTTGGAATTAAACCAACAATAATACCAGTTGCTGTACCAGCTAAGACTTTGTTAAAAAACTCTTTTGGGCTTACTTTTTCATACATTTCCGTTTTCCTCCTAATATGGGGTCTATTGTGCGCCTAAGATTCCTTCTTTAGCGTGAACCAATGCAGTTAAGAAATCACAGTAAGGTGTGTCGATACCTTGAACGTCACCTTTACGGCTAACAGCACCATTGATGTAGTCGATTTCAGTTAAACGATTATTTTTAATTAAATCTTGATGCATTGATGGGTGGTGTAAACCAACGCCATTTGGATCAAAAGTTGTTGCTACATGATTAAAGACTTCTTCTTCATCTAATTCAACGTGTTCAGTTTTTGCAACAATTGCAAATTCATGAATAATAGTACGAATCATTTTTTCTGAGACAGGTTGTGCACCAAGATCTGCAATATTACAGTCTAAGATGGTACATAAACCATTTAGTGTACCGTTCACACAAGCTTTACGCCAGATTGAATGTTTCACGTTAGTACTATAAACAGCGTTTAAGCCAGCTTCAGTAAAGATGTCAGTTACTTTTCTTGCGAATGCTTCTCCGGCAGGCTCAATGTTTTCTAATTCAACCTCACCAGTTCCAAATAATTTCGCGCGTCCAGGGCCTTCTAAACCAGCTGTCCACATTGTAATACCTAAAAGAATATTTTCTTTTTTAACATATTTTGCTAAGACATCTTCGTGTCCTAAACCGTTTAATAAACAAATAACATGTGTGTCTTCGTTAATTAATGATTGGATATCATTGAACATTGCATCTAATTGGTTTGCTTTTGTCAAAGCAATAATTAAATCAACCTCTTGATCTAAACCCGCGATTTCTTCTGGAGCGTAGATTGGCATTTTTGCTGTAATCATTTCTCCATTTAAGTCTGCGATTAATCCATTTTCACGGATTGCTTCGATATGTGCTGGCCATTGATCGATTAAAGTGATCTCGTGACCTTGTTGATGTAGCATTAAACCAAAACGACTTCCCATAGCACCTGCGCCTGCAATTGCGATTTTCATATGTAAAACATCCTTTCTGATATGTTTGTGTTTTTGTTAACAAGGTAATTATATGATAATTTTCAGAAAAAAGAATTAAAATTTCATAATAATGTAAGAGTTTCAGAAAATCACATCACGAAAAGTAGAGAAAATAAGCAAAATATGACTAAAATTTTCTAATAAAACTATAATTAAAAGAGATATAATAAAAATAGAACAGTTCGCATTTTAATTGTTTTGCCATTTTTATCATTTTATTATAATAAATATCAATTGTGAATCATTGAGCAAGATGGCGAATAATCAGAATATTTGCTCATTTCAATTTTTTGTTAAATTAGGTAAAAAATACTGTTTTAATATTTTCTAATCTATTTTTAATGAATAGAAAAAAGTAGATATATTTCTACTTGACTTTTGTCCGTGGTCTCGTTATGATAGCAAATAACTATAATGCTATTAGCACAGTAGAAGCTAAGCCAATGAATACTAGAAAGTCGATGGTTGCTGAAAATCGAACAAGCTTAGTTATCGAATTACACTAATAGGTGGCATAAATTACATTTGAATAAATAAGATTTAAAGAAAACAGGATCTGTTTAAAAATAAGGTGGTACCGCGGAAGAAGTTCGCCCTTAACAAGCTAGTTAAGGGTGGACTTCTTTTTTATTTTAGGAGGACAAGAAGATGAATTTCAATTGTGGAGGTTTGATTCGTTATCGTACTATTTGTTGACATAAATAGAAAACAAATAGAGAGGAATCAAAAAAATGAAAAAGAAAATTAGTTTATTAGAATCGAGTATTGTATTGTTGTTAGTCGTGTTAGGGATTTCAGTCTGTGTGATTGGCTTAAAACTGTCGCCTAATATTGCTATTTTAGTGGCGATTAGTTTCGTTATTCTTTATGTTTTAATTCGTCGTCTGCCAATGCAAATGGTGAATGATGGAATTGAAAAAGGATTGTTGCCGGGATTAATACCAATTTTTATTTTCCTACTGGTGGGAGCGTTAATTTCTGTTTGGATTCAAGCGGGTATTATTCCAACTTTGATGGTCTATGGCTTTAATATTATTAGTGTAAAGTGGTTTGTGCCATCAGTTTTCTTAGTTTGTGCGATTATTGGTAGTGCGATTGGTAGTGCGTTTACTGTGATGTCGACAATTGGGATTGCCTTTTTTGGAATTGGGATTACTTTGGGTTTAAATCCTGCTCTAATAGTGGGTGCGATTGTATCAGGTTCAGTTTTTGGCGATAAAATGTCACCATTATCTGAATCAACCAACTTAGCGTCAGCAATAGTTGGTGCTGATCTTTTCAAACATATTAAACATATGATGTGGTCAACCTTACCTGCATTTGTGGTGTCGTTAATCGCTTTTGCAATTCTTGGTTTTAATACAAGTTCAACTGATTTAAATGAAATTAAAGTGGTAACAGATGTCTTACGAGAAAACTTTACGATTTCACCGTTATCATTATTACCAATTGTTTTTATGTTATTCTGTGCCTGGAAAAAAATTCCTGCGATTGTGACGATTTTTCTAAATGTTTTATTAGGCATGATAATGGTCATTATTCAAAAAGGTTTTTCAATTTTACCTGAATTAGCTAAGGTGGTTGAAAGTGGCTTTGTATCGAAAACAGGGAACGAACAAATTGATGCTTTACTTTCAAGAGGTGGGATTATGAGTATGCTCCCAACGGTTCTTTTGATTATTCTAACGCTTTCGCTTGGTGGCATGTTGATGGAAATTGGTTTGGTATCGACGGTCATTGAAGCAGTAGCCAAACGTCTATCATCAGAAAAACAATTAATTATGATGACTTTGTTTTCATGTATTGGTGTGAATTTATTTATTGGTGAACAATTTTTATCTGTCATTTTACCAGGAAATGCTTTTAAAGATGTTTACAAAAAAATGAATCTTGACCCGGTCGTCTTAAGTCGAACACTTGAAGATGGTGGAACGGTCATCAACTACTTGATTCCGTGGGGGATTGCTGGAAGTTTTGTTGCCAATACGTTCGGTGTTCCGACACTCGTGTACTTACCATTTGCCTTATTTAGTTTATTGTCGCCAGTCTTTTCATTGATTAGTGCGTTTACGGGTATTGGGGTATTAAAAATTAATGAAGAAGTGAAAGCTTAATCAATAGAAAATGCCGTTCAAACGAGGAAAAAAGTTTGAGCGGCGTTTATTATTTATTTAGGGATTACCGTAAATTCGGTGCATGATTTCTTGACCTGTTTTCGTTTTGGCTAAGCCACCTTCAGCTGTTTCTTTAAAGATTGATGGCATTTGTCGTCCAACTTGATGCATGGCTTCGACCACTTCATCTGGTGGAATGACACTCGTAATTCCAGCTAAAGCCATATCAGCAGAGATGAAGGCCTGGCTAGCACCTAATGCATTTCGTTTCACGCATGGCACTTCAACTAGTCCGGCAACAGGGTCGCAAATTAAACCCAACATATTTTTGAGAGTAATCGCTACGGCTTGAGCTGATTGTTCAGGTGTACCTCCCATTAATTCAACTAGTGCGGCACTTGCCATGGCACTAGCTGAACCAATTTCAGCTTGGCACCCGCCAGCAGCCCCACTAATTGAAGCACGATTGGCAATCACAAGACCGAAAGCACCTGCAGTGAAAAGGAAATCCAACTGTTGCGTTAGTGTTAGTTCTTTTTCTTTAATTAATGATGAAAGGACTCCTGCAACGACACCAGCACTACCAGCAGTTGGTGTGGCACAAATTAAGCCCATTTCTGCGTTGACTTCATTAACAGCAATTGCGTTTTGAACAGCAGTCAGAATTGTTTTACCACTTAAAAATTTTTCTTCATCTATATAACTTTTCATCTTGGTCGCGTCACCACCGGTTAGACCAGTGACCGATGTCACTCCCTCAACCCCTTTTTCAATGGATTGGAGCATCACAGCAAGGTTTTTTTGCATGTGTTCTAAAATAGCTTCTCTTGAATGTTGTGTCGTTTCGATTTCAGTTTGAATCATTACTTCACTAATCGAGCCGACTTTTTCAGCTTGGGCAACTAGTTCTTCAATTGTTTGAAACATTTTTTTCCTCCTATCCAAAAAAGCTAATGGAATGAATATGTTCGATTGATTCTAACGCGGAAATTAAACCTTCTACGCGGTCATCAACTTCAATAATCATCATTGCTTTTTCGCCTTTTGCTTCTCTAGTAACAGTCATGGTACTGATATTGATTTCTTTTTCATAGAGTAGTTTTGTGACATTTGCGATAACGCCAGGTTTGTCTTGGTGAACAGTTAAATAAGTAGGGGTTGAAAGGTCCAAATTAATTTTAAAGCCATTTAATTCGGAAATTTGAATGGCTCCCCCACCAATTGAAATACCGGTACAAGATAAAGTCCGACCATTTCCTTTTAAAACCAATTTAACTAAGTTTGGATGATCTGCAGAATCATTTTTGGGAATAAAAGCCACTTGCATTCCTGCTTCGTGCGCAATTTTGAGAGAATCTGCGATGCGGTCATCATCGGGTTCCATCCCTAAGAGCCCACCAACTAATGCAATGTCAGTGCCGTGTCCTCGATAAGTTTTTGCGAAAGACTCGTAAAGATAGAGATCAACTTCTTCTGGTTGTTCACCGAAAATACTACGAACAACTTTTCCAATTCGGGCAGCTCCGGCTGTGTGAGAGCTACTCGGTCCAATCATAACAGGACCAATAATATCAAAAACGCTTTTGTACTGAGCCATTGGATAGATCCTCCTTAAAATGTTTTTTGTACCGTCATTTTAGCATAGAAAGAAATTTAGCGGGATAAAAAGATCGCATTCTAAGAAATTTTTTTAATTCTTTAATGAAGCGCTACCATTTATTAGAAAAATTAAAACTATGATAAAATAAAGAAGTAAATAATTCGTATATTATAAATAAGGACGTTTGGATATGAAAGCAGAAATTATAGCAGTTGGAACAGAAATATTATTAGGGCAAATTGTAAATACCAATGCAACCACTTTATCCGAGGAATTAGCTGATTTGGGTATTGATGTTTATTATCATACGGCAGTCGGTGACAATCATGACCGGATCATTGGAAGTTTAGAACAAGCACAGAAAAGGAGTGATTTGATTATTCTTTGTGGTGGACTTGGGCCGACAGAGGATGACTTAACAAAACAAACAGTAGCAGATTTTTTAGGTGAACAATTAATTTATGATCAAAAGGCACTCGCAAAAGTAGAGAGTTTCTTTGAAGTATCAAAGCGTAAAATGACAGAAAATAATCGCCAACAAGCGCATATCATTGAACATGGACAGCCAATTTACAATCCTGTTGGTTTGGCATGCGGATGTTTGTATCAAGATGGCCGACAGTATTATCTTCTTTTACCAGGTCCACCAACAGAACTTAAAGGGATGTTAAAAGAAGAAGTTGCGCCACTATTTAGTAAACTATTTCCGCAAGAACATCAACTTGTGTCGCGTTATCTTCATTATATTGGAATTGGAGAATCAAAATTAGACACTGTGTTAGCAGATATTCTTCATGAGCAAACGAATCCGACGGTCGCCCCGTATGCGAAATCCAATGAGGTCATGCTTCGACTTACAGCCAGTGGTGCGAGTAAAAATGAATGTGCGTTACTTTTAGATGAATTGGAAGAAAAAATTCAAACGCTGGTTGGTGAATATTTCTATGCTTACGGGAAGGATGCAACGCTTGAAGAAGTAGTCGTTCAAAAACTATTGGCTGAACGTCAGACAGTGGCAGTCATTGAGGGTGCATCTGGGGGTGAATGTCAGAGACGTTTAAGTCGGATCCCTAATTTTGAAGCAGTAAGTGCTGGTGGGATGACAGTACCCAATAAATTGAGTAAAGAATGCGGTTTAGGCTTATCATCTGAGCAGATTCAATTTGATGGAGAGATATCTTTAGAAACAACAATTAAAATGGCTCAAGCAGGTCAAAGGCTTTTTGGAGCTGATTATACCGTAGCAATAACGTGTGTGGCTGGTCCAGAATCAATCGAAACCCAAGTTCCAGGTACGATCATCCTAGCTTTACTCACACCAAACGGACTAAAAACCCAAGAGATGATTATCAGCCGCGACCGTACCTACATCAAAGACGGTGCCGTTAAATACGCCCTAGAGCTACTAAGAGTGAATATTTGAGCGCTTTGCTCTGAGTAACTGGAACACTATCATATTAAGTCGGTTTGTGACTTAAAATGATAGTGTGAAGTTACCGAAGATCAGCTCAAAAAGTTCCATACTACAAAGAGTGAACTTATGAGCGTTATAGTTTGAGTAACCAAAGTACTTTGTGATAAATTAAAGAAATGAAATAAATATTAATTCAGAAAACCTAATCAATCAATCTTTTTAGAAGTGTTTACAAAAATTACAAAATAAGCGAATATTTGTTCGTGTTTTTCTTGCAATTTTAAATTAAAGCAAGTATTATAGTTAACGAGAGAGAAAATAAGGGAGGCTACAAAGATGTCTGATAGTCGTAAAGTAGCGTTAGATGCTGCATTAAAGAAAATAGAAAAAGATTTTGGTAAAGGTTCAATTATGAAACTAGGTGAGAAAGTTGATACACAAATTTCAACGATTTCATCAGGTTCACTTGCACTGGATTCAGCTTTAGGTGTTGGTGGTTATCCACGCGGAAGAATTATTGAAGTATATGGACCTGAAAGTTCAGGTAAAACAACAGTAGCTTTACACGCGATTGCGGCAGTTCAAAAAGAAGGCGGAATTGCTGCTTTTATCGATGCTGAACATGCTTTAGATCCAAAATATGCAGCTGCATTAGGTGTAAATATTGATGAACTATTATTATCTCAACCAGATACAGGAGAACAAGGATTAAGTATCGCTGAAGCTCTTGTTTCCAGTGGTGCGATTGATATTGTTGTCATTGACTCGGTAGCGGCCTTAGTCCCTCGTGCCGAAATCGATGGTGAAATGGGTGATTCCCACGTCGGTCTACAAGCACGTTTGATGTCACAAGCATTACGTAAATTATCGGGAATGATTAATAAAACTAAAACGATTGCTCTTTTCATTAACCAAATTCGTGAAAAAGTCGGTGTTATGTTTGGTAATCCTGAAACAACACCTGGTGGACGTGCCTTGAAATTCTACGCGACAATTCGTTTAGAAGTACGTCGTGCTGAGCAATTAAAAATTGGCACTGATATCATCGGTAACCGTACTAAAATTAAAGTAGTTAAAAATAAAGTTGCCCCACCATTTAAAGTAGCAGAAGTGGATATCATGTACGGCCAAGGTATATCTCAAGAGGGTGAACTCTTAGATATGGCAGCCGAGAAAGATATCGTGAATAAGAGTGGTGCTTGGTACTCTTATAATGAAGAACGAATCGGTCAAGGACGTGAAAACGTTAAGAAATATCTGCTTGAACATCCAGAAATGATGGCTGATATCTATAATAAAGTTCGTGTGGCTTATGAAATTGATGGCGTTGAAGAAGAAGTTGTCGAAGAAGCGAAAGAAGTTGCAGCAGATAAAAAAACAAAAAAAGCAGATAAAAAGGGATCAGAGACAGAACTTCCGTTAGAATTAGAAGAATAAAATTATCACTCATGATGAGCAGTTATTTAGTAATAACTGCTCGTTTTTTGTAAATATTTGATAAGTGAATAACAATTGTGTATTTTTATGCAATCAAAAGGTGATTATTGAGTTGACACACCTTTAGACAACTATTAGAATATTAAGTGTATAGTTTAATTTTAACTCATACGATTTTTAGTGTGATTTTGTTTTATACTTATCTCTATTTTTCGACAAATAGAGGTAAAGGATAGTATGGAGGTGTTTTATTTGGGTATATCAGTATTGATACTCGTTACCATGACTATCATCGTATTAATTGTAGGTCTAGCAGTGGGCTTTTTTATGGCGAAATCCCGACATGAGAAATCATTGGATGTTGCGAACGCATCGGCAAGTGGGATACTAGAACAAGCTAAAAAAGAGGCTGAAACTCTCAAAAAAGAGTATTTGTTAGAAGCTAAAGAAGAGAATCAAAAATATCGATTAGACATTGAAAGTGAGCTGAAGGAAGAAAGGGTAGAACTTAAAAACCAAGAAAACCGTTTGTTGCAAAGAGAAAGTAATCTTGACCGTAAAGATGACTCTTTAGACAAAAAAGAACGCTCTCTGGAAGAGAAAGAAGAAAAAATTGATTCTAAGAAGCAATTGATTGATGAGCGAGAAAAAGAAGTAGAAGAATTGATTGGAGAGCAACAAGTTAAATTAGAAAACATTGCTCAATTAACGCAAAACGAAGCGGAAGTCATTATTATGGCTGAAACGGAGAAAGAATTGGTTCACGAACGAGCGGTATTGGTAAAAGAAAGCAATCAACGAGCTAAGGAAGAAATTGATCGTAAAGCGAAAAACATGTTATCATTAGCGATACAGCGTTGCGCAGCCGATCAAGTTTCAGAATTAACTGTCACAGTCGTTAGTTTACCTAACGATGATATGAAAGGACGAATTATTGGTCGTGAGGGCCGAAACATTCGTACTCTTGAAACGTTAACAGGGATTGATTTAATTATTGATGATACGCCAGAAGCGGTTGTATTATCAGGCTTTGATCCAATACGTCGAGAAATTGCTCGTATGACACTTGAAAAATTGATTCAGGATGGTCGGATTCATCCGGCTCGTATTGAAGAAATGGTTGAAAAATCTAAAAAAGAAATGGATGAAAGAATTCGTGAGTATGGTGAAAATGCTGCCTTTGAAGTTGGCATCCACTCATTGCATCCTGATTTAATTAAGATTTTAGGTCGTATGCGATTCCGTACAAGTTATGGCCAAAATGTGTTAAACCACTCGATTGAAGTGGCTAAGTTATCTGGTGTTCTAGCAGAAGAACTTGGTGAAGATCCAACATTGGCAAGAAGAGCAGGCTTGCTTCATGATATAGGTAAAGCTTTAGATCATGAAGTAGATGGTTCACACGTTGAGATTGGGACTGAGCTTGTAACGAAATACAAAGAAAACGAAGTCGTAATTAATGCAGTTGCTAGTCATCATGGTGACGTCGAAGCAACTTCAGTGATTTCAGTATTAGTTGCAGCAGCTGACGCGTTATCAGCCGCTCGCCCGGGCGCTCGAAGTGAGTCACTCGAAAATTATATTAAACGATTAGAACGATTAGAAACAATTGCTAATGATTTTCCTGGTGTGGATACAAGTTACGCGATTCAAGCAGGTCGCGAGATTCGAGTTCTTGTTAAACCGGAAGAAGTTTCAGATGATGAAGCAACATTATTAGTAAGAGATGTTAGAAAACGTATCGAAGACGAACTTGAATATCCTGGTCACATTAAAGTGACGGTAGTCAGAGAAGTTCGAGCAGTCGATTACGCGAAATAATCAGAAACTTCTCAAAATAAGGGAGACCTTGTTTTGAGAAGTTTTTTTTGTTCATCTTGTGTTCATATAACTTGCTTATAGTGGTAATATCAAAGAAAGATAAGGTGATATTATGATTCAAATGAAAGAAAACCCAAATTTAACAAAAATTGATAAAACTCAGCCTGGATTAAAAGACCTGTTTCGTTTAACCCAACCGAAGAAGAGTTGGCTTGCTATCTCAATTGTTGCGAGCATCCTTTCATCACTAGTTGGTTTAGCGGTTCCAATGTTAATTCAAAAGATGGTCGATAAATCGTTTGCTGGTATATCGCTACAACAAGGTATTTGGGTTGTAGCTCTTTTCGTGGGTCAAGCATTACTGACATGTTTAACCATTTATTTTTTAGCCTATACAGGGCATTTTATGGTTAAAAAAATCCGTGAAAAACTAGCACATCAAAGTATTTATTTTCCGATTCCTTATTTTCAAATCGAGCGTCCAGGAGAACTAGTCAGTCGAACAATTAATGATACAAATTTGATTAAAGATTTTGTGAGTGATAATATTCCAACTTTTATCTCTGGAATTGTGACTTTAATTTGTGCAGTTTTTATTTTATTTTATATGGATTGGAAAATGACTTTGATTATTTTCTTAGCAATACCTATTGCAGCAGTGGTTATCGTTCCGCTAGGTAAGAAAATTTTTGGAATTTCAAAAGAGACACAAGAACAAACTGCTAAGTTCTCAGCGGATTTTGGTCAAGTGTTAACAGCTTCGCCACTTGTAAAAGCATCAAATGGTGAAGAAAAAGTGGAAGCAGAGATGAATGATGGAATCAATAATCTTTTTGAATATGGTAAAAAGGAAGCAAAGGTTATTGCGACTTTAAATCCAATTATTTCTGTTGTTGTGATGGGGATTATAATGGGGATTGTGGCGTATGGTGGATACCGCGTGTCACAAGGTACATTGTCTGCCGGAACACTCATTGCGTTCATACTTTATTTGTTTCAAGTGATTACACCGATTGTTGCTTTTGGTACTTTCTTTACGTCACTTCAAAAAGTAAAAGGAGCAACTGAAAGAATTATGACACTTTTAGATGAACCGATTGAAGATTTGAAATCAGGAGAGGCAGTTTTAAATACGAAAGGGATGCTAACTTTTGAAAGCATTAATTTTAGCTATTCGGATGATCAACCTTTGTTGGTGGATATTAATTTTACAGCTGACCCTGGCCAGACGGTAGCTTTTGTTGGACCGAGTGGTAGTGGTAAGAGTACCCTGTTCTCATTGATTGAGTCATTTCATCAACCGCAAGCAGGAGTGATTCGATATGGGACTCAAGATATTGCGGATCTATCATTACAAGAATGGCGTCGCAAAATTGGCTATGTACAACAAGAAAGTATGATGCTTTCTGGCACAATTCGCGATAATCTAACTTTTGGCTTAGCTCATGATATTTCAGAAGCTGAATTAGATCGTGTGATGTCTCTTGCTTGTGGTAAGGAAATTATTGATCGTTTACCAGAGCGTTACGAATCACTAGTAGGAGAGCGTGGTTCACTACTATCTGGTGGGGAACGTCAAAGAATCGCAATTGCCAGAGCATTTCTACGCAATCCGGATGTATTATTACTTGACGAGGCAACAGCAAGCTTAGATAGTCATTCTGAAAAAGTTGTTCAAGAAGGTTTACAAAACTTGATGGTCAATCGAACGACTTTAATTATTGCCCACAGATTATCTACAGTTGTGGAAGCCGATAAAATAATTTTCTTAGAACATGGTAAAATTACTGGTGTAGGAACACATCAAGAATTATTGAAAACTCATGAGTTGTATCGTGAATTTTCAGCTCAGCAATTAACTAACTAGAAGAGGTGGCTATATGAATCGGGTATTGTTGGTTGACGATGATTTGAAAATATTAGAATTTATGACGATTGCTTTAGAGCAAGAGCATTTTGAAGTTTATCAAAGCACTAATGGAGTGGAAGCTTTAGCGTTACTTGAAAAAACGGTGGTAGACATTGCTGTTGTTGATGTGATGATGCCTGAGATGGATGGTTTTGAGTTAACCGAAAGAATAAAAACTTTTTTAGATATTCCAGTTTTATTTTTAACTGCTAAAGGAGAATTACAAGATAAACTGAAAGGTTTTAAATTAGGAGCAGATGATTATATTGTGAAACCTTTTCTGATTGAAGAACTTGTCATTCGAATTCAGACGTTACTTAAACGATATCGCTTAAATCAACAATTAACGATAACTGTAGGCCGAGTGACTCTTTTGAGTGAAGAGCAAATAGTTAAATGTGACACGAAAATTTTAGACTTACCACCAAAAGAATTTCAACTACTTAATTACCTTGCCAACCATCAAGGTAAGGTCTTAACGCGAGAAGAATTGATTACCAAAATCTGGGGCTATGACTATGAAGGTGATGAACGAACAGTTGATGTACATATAAAACGTCTTCGTGAACGACTACCGAAAGAAATGTCTCAAATCGAAATTAAAACGATTCGAGGAGTGGGTTATCGTTTAGGTGAAATTTTATGAAGCGGAAAGTAATTAGGATAGGGATTCATATTGCGACATTTATTTTAGCGATTAGTTGCTTTCTTTTCTCATATTGGCTGGTTCACTTTTTGTTAAATAGTTTTAATCTCGAATTGAACTGGTGGCTATCGCAAACGTTAGTGACAATTGTGGGATTTGTTGCCACCTCATTAATTGGGCGATTATTTGTGAACGAGAAGACACTTTTTGTGACAATGAAACGGATGCTAAAAGAAATGAGTCAGGGAAATTTTGATAGTAAAACAGATGATATGGGACGTTTTTTCCGCTATGTGGATGATGATTGGGATGATTTTTTGAAACAACTCAATCAAACATCGCAACGTTTAAAAGAAATGGAAACATTGAAGCAACGCTTCATATCCGATGTGTCACATGAAATTCGTTCTCCGTTAACATCAATCATTGGTTTTACTCAATTAGCAAAAAAAGAGGATGAAGATAGTGATAAGCGTCATTATTATTTAGACAACATTCAACAGGAGTCGCTGCGGCTTTCACAGATGAGTGACAGTTTACTCCGTTTAGCTACCTTAGAGGAAGAACGTGTTCTAGACCGTAAAATATTTGCGGTAGACACTCAAATTGAGCATGTTCTAAGTGTTTTTGATGTGCAACTTAAAGAGAATGACATAATATTAGAAACTGTAATAACTCCTTGTAAATATGAGGGTGATGAACATTTAATGTATCAAGTTTGGCAAAATTTGATTGCAAATGCTATTCGTTTTAGTGAAGCAGGTTCGACATTAAGCCTTGTAATGACAACGGATGAAGGATTATGGTCGGTTGAAGTTTGTGATACTGGTAAAGGTATGACGCCTGAACAGGTTAACCGGATTTTTGAACGTTTTTATAAAGCAGATGAATCACGAACATCTTCTACTGGTGGTAGCGGTTTAGGCTTATCTATTGTGGCTAAAATTATTGAATGCCATCGTGATTTAACAATTTCGGTTGAAAGCGAAGAATATCGCGGAACCTGTTTTAAAGTGACAGGGCCACTGTCATAAGTGACAATACAGATTTCGAACTCTCTGCTATACTAAAAAGAAAACGAAAAAAGGAAGCAACAGCTATGAGTTTATATTTAGAAATTCCAGAATGGCCCTTACCATTTCCGTTCCGTGCCTTTGAAAATGTTGGCGAAATTATTGTACCACCACATTGGCATAAAGAAATTGAGATGATCTATGTTACTAAGGGATCTGTTAACATTGGTTATAATGAACAAATTATTCAAGTTCATGAAGGTGAAGTCTTTGTTTTTGGAAGTGGCGAGTCACATTATTTTGTAGCGTCACCTGGTAGTAATCGCGTTGTTTTTCAATTTGATTTGAATCTTTTTCAAGATACAATTGCTAAAGAAAAAAGCAATCGAGAATGGGTCAATTTATTTGAGCGTGCTGAAAATCACAGTGTTCATTGGCCTGTAGAGGTGAAACAAAAAGTGATTGCCTGTTTGGAACACTTATTTTACGAGATGGAACAGTTGGAAGTTGGTTATGAATATGCGATTAAAAGTCAACTTTTAAACTTATTAACCTTGTACTATCGCGAAATCCCTCGAAAACCAGCCGTTTTTAAGACGCAAAATTTTGCAGAAGCACTCAATAATCAAGAGACATTAGAACGCTTGAATACAATTTTTATGTATATTGAAAATCACTATGAGGAAGTTATCTCGTTAGATGAAATTGCGACAGTAACAGGATTTAGTCCTTCATATTTTGCGCGTTTCTTTAAGAAGAATACGGGTCAAACCTTTATGCAGTTTTTAACAGACTATCGCATTAATCAAGCAAAATACATTTTGTCACACGAAGAATTACCCATGATTGAAGTTGCTGAACGAGCAGGTTTTAATAGTGTTAAGACTTTTCATCATGTGTTTAAGGAACAAGTTGGTATCTCACCATTAAAATTTCAAAAGTCAATATTCAGGAATAATTAGACTGAAAACAAGGAAGAAACCCTTATCAATGTTTTGTAGAATGAAGCTAACAAAACAAGTGATGGGGGTTTTTTTATGACTTTAAAAATTGGAATTATTGGCTGTGGTGGGATTGCAACTAACAAACATATGCCAGCTTTAAAACAAATTGATACAGTTGAAATGGTGGCTTTTTGTGATTTGATTGTAGATCGTGCCGAAGAGGCCAAGGAAAATTTTGGAACAAGTGAGTCTGAAATTTATACTGATTATCGCGAGTTAATCGCGCGTGAAGATTTAGATTTAATTCATGTGTGTACGCCAAACAGCTCACATGCGGAGATTTCAATCGCTGGTATGGAAGCAGGTAAGCATGTGATGTGTGAAAAACCAATGGCCAAAACAAGTGACGAAGCGAGATTGATGTTAGAGGCTGCGAAGCGAACTGGAAAAAAGTTAACAATCGGCTATCAAAATCGTTTTCGTACCGATTCAGATTATCTTCACGCGATTTGTTCTGAAGGTGAACTAGGCGATATTTATCTCGGTAAAGCACATGCGATTCGTCGACGTGCCGTGCCAACTTGGGGCGTTTTCTTAGATGAAGAAGCGCAAGGTGGCGGACCTTTAATTGATATTGGGACACATGCATTAGATTTAACATTATGGATGATGAACAACTATAAACCTAAATATGTTGTCGGCAATACATATCATAAATTAGGTCAAATGAAAGATGCTGCCAATGCGTGGGGACCTTGGGATCCGGAAAAATTTACAGTTGAAGATTCAGCTTTTGGTTTTATTACAATGGAGAATGGAGCTACGATTACTTTGGAAGCAAGCTGGGCTTTGAATTCTCGTGAGATTGGTGAAGCGATGACTACTTTATCGGGTACAAAAGGTGGTGCTGATATGCGTGATGGTGGTTTAACCATTAATGGGGAAGATCATGGTTTGCTTTATGAACGTAAGATTGAACTAGAAACAGGTGGTGTTGATTTTTACGATGGCGAAGGCTCAGATCCTGCGCTAACAGAGGCGAAATCATGGATTAATGCCATTGTGACTGATACGGATCCAGTTGTTAAACCAGAAGAAGCTTTAGTTGTGACTGAGATTTTAGAAGCAATTTACAAGTCTGCAGAAACTGGACAACCAGTCTATTTTGATTAATAAGGAGCAAAAAAATGTTAAATGTTACTGTATGGAATGAATATCGTCATGAATTGTCGGATGAGAAAGTAAAAAATGTCTATCCTAAGGGGATTCATGAACAATTGAAATCATTTTTACAAGAGGATTTCGCTGTGCACACGGCAACTCTTGATGCACCTGAACATGGCTTGAACGAAGCTGTCTTAAAAGAGACCGATGTTTTAATTTGGTGGGGGCATATGGCTCATGATGAAGTCGAAGATAAAATTGTTGCGCGTGTGCACCAACGTGTTTTACAGGGCATGGGATTAGTCGTGCTACATTCAGCGCACATGTCAAAAATTTTTATGAAATTAATG
Source organism: Vagococcus silagei (assembly GCF_004795745.1). Classification (GTDB taxonomy): domain Bacteria; phylum Bacillota; class Bacilli; order Lactobacillales; family Vagococcaceae; genus Vagococcus; species Vagococcus silagei. The sequence goes on along the minus strand of NZ_SDGV01000001.1, from coordinate 69,889 downwards.
GGAACAAGTTGTGATTTGAAATGGCGTGAAGCGGATGAAAAATGTCGACTTTGGAATATTAATCCGAGTCATCCGATTGTTGAAGGCGTTGGTGAATATATTGAATTAGAGCAAGAAGAGATGTATGGTGAACATTTTGATATTCCAGCACCAGATGAACTTATCTTTATTAATTGGTATCAAGGTGGCGAAGTTTTTCGTGGTGGTTGTACATATCGACGTGGCAACGGGAAAATTTTTTATTTCCAACCGGGTCACGAATCTTATCCAACCTACTATCATCCAGAAATTCAGCGTGTGATAAAAAATGCAGTGAAATGGTGTGCCCCAACTTCAAATCAATATCCAAACTATGGTCATCAAGAACCTTTGGAAAATATCAAGTAAATGTAAGGAGCGATTAATTATGAAACTAGGTGTTTTTACCCCTTTATATAATCAATATAATTTTGATGAAATGATTACAAAAGTTGCTGAAAAAGGACTCGATATGGTCGAAATTGGTACTGGAGGTTCTCCAGGTAACGCCCATTGTGACGTTGACCAGTTATTAGCGAGTTCTGACGCAAGACAAGAATATCAGGCAAAACTTCGTGACAAAGGTTTAGAAATTAGTGCTTTTAGTGCGCATCATAATCCAATTTCACCGAAAGCGGACGAGGCCAAAGAAGCGAATGAATTATTGCGTAAGACAATTAAGCTGGCTTCTTTAATGAATGTGCCTGTTGTAAATGGCTTTTCTGGTGTTGCGGGAGGCAATGCGACAGACACGAGTGTCAACTGGCCGGTGTTACCTTGGCCGACTGATTATACAGATATTTACAATTATCAATGGGAAGAAAAATTGATTCCTTACTGGAAAGAGATCAATCAAGAATGTGAAACTGCCGGTGTTAAAATTGGGATTGAATTACATGGTGGTTTCTTAGCGCACACGCCATATACGATGTTGAAATTACGGGATGGTGCGGGTAAGAATATTGGTTGTAATTTAGATCCGTCTCATTTGTGGTGGCAAGGTATTGACCCAGTTGGTGCGATAAAAATACTAGGTCGTGAACAAGCGATTCATCATTTCCATGCAAAAGACACCTATTTAGATCAAGAAAATATTAATATGTATGGCTTAACTGATATGCAACCTTATAGTAATGTGCAAACACGTTCATGGACATTCCGTTCCGTTGGGATGGGACATAGTTTAACTGAATGGTCTAACATTATTAGTGCCTTGAGACTCTACAACTATGATTATGTTTTAAGTATCGAACATGAAGATCCATTGATGTCAATTGAAGAAGGTTTTGGTCGTGCAGTCACAAATCTTAGATCATTAATGATTCACGAAACGCCAAGCGAGATGTGGTGGGCATAATTTGTTGAAAGGGGAAGAAAAAATGAACTTAATTAAGATGGTTGTCATTGGATTTGGTGGTATGGGAAGCTACCATGCGCGTGATTTAATTGCAGCAGAAGCAGGTGCTGAAGTTTTTGGTGTGTATGATATTGACCCAGTCAAAAACAAACAAGCAGCAAGTGAGGGGTTCTTTGTTTTTGACACACTAGAAGCAGTTCTGAATCACCCTGAGGTTGAGGCTGTTTTAATTGCAACACCAAATGATTCACATCAAGAATTGTCTTTGGCGGCATTAAATGCAGGTAAACATGTCATGTGTGAAAAACCAGCAATGATGTCAAGTCTAGAGTTAGAAGAAGTATTGAGTGTTGCGTCAGAGAAAGAGCTAACGTTTATGGTGCATCAAAATCGTCGTTGGGATGATGATTTTTTAATCATTCGCAATTTGTATCAAACGCGCGAAATTGGGGAGCTTTTTCAAATTGAATCACGAGTTCATGGCGCAAATGGCATCCCGGGTGATTGGCGCCATTTGAAAGAGCACGGTGGTGGTATGGTATTAGATTGGGGCGTGCATCTCTTAGATCAAATGTTGTTTATGATCGATTGTCCACTCCAATCAGTAATGGCTGATTTAAGCTATCGCTTGGGTGATCCGGTTGATGATGGCTTTATCGCGTATTTAGTGTTTGAAAATGGAGTGCGAGCAATTGTTGAAGTTGGTACTTCGAATTTTGTTAAGTTGCCAAGATGGTATGTTAAAGGTTTTGAAGGGACCGCTGTCATTAAAGATTGGGATTTGTCAGGTGAGATTGTTAAACAAACAGGACATGTCGCGCACAATGATCTCGTGCCAATCCAAGCAGGTCAAGGATTAACTAAAACCATGGCACCACCATCTGAAGAAGCAACAACCTGTTTACCATTACCAGAAGCAGTTGCTGATTTTGATTATATTTATGCCAATTTTGCTAAATGTATTCGCGAAGAGGCAGAGCCAATTGTAAAATCTGAGGAGGTGATGGCTATTTTAAGACTCATTGAAGCTATTTTTGAGTCTGCTAAAACACAACAAACAATTCATTTTTAGTGGAAGTTGTTTAAAAAGTGTGAACTGTCTGAAATAACTTAACTTTCGTCGATGCAGGCGACAAAGTTAAGTTATTTTTTTGGACTATTTTTTAGCAAAAATATGCTACAATGATAAAAACGAGAGAAGGCAGGTTTTGAGATGAGAGCGATATTAACCGTTTTAGGGGAAGACAAAATAGGTATTGTGGCAGGTGTGAGCCAAAAGTTACAAGAGTTAAATATTAATATTTTAGACATCACGCAAACTATTATGGAACAAAACTTTACGATGATGATGATGGTTGATTTGAGTGAAGCAACTGTTGATATTTCTGTTGCTCAAGCACGTTTTAATTTTCTAGCGTCAGAACTAGGAGTTGAAATTCGTTTACAACGTGAAGAACTATTTCAAGCAATGCATCAATTATAAAAGGGGTAGACATAATGGAAATTAATCAAGTAGTCGAAACAATTCGCATGATTGACGAGGAAAAATTAGATATTCGAACAATCACAATGGGGATCTCATTATTAGATTGTATTGATGCCTCGGCCGAAAAAGCTTGTGACAAAATCTATAATAAAATTAAAACGAAAGCACAAAACTTAGTAAATGTTGCGCAGAAAATTGAGTCGGAATATGGGATTCCGATTATTAATAAACGTGTCTCTGTTACGCCAATTTCAATTATCGCTGGTGCAAGTGATGCCGAGGATTATACGATTTTTGCTGAAACATTAGATAAAGTGGCTAAAGAAATTGGGGTTGACTTTATTGGTGGTTTCTCAGCTTTAGTGCAAAAAGGTTATACAAAAGGTGATCGTCAGTTAATTGCTTCGATTCCTAATGCGTTATCAAAAACGGACCGTGTGTGTGCATCTGTTAATATTGGGTGTACTAAATCGGGAATTAATATGGATGCTGTTAAACAAATGGGTGAAATCGTCAAAGAAACGGCAGCACTCTCTGACATGGGCTGTGCTAAATTAGTTATTTTTGCTAATGCGGTTGAAGATAATCCTTTTATGGCAGGTGCTTTTCACGGGGTAGGTGAAGCAGATTGTGTCATCAATGTTGGCGTGAGTGGACCAGGTGTCGTTCAACGAGCGCTTGAAAAAGTTCGCGGTGAATCATTTGATGTTGTAGCTGAAACTGTGAAAAAGACAGCATTCAAAATTACTAGAATGGGTCAACTGGTAGGTCAATTGGCTTCTGAAGAGTTAAATGTACCTTTTGGAATTGTCGACCTTTCACTTGCACCAACACCTGCAGTGGGTGACTCTGTCGGTCATATTTTAGAAGAGATGGGCTTAGAATCAGTCGGAACTCACGGGACAACAGCGGCACTAGCTTTATTAAATGATGCCGTTAAAAAAGGTGGCGTCATGGCATGCGGTCATGTTGGTGGTTTGTCTGGCGCGTTTATTCCTGTTTCAGAAGATATTGGGATGATTAATGCGGTTAACAATGGGGCACTCTCATTAGATAAATTAGAAGCGATGACAGCGATTTGTTCTGTAGGTTTAGATATGATTGCAATTCCTGGTGATACGCCAGCAACAACCATTTCAGCGATGATTGCTGATGAAGCAGCGATTGGTGTGATTAATAACAAAACCACGGCAGTGAGAATTATTCCTGCTAAAGATAAAAAAGTCGGTGATGTTGTTGAATTTGGAGGGTTGCTTGGATACGCGCCGGTTATGAGGGTTAATCCTAATGCGGCAGATAGATTCATAGATAGAGGTGGTAGAATTCCGGCACCGATTCATAGTTTTAAAAATTAAAATGTAGTGTTTGTAATTAAAAACCCTATTTTAATCCATTTCTAATTTTTATAATAAATATTAAACTGTTTTTTATGTTATTCAGAATAATGCGGACTGTTCTTTTTTAGGAACAGTCTATTTTTTTCAAAATAATAAAAAAGAATAGTGAGACACAAATGATAATAAACTGCTTGAAAACTAGAGCGACGTTGTTAAATGAACAAAGTACACTATAAAATTAAAGTGTTTGGCAGTAAAATACGATACATACCAAAGTATTTTTAGTTATTTTATTTAAAGATATGAATGAGGAAGAATTGATTCGGAAGTATTTTTCGGCATTTTTAGAAGATAACTTGTTATTTTTGTGATATAATAAACGTATATAACCAAAAAATGCCATTGCTATTTAATTAAGCTAAAAAAAGCGCATAATTTATGATAATATATATATATGTTATTATTATAGTTTGTGAAACTTTAGTTGTGAATTGATGTTACAAGAATAATAAATAGAAGAAAGTGAGTTGAAGTTAATGACTAAGCAATTATTAAAAGTAATACGAGTGTCATCATTGTTGATGTTTCTAGCTGTCTCATTCCCACAATTATCTAACGCAGCCCCAACTGACTCTAATTCTAAATTTAGTGCAGGTGATCGACCAAAAAGCGATTTTCCAAATGAAACTTTAGCAGAATTAGAATACTTAGAGTCAGAAACAAATCAGTTACCATCTTTAGATAATCTATATATCACACACATTCCCTCCATGGCGTTTGGTGGGTTAAAAATAGCGAAAGAAGATCAAGAGTATCCTGCTTTAATGGAAAAAAGAACGAAGACTTCCTCAAATGAAACTTATGCTTTACCACATATGGTTGGCGTTGCAGATTTAAACGGAAAAAAAGAAGGCACGTGGAAGGTGTCCGTTCACCAAGAGAAACCATTTTTCTCACAAGATGCAGGGAAATATCTCTACTATAGCCGAATCAGAATATATGGAAATACAGTAACGAATAGTGGGATGCCGAGCAATCAATTGGGTTCAAATCTCACGGGTGTAAAAAATAATCAAACGGGTGGCTTTGTTCAAATACCTGTATTACAACCGATGCTGTCAAAAATACCGTCAGAAGGGGAAATGGATGTTTTAAAGAGTGGGACACCAGGATTTACGAATAAGACATATTCAAATTCAATTATGCAGTCAAACTATCAAAGAGCGTCTTATCAACCTAATCAAGCGATACAGTCTTCTAAAAATGAAGATGTGAAATTATATATTTCGAATAAAGATGTCAGGCTGGCAAAAAACTATGAAGCGAATCTTGTTTGGACACTAACAGCAGAGCCGTAAAGAAAGGAGCAGCAAAAATGAATGTAAACAAAAAAACATCTTCTGTTTTACTCGTTTTTTTCTTAGGAACAGTAGGCTCTCAACACCTCTTTGCTGAAAAAGTGCCAACAAAAGTAACCTTTGAAACGATGAATGAAAAAATGTCTCCTATTAAACCGGGAACATTGGAAGAAAAAATTAAATTCCCTAACGAATTAGATCCAACAGAGAAGGGTGTGATTCAGTTATTACATGCACCAAAATTTTATTTTGGGGATAGTAACAAAATAAAAATTGAGGATGCCACTTATTTTGTCAAATACGAAGAAGTAGCTTTGGTGAGTAACCCCAACACCTCATTTTATTTGCCCCCATTCGTTCAAGTTGGAGATGGCAGTGGAAAAGATACCAAATGGCGTGTAAAAGTATCACAAAGTTCCCCATTTGAATCCACAGAAGGCTCACGTCATTGTTTGCCGAAAACAAGGATAAAAATACATGAAGGATCATTGACAAATAATGTAAAACAAGTTGAAGTTGGCACGATTCTTCAAGACGGAAACTATCAACAACCAAAAACGATTCCGCTTACGAGTGACGATGAGTTGACAGTTCTTTCTGCTAACAGTGGCACGAATGGCACCATTTCTTCTGCCGTTTTCCAAAATAATTATGATGAAAAAACATACGGTCCTGGAAAAACGATAAATGAGATGTCGCGCATGGAAGGCGTGCAATTGCATGTCCCAAGAAATGAGAAAGTTTTCTCGATGAATTATCAAACAGCCTTGAGTTGGACGCTAGAAGTCGGTCCATAATGGTAGCAAATGGAGAGTATATATGAAGAAAAAACTAAAGAAGGTCTTTGGAACGCTCATAGTCGTATTTTTGATTGGATTAACCTTTCAATTTTCAGTTGATGCAGTTTCAATCCCTATCTCAGTGAAACCAATTATCCCTGAAAACCAGATGAGCGAGGTCACCAGCTTCTATCATTTGAAGGTTGAACCAAACCAAAAGCAAGAAATTGAACTAGAAATTGAAAATAGTAGCAGTGAAGACATTACTGTTGATTTGGCGATCAATTCCGCGAGTACTGGAATGTCTGGTAGTTTAGTTTATCTACCAAGCAAGAAAGAGAACCATCGTAGCGCAGAGGTAACTTTACCCGAAATAGCAACAATCGACAAGCAAGTCAAAGTTCCTGCTCAAGGAAAAACAAAGGTGAAAGTCAAGTTAGATATTCCTGAAAAAAAATTTGATGGGATCGTTTTAGGTGCGATACGGGTGTCTGGATTTGATGACAAAATGAGTCAAGACACAAAAGAGAATCAAAGTGAGAAAGAAAGCTTTTCTGTTAATAATAAGTATGCCTATGCGGTTGCGATACAGTTGCAAGAGACGGAAAAACTGGCTATTCAACCTGAGTTAAAACTAAATAAAGTAGTAGCATCTCAAGTAGCAGGGCGAAATACAATCAAAGCATCCATTGAAAACACAAAACCAATTATTGTTAATGCCTTGACCTATGATGTTGAGGTTAAATCAAAGAAAAAAGATGAAACGATTTATAAATCTCAATTAACGGATTATCGTATGGCGCCAAATTCTACTTTTGAATTGCCAATGGATTTAAAAAATGAGGCGTTTGAACCAGGTGAATATCATGTTGTCATTAAGGCTAAAGCAACTGAAGTTAAAAAAAGTTGGACGTTGGAACAAGATTTTACGATTTCAAAAGAAGAAGCAAAAAAATTCAACCAGTCATCTGTTGCAGCTGATAAAGGAATGTCTACAACGATGATAATTCTTATCACAATTTTAAGTTGCTTTGCGCTCGTAGGTGTTATCATAATAGGTTACTTGATAATAAAGAAACGCAAGAAAAAAATAAAAACATACAAAAAAACAAAGAGTAAAAAATCGTAACGAAATAAATAAAAAAACTATCTTGTAAAGAAAGTGGGAAAGTTCATGTTTCAGAATAAACGAAATATATTTAAAACGATTATGATGATAATGATAATTACTTTATCTTTAGCAAGCATGGGTAGTGCCTCGGTCAACGCAGCTTCGGATAATTTAACCAAAAAAGAAAAAAAAATTATGGCTAAAGCCTCTAACAAATCTCAAATTATTGATAAGAATGTCTTGAAATCAGTGGATATATTTAGTTTGGAGCAAGAAGGGCAATCGATTAGAATTCAAGAACAAGACGATTTGCTTCCAAATAATAGTTTGGTTCGTTTGGAATGGAACTTAGCATTAGAACAACAAGCGCAGTTCTATCAGGTCGGAGATACCTTTGAGATAGATGTTCCAGATTGGGTTGAGTTGGTGGCGTCTGGGGCAGGGCCTATTAAAGATCAGCAGGGTAAAGAGAATGCAGAATATATCGTGTCGAAAGAAGAAAGAAAAGTGAAATTAGTTGTGACCAATAGTTTTGGTTCAGCAGACTATAAAATCACAGCTAAAGCGATATTGAATTGCAAGGACTCTAAACAATCCATGATTCGAGACTTAAGCTTCGATACAAAGAATGGTAAGCAAACCTATAACCTAAGTGTCCCTTTTAACTATGATATGACTATACCAGAACCAGAAGTTACTTTATTTGATAGCGATAAAAACCAGACAGATAAAAAACCAGTAACAGCAAAAATCGAACTTGATGTCAATCAGTATCAACTTGATCTTAAAAAGAATCCGTTTACTCACAGAGTTTATACGGATTCGTCGATTTCGTTAAATGTTGTTCCTGGGAGCCTTAAGATTTATGCCACGGCCTTAAATGCGATGGGTGAACCTATTTCAGCGAATGCAAAAAGATTGCTTCCAGAGACTAGCTACACGATGACTCAAGATTTAGATAACATTGACATAAAGTTTAAGGAGTCAATGCGTGAAAAAATAACTGTAAGTTATGAGGTCAACTTTGATTATAGTAGATATCATGCGTTAGATGACAAACCTACAAATGCATATTTTAGAACTGAGACAGTCAAGCAGATAGAAGCAACTTATAAAGTGAGATATCCAAGGTTAAAGTTTAATACGCCAATATATACTTATAAACGATACAGTTTAGATCCTCCAAAAGAAAAAATAAGTTATGTAGAATTTGAACGGATGGATCAACAGTTCAGAAATAATGAACTGGTTCTAAAAAATACAATCTATGTTAACAAAAGTGAAAAACTTTTAAAAAAGAATGCTGAGTTCACGATGGAACAACTTGGGTATTATGCGAACGATTTTTACTTTAACATAATCAAAATGCCTTATCTAGATCCAATAAAGGTTTCTAACTTAGAAAAAAATGCATCAGGGTTTCCGGATGAAACTAAATTTAAGTATCAGGTTAGTAACGACTGGACAACTAAGGTATCCGCTGATGGAACGAAGTTAATTATAAAATATCTTGGTGAAGATACTACTAAACCTTTTGCGTTAAATGTAGTACACGGTGTCTCAGCTAAAAGATATGCGATTTCGGCGGATATAAAAATAAGTGCCACAGATTCTATCGGAAGTGTTCATGAGACGAAACAATCTAGCAATTACTTTGGAAGTAAGCCTTCGTTTTTTTCAATAAACGGTGCGGAAAAACCAAATGAGTTAAAACTTGGCATAGGTGATGCTGGTAACGATCCTTATCGTCAGCATACAGGAATAAATAAAAACCGTATGGATATAGACAACATATCTTTTGAGCTAACAGGAGAAAGTACAAGTTTGAATTATATTCAAGGGATTAAAGATATTAAAATTAAAACAGTTGAAGAAAATGAATCCTATGACAGAACCTTAGTTGAAGGTGAGGATTATACAGCTACTGTCGAAGATGGCATGAGAGTTAAAATTAAGATGCTGAAGAAAACAAATGAAAGACTTACAGCTTCAGTCACTCTTGATTATGATATGTCGAAACTTGCCGAGTTTGAATCGGGTGTTAGGCTAAACTATTCTTCCTATATGGAGGAAAGTAAAACAGGCATAAAACGCTACGACATAAACGAAACGATGTTTGTGTCTCCAGCACTCTATATTGATAAAATAGTCCCATATTATGGAAATAATCAATACTATACTGGGGATTATGATGAAAATAGAGCAATGATGAACAATCAATACTTAGTTGTCAATCCCTTACAGAAAGAATACCCAAAATCAACCATTAAAATGGCGATAGAAAATCAACAAGAAGTTGGTAAGGCGGTATTTTATGATAATGATCCGAGTAAAGTCTTTGAGATTCTTGAAATAGAGGGCGGCTTTAACCCAATGGATGATGTTGATACTTTTAAAAGAAAATTAAAGAAAACCACAGATAGTAAGGATCATTTTAATTTTAAGATAGATAATCAACAAAAAGCTATTGTTGAAATTAATAACAATTTTAAAAAAACTTACGTAATTAAAACGAAATGGAGACCCCAAAATTCATTTTACCAAACGGATCTTTCCGATATGTCAGTAAATTATTCTTTAGAAAACAACCAATTAGAAAAAGCATTGACAGCTAAAGGTGAACTTAAGATGGATTCTCAGGTACATGGGGAGATGGAACTATTGAAAAATAACGAATACGGCAACGTAGCTGATTTAGTTGTTTCCGTAGAACCTTATAAGTTAAAAACTGGAGAAGCCTCGATCCAACCCAATCTGTATTTTACTAATGTGAACGTCCATATGCCAAATACTAATGTTGCTAATCTTGTTAAATCCAAAATTTCGCTAACCGATATTGACGGCAATCAATTGGACCCATCACTTGTCGATATAGTTACCTATAAAAAAGAAGTGTCGTATGGTGCAAGTTATATTAAGTTAACATTTAGAATTAAAGAACCGCTTCATAATGGCGTTAAAGTAACATTTCCAATCGCGACAAATGAAAATCAAACGTTTAAATTTAAAAATCAAGATTATGGCGGTTTCTATCAAGAGGTAAATGGTAAAAATATAACGTTGAGAAATGCACGCATTAATTTCAATCAAAATTCTGAAATTAAACTCACAACTGATGCAACAGGTGGTGAGGGTCAACTGATTTTAACAAATGCGAAAATTAAGGCGTTAGATAGTGTGTCAAATAAAGGGCTTATGGGAGCTGAATTTGAGTTAACAAGTGTTGACACAAATAAAACAACTAAGGTTGGACCAACGGATGCAAATGGAGTGATTGATTTAAATGACTATCAAGTAGGAAAGTATTATTTAAAACAAACCAAAGCACCTGAAGGCTATGACTTGAACCCGGATTATACGAAAGATAAAGGCAAAGAAATTTTCTTAGTCAAAGACCAAGCAAAAAACAATTTTGAAGTGCCAATGTCAGCTACTAGTACAGTTGACGTTGCGTTTACTTATGAGGATGGCACACCAATTAGTGAAGTTGGTGTTCAGACTGTCAAAATTATTCATCCTAAAGGGGTACCTTTAGACTTAACAAAGAATACGCAAGTCCAAGATATGAAAGATAAGATGACTGCTTTGAAAGATGATTATCAATACGTTAAATTTGACCCTGCAAGTGTGACAGGTAATGAATCTGGATTGATATTAACCCAGGACACGCAAACTGTTTACTATAAATATAAAGGGTTAGCGACAATCAAAGCCCCAAGTGAGTTGGATTTCAATAAAGGAAAGACAACACCATTTGAGCAAGAATTGACATCAAACTTAACGCAACCATTTAAATTAACAGTTCGTGACAACCGTCAAGAAACACCAAGTGGCGAATATCTTGAGAAGGACACACGAGGTAATATTCGTGTCCAAGCTCATCTATCTAAACCATTTGAAAATAACAAAGATAAGCTAACAAGAAGTCAGATTTTTTATAATAATGGTAAAAATGATTTACTATTGAATGGAACGGGAAGTGAGATTGTTCAAGCATCGAAGGATATCAGCGCACCAAGCAAAAAAGACTTTGAATTTGTTTTAGAAGAGGTCAACAGTAAAGGAAAAGGCTTTAAGTTAAAAGTGCCGGCAGGTGAAGCTAAAGCACAAAGTTATACTGGTGAATTATCTTTTGACTTAGTTCAAGGGCCATAAGAGTAGGTTTTTTTGAGTATTCATCTGATTCAAAGGATGAGAAAACTCTGTTAAAAAAGCAGCATCCCCATTTATGGAGATGCTGCTTTTGTTTATTTTTTCATGGCTTCTTGAGCAAGTAGGTTCAAGTAGTTCCAAGGGCGGTCAAAATGCGGTTGGAAGAAGAAGTCAGTTAATGCCAAATCTTCAACAGTCATCTCATTTTGAATGGCGAGTGATAAGGTATTTGCAGATTGCGTAATATCATATTTTGAAATCAATTGTCCTCCAAGGATGCGACGCGTGCCTTTTTCAAAGACCAGTTGCATTGTGACTTCTTCATTTGTCGGCATAAATTCAGGACGATAGTTGTCGACTAAAAGTGCTGCTTTGGCGTCAAGACCTTCCGCAAGTGCTGATTCTAATGTTAAACCAGTTGAACCGATTTTCCAGCCAAATAAGTAAAGTCCAGATGTTCCTTGTGTCCCTCGATAAGCGAGGGTATCCTTTTTTAAGTTAGCGCCAATTAATAAGCCTTGGCGAATGGCATTTGTTGCTAATGGGATGTAACGTGGGCTGTTTGTTGGGTTGTAGTGAACAACCGCACTGTCACCAGCTGCAAAAATATCAGGGTTGCTAGATTTCATGTAACGATCAACAATAATTGCACCATTAGGCAGCATGTCAACGTGACCTTTCAACAAATCAGTTGTGGGTTTAAAACCAACGCACATTATGACTAAATCAGCGTCAAACGTTTGACTTTGCGTATGGACAGTCACATGGTCTTCTGCTTTTTCTTCAATACATTCAACATTTTCACCTAAGGCTAGTGTTGCGTTTTTATTCACAAGTTCGTGCTCTAAAATGTCAGTAAACGTTTGGTCGAGGTATTTATTTAAAATCCGATCGACACCATCGATTAAGGTCACTTCTTTACCATTCTCAATAAAGGCTTCGACGAGCTCGATCCCGATATAGCCGCCACCAACAACGACGATTCGTTTTGCAGATGCTGATTTTTCAATAATTTCATTGGCTTGGTTGAAGTTTTTACATAATAAGACTTGATCTAAATCAATACCTGAAATCGGTGGGATGATAGGCCATGAACCGGTCGTCATGACAAGTTTATCATAACGGCTTATTTCTTCTTGACCTGTTTGGAGATTTTCAGCAATGACTTGTTTTTTTTCTGTATCAATGGCTATCACGTTATGCTCCATTTTTACAGTAGCACCTAGAGAAGTTAACTCCTCAGGATTTGAGTAAAATAAACCTTGAGGGTCTTTGACGACGCCTCCAACATATAAGGCAATTCCGCAAGATAGGAATGAGATATTGTCATTTCTTTCATAGACTGTGATTTCAGTCTCAGGATGATTTGCTAAAATTTGTTTGACCGCTGAGGTTCCAGCATGTGTACAGCCAACTACAACAACTTTCATATTTATCGACCTCATTTATTCAAAGTATCACAAGCTGTTCTAGTCTGTGATCTGATTTAAATATAACAAAGATGAGTTTTGTAATTAAAAAAGGTGCTTGTGAATTTTAAAGTTAAAACAGGGAAAGTTTGTGAAAAAGAGAATCATTCTCAATTAAAACAAGGTAGAAATAACAAAAAATGAACAAAGTGTCGCGTAATCTGTGAATTTTTATACAAAAAAACCAACCTTAAAAAAAGGTTGGTTAAACATTAATCTAAAATAGAAACTTGATAAATGGTCTGGAAGGCTTTGCTTTCATCAGGACGAAGATCAATTGAGCCCCATTCAGGATGATTGACAATGTCAGGTAATTCTTGTGTCTCAATTGCAATCCCAGCTTGAGAATACATGTTTTTGCTGAAAGTCATTGGTAAGTCTAAATCCATTCCGGTAGCAGTAAAGACTACTGCTGCTTGACGGTTTCCAGAGATGGTGAGGACACGACCGCTTTCGCGTTCTGATAGGACAATTTTTGGGTCTTGACTTTGTAACCAAAAAGCATCATCTAAACCTTGACCCAAATGGCGAATTGCCGTGCTTAAAATTTCAGGTTTTCTGAAATCGTAATAGGTTCCGCCAACATTTAACACTTGACCAGTTGGAATGAGACCGCTATCTGTTTCTAATTTTTTCGCAGCATTAATTTGTAAGTGATGTTGGGTGATATCACGTTTACCATTTCCAGAAAGATTAAAATAGACGTGATTGGTTGGATTAACGATTGAATCTGTTTTTGTTTTACATAGTGTGGTCATCACAATTGAATCTTCAGTCAACTCATAAGTATTGGCAACTGTGATTGGACCTGGATAACCAGATGTTTGATCAACGAGATGGAAAGTAACTGAAATAGATTCTTCGTTTTCAGTAATGTCATAATCCCAAAATTGTGAAGACCAGCCATTTGAGCCACCATGCAGATGATTTTCACCATTATTAATTTCAAATTGTTGGTCTTTCCAGACTCCTTTTTTGATGCGCCCGGCAACAGGACCGACAAGTGCACCAAATTGACCTGAATCTTCTAAAATATGTTCAGGTTTGATACTCAAAAAGATATTTTCGCTCTCACCATAACGGTCAGGTACAAAAAACTCATACATACGAGCACCAAAATTTAAAAAAGTAGCTTTGAGTTTCCCATTTTCAAGGGTAACAAATTCAATGTTAGTTTGCGGATCTTTACGAACCGAATGCTTAATCATGATTTTCACTCCATTTTTCTTCTAGAAAAGCAAACGTTAGAGTACTTGTATTATCAACAAGAACGATATCATGACCTAAATCTGTGGCATTTCCAACACCAATTGGGAATGAGCCACTTTCTTTAATCGCTGTGATACCTGCAATTGAGTCTTCAAGTCCGATACATTCTTTTGAAGAGACACCAATTGCTTTTGCAGCTTCGATAAAGATGTCGGGTGCAGGTTTCCCGGCAGCAAGTGAGGCAGGGTCAACAATGGCATCAAAGTAATTTGCGATCCCCATTTTCTCAAGCAACATTGGTCCGTTCTTGCTAGCAGATGCTAGTGCAATTTTAATCTCGTTTGCTTTCAAGTCTTTTAGTAATTGTAGAATCCCAGGGAAAATATCTTTCTCAGAAAAGGCTTGAATCATTTCAACGTAGTTTTCGTTTTTTTCTTTTGCTAGTTGGGCAAATTTTTCTGCAGAGATTGAATCTTCTTTACCACCATGTTTTAAAATTAAAGTCAATGAGTCTTCACGACTAACACCTTTAAGTGTTTCGTTAAATTCACGGTCAATCGTGATATCTAAATCCTCAGCTAATTTTTTCCAAGCATGGTAGTGGTATTCTGCTGTGTCTGTAATGACACCATCTAAATCAAAAAGTACTCCTTTAAACATTATAAATCATCCTTTCAAAAGTTGATAGTTATTAAGGTTGTGATAGAAGTGTTCAGCTTCAAGAAATAAGAAAAAAGTCACAAAAATTGCTTTTCAAATTTTAGTGAGTTTTGGCTTATTTCCGCAGAAGCTACTTCTATGACACCGTTTCTTGTAATGAAGTTGTGATAGAAGTGTTCAGCTTCAAGAAATAAGAAAAAAGTCACAAAAATTGCTTTTCAAATTTTAGTGGGTTTTGGCTTATTTTCGCAGAAGCTACTGCTATAACAGTATTTGTAATTAAGGGAGTGTGACTTACTTTGTCACACTCCCTCATTATTTTTAAACACTAAATATTTAACTGCGATTATTTCACTTTAGTTTGAATTTGATCTTTCAATGTATATGTTTCACCATAAAGGGTGATATCTAAGCTATCGCCTTCTAATAATTTAACTGTTACATTTTCATCAATGGTGATATGTAATAGGCGTCCACGATAAGTGATGTGGAAGGCATAGTTTGTCCATTGTTTTGGTAAGAATGGTGCAAAACTTAATGATTCATTGAAGGTTTTCATTTGCGCGAAACCTTGGACAATCGCTAACCAGCTACCAGTCATTGAAGTAATATGTAAACCATCTTCAGTGTCATTATTGTAGTTGTCTAAGTCAAGACGAGCCGTACGTTGATACATCTCAACTGCTTTTTCTTCCATACCAAGTTCGGCAGCAAGAATTGAGTGAATACATGGTGATAATGATGATTCGTGAACTGTCATTGGTTCGTAGAAATCAAAATTACGACGTTTTTCTTCAATTGTAAATTGATCATTGAAGAAATAAATCCCTTGTAAGACATCTGCTTGTTTAATGAAGCAAGAACGTAAAATATGATCCCATGACCAGTTTTGGTTCAATGGTACATCTTCACTTCTTAAGTCACTAACTGGCATTAAGTCTTTGTCTAAGAATGTATCATGTTGAACGAAAACACCTAATTCTTCATCAGCAGGGAAGTACATATGCTCAATAATGTCACTCCAACGTGCTAACTCTTCATTTGGAATGTCAACAATCGCATCTGCTTGATATTTTTTATATGATTCTAATGTATATTTAAGTACCCAAGTTGCGATAAGGTTTGTATACCAGTTATTATTTACGTTGTTTTCGTATTCGTTTGGTCCAGTTACACCGTGAATCATGTATTTTTGATTGCGTTTAGAATAATGTACGCGGTCTGCCCAGAAACGAGCAATTGCAGTTAAAACTTCTAAACCTTCTTTTTTAAGATAGTCAGTGTCGCCAGTGTAATTAGTATAGTTATAAATAGCATAAGCGATGGCACCATTACGGTGAATTTCTTCAAATGTAATTTCCCATTCGTTATGACATTCCACACCGGTAAAGGTCACCATTGGGTAAAGTGCGCCTTCAAGTCCTTGTTGACGTGCATTGTGGAAGGCTTGTGGTAATTGATTATGACGATATTTTAACAAGTTTTTCGTAACACTTGTATCAGCAAGTGCAAGGTATAATGGCACAGCATAAGCTTCGGTATCCCAGTATGTCGCACCACCATATTTTTCGCCTGTAAAGCCTTTTGGTCCGATGTTTAAGCGTTCATCTTCACCGTAATAAGTTTGGAATAATTGGAACAAGTTGAAACGAATGCCTTGTTGTGCTTCAGCGTCACCTTCGATGACTACGTCCGCAAGTTCCCAACGTTTTAACCATTCAGCTTTATGGCTGTCTTTTGTTGCTTTTAAATCAATTTTAAGTGTATCTGCTAAAAGTTTTTCGGCAGTTGCCACTTGTTGAGTAGGTTCAATATCACGACTTGTCACAATAATGACACGTTTAGCAAGTTCAATTGTATCCCCAGCTTTAACATCAAAGTTAAATGTTTCTGTCGCAAGTAAAGGATGACTTTCTTTAATTGGTGCAACATTTTGGTTGTTTTCATGAGCCATGGCTGCAGTAACAGTGAATTGTTCAATACCAAAATCGTTTGGCACTGTTCTTGTTGTTAAGGTTGAAAAACCACTTGGTGTTTGGCCGACTGCTAATTCTTCCCAGAACATTTCATCATAGTTACTATCTTCGTTTTGAACATTATTATCTAATTTAGAAATAACTTTAAATGAGCCATTTCCTTCAACGAAAGTCGCTGTTAATTCAATCACACCTAATTCTTTTGTGACTAAACTTAGGTAACGACTAAAGTGTAATTTCACTTTTACATCATCAACCGTCACGACAAATTCGCGTGATAAAAGACCGTGTTGCATGTCTAATGATTGATTAAAGTCTGAGACAGGCATTGTTGCCAAATCAATTTTTGTATCATTTACAAAAAGGTCCATAGCAATAAAGTTTAATGAGTTGATGACTTTACCAAAGTATTCAGGATAGCCATTTTTCCACCAACCGACACGTGTTTTATCTGGATACCAAATACCAGCTAAATATGAGCCTTGATGATGGTCAGCACTGAACCCTTCTTCGAAATTCCCCCGCATTCCCATATAACCATTGCCGATACTCGTTAATGATTCTTGTAAGCGAATGTCGTCTAAATGAAGTTCGTTGGTACTTAAGACCCATGGATCTGTACTAAATAGTCTTTTTAAGTGTTTCACGATTGTTTTTTCCTCCTTAAATCTCTTTTCACTAACATGATAAACGCAAACGGTTGCGAAATCAATACGAAACACCGCCATTTAAAATCTTGTTACTGGTAACATTTTTCAAGGAACTTCAAAATACGTCTTTACATAAAAGACGCAGACAACTATAATGTTAACGAAACCGTTTGCGTTGAACGGAACAAAAAAAGAAAGGTGTTTTCAAAATGAAGAAAATATTTAATTTTGAATTTTGGCAAAAATTCGGAAAAGCTTTAATGGTTGTTATCGCGGTAATGCCTGCAGCTGGTTTGATGATTAGTATTGGTAAAACAATTCCTTTAATTAATCCAAACATGTCTGCACTCATTACAACAGGCGGTGTTGTGGAGAATATTGGTTGGGCTATTATTGGTAATTTACACATTCTCTTTGCACTAGCAATTGGAGGAAGTTGGGCGAAGGAACGTGCTGGTGGTGCGTTTGCAGCCGGTGTATCTTTTGTATTAATTAACCGTATTACTGGTGCCATCTTTGGTGTAACAAGTGAGATGCTATTAGATGATAAAGCATTCACGCACACTTTATTTGGTACAAAAATTATGGTTAAAGGCTTCTTTACAAGTGTTTTAGAAGCACCAGCTCTTAACATGGGTGTGTTTGTTGGGATTATTGCAGGGTTTGTAGGTGCGATGGCGTTTAACAAGTACTACAATTATCGTAAACTACCTGATGCATTATCATTCTTTAATGGTAAACGTTTTGTACCTTTTGTTGTAATCTTGTGGTCAGTGATTGCGTCATTAGTGTTAGCTGTTGTGTGGCCAGCAATTCAATCAGGAATCAATAACTTTGGTTTATGGATTGCAACAAGTCAAGATACAGCACCGATTCTAGCACCATTCCTATATGGAACACTAGAACGTCTCTTATTACCATTTGGTTTACATCATATGTTAACTATTCCAATTAACTATACGCAATTGGGTGGTACATATGAAATTCTATCTGGTGTAAATGCCGGCACACAAGTCTTTGGACAAGATCCACTGTGGTTAGCTTGGGCAACAGACCTTGTAAACTTAAAAGGTGCTGGTGACATGGATAAATATAACTTTGTTTTATCTAACTGGACACCTGCTCGTTTTAAAGTCGGTCAAATGATTGGTTCTTCAGGTATCTTAATGGGTATGACAATGGCAATGTATCGTAATGTTGATGCTGACAAACGTTCAAAATATAAATCAATGTATGTTTCTGCTGCTTTAGCTGTTTTCTTAACAGGTGTGACAGAACCATTAGAATTTATGTTTATGTTTGCAGCTGTGCCATTATATGTTGTCTATGCATTGATTCAAGGTTCAGCTTTTGCTTTGGCAGATGTCATCAATTTACGTGTCCACTCATTTGGTAACATTGAATTATTAACACGTGTTCCAATTTCAGTTAAAGCGGGCTTAACAGGTGATTTAATTAACTTTGTTTTAGCCGTTATTGCGTACGCAGTGATTACTTACTTTATCGCAAGTTTCTTAATTAAGAAATTTAATTATGCAACACCAGGACGTAATGGTAACTATGAAAACTTTGAAGGAACTGAAACTGAAAGTAAACCAGTTGCTAAAGGTGAATTAGATCCTCAAGTTGTGGCGATTATTAATCTTTTAGGTGGTCGTGAAAATATTGCAGATGTTGATGCTTGTATGACTCGTCTTCGTGTGTCAGTTAGAGAAACTGCTAAAGTGGGTTCAGAAGCTGAATGGAAAGAAGCTGGTGCGATGGGCATTATTATTAAGGATACAGGTGTGCAAGCTGTCTATGGTCCGAAAGCTGATATTTTAAAATCGGATATTCAAGATTTATTAGACTCAGGTGTCGCTATTCCTAAAACTGAAAAACCAGTCGCTGAAACAGCAACAGAAACACATGCAAGTTTAGGTAAAACAATGACGATTGCCGCTGTTGCAACCGGAAAAGTCATTCCGTTAGAGGATGTTGAAGATGAAGTCTTCTCACAAAAAATGATGGGTGAAGGTTTTGCGGTTAATCCGACGGCTAATGAAGTTTTTGCGCCTGTAGATGGTGAAGTGGTGGCAATTTTCCCTACGAAACATGCGATTGGCTTAAAAACAGCAGATGGTTTAGAAATTTTGGTTCACATGGGAATCGATACTGTCAGTTTAGAAGCAGATTGTTTTGATTTAAAAGTCACAGAAGGCCAAAAAGTGTCTCAAGGCGATTCTTTAGCAGAAGTGAACTGGGAGCAAGTAAAAGCAGAAGGAAAAGGCACATCAATCATTGTTGTCTTTACGAATAGCGATAAACTTGATAAAGTAGCACTTGATGTAACTGGTGAACAAGCCGCAGCAACTGTTGTTGGTCAGGTCACATTCTAAAAGTTAACAACTCAAGGAGCTAAAAATATGAAATGTTTAACCCTAAATACACATAGTTGGATGGAAGAACAACCTCTCGAGAAATTAGAAATCATTGCGCAATTTATTTTGCGTCATGATTTTGACTGGGTAGCACTCCAAGAAGTCAATCAAAGCATTACTTCAGAAGCATTACTTCCAGATGATTATTTCTGTCAAACGAAAGCTGAAACAATTGGTATTAAAACAGATAATTTTGCGCTTAATTTAGTGGAGCGTCTCCAAGAATTAGGATTGGATTATTATTGGAGTTGGACGTGTAGCCACATTGGCTATGATCGTTATGAAGAAGGTGTGGCGCTGTTGTCAAAAACCCCTTTTATTGCGGATAGTCTGTTAGTTTCACCAATGGATGACATGACGGATTACCATACAAGACGCCAATTGATGAGTATCTCAACGACTGATACTGGTGTCACGTATCGCGTGATGAGTAATCACTATTCGTGGTGGTCTGAAAATGCGAGCGAAGGTTTTCAATATGAATGGCAGCAATTGCAGCTGGTTTTAAGTAAACAAAAAATGCCAACTATTTTGATGGGCGATTTTAATGCACCTAGTCATATTCAAGGTGAAAGTTTTACAGCGATGACAGGCGACTTTTCCGATACGTTTTTATGTAGTAAAGAAGTATCAGGGGAAGCAACGGTTGTTGGTGTGATTGATGGCTGGCATGATCGAGACACACTGCCTGAGATGCGTTTAGATTATATTTTAGTACCAGCTGAAAGTGTTGTTTCAGAACATATGGTTGTCTTTGATGGCAAGAATAGTCCAATTGTGAGTGATCATTTTGGCGTGATGGCTGAGATTAAGTTTTAAGAGAATGATGGGAAGGGTTTGAGCAGTAAAATGAGTGTCACAATTAAAGATGTTGCAAAAGAAGTTGGCGTTGCGCCTTCAACTGTTTCAAGAACATTGCAAGATCATCCAAGTATTTCAAAAGAAACAAAAGAAAAAGTGCGCCGTGCGATGGATCGTCTGGGTTATGTTCCGAACGTTGCGGCTCAGAATTTAGCTAAAAATTTTGCAAATACGATTGGCGTTATTCTTCCTGTATCGGATTCAAAAGAACGTCAAAGTAATCCAATCTATTTAGAAATGATAACAGCCATGAATGAAGAGGCACGTAAACAGCAAGTGACAATTGCCATCGCCTCAGGTACAACCCAAGCTCAATTACTTGAAAACGTTGAACTGATGTATCGCCAAAAACGCGTGGATGGTTTTATCTTACTTTATGTTAAAGAAAAAGATCCTGTTTTAGCGTATTTAATAAAGACTAAGATTCCTTACACAGTGATTGGGAGTCCTTATGACTATAGTAATGAGTCGAGTTGTGTTGATAATGACAATAATTTACTTGGTTATGCGGCATGTGATCATTTAATGACGAAAGGACATGAATCAATCCTTTTCGTCACGAATAATATTGATGAAAACTTTGTTTATGAACGTTATTCGGGCTATGAGAAAGCCTTACGAGGACGAGGTTATCAAGTTCATCCACTCGTACCTTTGATTCAATCAACTGATTATGACCATTTTAGAGAACTCGTCGCGTTTGTTAAACCGACGGCGTGTATTGCAATTGACGATATGTTTGCTTTGCGTTTAATGCAAATGGTTAATTTTCTGGGTTATCAAGTGCCAGACGATATCTCAGTCATCAGTTTTAATCATTCGATATTCTCGTCACTCATTCATCCTTATTTAACGAGCCTTGATATTAACACAATGCTTTTAGGCAAAACCGCGATTGAAGAATTTTTGAATCAGTTGCGTACCCCGAATGCCGTTAAAAAGCGTGTGATCATCCCCCATACTTTGATCGAACAAGAAACAGTTAGAAGAATTAAGGAAGACTAGTGGTATCCCCATACTGTAGACTAGCCGAGTGACGATAATTTAAGCCTCCACCGATTTGTATTGGACAATTCGGTGGAGGCTTTTTATTTTTATATGAGGACTTTTTGTAAAAATTCTTGTGTTCGCTTAACTTGCGGATTCTCAAAGAGTGCCTGTGGAGTGCCACTTTCTTGAATGATACCATCCGCCATAAAAATCACACGATCAGCCATTTCTTTGGCAAAGCCCATTTCATGTGTGACGACAACCATCGTCATCCCTTCTTTAGCGAGTGTTTGCATGACATCAAGCACTTCACCAACCATTTCAGGATCAAGAGCTGAAGTCGGCTCATCAAATAGTAAGACGTCTGGTTCCATTGCTAAAGCACGCGCGATGGCAACCCGTTGTTTTTGACCACCAGATAAGGAGTTAGGATAGGCAGCGGCTTTATTTTCTAGGCCAACTTTAGTCAGTAATTTTAGAGCATTTTGCTGACTAACATCAACAGCTTCTCCTTTAACATGTCGCGGGCTAATTGTGAGATTTTCAAGCACTGTTAAATGAGGAAAGAGATTGAAGTTTTGGAAGACCATTCCCATTTTGGTTCTAATCTTATCAATGTTTGTTTCTTTTGCTAGTAAACTAGTGCCTTCAAAGACTACGTCACCACTCGTTGGTGTTTCAAGTAAATTTAAACAGCGAAGGAGCGTGCTTTTTCCGCTTCCTGAAGGACCAATAATGACGAGTACTTCACCTTGTTGAACAGTGAGATCAATGCCTTTTAAGACAGCATTTTCTCCGAATGATTTAGTCAGTTGTTTAGTATGAATCATGAATTGCTAATCTCCTTTCATAAACACCTAAGAGGCGTGACAATGTGAACGTGAGGAAGAAATAGAGTAATGAAGCCACCATTATTGGCAAGAACGGTTTAAAGCTAGAACCTTGAACCACACCTGCTTGGAACATTAATTCGCCAACGCCAATTACAGATACAACGGATGATTCTTTAATGACGGTGACAAATTCATTGCCAAGGGCGGGTAAAATATTTTTAATGGCTTGCGGAAAAATGATATATCTCAATGTTTTGATTGCAGGCATCCCAAGCGAACGTGCGGCTTCAGTTTGGCCTTGATCGACAGCGTTAATACCTGCACGAATAATTTCGGCAACATAGGCGCCGCTATTAAGCGAGAGCGCTAAACAACTGGCTGCAAGTGCAGACAATTCAAAACCAATCACATTTGAACCAAAGAATACGAGAAAGATTTGCACAAGTAACGGCGTGCCACGCAAATATTCAATATAGGCAATAGCAGGCCATTTGATAGCTCTTTTAGTTGAGAGCTTCATCAAAGCTAAAACAGTTCCTAAAATGGCACCAAAGAAAACGCCGATAAGAGCTAGGAAAATGGTATAATACATCCCTTTTAAATAGTAAGGCTTGTATTTTTTAAAGAAAGATTCCTCTGAAAACATCAAGTTTGAAGCTTGTTTTTTATAGCCTTTGATGAGATTTTCTTCTTTTATTGCAGTCAGAGATTGATTGACAGCTTTCAAAAAGGCGGGCGAATTTTTCGGTACAGCAATCGCATTTTCTTTTTGAATACCTGCAAACTTTACATCCGCGAAAACTAAATCAGGATGTTGTTGTAAATAGGCTTCCGCTACGGGGCCCTCAACCACGGCACCGGTAATTTTTTTATGTTGTAATTGTAAAATGATATCCGGCATTTTTTGAAGTGACACGACCTTAGCGTTTAATTCATCACGCGCCAGTTCTTCTTGTAGACTTTGCTTTTGTGCGCCAACTTTTAACTGTTTGAAATCATCAAGAGACTTAAATTGAGCTTGATCATTTTTGCGAATGATCACTTTTTGGTCAACTTCTAAATAGGGATCAGAGAAGTCAACTTCATTCATTCGCTCTGGTGTTGGTGTTAAACCAGAGATAACCATATCGACTTTGCCAGTTTTCAAAGCACCCATCAATGCGTCGAACCCATATTCTTCGATTTTAAGAGAGACGCCTAGATCTTGGGCAATTTTTTTAGAGATATCAATATCAATCCCAACAACTTCATCTTTTTCTTTGACTTTAGCATGAAATTCTAAGGGAGCGTAATCGGCTGAAACGCCAATTGTCAGTGTTTTGCTTTGCCTGATTCGATCAAGAACTGGGTCACTTTCTTCAGCGGCAACCGGAACAGAAACAATTGTCATCATCGTAATAATGACAGTTAACAAAATTGATAACTTTTTCGATAAAACAGACATACACGCATAACTCCTTTTTTATTAATTTTTGTATTGTTGTGAAGTATACGTAATAATGATAATATATTCAATATATATTTATATTTGTTAGGTTTAAAGGAAGTATATTAAAATAATATTCATTATTTTAGAATAATATGCAAAATAGTGTTGAAGGGAATTTTCATTAAGTCTTAGATATCGGTCTTAAGGATGATGTATAAAGAAATAGAGAGTGGAATAATAAGAGGTATTAAAAAGAAGGGTGGTCGGTTTTATGTCAGTGGTTAAAGTATCAAATTTAAAGCGAGCTTATGGCTCCGGAACGTCACTATTTGAGGCGTTGAAAGGCATTGATTTAGAGATTGAAAAAGGCGAATCGGTAGCCATTATCGGGAAGAGTGGTTCGGGAAAATCAACCTTAATGCACTTATTAGCTTTGTTGGATCAACCAACAAGCGGTGAGATTGAAATCCTCGGTAAAAATATTCGCACACTAAAGAAAAAAGAATTAAATCATTTGCGCAATGAAACGTTTGGTTTTGTGTTTCAACAATTTTTTATGAATCCACAAGAAAGTGTGTTAGATAATGTTATTTTACCGTTGAAAATTGCGGGTATGTCAAAACGCGAGCGTGAAGAAAAAGGCCTGCAAGCCTTAGCTTCAGTTGAACTGGCGGATAAAGCGAAAAATAAAGCCAATGATTTATCTGGTGGCCAAAAGCAAAGAGTTTGTATTGCGCGAGCGTTAGTCAATAATCCGCAGATCATTTTTGCTGATGAGCCAACTGGAAATCTTGACTCAACGACAGGGGGAAAAATTGAAGAATTGTTATTCAATTTGAAAAAAGAGCAAGGCATTACTTTAATTATTGTGACCCATGACCCAGATTTAGCCGCATTATGTGACCGTCAAATCCAAATTAAAGATGGTCTAATTGTTGGAGGTGAAGCATAATGAAATTTTGGGATATTATCAAATCCGCAAATGCTAATCTATTTCGTAATAAGAGTCGAACCATCTTAACAATTGTCGCTATTTTTATTGGGGCGTTCACGATTTCACTGACTGTAGGTATTAACATTGGTGTCAACGATTATGTCGATAAACAACTTCAAGGTGTCGGTGATATGGATACGATGATTGTGATGCCTAAACAAGAATTCGGTGCTGAAATGGGTGGCGATAAACCGAAGAAATATGAACCCAAGGAACAAAAATCAGAACAAGCGAAATTAAGTAAAAATGATTTTGAGACTTTAAAAGAGATGCAAGAGTTATCCAAAATTAAACCAATGGAAAACTTCCAAACGGACTTTATTCAAGGAGCTTCTGATGATAAATTTGTCTTTAATGCCTCAATTTCATTAGGTAATAAAGTGGAATTAGAAGCAGGGCGTCAAATTGATAATGATGCGCCAAAGAATGAAATCGTCTTAGCGACTTCTTATGTTAAATCACTTGGTTATAAAAATAATAAAGAGGCAATTGGCAAGGAAGTAACGCTAGGTGTGACAGAGATGGGAACAGGTAAGACGCAAGAAGTGAAAGCAGAAATCGTGGGTGTTAGAACGAAAAGTATTGTCCAAGGTGGCATGTCGATGGTCAATAACGCGTTATCAGGTAAGTTAGTGCAAATTAACGAAACAGGATTACCTGAACAAATGCAGGGCCAAGTTTTTGCTGCAACAGCTTCATTACCAAAAAATATTACGCCAGCTGAAATCACAAAAATCAAAACGAAATTAGCAGATAAGGGCTTTATGGGGCAAACAATGGATGATCAAATTGGTATCATTCGAAATGTTGTCAACGGGATTACAGGTGTCTTAACAATGTTTGGTGGCATTGCCTTACTTGCCGCAAGTTTTGGGATTATCAATACCCTTTATATGTCTGTTCAAGAAAGAACGCGTGAAATTGGCTTGATGAAAGCTATGGGGATGAGTGGTGGAAAAATATTTAGTCTCTTCAGTTTTGAAGCACTACTGATTGGTTTCTGGGGTTCGGTCGTCGGACTTGGTGGTGCGTATGGCGTTGGTCAATTAATTAATCAGTTTGCAACGAAGAATTTTTTGAAGGGATTAGATGGTTTAACCTTAGTCGAATTTAATCTTTCTTCAGCTTTAATGATTGTCGTTGTGATTATGTTGATTGCTTTTCTAGCAGGAACGTTCCCAGCAAAACGGGCTGCGAAGCTTGATCCAATCACTGCATTAAAATATGAGTAGAGATGTTGACAGTAAAATTAGAGTATGCTAATATAGCTTTAATCAAAAATAACAAGTTAGAAAATGTGATGACAAGGAAAGTAAGTTGTGAATGCCGTTCAAAGAGAGTCTCGGTTGGTGAAAAGAGATAATGGACTAGCAACTGAAAATGGCCTTGGAACAGATAGGTCGAATCATGAGACTTATACAGGAGTGCCTGTTATAGCACAGCAGTATGATTGTACTGTGTAGAAGTGGGCATATAAGTCAACAAAGGTGGTACCGCGAAGAATAGTCTTCGTCCTTTTATTAGGATGAAGGCTATTTTTTTATTTTCTGGTTCAGATTTTTTAACTGATGGAGGAATAAAAATGAAAAAGAATATTTTATTATTAAGTACAGTCGCGGCAACACTTTTGTTGGCTAGTTGCGGCACAGTAAAGAGTGGTACTGCGACCACAGCAAATAAAGAAAAAGGAGCAGTAAGTCAAAAAGTTGTCGTCAGTACCCCGGCGCCGATTTCGACAATTGATACCACGCAAACAACAGATAAAAATACTTTTACGATGGTCCAACACCTCTTTGAAGGTTTGGTTCGTTTTGACAAAGATACTCAGATTGTACCTGGTATTGCCGAAACCTACGAAGTCAGTGAAGATGGTTTAACTTATACATTCAAATTACGTGCCGATGCCAAGTGGAGTAATGGAGATACAATAACGTCAAAAGATTTTGCTTATGCTTGGAAACGTTTGGTGGACCCTAAAACACAAGGACCAAATTCATATTTATTAGATAATGTTGTCAATAGTAAAGACATTCGTGAAGGCAAAGCAGCTATTGACACTTTAGGAATTAAAACACCAGATGATGCTACTTTTATTGTCGAACTAAGAACAGCTCAACCGTCATTTTTATCTGTTGCAGCAATTGGTTGGTTAGCGCCGCAATCTGAACAGTTTGTCCAAGAACATGCTAAAAAATATGGTACAACTAGTTCTGATACCCTTTATAATGGCGCGTTTGTTTTAGACAATTGGGATGGGACGAGTGATACATGGACGTTAAAGAAAAACAAAAACTATTATGATAAAAATAAAGTCAAACTTGATGAAGTTGAAGTTCAAACAATCAAAGAAGAGACGACAGGTATTAGTTTGTATCAAGAAGGTTCATTAGATTTAGTGCGAATTAGTGGTCAAAATGTGGCCGAATACAAAGAAGATCCTGGTTATACAAATTATCAAGATGTCGCCAATGTGTTTTTAGATTTTAATAAAGAAGACTCAAAACCTTTAGCAAATCAAGATTTACGTCGTGCCATCGCCCTTTCAATTGATAAAAAAACACTTGCGGAGAGTGTCTTAGCTGATGGTTCAAAAGCGCTTGATGGTTTAGTGCCACGGAAGTTGTATCAAAATCCAGAAACGAAAGAAGATTTCAGAGCATATAGTGGAAAGTACTTAACCTACAATGTGAAGACTGCCAAAACGAGTTGGCAGAAGGCCCAAAAAGAATTAGGAGATAAAGTAACGCTTAATTTACTTGCAGCTGATAGTGATGAAGGTAAAAAAGTCGCCGAATACATTAAGGGTCAAGTTGAAGAAAATCTTAACGGCTTAACTTTGAAGGTCAGTCTGCAACCACGAAATAATGTCAATCAGGCTCGTGCTGATAAAAATTATGAATTATCGTTATCTGGTTGGATTGCTGGTAGCAGTGAATTAGATTCGTATTTCAATCTTTATGCGACAGGTTCAGCTTATAATTATGGCAATTACAGTAACCAAACTTATGATAAACTTACGGTAGCAGCTAAAGAAGAACATGCAAATCATGCCAATGAACAATTTACAGATTACAAACAAGCTGAGGAACAATTACTTGAAAAAGATGTGGCACAAGTGCCAATTTATCAAAGTGCCTCAAATTATTTAGTCTCACCAACACTTAAAAATATTGAGTATCCATCATATGGCGGTTACTTTATTTTACGAAATGCTGAAAAGAAAAATTAAAGGAGTTTAACCCAATGTCAAAATTAATGCCACGTTTTATCGAATTTGTAAAACTAAATACGCGTTCCGACGAAAAAAGTTCGACGATTCCAACCACAATTGGTCAAGTCGAATTTGCCAAACGTCTCGAACAGGAGTTGCAGGAACAAGGTTTAAGTCAGATTTTCTACAATGAGGAGAATGGTTTCTTAATTGGATGTTTACCAAAAAATACAACCAAAGAAAAACCAAGTATTGGCTTTATTGCCCATCTCGATACAGCTGATTACCCTGCGGAAAATATCCAGCCACAAATTTTTGAGAAATACCAAGGTCAAGACTTGGTTTTAAATGAAAACAAACAGATTATCATGGAAGTGGCTGAATTTCCTAATTTAAAAGATTATCTCGGTGAAACGCTGATAACAACCGATGGTACGACCCTTTTAGGTGCCGATGATAAAGCTGGTATTGTTGAAATTTTGGAGATGTTAGATTACTTTATCGATCATCCGGAAGTTGAACATGGTGATATTTGGGTTGCTTTTGGTCCTGATGAGGAAATTGGCCGAGGTGCCGATCATTTTAGAGTCGATCAGTTTCCGGCTGACTTTGCTTATACTGTCGATAGTGGTCGAGTGGGCCATTTTGAATACGAGACTTTTAATGCTGCCCAAGCCGAGATTGTGATTCAAGGAACGAGTGTTCATCCGGGAACGGCATATGGTATGATGGTCAATGCATTAAAATTAGCATCAGCATTTGATCAAGCACTACCACAAGATGAGGTGCCAGAGAAAACAAGAGGTTATGAAGGTTTTTATTTACTGCATGATTTAACAGGTACCATCTCTGAAGCGAAACTCACTTATATCATTCGTGATCATGACCGTGAAAAATTTGCTGCGCGTAAAAAATATTTAGAACAAGTCGTTGCTGATTGTAATGCGCAATACGATCGTCCACGTTTTTCAATGACACTAAAAGATCAGTATTACAATATGAAAGAAGTCATTGAAAAAGATATGCGTTCAGTAGATTTAGCGTTAGCGGCGATGGCGAATTTAGGGATTGAACCGATTGTCACGCCATTTAGAGGTGGGACAGATGGATCGAAAATCTCTCTTATGGGTTTACCAACACCTAATATTTTTACGGGTGGCGAGAATTTCCATGGTCAATTCGAATTTATTTCAAAAGAAGCAATGGAGATTGCAGCCAGAACCTTGATTGAAATTGTGACACTGGCTTAGTTATTCCTCCCCATATTATTCAATTGTTAAAAAGTTCCCCCGATTTTTATAGTAGATAAAATAAAAAGTCGAAAAGTTAATCTTGAATAATTAACTTTTCGACTTTTTGTTATTTGATTTTTGAATAAGATTCAGTTAAAAATTGAACCCGTTCTTCTTGTGTTAAACTACTGATTTGTCCAAGGTTATGCCATTGAATAGATTGACAACCAACGTCAGCAAGTGTTGTCGCAATTTGGTTTCTAAAACAATCATGCGCATGTGAATATATTCCTTCTGTCGTTTGTTCAGTCGTACTAAAAATCACTGTGTTTTTCACGTTTAGCATTGGTTTAACGCCCTCCCCATCGTCATAGAAGGCAACGTTATTTAGAAGAACTTTGTCAAAAAAACCTTTTAAACCAGCGGGACAGCTATACCACCAAATTGGGAAAATGAGGATTAATTGATCCGTTTCTTTTATGCAATTGATATATTTTTGAACAATTGGATCGGTTGTTGTACCACTTTGATAGCGAGCAAGTTCTGCTGTTTGCATAACAGGATTGAATTTGTCTTTATATAAGTCGATCACTTGATAGTCTTTTTTATCTGCTTCAAGCCCAGCAACCAGCTTTTTTAAGAGTGCATGATTCCCAAGGATGATCAATAATTAGTGTTGTTTTCATAGATGTTTCTTCCTTTCTAAGTGATATTATTCTCCAAAGCCATACCAAAGGACTAAGGCTTTGATTGAATTTAGTAAGAACATAAAAGTCATAGCTAAATAAATCAAGGCAGTTGGATTAGAACCACTGATAAAGATATAAAATTGTAAGAATAGATTGATGACGTTGATTAAACAAAAACCTAACCATCCAATCGCTTTTCCATCTACCATTAAATACTGTGAAACGACTTGTACAATAAAAACTAAAATATTTGCTAGAATGACCCATTGAGGAGCATCTTTAGGCAGAATTGAGGAGCCGAAGAAATAAAGAAGTAAGCCACCGCCGATTGCAATTGCTCCCGAAATATAGAGGTTCGCTTTAGTTACTTTAGTTACTTCAATTTTTTTCCCCATTGTTAAAAATCCTTTTAGATAAAGGAAGAAGGCATAAATTCCAACTAACATCATTCCTGATAAACCAAATTTGTAATTATTAAAGGTATCTAGTAAAGCACCAACAATACCTAAACCAGTTGCAAATTTACCGGTTTGATTTGCTAAAAGTAAAACGACAGTCATTCCGACAATACTACCAACGAATGAGGTCACAGTCGTTAATGTAATATTTCCTTTAGCACTAATAACGGTACTTATAATGACCAGTAAAATACCAATTGAAATCCAGCCAATATCCCATTCTTTTGATTTGAGTACTTTGTGAACAGTTTGTTTCATTATTTATTTTCCCTCCTAGTTAGAATATTTAATGCTAGTTGAATTGATTTCTTTTCGCCTTGAATTACTAAATCATCTCCAGAGACTAATTGATTGACCCCTTCATTGAGAGCGTCTTGATAAAGGACAACATTATTTAAAATCGAAAGTGTTTTGATTCCGCGCAATTGTCCTAATACGTAAAGTGCCCCAGATTCCATATCAGCACCAAGTACATGATGATTGGACCAAAAAGCTTCGATATCTGCATTGTTATCGTTGTAAAAACTATCGTGACTACGTCCAATGCCAATATGAACAGCAATGTCGTGTTGTGTGCAGGCAGCACAGAGTAACTCACTATCTGGAATAGCAGGAAAACTTTCGGGTACATAATTTTTGGTTGTACCGTCGTCTCTAACGACACCTGATACCACCATTATTTCCCCTAATTTAAAATCTGATTGCATTGCGCCGCAACTTCCGACTCTAATGATTTCTTCAACACCAATAGAAATTAATTCTTCAATCCCAATTGTAGCTGAAGGAGCACCGATTCCAGTCGACACAACTAAAATTCTTGCTCCTTGGTATGTACCAAAAGCAGAGCGGTATTCGCGATTAAACGTTATTTCTTTTGCGTGATCTAAGAATTCGAGAACTGATGAAACGCGCTTAGGATCACCAACAATGATTGCTTTTTTTATTTTTAAACTTGAATCTAATTGAATATGTGGTTGTTTTTCCATCTAAACATCCCTTCCATAAATAAATAATTTTTCGTGATTAATGACTCGAATTAAACCATTATCATTACTTATAATATTTTTCTCTCTTAAATCTTTCAAAATTCGATCGACACTTCTTGGTGTTGATGAAACTTGAAGGAGTAGCTGGCTTCTTTCGATGCATTGTGTCGTATTTAATTTTGAAAGAATCAGAGAGACTTGTTCTTTAGTCGAAAATATTGAATAAACTTCTGTCAGTTGACTTAATTTATAAAGTTGACTACATAAAGACTCAATCAAAAATTTGCTGAAATTACGATCTAAATCTAGCCACTTTAAAAATTGTTCCCGCTGTAATTTTAAAATAGTAATGTTACTTAAAGACATGACTGAAACACTAAATGGATTTTTATGAATAATTTCGTGTTCACCAATAATATTACCTGATTGATAAATATCTAGAGACACTCTTTTTCCATTGTTACTTTCTATAAAAATGTCAACTAAACCATCGACAATAATATAAACTTCATTGGAAATGGTGCCTTTTTCAAGATAGAATTCTCCTTTTGAATAGGTTTGAATCTCAAAAGATTTTAAAATAGTGTAAGGGCAATCACGCAATATTTCAGCGATTTTTGGATACTGTTGAATTAACTTATCGAGCTCGAACAAGATAGTCATTTTTACCTCCTGAAAAAATATCATTGATATAGCTTTATTATAAAGTATAAATATTATTATACTAACGTAATATTTCTCTCTTTTAGCACTATAAGAAAGCGTTTTCTTGAAATTGATAGACATTTGTCGATAAACGTCTAAATTGAATAGAATACGATACCATACTAGCTTATATTTAATGAGTAGTTTATTTTTGAACAAGCAAATAATCTAAAATAGTGTGCTTAATGAAAATAATAATAATTTTTTTCTATCTCATTGTGTGTAAGCATGATGGTTTGTTTTTTGGTTCAATTGGTGTATAGTTAGCTTACTAAAAGTAAGTTAATGTTAAAGGGGAAATAAATATGCATACATTAGAACTAGGTGTCGTGTCATTGAATGTCCGACATTTGAAAGATCAAGCCACTTTTTATCAAGAGCTGATTGGCTTAGATATTTTAACACAAACAGATGAAACAGTAACCTTAGGGATTGAAGCTGATCAGCAGCCATTAGTTGAGTTAAATCAAGGAGTGGAATTAGTCCCACGAGATACTACAACAGGGCTTTACCACTTAGCGCTACTATTACCTAGTCGGGAAGCCTTAAGTGGTAAATTACGCCATTTTATTGAAGAAAAAATTGCAATTGGTGCGGCGGATCATGGCTACAGTGAAGCGTTATATCTGGAAGATCCAGAAGGAAACGGCATCGAAATCTATGCAGATAAACCAGAAGTTAGCTGGGATAAACGTTCAGGCGATCAAATTAAAGGTGTGACTTTAGAATTGAAGGCGGCAGAAATTTTGACCTTAACAGAACAAGCTATTGTCAAAATGCCCACAGGGACAAAAATGGGCCATGTTCATTTGAGCGTTGCCAGTTTTGTGGAAAATGAAAAATTTTATCGTGAGGTGCTTAATTTTAGATTAACTGATGATTTGGGTGGAGCTGCACGCTTCTTTGCATTAGATGGCTATCATCATCATATTGGAACAAATATTTGGCGTGGCACGAACTTAGAAAAACGTCAAAAGACAGCACTGGGGATTCAATCTTTTGAGATGCAATGGTTGACGATCGAAAGCTTTAATGGAGTAAAAAATAATTTATTAGCACATAAATTGATGGTTGAAGAAATCACATCAAATCAATTTATGACGGTTGATCCGAATGGAATTGCGATTAAGATGACATTGAAAAAATAATCGTTTGGCAGTTGAATCTGAGAACAATCTCGATTCAACTGTCTTTTTTTACTTAATTTGAAGTGAGGTTTGTCTATTAGCTTACAACTGTTATTCATTAGCGAACATTCAAAGGGCTTGTGTATCTGTATCTTTTTTTGATACACTAGAGCAAATGATACAGATACACTACATTTTGGAGGAGACCCATGAAAAAAAGGATTGATCGCGTTTATGAAGTTGTGAAAGAACACACTGGACATCTGACTTCTCGAGATTTAGATTCAACGTCTGGGCTGACAACGCAAGATGTTGCGGAGTTATTAGATATTCAACGTAGTAATGCGAGTAAAGATTTGAACGCACTTGTTAAAGAAGGTATTTTGGATAAATTAACTGGACGACCAGTTCGCTATGTGATGAAATCAGTCTTTCATCATGTGCCCTTAAGTAAACATGTGCCAAGTTATCAAGAAAAACAAATGAAGCCTCAAAGAATAGAAGCCGCACCAATTCCCTTAACTGATATCTTCAAGCGTGTTGTTGGTTCAAGTGGGAGTATGAAAAACCCTGTCGAACAAGCCAAAGCAGCTATTCTTTATCCGCCCAAGGGATTAAATTGCTTAATTGTTGGGCCAACAGGTTCTGGTAAAACATATTTTGCCCACACGATGTTTCAATTTGCCAAACAACATGAAGTTGTTGATGTCACAAAAGAAATGGTTGTTTTTAACTGTGCGGATTATGCCAGTAATCCGGAACTTTTGATGAGTCACTTATTCGGACATGCGAAGGGTGCCTTTACAGGAGCGACAGAAGATAAGGATGGGTTACTGACTTTAGCTGATAATAGCTATCTTTTTCTTGACGAAGTGCATCGCTTGCCACCTGAAGGTCAAGAAATGATTTTTTATTTTATGGATACAGGCAAGTTTTCAAAGTTAGGGGAAACAACCAAAGATCATCAGGCGTCAGTTCGAATTATTTGTGCAACGACTGAAGACCCGGGTTCAGTATTGTTAAATACGTTTGCTCGTCGGATTCCGATTACGATTCAATTGCCAAACTATATGGACCGACCAGCAAAAGAACAAGTGGATTTAGTTCGCGTGATGATGTCACTCGAAGCGAAACGGATTAATCGCCGGATTGTTTTAACGGAGGACGTTGTGCGGGCTTTAATTGGTAGCGTGAATTATGGAAATGTCGGTCAACTTAAATCCAATGTGCAACTTGTGACAGCGAAAGCTTTCTTGAATAATATGGATCAGGAAGAATTAGTCATTACGATTAATGAATTAAGTGATACCGTGAAAGATGGTTTGATGAGATTAGGTCGTAATCGGAAGCAGTCGGCTGAATTATCGTTATTCTTAAGTTCGCAAATGGTTGTAGGACCAAACGAACCGGCGCTTTCTTTCAAATCAGATGCTTATGAATTACCTTACAATCTTTATGAAATTATTGGCGATAAAGCGGCTGTTTTACGTTCAGAAGGTTTTAATCAAGAATCCATTAATCACTTTATCTCCACAGATATCAATGTGCATCTCAAATCCTTCTATCGCAATCATAATTTTACCTTTGATTCTGATGCCAAGCTGTTAGAAATTATGGATCAATCGATGATTGATACAACGCGAAAAATATTTGAATATGCCAGTGATGAATTAAATTATGATTTTCAAACGAATTTCCTTTATGCAGTTGGCCTTCACATTAGTTCGTTTCTTTTACGAATGCAGAGCGGTAAAGCTTTGAATACACAGGATCACGAGAGCATATTAAAGATGGTCAAACATTATCCTGCCGAATTAAAAGTAGCGTATGGTATTAAAGCGATTATCGAAGAGATGCATCAAATAGAGGTGCCTGAAACAGAGGTTCATTATCTGACGGTTCTTTTAGTCTCACTTAAAGAAGACAATGAGGATGGTCGAATTGGAATAGTTGTGGCATGTCATGGCATGAGTACGGCAAGTAGTATGGTTCAAGTTGTTTCAAAATTATTAGAGGTAGATCATTTACGGAGTGTTGATATGCCATTAGAGATGACGCCACAAGAAGCAAAAGAAAAAATTGTTGCTGAAGTGCGAGATGTCGATGAAAATAGCGGTGTTTTGTTAATGGTTGATATGGGTTCACTCGGTACGTTTTCTCAAGCAATCGAAGACGAGACAGGCATTTCAGTGAAGACCGTGGATATGGTGACAACGGCAACCGTGCTCGAAGCAGCTCGCAAGGCTTCCTTAATTGAAACAGATTTGAATAACCTTTATCAGTCGTTGACGAATTTTCAAGGATACACTAACATTAATGAAAAAACACAATTCGATACACCAGATTTAGACGTGCAATCAAAAGCGATTATTGCGATTTGTTCTTCAGGACAGGGAACTGCGCAAAGAATGAAAGAGTTACTAGATGATTTTATTCGTACCAGTCTTAATGAGACGATTACAGTCTTTCCAGTATCAGTTTTAGAAGTCGAGCAAAAAATGGCAACCATTGAAAAAGAGTTTCGCATTATTGCGACAACGGGTATTGCCAAACCGGATTATTCAGCCCCCTTTATTCCAATGGAAATTCTTTTTTCAAAAGACGGTCAAGACGCGATTAAGAAAATTATCGTTCAGGGTGAAGAATTAGAGCGTCCAATATTAACAATGGATAAAGCGCGTCAATTATGCCGTGATTACCTAGAAAATACATATACATTTATTAATCCGGATAAGTTTTTAGATCCGTTATGGCTGTTTTGTGATTTAATTTGTGAGTCATTTAAGATGGAGAAAAACCCTTCTTTTTATATTAATTTGAGTATGCATGTGGCGGGGTCAGTCGAACGAACTTTGCGTACTGATACACTTCAAATTCAACCAGAAGATCATCAACGTTTTGAAGCAGATGCGAGTCGTTCTTTACTAGATCCTGCATTAGCGTATTTGAATGAAACGTTAAAGATTACTTTCTCAGTCGGAGAATTGTTTTACACATACGAACTAATTCAAAATGCACGCCAAGTTTAAGCGATACACAACAAAAGATACACTAACGAGTGTATCTTTTGTTGTGTTTTCTTATTTAGAAATGTTGGTTTTATTGACTTTTAGCGTATTATTATTTTTTGGCACGGAAATTGCATATAAATAAGTAATAAATAAAAAAAGGAGGGAAAGTATGGATATTCGCTTAGTTCGAATAGATGATCGACTGATTCATGGTCAAGTGGCAACTGTTTGGACCAAGCATTATCAAGTCAATCGAATTTTAGTTGTCAGCGATAGTGTCGCACATGACGAGATGCGCAAATTATTACTCGTCCAAGCAGCACCACCAGGCGTTAAGGTTAATGTGATTCCGGTTCAAAAACTCATTGATGTCTTTCATGATTTTCATTTATTCACATCTCAAGCAAAAGTCATGCTATTATTTACCAATCCGAAAGACGTCAAACAAGTCGTTGAAGCAGGTGTTCCCATCAAAGAAATTAACGTGGGGGGCATGAGTTATCAGACAGGTAAAAAAATGATAACCAACGCAGTGGCGGTCGACACGCAAGATTGCGAGGATTTCAAATTTTTGAGCCAAGCTGGTATTAAAATTGAAATCCGTAAAGTTGTTGCAGATAATTCGATTGATTTAATGCAAGTGTTAAAAAAAGAGAAGTTGATTTAAAAAATTAGGAGGTTTACAGCATGGTAGGAATTATAATCGCAAGTCATGGCGAATTTGCTGAAGGTATTATGCAATCAGGAACAATGATTTTTGGCGAACAAGAGAATGTTCAAGCTATTACGTTAATGCCCAGCGAAGGCCCTGAAAATGTGAAAGCAAAAATTGAAACAGCAATTGCTTCTTTTGATAGTCAAGATGAAGTGCTATTTCTCGTTGATTTATGGGGAGGCACTCCATTCAATCAAGCTAATACTTTGTTTGAAGAACATAAAGACAACTGGGCAATTGTCAGTGGTCTAAATTTACCAATGTTAATCGAAGCTTATGCGTCTCGTTTCACAATGGAAAAAGCACATGATATTGCAGCACACATTATTGAAACAGCTAAAGAAGGCGTAAAAGTACGCCCAGAATCATTAGAAAAAGCACCAGAAGCTAAGAAAGAGGCTGCGCAAGATACGTCATTACCTACTGAAGGACAAATGAGTGTGGTCTTGGCGCGTATTGATTCTCGTTTACTTCATGGACAAGTGGCAACAGCTTGGACTAAATCAGTGAATCCAACACGTATTATTGTCGTGAGTGATAATGTTGCCGGCGACAATTTACGTAAAACCTTAATCACACAAGCTTCTCCCCCAGGAGTTAAAGCAAACGTGATTCCTGTCCAAAAATTAGCGGATATTTGGAAAGATCCTCGTTTTGGTCGTACGAAAGCTTTATTATTATTTGAAAATCCTGAAGACGTTGCGCGTGCGGTTGAGTTAGGTGTTGACTTAAAAGAAGTCAATGTTGGTTCAATGGCCCATTCAGAAGGAAAAGTCATGGTGAACAACGTTCTTTCAGTCAACAAAGAAGATGTGGAAGCATTTGAAACGTTAAAAGGACATGGTATTACTTTTGACGTTCGTAAAGTACCAAGTGATGCTTCAAAAAATCTGTGGGAATTATTAGAAAAATCAGGATTAATGAAATAAAAAGGAGGAGCAATAATAATGATTACATTAATTTTAGTTGTGTTAGTCGCCTTTCTAGCAGGTATGGAAGGTATTTTAGATGAATTTCAATTTCATCAACCAATTGTCGCTTGTACTTTAATTGGTTTGGTAACAGGTCATTTAACTGAAGGCATTATGTTGGGTGGTTCATTACAAATGATCGCTTTAGGTTGGATGAATATTGGTGCTGCTGTAGCACCCGATGCTGCTTTAGCATCAGTTGCAGCTGCCATTTTAGTGACAATGAAAGGTGCCACAGTTGAAGAAGGGATTGCCTTAGCGATACCATTAGCTGTAGCCGGACAGGTCTTAACAATTTTCGTTCGTTCAATTACAGTTGGTCTTGCTCATGGTGCTGACAAAAAAGCACAAGAAGGCTCATTCAAAGGTGTGGAAATGTTCCACTTAATCGCCTTAGCGCTTCAAGGATTGCGTATTGCAATTCCTGCAGCAATTGTGGTTTCAGTTTCTCCTGAAATCGTAACGTCAGCTCTACATGCAATTCCAGATGTGATTACAGGTGGATTAGCAGTAGCCGGTGGCTTTATCGTAGCGGTAGGTTACGCAATGGTTATTAATATGATGGCAACATCAAAATTATGGCCATTCTTCTTTATTGGTTTTGCATTAGCAGCTGTTTCTCAATTGAATTTAATCGCAATGGGCTTAATTGGTTTAGCTTTAGCACTTATTTATATCCAATTAGCACCTGAATTTAATGGTGGTGGCCGTGGAGGATCTGGCCCAAGCCAAGGTGACCCATTAGATGACATTCTAAATGATTATTAATTAAAAGAGGAGGAGAAAAGACAATGACAGAAGAAGTAACAATTACAAAATTAACGAAAAAAGATCGTATCAATGTTTGGTGGAGAAGTCAGTTCTTACAAGCGTCATGGAACTATGAACGTATGCAAAACGTAGGTTGGGCGTATGCTATGATTCCAGCATTGAAAAAACTATATCATACAAAAGAAGACCGCTCTGAAGCGTTAAAACGTCACTTAGAGTTCTTTAATACCCATCCATATGTTGCCGCACCAATTATCGGGGTAACATTATCACTTGAAGAAGAAAAAGCATCTGGTGTTGAGATTGATAATGCTGCCATTCAAGGGGTTAAGATTGGGATGATGGGACCTTTAGCTGGTGTTGGTGACCCAATTTTCTGGGGAACATTACGTCCAGTAATCGGTGCCTTTGCCGCTTCACTTGCTTTACAAGGTAGTATCTTAGGACCATTAGTTTTCTTCTTAGCATGGAACGTTATTCGTATGGCATTCTTATGGTACACACAAGAATTAGGCTATCGTCAAGGTTCTAATATCACTCAAGATTTAAGTGGTGGCGTAATGCAAAAAATTACCCAAGGTGCTTCAATTTTAGGGATGTTTATCATGGGGGTACTGGTACCACGATGGACAACAATGAATTTCCCAATGGTCTTATCAAAAGTTGATGTTGATAAAAAATCATTAGTGAATTTTAGCGGCATGATCGAAGCTGCCAATGATGGTAAATTAAACGTGAATCAAATCCGTGAAGTCATCAACCAAATTAATGGTGGCTCAAATGTAAATCCTCAAAAAATCATGACATTAGGTGACATGTTTGACCAATTAATTCCTGGTCTTATGCCATTACTATTAACTTTAGGTTGTATGTGGTTACTTAAGAAAAAAGTAAGTCCAATTACAATTATTTTCGGTTTATTCGTAGTTGGGATCATCGGTTATGCACTAGGCATTTTTGCATAAAATAATTAAAACAATCATCAATTGTCCCACAGCAATTTGTGATCAATCAAAAAAATTGAATGATGAAGCAAATCAACACGTCTTGCTTCATCATTTTCTGTTATGATAGAGATATTGGAGGGATGTTTATGGTCGAAAGTTTAAATACAACCGTTGATTACGCAATCAAAGCAAATTCTTTTTTAAATCCAATTAATCCTAAAACTGGTGTCTTAGCGATTGGCAATAATGGAGTTGAATTTCGTGCGAGTAATGGCGCGGGTTATATTCAAATTCCATGGCAAAACATTGTCCAAGTGCGGGCGCAAATTATGTTTAGAGGAAAATATATTCGTAGTTTTGATATTGTGACAGATGACAATCAGACGTTGAATTTTGTCATTTCCGATGCAAAAGAAGCCTTGAAAGCGATGCGAAAATATTTAGATCGTGATCAAATGGTTCAAGCCAAAAGCAACCTTAAATCAATGTTTAAACGTAAAAAAAATAGTTAAAAGCAAAAGAAGCTAAAAGATTAATAGAATGAAGTGTATTCTATTGGTCTTTTAACTTTTTTTGTGATAAAAAACGAAGCAGTCTCAATCTTTAAATGCGAAGTCATTTATGAATCATGAATCTATGCTGATAAAATGACGAGATAGTGTATAATAAGTACACGATAAAAAATAAGGATGGACCTATTTAATGAAACAAAATAAAAAATACAATGCGTATCTATTAAGTTTTATCTTGCCTTTAGTGACTGTCTTAGCGGTCTTTGCTGTTTTAGGTTTAGGAATTTTTGGGAATAAAAATGTATTAGTCAGTGATTTAGGGGCGCAGTATTTACCTTTTTTAACCAATTTTAAACGTTTCTTCGAACAAGGGGGCGAATCACTCTATTCATTTGCAAATGGCATAGGCGGTCCGATGGAACCGTTAATTGCCTATTATTTAATGTCGCCATTAAATTTTATCGCTTTATTATTTCCTTATGAAGTTTTACCGACTGTCATCTTAGGTTTGATTAGTCTTAAGATTGCTTTAATGGGTCTTACAATGTTTACCTATCTAGATTTACATTATCAAGATTCATCCCTTTTTACACAAACATTTTCTTTATCATATAGTTTATGTGGCTTCGTAGTCGTTTATCTTTTGAATTTTATGTGGTTGGACGTCTTAGTTGTTTTTCCAATCTTAGTTTTAGGCTTAGAAAAATTATGGTTAAAAAAACAACCCCTTTTATACGGCATTTCGCTATTTTTAGCCATTATCTTAAATTATTATTTAGGATACATGGTTTGTATTTTTGCGGTTGTTTATAGTGCTTACCTGTATTTTCTCCATTATATGGAACCAGGTGTGAGACGTTCGTTTAAAGTAGTATGTAAGGACTGGTGGTTGTTCATCATTAGTTCGCTGTTATCAGGATTAGCAACAGCTTTTATGCTAGTCCCAGCAGTCGTCGGAATGATGAAAACCGGAAAATCCAGTTTTGATTTAAGCACGTTCAAACTAGTGCCACGCTTTGGACTTGAGGCATTGTCACAGATGGGGATGGGAACGGTTAATTATGATATTCGTTTGGATCACTTGCCAATGATTTATTCAGGCGTCTTTATTTGGCTCCTCTTTTTTGTTTATTTCTTTTTACCGAATGTGCCGAAACGGAAGAAAAAAGCCATGGCAGGTCTTTTGATTTTTGTCTATTTTAGTTTTTTACTTGAAGGCTTCAATACAATTTGGCACATGTTCCAAAGTCCAGCGGGTTTCCCGTATCGTAATGCTTTTATCTTTAGTTTTTTATTGATTAAACTAGCGTATGAAACATTTCTATATGCGAAAGAAAACCCTGATCAACAATTAGTTTATCAACGTTTACGTTTAGGGACAATTGTTTATATCGTGCTACTAAGTATTGGTCAAATCTTTTTAAATATCACACATGGTCAAGCTTACTTATTAACCAACAAAACATTTTATTTATCGATTCTTGCTAGTTTGTTGTTTTTAATCATCCTACCAATGAGTATTAAGAAACCTAATACTCTTAAAATGAGTGTCGTGGTCTTTTTAGTAATGATGGAATTGGGGGGCAATCTATGGTTCTCAATGAAAGACATTCCTTTTGGTAATCAAGCAACCTATGAACGCATGTATCGTGAACAAGAGAAGGTTTTAAATGGACTACAGACAAAACCAGAAGCTTTAACGCGAATTAATCATCGTGTACCTTTCCAAAAAAGTGGCTATGCGGAGAAAAATAATGGTTATAATAACCCACTACTTTTCGGTTATGCTGGGGTTTCGAGTTATACCTCAACACTCGAATCGGGTGTGCAACGGACACTAGAAGACATGGGGCTGTATGCACTGAATGAACGTCGTTTCTCTTATGTTGATGAGTCATCAGTCGCAAACTTGATGTTAAATGTTGGTTATACGGTTTCCGCAAAGCAAATACCAAATAAAACTAAACTTGGTGAAGTCTATGAGATGAATCGATATTTAAATCCTGAAGCTGTAGGCATTGGTTTTTTAGTACCTGAGGACTTACAAAAAACGAAACTTGTTCGTCGCGAAGTGTTAATAAATCAGGAACGCATTTTACAAGGTATCTCGCCAAGTCTCACGCCATATTTTGCACCACTGATTAAATCAGATATTCAAAAAGATGAATTAACGACGGTTATTTCAGGTGTGACACAAAGTGAGGGGACAATTTATCTATATTTACCATACGTTGACTGGGAAGATATTAGTCAGTTGTCAATTAATCATCAACCAGTGCAATCTGATTTATTGATTTTAAAAAATCAATTATTTAATTTGGGTTCTTATCGTGCCGGAACTGAAATTAAATTGACTTTAAAAGCTAAGAAA
This sequence comes from Vagococcus silagei, assembly GCF_004795745.1. Lineage (GTDB taxonomy): Bacteria > Bacillota > Bacilli > Lactobacillales > Vagococcaceae > Vagococcus > Vagococcus silagei. The sequence goes on along the minus strand of NZ_SDGV01000001.1, from coordinate 27,094 downwards.
CCCTTAGACACTTATCAAATGTATTGGGCGACTTTAGATCAATCTAAATTTGATGAGTTAATTGATAAAGAAAAACAGCAAAGTCTGCAATTTACCCGTGGACAGCGAGGGTCGTGGGAAGGCAACGTTAACGTAACTGATGAAAAAGAGAAAACTTTATATCTATCGATTCCCTATGATACAAATTGGCGTGTCTTAGTGGATGGGAAAAAAACAGAGTTGAAACCAATTTTAAGAGAGTTTTCAAGTTTGGAACTAACAACTGGTAAACATGATATCAAAATGAATTACGTTTCAAAATCATTTTGGCTAGGTACGATGATTAGTTTTGCGAGTATTCTCTGTGCGTTAGTGTTAATTTTTTATCAACGCTGGCAAAGAAATAAGAAAAAATAAAAATAAAATGCTATACTGGATGCAATCAAAACAGAGAGGTGATGAATATGTTAGAAAAAAAAGATGAATTATTTCTACAAGAATTAACAGATGCTAACGGAGTACCTGGTACTGAAGACCAAGTCCGTGCCGTTTTTAAAAAATACGCTGAACCTTATGCAGATAAAATTGTTTTTGACGGCTTAGGTGGGATTAATGCGCGTCACATTGGTGACAAAGAAGGACCGAAAGTCTTAATTTCTGGTCACATGGATGAAGTCGGTTTTATGGTGACTAAAATTACTGAAAAAGGCTTTATCGAATTCCAAACATTAGGTGGCTGGTGGGGTCAAGTGATGTTGGCTCAACAAGTGACGATTACCACAGGTAAAGGTGCTGAAATTCATGGTGTGATCGGTTCAAAACCACCACACGTTTTATCTGCTGAAGCTCGTAAACAACCTTATGATATTAAAGATATGTTTATTGATATTGGTGCAAGCAGTGACGAAGAAGCAAAAGAATGGGGCATTAAACCTGGTGACATGGTGACGCCATATATTAACTACCAACGTTTAAATGGCTCAAAATATCTATTAGCGAAAGCTTGGGATAATCGTATTGGGACAGCCGTTTCATTAAAAGTATTAGAAAACTTGGCTCAAGAAGGCCACCCAAACATTCTATTTGCGGGCAGTAACGTTCAAGAAGAAGTCGGTTTACGTGGTGCACGTACAAGTACGCATTTAGTTAATCCAGAGATTGCATTTGCTTTAGATACTGGTACAGCTGGCGATACTCCAGGAATGACACCTAAAGAAGCTGACTCAGTATTAGGTAAAGGACCACAAATTATTATCTTTGATGCATCAATGATTCCACATCGTAAATTACGTGATTTCGTGATTGAAGTGGCAGAAGAGTTAGAGATTCCTTTCCAATATACGGTGATTACTGGTGGTGGAACTGATGCTGGTATGCAACACTTAACACGTGATGGTGTTCCTGCTTTAGCGATTACTGTTGCGACGCGCTACTTACATTCGCATACTTCAATTATTCACGAAGATGACTACTTAAATACAGTTAAGCTTGTGACTGAAGTTGTGAAACGTTTGGACAGCGAAACAGTCGCAAAAATTAAAGGTTATTAATTAGGCTAAATTAACTGAGATGAAGGAAGTTTACTTTGTCTCAGTATTTTTTTAATTCTGCATTTCACAAAGAAACAAAATTGTATGGAATTTCTAGATTTATTCCACAATAAGCTACCTTATTTAAGCGAAAAAGTTAAAATAATTGTGAAAAAATGTTACGAGTCGTAAAGTATGAGATGTAGAATAATTAACGGAATGCTAGGAGCGGATGAAATGATTTTTGTATCTAATGAAGAAATTACAGACCCACGAATTAATTTAGCGATTGAAACATATCTCGTCCAAGAGATGCCGGTCGACGAACCGATTTTACTTTTTTATATTAATGAGCCGTCAATTATTATTGGCCGTAATCAAAATACAATTGAAGAAATTAATACAGAATATGTCGAAGCGGAAGGCATCCATGTTGTTCGCCGTTTAAGCGGTGGCGGTGCAGTTTACCATGATGAAGGGAATTTAAATTTTAGTTTTATTATGCCGGATGATGGTGAATCGTTCCGAAACTTTGCTAAGCTGACACAACCAATTGTTGATGCTTTGCATGAGATGGGTGTTGAAGGTGCTGAATTAAAAGGGCGTAATGATTTAGTAATTGACGACAAGAAATTCTCAGGTAACGCAATGTACGCAACTAATGGCCGCATGTTTGCTCATGGGACATTGATGTTTGACAGTGATATTAATGAAGTCGTGAATGCTCTTAAAGTGCGTAAAGATAAAATCGAATCAAAAGGAATTAAATCAATCCGTTCACGTGTCACAAATATTAAACCGTATCTTTCAGATGAACATCAAAATATGTCAACAAAAGATTTTAGAAAAGAAATTTTATTGAAAATCTTTGATGTTGCCAGTGAAGAAGATGTGCAAACTTATTATTTAACTGAAGACGATTGGAAACGAATCAATGAAATTTCTGACGAGTTATACCGTAATTGGAATTGGAACTATGGTCGTTCACCTGAGTTTGACTTAACACGTCGCCATCGTTTCCCAATTGGTTCAATTGAAGCGAAAATGAATGTCTCAAAAGGTGTAATTCAAGACATTAAAATTTTTGGTGACTTCTTTGGTTTAGGTGAAATCAAAGATGTTGAAGAAGTTTTAACTGGAGTTCAATATGATCGCGAATCACTTGAAGCGGCAGTTAAAAAAATTGATGTGAAGAAATACTTCGGTAATATCACCTCAGAAGATTTAATCGGTTTACTTTATTAATATGAATTTTAAAAGCTGATAGCAGTTGTTAGGATGACTGCTATCAGCTTTTTATTTTGCACACACAACATTAACATTGTGTCTTATTTAGTTTATAATGAAACAATAGAGTAGCTTGAAAAGTTTGGAGGCTTTAATGGGTATGTCAGAAGTAGAAAATCAAAATGAATTATCGGCTCGCTATGTTGTATACGACCGACAACGTAAAATGCGTGCAGCGATCATTTGGCTATATTTAGCGGTCATCTTAATTTTAGGCCTTTCATTTTCTTTTGGTCAATATAATTTGGGAGTAGTTGCGATTTTTTGTGGTTTAACAATTATTTTAATCCGCAATAAGCAATTATTTGAAACAACGTATGATCAAATTATTTTAAGTGCGAATGATCTTGAGGTATGGGAGTATTTTTTAAAGGAAAAATATGATAATAAACGAAAGAATAGTCTTAGGTATCGCGTGCATTTGATTTATCTTTTGATTTTGTTGGGCGAATTAGACGATGCACAAGACCACTTTAATAAATTATCACTTGAAGAAGTGCGTTCGAAAGGTCGGGCTGATTACATTGCCTATCTTTTTGTACTAAATGATTATTATTTTTATACGGGAAATCTTGGTGGTCTTTATGAAATCAAAGAAGAAATGAAAGGTATTAAACCCCGTGAGGTACGAAAATACCAAAATTTATTGGATCTACATTATTTTTATACACAGTGTTTGGAAGGAAATACGAGTATTTTGTTGGCGATTAATCGAAAAATTGCCAGTCTACCGAAACGGAAAATACTAATGCGCTTAAAATACGGTTATGTTGCGTATTGTTGTAGTCTATTAATGAAGGATCAAGCGCTAGAACAAGATATCGGCGATTGGCTCATACGAGATAGCGAACTATTATTCTTTAAACAAAAAGTATTAGAACAAAGAGGGGGTCAAGTTTTTGAAACTGAAATCAACTCGTAAGGCGTGGCGTGAAGATCAGTTTTTAGTGCTCTTTATTGCTGCTGCTGTACTTGCCCTTATTTTTTTCTTTTGGAATCCAATTCCCAATCAAAATCAAATTAAAACAAATTTTGCTTCAATTGATGAAGCTGTTGAATATAAACTTTCAAAAAAGAATAGCCAGCTTATCTCTAAACATACTTTTGGTCGTGTGACAGAAGTCGCTGTCGACGAAGATGGCACCTTAGTTCAAGTGTCAATTGTTAAAGATAATAAAGAGGGCAAGAAAAAATATAAGATTGTCAATGGTGCTATGAATGAGAACTATTTTGAAGTCAGTCAACTTTTTGGTAAGGAGTCATTTGAAAGCTTGTTAAATGGTCTACGCAATGCACCAAAGGTAGCAAGACTACGAAAAGCGACGCAATGCTACATTACCCAAGATAAGACGGAATTAGAGATGACAGTTAATGGAAATAAAGCAGCCAAAATTGATACGTATCAGAAAAATGGCAAAGAATTTTACTTTCTTTACTTTACTGATTTAGATTATAGTCAAGATTTTGTCGTGGAATAGGAAAGAGTTTGTGACAGAAGTGTTCGGCTTCAAGAAATAAGAAGCTGCTTCTGTAACACCGTTTAGTTTGAAAAAGGACTGTGACGTACTTATGTCACAGTCCTTTTTTGACTTCTGTTAAACGCCATAAGGAAACTTCGCGAATCAAATCATACGGAATCTCTTGATTGAAAGGAAATTGAACCGCACCTTTGCTGGTTTTATATGGACTAAATTGTTTGGCAAAGTGGATAATCCCTTCTGGAGTAGGATAGAAGCCAAGATGAGTTTTAGCGTTAGAGAAATGAACGAGATTTTGTTGTTGATAATAAGTTGGAATGCCGTATTTGATACATTCTTCTGCATCAGGTAGTGCTTCTTTGATTGTTTGGCGCACTTGATTCAGGATAGGGAGACGTTCTTGAGGACAAGTTTCTAAGTATTGATCAACAGTTGTTAGACTCATGATATCACTCTTTTCTTTCTTTTAATTGTATCATAATTAGAAATAAAACGTGAGATAGCCGAGTAATCCGGCGGCTAACGTTAATAAAAGTGGATTAATTTTAAAACGAAGATGAAGGAAAATAGTAAGTGACATAATGATAAAGGAGAGGAGATCGAAATGGAAATCTGAAAGGTCTTGCCAAGATTCCATATAAAAACAAGTTGCCAGCACCAAAGTTAGTGCAACCGCAAAAATAAGTCCAATTGAGATGACTTTAATTGTATTTAAAATAGTTGTTAAGAGTTGGCTCTTTCGAATTGTTTTTTCAAAATAACAGAATAAATTAACAAAAACGAAAGAGGGTATACAGACTGCGATGGTCGTGACAAGGGCACCAGAAAAGCCTGCGTAAAGTTGCCCGACATATGTAGCAGAATTAATTGCAATCGGACCTGGAATTAAAACATCCAATGCATTTAAATCGGCGTATTGTTCAACGGTCATGCCGAAGCCCATCATCTCTTCAAAGATCAGGGATAGCATCGCATAACCGCCACCAAATCCTAAAAAACCAATCTTTAAAAACGTTAGAAAAAGTTTTTGTAACATTATTTGTTTTTCCTTTCTTTAGAAAGCTTGGAAATGATGCCACCCGCAACACCTAAGATAATTAAGAAAGGTGCGCTTATAATCTGAAAAAAGGTGAGTGTAAAAGCCAGTAAAGCAAGCATCAATGATCTTTTATTGTGAATATTAAATTGTGTCAACGAGTAGCAGGTAATAAAAAGGAAAGAGGCTGAGGTTGCTCGAACGGCAACTAAAACTTGAAACATTGGACCGTTTGCCGGAATAAATTGATAAAAGAAGGTTGCAAGTGACATTAATAAATATGCGGGGAGTATCGCGCCGAACCCCGCAAAAAACATGCCACTCCAACCGTTTACTTTTCGACCAACAAAACAGGCGTTGGTCAAGGCTATTACCCCTGGGAATACTTGAGAGAGAGTCGTGTATTCATGTAAATCTTCTTTTGAAATCAGGTCACGTTTTTCAGAGAGTTCATTTTCAATTAATGTTAGCATAGCCATCCCACCTGAGAATGTAAAGGTTCCAGCCATTAAATAAACTTTTAATAAAATTATATTTTTCTTCATATCAAAACCTCCTGCTGACAGAATAGCATTCGTATAGTATGATTGATAATACATAATGAGGTATCAGTCGATAACTATTAAGTTATGAGGAGGATGATTATGAATTTAAGACAATTACGTCTTTTTTTAAATGTTTGCGAGACAATGTCGATGACAAAGACAGCTCAAAATTTATATCTCTCGCAGCCAGCAATTTCAAAAGCAATTAAAGAATTAGAACAAGAGTTAGATGAAATTCTTTTTGATCGCATAAATGGTCGTTTATTTTTAACAGATGAAGGACGGCTTTTTAAAATAAAAGCCTCACAAGTTGTGCAAGATTTTGATAGTCTTCGTGATTTTACAACTCTGGACGATGATAAGTTACCTTTGAAAATAGGTGTTAGTTTGACAATTGGACGCAAAACATTGGGACCAGCGTTGGATTTATTTAAAGAAACGTACCCTGAGACACCTTTGAAAATTTATGCTGAAAATATAAATAGCATTAAACAACGTTTATTGAATGGTGAAATAGATGTGGCTTTTACCGAAGGTTTTGAATCAAACCAAGAATTTGAACGTGAGTGGCTGTCGACATACGAGATGCTTTTTGTTTGTGGTAGGGCAAGCAAGTGGGCTGGTAAAATGATGAGTAGAGAAGATATTTTAGAAGTCCCGTTTTTAATGCGTGAAAAAGGAAGTTCGCTTCGTGATGCTTTTGACGCTTATTTATATCAAAATGAGCTTGAAATGAGTCCTGTTCTAGAGAGTGTGAATACTGAAATACTAGTTAATGCAGCAGAAAAAGGATTAGGTGTGACACTTTTATCAAAGCCGTTAGCCGACATTGCTTTTAAGAATCATGAATTGGCTGAAATTAAATTAGAAGGCTTTGAAGGACAATCTACGAATTATTGTGTCATGTTAAAAGGAAAAAAACAGAGTCGTAAATTGAGAAAAATAATTGCATGTTTCAAAGAAATAGAACAAAAAAGCAGCAGGAACTGACTACAAGGTCAGTTTTCTGCTGTTTTTAGTATTTAGGATAAATATTAATATAATGTTTTTTGGTTAATCTTTCTCAAAGACTAAATCAAAGTTGGTCATGATGGAGCCATTGAATTTTGTTGGAACAATACCAACAAAGCGATAACCTCGTCGAGCATATTGATTAATAATTTCTTGATGATCTTCTTTTAATTTACCACCTAATGCAATTTTGACAGATTCATACTTATACTTAACCATGGGACCACTCCTTTTCATTAAGTGTACCATATGTATAAAATGTTTATCTTACTTTTCACCCCAAAGCGCTCATTGCACCACTATTGTAATCCGGGTTCCGTGAGCAGGGCTTCAGCATTAAGCTAATCCTGGTCTTCAGACACAAACCGTCTGCAGTCCAGGGTCATCTTAATGTTCAGCCCTAACCGCTCACTCCACCACTATTGTAATCTGGGTTTTGTAGGCAGAGCTTTCTCCACCACTATTGATTCCACTATCTGTACTGCGTTTGTGGCTGCGCCTTTTCGGACTTGGTCGCCGCAGCACCAGAGTGTGATGGCTGTTTGGTTACCTATTTTTTGTTCTCTTACGCGTCCAACGTAGACTAAGTCTTGATTAGAACTGTCGAGTGGCATTGGGTAGGCGTTTTGATTTGGATCATCGATATAACGCACACCGGGTGCTTCTTTAAGTAGAGCAATGACTTCTTCCCGCGAAAGGTTTTCTTCAAAAAAGAGCGTGATTGCTTCTGAGTGTGAACGCATCACAGGGACACGCACGCAAGTACAAATGACTTGCAAGTCTGGGTGATGTAAAATTTTACGTCCTTCGTTTTGTAGCTTCAACTCTTCACTAGTGTCACCTGCTTCATTGATGCCGCCGATTTGTGGAATTAAATTATAAGCAATTTGATGTTGAAAAGCATTAATCGTTGGTTGTCCACCGTCTAAAAGTTCTTTGATTTGTGTTTGAAGTTCATTAGTTCCGGCGACACCTGCACCTGATACAGCTTGATAAGTTGCGACAATCATTGATTGAATAGGTGTATGTCTATGTAAAGCAGCTACTGCAACTAAACCGATAATAGTCGAACAATTTGGGTTGGCAATAATACCTTCATGATTTTGAATGTCACTAGCATTAATTTCCGGCACAACTAAGGGCACATTGTCATCCAAACGATAAATGCTTGAGTTATCAATGACGATACAACCAGCTTTTACGGCAATTGGTAAGAAGCGACGCGCAATGTCATCGTCTAAAGCTGATAAGACAATATCAATCCCATCAAAACAGTCTTCAGTTAACTCCTCAATGATTAAATCTTGTCCTTGAAAGTTTATTTTTTTACCCGCACTTCGTTTTGAAGCGAATAATTTTAATTCTGCATAGGGCACTTGACGTTCAGCGATGACGTTAAGCATCTCTTGGCCAACAGCGCCAGTGATTCCCAAGATTGCAATTTTAGCTTTTTTCAATTGAATCATCTCCTTCAAATTCTGAATAGATAGTTTGAATTGTTTTTTTGTAGTCTTGATTTTTTACGGCAAGAATAATATTTGTTTCATTGCCTGTTTGTGAGATTAAAGAAATATTGATGTTTTGTTCACCAAGCGCCGTAAAGACGCGACCACTCATGCCTGTTTTTTCCTTCATAAAGCGTGAAACAATCGCAATTAGTGATAATTCGTGGGTTACATTAATTTGCGTTGCCTGACAGACTTTTTTCAAGTCATGCACTAAATCATAGTAGATTGGTTTTAACTGACTGGATTGGACAACGAGTGAGAAAGTATCAATGGCTGTTGAAATATGTTCAACTTTTAGTTGATAACTTTCCAAAACTTCGAGAGCCTTGCGAATGGTGCCAAAGTCACTAGACATATGCTCCTTCACAAGTGTGATAGCTGAGAATTCCTGTTTCCCGGCAATACCTGTTATGGCGTGCCGTTTCTCTGCGTCCACTTTGTTTAAGATAATGGTGCCATCGTTTTTTGAATCATTCGTATTTAAAATATAAATTGGGATATTCTTATCCTTAACGGGATAAACGGCCTCTTCGTGAATCACCGAAGCACCCATATAAGATAATTCGCGTAATTCTTCATAGGTAATAATGTCAATTTGTCGTGGATTTTTAACCAATCTAGGATCAGCTTTTAAAATGCCAGAAACATCAGTCCAATTTTCATAGCGTTCAGCATTTGCTAAATTCGCTAAAATACTACCCGTCACGTCACTGCCACCACGCGACATTAGGTGAATCTCACCATTTGGGAAGGCACCATAGAAACCGGGGACAACAATACCAGTTTGGATGTCTTCAAGTTGATTAAAGGCTAGTTTCATTTTTTCATAATCGAGTTCGCCATTATATTTAAAAAATAATAAATCCTTGGCATCAATAAAAGTATAGTCAAGCACATGACTTAATAATTTAGCGGTCAAATATTCACCACGACTGACTAAATAATCGAGTTCGATTGGTTGTTGTAGTTCTTGATAAAGTGCGTCAATGTCTTGTGCGAGTTGAGTGGCTAGACCAAGTTCATTTTCAATGCTTAATAGTTTATCTTTGATTAAATTAAACATGGAATCGACTGGCATGCCGTAACGCTTGTGTTCATAACAAAGATAGAGTAGGTCGGTCACCTTATGATCTTCGGCGTGTTCTTTACCACTCGCACTGGTGACGACAATTTTTCGTGTGGGATCACTTGCGATAATCTGTTGCACTTTTTTAATTTGTTGAGCATTGGCAACACTACTGCCACCAAACTTACTAACTTTGAGCATTCTTTTTCCTCCTATAATGGCATTCTGACAACTAAATCTTCTTTCTTAAGTAATGGTAAGAGATTCTCTTTAAATTCTATCAAGTTCATTGGCATCAGTTGACTATATTGATTGTCCTGTCCTGCAATGAATTTTTCAGGTATCTGTTGATTGGTCCGAATCCAAAAGTTATTTTTTGTTTTTGCATGAAACGTAAAGTCTTGTAGCTCTTGATTCACTTGCGGTCGATCACTTTCTAAATCGAGTAAATCTTGCACAATCGCATGAGCGGTGGGGAACTGTCCGGCGCCTTGACCATAAAATGTCAGTGTGCCGATGGTGTCGCCTTGCAGCGTAGCACAATTATAATTTTGGTTAGTATTGGCTTCCAAACTATCCTCTAGGCAAGCATTAATCATGACAGAACCTTCATATTGTTGATTTTCAGCTTCAACCTGACCAAGATACTTTAGGGTGTAACCTTTGTTTTTGAAATACTGAATGTCGCTTGCTGTGACAGGACGCATGCTACAAACAAGAAAATCTTCTGCTTGAACGCGACCATTAAAGCCAACGTTTGCGGTAATCATGATTTTATTGAGGACATCAAAGCCGTCGATGTCTGCACTAGGATTGGCTTCAGCAAAGCCCAATGCTTGGGCGTCTTTTAGGACTGCTTCAAAATCAGCTTGTTCTTTCGTCATTGTAGAAAGAATATAGTTTGATGTCCCATTTAAGATACCCGAACACGATGTGATTGTATCAATTCTTTTGGCACGACCCAATTCTTTCAGCCATGGTATCCCACCGCCGACGCTAGCTTCAAATTTAAATTGCACGTCATTTTTTTTGGCAGCCGCTTGAAATTCTTCATAATATTTAGCAATAACCGCTTTGTTTGCACTAATGACATGTTTACCTGCATTTAAACAAGCTAATATATGTTCGTGAGCAGGCTCGATGCCATTTAATGTTTCGACGACACAATCAATACTTTCGTCATTAATAATCTCTTTTATAGTAGAAACAAGATGTGGTATTTGTTTTTTGGGATTAGGGCGACTCCAAACTTTAGTGACATGGTGTTTGTTTTGTCCTCTTGTTGTAATAATATGATCGACGCCAGAACCAACAACGCCGTATCCTAAAATGGCAATATTCATAAAGTTTCGTCCTCCTGTGAATTACACTTGTGTTTGTATGGTGGATATTGTATCATAAGCATAATGAAAAAACAAGGAGCGACGAATATGACAAATTATTTCCAGAGTACACGTAATCAAAATATCAAAGTAAGTGCAAGTCAAGCGATTCTACAAGGCTTGAGTCAAGATGGAGGCTTGTTTGTTTTACCTGACTTTACCAATCGCTCTTATCCTATTGAACAACTACAGGAGGCGTCTTATCAAAAAATTGCCCAAAACATCTTTCAACTTTTTTTTGATGAGTTTAGTCGGGAAGAAATCGCTGAATGTGTGAGTAAAGCTTATGATCAAAAATTTTCACATCCAGCAATTACACCGATTGTAAAAGTCGGTCCTTCATATGTTTTGGAATTATTCCATGGACCAACGAGTGCCTTTAAAGATGTTGCTTTATCAATTTTGCCACACTTTATGGCACAAGCTTTAAACAAACAACAGGTTGAAGAGAAGATTTTGATTTTAACTGCCACAAGCGGAGATACCGGAAAAGCAGCTTTAGAAGGTTTTAGAGATAATGAAGCAATTGATATTATGGTTTTTTATCCGAATGAAGGTGTATCAACAATTCAAGAACGACAAATGCAAACACAACGCGGAGACAATGTGTCAGTTTGTGCAATTGAAGGTAATTTTGATGACGCTCAAAGTAGTTTAAAAGAAATTTTTAATGATCAAGTGCTACAGCAAGAGTTACACCAAAAACAAATTCAGCTTTCAAGTGCTAACTCGGTGAATATCGGTCGATTGGTGCCGCAAATTGTTTACTATTTTGATGCCTATCGTCAATTGCTTGACCAAAATGAAATCGAACTAAATGAACCTGTTGATTTTGTTGTGCCAACTGGTAATTTTGGTAATATTTTAGCCGGTTACTATGCCAAAAAATTAGGTCTACCCATTCGTAACCTGATTTGTGCTTCGAATGACAATCATATTTTGACAGACTTTTTACAAACAGGAATCTATGATGCCAGACGCGAGTTTTTAAAAACGAGTTCTCCTAGTATGGATATTTTGATTTCTTCTAACTTGGAACGATTATTATTTGATGTAAGTGGTCAAGATAGCGTTTATGTGAATAAATGTATGACGAAATTAAAAGAAGACGGCTATTTTAGTGTGGACTCAGAAATTTTAAAAGCACTCCAAGAAATTTTTGTAGCAGGTTTCGCCTCAGATGAACGGGTAGGGCAAACCATTCATGACGTTTATGAAGAAACAGGCTATGTTTTAGATCCACATACAGCCGTTGCACATGCAGTTATGGAAGAGCTCGATGACTGCACTTGTAAAAGAATCGTCCTTGCAACGGCCTCACCTTATAAATTTGTTGAAAGTGTCTTAGCTGCACTTGAGCTTGAACACGCCACACTTTCTGAATATGAAAAAATGGCATTACTTGAGAAAATGACGGGTGTGTCAATTCCTCAGAGGCTACAGTCATTGATGGATTTACCTGTTTTGCATCAAGATGTCATCGCAAAAGACGCAATTAAAATGTATATTCAGTCCCAAATCAAAGGGGGAAATTAAGATGGTTCGAATTAAAGTGCCTGCAACGTCAGCTAATTTAGGTGTAGGATTCGATTGTCTCGGCCTTGCTTTAGAGCAGTATGCTTATTTTGATTTTGAAGAAGCAGAAGAATTACTGATTTCTGGGTGTGATCCGGTTTTTCAAACTGAAGATAATCTAATCTACCAAGCTTTTACCTATACCCTTGAAAAACTTGGCCAAAAATCGCGTGCTATTCATTTAAATATTGACAGTAGCATTCCACCTGCACGAGGTCTTGGAAGTAGTGCGACTTGTGTTGTGGGCGGTGTTTTAGGTGCTTTTGCCTTAACTAAGACGCCAGTGGATCATTATCAAGTGTTACAAATTGCGACTGAAATTGAAGGACATCCAGATAATGTTGCACCAGCCCTTTATGGTGGTTTGATTGCTTCTTTTATGGGTGAGAATAAAATCTACACACAAAAATACGATATCCATGATTCTTATCGTTTCGTTGTCTTCAGTCCTGATTTCGAAACCTCAACAAAAGAAGCCCGCGAACGTTTGCCAGAAAAAATTGCTTTTTCACATGCAGTGGCCAACCAAAGTAAACTAGTTTTTGCTTTAGCATCCCTAGCATCAGGTGACGGTGAATTGTTGCAAGCAGTTCAAACTGATCAATTGCATGAACCTTATCGTAAGGTGATGATCCATGAATTTGATGATGTTGCAGCTTTTGCACGTGAAGCAGGTGCCTGCTCTGTATTGATTTCTGGCAGTGGTCCAAGTATCTTAGCTATTTTTCAAGAGGAAGTGCCAATTGAAAAATTACGTACCCAAGTGTCAAGTTTGCAACATGAGTGGAAGTGTTATACAGTAAACGTTGACTTGGGGGGAGCAGGAATATGTTAACGAATTACTTAATTGTCGATGACAAAATGTTGCCAGAGGTATTTGGCAAAGTCATTGAAGCTAAAAAATTACTCGAATCAGGGCAGTGTGCCAATATCAGTGAAGCTGTTAAAAAAGTCGGTATTTCACGTAGCGCCTTCTATAAATATAAAGATCATGTTTTTGTACCTGATGAAGTGTCACTCGAGCGAAAAGCCTTAATTTCATTTGTGTTATCCGATGAGAAAGGTATTTTATCACGTGTTTTGAATGTTTTATCTGCTAGAGGTGGGAATGTCCTGACCATAAATCAAAATATTCCCATTCAAAAGCGAGCCAACGTTATTGTCAGTTTGGATATTCATGATTTAACGGTGCCAGTTCAAAATTTATTGGATGAACTCGAAGCCATTGAGGGTGTCAGTAAAATGACACTTCTTTCAATTGAATAAAAAGATAAATAAAAGCCAGCCCACATTATGTTGTGAGGTTGGTTTTTTCTAGTCAGAATTCAAAAATCGGTATAAACTAAAAGAAAAGAGGTGAGAGACTGATGAGATTATGGCATGAATCATTAATTACAAAATTACCAAGACAACAACTACTGGGTCAACATCGGGAATGTTGTGCGCTGAGAGGCAACGGCTGGGGCAAGAAACATCAAACAGTCGATTATGTCTTTACACATGATCCGTATCAACTTTTTGCGTATCACAAGTTAGTGATGGATGAGATGCAAAGACGTGGTTATCACCCTAATGAAAAATGGACGCATAAAAATTACCGTGGTCAAAGCTGTCCACCGTATGAAAATTTAAAAGAGGTAACCGTTCATTCACCGATTTACGCTGAACATGATGCAGCGTATCTTGATGAGTGTCTCGCAAATTTAGCGGCAAAAGGTATTGATTTATCTTAAGGTGCTTTTCTTTTGCTCGTAAAAACACAAAATAATAATTTACTCATTTTCTTGTTATCAAAAAGAAATATTTCATAAATATTGAGAATGTAAACGAAAAGAAAGCTTATTTTCATCACTATATATAGTTGTCAATAGTTTTTTATCAAAAATTTAACACAATATATAGGTTGAATTCTAAATTTCTTTGAGCTATGATAGATAGCGACAAGAGATTAAGGAGTGGATGAAAAATGATCGAATTCGAAAAAACGGATACAGATAATCCGGTAGAGAGTGTAACTTTGAGCAATATTCAAGTCATTAAACGTGATGGTCGGACCGTTGAATTTGAGGATACTAAAATTAAAAATGCGCTGATTAAAGCCGAGGAAAAAATTAACCAGCAACTAACTGCTCTTTCGACTCAAAAAATAGATCGTTTGGTAGATTCAGTCAATCAAGAAATTCTGCAACGTTTCCCTAATAATATTAAGATTTATGAAATCCAAAATATTGTGGAACATGTTTTATTAGATAATCGTGAATATAAACTAGCTGAAGAATATATTAATTATCGTACACGTCGTGATTTTGAACGTAGTCGGGCAACTGATATTAACGTAGCCATTGATCAATTACTAAATAAAGATCAGCGTCTGGTTAATGAAAATGCCAATAAAGACAGTGACGTCTTCAACACGCAACGTGATTTGACCGCGGGGATTGTTGGTAAATCGATTGGTTTGAAATTATTACCTGCTCATGTCGCCAACGCACATCAAAAAGGTGATATTCATTACCATGATTTGGACTACCATCCATATTCACCAATGACAAACTGCTGTTTAATTGACTTTAAGGGCATGTTAAACAATGGCTTTAAAATTGGGAATGCTGAAGTGGAAGCACCAAAATCAATTCAAACTGCAACTGCGCAAATTTCACAAATTATCGCGAACGTAGCATCAAGCCAATATGGTGGCTGTTCAGCTGACCGCATTGACGAGTTTTTAGCACCGTTTGCCGAAAAAAATTATGAAAAACATTTAAAAGAAGCGCAACAATGGATCGAAGATGAAACAAAACATGATGCGTACGCTAAACAAAAAACGAAAAAAGATATCTATGATGCGATGCAAAGTTTAGAGTATGAAATCAATACTCTATTCACATCAAATGGTCAAACACCATTTACGTCATTAGGTTTTGGTTTAGGTACAAATTGGTTTGAAAAAGAAATTCAACGTGCAATTTTACAAAACCGGATTAAAGGGCTAGGTGAAGAACACCGTACGGCGATTTTCCCTAAATTAATTTTTACAATTAAAGACGGTTTAAATCGTATCCCAAGTGATCCAAACTATGACATTAAGGAACTTGCGATTGAATGTGCAACGAAAAGAATGTATCCCGATATTTTAAACTATGACAAAATTGTTGAATTAACAGGTAGTTTTAAAGTGCCAATGGGCTGTCGTTCATTCTTACAAGGTTGGAAAGATGAAAATGGCGAAGACGTCTCATCAGGTCGAATGAATCTAGGTGTGGTGACGTTGAACTTACCACGTATTGCCTTAGAAACAGCGCAAGATCAAGAAAAATTCTGGTCACTTTTAGATGAACGTTTAGCGATTGTTAAAGATGCGTTAGTATTCCGTGTCAATCGCTGTTGTGAAGCAAGCCCAGCAAATGCGCCAATCCTTTATCAGCATGGAGCCTTTGGTCGTCGTCTAACAAAAGAACAACCAGTAAATGAACTCTTCAAAAATCGTCGTGCAACGGTTTCATTAGGTTACATTGGATTGTATGAAGTTGCTTCGCAATTTTATGGTGGTGAATGGGAAACTAATCCGGAAGCAAAAGAATTTACCTTAGATATCTTAAGATATTTGAAACAACATGCGGATGCTTGGTCAGACGAATACGGCTATCACTTCAGCGTTTATTCAACACCAAGTGAAAGTTTAACTGACCGTTTCTGCCGCTTAGATCATGCTAAATTTGGCGAAGTTGAAAACGTAACGGATAAAGATTACTATACGAATAGTTTCCATTATGATGTGCGCAAAAACCCAACACCATTTGAAAAATTAGATTTTGAAAAAGATTATACGCAATACTGCTCAGGTGGTTTCATTCACTATTGTGAGTATCCTGTGTTGCAACAAAACCCTAAAGCTTTAGAAGCAGTTTGGGATTATGCTTATGATAAAGTGGGTTATTTAGGAACGAATACACCCATTGATCATTGTTACGAGTGTGATTTTGAAGGTGATTTTAATCCAACTGAACGTGGCTTCCAATGTCCACAATGTGGCAATACAGATCCAAAAACATGTGATGTCGTCAAAAGAACATGTGGTTATTTAGGTAACCCACAAGCACGCCCAATGGTTCATGGTCGTCATAAAGAAATTTCATCACGTGTGAAACATATGAAATAAGAATAAACTTTCCAGAGCATGAAACATTTAGGGTTTCATGTCTCTGTTTTTTTAAAGAGGGGGACTAAAGATGCGAAATCCAAAGCCAAAAGAGTGGGCTGCAGATAAGTATAGTAAGATGCATATCGCGGACTATAAACCTTTTATGTTTGTAGATGGTGAAGGAGTCCGCTGTAGTATTTATGTCAGCGGTTGTTTATTTGCTTGTGAAGGTTGCTTTAACAAAGCCATTCAAAACTTTAATTATGGCAAACCTTATACACAGGAATTAGAAGATCAAATCCTGGAAGACTTGAGTCATCATTCTGTTAAGGGATTAACACTTTTAGGAGGAGAACCTTTCTTAAATACCCAGGTGTGTTTGCAACTGGTGAAAAGAGTGCGTGAGACGTTTGGTGAGACAAAAGATATTTGGTCATGGTCAGGTTATACATTTGAAGAACTTTTACAAGACACAGATGATAAATTAGAATTGCTCTCATATATCGATGTTTTAGTTGATGGTCGTTTTGAACTGGCGCGACGTGATTTAACTTTACAATTTCGTGGCAGTAGCAATCAAAGAATATTAGATGTTCCTCAATCTTTGGCACAAAACAAAGCAATTGTTTGGGAAAAATGTGTCGATCAAGATCGCTATAATGATTAGAAAATGAGAGAAAACACCTTAATTCTTCTTAAATGAGAAGAAAGTAAGGTGTTTTTTGTTTTTCCTCATAAAATTATCAGACAATTATATGTTGTTATATCAATGTTTTTTATGATTTTTGATAAAATGTATTAAATAATTATATAAAAATGGTTGCAATATGATGAGAAGTCATATAATATATCTAGTATATTCTAATTAATTTCTAATTTAAAAAGAATCATACAATTTAGCGAATAAAGGGAGGCATTTCTATGAAAATGAAAAAGATGTTATATGCGGGGCTACTATCGACAGTAGCAATTAGTCTTGTTGCCTGTGGTGGCGGCGGAACTGGTGGTAAAGAAGAAACAGCAAGTTCGAAAGAATCAGGTGGCAAGGAAGAGTTAGCGGACAAACAAGTATTTAATGTCAACGTTCAGCAAGAGATGCCAACAGCAGATCCATCATTAAGTACTGATGTTATTAGTTCAGTGGCATTAAATAATGTTTATGAAGGCATTTATCGTTTAGGTAAAGATCAAAAACCAGAGCCAGCTGGCGCAACTGAAAAAGCAGAAGTCAGTGAAGATGGTTTAGTCTATAAAATTAAATTACGTGAAGATGCAAAATGGTCTGACGGAAAACCCGTTACAGCAAAAGATTATGTATATGGTTGGCAACGTACGGTTGATCCTGCGACAGCATCAGAATATGCTTATTTAACTGAACCAGTAAAAAATGGTGCTGATATTGTTGCAGGCAAAAAAGATAAAGCAGAATTAGGGGTTAAAGCAGTGAGTGACTATGAATTAGAAGTTACTTTAGAACGTGCAACACCTTACTTTGATTATCTATTAGCCTTCTCAACATATTTACCTCAACGTCAAGATATTGTTGAAAAATATGGTAAAAAATATACTACAACAAGTGAAAATGCTGTTTATAACGGACCATTTGTTTTAGCAGACTTTGATGGTCCTGGTAGTGATACAACTTGGACATATAAGAAGAATCCAGAATATTGGGATAGTAAAACAGTTAAACTTGACCAAGTGAATGTGAGTGTTGTAAAAGAAGCATCGACAAGCTTGAACCTTTATGAAGATGGTAAAGTGGATGATATCATTCTTTCTGGTGAACTAGCTCAACAAAAAGGTGATGATCCAGAATTTGTAACGGAGAAACGTGCGGGGACTCGTTATATGGAAATGAACCAAGAACCTAAAGATTCACCATTTAGAAATGAAGACTTCAGAAAAGCAATTTCTTATGCGATTGACCGTGACGCATTAGTAAATAATATTCTTGCAGATGGTTCAATGGAAGCACATGGTTTAGTGCCAGCAGGAATCTCAAAAAATCCTAAAACAGAAAAAGATTTCTTAGATGATGCGGGAAGTAAATTGAAATATGATAATAAAAAAGCAAAAGAACATTGGAAAAAAGCAAAAAAAGATTTAGGTAAAGATAAATTCGAAATCGAGATTCTTGCATCGGATACAGATTCAACTAAGAAAATTATTGAATATCTGCAAGGTTCATTAGAAGAAGAATTACCTGGCTTGAAAGTAAAATTAGCTCCAGTACCATTCTCTGTTCGTCTAGATCGTTCAAACAAGGGAGATTTTAGTATGGTGTTTGGCGGTTGGATTGCTGACTACGCAGATCCAAGTAGTTTCATTGATTTATTTGAATCTCAAAACTCATACAACCGTGGGAAATATTCAAATAAAGAATTTGATGAAAAAGTGAAATCTGCATCAACAACTAATGCTAACGATCCTGAAAAACGTTGGGCAGATTTAGTTGAAGCAGAAAAAATCATCATGGATGATGCGGGCGTAATTCCTGTCATTCAAGATGCAGAAGCTCACTTACGTTCAGATAAAATTAAAGGTGTAGTATCACATCCTGCAGGGTCACAATTTGATTATAAATGGGCTTATAAAGTGAAATAATCAGGTCATAAAAACAAACAAAGATTAAAAACCTGCAAATTTTTTAGAACTCGCGGTTTTTAATCTTTTGTTTTTTTAAAACAACAATAGTAGAATGGAAAGTATCAATAAAAAACCACCAACTGTTAACCAGTATATTGGTTTTTTTTCAAAAATTTGTGAGTAAGGGATAAACTCTTTTGGTTGGTTTTTTCGTCTTAAGAAGTTTGCCTGTTTCATTTGTTTTTGAAAGAGATCGAAGAAGCCAGAAGATAAAACTAGAATGCCAGCTCCGATGATTAAAAAGACTAGCGATAGTAGGAAGTAACCATTGGATAAGGCGGTAGTAGTGATTGACTGATTTCTAAGAATAAGAAGACCAGGAATGAGTGCAAGTGAACAAATAATCGTTAAACTAAATTTTAATGGTTGTTTCATAAGTGCCAGCTCCTTTAAACGAGTTCTATAGTATGGGCTAACTTTAAGGTATTTTTTTAAGGATGTCAAAAAAAGATGAAGGAGGAATAGTAATGAGAAGTTTTACAAAATATTTTATTAAACGTGTTTTCTTTATGTTAGTCACACTATGGTTAATTACAACGATTACGTTTTTCTTAATGAAATTATTGCCAGGTTCTCCTTATGCGAACCAAGAGAAATTATCACCTGAGCAAATTGAAATTTTAAATAAACAATCTGGTTTAGATAAACCAGTCATTCAGCAATATGGAATTTACATGGGAAATTTGGTGAAAGGTGACTTTGGAACAAGTTTCCAATTTAAAAATCAACCTGTTTCAAAACTGTTGGGTGACCGTATTGGACCATCAGTTCGATTAGGTGCGCAAGCTATTATTTTCGGTACGATTATAGGGATTATACTGGGTGCAATCGCAGCCATGCGCCAAAACACATGGGTGGATACACTTTCTACCTTAATTGCAATTCTCGGGCGATCGATACCAAACTTCGTCTTTGCCGTATTACTACAATATGTCTTTGCAATAAAATTAAAATGGTTCCCAATTGCAAGATGGGATCAAGGTTTTATGTCAACGGTCCTACCAACAATTGCACTGGCCATGTCGCCACTCGCTGATTCAGCTCGTTTTATTAGAACTGAAATGGTTGAGGTTTTAAGTAGTGACTATATTGAACTGGCTCGCGCTAAAGGATTAAGTCGTTGGCAAGTTGTTTTTCGCCACGGCTTACGTAACAGTTTAATTCCACTGATTACTTTATTAGGACCACTTGCAGTTGCCTTAATGACAGGTTCCCTAGTCGTTGAAAATATTTTTGCGATACCCGGAATTGGGGAACAATTTGTTAAATCAATCGTAACTAATGATTATCCAACAATTATGGCAGTCACGATTCTTTTCTCCACATTATTAGTTGTTGTAATTTTAATTGTCGATATTCTTTACGGATTAATTGATCCAAGAATTAGAGTAAATGAAGGAGGGAAAGGGTAATGGAACAACTAGATATTAAGAATTTACCAAAAGATAGTTTTGACCCAGTTGTTGTTGACAGTAATCTAGATCGTGAAAAAATTAGTACTCCTTCCTTAACGTTTATGCAAGACTCTTGGCGTCGTTTGAAGAAAAATAAAGGGGCCGTTATATCACTTGTTATTTTAGCGCTAGTTACATTTTTAGCTTTCGGTTCAATCGTTGTCTCACCACATGATCCAACAAAACAAAATGCGAAGTATATAAACTTACCACCAAAAATTCCAGGTGTGCCAATTAATGGTTTTAATGGTACAGCTGTTGTCGGAAATAAAAGAGTTGATAAATATGCTCAAGCAAAAGTGCCTGAAAATGTGCATTTCTATTTAGGAACTGATGGCCTAGGTCGTGACGAACTATCTCGTTTACTAATGGGAACAAGAATGTCACTGATTATTGCTTTTGTAGCAGCGTTCTTAGATTTATCCATTGGCGTCATCTACGGGATTTACTCCGGTATGAAAGGCGGTAAGACCGATACCATCATGCAGCGTATTTTGGAAATTCTTTCCGGAATACCCAACTTAGTTGTGATGATTCTGATGTTAACAATCTTTGAACCAGGGATGAAATCAATCATTTTAGCAATGGCTGTGACAGGTTGGATTACCATGGCCCGGATTGTTCGTGCCCAAACTTTAAAAATTAAAGATCAAGAATATGTTTTAGCGGCAACTACGTTAGGTCAATCTAAAACAACGATTGCCAAGAAACATATTTTACCAAATATTGCGAGTGTCATTATCGTGCAAATGATGTTTAGTATTCCATCAGCAATCTTTTTCGAAGCATTCTTAAGTTTCATTGGACTAGGTTTAACACCACCAAATGCTTCACTCGGAATGCTTTTAAGTGAAGGGTACAAAACTTTTAAATATCTACCACACTTAATGTGGGCACCAGCAATCACACTTTCAATTATTATGATTTGTTTCAACTTACTTGCGGATGGTTTGCGCGATGCATTTGATCCGAAAATGAAAGATTAGGGGGTGAGCTCATGGAAAAAATACTAGAAGTAAATGATTTAAATATTTCGTTTGATACTTACGCTGGAAAAGTGCATGCGATTCGTGGCGTTAACTTTGATTTAATCAAAGGTGAAACACTAGCAATTGTAGGAGAGTCAGGCTCAGGGAAATCTGTCACAACGCGTGCAATTATGCGCTTGTTAGCTAATAATGCTAATGTTGAAAGTGGCGAGATTTTATTTAAAGGTGAAAACATTAATAAAAAATCAGAAAAAGAAATGCAATCAATTCGTGGTAAAGATATTGCGATGATTTTTCAAGACCCGATGACCTCACTCGATCCGACAATGAATATCGGCAATCAAGTGGCGGAGTCATTACGCAAACATCGGAAAGTATCGAAAAAAGATGCTTTAGAGCGTGCGTTGGAGTTGTTAGAACTTGTGGGTATCCCCAACGCGAAAGACCGCTTAAAAAATTATCCACATCAATTCTCAGGTGGTCAACGTCAACGTATTGTCATTGCAATTGCTTTGATTTGTTATCCAGAAATACTGATTGCTGATGAACCGACAACTGCGTTAGATGTAACTATTCAAGCACAAATTATTGAATTAATGAAAGATATTCAACAAAAAATTCAAACATCGATTGTCTTTATTACCCATGACTTAGGTGTTGTGGCTAACGTTGCTGATCGAGTAGCAGTCATGTATGGTGGTCGAATTGTAGAAATTGGAACGGCAGACGAAATTTTTTATAATCCACAACATCCATATACTTGGGGACTACTAAGTTCAATGCCAACCCTAGATACAGGAGAAGAAAGTCTCTATGCGATTCCAGGTTCACCACCGGACTTATTAAATCCACCAACAGGGGATGCTTTTTACCCTCGTAATGAATATGCAATGAAAATTGATACAATGGAAGCTCCACCGTTCTTTGAAGTATCGCCAACGCATAAAGCTGCTACTTGGTTACTAGCACCAGGTGCACCAAAAGTAACACCACCAGCGGAAGTGGTACGCCGTTGGGAAAAATTTAACCAAACACAAAAAGTGTAGAAAGGAGACTGTCGCATGACAACACAAGAACGAACAAAATTATTAGAAGTCAATCATTTGAAGCAACACTTTAATGTGGGGCGTGCTGATGAAGTCAAAGCAGTCGATGATATTAGTTTCTACATCTACGAAGGTGAAACATTTGGACTAGTTGGCGAATCTGGTTGTGGGAAATCAACAACTGGACGAAGTATTATTCGTTTGTATGATCCAACAAGCGGTGATATTAAGTTTGATGGTAAAGATATTGCAGGAATTAAGGGACGTGCGAATATGTCGGATTTCCGTCGTGACGTGCAAATGATTTATCAAGATCCATATGCTTCATTGAACCCGCGTATGAAAGTTAAAGATATTATTGCTGAAGGAATTGATATTCATAAATTAGCCAAAACAACAGCGGAACGAGATGCAAGAGTTAATGAGTTATTAACGACAGTTGGACTTGATGCAAGTCATGGGACACGTTATCCGCACGAATTCTCAGGTGGTCAACGTCAACGAATTGGGATTGCCCGTGCCTTAGCAGTGGAACCGAAGTTCATTATTTGTGATGAACCAATTTCAGCTTTAGATGTATCAATTCAAGCTCAAGTCGTGAATTTATTACAAGAACTACAAGAAAAAGAAAATTTGACTTATCTTTTTATTGCGCATGATCTATCTATGGTGAAATATATTAGTGACAGAATTGGTGTCATGTATTTTGGAAAATTAGTTGAAGTTGGATCTAGTGAAGAAATATATAATAATGGATTACATCCATATACAGAGAGTTTACTTTCTGCCATACCATTACCGGATCCGGATTATGAGCGCACACGTAAGCGAATTGCTTATATACCAGAGCCCGATGACGGTAAAAAGCGTCAATTACGTGATATTGGCAATCAACATTATCTCTATTGTAGTGAAGATGAAGTTGCATTTTACCAAGAAAAACTTGCTAAAAAAAAGAATAATTAAGAAAATTTCACAATAAAATCTGACGATTTAATCTTTATTAATATTAAATTGTTTAGATTTTATTTGTTTTTTTTATTATCATTTTTTGAATAAATTTATCCATAAGGGCTTGATTATTAATTAAAGTATGATAAATTAATTAAAGGTGAAATAATGTGACAGTTATTTTAAAATGAACATTTTTAAAAAGGAGTTTCTGTTTTGTTAAAAATTGCGTATCGATACGTAATTTTTGATAAGGTGGGTTTTTTATAAAATGTGTATAGTGTAATTAAGGCACTGGGAATGCCGTTTTTAGTTATTAAGGGGGAAAACATAGTGAGAAAAATTGGTTATATCTACGCGTCAAGTGATACACAATATGTAAAAGAACAGATTGGTGCGTTAAAAGAACTTGAAGTGGTAAATTTACCGAAAGATTCGAGTGATGTACAAACAGAGGTAAGTCTGAAACAGGTTGTTCAAAGTCTTGAAGAAGGAGATCAACTGGTAGTTTATGAATTACGTTGTTTAGGTAAATCAATTATTCAATTAGCTGATTTTTTATTAGAGTTGAAAAATAGTAAAATTCAATTAATTGTTAAAGAAAAAGGCGATGCTTATCAAACGATTAGTGATGAAGCATATGTTGAGATGATTTTGAAAATTGCTGAGATGGAAAAATTGATTATTCGTGAAAGAACAACACGCGGTTTACAAGAAGCTCGCAAAAACGGACGTGTTGGCGGTCGTCCGAAAATATCACAAGAAACAATTGAACAAATTCGCCACTTATATAATAACAATCGCTACACACTCCGCCAAATTGCTGAAGAGTGTAACATTTCTTTAGGAACAGCTTATAAATACGTTCAAGAGCGATAATATCACACCCCCTCAACTTTGAAAATGCGGAAAAGTTGAGGGGTGTTTTTTATTTTTTATAAAAGGTGAAGATATTACTTGAATCCAAGTGTGCGATAGAGTAGGATATCAAAAGAAGGATAATATAAGTTAAGCGAGGGATACAAATGACCAAATCCAAGAAACGTCCGATTGTTATTGGTGTAACAGGAGGTTCCGGTAGTGGAAAAACTAGTGTGAGTCGTTCAATATTAAAGACGTTACCAAATCACTCCATACTACTATTTGAACAAGATTCCTATTACAAAGATCAAAGTCATTTATCATTTGAAAAAAGATTGAATACAAATTATGACCATCCATTTGCCTTTGATACAGATTTGTTGATAGAACAATTACAACAATTAATGGGTTATCACGCAATTGACAAACCAATCTATGATTATGAAGCTCATACGAGAAGCAAAGAAGTCATACATCAAGAACCAAAAGAAGTGATTATCGTCGAAGGTATATTGATTTTGGAAGATAAACGATTACGTGATTTGATGGATATTAAAGTGTATGTTGATACCGAAGATGATATTCGTATTATTCGTCGGATTAAACGTGATATGGAAGAACGCGGACGTTCACTAGATTCTGTGATAGATCAGTATCTTTCAGTTGTTAAGCCAATGCATCATCAATTTATTGAACCAACAAAAAAATACGCGGATATCATTATTCCAGAAGGTGGCGAAAATCAAGTTGCCATCGATTTATTAACGACTAAGGTAGAGAGTATTTTAAAATAAAAAATGAGGAGTGTTTAAGATGACACAATTTCCACAATTAAATTTAGAACAAGCAAAAGAATTTGCTACATTACACACTACTATGGGTGATGTGAAATTAGCATTATTCTCAGAACAAGCACCTAAAACAGTAGCAAACTTTATTGGGTTAGCAGAAAAAAATTACTATAATGGTGTGATTTTTCACCGTGTTATTCCAGATTTTATGATACAAGGTGGTGATCCAACTGGAACAGGTATGGGTGGTGAAAGTATTTATGGTACTAAATTTGAAGATGAGTTCTCTCGCGAAGTATTTAATTTAAGAGGAGCACTATCAATGGCTAATGCTGGCCCTAATACAAACGGTAGTCAGTTCTTTATCGTTCAAAATGAAAATGTTCAAAGTAGCATGCTAGGTCAACTATCAGGTGCAGGATTCCCTGAAGAAATTGTTGAAGCTTACCAAAATGGTGGTACACCATGGTTAGATTTTAGACACACAGTTTTTGGTCATGTTGTTGAAGGCATGGATGTGATTGATGCAATGGCAAAAGTTTCACGCAATGGTCAAGATAAACCATTAGAAGATATTGTCATTAATTCAGTAACAATTGAAAAATAATGAAAATGATGAGATAGAGGTTACTGGAAAAGTTACCTCTATTTTTTTTGCGATAAATGATCTTGTGCGGACTGAAAGCCTAACGAGAAGTTAGTCATAAAATCAATTGTTAATTGGTAATCAATTTATTACTTTCGATATGTTGATAAGTATTTTCTCCCAATCGACCGTTAAATTATGTTAGAATTTAAAAGATTAGTTAAAGATGGAGGTCTTCAAATGGAATATAAAATCGGAATGGTACTGACGGGTAAAATCACCGGAGTCCAACCTTATGGTGCGTTTGTTTCACTAGATAGTCAAACACAAGGATTAATTCATGTGTCAGAAGTAAAAAATGGTTTCATAAAAAATATTAATGAGGAATTAAAAATAGGGGATCAAGTTACTGTTAAGATTATTGATATTGATGAATATACTAAAAAAATTAGTCTTTCGATTCGGGTTTTGGCAGATACACCAGTTATGACAACCATCAATAAGAAGAAAAAATATTTTACCAATCGTAAGAAAAAAATTGGTTTTTTCAGCATTGAAGAAAGATTAGATGATTGGATTTCAGAGGCTCTCAAAGAAACTGTGGAAAAATAATGTTTTTTTTCTGAAAAGATGTTAGAATGATGACAGCACATAAAATGTCTTGAGCATATAAACTAATTTTAAGAGGTGGGTTATGTTGTCAGAAACTATGGTGGCTGGGACAGTCATTCTGAATAAACAAAATGGTGATAAAGAATTTCTTGTTAAAGAAGATCATGGTAAATTTAATTTTTTGACGGTTACAATCGACTCGGAGTTTACTAGTTTGGCTTGTATTCTAAAAGAGTTAAAAACATTTGTACAATTAAACACACGTGAAATGGAATTAGAAGAACTAACAAATTTGACAATTGGAACAGATTCAATGCCGCTATTTGTTTTTAGTCTAGATGAAGAAGAAAGTAATGCATTACCTGATTCTTTTTATTGGAAGAAACCTTCAACTATTAGAGATGAAGTACTTGAAAAAATAACAGTATCAGGGGTTCCATTTTTTAGTTAAAAATAAGTTGAAAGAATTTTTTTTGTATGCTATAATAAATTTCGTTGCTTAAGACATTTATGTTTGAAAGCGAAAAAACAAAACGAAAAAAACATATTGACAACTCTTTTACAGGATGTTATTATATGTAAGTTGCTAAAGCAACGAGAACTAGACCTTTGAAAACT